>NZ_JBXVVD010000002.1:1243927-1271134 GCF_057219365.1 Roseobacter sp. YIN89 | reverse complement strand
GTATGCTAGCTGTCCAGATGGCAACAACCCATATCGCGCTAATGCGGCAGGGCGGGCGCATGGCCAATGCCGACCAACTCCCTCAATTCGAGGCGCATGAGCGAGCGTACAACAAACTGGCGCGCACCTACACGGCGCAAGTGGAGGCCCTGCGCAAGCACAGGAACGGCGGCAAGCAGACCGTCACCGTACAGCACGTAAATGTGGAAGACGGAGGTCAGGCTATTGTAGGCAATGTTCAGACCGGGGGGAGGGGCACATATGAAAAGTGACGCCAACCCCATGCACAAGGCGCACGCGGCCCCTCGATGCACTGCAACCTCGAAGCGCGACGGCCAGCCATGCAGGGCTCCGGCTGTCAAAGGCTGGAATGTATGCCGGATGCACGGCGCTGGTGACGGACAAGGCGCTGGCAAAGCGAACCCCGCTTATAAACACGGCGTACGCACGCGCGAGTATGTCGAGATGCGCAAGGCGATCAATGAGCTGGTGCGCACAGAACGCGAACTTGCCGCCCTTATTGATGATAGGACGGGCGAAGATCACTTTAATCTGCCCAATTAACTACTCTCTGGGCCAATAATCCCGCGAAATACCAAAAACCGGACGTTCAGGCAAAGCGCAGCTAATGACTGGAACGAGCCCAATGCAGTCGATCGTCAGATCACGTGCTGGTGAGCTAATTGATGTAAATCAAAGGCACATTCAGTGAGTGGAATATAATATCTCCTCCAGATTTTGCTTTTAGGGAGGGGAAGCGATGGGAAAGTTGAAATGGGTTTCGAGGTACCTGGCTACACTTACAGCGCTGATCGGTTTGGTGTCATGCGCGGGCGTTCAAGACACCACTGCAAATGCTTCGCTGCAAAGCGCATCCAGCGAGGGCAGCGTTCTTTCATCTATTTCACCGCGCGCCTTAAATGTTCAACCATTCACAATGGTACGAGGCGTCGGAGTACTGCCTGGCAGAATTGGTGAACGGACAACGGTCGGAGACGTCACCATGGGCTATGTGACGTTGAATCCTGCTCCGGAAACATTGTTCACCGAAGCTATCAAGTCCGAGTTGTCGGCAGCAGGTCATAGCGTGGCGGGAGGTCCGACAACAGTGACTGGCGTCGTGGAAAAGTTTGCGCTTAGCACGCCCGCAACTGCAACCTATTGGGACGTGACAATAGACGCCGCGCTTAAGGTGTCTGTAGGCAGCACCACACGCTCCTATTCGGACATTTGTGTTTCTCGCACGTATGTTTGGCCTTCTGACAAAATGATTGCCGACTTGTCCAGCAAATGCGTCAGCGGGATAGCAAGAAAATTTGCCGGAGACAGGAGCATCGCCAATGCTCTGTAACCAGAAGCCGTCGAACTCGGCCGCCTACGGTTCAGTGGCACTTTTGCTCTGTTTAGTTCTAACACTTTCAGCCTGTGCTGCCTCTCAGGTTGGTGTCCAAGCGGGTGCGAAATCAAGATATCAATCGGTCGCCGTGATCCCGCGGGTAAATGACAACCTGCTATCTGTATATCGCCCAAACATGGCAGAGCTTGAAGTTTCACAGTCTCGATTGGGATGGGACGCCGCAGCCGGAACAGGACAGATTTCCAATGAAATCCTTGGGCGCACCGGAGCCTCGGTTGTTGTCACGCGCGATAAAAATAGCGCCGCGGCCAGAGATGCCGACGCTTTGATCGTTTTGCAACAAACACCTCTTGATCAGTACGGACAACAGTACACACCCGGACAGGATGTGTTGCTCAGTTCGGTCAGTATTGCGGCTGCGGCTGCCGCGGGAGGTATGGCCTATATTATAATCGATGACCCACGACGTTACAGTTCTCGCTCAATACTTGAAGTAAACGGTAGCGAGGGAAACGGGCCCAACCACTGCGCCATTGGCATAACCCCTGTATTGTTGAACGCAAAAACGGGTGAATTGATCAAGCAAGGAAGGTCGTTAATGGGTGTTGAAAAATTACCATTCCAGCTTGCGGGAGGTACTTGGGGTCGATTAACCCCAGCCGAAAAGTCGAATGTGCGTGCGTACTGTCAGTCAGCTCTGAGGCGAGTCGTCTCGCAATCGTTCGTGGAACTCGAAATCGTCCAGTAACTTTGGACCAAGAGTGGCTATGACCAATAACAAAATAAGGAAAGCAACATGATAAGTACACTCAGAATTGCATTCGGCGCTGTTGCACTGGCTGCTGTGGTAGCATGGATGTAAGCTATCCGAGCAGATCGACGCGAATACTGGACAAAATGTGTGTGGCGGAACTGGCTTCTAAAAATGCCAGTTTTCAGATCGTGATGATGTCGTCGCGAACATCGGACGCACTGCGTTTCAACCGAGGTTACCCTTGGATTATGATCTCCTCTCCTAATTGGAGCTTCAAAAAACGCGAACGCCTTTTGTCCTTGATTGGCCAGTTCAATTTGACAATCCCCGCTGATTTTTCTGGTAGCAGGATGCAAACGGCGATCGGAGATCCGTCCGGTTGCTACGCGTTCCATGCCTTCATGGATATGGCCGGTAGCACAATTGATGTGCAAACCCACGAGGGCAATGTATTGGCGAAATTCCCGGCGAATGGTCTCCCGGCGGTGGGGAAGCGATTATTGAGATGCGCCGGTGTCAAACGTTAACCAAAATTGGAATTTACAGATCCCGGACCTGCAGGTTTGGAGAACGGCGGTTAATGAAGGCCGTCCCGTAGCGCAATGACAATTTATAGTGCGAATTTTAACACGTGGGTTTACGCCTTCGCTGCATTAGGAGCCGCGCTCATCGGCATAACACTCTTTCAATGGGGGCAACCGTTAATCTGTACGTGCGGATATGTTCAGTTCTGGGTCGGCTCAGTATTTTCCAGTGGCAATTCTCAGCATATCGCTGATTGGTATACCTTGTCTCATATTGTGCACGGGATGCTGATCGTGTTGCTTGGCAGACTTTTCTTTCCCACTTGGAGCGTTCAATCTTTGTTGGTGATTGCCGTTGTCACTGGAGTAGCCTGGGAGATCATTGAACACACAGATTGGGTATTGAACAAGTTTCGAGCAGCGACTCTGTATCAAGGCTATTTTGGTGACAGTGTCTTGAACGCGGTATTTGATTATCTGTGGATGCTTGCTGGTTTCTTTCTGGCACATGCAATCTCAACGACTCTGATTGCAGTTGTCATTCTTTGTCTGGAACTTACTGCGGCAATAGTCGCTAGGGATTGCCTTACGCTCACAACGCTGATGGTTGTTTACCCATTGGATTCAATAGAGGAATGGCAACAGGAACTAAACCCCATTACAATTCCGTAGTAAGCTCAGGTCGTGCCCAATTGCAGTCTTTTGAATGTCGGGTTCGCCCGCGTTGTGGACCTTAATGCAGAGCGCGACTAACGACCGGTGTGAGCCCAAAGGCGACGTATTTATCACAGCAAACTGAGACTGGTTCGGATTAGTCGGACACCACCGTATCGACGGTCGCGGCAGTTTCGACACCATTATAGGAGGGAGTGGCGATGATACGCTGACGGGCGGCGGCTCTGGCGACTTGTTTGCCTTCGCTGACGGATTTGGGGCCGACAAAGTCACTGATTTCGATGCGACAGATACCCTTGAAAAGCTGGACATCAGCAAAGTCAACGCTGTCACCTTTACGGACTATGCGGGCTTTGCATCAGATCACTTGAGCACACAGGGCAATGATGTTTTGTTCGCAGCGGGCGGCGATTCAGTCCTTCTCAAAAATGTTTTGATGACAGACCTCGACAGTACCGACTTTTTATTCTGACCAACCTTCAGGCGATGTCAAAAGATGCCGGCTTCCTTTGCAATCATCGCTGCATGCGTTCGGTTTTTTGCCTCAATCTTGCGGCATAGAGTTTTCACATGCAGCTTGATCGTCACTTCCTGCAGGTCAAGCTCACGGGCGATTTCCTTGTTGGAAAACCCTTGGCAAAGGCCGCCTAGTACCTGCAATTCACGTTCAGAAAGCTGCTTGGCAAGCGGGATATCAGCCTCTTCTTCGACCGCGTTCAGGAAATCCAGTGGAATGTATTTTTCGCCCATGGCCATGAACTTTACGGCGTTAACCATGGATTTGGCTGCCATTGTTTTTGGCAGGAATCCGATTGCGCCAGCGTCTATGGCCTCTTGTGCGATCGTCTTGGAAGCGGTGCCTGACATCAGCGCGACCGGTCTGCCGAAAGAAACGTCGATGGCCTTTTTCATGCCATCGAGACCATTCATCCCTGGCATTGTATAGTCGAGCAGCACCAAATCGTAGGCAACGTCATTGCCAATCTTTTCGCAAGCAGCGTCCAGAGATCCGCAGGTTTCGACGTCAAACCCGCTTTCCGCGCGTAAAAACGACGCGAGCGTTTCCAGAACCAGGTCGTGATCGTCGGCAAGCAATACGCGCATTCGGCACCCTCTACTTTTGTCGATGATAATATTCAAAAAGTAGTGAAGATAAATGGTTAAGATCGGTAGGCTTGGCTAAAACCGTGTCCACGGTTCCATTGTTGATGCGCGGATCCGACAGGCGTCGGGCCAGTGCGGTGACCAGAATGACCGGTATGTCCGCTCTGGCGTGCTTTACCCTTTCGGCAACGTCACCGCCGGTCAGATGCGGCATGTCATAGTCAGTAATTACGGCAGACCATGCGAAGGGGTCTTCTTCTATGGCCTCGACTGCATCGCGCGGATCAATGCACACTGCAACCTCAGCGCCGCGAGCTTCGAGAAACTTGGCCGCAACGGTTGCCACTTCGGCATCATCGTCGACCACGATGACCGTTTGCCCGGTTAGATCGTGTTTCTCACCTTCAGCATCAGTTTCATCGCTCGCGTCGTAGTTTGCCAGCGGCCAAAAGACTGAAACAGTCGTGCCGCTGCCTTTCTTGGACACTATGCCGACCGCGCCACCTACGCCTTGTACCTGCATAGATACCATCGCCAGCCCCAACCCCGTGCCGTGACGCCCCTTTGTTGAGAAATACGGCTCGAAAACCGTTTGCAACTGGCTATCGTCGATACCGGATCCGGTGTCCCGAACGTCTATTTGCAAATAGGATTGCGATGAGAGTAATTCGCCAACACGCACCTGTATCTTATCGCGACGGTCTATGGGTTTCGTCGCGATGGTGATCTCGCCTCTTTCAGCGCCAATGGCGTCGCGCGCGTTCAGTACCAAATTGACAACCACCTGGCTGAGCGCTCCTGGGTCCCCCTTAAGCGCGATATCATCACCTTGCCGGTCCACATGGAGGGCGATGTTGTTTGGCAAACTGGGTTTCACCAGATCGGGAATGTCCGCAAAGGCAGAGCCGAAATCAAACGCGCCTCGACCCTCGTTATTGGCGCCGATGTCAAGCAGTCGGTTGACCAGCCGGGCTGCCTGAGTGCCAGCAGATGAAATGCGGTCCACATGCGCCTTCAAATTATCTGAAAGGTTTTCTTCGAGACCGATCAGAGTGGCTGAGCCGTTTATAGCAGACAGCAAGTTGTTAAAATCATGCGCAATCCCGGCTGTAAGTTGGCCTGTAGCTTCCTGCCGCTGCAGTTGTTGCAGACCGGCTTTGAGGTCCGCTTCGCGCGTTTCGATCGCCAGCCTTTCGGTGATATCTCGAAACACGATAACCGAGCCGCCACTTTCCAGAACCGTTCCTGTTACCTCATGGGTGCGCGGCTGCTCCTGCACGGAATGCGTCAGGGTCTCTGAAAACGCAACGCGGCCTTTAAGTTTTTCGCCGTCTTCATAGCGTTTGTACCAAAGCTTCCCCAGCGCAACGGTAAGGGTCGCAAAGCCCAGCAATTTGGCGGCGGCAGTGTTCAGATATGTCAGCCTGCCATGGTCGTCGGTGGTTGCAATGCCGTCTTGTGCCGCTTCGATCGCGGCGAGCCTTTGTGACAGCAAACGCTGCGCTGATTTCATAGGGCTGACATCGGTTGCGGAAAGAACAATGCCGCCATCTGACAAATCAGACGCGCGGATCAGCACGGTGCGTCCGTCTGGCAGGTCGATTTCCCGACCGTTCGGAAGCTTAGCCAACCCTGTCAGATCAGGTTGGGCGACCATAGTTGTGATACGCCCGGGCATGTCTTCGGAGGCTTGCAAATAAGCGCTCCAGTTTTGCTCGAAAGTCGTTCCAATTACCCAGTCGACGCCCGGCGCAGGAAAGACATCGCGGGTTGAATCGTTTGAGAATGCGACGACCTGACCCGCCTCAAGCAATAAGAAAGCGTCTTCAGTCGCGGTCAGGGCTTTGGCCATCTGGGCCCGGGTGCGGTCACGTTCCTGCGCGGCTTCAATTCGTTGGCTGACATCATTCTGGGTCGCAACCAAGCTCTTGATTTCTCCGTTGTCTCCTTCAACGGGGAACAGTGTCAGCTCGTTCCAGAAAAAAGTACCGTCCTTGCGTTTGTTGCGCAAAAGGAACTGGCCTGCCCCATTTTTCTGCACCGTCTTGCGCAGTCGGGTTCGTTCATCGGAGTTTTCGGCTTCCGCCGAAAGAAAGCGGCAATTTGTTCCCAGAACTTCTGCTGCTGTATACCCGGAAATCTTTTCAAAGGCTTCGTTTACATAGATCAACGGCCGTTCCGCCTGTGTGGCGTCTGCAATTGCGAAGCCGGATGACGAGCCATGGATTGCTGCGGCAAGCAACTTGTTCTCATCCGCGATCTTGCTTCCTTGCAAAGCGCGCAAAGCAAGTCCGGCCAGACGCTCCACCAGATCAATACTTCCCTTCTCAAATCTCTGTCGTGCTCCTTTCAGCACCAAGAGCGCGTAGTTGGTGCCGTCAGATGCCAGCGGAACAGACTGTAAAGCGCCAAAGCGGCTCATATCGAAAGCGCCTGACCACGGTCCGAGGAGCGAAAGATCAAGGACGTCTCGACGCCTGAGTGACAAGTCGAATGGCGGTTGCAGATATGTGCCTGTCAGTGCGCGGTCATCGCTCGCGAAGACTTCGAAGGCACCACTTTCATGGATTTCTCCGAGAAGCGACACATCTGCGCCGATAGTGTTGCGCAACGACACAAAGATACTGCTGAGCGCCTCACCCGGGGTGTTGGCGCTGGAATAGGCTTCCAGACACTCAAGCAGGTTGCGGGTGTCCCGCAGGGATTTCGCTTCTCTTTCGCGCAGGTGCTGCAGTTCAAGCAGCGCCTCGCGCAACCGCTCGTCTTCGGCCATTTTCGGCTGCCTTTATTTGGTCAGCCGAAGATTATGCAAGAAATCATCAAATTTCCATGACGATTACCTGCCCCCATGATCTTACCTTGTTCGCCAAAGGTGAACGTTCCCAGAAACGGGGCGCCGTCCAGGGCGTCTGAAACGCCGGTGACCACTTCGCCCAGCCGTTGACGTACCGAAAGCATGCAGCCGCCACAATAGACCATCAACGCGCCAGCCACTGCAGACTTCTCGTTGTGGCCCGCCGAGCGGGCTAGCGTCGCCACGCGGCCTGCGCGTTCGATTAAGCCACTTTCTGTTCCTGTCATCTGTGTGAGGACCTCGCCTTCGTGCACAGTCGCAAACAGGTCAAGCGCTCCGTCTTGACCGGCGGCGGCGGGGTGGGCAAGCAAATAGGATGACACGCCGCCGATATCGCTGACCTTGCGCCCGAAAGGATACAAGGTGCTTTCGGACAGAATTGATTGCATCGCTGCGCCACTGGGGTCGATATCAACGTTTGTGCTTGTCCATTCGCGATAGACGTCAAAGGCCGGCCGGTTATCGATCTCCAGGACGCGGCGTCCTTCGACCCGCGTTACGGTGCCCGCCTTGTCTGTTGGGGCGTAGCCGTTGTGGTAGGCGAAAGACACCGGGCCCGATGGAAACATGACGGTGACAATCACTCCCGAGGTACACTTCGCTTCGCGGTCATAAACGAACCAACCGCCGCTTACATCGTTGTCTGCGGCGCTGCCGCCAATAATGGGTACGTCGGGGCCGACAACCGTCTCGATGCCTTCGACAACTTCTTCTTCGGCACCGGGAGTGCAGGAAAGCCAGATCAGTTCGGGGGTTTCACCCAGTCGATCCGCATTGGTCAACGCCGCAAGTGTCGCGTTGCGCGCCGCGCTTTTGGCATCGTCGGTAATGGGTTTCATGGCGGTGCCATATGCACCGTCCGGGTCTTCAATTGCGAAAACGCCGATACCGTCGGTGATACCGTCGCTTGTCATGGCACCCAAGCAAGACGTAGCGCCGTGCACCGCGGCTGACACTTGTTCCAAACCCAGCAAATCTGGATCAATGGCACAATTGCTATGGATCGCCACAAAGTTTGCGTCGGCCAGAACCTTTGTGTCAAAGCCATCGATTAATGCTGAAAATGCGCGAATCTTCATTGCCCAAGCCCTTCGTTTGCAGTTGATATAGCCTGAGTTTGCGCCCGGCTTGGCACGGATTCAGTATAGGCTGGTATACGAAAGGATAGTCACGCCGAATAGGCGGCGCTGATCATTGCTTGTGAAAGCCCACCGTAGACGTCCGTCCACGCGGTTTCGTCTTCAGGCGAGAACTCGGGGCCAAGCAGTTGCTTCATCGTTTTAATCAATGCGGCGCCAACAGAATGATACTGATCGGCTGTGACACCGTAAGACACATGACGGATGGCGAGGTCTCGTGCGGCGGGCAGCAGCGCGTCCGTATCGTCCAGATGATCTACAATAAACCCAAGTGTTTGCATCAGTTTGCGACCTTGCAGTTCAAGGTCTCCGACAAACAGAGGTTTTGTCGATGCGTCCGTGCGGAAGAGGTTCGCATAAAAGGCACGAGCAAATTCGTCAGACAGCGCAGCAGCCTTCGCCCATGAAGTTCTTATACGATCTGCCGATTCCACTACGGTGCCCCCGAGTTCTGCCTGTGAACTTCATAGAATGGGACTTAATAGGGCGCAACGTACAATCCGATGTCAGGCGCTTTCCGCAACGCACATGCTTTCATCAGGTGCAGCGCCCGTGCAAAATTGGCTTGTCGCTTTGAACGTGCAATCCGAATTGCGGATTGCCCAAATTCTGCGAGACGAAAGCTTTGGTAAGCAAGCTTTTGCTCCATCAGCTTGACGGTGAACGCTCGTTTCAGTCCTCAAGCCAGCGCAACATGTAGGTGTCCATGATCCATCCGTGTTGCGCACGAGCTTTCTGACGTATTTGGATGATCTCGTGCGTGACATCGCTAAGGCGGCCATGATGTACGATCTGGTCAGCACTGCCGAGATAGGCGCCCCACCAGATACAAAGCGCGTCACGATTTGGCAGGTCTTGAAAGGAACACTCCCCATCAAGCATCACGATCATTGTCGTCCCGCGAGGGACAGTGTTTGCGTCGCGCAAACGCCGCCCGGTCGTAATTTGAATTGGACCATCTACCGTATTGAGTGGAATGCGATGCGCCGCAGTGAGCGCTTGCACAGCGGTAATGCCGGGCACGACGCGGATGCGTGGTGTCGGGGTCAGGCGTTCGGCGATGCGCATGGTGCTGTCGTATAGCGAAGGATCACCCCAGACCAGCAGTGCGACAGGGCCGCTTTTGTTTGAGTTGGCCAGCGCCGCTTTCCATCTTGCGGCGATCTCGTCATGCCATGCCGCGACACGGTCCTGATACGGCAGAGCGGGATCGCGCTGGGGATAGTCAAAGCTGATTACCTCAGCCTCTGTGCCGCTTTGCGTGATGATATTCTGCCGCAAGTGGGCCAGATCGCTCTTGTCGCACCCCTTGAGCGGCATCAGGATGATTGCGGCTTCCCGCAGTGCTGTCACCCCCTCCAGCGTGACATGCGCCGGACTGCCTGTCCCAATGCCAATAAGCCACAGATCCCGGATCACGTTAGGTCTACCCGCATAAAAAAGCCCGAACCCATAGGGTCCGGGCCGTGTTGGTTTGTTGTTCTCGCGTCAGGTCGCGTGATACAGCCGTGGCGACATGAAGGTTGCGCCTTTGGTGTTGCGCAATGATTTGGCTGCTGCAAGCGCTGCCAAATCGGCAATCGGTTCGATCATAACCACAAGCATGTAAGCCGCACCGAACGTCCAGACAGACTGGAACGTCTCAGCGCCCACACCATTTCCGTAAAACGCCCAGAACGCGACCCAGGCAACAATGCCGCCCTGGTAAACGCCCGACAGCTTAAGCACTTCACCATAGGACAGGTCGACGTAAGCCTTGTTCTGCGGGATCATCCGCGCTGCCAGAGCATGAATGGCAAACAGCGGGACGAGCAGTGTGGTGATGTTGACGAAATACATCGGCAGATCAGTCGGCGAAAAGAAGCTGCCTTGGATAAGTAGACCAAGAGCAAGTCCGATTGCGGCAGGCGCAGCACCCATCAACAGAAGGATCGTCGTGCCGAGGATGAAGTGGACTTCGGAAATACCAACCGGGAAGTGCGGCAACACCTCGAAGAAGATAAATACAGCTGCCGTCGCGCCAAGGCTACGCAGTGCCACCGATGCGACATTGGTCTTTGCAAGATCGGCAAGCGCCAACTTGGCCGTGTAGGCAGCGGCACCTGCGGCTGTGGTATAGGCCAGCGCCATTTTTGCGCCATCAACGACGCCCGGTTCGATATGCATTGCGTATCCTTTCTTTTGATCTGCCCCTCCGGCAGAGGATGTCAGCGGGCTTGTATGCCCAATAATTCTTGCACGGCAGGTCTCCTGACTCGCGGGTCGCTGCGCATGTGGCCCTTCCCGGCGGCTATGCCAGTGGTTATGCCCAAGCGCTCTCCGCTTACAGTTGCGGGGGCAGTCCGGGATTTGCACCCGGTTCCCAAAACGCGCGAACGCGTTACCATGCAAGTTCTTGTATTCCAGTGCCGCACCATTTGAGCAAGAAAATTCTGCTGATTTATGGCTCTGCGAGGGGTCCATAGAGAATGAGGGCAGGGTGTTCGCCGGTTTCATGCGCTAAAATGTCGGAAAGCGAGGCCACCGTGTGACGGGCGATCTTTTGCGCTGGCTGGCTTACGGCTTCTGCCAGAATCGCCGGTGTTTCTGCGGGTAGCCCATGTGCGATGAGTTTGGCGGCCAACTCTGGAAACGTACGTTTACCCATAAAGACAATCGTTGTGGCGGACGGGTCGGCAAGTGCGGCGATATTCACATCTTGCGGCAGAGCGCCGCTAACATCGTGCCCGGTGATAAACTGGATGCGCCGCGCGGTCAGGCGACGGGTGAGAGGAATGCCGAAGGCGGCGGCGGCAGCGCTTGCGGATGTAACACCTGGAACGATCTCATACGCAATGCTCGCGGCCTTCAGTGCTGCCGTCTCTTCTTCGAGGCGACCAAAAATTCCGCTGTCGCCGGATTTAAGCCGTACGACCCGCTGATCCAGCGAAGCGTAATCTACCAGCAGCCGGCTGACATGATCCTGTTTCGGTGATGCGCGCCCGGCGCGTTTGCCGACCCCTACGAGATCGGCACCGGCCTTGGCGTGTTCGAGGATCGGCCCAGCAGACAAGTCATCAAATAGGATTGCATCGGCCTGTTGCAGGCATTTGACAGCGCGCACGGTCAACAGATCCGGATCACCCGGGCCGGAGGAGACGAAACTCACAAACCCCGTCACGCTATTCTTCCTTTGAAATCAGGTGAAAGAATGTGCCGGTGACATTGCCAACCACCGATCCGGTTTCAGGAACAGCGTTGCCATCGGCGTCGGCCACATCCGCGAGCGGCGCGTCTGGCTGGTCGAGTATCGTCGAGTAATGGAACTCGTGACCGCGTAGTGCCACGCCCGCGTCGTGCCCGGGCAGCGTGCTTTTCAAAACGGCGCGGCGGTATCCAAGGTGAAATTTACGCTTTTCATAGGACGTAACGAGACCAAGCAGTCCGGCCATTTGGTGGCGCGCGCCTTCCTTGTCAATCAATGCGCTGCCAAGTGCCATGTAGCCTCCACACTCGCCGTGAACCGGACGGGTCTGTGCATGTTTCAGCAAGCCTGCGCGAAAATTTTGCGCTGCCGCAAGAGTACCTGCATGCAACTCGGGATAGCCGCCCGGCAACCACACCAGATCGGCATCAGGGGCGGGAGCCTCGTCGTTCAGGGGTGAAAAAGGTAAGATCTCTGCCCCGGAACGGCGCCATGCGTTCAGAAGGTGGGGGTAGGTAAAGCTGAACGCGGCATCCCTTGCCAGCGCAATGCGCTGGGCGGGCGGTGCCAGAGGTGCCGCAGCTTCGGGCAGCGGATTACCCTGCGCTGCCGCCTTGATCGCGGCAAGGTCAACATTTTCACGCAAAAACTCTGCGTATCCCGCGATAGCGGCATCAAGATCGGGATGCTCAACCGCTTGGATCAACCCGAGGTGTCGCTCGGGCAGAGCGAGATCGCCGCGCCTTGGGAGAACGCCCAAAACTGGTAACCCGGCCCGGTCCATACCAAGTCGGGTCAGACGCTCATGCCGGGGCGACGCCACACGGTTCAGGATCACTCCGGCAAATGGCAGGTTGGGTTGGTAATTGCGAAAGCCCAAGGCTGTTGCGGCGGCAGATTGCGCTTGCCCGCCGACGTCGAGCACCAAAACGACGGGCCAGCCCATGGCCGCCGCTGTCTCGGCGCTGCTACCGAAACCCTGCTGGCCGCGTGTTGCGACACCGTCGAACAGCCCCATGGAGCCCTCGCCGACGCAGATGTCTGCGCCTGAGGCCTGTGCCGCGATTGTCCGCCACAAGTCGGGCCCCATGGCCCAGCCATCAAGGTTGAAACTGGCTCGCCCGCAGGCGGCCTGATGGAAGGCGGGGTCGATGTAATCCGGTCCGGATTTGAACGGTTGCACGGCCATGCCATCATCGGCCAAAGCGCGCAACAGGCCCAGCATGACTGTCGTCTTTCCGGTGCCGGAAGACGGCGCGGATACCATCAAACCCTTGGTCATGATGCGTCCTCGCTTTCAGGTGTCCAACCGGCCCACGGGGAGGCCGCTGACTGCGGGCGGTAGCGCCGGTCATAATCGACCGCGTAAAGGCAGCTTTCATCAAAACCCTCACCGGCGAGTGCGGGCCCTACCAGTATCAGTGCTGTGCGTGTGATGTCCGCATCCAGTTTCTGTGCAATCGTCGAAAGCGTTGCCCGGATAATTTTTTGGTCGGGCCAGGTGGCGCGGAAAACCACCGCTACCGGGCAGTCTGTGCCGTAGTCCGGGGTCAGATCTGCGACTACCTTGTCAATATTCTGGATCGACAGATGGATCGCCAAAGTGGCGCCCGTGGCCGCAAAGTTGGTTAAGGTTTCTCGTTCCGGCATGGATGAGGCGCGCCCCGGCGTCCGCGTGAGAACCACCGATTGCCCGAGCCCCGGCAAGGTCAGTTCGGTGCCAAGAGCAGCCGCCGCCGCCGCGAAGGCTGGAACGCCCGGTGTGACCGAAACGGGAATGCCCAAGTCACGCAAGCGCCGCATCTGTTCGCCCATGGCAGACCACACCGACAAATCCCCGGAATGGAGCCTTGCGACGTCGTGACCGGCGCCATGCGCTTGCTCTATCTCGGCGATGATCTGGTCAAGGTTCATCGGTGCGGTGTTGATGATGCGTGCATCAGGGGGGCAATGCGCCAGTATTGCTTCGGGGACAAGGGAGCCCGCGTACAGGCAAACTGGGCAACTGGCGATAATGTCACGACCTCTGAGTGTCAGAAGGTCGGGTGCGCCAGGGCCTGCGCCGATGAAGTGTACGGTCATGAGTTTTTTCCTTGCGCCAAGGCACAGGTTGCCAGCCTGTCGGCAGATTCTACGCGCGCCTGCAGCAATACAGCGCCGGGGCCAGCGGCGGCAAGTGCCGATGCCTCGGCAACCGAACCGGTGCGCCTTGTCTGCATCGATCTTGTCGACTGGGTCTGTGTTTCGATGTTTTCCAATTGGGCGGCAGGCACCGGGTGAACCGGAACGCTGTGAATCCGAGCCAGCGCGCCTACCAGTGCCGTCTTATCTGTTGGTGTGGCGAATGCGTGTACCTCATACACCTCGGTCGCGCGTCGCAGCGCATCGGCAAGGCTGTCTAAGCTTGCGCGTGTCGAAAATCCGAAACCGGCGACGATCACAGCACGCAACTCCACTGAATGAGAGGGTAGGCGGCCTTCCAGCCTCGCTTTGTGCCGATGGGAACGCTTTGGGAGATATCAACGCGCAGCAAGTCTCCCCCCAAGCTGGCTTGTGCCTGTTCAAGCAGGGATTGCGATTCCAGCGTCACCGCATTGGCTACGATCCGCGTGCCAGCGGGCAGGTTAGCCACGTCATCCATCAAATCTTTGGTAAGGCCGCCGCCAATGAAGACCACATCAGGCGCTTCAAGCTCTGACAGAATTTGCGGGGCCGAACCCTGAACAATAGTAACACGATCGGCTCCGAGACGGTCAGCGTTCGAACGGATCAACGCAATGCGATCCGCGCGCGGTTCAATACAGGTTGCCCGCGTGCCGGGATGCGACAGCAACCATTCAACGGCAATACTGCCTGATCCGCTGCCGATATCCCACAGGTGTTCAAACGGTTGTGGCGCAAGGGCGGAAAGCGTCAATGCGCGGATTGGTCGTTTGGTCATCACGCCGTCTGTTTCAAAAAGCGTATCAGGCAACCCCGAAGCCTGCGGTACCACGTTGCCGTTGCCGGCCACCTCTACCGCAGCGCAGACCGGATGTTGGGGCGCCGGACGATCCCATTCATCCGCTGTGGCGTCGGCGCGCGTTTCCCGCGGACCACCAATTGCGGAAAAAATCGCGACGTGTGAGGCACCAAAACCAGTGTCCTTCAGAAACTGCATCAGATCCCGCACCGCGTCGCCGTCCCGCAAAAGTACGGTCATCCGCTGTCCGGGTGCGAGTGTCGGGCGCAGGCGGGTCAGCGGAGCGGCATGAAGCCCCATGCAAATTGTTTTTTCGATGGGCCATCCCATGCGCGCAGCGACAAGCGAAAAGGTCGATTTGCCGGGGAACGCCTGCCAGTCGGTCGGTGCCAGTCGTTGAACAACAGTGCTGCCGGCGCCGAACCAAAACGGGTCTCCCGATACCAGCATAGCGACCTTTTTGCCTCTTAGCGCCAGCAGATCTTCTACGCCGCGCGCAAACGGGACGGGCCATTCTACAATTTTGGCGTTTAGTGGCGGGAGCAATGACAGATGCCTTGGCGGACCCATGATGATTTCTGCCGTATCCAGCGCCGATCTGCTTGCGTGGCAAAGCCCATCTGGGCCATCTTCGCCTAGACCGATGATCGACAGCCACGGACATTCAGCCATGACGCAACCCCTTTTGATCCTTGGCGGCACCACCGAGGCAGCAGCTTTGGCGCGGCAGGCATCCAATGCTGGCATCAAGGCTGTTGTTTCGTTGGCAGGACGCGTCAACGCGCCAGCCCGCCAGCCCCTGCCAGTGCGCGTTGGTGGATTTGGCGGCGTGGATGGACTTGCCGCTTACCTCCGTGCGGAGGGTTTTCGCGCGGTTGTCGATGCTACCCACCCGTTTGCCGCGCAGATGAGCCGCAATGCGGTCGCCGCCTGTGCGAAAGTGGAAATCCCACTCTTGGCGTTGACACGTGCCGCGTGGCAGGAAACCGAAGGTGACAAATGGACTTCGGTGCCCGACATCCCGGCTGCCGTACGAGCCTTGTGCGGTCCGCACCGGCGCGTTTTTCTGGCGGTCGGCAGGCAGCACCTGCCCGACTTTGCGCCGAACGCGCAGCATTACTACCTGTTGCGTGTCGTTGACGGCATGGACACGCCGCCTTTCCCCGATTGCGAGGTTATCACGGCGCGCGGGCCGTTCTCTGCCGACGCAGACGAAAGCCTTTTGCGATCGCACGGCATTGACGTCGTGGTGTCGAAGAACTCTGGCGGCAACGGTGCGGCAGCAAAGATCGTCGCGGCGCGGCGGCTGGGGCTTCCGGTGATCATGATTGACCGCCCGCAACTGCCTGCGCGCCGCGAAGCGCACAGCGTTGACGAGGTTATGCGCTGGATCGGTCATCCTGCTGCGGATCTCGGCGTATAGATTATTGGTGATCCGACCCGGTCGATGATACGGGTCGCGGCGTTACCGACCAGCACGACGGTGCGCATGTCCGCCATTTCCGGTGTGCACTGCGACAAGGGCACGACACGTATCGATTGTTCAGGTGTGCTTACCGCGCGCGCAAATATTACCGGGCGGTCGTCGCCGCAGACCTCGTTAAGGATCGCCAGAGTTTTGACAAACCCTTCCGGGCGCGATTTTGAGCGCGGATTGTAAAATGCCATGGCGAAATCACCAACGGCAGCACAGCGCAAACGTTTTTCGATCAACGCCCACGGTTTGAGGTTGTCGCTCAGATTGATTGCGCAAAAATCATGACCCAGCGGGGCACCTGCGGCGGCAGCGGCTGCAAGCATTGCTGTTATGCCTGGGAGTACCCGTACATCAAGTGCGCGCCACGTTTCAGGGCCTGTTTCCATAGCCTCGAAAACAGCGGATGCCATGGCAAAGACGCCGGGATCACCGGAAGATACGACCACAACCGTTTTGCCTGCTTCTGCCAGAGCCAGCGCGTGCTGCGCGCGCTCCAGTTCAACCCTGTTGTCCGAAGGGTGCAGCGTAAGGCCCGGGCGCTCAGTGACGCGCGCGACGTAAGGGATGTAGCCCACGACGTCTGTCGCTTGTGCCAGCGCATCCGAAACTTCCGGTGTGACGAGCGTGTCGCTACCTGGTCCGAGGCCCGCGATGATGACCGAACCACTCATGGTCGCCGTCCCTGACCGTGCACAATAATGATGGAAAAGTACGGGGTAACCTTTCCCTCTGCGTCTGACAGTTTTTGCACCGTTTGGTTTGGCATGGACGCGTATTCCACCAGCCAAGCCGCCTCAAACCGCCCGGCTTCGCGCAAGGCAGCGCGGATCTTGTCGATGTTGCGTCCGATCTTCATGATAATCAGGGCGTCTGCCTGCTTCATCTGTGTGACCAGCGTCTCTTGCGGCAGCGTTCCCATCAGCGTCGTCATGACATCGTCACCCCAAGTCACCGGCTCTGCTGTGGCTGTCCACGCAGCCGACATGCCTGTAATTGCCGGGACAACTTCGATCGGGCAGTCGGCGCGCAAACGGGTGTAAAGATGCATGAATGACCCGTAGAAAAACGGATCACCTTCCGACACGATGATGACGTCGAGGCCTTTCCGGGAAAGGGCGCGCAATCGTTCGGCACTTTCAGTGTAAAAGGCAGACAGGATCTGGTTGTAGCGTGGGTCTGTTAGCGGAATTTCGGTCGTTACGGGGTATTCCATCGCGATTTCCACGACGTCAGAGCGTAGCATGGTGCCAAGGATCTGCCGCGCCTGTCCGGTGCGGCCGGCTTTGCGGAAAAAGGCGACATGAGATGCCTGTCGCAGCAATCGATCGGCCTTGACTGACATTAATTCGGGATCACCCGGGCCAAGGCCCACACCCCAGATCGTACCGTTCTTTGTCATTCTGCGCGGCTCGCAATCGCGTTAATCGCAGCCACAGTGATCGCGCTGCCTCCCAGACGGCCTTCAACGATGCAACAGGGCACAGGTTGATCCGCCCAGAGTGCGTCCTTGCTTTCTTTCGCCCCGACAAAGCCGACGGGGCAACCGATGATCGCAGCGGGGCGCGGGCATGCGGGGTCTTGAAGCATGTTGAGCAGGTGGAACAGCGCAGTTGGAGCGTTACCGATTGCGACCAAGGCACCTTCAAGGCGCGGGCGCCAGTGTTCCAGTGCTGCCGCAGATCGTGTATTGCCAAGCTCGCGCGCCAATTCGTGGATGCCCTCTGCGTGTAATGTGCAGATGACGTCATTCTCTGCTGGCAACCTTGTGCGGGTCACGCCTTCTGACACCATTCGTGCGTCGCAAAAGATCGGCGCTCCGTTCGCCAAAGCACGTCGCGCGGCGACAGCAAAGCCCGTCGAAAACCGTATGTGTTTTTCAAGCCCCACCATTCCGGCGGCATGTATCATGCGAACCGCGATAGGCTCTTCGTCATCATCGAATTGGGCGAGATCCGCTTCGGCCCGGATGGTCGCAAAGCTTTCCTTGTAGATTGCAGCACCGTCTTTTTCGTATTCGTAAAGCATTTAAAGGGTCTCGATCATGGCAGAGATTTCGGTGGTGGATATCTGTGTCACTTGCGGCGTGTCACACGTTGTTCCGTTGCGCACAAGATCAAAGCTGCCGTCCCGCCCCACGAGCGTAATGGCCGCGGGTTTTGCGTGGGCACAGCCTTTCACGCAGCCGGAAACGTGCAATCCGCCTTTTACCCGTGGTGCCAGTTGGCGCGCCAGATCAAGTGTCGACACGCTGGCCTGAGGGCAAAAGGGCGCGCCGGGGCAGGCGTGTGCAGACATCAACGGGTGATCCGGCTCGAAAATAAAAGGGCCGCTGCTCAACCCTGTCCCATTGAGCAAGGCAAGGCGCCTTTTGGTCATCAGCCGAATGCTTTCTGCCTTGCTTTCGGTCAGCGCAATGCGCAGGGCGTCTGTTTCAAGTTTTCCGAACGGAATCCCTACGATCTGCGCCTGATTGTGCCAGCCGATCAAGCTGCCGCTCGCGGCGGATGCTCCGGGTGTTGCGCACCATGCTTCGGGCAAGCGAGCGCCAGTTGCGAGATGGCGCGCCATGCGCCCTGTGCGCATCCCACCCGTTTCGACAAACCAGTGTGCCATCTCTTTAATCGCGTCGGTCACATGGCTTGTATCGCCATCAAGAGGCCATCCGTGGTCGCTGCCATCTGCGCGCAAGATCACCTGACCAGTTATACCTTCAATGCGAAAATCAGCCGATGCGTCCTGCAATTGCAGTATCCCTGTGGTGTCCAGCGCAAAGCCCATCTTGCCGGGCAAATCGGGCAAGTCGGGCAGGATGGAAACAATCGCATCATGTAGCTGATACGTGAGATCATCTTGTTGCCAGTCAAAGGGCATCAGGATGTTGCGATGACGCTCGACTTTTTCTGATTGGTCCAGCAAGTCAAGCGCGGCGAGTGCGCTTATCACATCTGGATGAGAGGCTTCGCGAACACCGCGAATTTGCACGTTCGCGCGCGATGTAAGATCCAAAACGCCGTTGCCGAATTTGTCGGAAATGTCGCAGAGTGCGAAGGCTTGATCACGCGTTACCTCCGCGCGAAAGGGTCGGACGCGCACCACGAGCCCGTCGCCCGACTGCATGGGGCGAAGCGCGCCGGGGCACCACCCTTTCACGACGGGCGCAGTCATGTTGCAGCCTCTAGAAGTGCCTGTGTTGAATTGCGCCGTGATTGCCACAACCCGGCCTCTTGCAACGCGCGGAACCGGTCACGCATCGCCGCGTATGCTTCGGGGTTCGCTTCCTTCAGAAACGCTTCGGTTTCCGGATTGCCCAGTGTGGCATCAAGATAAATGTCAAATAAATGCGGCCCCACGACCTGAGCTAAATGTGCAAACGCTGCAAGGTGATCGAGGGTCGCGGCAATTTCTGCGGCACCACGAAAGCCATGCGCTCGCATGCCTGCGACCCAGTCGGGGTTGCCGGCACGCGCTTGCACCACGCGCGCGATTTCTTCTTGTAGTGCGCGGGCTCTTGGGCGTGTCGGGTCTGTGTTGTCGAGATGGTACAACGCAGCTTGACCGCCAACGGCCGCCTGTGCCGCGGCAAAACCGGCTTCATGCGCTGCGTAGTCACTTGCGAGCAGAAGGTCTGTTTCCGGCAAATCCTGCAGATGCACAAAGGCATCGGCCTGTGCAACAAGATGGCGGATGCCTTCCTCGTCGCGTGTTGCGGTGTCACCGTCAAGCGCCCAAGCCGACGCGGCCAGCCATGCCTCGCCTGCCGCGTGACGGGCTTCGGGTGTGTAGTCGTCCATCGTGCCGCTCATGCCAAGCCCAAAGCTCCCGGGCTTGGGCCCATAGACGCGCGGTTCTGCGTCGCGGCCTGAAAAGGGATTCCAGTCCAGCGACTCGTCTCGTGCCGCGAGCGCGCGGGTCGCTTGCGTAAACAGCGTGGACAGCGTCGGGAACACATCGCGAAACAGGCCGGACACGCGCAGCGTTACGTCTATACGGGGTCTATCCAGCTCTGTTATCGGCAATATTTCTATACCCGAAACCCTTTCAGAGCCTTTGTCCCACTTGGGTCTGACCCCCAGCAAGTGCAGTGCCATTGCAAATTCTTCGCCGGCAGTACGCATTGTGGCTGATCCCCACAGATCGACGATCAGACCTTGCGGCCAATCGCCTTCATCCTGCAAATGGCGTCGCACAAGTTCTTCGGCCAGTTTTACGCCCTGTGCATAGGCGGCCTTGGTCGGCACTGCGCGCGGATCGGTGGTAAAAAGGTTGCGGCCTGTCGGCAAAACATCGCGCCGTCCGCGGTAGGGTGAGCCTGACGGGCCAGCCGCGATCCGCTTGCCGTCAAGAGCATCGCGCAGCGCGGTTCTTTCAGCTTGCGCACTGTGGGTAATGTCTGGCGTCTCGTCGTCGGGCTGGCCCCAAATGTGCAACCCCTCTCCGAACTGGCTTTCTTTGATGTCGCAAACAAACCGGTCAATGCGAGTAATCGCCTCGGCTGTCGAACTGGCGCGGTCCAGCCCGAGGTCATTTTCGACGCCAAGCAATTGCGCTTCGTTTCGGATGTCAGCCTGCAGGCGGTCGCGACGTTTCGGGTCCAGACCATCTGCGTTTGAAAACTCGTCTAGCAGTGCTTCGAGCGAAGCAAACCGGTCGGGTGCTGTGCTGTCGCGCATCGGTGGCGGTACGTGCCCCAGTGTTACGGCACCAATGCGGCGCTTTGCCTGTGCCGCTTCGCCCGGATCATTGACGATAAACGGATAAATTACCGGTAGCGCCCCGACTAACACCTCAGGCCAGCAGGCATCCGACAAGGCGACGGATTTTCCGGGCAGCCATTCAAGAGTGCCGTGGGCCCCGATGTGAACCAACGTATCTACTTGTTGTTGCAACCACAGATAAAAGGCAACGTAGCCGTGGCGAGGGGTGCGCGACAAATCGTGATAGTCGTCTTCGCGCTGGGCGACTGTGCCGCGTTCGGGTTGCAAGGCCACGATAGCCTTACCAAGCCTGAGCACATTAAAGCGGAATGCACCATCTGCCACGGCGCTGTCCTGTTCGGGTGCCCCCCACGCTTCGTGCAGATCGCGTTGCAACGGGGCTGGCAACCGGGCGAGCCAGTTTTTGTATTCGTTGAGGCACAGCGTTTCGTCACTGGCAAGCAGGCGGTGCTCGAAGGCTGGTGGCGGTGGTTCTACGTCGTATCCGTCATCTGCGAGATCAGCGAGGATAGCCCGTGCGGATGCCGGCGCATCCAGACCGACCGCGTGGCCCATGTTCCAATCCTTGCCCGGATAGGTTGACAGCAAGAGCGCGGGGCGTCGATCCGCTCTTGGTTTGGCCGCCAAGGCGAGCCAACTTGTGACCCGCGATACCAGTGCCTGCACGCGCGCGTGGTCGGGGCGGTGCGCGAAACGCGCAAATTGCAGTGTTTCGTCCTTCTGGCCCGGTTCTTTAAAACTTACCGCGCCGCCCATGATGCGACCGTCAACTTCAGGCAGGACCACATGCATCGCAAGATCTGCAGGAGACAGCCCGCGATCGGAGTCTTTCCATGCATCGCGTGTACTTGTGGCCAACGCCACCTGAAAAACCGGCATATTGCCTGCGTCAAGCGGGGATCTGCCATCCACCCCTTTGCCGCTGAAGGCTGTTGCGTTGACGATTGCGTGCGGGGCGTATGCGGATACCTGCCGGCGTAGCCATCCGGCTGCTTCGGGCGCTTTCAGCGAGGGCGCATAGAGTGCGCGGACATGGAACCCATTTGCGCGAAAGGCGGACATCATTGCCTCGATGGGGGCGAGATCTGCCGAGACGAGGTAGGATCGGTAAAAGACCACGAGAATGCGGTGTTGACGCGGATCGGTAGGTATCTCGGCGCAGGGACAGCAGACGCCGGTATCTGCAGACCACGCGCCAACAAGTGGCAGATCCTTGGTACCGCGTACCGGAGATGCATAAAGGCCCGCAGCAAGCGCAAGCTGTGCAAGCGCTGCTTGTGCCGCGACCGCGCCCCCTGTGTCACATAAATGCGCAAGCCGGCGCAGCGTCGAGACGGGCAGATTCGAGCACGCGTCAAGCCGTGTGTCGACACGCCCGTCGGCAGGCAGCACCGCAAGAGCGATGCCTTTTTCCTGTGCCAGCGCCATCACTTGCTGCAAACCATAGTCCCAGTAAGGCACGCCACCGATCAAGCGTATGAGGATGCCTTTTGCGCCGCTCAATGTCTGCTCGACATAGGTGTCAACCGAAAGCGGGTGTCGCAATGCTGTCAAGTTGGCGAGACGTACTGTCGGCAAACCTTGTTGCCCGCGGCGCCAGCCTTCCGCGAAAGCGCCGAGATCACTGTCAGAGAAAGATAGCACCACAAGGTCGGCAGGGCTTTGACCCAAATCGACCGGCGTGCTGTCTGCCTCGTCCAGACCGTGGCTTTCGCGAAAAACGACGTGCATCGCTTTGCGTCCTACTCCGCAGGTTCGGTGGCCGGGGCCAGAACGTTCAAAATGTCATTGGTGACCACGTCGTCATGCTCTGCGATGACCACCAGACGCCCTTTGCGCGCTTCGCCGGGGGCCCAAGGGCGGTCATATTGGTGCCGCACACGAGCGCCGACAGCCTGAACGAGCAGGCGCATGGGCTTGCCGCTGACGGCCGCGTACCCTTTGACGCGCAATATATTCTGATCGCGCGCGAGAGTTTCGATCCGCTGAACAAGCTCTGCAGGATCCTGCACTTCGGGGATGTCGATGACAACGGAATCAAAGTCTTCATGATCATGGTCGTGGGGAGCATCATGATGAGAGGGGCGGGCGTCCATATTGTCTTCGGCTGCGGCTTCGAGCCCGAGGATGACGCGCGGATCAACCACGCCCTCGATCACCTCGACAACAGGCAAGGCTCGCGGCGCTTCTGCAGCGATGATCGATTTTGCCTTGGCTATCCCTTCTGAACCGGCCAGATCCGCTTTGGTCAGCAGGATGATGTCCGCGCAAGATATCTGGTCTTCGAACACTTCGGAAAGGGGCGTTTCGTGGTCGAGGCCTTCGTCTGCGAGCCGCTGGCGGTCAACCGCATCTACATCTGGTGCAAAGCGACCTGCTGCGACGGCTTCGGCGTCGGCGAGGGCGATGACGCCATCCACAGTAATCCGCGAACGGATATCGGGCCAGTCGAACGCTTTGAGAAGCGGTTTTGGCAAGGCAAGGCCAGAGGTTTCAATTAGGATGTGATCGGGGCGCGGATCAAGCGCCATGAGGGCTTCGACCGTTGGGATGAAATCGTCTGCGACCGTGCAGCAAATACATCCGTTTGCCAATTCGAGAATATTTTCTGCGGGGCAGTTGGGTATCGCGCAGCTTTTGAGAATGTCGCCGTCCACACCTACGTCGCCGAATTCGTTGACGATCACAGCCAGCCGCTTGCCGCCGGGGTTTTTCATCAGGTGCGAGATAAGGGTGGTTTTGCCAGCGCCGAGAAACCCGGTGATCACGGTGACGGGGAGTTTTGCAAGATCAGTCATTCTTATTCAGCCTTTTCGGTCAGTGGCGGTACACGGGCCACGCAGTTGCGTTTGAAGTGTTCTGGGCGTTGTCGCCAGGGGATCAATCCGTCGGTTGTCGCTTGATACAGTGCAGCACCTTCCAGCAGCATGTCCGGATGCGACATCTCATCGACGTTGCCGTACACATACGTCCACCGATCGCCGCCACGCATGGCAACCGTGCAGCCGGCTTCGCAGTTTTGCAGGCATTCCACAGGTGTCACTGTCAATCCCTTCGGGATCGCCCGTGACATGATTTCGTCGTACAAAGCTTGCCCGGGGCGCCGTTCATCCTCCGGTATCTCTTGTGTCTTGCGGCACTTAACGCAGATCAATAGCTCGGCAGGCGTGCTCATCTTCAGTCTCCATCCATGAAGGGGTGCGCGCGGGCAGCAGCGCAGGCGCTGCTTGTCCGAGCCCGAAACACCCCGTCCGGTTCGTCAGTCCAACGGCTGGCAGGTCTCCCGGCTTGCGGATTCGGGCCTGAGCCCATGGTCCCCTGCCTTCCCGGCGTATGCCAGTGGCGATGGGGCCCTTTCCGTTTAACGGTCGCGGGGGCGGCTGTGCCCGGCGCATCATGCGCTACACATTCCCTTTTCACCTGCTTTCGCAGGCACCAGCTTGAGACGACATGCTGTCAAAATGCCGGCTCTGTCAAGCGACCGCTGGCAGTTGCTGTCCAATCTTGTGCTTTGCCTCCTAACGGCGACGAACACCTTGCATGAGCGGCAAAGATATCGAACAAAGATGCGCGGGACAGTTCCAGGTACATGAAACGACTTTTCTGAATGGCTGGCACAAGCCAGATCGGCGGTGGGTGCAATGAATGCGGTGATGATACAAGGCACGGGGTCGAACGTGGGAAAATCCATGCTCGTTGCCGGTTTGTGCCGTGCTGCGCGACGGCGGGGACTGTCTGTTGCGCCTTTCAAGCCTCAGAATATGTCGAACAACGCGGCCGTCGCAGGCGACGGAGCCGAGATCGGTCGTGCTCAGGCGTTACAAGCTTTGGCGAGCGGGCTATCGCCGCATGTGGACATGAATCCGGTTCTGTTAAAGCCGGAGACCGACATAGGCGCGCAGGTTGTCGTGCAAGGCAAGCGCCTTGCAACGGTACGCGCCCGTGAATATGCCAAACTCAAGCCGCAGCTGCTAGGTGCAGTACTTGAAAGCTTTAATCGACTGCGCGCGTGCCACGACCTTGTGATCGTCGAGGGGGCCGGAAGCCCGGCCGAAGTTAATCTGCGTGCAGGCGACATTGCAAATATGGGTTTTGCCGAGGCCGCAGATATCCCGGTTGTTTTGTGTGGTGACATCGACCGCGGCGGGGTCATCGCGCAAATCGTGGGCACTCAGGCAGTGGTGGACGAGAGTGACAGGGCTCGTATCAAGGGGTTCATCATAAACAAGTTCCGCGGGGATGTTTCGCTTTTTGATGACGGTTATAGGCTTATTGAGGAAAGAACCGGCTGGCGCGGATTTGGTGTTGCGCCATGGTTTGATGACGCATGGCGCCTGCCGGCCGAAGATGCGCTGGACATCCAGAGCGAGGCTGACGCGGGGGGCCTCCACGTGGTGTGTTTGCGGCTGTCCCGAATTGCAAATTTCGACGACATGGACCCGTTGATGCAGGAGCCGGGAGTACGTGTGACGATGCTGGAGGCCGGTCGCGCGATACCGGGGGACGCGGATGTGGTCGTGATACCGGGGTCAAAGTCTACGCGTGCTGACCTTGATTTCGTGCGGGCTCAAGGGTGGGATATCGATTTGCGCGCACATCACCGCCGTGGAGGCCATATTCTGGGCATCTGCGGCGGCTATCAGATACTGGGCAAAGACGTGGCCGATACGCAGGGCATCGAAGGCCCTGTCGGTGCGACGCCCGGGCTTGGGCTACTTGATGTGTGTACGTCCATGGAGGGCGACAAAAGTCTTCGAGAGGTTGAAGCTTTCAGCCCTGTTCTGTTGCAGGATTTTCAGGGATACGAGATTCACATCGGTCGCACCCACGGGCCGGATTGCGCGAGGCCTTTCGCGCGCATTGCGGGGCGCTCTGATGGTGCCGTATCGCCGGATGGACGCATCATGGGGAGCTATTTGCACGGCATGTTCTCTCATGATGGGTTTCGCTCGGCGTGGCTGAGACGGATGGGGGGTGCGGCATCTACATTGCACTACGCGCAAGAGGTGGACGCCACGCTTGACGCGCTCGCAATGCATCTGGAAAAGCATCTCGACGTGGCCGAATTGCTGGCCCTTTCGGGGGTTTGAGCCGTATCCAACCAGCGCATTCCCTTGTGGGGTTCAGAGCCATTTTACACAATCGGGGAAATCCTTTTGGAGTTTCCCCCTTATGAAACAATTGCCTCACCCTTAAGTGTTTGTTCACCCGATAGGAGGCAAAAGGCCACAATCTTGCCGTTATTAATCATGAAATGCGGCCAGATATGGACAAAATTGTGGCAAAGGTGCATATGCCGAATGTTGATGTGTAACGAGTTTGGTACCGGCGCAGTACTCACCGCGCGCCGAAGGATGATTTTATGAGACAGAATAGACTTTTTGCTTCCACATCGGTCTTGGTGCTTGGTGCGGTTTTTGTTGGGACAGTGCCAACCGGGGCGCATGCCTTGGTACGTGGCGAAGATCTTCAGCAGTGTACGATGGAAAACGCGAGCGCGTTGATCGACAATCAACGATATACGGATTTGTGCGGTTGCGAGACGATTGACGAGCAATTCCTGACGTATGTCCAGCAACATCCAAATTACCTGGAACTGCTTGAGCAATCGGGCGAAGCATGCCCCGATCTTGCGCTGTTGCTGACAGACGTTGCGACAGCGTCTATCGCGGATGATGACGAACGTCCCGATGCGGCAAATGAACGTGGTGAGACACCCGTTGGCAATGGACAACCCGGTGACGATACCGGTGACGACACCGGCGATGATACCGGTGACGACACTGGCGACGATACTGGCGACGACACTGGCGACGATACCGGTGATGACACTGGCGACGACACTGGCGACGATACCGGTGATGACACTGGCGACGACACTGGCGACGATACCGGTGATGACACTGGCGACGACACTGGCGACGATACCGGTGATGACACTGGCGACGATACCGGTGACGACACTGGCGACGATACCGGTGACGACACCGGCGACGATACCGGTGACGACACTGGCGACGATACCGGTGACGACACCGGCGATGATACCGGTGACGACACTGGCGACGATACTGGCGACGACACTGGCGACGATACCGGTGATGACACTGGCGATGATACCGGTGACGACACTGGCGACGATACCGGTGATGACACTGGCGATGATACCGGTGACGACACTGGCGACGATACCGGTGACGATACCGGTGACGACACTGGCGATGATACCGGTGACGACACTGGCGATGACACTGGCGATGATACCGGCGACGACACCGGTGATGACACTGGCGATGATACCGGTGATGACACTGGCGACGATACCGGTGATGACACTGGCGACGATACCGGTGACGACACTGGCGACGATACCGGTGACGACACCGGCGATGATACCGGTGACGACACTGGCGACGATACTGGCGACGACACTGGCGACGATACCGGTGATGACACTGGCGA
>NZ_JBXVVD010000002.1:0-1243871 GCF_057219365.1 Roseobacter sp. YIN89 | reverse complement strand
CCGGTGACGACACCGGCGATGATACCGGTGACGACACTGGCGACGATACTGGCGACGACACTGGCGACGATACCGGTGATGACACTGGCGATGATACCGGTGACGACACTGGCGACGATACCGGTGACGACACTGGCGATGATACCGGTGACGACACTGGCGACGATACCGGTGACGACACTGGCGATGATACCGGTGACGACACTGGCGATGACACTGGCGATGATACCGGCGACGACACCGGTGATGACACTGGCGACGATACCGGTGATGACACTGGCGATGATACCGGTGATGACACTGGCGATGATACCGGTGACGACACTGGCGACGATACCGGTGATGACACTGGCGATGATACCGGCGATGATACCGGTGATGACACCGGCGATGATACCGGCGACGACACTGGAGGTCCCGGCAACGGTAATTCCAGCAACACCAACGGCAATTCCGGCAACAGCAACGGGAACGGTGCGTCCGACAGCGACGGCAACCAGGGCAACGGCTCTGGCGGCAACGGCTCCGGCGACGGCTCTGGCTCTGGCGGTGGGAATGGCAATTCCAGCAACACCAACGGCAACTCGGGCAACAGCAACGGGAACGGCGCGTCCGACAGTGACGGGAACCAAGGAAACGGCTCTGGCGGCAACGGCTCAGGTGGCGGCAACGGTTCCGGCGGCGGCTCCGGCTCTGGCGGCAACGGCTCAGGTGGCGGCAACGGTTCCGGCGGCGGCTCCGGCTCTGGCGGTGGGAATGGCAATTCCAGCAACACCAACGGCAACTCGGGCAACAGCAACGGGAATGGCGCGTCCGACAGCGACGGCAACCAAGGCAATGGCTCTGGCGGCAACGGCTCCGGCTCTGGCGGTGGGAATGGCAATTCCAGCAACACCAATGGCAATTCCGGCAACAGCAACGGGAACGGTGCGTCCGACAGCGACGGCAACCAAGGCAATGGCTCTGGCGGCAACGGCTCCGGCGACGGCTCCGGCTCTGGCGGTGGGAATGGCAACTCCAGCAACACCAACGGCAACTCGGGCAACAGCAACGGGAACGGTGCGTCCGACAGCGACGGGAACCAAGGCAACGGCCGCGGAAACGGCTCAGGTGGCGGGAACGGTTCCGGCGGCGGCTCCGGTTCTGGCGGTGGGAATGGCAATTCCAGCAACACCAACGGCAACTCGGGCAACAGCAACGGGAACGGCGCGTCCGACAGCGACGGGAACCAAGGCAACGGCCGCGGAAACAACTAAGCGGTCCGCGTCTCGCGTTTCAAAAGCCTGTTTAATAACAAATAACAAAAGCGCGCCTCTCTCATCAGAGGCGCGTTTCTAATTTGTCATCCGCGGACCATCAATCCCACCCACTTACGAGGTGCATCCGGGTTTTGCATGCGTAGAAAAGTATAACCGGTAGCGCTCCATGGTTTGATTTTGTTGGTGAGATTGTCGAGTACATAGTCACCGGAATTGGTGCGCAGAATTAGCACAGCATGACCACGGCGTTTGCGGTCCAATACCGTCGCCATCAACAGCCTTTCTGGTGCAATTCCTGCTTTGATCAGGTGCTTTTTCTTTAACAAGGCGATGTCTTCGCAGTCACCCCGTCGTGAGGAGGGCAAGGTCCAGTAATCAGTTTTGCGATATTGCGATTTGTCCGAAACCTCACGGATCTGGCGGTTGATACTCTTGTTGATCTGGTGGACCACGCCGACATCCGCCTGGGTCAGCTTGGCTGTTGTTCCTCTCGAGGTCGAGCAGGCCCAGTCATACTTGTAACACAACTGCTGTGCGGCTGAAGGTGCGGCAATCGCCATCTTTGCCTGCAAAAAACGGCCATCTAGAGTCGCATGCGCCTGTGTCGGCGTGAGGGTCGCAGCAAAACCGATGATTACGGCAACTGTGCAGAAAAGTATTGTTTTCAAGGCAGAAGGCTGGTTGGTCTGTTGGTCCGCGAGCAGCAACGGTTTGTTCATTTTTCACACCTTTGATGCCTGAACATCATTTGCGCGACCCGTCGTCGATCGCTGGCACCCCCAATGATATGTGTGTCGGGTGAAATGGTCGAAGGTTTGAAGAGAATCCGGCGTTGCTGCGCAGGCCAAGGCGATAATGTGGCCTTTTCCAGTCAGAAAACAGACGGTTCTTCGCAGGAAGGTGTACCATAAGCGCCGAAATTATCCTGTCGTCTCGCCCCGAGGCAAGTAAATCCTTCAACCTGAAGTATCTAAAATAAAGGCATTTATTGTCTTTTGGCGTCTTTGGGGGTTAGGCTTTTGTTCAGGAGGCGCCCCTTGGAAACGATTGAATTGACCCTTCCAATGATGGCAGTGTTGGGGCTGCTTCTTTTTACGGTCACACTTTTTATTTCAGAGATTGTCCGGATCGACCTTGCGGCGATTCTGGTCATGGTCCTGTTGGGGCTGCTGAGCCAAGTACCGGGCCTGCAAACCCTGGCCGATGTCAGCCAGCTATTCGACGGTCTGGCATCGAACGCAGTCGTATCGATTATTGCCGTGATGATCATTGGCGCGGGGCTGGATAAAACCGGATTGATGACGCGGGTGGCCGCTTTGATCCTGAAACACGGGGGCACGACAGAGGCGCGTGTGGTGCCCATCATTTCTGGCACGGTGGGCGTAATATCTTCTTTCATGCAGAATGTGGGCGCAGCAGCTCTTTTTCTGCCTGTTGTAAGCCGGATCGCCGTACGCACCGAACTGCCATTGAGCCGTTTGCTCATGCCTATGGGGTTTTGCGCCATTCTGGGCGGCACGATGACAATGGTGGGATCATCACCTTTGATCCTGCTGAACGATTTGATCCTTACTGCCAATGCAACACTACCGGAAGTGGACCAAATGGATACTTTCGGGCTCTTCTCGGTCACACCGATTGGCGTGACCCTCGTTGCAACAGGTATCCTTTACTTCGTTCTGTTTGGCCGTTGGGTACTACCCAGTGAGCAAAAGGACGGTGACGCGACCAGCGGCAAGTCGCTGAAGGAGTACCTCAAAACGATCTACGGCCTGAAAACTGATATTTTTGAAATTTCCATCCCCGAAGGCCACGCCTGTGCAGGGCGCACTTTTGATGATCTGATGAAAGAGTATCACGTCTACATCATCGGGAGCGGCTACCAGCGCAAGACATGGTTCGCTCCGGTCATCCAGACTGAAATTACCACGCCGTGCCGTCTTGCCGTTTTGGGGCGTGAGAAAGTCATTCGTCACATGACGCAAGAGATGGGTTTTACGCTGCATAGCCAGTTGGACGTGTTCGCCGAAGACTACGCACCGACCAAATCCGGTATTGCCGAGATGGTCATTCCGCCCGGGTCTTCTGTGATCGACAAATGCGCCCATGACCTAGTATTTCGCAAAACCTACGGGGCGAGCTTATTGGCGATCCACCGCAACGAAGAGACGCTCAGCCTCGTTGAAACTGAAGAGCATGAACCCACAGCGGTTGGCGAAGTACCTTTTCACGCAGGCGACACACTAGTCATCCACGTGACCTGGGAGGCGCTCACACGTCTGACAAAGAACCGCGATTTTGTCGTTGTCACAACGGACTTTCCACAAGAAGATCCGCGCCCGTCCAAGGTCGGCTGGGCCGTTTTCTTTTTCCTGATCGCGATCGGGTTGATCCTGCTGACGGACCTGCGTCTGTCGCTGTGTTTGCTGACGGGGGCGGTGGGGATGATACTGTCGCGCGTTCTGGACATAGACGAAGCCTACCGCGCAGTTAGCTGGAGCACCGTGTTCTTGTTGGCAAGCCTGATCCCGCTGGGGCAGGCCGTTCAAACCTCTGGTACAGCCGCATGGATTGCGCAGCAAATTTTGCAATTGCTGGACGGCTGGCCTGTTTGGTCTTTGCAGGCAGGGATGGCCGTGCTGGCGACCATATTCACGCTGATTATGTCGAATGTCGGTGCCACTGTCTTGTTGGTCCCGTTGGCCGTATCCATCGCGGTTGCTGCGGGGGGCGACCCGGCGATTTTCGCACTCACGGTGGCGATCTCGACCTCCAATTCGTTCATCATTCCAACCCATCAGGTGAATGCGCTGATCATGGGGCCGGCGGGGTATCGCGTGGTCGATTTCATGAAGAGTGGCGGCATCATGACCATTCTTTTCCTCATCGTGTCACTCTTCATGATGAATGTTGTCTTTTAAGACGGTCGCGGTCGCTTTTTTCGGGTGGCCCCGCTGTGATGGGGCGGTGGGAAAATCATCTGTTAAAACTTGCCTGCTAAAAAGCTGCAAAACGAGTGGGAGTTGCCTTGTCCTAAAGGAGACGGCAGATGAACTCGAAACGCAGTATCATGCAGGCAGCTTTGGCCCTGCTTATAACATCACTTTTCACGTCAGCGGCAATTGCGCAGGCACAATCGCAAGGGGCGCCGAAGTATGCGTCGGGCCAAATCGATCTGTCCGACCCCACGCGCGTGGACATCGCGCTGGTTTTGGCCGTGGATGTTTCGTCATCAGTTAAATCGGACGAAAGGCTTTTCCAACGCGAGGCTTATGCCGCGGCACTGAGCGATCCGCGGGTGGCAGACATGGCGTTGGGCGGTGGCGCGGGCCGTGTGGCAATCGCCTATATGGAGTGGAGCGGCACACGCTTCCAAAGGGTTTTGCTGCCTATGACTGTGATGTCTTCTCGCGCGGAACTGATGCAATTTGCCCAAGGTATTCTTGCTATTGAAGACGTATCGAATGACCCGATGTTCGTGCAGCCGACAGCCGTTGGCGACGCGCTGATCGCTGCTGAGGCTGCCATGGCAACGCTGCCGTTCCGGGCGCGCGACTACATCATCGATATTTCCGGAGACGGGGTGATCAATGATGGTTCCGGGGTCACGGTGGCGCGAGAGCGCCTTTTGGAGATGGGTCTTACGGTCAATGGGCTGCCAATTGAAGTGACGGGTGAGACACCGGGCCTCAGAGACCCATCCTTCGACCATGTCGCGCGATTTTACGCGGATTGCGTTATCGGGGGTCCGGGTGCGTTTCACCTTATCGCGCGCGGGTTCGGAGATGTCCGCGAGACGCTGATCATGAAGTTGATGCTGGAAATGGCGCAAATATCGCCCGTTGAGAAGCGGCGTATCGCTCGGGCGTGGAACACGACCAATGACAGGCCAGCAGCGCGGATTATTCCAGCCATCGCACTCCAGCTTGGGCCATCTGATCCGCCACCAACTGCCAAAGTTGATTGCGGTGACCCGCGCAGAACAACCTATGGAAATCCGTTTAACATCACGCCCTGAGCTTTTGGCTATTTCAGCGCGGACAGTACATTTGCGCGATCATCGGTCCACGCTGGTTTTTCATCGGCCGTTACCGCCTGCCAGCGCTTGTCTCCCAAAAGGGTGTTGGTCCGGTCATGATCCGTTGAAAGCACCATAACCAGCGATGGTTGCGCACCCGGCGTCGTGATTTCTTCAGGGCTGTCGTGGCGAATAGCGGCGTGGAGCCCAAGCTCGCGCCCGATCCGCGCCAGTGGTTGCGTCAAATCGTAATAGCGGTTGGAAATGTGAAAGACGAGCTGTCCATCCGGTGCCAGACGGTCAAGGTACATCTCAACCGCTTCCACTGTAACAAGGTGCACGGGGATTGAATCCGAGCTGTAGGCGTCAAGAACCATGACGTCGAATGTTATGTCTTGCTGGGCCAGCACGATGCGGGCATCTCCGAGATGTGTCTGTGATCCGGGCGCGCATGAGGACATGAAACTGAAAAGAGATGGCGTACGTGCGACCCTGTCCACCATGTCATCGATCTCATAGAACTCCCACGATTGTCCGGGACGTGCGTAACAGGCCAACGATCCGACACCCAGCCCAACGACTCCGATGCGTGCGGTATCGATCCCGTCCGAGGTCGTCAGAACTTGCGCCATTGGGCTGTTAGGGTGGTAGTAAGACAGCGGTGTGGGGCGCTCACCTGCCGGGGTGACGGCCTGATATCCATGAACAGTCGTGCCATTGGCATAAACCCGCAATCCGTCTTTGTCATAAACGGTATGCGCTCCGAAAAAGCTGCGATCCTTGAACAGATACGCCTCGCGTACCGACAGTGTGTCGGTGACGAGAAAGGCGCTCACTGCAACAAATACGGCCAGCGGCGCACGCCATAATCCACTTGCCACAAGAGTGAAAACTGCCATCGCACCAAGCAACAGCAGTGTGCCACCTGCGTCGCGCAACAGGCCGAAGCCGTAAAGCGCGATACCTACGAGGATAAGGCCGTAAGCGAGGGGTCTTAGTTGCGGCCGCTGCATCCCGATCAGAGCCACAGCCGAAGCTGCGCAGACTGACAGCCAACCTTCATGCAGGCTGTCAAACAGAGACGGTGCCAGGATCGAGTTAAACAGCCCGCCCATCGCACCACCCACAGACATGCAGATGTAAAACAGCGTCAGGTGCGCGCTTTCCGGTCGGTTCTGATAGAGGGTCCGGTGCGCGTGAACTGCGACGACAAAGAGTGCAGGCGCAAATAAAAGGGCGTTACCCCAAGTAGGAAGACCCTTTGCAAAACTGCTCATCAACACTGCCATCAATGCACAGGCACCTGCAGCAAGCTGCGGCAGGAAGCGGTCCGGTACCCATGGCCGGTTGGTAAAGGTCACAACAAACGAAAGAATGTAAAGCGACAGCGGAATTGCCCAGATCAAGGGGAGCGACCCCATGTCGGTGCTGACTTTGGTGGTGATCGCCAACATCAGACTGGATGGCACGAACGCCAGCAAAATCCAGATCGCGACTTGCCTTGGTGCAACGCGCGCGGTGGTCTTCTGAACCTCTGGGTTGGTACCCGATGCGCCCGGGTTGAACTGTGCCAGCAACCCGCTTAGCGCAAGGCACCCACCAAAAATCACAAAGAGTATGGCCCAGCCTGCACCAATGGCGCTCGCGCCGAAAAGCGGTTCTGCCACCAATGGAAAGGCGAGCAGGGCAAGAAGCGACCCCACGTTGCTGGATCCATAAAGAAAGTAGGGATCATGCGCCGAAGGTCCGGCACTTTTTGCATACCATGACTGCAGCAGCGGGGCATTGGCCGACAGCATTCCAAACGGAACACCAACGCCCAGAGCAAAAAGCGAAAGCGTCTGCCAAGTTGTAGATGCCTGCGGGTCGTACACCCATCCTGCGCTGATCGATAATGGTAAAAACAACAGGGCCGCGCCCCAAAAACACAAATGGATCGGCAACTGCCAGCGCAGTGGTGCATAGTGGCTTAGCAGATGGGCATAGACGTAGCCTGCCAGCAAAACCACCTGAAAAAACAGCATTGCGGTCGTCCAAACGGCTGGTGCACCGCCAATATGTGGCAGCACCAGCTTGGCAAATAGTGGCTGGACGAAAAACAACAGGCTGGCGCTAATGAATATGGTCACGGTGAAAACGACGGGGAGCCATATGCCTGCCCGATTAAACACCTGCGACCGGGGCGCTGTGCTGGTTTCGATGCTGGTCACTTGGCGATCCTTTCCCACCGGGTATCTGCTCTGGTTCGCGGATATCCGAGGATTGCGGCCAAATTTAGGTCGCTCTGGCTACAATCGCGCCATAACTCAGGGATTGTTCGGATTTGGGCGGTTTGGCTACAGGTGCTGCTCTATAAGCCTGCGCACGTCCACTTTTGCGCCCAATTGCCCACACAGCAAAAACATGCCGCCAAATTTGCGCTGAACAAATAGCAGATCAATCGGCAGCGGCGGGGGGATGAAACCGTCCTGTGCCAATGCCATGCCCTGTCGCTGCAAATCATTTGCCAACGTGCGATCGCTGAAATTATATGGTCCTGGCTGGTTCATCGTGTCGAAGACCCGCATCATCATGTCAACGATCTGCTTCTGGAATTTATCAGGCGTGTCACTTGCAAAGAAATTCATTTGCAATGCCATGTCCCTCAAACCGGAAAGGTCTTTCGCAAATCCGGCGCGCATCAGGTTTCTGTATTGCTCGGAAACACTTTGCGGGATCGCGCGGGTCGCCCCAAAATCAAGCAGCACGATCTGACCTGATGCGACATCATATCGATAATTCGCAAAATTCGGATCGGTCTGCATCAGGCGATGTTCGAAAAGCTCGGCCATCATCAAGTCGATCATCGCGGTCGCCAAGCCATCACGTTTTTCTTGCGACGCGTTTTGCGCAGATTCTATGGGAGTACCGGGTGCGAACGCCATCGTCAGGATCTCTGGCGTGCTCCACTCTTCAATAAGGTCGGGGACCTGAAAGCGATCATCACTGGCAAGCAGTTTGCCAAACCGGACAAGGCAAGAGGCTTCGCGTGCGTAGTCGGTCTCTTCGTGAAGTTGCTTGCGGGCTTCGTCCAGATAAGGCGCAAGCTCGAACCCCGACGGCAGCATGCCAGACATCCGGATCAGTGCGCCGACGTTAGCAACGTCGCTGTCGATACTTGCCGCGACACCGGGATATTGAACCTTAATTGCAATCTCGCGGGCGTCTTTCAGAGTTGCGCGGTGGACCTGACCAATCGACGCTGCCGCAATCGGGCGCACGTCAAAATGGGCAAACTCGCGCAGCCATCCGTCCGGCCACTGCGCGGCCAGCACCTTTTTCAGTTGTGCAGGCGGCATGAAGTGAGCGTCATCGCGCAATCGGGCCATGATCTGCGCAAGTTCAGGCGGCAGAAACTCCCCTGTATCCATGGATACAAGCTGCCCGACCTTCATCGCCGCGCCGCGCATTTTGGCCAACTGGTCAGCAATACGACTGACGTTGCTGGGCGTCATGAGCAGGTCGCGCCAAACCGGACGGTTTCCCCGGCTTATGGCTGTCAGGCTGCCAACGGCCATGTTGCCGGCAACCCCCGCAGTCATCCCGCCCAGCCGGGCCAGACGGGACAAGCGGGTGGAAGGTAAGGCCATAGCGCGCTTTTCGGGTCGGTGCACGGTCATTTGTAATTCGCGCGGCGATCAGAAAAACTGCGTACGCGCCGCCTCCAAGCCTGATAGCTGCCCGGTTTTAGCTCCGCGCGCATTAACGCTTTGACATCTTTTTCAGCTAGCCCGTATTCGGTCCTGATGGTGTCAAAGCTGGTGTGATCGCACAGCGCCATGTCGATCACGGCGCTGATATCCTGTTGCGAAAGAGAAACCTGCTTGCTCATAGAGCGCAGTTAGCGGTGCAAGCGGTTCCGACAAGGTGTCAATGGCAATCCGGCCCATCGCCACGGCGACGGGCCATTTGCTTTAAAACCCCACAAACCTGTCGGCCAGTATAATAAACAAGGGGATGCTCAGGATCGCGATTGGTGTGCCGAGCCCTGTGGACGCACCGATATAAGCTGAAGGGTTTGCTTGGGGTAATGCACCACGCATTGTCGGCGGGCCGGAGATGTCAGAGCTTGATGCAGCCATGACTGCGATCAGTACGATTCCGCCTGCTGAAAACCCTGTCAGGTGATGCGCCACCAGCCCAAGGCCAAAGCCGATCATCCCGTGAATAATGGGCGCTGTAAGTGCGTAAAGAACATAGGCATGCGCCACTTTGCGCAGTTCGGAAAGCCGCGACCATGCTTCGATACCCATGACAAGCATGAGGACAGACAAAAGACCACGAAACAGCGGTTCATAAAAGCTCGTATAGACGGATTCCGGACGCCCCAAAAGGCCAATAGCAATACCTAGAACCAACGCAGAGATGGCGGCGCTGCGGAATGTGTCCTTGAGGATGCCGCGGACCAATTCCCAGTCAAAGTGACTGCTTGAAGTGCCGGAACTGTTCCCCATTGTCATCGTGCCGCCGCCTTGGACCGCGCCACTGCGCTTTCTTTCCGCGCTCAACTTTGCCAGCACGATGGCAGTGACCAGCGCCGCGATATCCATGAAAGGGTAAAGCGCACCTATAAAGCCTTCGTAGAAAATGTTTTCGTCATCCAGCATGGCCATGCCTGCTGCGAGTGTCGAAGCGGAAACTGCACCGAACAGCCCTGCTGTTGCCATCGCATCCATTTTGGAGACACCGTTCCAGCGCGCGAGCGTGAAACCACCCATCAAAACGATAGCGACGCCAACGGCAGCAGCAGCCAGTGCGGGGACGGTAAGGGCAATCAAGTCTGCTTCGCGGATTGAAATGCCTGCACCAAGACCGACTTTCAGCAACAAGATCATGACGATGAACTTGTAAACAGGATCCGGTACTTTGAGCTTGCTGCCCAAAGCGGCCAGCATCATGCCGCCGATCAGAAACGCCAGCGTAGGCTTTTGCAATTGGGCGACGAGCGTCGCTGCTACATCAAAAAAAACGTCCATATCCCATTCCTCGCCATTGTCCGAAGCACGATATGCGGCAGGCAAGGGCAAAAGAAAAATATATGTTTTAGGAGGAATTGATCTATATAATAGATGAATGGACACGCTGAACTATCATCATCTGCGCTATTTCCGCGAAGTCGCGCATGAGGGTAATCTGACGCGCACGGCTGAGAGGGTGAACTTATCGCAATCGGCACTCTCTACCCAGATCAAAACACTCGAAGACCGGTTGGGCCACAAGCTGTTTGATCGTGTGGGCCGGCAACTTGTGCTGACTGAAGTCGGCCGGATTACGCTTGATCACGCTGATAGAATATTCGGGACAGGTGAGGAACTGGTTTCAATCCTCAAGGGGGTGCACGACGCAACGCCGCCATTAAGGGTGGGGGCTTTGTCCACCCTGTCGCGCAACTTTCAATTACAGTTCCTCGCCCCGTTGATTACGTCTGGTGACGTAGCGCTTAAGTTGAAGTCGGGCAGCGCAGATGTCCTGTTTGCAGGGTTGCGAACGCTGAAATTAGACGTGTTGCTGACGACCGAACCGCCGCATGGAGGCTACGGCGTCGATCTGACGGCACATCGGCTGGCAGAGCAAAGTGTCAGTCTGCACGGGGCACCTCGACGGCTCCGATATCACGACCTCGCTGATCTGCTGGCAAACGAACCACTGATCGTTCCGACAGATACCGCAATCCGCCGCGGCTTTGACAGCCTTGTTGCACGCCTTGGTGTTGTCCCGAAAATCATAGCTGATGTCGACGATATGGCGATGGTGCGTCTGTTGGCGCGTGCGGATGCGGGCGTTGCGGTGGCCCCGGATGTTGTATTGGCTGACGAGATCGCCTCGGGCAGGATTGGCACAGCTTCTTTCGCTCTGAATATCGCTGAAAGTTTTTACGCAGTGACTGCGCAACGCAGTTTTCCGCACCCCGCGCTTGCTGATCTTTTAGCGCGAGCGGTTTGATACAGGCGGCGCAATCGAGGAAACAAAGACTTCACGGCTTTTCAAGCGATGCGTCTAGTGGTTTGATAGCGCCACCACAAAAACCTATCGGGGGCGGTTTGGATGAGATTTGTTATATTGGCTCTAACCGCCGTCATCGCGCTGGCAGGTTGCAGGGAAGAAAAAGCTGAAACAGAGCCGCCCGTGCGCGGCCTAAAAACACATCAGGTCGCGGAAACCGAACGGTTTAGTGTAAGGCGGTTCCCGGCAATCCTTGAAGCATCTGAAATTACTACCCTTTCCTTTGAGGTTTCCGGCAAGTTGGAAGCGGTTGACCTTGATGTTGGCCAGCGCGTCGCGCGTGGTGACTTGATCGCCCAGCTTGATCCGGCATCACTAGAGCTTCAGGTCAGAAACGCTGAATCAGCGGTGGTCGAGGCGAAAGCGGCGGCGCTGAACGCACGTGAAAATGCTGAACGTCAGCGCGAGTTGTTCGCGCGCGGGTCCGTCACCAAGGTCGTGTCAGATGATGCCACAACGCAATCGGAGATCGCTGACGCGACCCTTGTGCAGGCAGAAACGTCGTTGGATGATGCGCGTGAAAATCTCAGCAAGGCGACACTGAGCGCACCTTTTGACGCCATCATCAATTCGGTGGAGGTTGACAGCTTTGCCACGATATCAGCAGCGACACCCGTTGTGCAGATATATCCCGACGACAGTTTCGAGGTTGCCTTTTCGGTCAATTTTGACACCGTTAACCGTCTGGTCGTCGGCAAAACGGCAACTGTTCGGCTTGCTGATCGACCTGATATCATACTCGATGCGGTTGTCAGTGAAATCGGATCACGCGCCGATGCGGTATCCAGTTTTCCGATTGTTCTGACCTTGCAGGAACAGCATCCGCTCCTGAAGGCGGGTATGGCCGTTGAGGCTGCGATCGAGTTTGAGCTGCCCGCAGAGGAGGGCTTTACGCTGCCGTTAAGTGTGGCAATTATGGACGGCCAAGCCTCACAGCCGAGTGGTCCTCGGGGCTCATCGAAAATGGGCGTCTACGTATATGACGAGGCGAGTAGTACGGTCACGCGCCGGGAAGTAACGATCGGCGGTATCCGCGGAAACTACCTGATTGTTGTTGACGGGCTGGAAGTCGGTGACCGCGTGGCCTCGGCGGGGGTTTCGTTTCTGCGCGAAGGACTGCATGTAAAACTTCTGGACGACGAGAGTTGATCCCGTGGAAGGTTTGACGCGTTTCGGGATCGAGCGTTCCCGCCTGACAATATTGGCGATGATCGGTGTTATGCTGGTCGGCTTGATGACGTACATCACTCTGCCAAAGCGAGAAAACCCGGCCATTACTATCCGTAGTGCTGTTGTGATTGCACAATTCCCGGGAATGGAACCGGAGCGCGTCGAAGAGTTACTGGCAACGCCATTGGAGCGTGCCGCACGCGAATTGACCCAAGTGGAGGACATCTCGTCACTGGTTACGGTAGGTCAGGTCAAGCTCACGGTTGAGATGTTCGAAGAGATTGACGCAGACGACCTTGAGGTCGCATTTCAGGATCTGCGTACAAAGATGGAAGACTCGGTCGGCGAACTGCCAGAAGGATCGCTCGGACCATTTATAAACACAGACTATGGCGATGTTGCCGTGGCAACGATCGCCGTGACCGGTGAGGGGTACAACTACGCCGAGATTTATGACGCGGCGGAGGACTTGCAGCAGGGGTTGTATCAGGTCGAGGGCATCACAAAAGTTACCTTGTCTGGCGATCAGGAAGAACGGATCTGGCTGGAGATCGATAACAGGCGCCTTGCCAGCGTTGGGGTGCAGATCAGCACGGTTCTTGCAGATTTGCGCGCTCAAAACGTTATTTTGCCCGCCGGCGAAATAGACGCATCCGGAACCAACATCGTTCTTGAAGCAAATGGCGATCTTGAGACCGTCGAAGAATTGGAAAACGTGCTAACGCAGCTTGAGGGCAGCAACAACCTGATACGGCTGCGCGACCTGATGACTGTGCGGCGCGGTTTCGTGGACCCGATGCAAAACCCGGTGTTTTTCAATGGCGCACCGGCTGTTTTGGTCAGCGTCGAGATGTCGGATGATCGTGATATCCAAAAGATTGGCCATGATCTGAAGGTCGCGATACCGCTGCTTGAGCAGAGGCAGCCGATTGGTATCAGCTTCAATATTTCAACGTTTCAAGAAACAAATGTCACCATGGCGATCAACAACGCTCTGTCAAATGTTGCCCAGACGTTTGTAGTCGTGTTGCTCGTGATGCTGGTGTTCCTCGGGTTTCGTCCGGCACTTATCGTGGCATGCATTGTTCCGTTCACTGTGACCTTCGCGCTTATGGGAATGTCGCAGTTTAGCATTGACATAGAACAGATATCGATTGCAGCCGTGATTATTTCGCTGGGGCTCTTGGTAGATAACGGGCTGGTCGTCGTCGAGGATATCGAGGCACGCATCCTTAAGGGCACGAAACCTGAACAGGCGGCGATTGAAGCGGGGGGGCAGTTTTTCGTGCCTCTTGCTGTCGCATCAATTACGACAGTTTCCGCTTTTATTCCGATGCTCATTTTGGACGGAACGTCGGGGGAATTTGCCTTCTCTCTTGGGGCGGTGGTTGCGATCATGTTGCTGGGGTCGTGGCTCACAGCCCATTATATTTTGCCATTTCTTGCTGCCCGCACGTTGAAGCCAAAAGAAGCACGAGAGGGGGAAAACAGACTTGTTGCGGTTTACGGTATGCTTATTCGAAAGACGTTGCGTTTTGGCATTCCGATTATTGTGCTGTGCTACGGGATTGTCTTCTTGGGCAGCACTGTATTCGGCTCGCTGAAAAGCGAGCAGTTTCCGCTAAGTGAAAGAGCGGAATACCTTGTTTACCTGAACATGCCCAAAGGCACCGCAATCTCTGCCACGCGGGAAGAGACCTTGCGTTTTATCGAGTGGCTGCACAACCAAGAGATCAATCCCGAAGTAGCAAATACCACCGCATTTATCGGGCACGGCGGGCCACGCTTTTATCTGGCGCTGGAGCCGGCGGATACTGATCCATCTTCATCTTTCATCGTGGTGAATACCAACGACTTCGAAGAAGCAGTTGCGGCCTCTGAACGCGCGCGGCGATATTTGTACGAGCAACATCCGGCTGCGCGGGCGCGTGTCACTCGGTTGTCCATGGGCGGCGCTGAATCCGGGATTGTCGAAATCGAAATCAGAGGGCCAGATGCAGACGTAATGCTGACAGCGGCAAAAAGGGTTGAAGAGGCATTTGCCGAGGTGCCGGGAATCATTCTGAACGAGAACGACTGGGGCAACAAAACGCTCAAGATCACCATGAACGTCCTGCAGGAAAAAGCACGCGAGCTCGGTACCACGTCCGAGGATATATCGAATGTTATGGCGGCCTATTTCTCTGGTGCAACCGTATCCACGTTCCGCGACGGGTCGGACAGTATTCCGATTGTGGTGCGGGCCGAAGACTACTACCGCGATAGCCTCGAAGATTTGATGAACTTGTCGATCCCAACAGCCAATGGTCTGATTTCGCTTGATCAGGTAGCGGTGTTTGATCCGCGTCTGGAACTTTCGCAGTTGCGGCGGGAAAATCAGGTGCGACAGATCATCATCTCTGGGAAAAGTGAAACGATCGCGGCTTCGGAAGTGGAAAAGCTGCTGGCGCCAACGCTGGCTGGCCTTGATCTGGGGCCGGACTACGAAATCGAGATCGAAGGGGAATCTGCAAACGCAGCGGAGGCGAATGAAAAGTTGGCAGCGGGCATGCCTTATGCGTTGATTGTCATGATTGCTGCACTTGTGTTCCAGTTCAATTCGTTCCGGCGGGTTTTGCTTACTTTTATGACCATTCCGCTGATCCTTGCCGGAGCGCCGCTTGCATTGGCGATGGCAGGCATGCCGCTGTCGTTTTTTGGTATTCTTGGGCTCATTTCCTTGATGGGGATCATCATCAACAACGCGATTGTTCTGATCGACCAGATCGATATCGAGCGCAAAACGCAATCGCTGGATGATGCGATAGTTGCCGCGAGTAAAAAGCGGGTGACACCGGTGATGCTGACATCGCTGACGACGGTTCTGGGGCTGTTACCCATGGCCATTGCGGGCGGTGCCCTTTTTGAACCGATGGCTGCCTTGATGATTGGCGGCTTGGTGCTTGCGTCCCCGCTCACGCTGATATTTGTGCCTCCTGTATATCGCCTGTTGTTCATTCGGGACGCGCGGCGTGAGGGAGTCGAGGAACGGGGCGCTGTAGCTTGAGGTGATGGTTCTGACTCAAATATCGCTGGGCAGCATCATTATGATCGGATGCACCCTTTTTCAGATCGGTGTGATCGGATGGATTGTGCGCCGTTTGCGCCAATTCGCAGCGTTCAGACAACAAGCGACCGTGCGGCAAGCTTTCAATTTCTCCGCGATCGTGTTCTTTCCGATGCTGTTCGCGCACACTGTCCACATCTATCTCTGGGCGCTAATGATCTGGTTGCTGGGCGCCTTGCCCGGGTATGAAGAGCCGATTTATTTCTCGCTGGTTACATATACGACGGTTGGCTACGGTGACGTCACATTGGCAAAAGACTTTCGAATTTTCGGAGCGATGGCATCGGTCAACGGGATACTGTCATTCGGCCTTTCAACGGCCTTCCTCGTTGGGCTGTTTTCCAACATTGTTGAATCATTGCGCGATGACTGACTTGGCTACGCGCCATGCCAGTTTATGTGCACCGGCTAAGTAAGAGGTGCGGCATTCAATCGGTGACTGGCGTACGTAGCATTTGCATGGGAGTGCAAGCGATGTCCGAAGAGTTCGATCTGCAGCGATTGGAGCCGGAATGGGAATTTGTTTCTGATCATGTCATGGGTGGCGTGTCTGAAGGCGAGGTGTCGCGTCAGCATCAAAAGGGTGCCCGACTGACAGGGCAGGTGTCGCTGGATAACAATGGCGGTTTTGTGCAGATGGCGTTTGATCTGCAGCCCGATGGGGGCGCCATAGATGTTTCCACCTGGAAAGGGTTGCAGATGGAGGTGTGCGGTAACGGAGAAAGCTACGAAGTACGCCTACGAACTGAAAAGCTGACCCGTCCTTGGCAGTCCTACACGTTGGATTTTAATACCACGAAGAGTTGGCAGACCACTCAGCTGCCCTTTGCACACTTTATGCCACACCGGACTGAAGTGCCTCTGGATCTGTCCGGGCTGCGAAGGATCGGAGTGCTTGCCGTTGGCCGTGAGTTCGTGGCCGATGTGACAGTAAGGTCAATAGCACTTTACCGATGACCGATTCTGCGGTGCCAGGAAACGGTTAACATTTAGGCAGGCTCAGGCCGCGAAGGCCCGGCTTTTCGTTGCCAATAGGTGTTTTGGTAAACTTGCTTGCACTGACGTTAAGCAGCGTTACGCTTGAGGTATGTCGAAAAAAGCAAACCATTTCAGCGAAATGTCAGTCGGCGATAGCGTGCGTACGCCATATGCGTCCTATCAGGCGTGGTTCGAAGAGCAGCAAGTCGAACGACTATCCAGAAAGGCGCAAGAAGCCGAAGCATTCTTTCGCAGAACGGGTATTACCTTCAACGTTTATGGGCAAGACGATGCCGAGGAGCGTTTGATCCCCTTTGATCTGGTTCCGCGCATTTTGTCCAACTCTGAGTGGTCAAAGCTTTCACGTGGGATTGAGCAACGTGTCCGCGCGATCAATGCTTTTCTGCACGATATCTATAACCGGCAGGAGATCCTGCGCGCGGGTGTCGTACCCATCGATCTGGTTGCAAACAACGAAGCTTTTCTCCCCGAAATGATGGATTTCAGCCCTGCTGGAAACGTATACACCCACATTGTTGGTACAGACATCGTGCGCACCGGTGAAGACGATTTCTTTGTACTGGAAGACAATGCACGGACCCCATCAGGCGTCAGCTACATGCTCGAAAATCGCGAAACGATGTTGCAAATGTTTCCCGAGTTGTTTTCCAAGATCAAAGTGCAAAGGGTCAGTGATTACCCAAAAAACCTGCGCCGATCGCTGGAAGCCTCGGCGCCGCCCGGTTGCAATGGGCGACCCTGTGTTGTCGTGCTGACCCCCGGCATTCACAACTCTGCCTATTACGAGCACAGCTTTCTGGCAGACCAGATGGGCGTCGAACTTGTCGAAGGGCATGACCTTCAGGTGATTGACGGCCATATCGCTATGCGAACCACGCGCGGCTACAAGGTGATTGATGTGATCTATCGCCGCGTCGATGATGCATTTTTGGACCCTCTGACATTCAATCCGACGTCAATCCTCGGCGTTCCGGGGATCATGGACGTCTACCGCGCGGGCTATATCACGATCACAAACGCGCCTGGTACGGGGGTCGCAGACGACAAGGCAATTTACAGCTATGTGCCCGACATCGTGGAGTTTTACACCGGCGAGAAAGCTATTTTGAAAAATGTGGAGACGCACCGGTGTGCAAAGCCCGATACGCTCAAGTATGTTTTGGACAATTTGGCTGATCTGGTTGTCAAAGAAGTTCATGGCTCTGGCGGGTACGGTATGCTGGTGGGTCCGGCCGCGAACAAGAAAGAGCTTGCTGACTTTGCCGAAAAGCTAAAAGCCAATCCCGCGAATTACATCGCGCAGCCTACCTTGTCGCTGTCCACCGTGCCGATCTTGACAGAGGCCGGGCTCGCGCCCCGGCACGTTGATTTGCGCCCGTTCGCGTTGGTGTCCCCCGATGAGATAAACATCGTGCCGGGCGGTCTGACGCGGGTAGCGCTGACCGACGGAAGTCTTGTGGTCAACTCCAGTCAGGGTGGGGGCACGAAGGACACTTGGGTGTTGGAGAGCTGACATGCTAGGAAAAACAGCCGGCGGTCTCTATTGGATGTTCCGATATCTTGAAAGAGCCGAAAACACAGCGCGGCTCATTGAGGCGGGGTTTCGAATTGCGCTGACACGGTCCTCTGATCCGGCTTCTGAGTGGAAGTCGGTCATCGTGACCTCGGCTGCTCAGAATGCCTATCAAGCCAAGTACAGTATTTATAACAGCGCCCATGTCACGGACTTCCTGCTCCGTGATCCGGAAAATCCAAATTCGGTACTGTCGATTATCAAAACTGCCCGGGATAATGCACGGCTCACCAGAACCGCGTTGACGACCGAAGTTTGGTCGGCCGTCAACGAGACATGGATGCTTTTCACAAAACTGCTGCGCGAACCGATACCAGAAACAGACCTGCCTGAAGTACTCGATGCGATACGTCGACAGTCCGCGTTGGTTCGTGGTGCTTTACACGGCACGATGCTGCGGAACGACATTTACGACTTTTGCCGCCTTGGCACATTCATTGAACGGATGGATAGTACAGCGCGGATCATCGACGTTAAGTATTACGCTCTCTTGCCCGCTACGTCCTTTGTAGGCAGCAGACTTGATAACGTACAGTGGGAGACAATCCTTCGGTCAGTCTCCGCGCACTCTTCGTTTCGGTGGGCGGTCGAAGGTGGGTACAACGCGCCCAACATCGCCGAGTTTCTCATTCTTGACCGTCGATTGCCCCGCTCTTTAGCCTTTTGCGCAGGGCAGATCGTTGAAAACCTGACCTATTTGGCAGAAGACTACGGCGGAGCTGGTGAAAGCCTGAACAAGGCCAAGGCGCTCCACCAAAAGATCAAGAGCAAGACGATCGACTCAATCTTTGATGAAGGTCTCCACGAGTTTCTGGAAGCAAATATTTCCCAGACAGCGCAAATTGGTGCGCTGATCGAAGAAGAATACAGGTTTATCCGCTAGATGAGACTTTCGATCAAACATACAACGCAGTACGACTATGAGGCGCCGGTGATCTTTGCATTGCAGCGGATCCGGCTGCGGCCGGATACAAACAAGCTGCAAACTGTGGATGCTTGCGAATTGGAAATTGACGGTGGCCAAATCGAAACGCGCTACCGCGATCACTATGGAAACCAGGTAGATCTGGTAAGTGCGACACCGGGTACGCAAAGCCTGACGATAACTGCTCGGGGTGCGGTAGATACCCATGACCTTGCCGGAGTTCTGGGCCATGTATACGGGCGCGCGCCACTGTGGCATTTCATGCAAGCGACACAGCTTACCCAAGCGGGCAACCGCGTCTGCGAACTTGCGCAAATTCTTACAGCTTCCGGAGATGACATCGCGCAGTGTCATGCCCTGAGTACGGCGATCCTGAAAGCGGCTCCTTATGAATTCGGGCATACGAAGGCAGAGACATCCGCGGAAGGCGCGCTGGAGATCGGCCGCGCCGTTTGTCAGGATCACGCCAACATCTTTGTCGCGGCCGCGCGAAAGGCTGGCTACCCTGCGCGGTATGTAAGCGGCTACCTGATGATGAATGATCGTATTGATCAGGATGCAAGCCACGCTTGGGCCGAGGTGCATCTTGATGGGCTCGGGTGGGTCGGGTTTGACGTTTCAAACGGGGTGTGCCCGGATGAGCGTTACGCCCGCCTTGCCATTGGTCGGGATGCGCGGGATGCCGCACCGATTTCGGGCCTGCGTGCGGGCAGCGGTGATGAATCGATGATTGTATCTTTGCAAGTGCAGCAGTAAATCTGATCTGATTATACACCTTCCAGATGGACAAAGATGACCTATTGCGTTGGCATGCGCTTGAGTACCGGCCTTGTATTCATGTCCGACACCCGCACCAACGCGGGTGTTGACAATTTTTCGACCAGCCGAAAACTCTTTAACTGGACTATCGCAGGAGAACGCTCGATCACGCTGATGACCGCGGGAAATCTCGCGACGACGCAGGCTATGGTCAGCTTGCTGGAAGAACGCTCCGAGCCGGTAGGTGATCGTGACCCGGGTATTTTGAGTCAACCTTCGATGTTTCAGGTGGCGCGTCTGGTCGGGGCCACGCTGAAAGAAGTCATCGCTTATTCCAGCCCCAATGGGCCCACATCCAACGACCAGTTCAGTGCATCTGTGATTGTCGGAGGTCAGATAAAGGGCGGCAAACCTACGATTTTTCTGGTTTACCCGCAGGGAAACTTTATCGAAATAACCGAAGATACGCCGTTTTTTCAGATCGGTGAGACCAAATACGGCAAGCCTATCCTGGTACGTGGCTATGACGCAGATATGGGGTTTGACGAGGCGCTGAAGCTGCTGCTCGTGTCGTTTGACAGCACGACAAAGTCCAATCTTTCAGTAGGGCTGCCTTTTGATTGTCACGTCTACGAAAGTGACAGCTTTTCCGATGAATGGCAGGTGCGTATCGAGGCGGATGATGAAATTTACCAGCAGATCTCGGCTGGTTGGGGAGATGCGCTGAAATCTGCGCTTGACCAGTTGCCGGGCTACGAGGTTTGATCCAGTTATCCCAAGCTGAAAGTGTTGCCTATGACATCTGCACGCAAAATTTTGCGACGCAGTTTTCTGATTGGATCGGCGGCAGTTGCCGGTGGCGTTGCCTTTGGCGCTTACCTCGTGGTGCGGACACCGGACAATCCTCTTACCGCCTCGTTGCCGTCAGGCGGGGCAAGCTTTAACCCGTGGGTCAAGATTACCGCTGACAAAATCACGTTGATTACACCGCATATCGATGTCGGGCAGGGGGCGGTGCACATGCAGGCGCTTTTGCTGGCGGAGGAGCTCGATCTTGAGTTCGGACAGTTCGAGACTGCGTATGGTCCACCCGCGAAGGCTTATTACAATACGGCGATGGCCGAAGAGGGTGTGCCCTTCAGCAGCCGAGATCGCGGCGCCGTCGCAACCGCTGCACGCACCGGCGTTGCAGGGGTGATGAAGATTATCGGGTTGCAGGGAACAGGCGGCTCCACCTCGGTCCCCGATAGTTTTGACAAGCTGCGCGCTGCTGGCGCAACGGCGCGGGAAACGCTGAAGCTGGCAGCCTCGCAAGAGACAGGCATTGCCACCTCGGATTTGTCCACCAACGCTGGTGCAGTTGTATTGCCAGATGGGACCCGGATACCCTACCAGGCCCTCGCTGCCACAGCGGCAAGCCTTGAGCCTGTGAGCGACGTTGCACTGCGCCCCCCCGAGGCGTGGCGGCTGATCGGAACGGACAGGGCACGCAGCGATTTGACGGCAAAGTCGACGGGCCGTCAGACGTATGGCATTGACATGCGCCTGGACGGGATGGTGCACGCTGCGCTCAGGCTGAGCCCCACCCGCGCTGCACCAGTGCAATTTGACACCGCGGCGGCGCAGTTGGTCGATGGTGTTCAAAAAGTCATGCGCGTACGCGATGGTTTTGCGGTGGTCGCAGACACAACGTGGGCTGCGATGCAGGCGGCGGACCTTATTGATGTCACTTGGGGCCCGGCTGAGTATCCAGCAGAACAAAGCGAGCATTGGGCGTTGCTTGACCAGTCTTTTACCGAAGATGCGCTCGACAAGGTCTGGCGTCAGGATGGTGATGCGGCTGCGCCGCGTCCCACGCAGGCGACCTACCGTGCGCCCTACCTGGCACACCAGCCGCTGGAGCCGCTCAATGCAACAGCTTTGTTCAGTGAAACCGGTGTCGAGGTTTGGGCGGCGTCTCAGCTTCCGCGCATAGCCCAGCAAACGCTGGCGAAAGTCGCCGGCGTGGCGACAGACGCAGTGACTTTTCACAATCAGACATCAGGTGGGAGTTTTGGCCACCGACTTGAGCTTGGCGTGATGGTTCAGGCCGTCGAGGTGGCGCAGCAAATGCCCGGCGTTCCCGTCAAACTGACGCTTCGTAGAGAAGAAGATTTCGCTTGGGATTATCCCCGGCATATCGGCGTCGCCCGGTGTAGCGGTGCCGTTTCAGAAGGCCATGTCACCGCACTTGCGCTCGATATTGCGTCGCCTCCGGTCATTGTTTCACAGACATCGCGGCTTGGCACACCTGCGCCCGGGCCTGACCTGCAAATCGCGGCAGGTGCGTGGAATGCGCCTTATCAGATTGACAGTTTTCAAGTTCGTGCATTTCGTGTTGACGGTCTGGCGCCAGTTTCAAGCTGGCGGTCGGTTGGTGCTTCTGCTGCTGGTTTCTATTTGGAAAGTTTCCTTGATGAGTTGATATTCGAGGCGGGTGCCGATCCTGTGCAAGAGCGACTGCGTCTTTGCACGTGGGACGTTGCGCGAAATGTGCTGGAGCAGGTGGCAGAAATGTCCAATTGGGCGGGAGAGCCGCTTGCGCCGGGCAAGGGCAGAGGGGTCGCGCTGGTCGAGAGTTTTGGTGTTCCGGTGGCTGAGGTTGTGGAGGTTACAGCAACGCCAAAGGGTATTCGACTAGATCATGTTTGGGCCTCGGCAGACGCGGGGCGCGTGATTGACCCGTCCAATTTCGAGGCGCAAATCCAAGGTGGCATTATTTGGGGACTAGGCCATGCGATTAACTCCGAGCTGACCTATGCAAATGGCCGCGCGGACCAGTCCAATTATCATGATGCTGAAGGGCTTAGGCTTTACCAGACGCCAAAAATTGATGTTAGCTGGCGCGAAGCAAACCCTGTTTTGCGCGGTATCGGCGAGCCGCCGGTACCTCCTGCAGCGCCTGCGCTGGCCAACGCGGTTTTTGCGGCTACCGGTGTGCGGTTGCGCGAAATGCCGTTCTTCAAGCAGGTTGATTTTGTCTGATTGCTTAATGTCAGGCGTTGATCAGTTCCGACAGTTCATTCGCCGCGACTTGCAGTACCTCGACGTGGTCTATCAAAGCGTTCAGACCAAGTCGTTGCAGCGGAGCGTGTACTGAGAGGGTAGAGACAAGGCGCCCTTGCGGGTCCATGATTGGAACTGCCACAGCCGCCATGCCTTCCATGAATTCTTCATTGTCCGTCGAGTATCCGCGCTTTCTGGTCGTTTCGAGTTCTGTGCGCAGCGCGGTCTGGTCGGTTATTGTGCCCGGTGCGTGGCGGCCAAGGGTGACGCTATTCAGGAACCGGTCAAGGTAGGAATTGCGCAACGAAGACAGATACATCTTGCCACTCGCAGTGCAATGAAACGGTACCTGCGAGCCAACGGGCAATTGAATACGAAGGGGCCAGTGTGTCTCTACGCGGTCAAGGTATGTCATGCCGTCACGGTCGGGCGTCGCGATGTTGCAGGTTTCGCCGATCTCTTCAGCAACACGGCTGAGGATTGTCAGGCGCACCATGCGCACTCTTTGCGAAGAAACAGTGTTAACCGCGAGGCGGCGGAGACGAGGGCCGGGGCTATAAGACCGGCCATCGATATCTCTTTGAAGATACCCTGCCTCTTCGGCTGTATGAAAAAGCCGGTGAAGCGTGGGTTTGGGAAGGTTCAGTTGATCCTTTATCGCCGAAGGCGTTACCGGGACACCCGCCTTGGCGACCTCCTCCAACAAGACCAATAGACGAAGGTTGGTCGGGATTTGCCCCTGTTTTGCTGAAGAAAGGTCGTCAGGCATGGTTATTCCTCTTTACCGGTCAGGCAGCAGCATTAGCGCCATTTCGGGTGTCAACGCCACAAAGATCCAAGTGGCCATAAGAGCCAGCAAGTACATTGTAGAGTAACGCAGAAGCCGGAAGTAAGGCACCCCTGTCACACCGGACGCGACGTAAAGGTTCAGGCCGTAGGGTGGCGTGATGAACCCGATGGACGCGCCGACGAGGAAGATGACCGAGAAGTGGATAGGATCAACGCCGACACTGGCCGCAATCGGTGCCAGAATGGGCGCCAGAATGATCGTAACCGGCAGCGATTCAAGCACCATACCCGACACGAAAACGATCAGCATCGCAGTGGCAAGGACAGCATAGTAGCCCCCCATCGAGATCACGAAATCACCGATCACCTGTTGCGCACCCAGAAGCGACAGGATTTGCTGCATCACAACCGAGATTGCGATCAGCGGTGCAAGGATGCCGGTGATCTGCGCCGAACGCACGACAATGCTTGGGATTTCGAGAATGGTGAAACCATCCACCAAAAGCATTTCAGCCCAGCCTTTTTCCTGCCAGTCCTTGTCATCCGAGATGTGGAACAGGTGGCTCAAAGCCCAGCTGAGAAGTCCGGCAATCACACAGAAACCTACGGTCACGCCCGCGGCTTCGGTTGGTGAAAACTTACCCGTGTAGATGCCCCAGAGTACAAGCCCGATTGCGAAAAAGCCCAGCCATGCACCCAGCGCGGTTTTCATGATCCGTGCGATTTGCAGCGGGATCAGGTAGCCCCAGCCGTTTGCGCGGCAGATTATCCAGCAGGCAAACTGCATGGCAAATACCATCAAGGCTCCGGGGATGATGCCGGCCACGAACAGGTCCGAGATCGGCAGGTTCATCAAGAAGCCGTAGACGATGAAGATAATCGAGGGCGGAATGATGATACCCACGGTGCCGCCAGCCGCCGCTGTTGCGGCCGAGAAGCGTTCGTCATATCCGCCTTTGACCATTTCTGGATGCAGCATCGAACCGATCGTTGCAGTCGTCGCTGAGTTCGAACCAGAGATCGCGGCAAAAAGCCCGCACGCACCAAGGCTCGCCATGGCCAGGCCTCCCCTGAGCCAGCCCAGACAGGCATAGGCAAAGTTCGATAGCCTTCGGGCGATACCCGACTTGTTGATCAAATCTCCCGTCAGAATAAAGAGCGGCATCGCCAAAAGCGCAAAGCCTTTGTTGAAGACGTTCATCAGTTCTGAGCCCATGTTGTCGAGCGTCAGCCCCAACACGAAAGAACAGCCAATGACCCAATAGGCGATGACAAGGAAAACGGGCACACCCATCATAAACAGGAAGGTGACCGCCAATGAGATCAGCGTTATCAGAGAACCGTCAGTCATTATGTATCTCCCCCGATAACAGCCTGTTCGATAAGCTTGTCGCCATTACGATAGCGGCGCAGGTCCTCGAAAAGGTTCTGAAATGCGCGGCCTGCCATCAATACCGCTGCGATCGGAGCGGTAATCAGGAACCACCATTGCATGGTATTGTCCGTGCCCAGAACGATCTGGAAGTTTGCGGCTGAGTTGGCTGTCAGGCTGCATGTCGTCACAAAGAGGATCAGCGCGAAGCCGAACCACAGCAGGAAATCCAGAAACAGGCAGGCCATTTGCCCAGTTGGCGGCATCTTGGTCCGGAATTCTGAAAAACTCAGGTGTGTGCGCAGACGAATATTGTATGAGGCGCCATACCACGCCATCACCATGAAAAGGAACGGTGGGATCGTCGTCGACCACGGCTGCTGGTTGCTGAAAATAAACCGGTCGATTACGCCCCAGAAGATGATGAAGGCGATCGCAAGGTAGCTGTACACCATAATGGTGCGCTCCAGGTGTCTTTCGACGAAGGGCACCGTGCGATATATGGTGGCGACAATAAGACCGCCCGCCACCAAGACTATAATACCAAGATACCACTTGGCACTCGAGCGCAGAGCAGCCGAAATCTCAAAGCTGTCTTGCGATGCAACAGCCGAGAGTATCGTGCCCATTTCTGAAAAAACTGACAAACCCTGTCCCTCCCAAAGGTTTGATCCGCGCCTGCATTCATAATCTGCCAAAGGCGCGCTTGCGCACGCCTGCATTCATTTTCGTTAATGCTGCGGACAAAAGGACCGGCCCCCGGAAAGGGGACCGGCATTTTGGTAACGGTAAGCGGAGCTTATGCTTTCCACCAACGACGTGGCTCGACGTTTTCGGCCAGTGTGTGTGGGTTGTTGCGGACTTCGTTGTAGATGTCCTGATAGGTGTCGATGCCACCGGCCCAGCCGTTGATCCGCTCGCGCCACTGCTCCCACAGTTGCGGTTGGAACTCTGGCGAGCACATTTCCTCGGCTTTCCTGCGCTCTGCGTCGGACAAGGTCGCCATGCGGACATTGTTCTCGGCAAAGATTGTGCCCGGAAGCTGCGGGTCGGAGAAACCAACAGTGTTGACGAGTGCGGCTTCGTTTGCCGCCTGCACGTGCACCTGTGTGAGGTATGCGGCTTCCATAACGGCGTCCTGCAGGTCACCGCCAAGGCTGTCAAAGACAGAGGCTGACATCGCTGTGTGCTCGGTTCCGCAGAAGAAGCGCAGGTCAACACACTGGCTGACCACCGGCGACATGTTGGCGTAGGCCACAGCCGATGCCCATGTCTCGGCGCCATCGATGAGACCTTGCTTCAGACCGTCCAGCGTTTCTTCCCAAGCGATTGGCACAGGGTTCAGGTTCAGCGCGTTCATAGCGATCCGGCCAAGCTGTGTACCCGTCACACGATTCTTTGTACCGAACAATTGCTCGATGCTTGTGACCGTTTCTTTGTCTTGCCATGCCAGACCAAGCTGGATGCCGCGAAGCTCTGCGTGTGTGAACAGGAACTTCAGACCGTGACGCTTTTCGAATGGTTCGCGCAGAATGCGCTGCGATTCTGGGCTGTACATGAAGTAGTACTGGTCCGCACGCGAGCGGAACATGTACGCATAGTCCAGAACATTGAGATACGGCGCACCACCGGCAGAGTTCTGCGTGGAAGCCGCGTACATATCAACGATGCCCTGCTGTGTCTTCTCAACGCAGCTCAGCTGGTTACAAATCTGGTTATTACCAATAAATTCAACGCGAATCTCGCCGTCTGTGCGGCTTTCCAGATCGCGTGCAAACTCTAAAACACCGGCGCGTTCGATCAGCAAGTTTGTTGGGTTAAAGCCCGCTGCACCGAATTTCAGCGTGAACTTGGGTTCCTTGGCAAAGCGCTTTTCATAGGTCGATTCAGCTGCTTTTGCCAGATTCGCAACACTCATTGCGCCGCCAAACGTACCGGCCGCCAAAAGTGTCGAGCTAAGCCCGTAGCGCCCCGCAATTTTGAACAAATCGCGGCGTGATATGCCTTTGATATTGTTTTGTACTTTCATGCGTTCCTCCCTGAACGTCGATTATTGAGACATTTTGTCCCAAAAAACTCTAGTATGGTTATTGGTTTTTGCATAGAGTTTTTTTATTCTACATGGAGGGGCTGTTTGTGGAAGCAGATTTTGTGATTGTCGGGGCGGGGTCTGCGGGGTGCGTTCTCGCCAACAGGCTGAGTGCAAATCCTGAACACAAGGTCATTCTGCTGGAAGCAGGCGGCCGTGATATCAACCCGTGGATACACATTCCGGTCGGCTATTTTAAAACGATCCACAACCCTTCAGTAGATTGGTGCTACAAAACTGAGCCTGATCCCGGTCTGAACGGGCGTTCGATCGAATGGCCGCGTGGCAAGGTGCTGGGCGGGTCATCTTCGTTGAACGGCTTGCTTTATGTCAGGGGCCAGGCTGAAGACTACGATCGCTGGCAGCAAATGGGTAACAAGGGCTGGGGATGGGACGATGTTTTGCCCCTGTTCAAGCGCGCAGAAAAAAATGAACGCGGAGCTGACCAGTATCATGGAGATAGTGGCGAGCTTTCCGTTTCAAACATGCGTATCCAAAGACCCATCACCGACGCGTGGGTAGCGGCGGCGCAAGCAGCGGGTTACAAATTCAACCCTGATTACAACGGAGCGGACCAAGAAGGCGTTGGATTTTTCCAACTGACCGCACGCAACGGGCGCCGGTGCAGTTCTGCCGTGGCTTTCCTCAACCCGGTAAAGAAGCGGCCAAACCTTCAGATTATTACGCATGCGCTTGCTCAAAAGATTGAGATGGATGGCACACGGGCAACAGGGGTTACGTACCTTGACCGGTCCGGACATCCACAATCGATCAAAGCGCGCAAGGAAGTCATCTTGTCAGGTGGGGCGATCAACTCGCCACAGCTGCTTATGCTTTCCGGTATTGGCGAGGCAGAGCAACTGTCCGAACACGGGATTGAAGTGCGCCAAAACCTGAAGGGTGTCGGCAAGAACCTTCAGGACCATTTGCAGGCGCGCCTTGTATATAAATGTAATGAACCCACGCTTAACGATGAGGTGTCGACCTTAGTAGGTCAGGCCAAGATCGGTTTGAAATACTTGATGTTCCGGGCCGGACCAATGACCATGGCGGCCAGCCTTGCCACCGGGTTTCTCAAAACCCGCGAAGATCTTGAGACACCGGACATACAGTTTCACGTCCAGCCGTTGTCGGCCGAAAATCCGGGTAAGGGCGCTGACAAGTTTTCGGCCTTTACTATGTCGGTGTGCCAGCTGCGCCCTGAGAGTAAGGGGGAAATCCGTCTCGCATCGGACCAGCCCCGCACCTATCCGAAGATTATTCCGAATTACCTGTCGACCGAAACCGACTGCCGCACGGTTGTTGCCGGCGTAAATATCGCGCGCAATATTGCACGACATGCGCCTCTGACCAGCAAGATCTCGGAGGAATTCCGCCCCAACGCGTCACTGGACACGGACGATTATGACGCGACACTGGACTGGGCGCGTAACAACACCGCATCAATCTACCATCCGACAGGAACCTGCAAGATGGGGCAGGGGCCCGACGCCGTTGTTGATGAGAGGCTGCGGGTACATGGCGTGCAGGGCCTGCGCGTGGCCGACTGTTCCATCATGCCGGAGATCGTCTCAGGCAACACCAATGCGCCTGCGATAATGATTGGCGAAAAAGCCTCGGACCTTGTGTTGGAAGATTGCGCGTGATCGCATGTGTTTTCCGGTCATGATGTGAAAGCTTTCGCGTGGCCGGACGACGTTACGGGATATGCGCGGTGGCGGACTTGTAAAACCGGCAAGGCTCTGGTCAACCTGCAGCCACAGGATCGTATTGCATGAGGAGGCCCACATGCGCGCAATGCAGGTTACCGAACTGGGACAGCCGCTTTCCCTACAGGATATTCCCAAGCCCGATGCCGCGCCCGGGCAGGTGGTGGTCAAGGTGCACACCTGCGGCCTCAACTTTGGCGACTTGCTGATCATCAAGGGAACCTATCAAGAGCGCCCCCAAGTGCCTTTTACATTGGGCATGGAACTTTGCGGCACAGTAACCGAAGTTGGAGAAGGTGTAACTTCTTTGCAAACCGGCCAACGCGTTGCAGCGTACTGCGGGTTCGACGCGCTGGCGGACTATGCCGCTATTCCTGCAGATGTATGCGTTCCAGTTCCGGATAAGATGACTGACGAGCATGCTGCGGCGTTCCTGATTGCCTATGGCACAAGCCATGTTGCACTGGATTACAAAGCCCACTTGAAACCGGGCGAGCGTTTGCTTGTGCTTGGCGCATCGGGTGGCGTCGGATTGACTGCCGTTGAACTTGGCAAGTTGATGGGGGCGGAAGTTGTTGCCGTTGCCCGCGGCGAGGAAAAACTTCAGGTCGCCAAAGCAGCAGGCGCAGATCATCTGATCAACTCGGACACCGATGATATTCGGGATATCGTGAAGGGGTTGGGCGGCGCGGATGTAGTTTACGATCCGATTGGTGGCGACCAGTTCAAAGCAGCGCTGCGCGCGTGTCGCCCAGAAGCGCGTCTCATACCGCTTGGCTTTGCGTCCGGAGAAGTGCCGCAAATCCCTGCAAATCACCTACTGGTCAAAAATCTGACAGTGATTGGATTTTATTGGGGAGGATACACCCGCGTTAATCCGAAAGTGCTCACCGACAGTTTTAAGGTGCTGACTGACTGGTACGTCAAGGGAAAGATCACACCTCACGTCAGCAATGTCTTGTTGCTCGAGCAGGCAAATGAAGCGCTGGATCTGTTGCGTACACGGAAAGCGACCGGAAAGGTCGTGGTGCGCATCGACTGATCGACTGGTTTGCAAGTTCTTGAAAATATTATCAGCGATCGGGGATCCAAATACGCCGTGTCCGGCGGTCGCTGCCAGTCGGCTCAAGACGCGAGAGACTTTGTCAAAGCCCTGACACGGCGCAAGAAGTTTGCAAAAGCAACGCACAATAGCTGGGCCGTCATACTGGAGGAGGGCCCGCTCAAGAACGATGACGGTGAATCTGGCGCCGGTATGGTCATCGTACGCATGCTTGAACGCGAAAACATTCGGGATGAAATAGTCGTGGTTACACGATGGTTCGGTGGAAAGCACTTGGGCGGGGACCGGTTTCGCCATGTTCAAAGTGCTGTCCGGATGTATCTCGACCAGCGTGGATAAGGACAACAGCTTAGCGACGCCTGACAGGGGCGCGGGCTATGACCGTTGATTTCTGGCGCTCTCGCAAAAAGACAAAGAGACTGGCGCCGAGAATGAGGGCGATACCGGCCCAGACTTCCCAAACGGGGAATTCAGCGAAAATGAGCCAGCCCCAGAAAACTGCCAAGGGTAGCCCGACGTATTCGAACGGGGCAACAGTCGCTGCGTCGGCCATGCGGTAGGCTTGGCTCAGGCAGTATCCGACCACCGCGGCGTTGGCCCCCATGCCCAGCATGACCCATGTATCCGCGGCAGGCGGCCAGATCCATGCGCGCAGCAAAAACTGGGCCGCCTCATTAGTGGTGTTTTGCGCAAAGCGGCCGTCGCCCGCGATCAGGAAAAAACCGAGCGAAACCACCAGAAAACTCAAGTGCACGTAAACCGACAACGCTGATGCCTTGCTTTCGATCCCAAGGCGCCGTGTCATGAGTTGGTTCAGCGCATAGGTCAGAGCGGCCAGAACAGGGAGCAAAAGAACAATGCGCGGTGTATCCAGAGCGGCGGCATCCGCCCATGGGCGCTGCATGATAACCACGCCGACAAATCCCACAAGAACAGCCGTAATACGCATCGCCCCGACCTTTTCACCAAGCAACGGGATGGACAGTACAGTGATGAAAAGCGGCGCCGCAAAGAAAAGTGCCGTAGCGTCAGCCAGTGGCAGAGAAGCGAGTGCTGCAAAGAAAGCCATGTTCGCAATTACGATGAGCAAGCCTCGCACAGCGTGCAGTAAAGGTTGCCTCGTGCGCAAAACGGCTAGCCCGCCTTCGAACCGGACCATCACCATTGTAAAGACCAAAGCCGTGGCCGCGCGAAAAAATACGATTTCGTGCAGAGGGTAGTCGCCCGACAAGCGTTTGATCAGCATATCATTGATCGAAATGGCGAAAATACCCGCCAGAATGAACAATATGCCGAGGCTTGCGTTGTTTTGTGGCCGAGAGGTCATTGCCTGTCAGTAACAGTGTTGCAGGGCGTGTCGAGCCCGTTTGCGACAAACAACGGTGCGGCACTTGCATAGTAGAACAGCGCTATGTGCAAAATCGCGCTGTCCTTCCCGGCGTCGGGCGAGTATCCATCGGGTGCCGAGAAAGGAAGCTCTGCACATGCCTGCTATTCTTGAAATTGAAGATTTGCGTAAATCATACGATGACGGGTTCGAAGCCCTGAAGGGCGTGTCGCTGTCCATTGATGCGGGGGAGATTATTGCCCTTTTGGGGCCGAACGGCGCCGGCAAGACCACCCTTATCTCGACGATTTGTGGGATCACACGTGCGACATCCGGCTTCGTACGCGTCGGCGGACATGATACGATCACTGAGTTTCGCGCAGCGCGAAACATCATTGGTCTGGTGCCGCAGGAAATTCACCTTGAGCCGTTCGAGCGGGTCATCAATACGGTGAGATTCTCGCAAGGACTGTTCGGTAAGCCGCGCGATGACGCCAAGATTGAAAAGATCTTGCGCCAGCTTTCGCTCTGGGAAAAGCGTGACACGCAGGTCCGCGCCTTGTCCGGCGGGATGAAGCGCCGCGTGCTGATTGCCAAAGCGCTCAGCCATGAACCTCGGTTGTTGTTTCTCGACGAACCGACCGCTGGTGTGGATGTCGAGTTACGCAAGGACATGTGGGATGTGGTGGCCCGCCTGAAACAAGAGGGCGTCACGATCGTACTGACGACGCATTACATCGAAGAGGCTGAAGCCATCGCGGATCGTATCGGGGTTATCGCCAAGGGCGAGATTCTGTTGGTCGAAGCCAAGGAAAGGCTGATGGAACGGATGGGGCAAAAACAACTGGATGTGCAACTGACCGAGCCGGTCGACGTTATTCCGGAAGCGCTGGCATCCTATAATCTGGTGCTTGGGTCGGACAAACGAACGCTGACTTATACATACGACAGCCGCGCCCGCACCGGCATCACCAAGCTTCTGTCAGATGTCTCGGCATCAGGGCTCGTTTTGAAAGATGTGGTCACACGGCAAAGCAGTCTGGAAGACATCTTTGTTGATCTGGTGCAGCAGGACGAGGCAGCAGGCACATGAATCTGACAGCGATCAAAGCAATTTATCTCTTTGAGATGGCAAGATTTTTCCGCACTCTGGGACAGAGTTTCTTTTCGCCTGTTCTGTCTACCTCTCTCTATTTCGTGGTGTTCGGCGCAGCCATTGGCAGCCGGATCGACGAGGTCGAAGGAGTTTCTTACGGCGCATTTATCGTTCCGGGTTTGATTATGCTGTCGGTGATTACGCAATCGATCTCGAATGCGTCTTTCGGGATTTATTTTCCGAAATTCATCGGCACCACTTACGAGCTTTTGTCTGCACCGGTGAACTTTCTTGAAATAGTTGCCGGTTACGTCGGGGCTGCGGCAACAAAGGCCCTGTTCATCGGGGTGATCATTCTGGCGACCTCTTTTTTGTTTGTCGACATCAAGATTGCGCATCCGCTTGCCATGGCCCTTTTCCTGCTACTGACTTGCCTGAGCTTTGCGTTACTGGGGTTCATTATCGGGATTTGGGCTGGCAATTTTGAGCAGCTTCAACTGGTGCCGCTGCTGGTCGTGACCCCTTTGGTTTTTCTTGGCGGGTCGTTCTACTCCATCTCAATGTTGCCACCAGTTTGGCAGGTGATCTCGCTATTCAATCCGGTTGTTTACCTGATCTCTGGGTTCCGTTGGGCCTTTTTTGACACTGCAGATGTGCCAATTGGCTTGTCTCTTCTGGCCATAGCTGGATTTACTTTTGCATGCCTTGCGGTGATCTGGTGGATATTCAAGACGGGCTGGCGCCTGCGTCAATAGTGCCGCGCCGGATAAAACTCTTTCGGCGCCGCCTTGTTTGAGGCGGTATGCCAATCTACATGAGGCCTCATGATACGCTGGATCCCTTTTCTCAATTCCGATCCCACAGTTGCCGTCGTTCGCCTTTCCGGCGTGATCAGTGCTTCTGGACGGGGCATGCTCAACGACGCAACAATCGGTCCCGTTCTGGAAAAAGCCTTTACGCGTGGCAAACCAAAAGCCGTCGTTCTAGAGATTAATTCGCCGGGTGGCAGCCCGGTGCAATCTTCTCTGATCGGTCGGCGTATCCGCAGATTGGCGCAGGAAAAAGAGGTGCCGGTTATCGCTTTTGTCGAGGACGTGGCTGCCTCGGGCGGTTATTGGCTTGCCGCTGCCGCCGACGAGATATTTGCTGATGACAGTTCTGTCGTCGGGTCAATTGGTGTTATTTCCGCATCATTCGGTGCGCATGAGTTTCTGGCCCGCCAAGGCATCGAGCGTCGCGTCTACACAGCCGGCAAATCAAAATCCATGTTGGATCCGTTCCGCCCGGAAAACCCCGAAGATGTCGCCCGTCTAAAAGACCTGCTCGAAGACATTCACGACAATTTCAAAGCGCATGTTTCCGAACGTCGGGCGGGAAAACTCAAAGAGGATCAGGATTTGTTTACCGGGGAAATCTGGCTTGCCCGACGGGCCAAGGAACTGGGTCTTATCGATGGCATCGGGCATCTCAAACCAATGATGGTCGACCGCTACGGTGACAAGGTTAAATTCCGTCGGTACGGTGCGAAAAAACCGCTCCTTTCGCGGTTTGGCGCGCGCGTTATTGACGATGCACTCCACTCTGTCGAAGAACGCAGCGCTTTTGCGCAGTTTGGTCTGTAGGCATGATATTCAAGATCGTCGTCCTGTTTCTTGTTGTGATCGCCGTGCTTGCGATGTTTGGCAAGATGCACTGGTTGGGCGGCAAGCGGCTGGCGTCTGCCAAATGCAAACGCTGTGGCCGCTACAGGATCGGAAGCGGGCCGTGCAGTTGTGAGCAACGGGGGGGCGGCGCATGACGCCTTGGCTGCTGTCAGGGCTGGGGTTGCTGATCTTGCTGCTGGCCGGCGACTCGCTGGTCAAAGGGGCGGTGAACCTTAGCCTGAGGCTGGGTGTGCCCGCCCTCATTGTCAGCCTGACGATCGTCGCTTTTGGCACATCCGCGCCAGAACTTCTCATTTCAATTCAGGCTGTTTTAGAAGACGCGCCGGGACTTGCCTTGGGCAATGTGGTTGGGTCCAACACGGCAAACATTCTTCTTGTGCTTGGCGTGCCTGCAATACTCGCGACAATGCACACATCAGAGTGCAACACGCGCAAAACCTACAATTTCATGATCATTGCGTCGCTTTTGTTCATTGGTTTGGCGTACCGCGGGGTGTTCGACTGGAAAGCGGGCCTGATTCTGATCGCGGCTGTTCTTTTCGTTCTGGGCGATGCATTTCGCGATGCCAAACTCCACAGGGACTCGATGAAGGGCGTGGCAGAGGACGAAGAACCCGAAGGAGCGGACCCCAATATGCCGCTTTGGCGTATCGTTATCTTTCTGGTTCTCGGTCTGATCGGCCTGCCAGTTGGCGCGGACTTACTGGTCGACAATGCCACGATAATTGCGCAGCAGTTCGGTGTGTCTGACACCGTGATCGGATTGACATTGGTCGCCATCGGCACCTCGTTGCCTGAGTTGGCCACCACTGTTGTGGCGGCTTTGCGCAGACAGGCGGACGTGGCGCTTGGTAATGTGATTGGTTCCAACATGTTCAACCTGTTGGCGATCATAGGTATTGCCAGTCTGGTCGGCCCGATCCCTGTCGATCCCGAGTTCCTGCGTTTTGATCTTTGGGTCATGCTGGGGGCGTCTGTGCTGCTCGCACCATTTGTATACATGTGCTGGAACATTACCCGCATCTGGGGCTTTGTCCTAACCGGACTCTACGTTCTTTATATGGCGGTATTGCTGGTATGACGCGGGCTCTTGTTACCGGAGCAGGGCACCGCTTGGGCCAAGCTATGGCCGTCTATTTGGCGCAGCGCGGCTATGACGTCGCCGTACACTATGCTTCCTCGGAAGATGGTGCACGACAGACGGTAAAAATGATCGAGGAAGCGGGCGGCAACGCAGTCGCCTTGCAAGCGGACCTGCTTGATGATGCGGCAACCTCCGCGCTTTTCGAAACGGCTGTTGAGGTACTTGACGGCCCGATCGACTGCCTGGTCAACAACGCGTCAATCTTTGAATACGATACCGTTGAAACGGCGACACGCACCTCGTGGGATCGCCATATGCAAAGCAATCTGCGCGCGCCGTTCATTCTGACGCAGGCGATGGCGGATCAGGGTCTGGTTCCGAAACGGGATACAGCAGACGAGCCGGTCGCCAGCGGTTTGATTGTGAACATGGTTGATCAACGTGTCCGGAAACTGACGCCAGAGTTCATGACTTACACTCTGGCCAAGATGGGGTTGTGGGCCCTTACCCAGACCACAGCACGCGCCTTGGCCCCTGCGATACGTGTCAATGCGATCGGGCCGGGACCAACGCTTCAAGGGGCGCGGCAATCAAAAGAGCATTTCGAAAATCAACGCGCAGCGACGGTTCTGCGGCGCGGCGCAAACCCCGCGGATATCGTCGCAGCGCTGGGCTATTTTCTGGATGCTCCTGCGGTCACAGGACAACTGATTTGTGTAGATGGGGGCCAGCACCTCGCTTGGCAAACACCTGATGTTCAAGGGGTGGAATAAAAAGCATAGCGGAAAGTTTTGCACCGCCGGTTGTGCGGTCACAAAGCTGTTACAAAAAGATCAGTGTTTTCAGTTGCTTGTGTTGGCGAAAACAATCTTTTGTTTATTTTCAATAGCTTATAAAACTGATTAAATTTTGTGCAAACTCGTGAAGCGCTCAAATTTAAACGAAAAATTGCGACTGCCCAGAAGTTATCTGCAAGGTTGTCCACAGGTTTCGTGGACACCTTAGTCCTTGAAGTTAAAGGCGCTACAGTGCAGCGAACAAGGGAATCATGTAACGATCAAAATGACCACTTCAGTTGACACTCTCCCTAAAGGCGAAAAGCCGGGCCATGAAATCATCCATGGGTACCTGAAAACGCTGGATACATCCCCAGGCGTTTACCGGATGCTCGATTCCGAAAGCCGCGTTCTCTACGTTGGGAAAGCGCGAAATCTACGTGCGAGGGTGTCAAACTACGCGCGGCCAACCGGGCATTCCGCGCGTATCGCCCGCATGATTTCGATGACTGCGTCGATGATGTTCCTGACAACCAAGACAGAGACAGAAGCACTGTTGTTGGAGCAGAACCTGATCAAGCAGCTCAAGCCAAAGTTCAACGTGCTGCTGCGTGACGACAAGAGCTTTCCGAACATCCTTGTCACCGGCGATCACGACTTTCCACAAATCAAGAAACACCGGGGCGCTAAGAAACAGAAAGGCAGCTATTACGGACCGTTTGCTTCTGCTGGTGCGGTGAACCGGACACTCAACCAGTTGCAAAGGGTGTTCTTGCTGCGGGACTGTTCCAATGCAATGTTCGAAAGCCGTACGCGACCTTGCCTGCAATATCAGATCAAACGATGTTCTGCGCCTTGCGTGGGCAAGATTGATGCGCAGGCTTATCGTCAGACAGTCAAGGATGCCGAGAAATTTCTGACCGGTCGAACAACGGATATTCAGGCGCGCCTTGCGGCGGAAATGGCGCGCGCTTCTGAAGAGATGGAATTTGAGCGCGCCGCGGCACTGCGTGACCGCATCAAGGCTTTGACACAGGTACAAACAGCGCAAGGTATCAACCCCAAAGGGGTCACGGAGGCAGATGTCGTTGCGCTGCATCTTGAAAACGGTCAGGCCTGCGTTCAGGTCTTTTTCATCAGAGCCAACCAGAATTGGGGAAACCGCGACTACTATCCCAGAGTGGGACAGGATGTAGATGCAGCAGAGGTCCTCGAGGCGTTTCTTGGTCAGTTCTATGACACACGCGAACCACCCCGGCAGGTCATCCTGAGCAATGAGATTGAAAACCCTGATCTCATGGCAGATGCCCTGACCGGCAAGCTTGGCCGTAAGGTTGAACTTGTTGTTCCGAGGCGGGGTGAAAAGGCTGAGTTGATTGACGGGGCATTACGGAACGCCCGTGAGAGCCTTGCACGGAAGATGGCCGAAACGGCCACGCAGGCCCGCTTGATGAAGGGACTGTCCGAAGCGTTCGATCTCTCTGGCATCCCCAATCGCATCGAAGTCTACGACAACTCGCACATTCAGGGGGCCCATGCGGTGGGCGCAATGATCGTGGCCGGGCCGGAAGGTTTCATGAAAAACCAGTATCGAAAATTCAATATCCGGGGAGACGAACTGACTCCGGGTGACGACTTTGGAATGATGAAAGAGGTGCTGACCCGGCGTTTTAAACGCTTGATTAAAGAAGATCCGGACAGAACTGAGGGTCACTGGCCGGATTTGCTGCTCATCGACGGCGGCGCAGGGCAAGTCAGTGCCGTTGCATCTATCATGCGTGAATACGGTGTTGAGGACATCCCGATGGTCGGGGTTGCCAAAGGTATTGATCGCGACGCGGGTAAAGAGGAATTCCACCGCATGGGGCGCCAGCCCTTTGCGCTGCGCCACAACGATCCCGTCCTTTACTTTGTACAGCGGATGCGTGACGAGGCCCACCGCTTTGCCATCGGGACGCACCGCGCCAAGCGGTCCAAAGCTGTAGGGGCCACACCGCTTGATGAAGTGCCCGGTGTTGGTTCTGCCCGCAAAAGAGCTTTGCTTGCGCACTTTGGCTCGGCAAAGGCGGTTTCACGGGCGAACCTAAGCGATCTGAAGGCGGTTGAGGGTGTATCGGATGCCTTGGCCGAAAAGATCTACGACTACTTTCATGAACGCGGGTAATCCAGCGGACGCGCCTGCGGCGCGACGCCTTGATTTGATTGAGCGCCGCACGCTGTCTGCGCGGAGGTGCCTTCGTGCCCGATGCTGCTTTTCCTCCGGAATCGTGCGTTGTAAGGTGATAGTATGAAGATGACATTTCCCAATTTGTTAACCCTGTTGCGACTGATCGCGGCGCCGATGGTTGCGGTCATGTTTCTGTACTTCACGCGTCCTTACGCGGATTGGTTTGCTCTGGTCCTATTTATTACTGCGGCGGTGACAGACTGGTTTGATGGGTACCTTGCGCGGGCGTGGAAGCAGGAAACCAAACTGGGCACGATGCTCGACCCGATTGCCGACAAGGCAATGGTCGTCATCGCGTTAATGGTCATCATCGGCTTCTCCAGTTGGTCGCCATGGCTGGTCTTGCCGGCGACAGTTATTTTGTTTCGCGAGGTGTTTGTGTCGGGCCTGCGCGAATTCCTTGGCGATACCGCCGGGACACTTAAGGTGACCAAGCTGGCAAAGTGGAAAACGACCTTACAGATGGTAGCAATCGCCGTGCTGTTCTCGCATGGCGTTTTCGAACATTACCTTGTCATGTCTGCCTACGGGATGGATCAGGCTTTGGTCGATCAGGTGTTTGCAGGCACAGTCGAGGATTTGCAGGGATTGCGCTGGAAGCATTTTGCGATGGAGTGGGCCGGCCAGATCGGCCTTGCCCTGCTTTGGGTCGCAGCGACGTTGACGTTGATCACCGGTGCGGATTACCTGATCAAGGCGATGCCGTATTTGAGGGATGACAGACCATGAACGTTCTCTATTTTGCTTGGGTGCGCGAACGTATCGGACTGCCGCGAGAAACTGTTGATACCTCGGCGCGCACGGTTAACGACTTGGTGGCAGAATTGGTCGCACGCGAAGACCGGTACGCGGCCGCCTTCGCAGACACTTCGGCGCTGCGCGTCGCCCTTGATCAGGAACTGGCGGATTTTGGTGCCTCATTGGACGGGGTGCGCGAGGTTGCCTTTTTCCCGCCGATGACCGGGGGCTAACCAGTGATCATCCGCGTGCAAGAAACGCCTTTCGATTTGGGGCACGAGGCAGCGGCGTTTGCGGCTGGCCGCACGGACTTGGGCGCTGTTGTCACTTTCACTGGCGTTGTCAGAGACACAGGCGAAGGTGCTTTGCACCAGATGGAGATCGAACACTATCCGGGTATGACCGAACGCGCGCTGCATGACATTGCTGCTCAGGCGCAGGAAAGATGGTCGCTGGGTGATGTTCTCGTCATCCACCGCTATGGCCCGTTGCGACCGGGTGAGCTGATCATGATGGTGGCGACCGCTGCCCGGCACCGCAAGGACGCCTTTGAAGCCGCCGAATACCTGATGGATTACCTCAAGAGCCGTGCACCATTCTGGAAGCGCGAAATTACTCAGGACGGTGCATCGTCGTGGGTGGACGCGCGCGCCGAAGATGAAGACGCGCTTGATCGCTGGTAAGCGGTATTCGGCTTGATTGATACATGTCAAAGCGTACCATCGTCTGCTGTTGATAGTGTCGGACAACTTAATCACCAGAGGAGGGTAGGTTATGTTCGATACGATCTGTGTAGGCTTTGACGGTTCAGAGCCATCGGAAAACGCGCTGCGCACGGCTTGCGCAATAGCGGAGAAATTCAACGGTTCAGTCCATGTCGTCCATGTTCCCAAACATGAGACGGTCGCATTCGCGCTGGGCGCTGTGTCGGGCTATCACGCAGCAACGACCATGCCGTCAAAGGAAGAGGTGGCGGAGGCTGCTGCGATCGTGACGGACACGGCCAAAAAGATCGCAGATGTCGAGGGGCATTCCGAGGTCACCTGCCACATCGTTGATGGTGATCCGGCGACCGCTGTCGTAGACAAGGCGAAGGCGGTGGGCGCAGACTTGATCGTCTCGGGTCGCAGAGGTTTGGGCAATCTTTCGGCGATGGTGTTGGGAAGTACATCTTCAGACATCAGTCACCGCGCGCACTGCGCCCATCTGACGGTAAAGTAGCCGTTCAGCCAGCGTTTTGCGTGCCGGTCATTCTGGCGCGCAATTCTTCAGCCTCTTGACGGGCATCGCGAAGACCATCCATGGCAGCGCGCAACTCGGCTTCGGTCTGGGCGAGTTGGTTGGTCAACTCGGCTTCGCGCTGTTGCAGATAGGTGATGGCTTGGTCGCGTGTCTCTTCTGCCTCGTGCAACTCTTGGCTCATGCGGTCAAGTTGAGCGACATCGTCGGCGGCCACGCGCGAGAACCTGTGCACCAGCCAGTTGGCGAACCACCCAAGGCAAAACGCAACAAACAGCATGATCGCCATTGCCACCACGAATTGCCCGCTTGTCATTGATCGTCTCCCTGTGCGCCTTCGGCATCAGAGTCATCTGAGTCCTCCTGCCCTGTATCGCTGTTTTCAGCGAGGCTTTCCAGTGCGGATTCGCCTTCGGGCACGCTGGGTTCTGGTCGGACAAGCTTGAATTCGATGCGGCGGTTGGCCTCTCGCCCCGCCTCGGTGTCATTGTCTGCGATTGGCTGGCTTTCGCCATAGCCTTTGGCGGTAAAGCTGCGGGTCAGCACCTTGCGAGCGCGCAATTCATTGAGGATCGATTCTGCCCTTGCCTGACTGAGCGACAGGTTCATCTCCTCGCGGCCTTGGCTGTCAGTATGTCCCTGCACCTCCAGTCGCAGGTTCCCGCAGTCCTGCAGAGCCTCGGCGATCAAATCCATTGTAAGAACGGCACTCTCGTCAATCGTTGCAGATCCCGGCTCAAAAACAATTTTTTCGACTGAAAGGATTTCAGCGATGCGCGCCTCGCATTCGTCCGGCGTCGGCAGTGCAGCAATCGGGTCAAGTGCTTCCTGATAGTTGACGTCGATGTCAAACACGCCATCCTCGCCGAGTTTTTCGACCATCAGCCGGGCAATTTCCTGTTGGGCGTCAGGATTACCGGATACGCCGGAAATAGACATGCTGTCAGGTTGGACAGAAACGAGGCCGTTGTTGAGGTAGGTCAGGGCATCTATGCCGACGAGAACGCGCGTCAGCCAGTCTGCTGGCATATCTTCGACAACGCGCGCTGCTGTATAAACCGCTTCGGAACCGAACTTGGCACGCGCATAGCTGTCTGTTACTTCACGCAAATCCTCGCTGGGCAGTCGACCCCGCAACTGTACCTGCCCCTCGGGGCTGAGCGTCGCGGTAAATTCTACGGGTCCTGCGCTGTCTTCTAGTGGTCTGGGTAACACTGCTTGCAGCACGAAAACATCTGGCAGGGCCGTTTCCAGTTCACCGACAACGCGGTCAAACAACGTTTCGGGTGTGCCTACACCCGCGGCAAGAGTCACATCCGCATTGGAAAAGGTGACAGTGCCTGTTCCGATCTCGGCCAACGCGTTGATGGCGAGTTCAACAGCTTCGGCCCAACTCTTGCTGGGAACCCCCATGCCAATTGTGCAACGGCCCGGTCCGGTGAGCCCGGCGGTGAAGGCGGCGTTGATGATAACAGTCTGGGCGGCCAGCGTATCTGCAGAGCAGGCGTCGAACCGCGCGCCGTTTTCATCCATCACGAAGCGCAGCGTGTATGGTGTTATCACTGGGCGGGGGGCTGAGATGTTCAGACTGAGTTGTAGCGCAGGAGGCGCCATTCGGGTCAAACGCGCTTCCATCGCGGACTTGTCTTCTTCGCTATTGGCAATTGCAGTGATTTCAACTCTGCCAGCGTCAACGGATACTTTGGCGCGGGGCAAACCCTCGATGGCGGCGATGGCATAGGCAAGGGCATCTTCCCAACCCGAAGGCGCCGGATAATTCGCTACCTCAAGCAAGTCGGTGACGTTCGCATCCCCCATGGCGACGAATCCATCAACGATGGCATCGCGGTCGCTGGAAGCAGGGATCAGGCCAATTAACGAAAGCCCGGCGGTATTGCGCAGAACTTCGGCTGAAAAGCGCGGAGGTGCGACAGCCTCGCTTGCGGCCACTTCCATCTCATTAGCGACGCGTTCGGCATCGAGCACAGAACCGACAAGGCTCAGGGCGCGAAACCGCAAAGCTTCGGTAGGTGCCGTGCCTGAAAGGATGACGCGTAGCCCGTCTGCTTCTACTTCGGCCCAGGTCAACCCATTGCGGTCAAGCACGTTGCGGACGTTGATTTCCGACGAATCTTCGATCATTTCCGCTGACAAGGTGGCCGCGACAATTGCCAGCACTGCGGCCAGCGAAAAAGCGATTAATATCAGATAAAACCGCAGGTTACCCATATCACCCTGAAAGTCCTTGCATTACCGGCACGTGATACGCGCTGTGCGGCACGGTTTCAATCACAGGAACCATGCTGCCACAAAGAATATCAGCGGGATCATGCCGGTATCCCGGTTTGCGCGAAAGAGTTGCAGCAGCTTGGCGTTGTCATCGGTGTCGAGCCCCCGAAGTTGCCATGCCATGTGCCACCCCATGGCCCAAGGACCGCCGAGGGCAATCACCAACCCTAGAATCGAAACCGAATCCTTGACCGCAAAAATGACCGCAAGCCCCATAAGGCCGACGGTTGCCATCAGGAAACGTCGCAGCCATGCGGTTGTCTTGTCGCCAAAAAGCCGTGCGGTGGATTTGATGCCGATCAACGCGTCATCTTCGGTGTCCTGATGCGCGTAGATTGTGTCATAGAACAACGTCCAAGCAATGCCAGCCGCGTAGAGCAGGACGGCCGGCGACTCCAGCCTGCCGGTATGCGCTGTCCACGCTAATAATGCGCCCCAGTTGAAAGCGAGGCCAAGGAAAACCTGCGGCCACCAGGTAAAACGCTTGGCAAAGGGGTAGATGGTAACCGGCAACAGGGCGAGCACCCCCAGAGCAATGGCTTGGATGTTGAAGGTCAGCAAAATGCAAAGGGCCAGCAGCGATTGAACGCAGCACCAAATAAATGCGCCGCGCACGGTGACCTGTCCTGCAGGAATGGGGCGCGATCTGGTTCGTTCTACTTTGCCGTCGAAATCTCGATCGGTGATGTCGTTCCATGTGCAGCCCGCACCTCGCATCAGGAACGCACCGATAGCGCACCCCAGCGCGATCCACGCGTCGTACCATCCGGCCTGCCCGTCGCGCAGGATGGCCAGCATCAATCCCCACCAGCACGGGATCAACAGCAACCAAGTTCCAATTGGCCGATCCGCACGGCTGAGGCGCAGATAAGGCCTTGTCCATTCCGGAGCATAACGGTCCACCCAGTTGTCTTTTACCGCATCCGCGACCTGACCGTCTGGTGCTGGGCTGGGCTCTTGCATATGTATACTTTCTATGAACGATCGTCTGACTGCCAAAATTCGCCTTTTTGTAGAGCACCCTTTGGGGGAGGGGCAATCAGTTCCTTTGCAGCGCGATCAGGCGCATTACCTGTTTGGCGTCATGCGGCTTGGTCCCGGCGCACAGATTTTGCTGTTTGATGGGGTGACCGGCGAGTGGCTGGCCGAGTTGGTCGAGGCTGGCAAGCGAACCGGTCGTCTGCAGGTTTTGCACCAGACACAACCATTGCAGATGCCGCCAGACCTGTGGCTCATGTTTGCGCCGATCAAAAAGGCGCGCACCGACTTTATCGTCGAAAAAGCTACAGAACTCGGAGCGGCGCGCATTATTCCTGTGCAAACGGATTACACCAACGCCGCGCGCATCCAGCGCGACAGATTGCAGGCACATGCAATCGAGGCAGCAGAGCAATGTGGCGGCACTTTTGTGCCGCAGGTGTCCAACCTGCAGCGGCTGGATCGGGTGCTTGATGGCTGGGATGGTACGCGGCGGCTGATGTTTTGTGACGAGGCACAGGCAGGGCAAGCCCATGGTTTACCGCAGGAAAAAGGGCCATGGGCCGTTCTGATCGGGCCAGAAGGGGGGTTTTCCCCCAAGGAACGCGCGAGACTACTTGCTTTGCCTTTCGCGCATGTCGTTTCTTTGGGGCCTCGCATCCTGCGCGCAGATACAGCCGCCGTCGCGGCATTGACGCTCTGGCAACGGGAACTGGGAGACTGGGAATGACCGGACCTGAGCCGATGGTGCGCCTGCACCTCTTTTTTGCGACAGAAAACGATCGTGCAGTGATCCTGCGGCAAGGCCCATCCAAGCAGTTTCGCATGATCCTTTGGCAAAGAGACACCGACAGTTTTGAAGACGGGCAATGGTTGAAGAAAAAAGTGTATGTCGAACGTTGCGCGTTATCGCCTGACGGTGCGCATTTCATCTACTTTACCCTAGACGGGTACTGGCGTGGGCCAGCGGAGGGCGCTTTTTCAGCTCTATCCCGCCCGCCTTACTGGACGGCGTTGTCGGTGTTTCCTTGCGGGGATACGTGGGGCGGTGGTGGCTGTTTTCTGGATAACTGCCATTACTACGCTGGTGGCGGTGCTGATATTATCGGGCGAGACACCGGTTTGGCGCGAGTCACGCTTGGCGAGCCGGACAAGGGGTGCACAACCGGCATTCGTTTGCTTAACGGTAATCGTGCACCACTGCCGCGGGAGGTCACCCGTCGCATTCTCAAAGATCCCGCACCGCAATCCGTGCGTGACATCTATGACCGGATGGCGGCGCCACAGAGCGACGCGCTCAGCCGGTATGACACCCAGGGCGGTATGCTATACCGTCGACGCGGACAGGAGTTGGCCCTTATTCGTGACTTTACCGATATGGAGTTTGAGCCGGTTGTGGCACCTTATGACTGGCGAGACGAAGATGCCGGATGGCATCCGCTGAACGGAGACAGGTCGTGACGTCCTTTATTCGACCCGAAGCGAAAGACGCCATGACCCGGTGGAGAGAGGCACTGATCGGTGTCGCCTGCACGGCCTGCGGCCTTTGGCTTTTTCTGCAACCCGGGCATCTGTTGAAATTTCCGGGCGGCGCGTTTCTGATCGGCGGGCTTGCTTTGCTTTGGATCGGCGTGCAGCGCGGCCGGTTTCGCGCATCGGGGGCCGGACCGGGCACGGTCGATGTGGATGAAGGGCGTGTTGTCTATTATGGCCCGCTGACTGGTGGCAGTATTGATCTGCGAGAGCTTTCTCGGCTGGTATATGACCCAACCCTACATCCGGCGCACTGGCGGCTTGAGCAATCGGGGCAGGCCGCGCTGCTCGTGCCGGTAAATGCTGCGGGTGCGCAGGATCTTTTTGACGCCTTTTCAACGTTGCCCGGCCTGCGGATGGACAAGGTGCTGAGAGCAACCAGAGGCGAGAGCACGCACTCCATCGTGCTCTGGCAGCGTGATACTTCCATGTCCGCACATAGGACTCTGCATTGACACGCAGTAGAATTCGCATCATCCCGAAAGCCGAGTTATCGGCAGCCAACGAACGGAGCCTTCACCATGTCCATTCCTCAGTCCGGCGGTGGCCCGATTACGTCGCACAACCAGTTGGCAGAATACCTCGAACAAGGGTGCAAGCCGAAAGAGGATTGGCGCATCGGAACCGAGCACGAAAAGTTTGGGTATTGCCGCGATACGCTCAAGCCGCTGCCGTATGAGGGCGAACGCTCGATCCGTACGATGCTTGAGGGGCTGCGTGACACATTTGACTGGGCGCCCGTCATGGAAGACGGCAAGATCATCGGGCTTGAAAAAGATGGCGCGAATGTGAGTCTTGAACCCGGTGGGGCGCTGGAGTTGTCAGGCGCGCCGCTGGAGACGATTCATGAAACCTGCGACGAGGTGAATTCTCATTTGCGAGAAGTCAAAGAGGTCGCCGACCGCATCGGAGCGGGTTTTATCGGTTTGGGTGCTGCGCCTGTCTGGACGCATGACCAGATGGATCTTATGCCCAAGGGTCGGTACAAGCTGATGAACGACTACATGGGCCGTGTTGGCACCATGGGCCGCGTCATGATGCGACGTACCTGTACGGTTCAGGTTAACCTCGATTTCGGTTCCGAAGCTGACATGGTGCAAAAAATGCGCGTGGCGCTGGCGCTGCAACCTGTTGCTACAGCCCTGTTCGCGAACTCTCCGTTTTTCGAAGGACGTGTCAACGGGCACAAGTCGTGGCGCGCGGTGTCGTGGCGCAATCTGGATGCAGCACGTACCGGGATGCTGCCGTTCGTTTTTGATGAAGGTTTCGGTTTTGAGGCGTGGGTTCAATACGCGCTGGATGTACCGATGTATTTCGTCTACCGCGACGGCGCTTACGTCAATGCTCTGGGCATGTCATTCCGCGATTTTCTTAGGGGTGAATTGCCTGCATTGCCGGGGGAAACGCCAACGATTTCAGATTGGGCCGATCACTTGACCACCGCCTTCCCCGAAGCGCGGTTAAAACGCTTTATCGAGATGCGCGGAGCGGACGGAGGACCTTGGCGGAGACTTTGCGCCTTGCCCGCTTTCTGGGTGGGTCTGACCTATGATCAGACTGCGCTCGATGCGGCCTGGGATCTGGTAAAGGGCCTCGATGCGGGTACAAGAGACGCCTTGCGGGTCGTCGCATCGTCACACGGGCTTCAGGGAGAAGTGAACGGCGTAAAAATGCATGATCTGGCCCGCGAAGCGGTTGCAATCAGCCATGCAGGGTTAAAGTCGCGTGCCCGGTCGGGCGCCGGTGGGATGGTGCCCGATGAGACGCATTTTCTGAACGCTTTGCATGAGAGCGTCGAGACAGGCAAAACACCCGCGGATGAGTTGCTGGATCACTATCACGGTGACTGGAATGGTGATCTCAGCCGCATCTACAAAGAATACTCTTACTAAGCTGGTAGGCTATCGCATGACATGTACCGCGCAGCGCGCGTGACGAACGACTCGTGCGGCAGTGGAGCCAATGAAATAGTCTTCAAGACCCGGTTTGTGAGATGAGATCACAATGCAGTCTGCTGAGTGTTTTTCGGCGTAGTCCAGAATGCTTTGCGACGAGTGTCCGTGGATAACGCTGCACAGGGTATTTGCACTGACCTTATCAGCCAGCTTGTGCAGTTCGCTCATCGCCGTTTCGCGGTGCTTTTCACGCACACCATGTGGGATATGTGCGGCCGCATAAACTGGAACATCCTCCAACACATGCAGAAGGGTTATGGTGCCGTCCTCTGCCAAAAGATGGCTGGCCGTTTCAACCGCCGCCCAACCCTGAGAGCCGTGATCGAAAACAATGGGTACGAGTATGTGTTTGTACATTGTCTCACTCCTTCTTGGTGACATCATGATAACCCTGCGCCAGCAAAGCTGCCTTGACCTGTGTCAGTTCAGCAGGGCACCGCCCTCCAATGCGTGACACGGCGACCAGACATCGCCACGAGAAGGTGCAAGCGCAACTCTCAACGGTATCTAAGAGCAGTGACCGGGATCAATGGAAATGCCCCTCACGCCTCTGTTGAATGACAAACGATTGGTGGTCGAGGGCTGGAGGCTCTACTGGATCGCATGGCAAATACTGCCGTCGCCTTATTTTTCGAAACTGCCGCGCTGACCTAAATCGGCACCGACGAAAAAGAGTGCTGAGCAGGTGAAACCCGAAGGCGTGGCTGCAGGTTTCTTTTGAATAAATGCTCAAAAATCGGTTTGCCCAGGAATGTCACTGGTTTTTGGCTCGAACACGGGATGTGGAAAATCACGAATTTGAACAATTTCAGCCCGGTGCCAGATGTCGAAGTTTTTGGCTATTCGCACAAGGCCTAGACAACTTTCTCGCGGCAATGGCCATCAGGTGGGCAGCTGTTATCGCGGTTATTCGGACGTGGTCGGGGCCTTACAAAGTGGCCACGACGGACGACAGGTAAAGATGATGGCTAGTTGTCCATCCTTTCTTCGGTCGAGCAAGCGATGCGTCTGGCAAGTCCTTTCGAGCAGTGCCTGGGAAATCCAATGCTGTCGGAAAGGATTGGGATCAATACCCGCGACATCGTCAAAGCGGGAGAGGACTTTCCGGACGCTGTGGCCAAAAGGCAACCCGAATAGCGATCAAAGCTCAGCAGGATGAAACCCGTCAGTCAGACGCGACACGCGCGATGATCGAAACTGCCGGCGAATTCCATCTCGATGCGTCAATCGAAGTGACGTTGAAAGGGTTGGAGGGAGAGTACCGCTTGTATCATCTGGCTTGCGGCCCCGCAGCCTGCCGTCAGTTGCACGGCGGCGGGTCAAAAAAAGCCCCGGTCAGAACCGGGGCTTTCTCGAATTATCGCAGCGCAACTTATTGCGGAATATCGCCTGTGATCCCTTCGACGTAAAAGTTCATGCCTGCAAGAGTGCCGTCATCGGCGGTCTCGCCTTCGGCCAGCCAGTCACTGCCGTCCTGCTTTTTCAGCGGGCCGGTGAACGCGTGGTATGAACCGTCTGCCAGTGCGGCTTTCATGGCGAGGGCCTCTTCTTTGACATCTGCTGGGACCACATCGGAAATTTCACCGATGCCAACCATGCCGGGGCCGATACCATCCCACGTATCTGTGCTTTCCCACGTGCCGTCCATGACGGCCTTGGTCCGTGCGATATAGTATGGCGCCCAGTCATCGATGATGGAGGATACGCGCGGCATTGGCGCATATTGGCCCATGTCAGAGGCTTGCCCGAAAGTGATGACATCGCCTGCTTCCTGTGCGGCTGCTTGCGGCGCAGTGGAGTCAGTGTGTTGCAGAACCACGTCAGCGCCTTGTTCGATCAGGGCTTTGGCCGCGTCCGCTTCCTTGGCAGGATCGAACCATGTGTAGACCCAGATGATCTTGAATTCGACATCCGGGTTCACTTTGGCGGCGTGGATGTAGGCAGAATTGATGCCGCGGATTACTTCGGGGATAGGGAACGAAGCAATGTAGCCGATGATGTTCGATTTTGTCATCTTGCCGGCAATGTGACCTTGAATGGCGCGGCCTTCGTAAAACCGTGCGGAGTAGGTCGAGACGTTATCAGCGCGCTTGTAGCCTGTGGCGTGTTCAAATTTCACATTCGGAAATTTCTTGGCCACGTTGATGGTGGCGTCCATGTAGCCGAAAGACGTGGTAAAGATCAGGTCTGCGCCATCCAGCGCCATCTGCGTCATTACGCGTTCGGCATCCGGGCCTTCGGCCACGTTTTCGACGTAGACGGTTTCGACTGCGTCGCCGAGTTCTTCTTCCACGGCGAGACGGCCCTTGTTGTGCTCGTATGTCCAGCCGCCGTCTCCGATCGGGCCTACATAAACAAAGCCGACCTTCGTTTTTTCATGACCATCGGCAACCGCGCCTGTGGCCATACCCAGTGCAATGGCCGCACTGGCAAGGAGTGTGGTGAATTTCATGTGTTGGTCTTCCCCATGTTTTGCTGCCCCTTGTGGCGGGGCTTTGATTTGCCCCTAGCTTGAGGCGTGGAATGTCCGACCCAGAGAGCCGGGGGCTGCGCTCTTATCCGCAGACAGGACGACAAGCACAACGATCGTTATAACATACGGCGACATTGCCAGATATTCGACAGGAATGGCAACGCCAGCACCTTGCAAATTGAGCTGCAATTGCGTGATCCCGCCGAAAAGATAAGCACCCAAGAGAACACGCCACGGTTTCCAGCTGGCAAATACAACGAGAGCGAGTGCGATCCAGCCCACGCCGGCTGTCATACCTTCTGTCCATTGCGGTACGCGGATAAGACTGATGTAGGCGCCGCCCATGCCTGCGAGGGCGCCGCCGAACATGATGGCCAGTGTCCGGATGCGTACCACTTTGTACCCCAAGGCGTGCGCTGCATCATGGTTTTCCCCGACGGCGCGCAGAACCAATCCAATGCGCGTAAACCGCAGCACAGCCCAGACGAGGGCAACAAAGATCAATCCGACATAGAGCATGGGGTCATGCGAAAACAGGATCTGGCCAACTACCGGGATATCGGCCAATGGGCCAAAGTTGATATCCGGCATGCGCGGCGGTTTGATACCGACATAGCCCTGACCCAAGAGTGACGACAGACCAAGTCCAAACAGAGTGAGCGCCAGCCCGGATGCCACCTGATTTGCAAGTGTCACCTGCGTGAGAAAGGCAAACAAAAGGCTCAGACCCATTCCACCGAGGGCTGCGGCGATAAATCCGGTCGTGGGTGATCCTGTTTCAACCGCGATGGCAAAACCGCATATGGCACCCACGATCATCATCCCCTCGACGCCAAGGTTAAGAACACCTGCGCGTTCTGCCACCAACTCGCCCGTTGCAGCCAGCAGAATTGGTGTTGCTGCACTCATCAGCGCCGCGATGAGCAAGATCGGGTTGATTGCAGAAAGATCCATTACGCCGCCTCCGTCCGACCCATGCGGATCCGGTAATTCGTCAAAACGTCCAAGGCCAGAAGAAAGAAAAGCAGCATGCCCTGAAACACCTGTATGGCGGCTGCAGGCAGGCCCAGCTGGCTTTGCGCGATGTCACCGCCGATGTAGGTCAGCGCCATAAGCAGCCCGGCCAGAACAATGCCCACGGGGTGAAGGCGGCCGAGAAAGGCGACGATAATCGCGGTAAATCCGTAGCCTACGTTGAAATCTATCGTGACCTGCCCGGCAGGGCCCGATACCTCGAAAAGCCCTGCCAGCCCGGCAAGCATGCCCGAAAAGCCGAGGCAAAACAGAATAAGCCGGTTCGGATTCACGCCTGAAAACCGGGCGGCGCGTGGCGCATCGCCGGTCACACGTACGGCAAACCCGATACGGTGGCGTGCCAGCAGAACATAGGCAAATATCACAGCAATCATGGCCATCACGACCCCCCAGTGCATGCCTGAATTTGCAATGATCTCGGCGTTATGTGCGCTTTCATACTGCTGCAGGTTACGGCTTCCCGGGAAGCCGAACCCTTCTGGGTTTTTCAACAAACCCAAGGACATCGACGCCAGAAATTGCTCGGCAACATAGACCAGCATCAACGATACCAGAATTTCGTTTGTGCCAAACTTGACCTTGAGCACAGCCGGTATCATAGCCCAAATCCATCCGCCGAACGCGCCTGCCAGAACCATGCCGGGAAATATCAGAGCGCTCTCGGTGGGATAAAAGGCCAGTCCGAAACCGGCACCGAAAAGTGCCCCCATGATGTACTGGCCTTCGGCACCGATGTTCCAGATACCAGCCTTGAAGCCAATGCTCAGTCCGATCGCGATCAAGACCAACGGCGCGCCCTTGATCAGCAACTGGGGACGGTAGAAAAACGCGAACTCGCCAAAGATCGGTTCCCAGAAAATCGTCTGTATTGACTGCACAGGGTCTTTGCCAAGTGCGACAAACAACAACCCACCAAAGAAAAACGTAGCAGCCACTGCAAGAAGCGGCGTTGCGTAGGCAAAGGCCTGACTAGGTTGCGGTCGCTTCTCCAGCCGGATCATCTCATGCGCTCCCGGTTTCGTTGGCCACCAAATATCCCCACCTGAGGCACAAGAGCTTTTCCGCAAACCAGTTCAAACATGCGCGACCTCCATCCCGTGTGCACCGCCCATCATCAAGCCGATCTGCTCGACGCTGAGCCCCGCGGCAGGGCGCGGATCTGACAGCCGCCCTTCGTTGAGCGCCGCAAACCTGTCAGAAATTTCCATAAGCTCATCAAGGTCTTGGCTGATGACGATTAACGCAGCACCCTTGGTCGCCAAATCCAGCAGGGATTGGCGGATGGCGGCGGCGGCCGACGCATCAACCCCCCATGTCGGTTGGTTCACCACCAGAACGTCGGGGCGTTGCAGCACCTCGCGGCCAATTACGAATTTCTGCAGATTTCCCCCCGAGAGGGACCGCGCCGCATTCCCCGGCCCGGGAGTACGCACGTCGAATGCCTCGATGATTTTCTCGGCAAAGTTACGGGCGGCGGGCCAGTTCAGAAACCCGCCTTTCTCGAGATTTTCACGGGTTGCCCCTGTCAGCATTGCATTTTCCGTCAGCGACATGTCAGGGGCAGCCGCATGGCCGAGCCGTTCTTCGGGTGCGCATAAAAGACCCAAAGCGCGTCGGGCACGCGGCCCGAGCCGGCTGATGTCCTCACCGCGCAACCGGATCATCCCGTCGCCTGCAACCATTTCGCCGGAAAGTGCTGCCAAAAGCTCATCCTGACCGTTGCCGGCGACGCCACCGATCCCGAGGATTTCGCCGCTACGCAACGCCAAAGACAGATCGCGCAGGGGCATGCCGAATGCCGAAGGCGAGGCCAGCGACAATCCGGACAACGCGAGCACAACGTCACCCGGTTCCACACCCGACCGGGTCGGGGTGCCCAACACTTTGCCCACCATAAGTTCGGCCATTTCCCGCGCCGTAGTGTCCCGTGGCACGCAGGTGCCCACGACCCTGCCCAGCCTGAGGATCGTGGCGGTGTCGCACAGGGTGCGGATTTCTTCCAGCTTGTGGGAAATATACAGGATTGAGGTACCTTCGGCGCGCAGCTTTTGAAGTGTCTGAAACAGAATATCGACTTCCTGCGGGGTAAGTACTGAGGTCGGTTCGTCCATGATCAGGAGTTTCGGTTCTTGCAGCAGGCACCGGATGATCTCGACCCGCTGGCGTTCGCCTGCCGAAAGATCGCCAACGATCCGGTCCGGCGACAGGGGTAGCCCGTAGGTTTCTGAAACTCGGCGGATTTGCTCGGATAATGTGCGCATCGCAGGCGCGTCTTCCATACCCAAAGCGATGTTTTCCGCGACCGTCAGCGCATCAAAAAGCGAAAAATGCTGAAAGACCATCCCCACGCCCGCAGCACGCGCGGCACGCGGTTCGGCTGGCAAAAAAGGCTGCCCGTTCATCAACATTTCGCCCTGATCAGGTTTCACCAGACCGTAAATCATCTTGACCAGCGTCGACTTGCCTGCACCGTTTTCGCCAAGCAACGCATGCACTTCTCCGGGCATGATCTGCATTGACACATCGTCGTTGGCGACGACGCCGGGGTAGGCCTTGGTCAACCCGTTGAGCGTTAGAAGTGGGGTCATCCAAAGCCTTTCGCATCATCTGCGGCGACAGTATTCCACTGCGCCAGAAAAGTAGCCGCCACGCTCACAGCAATTGCCTGAGGGTGCTTGCCGAATTCAGGCTGTCCTATAGGGCAGGTGATCTGCGCGATCGATCCCGGTGCATGCCCCAAAGCCGCGAGCCGCGATCTGAAACGCGCCCACTTCGTCTTTGACCCGATCAGCCCCGCAAAGCCAAAGCGATGGCATAACAACTGATGGCACAGTTCAAGGTCGAGCGCATGCGAATAGGTAACAATCAGGTGCTGGCCGTCTGGCGGCGCATGACGGACGAGGCGGGCGAGCTTATCGGTCGCAATCAGTTCGACCTTATCCGGAATGTCGTGTGGGAAGCGATCTTTCGCTGTATCGATCCAGGTAAGGCTGACATCCGGCAAAGGATTCAGCACATCCACAATTGCCCGCCCAACATGCCCCGCGCCCCAGATCCAGACATGGCGTGAAGGGTTCGCGACTGGTTCAATCAACCAGCCGTCCAGCCATTGCACCTCCGGCGGCCGGGCTGCACTTCGCGCGGTACCAAGCGCACGCTGCACCGCAAAAGGCATAACACCGGGGCCTCTGGCAACGACGTCGCGAGGCAGCGCCAGAGCAGATTCCGTATCAAACGGCTCGGTCAACAACGTGACCGCGCCACCACAACACTGGCCCAAGTCAGGGCCAAGCGCGTGCTGTGTCACCTTTGGCGTGTCTTTGTCCAGCCAATCGCGCGCGGCATTTATCGCCGCGTGTTCCAGTGTCCCGCCTCCAATCGTGCCGCTAAACCCATCGCGCCAAACCAGCATCGCCGCCCCTGTTTCTCGCGGAGCAGAGCCGCGGACATCAGCGACCACGACCCGGCAGACGCGTCCGTGGCGCCGGCAGGCGGCGGTCAGCGCGGTGCGGTCAAAGCCGGTCATGATGGGGTCTCGCCAGTCGCACGCATTATGGCGTCCAACACTGCTTCTGCTGTGGCGGGGGTCTGCAAATCCGGGTAGTTTGGCCCGCAGGCCGAGACGGCATCGCACAAAGCGGCATAAGCCGAAATACCCAGCATGAGGGGTGGTTCACCCACGGCCTTGGATCGGTATACGGTCTCTTCTCTGTTCGCCCCATCCCACAGCGCAACGCTGAAAATATCCGGCCGGTCCGAGCAGGCAGGTATCTTGTAAGTTGACGGGGCATGCGTGCGCAGCCGTCCTGACTCGTCCCAAACAAGCTCCTCGGTGGTCAACCAACCCGCACCCTGTACATACCCGCCTTCGACTTGCCCGATGTCGAGCGCAGGGTTCAGCGATTTGCCCGCGTCATGCAGTATGTCAGCCCGCAAAATCCGGTTCTCGCCTGTCAGCGTGTCGATGGCGACCTCAGTGATTGCCGCGCCATAGGCAAAGTAGAAAAATGGCCGGCCTTGCCCTCTCAGTCGGTCCCACGCAAGCTTTGGCGTCTTGTAAAAGCCGGTAGACGAAAGGCTGACGCGGCCAAGATAGCAGCGCTGCGCCGCCTGTGCGAACGTCATTTCCGTAGCACCTATGCGCACCATGCCGTCCTCGAACACAACGTCAGAGGCGTGTGCCTGATGCTCGGCGGCCAAGGCGTCTGCCATACGTGTGCGGATGGTGTCGCAGGCGATCTGCACCGCCATGCCGTTCAAATCACTCCCCGAAGAAGCTGCCGTTGCCGAAGTATTCGGGACTTTCGCGGTGTCGGTCGCTGTGATCTTGATCAGGCTGGTGTCGATGCCAAACCGGTCAGCGGCCACCTGTGCGACCTTTTGAAATAGTCCCTGACCCATCTCGGTGCCGCCGTGGTTCAGATGGACCGATCCATCCTGATAGACATGCACCAGCGCACCAGCCTGATTGAGGTGCGTCAGCGTGAATGAAATACCGAATTTCACGGGCGTCAGCGCGATCCCTTTCTTGATGACTGAATTCTCGGCGTTCCAGGCGGCAATTGCCTTGCGCCGCGCGTCGTAATCGCCGGTCCTAGTCAACTCGTCGATCAGATCGGGCAAAACGAAGTCTTCGACGGTCTGACCATAGGGCGTCTGGGCGCGCGATCCGCCGTCTCGTGCGTAAAGGTTCGCGCGGCGCACCTTCAGTGGATCGATACCAAGATGGGCGCTTATGTGATCCATGACGCGTTCGATACCCAGCATACCCTGAGGCCCGCCAAACCCGCGAAAAGCGGTCGCACTTTGCGTGTTGGTCCGCAAACGGTGGCTTGTGATCTTCACTGCGGGCAGAAAATAGGCGTTGTCGGAGTGCAGCATGGCCCGGTCGGCAACCGGCAGAGACAGGTCCTGCGCCCAACCGCACCGCACAAGGTGCGTGAAGTCTATGCCAAGGATGCGCCCTTGGTCATCAAACCCGACGGTATAGTCGATTTCAAAGTCGTGGCGCTTGCCCGTGATGACCATGTCGTCGTCCCGGTCGTAGCGCATTTTGCAGGGCTTACCTGTAAGCCGCGCCGCGAGTGCGCAGGCGATGGCCAAGGCGTTGCCTTGACTTTCCTTGCCGCCAAAGCCGCCGCCCATGCGGCGCGTTTCAACACGTACATTGTGCATGGCAAGCCCCAGCGCTTCAGCGACTTTGTGTTGAATTTCGGTGGGATGCTGCGTGGAACTCATCACCAGCATATCACCGTCGTCCTGCGGCTGGGCCAGTGCCGCCTGACCCTCGAGGTAGAAATGCTCCTGCCCGCCGACGTGCAGTCGTCCCGTCAGGCTATGTGTTGCATTGCCAATCTCGCGTTCCGGGTCACCGCGGCCCCAAATCCTTGGCCCGTCCTCAAACCTGCTATCGGCTGCCAGTGCCTCATCAACGCAGAGCAGGGCGTTGCTTGGATCGACGTCGACTGTCGCAAGGCGCGCAGCCTTGCGTGCGGCCAGATGAGATCGTGCGATGACCAGAAAAAGCGGCTGCCCGACATAATGCACTGTGTCTTTCGCCAAAAGTGGCTCGTCATGGTTGGACGGCGAGCAATCCGCGTCGTTCGGCAAATCTGCGGCTGAAAGCGCCGCGACCACATCCGCGCTGTTGCGGACTTTGGTCAAATCCAGTTTGCGGATGCGGCCAGACGCAATACTGGACACGCCGAAGGCAAGATGCAGGGTGCCTGCGGGGCAGGGGATGTCATCGACGTAGCGCGCCGCGCCGGTGACATGCAGAGCTGCTGCATCGTGGGGGAGTGGGCGCGAAACCGTCATGCAGAAACCTTCGCAACACAGGTTTGGCTGCCTTGGTCTTCGAGCCAGTAGCGCAACAACATATTCTGAGCAGTCCGGAGCCGGTAACCGGCACTTGCCCGCATGTCACTAAGGGGTGTGAAGTCATCTGCCAGCGCCTGCATCGCCCGGTGCACCGTGTCTCGCGACCAAGGTTTGCCTTGTAAGGCGTCTTCTGCCGCTGTTGCGCGTTTAGGCGTGCCAGCCATGCCGCCAAAGGCAATCCGCGCGGTTTGTACCAGCCCGCCTTCGAGCACGAGGCTCAAACAGCCGCAAACTGCAGAGATATCCTGATCAAACCGTTTCGACAGCTTGTAACACCGCAATCTGTCGGTTTGTCGCGGCACGCTGATTTTCTCGACAAATTCACCGGGGGAGCGGTCCTGTTTGCCGTATTCGATGAAGAAGTCCTCCAGCGCCAGATCCCGGCGCGTGTCCCCGTGGCGCAAGTGCAGTCGCGCGCCAAGTGCAATCAAGGCGGGCGGGCCGTCGCCAATCGGAGATCCGTTTGCGATATTGCCGCCGATGGTAGCCGCGTTTCTGACCTGAACCGACCCATACCGGGCGATCATCTGCGCAAATGAAGGGTGAAACGGGGCAATCGCGTTTTGCAACTCGGTAAGCGTTGTCATCGCGCCGATCGTGATCGTTTCGGCATCGACAGTCACGCCACGCAAATCGAAACATCGATTAAGAAAGGCTGTGGGGCTGATGTCGCGCATGTCCTTGGTCACCCAAAGGCCAACATCAGTGGCCCCTGCGACAAGAGTGGCGGTCGGGTGCGCCGCATACCACCGTGCCAGATCATCGGCACTTTCCGGCTGGTAGACGTTTGCCGGTGTTCCGCCTTCACCGCTTGTTTCGGCGTCCGTTACCGCTGCGGTATCGGTTGCCTCACATGGTGCGTCTTTCACATGATCCGGGACGGGTGCAGTCTCTGCCGCAACAGCCGCACGGACGATCGGCGCATAACCAGTACACCGGCAGAGATTGCCCGCCAATTGCGTATCATGATCGGTTGCGCCGTTCAGGTGCGCAGTGGCCATCGATACGACGAAGCCCGGCGTGCAAAAGCCGCATTGGCTGCCATGATGATCTATCATTGCCTGCTGGACAGGATGCAATGCCCCATCAGGGGCTGCGATCCCTTCTATGGTTCGGACCGCCTTGCCGTTCAGTTGCGGCAAAAACAGGATGCAGGCATTCAGCGCATGTGCGCCGGACTCGTCAGTGACCATCACGGTGCATGCACCGCAGTCGCCCTCGTTGCAGCCTTCCTTGGTTCCTGTAAAGCCGCGTGTTTCCCGAAGCCAGTCCAGCAGGGTTGTTGTCGCTGCCACGTCATGCAGCGTCACGGTCTCTCCGTTAAGGCGAAACGCTATGTCCATCCGGTTGATCCGCCGCGGTACCCCAGACCCTCAAAACCCAGACGTTCGATGCGGCGTAGAACGTCAGGCGGTCGATTTCGCACCCGACGCTATTCGTCTCTCTGTGTGCTGGCAAGGAAAATTGAACTGTGAAGGGGTCTGGCGGCGTGCGCATGCCATTTTTTGCGCCGCAGCTGATTTCCCGTCTGGCAAGGCAAGCAGGGCTGCCGTACGTTTGCGTCATGCCTACTGATCCCCGATTCATCCACCTGCGCACCCATTCCGAGTATTCGCTTCTGGAAGGCGCGCTGCGCTTGAAGAAACTGCCCGGCTTATGCCACGAGGCCGGTATGCCGGCACTCGCTTTGACCGATACAAACAACATGTTTGCGGCACTGGAGTTTTCTGTCTCTATGTCGGGCGCGGGCGTGCAGCCAATTCTGGGCTGTCAGGTTGATCTGCAGTACATGCAAGCCCGTCCCGGTGAGCGTCCGCGAGACCCTGCGCCCCTTGTGCTGCTGGCTCAAAGCGAGGCGGGATACGAAAACCTGATGAAGTTGAACTCTTGCCTGTACATCGACAAGGGTGGTGCGCTGCCACAGGTCACGTTGGATGAAATCGCCGCCAACGCAGCCGAGGTGATTTGCCTGACGGGTGGGCCGGACGGCCCGGTCGGGATGCTGCTGCAGTCAGGTCAGGCACCGGCGGCGCAAGAACTGATGATCCGGTTGCAAACCATCTTTTGCGACCGTTTGTACGTCGAACTGCAACGCCATCCGGGCGAAAACGGTTTGCCTGACAACGAGCGCCTTACCGAGCGGGGCCTCGTCGAAATGGCCTACGCGATGGATTTGCCGCTGGTTGCCACCAATGATGTCTACTTCCCGCAAGCCAAGATGTACGAAGCGCATGACGCGCTGATCTGCATCGCCGAGGGGGCGTACGTCGACCAGCAGGACGCGCGGCGGCGCCTGACCAACCAGCATTACTTCAAGACACAGGCAGAAATGGTGACTTTGTTTGCCGATCTGCCTGAGGCAATTGAAAACACAGTAGAAATTGCAAAGCGCTGCGCTTTTCAAGCGTATCGGCGTGACCCCATTTTGCCCAAATTCGCGGACGATGAAGTCGAAGAGCTGCGCAGGCAGGCGCACGACGGGCTAAAGGCGCGACTGGCGGTCATCCCGCATGCGGCAACGGTCGAAGAATATACCGAACGGCTCGATTTTGAGCTGGGCATAATCGAAGGCATGGGGTTTCCCGGATACTTTCTGATCGTTGCCGATTTTATCAAATGGGCGAAGGACCATAGCATCCCGGTGGGGCCCGGCCGCGGGTCGGGCGCCGGGTCGCTGGTCGCCTACGCACTGACGATTACAGATCTTGACCCGCTGAGGTATCAATTGCTCTTCGAGCGTTTCCTGAACCCCGAACGCGTGTCCATGCCTGACTTTGACATCGACTTTTGCATGGATCGACGTGAAGAGGTCATCCGCTACGTGCAAGAGAAATACGGGCGCGACAAGGTTGGGCAGATCATCACTTTCGGTGCGCTGTTGTCCAAGGCGGCCGTGCGTGACATCGGGCGTGTCTTGCAGATGCCGTACGGGCAGGTCGACCGCTTGTCAAAGATGATCCCCGTCGAGGGGGTCAAGCCGGTGTCGATCGAAAAAGCGCTGGCGGATGAACCGCGGCTGCGCGAGGAGGCAAAAAACGAGGAAGTCGTCGCAAGGCTGCTGGAATACGGTCAGCAGGTCGAGGGATTGCTGCGGAATGCGTCAACCCACGCCGCTGGGGTGGTGATCGGTGACCGCCCTTTGGATGCCTTGGTGCCGCTCTATCAGGACCCGCGATCCGACATGCCCGCCACGCAATTCAACATGAAGTGGGTCGAGCAGGCAGGTTTGGTCAAATTCGACTTTCTGGGCCTCAAGACACTGACCGTTATTCAGAATGCCGTTGAGCAGATCAACAATGCGGGGCGGCCGTTGCATGTAGCTGCCGATGGCACCGAGCTCTATGCGCCGGCACCCGGTACAGAGAATGATATCAACGCGATCCCCCTCGACGACGAAGCCAGCTACAAGCTCTACGCAAGCGCCAAAACGGTTGCGGTTTTTCAGGTTGAAAGCTCTGGAATGATGGATGCGCTCAAGCGCATGAAGCCAACCTGTATCGAAGATATCGTCGCGCTTGTTGCGCTCTATCGTCCCGGTCCGATGGAGAACATTCCCACCTATTGCGAGGTCAAGAACGGGCTTAAGGAACGCGCCTCAATCCATCCGCTGATCGACGATATTCTCGAGGAAACACAAGGGATTATCGTTTATCAGGAGCAGGTGATGCAGATTGCGCAGGTAATGGCCGGGTATAGCCTTGGCGGCGCCGATCTGCTGCGTCGGGCGATGGGTAAGAAAATCGCCGAGGAAATGGCCAAGGAGCGCCCGAAATTCGAAAAGGGCGCAATGGAAAACGGGGTGGAAAAGGCGAAAGCCACAGAGGTTTTCGATCTTCTGGAAAAGTTCGCAAACTACGGCTTTAACAAATCCCATGCTGCGGCATACGCTGTTGTCAGCTACCAGACGGCGTGGCTCAAAGCCAATCACCCGGTCGAGTTTATGGCCGGTGTTATGAACTGCGACATCCATCTGACAGACAAGCTGGCGATCTACTTCGAAGAGGTCCGCAAGCGGTTGGAACTGCCGTGGGTGCCGCCGTGTGTCAACCGGTCGGATGCGACGTTCAAGGTGGTGGATGGTGCGCTGGTCTATGCGCTTGGGGCGCTGAAAAATGTCGGCGTGGACGCGATGCGGCTTATCGTCGAGGGGCGTGGCGACAAACCCTTTGCCACGCTTTTTGATCTCGCGCGCCGAGTGGACCTCAAGCGCGTAGGCAAGCGCCCGCTGGAAATGCTGGCGCGTTCCGGAGCCTTTGATCAACTGGACAGCAACCGGCGTCGCGTGTTCCTCGCACTTGATGCGCTGGTGGGTTACAGCGCTGCAATCTTTGAACAAAAGGCGTCCAATCAGGTTTCGCTCTTTGGTGAGGCCGGCGACGATTTACCCGAACCGCGTTTGCAGCCTGTGGATGACTGGCTGCCGGCGGAACGCCTGAGCGAAGAGTTCAAGGCGGTCGGCTTTTACCTGTCCGGGCATCCGTTGGACGATTACATGACGCTGCTGAAGCGCAAGTATGGCGGCGACCGTGGCATGCCGTTCATGACGCTGGATGAATTGACCGAGAAGGTCTCGCAAAAGGGCGCGATGAACGCAAAACTCGCCGGTATTGTGGCCGGCCGGCAAGAGCGGAAGTCGGCCCGGGGCAACCGCTTTGCATTTGCACAATTGTCCGATCCTTCAGGGGCTTACGAGGTCACACTTTTCTCTGACACGCTGGAGACCGCGCGCGAACACCTTGATGCAGGGTCCAAAGTTGTCGTGTCGGTCGAGGCAACGATGGAAAGCGACCAACTCAAGTTGCTGGGGCGTTCTGTTGGCCCGATTGACGCGATGACGGCAGATGTGGGCGGGGTCGGACTGAAGGTGTTTGTCGAGGCGCCGGAGGCGATCGAGGCGGTGGCTGCAGTGCTTGAAGGCGCGCGCAAGGCCGCGCGGGGTGCCGGACGCGGACCTGTGCACTTCTGCCTGATGGACCCGAGCCTGCCCGGAGAGGTCGAGATCGATCTGGGTCAGGAGTTCGCTGTGAACCCGCAGATCAAGGGGGCCATCAAATCGCTTCAGGGCGTGCTTGAGGTCGAGGATATCTGAGCCGAAAATGCCGGTCGGTGCGACGTCGGTAAAACGTCGGTATTTCGTCGGTGCAAACGTCAGTAATGGGGCGGGCGCTCGTCACCCACCACTACACCACCGGAGCCTTGCGCGTCGCGTTCTCCCTCGCGCTGCATCAACATGAAAACGCGGCGGTTCAGCGTTGCGATATCCTGTTCCTGTCGGGCGACCACATCTGACAACTCTTCAACGGTTCGGGTCAGATGGGCGATCTTCTCTTCCAGGTGTTGCGTCACGAATAGCTCCTTGGGCAGGCGTTGGTGCGCGGGGTGGGTCTGCGGGCGTGCATGGTGGCGCGCATCGTGCATTACCGGCGCCGTGGCCACGGGCGCGCCCAGACGCCCTAGCACGTGCGAAGCATCGGATAAAGCGCCCAAACCCCGCCTTGTCCTGACCGGTCCTATCCGCTAGACCGCGCGCGAGACGCAATGCCCTGAGGAGCAGCATGGCCAAGCCCAAAAAGACCCCCCGCCCCAAGGCGCAGACGCCCAAGGGGTTCCGCGATTATTTCGGCGCTGAAGTGACCCAGCGCGCCGAGATGCTGTCCAAGATCGCCGGGGTGTATCATCGTTACGGTTTTGATGCGCTGGAAAGCTCAGCGGTGGAAACGGTCGAGGCGCTGGGCAAGTTTCTGCCCGATGTGGACCGCCCGAACGAGGGTGTATTTGCGTGGCAGGAAGACGGCGAAGGCGACAAGCCCGGCGACTGGCTGGCGCTGCGCTATGACATGACTGCTCCGCTGGCGCGCGTCTATGCGCAGCATCGCAACGATCTGCCGACGCCGTACCGGCGCTATGCCATGGGCCCTGTCTGGCGCAACGAAAAGCCGGGGCCGGGGCGGTTCCGTCAGTTTTACCAATGCGATGCCGATACGGTTGGCACGGCAAGTATGGCGGCTGATGCTGAGATTTGCATGATGCTGGCTGACTGCCTTGAAGAGGTGGGCATTCCGCGTGGCGATTACGTAATCCGGGTGAACAATCGCAAGGTTCTGAACGGGGTTATGGAAGTTGCTGAAATCCCCGCTGACGACCACGCTACTCGCGGCATTGTGCTGCGTGCCATCGACAAGCTGGACAGACTAGGTTGGGAAGGTGTAAGCGCCCTTCTTCGCAAAGGTCGACAAGACGAGAGTGGTGATTTTACCGAAGGCGCAAACCTGACCGTCGACCAGGTCAACCGAATATTACGCTTCTTCTCCGCTGGCGAAGAAGCGTCGCAAAACGCATCAATGAAAGTACGTGACGACGAATCCCCTGCAGAATACGAAAGCCGCGTTCGAGCAATTGGCGATTATGCTTCAGGCGTCCGTGGCAACCCGGTTTCGGGTTTGCTGTACAGTCAGCAGGTGCTCCAAGCCCTTGAGACGCTAGGAGCAGGTTCAGATACTGCAATTGAAGGCATTTCTGAACTGCGGCAGATTGCCGACCTATGCGCCGCCGCAGGCTACGGTCCTGACCGCATCGTCATCGACCCCTCGGTCGTGCGCGGCTTGGGGTACTACACCGGCCCTGTTTACGAGGCAGAACTCACCTTTGACATTCAGGATGAAAAAGGCCGCACGCGCAACTTCGGCTCGGTTGCGGGGGGCGGGCGCTATGATGATCTGGTCAAGCGTTTCACGGGGCAGGAAGTACCGGCGACGGGTGTTTCCATTGGGGTCGACAGGCTGCTGGCCGCGCTACACGCCAAGGGGCGTATCGATACAGTAGAAGCCGGCCCCGTTGTCGTCACCGTCATGGACCGCGACCGCATGGCCGACTATCAGGCGATGGTGGCCGAACTGCGGCAGGCGGGCATTCGGGCCGAAGTCTACCTCGGGAACCCCAAGAACTTTGGCAACCAGCTCAAGTACGCCGACAAGCGCAACAGCCCTGTCGCCGTGATCGAGGGCGGCGACGAGAAAGAGCGCGGGGTCATCCAGATCAAGGATCTGATCCTTGGTGCGCAGATCGCCGAAACCGCGACCCACGAGGAATGGAAAGACCGCCCCAGCCAGTTCGAGGTGCCGCGCGCGCAGTTGGTGGATAAGGTGCGCGCGATCCTCACGGAACACGGGCTGACAAAATGACCGCACGCGCCGAGGTTCTGGCAAAGGCGGCCACCCTGCGTGCCCGTCTTGAACAGGCGGGTGCAATGCCCGTCGAGACGCCGATCCTGCAACCGGCAGAGACCCTGCTGGACCTCTACGGAGAGGAAATCCGCGCGCGCGCCTATGTGACGTCGGACGCGCTGCGGGGCGAGCAGATGTTGCGGCCGGATTTCACCGTGCCTGTCGTTCAGATGCATATGGCCCATGGCGCCGAGCCCGCGCGCTACACTTACGCGGGCGAGGTGTTCCGCCGGCAGGAATATGACGCGGACCGCGCCAATGAATACCAGCAGGTCGGGTACGAGGTTTTTGACCGGGCAGATCCGGCGGCAGCCGATGCAGAAGTTTTTGCGCTGATGGCCGAGATCGTGGCCCCGCTGGGCCTGCGGGCGGCAACCGGTGACATCGGTATTCTGATGGCGGCGGTGCAGGGGCTGCAGACCACCGATGCCCGCAAGGCGGCCCTGATGCGGCACATCTGGCGGCCGCGCCGGTTCCGCGCGCTGATGGACCGGTTTGCCGGTCGCGTGCCTCTTTCTTCGGCGCGCCAGAGCCTGCTGGCGGGGCAGGGGCCCGAAGTCACAGCGCCGCACATCGGGCGGCGCAGCCCGCGCGAGATCGAGGCGCGCCTTGCCGTGCTGCACGCAGATGCAGAGGCCGCGCCGATCAGCGGCGACGAGGTGATGCTGGTCAATGCGCTGCTGGGCGTGCGCGAAACGCTGCCCTACGCGTTGGAACAGCTGCGGGACCTGTCTGTCGACCTGCCCGCGATTGCGACTGCTGTCACGCGTCTCTCGGCGCGGGCCGATGCGCTGGCCGCGCGCGGAGTTGATGTGGCCGCACTGCCGTTCGAGGCGAATTACGGACGCACCTCGATGGAGTATTACGACGGGTTCGTTTTTGGGTTTTATGCCGAATACCGTGCTGATCTGCCGCCTGTGGTGACAGGCGGGCGCTATGATGCGCTGACCCGCCGTCTGGGCGCGGGGGCCGAGATCCCCGCTGTGGGGGGTGTGTTGCGGCCCGACCTGATGCTTGTGCTGGAGGCGCAGTCATGACCTTGAAGCTGGGCGTACCCTCCAAGGGTCGGTTGATGGAGAAGACGTTTCAGTGGTTTGGCGCGCGCGGTGTCACGCTGCAGCGGACCGGCTCGGACCGGGAATACGCGGGTTCGGTCAGCGGGGTCGAGGGCGTTGCTCTGGTGCTGCTGTCTGCCGGGGAAATCCCGCGTGAACTCGCAGCCGGGCGCATCCACTTCGGGGTTACGGGGACGGACCTCGTGCAGGAAAAGCTGCCCTTGTGGGAGCAGCAGTTGGAGCCGGTGTCCGAACTGGGGTTTGGGTTTGCGGATCTGGTCATCGCAGTGCCGCAGGTTTGGGTAGATGTAGAGACACTTGACGATCTTGATGCGGTGGCTGCTGCTTTCCGGCAGGCGCACGGGCATCGTTTGCGTATCGCGACCAAGTATCACCGGATCGTGCGCGACTACCTGCGGCAGGGCGGTGTTGCGGATTACGCGCTTGTCGACAGTCAGGGCGCGACCGAGGGGACGGTCGCAAACGAGACCGCAGAGGCGATTGCCGATATCACGTCAAGCGGGGAAACCCTGCGTGCCAACCACCTCAAGACCCTCGCAGACGGCCCGATCCTGCGCTCGCAGGCAACCTTGTGGCGCAGCCGCGTGGCCGCGTTGGAAGACGCAGATCGGGACACCCTGACAGGTTTTCTCGGTCAGCTTGCTGTCTGAACAGCGCAACCTCTGGCGCATGGGGTCTGTGCACGACCGGCCGCCGGCCTGATAACTCGGTGGCTTGCCCCGTCCGCCTGCCGGCGTCGCGGCTTTACTCGGTAACAATGCCCACAGGAGCCGTCACGCCGGCTAAAGCACACCGATTTCGGCCAGCGCGCGGTTAAGTTCGACGGGCAGCGGTTCTTCGCTGGCACGGCCTTTGGGCAGATCGGGCGGCGCGTCGGTGACCGGCAGATACCTCCAGCCCTGAAAGGGCCGTTTCAGGCTGGATTGCGTGCGGATAATGTCAGGGTCGAGCACGATAGCACAGCGGCGAATACCGTCATTGGCGATATATTCGTCAAGCCGGCGCACTTTTTGGCGGCACTGGATGACCCCTTTGATGACCCAGAAGATAGACCCGCCTCGCAGCACGTCTTCCTCCCGCTTGGGCCACATGCGCGTGATGTGGCGCGGCAGCCCGTCAGGTGTCTGCGCGCGTTTGGTTGCCTGCCAGGCGGCCAGATCGTCCACTGTCTCGGTGCCGACGGACAGTTTGATCAGGTGTACGGTTTTGGTGCTTTGATTCTGCTCACTCATGGCGTATATTGTAGCCCTTGTTCCGAAACCCTCAATGCCTTGTGTATTTGTCCACACAAAACTGTGGATAACCTTTGGAGACCGCACCGTGTCAGCCTTTGCCGCCCCGATCGCCGAACAAATTTGGGATATGAAATACCGTTTCAAGGATGCAGATGGCACGCCGCGCGATGTCACGGTTGAAGACACGTGGCGGCGCATTGCACGCGATCTGGCGCGGGTCGAAGAAAACCCTGCGCACTGGGAAGAGAAATTCTACAGCGCGCTGGAAGACTTCAAATACCTGCCGGCCGGTCGGATCACTGCCGGTGCCGGAACCGCGCGACAGGTCACGCTGTTCAACTGTTTTGTCATGGGGACGGTGCCCGACAGCATGGGCGGCATTTTCGACATGTTGAAAGAGGCGGCTCTCACCATGCAACAGGGTGGCGGTATCGGGTACGACTTTTCTACGATCCGGCCAAAGGGGGCGGATGTGCACGGGGTGGCGGCGGATGCCTCCGGGCCGCTGTCTTTCATGGATGTCTGGGATGCGATGTGCCGGACAATCATGTCGGCAGGCTCGCGCCGCGGCGCGATGATGGCCACCATGCGGTGCGATCATCCGGATGTGGAAGATTTCATCGCGGCCAAGTCGGATCCCGCGCGGTTGCGCATGTTCAACATGTCGGTGCTGGTGACGGATGATTTCATGTCAGCGGTCAAGGCCGACGGCGTCTGGGAACTGATCTTTGACGGAAAGGTCTACCGCACGGTACAGGCGCGCGACCTGTGGAACCGCATCATGCAGGCCACCTACGACTATGCCGAACCCGGAGTTATTTTTATCGATCGCATCAATCAGGCGAATAATCTGAGCTATTGCGAAACCATTGCGGCCACCAATCCCTGCGGCGAACAACCCCTGCCACCCTACGGGGCCTGCCTGTTGGGGTCGATCAACCTTGCCCGGCTGGTGACGGATGCCTTTGAAGAAACTGCGGCGCTCGACGAAAGCGCTTTGGGAGATCTGGTCGCGGTCGCCGTGCGCATGATGGACAACGTTGTCGACGCGTCGAAATTCCCGCTGGAAGCGCAAGCCGCCGAGGCACAGGCAAAGCGGCGCATCGGGCTTGGCGTCACCGGGCTCGCCGATGCGCTGCTCATGGTCGGCCTGCGCTATGGTTCCGACGAGGCGGCGCGTCAGACCGAACGCTGGTTGCGCGCGATCGCCCGCGCCGCGTATCTGGCGTCGGTGCAATTGGCAAAGGAGAAAGGCGCTTTCCCGCTGTTCGACGCTGACGCCTACCTCGCCTCGGGAACCATGCAAGCTATGGACGAGGACGTGTGCGACGCAGTGCGCACCCACGGCATCCGCAACGCGCTGCTTACCTCAATCGCGCCCACAGGCACCATTAGCCTCTACGCGGGCAATGTCTCCTCCGGTATTGAACCGGTCTTTGCCTACGCCTACACCCGCAAGGTGCTGCAAAAGGACGGCAGCCGGACCGAAGAAGAAGTGGTGGACTACGCGGTGCAGCTGTGGCGCGAGAAATTCGGCGATGCCGAGCTGCCCGACTATTTCGTCAACGCCCAAACCCTCGCGCCGCTCGATCATGTCAAGATGCAGGCCGCGGCCCAGAAATGGGTCGACAGCTCGATCTCCAAAACGATCAACTGCCCCGAAGACATCTCCTTTGACGCCTTCAAGGATGTCTACATGGAGGCCTGGGATACCGGTTGCAAAGGCTGCACCACATACCGCCCCAATGCCGTGACCGGCAGTGTCCTGAGCGTAGCCGAAGAAAAACCATCCCAAAGCTCCTCTCATCTTGCCGAAAAAACTCCGGGGGAGACGCGCGACAGCGCGTCGGGGGCAGAGCCCCCGGCCACCGTCTCTGCCGGAACCGCCGCCCAGGGCGGCACTGCATTTGGTGCCGGCGAAGTCGTCTATATGTCCGAACCGCTGGACCGGCCGAGTGAGTTGGAAGGCAACACCTACAAGGTCAAATGGCCCGACAGCGAACACGCGCTTTACATCACCATCAACGACATCGTGCTGGGTGGACGCCGCCGCCCGTTTGAAGTCTTCATCAATTCCAAAAACATGGAGCATTTCGCCTGGACTGTAGCGCTGACACGGATGATCTCCGCAGTATTCCGGCGCGGCGGCGACGTCAGCTTTGTGGTGGAAGAACTCAAGGCCGTGTTCGACCCACGGGGCGGTGCGTGGATGCAGGGCAAATACATCCCGTCGATCCTCGCGGCCATCGGTGGGGTCATCGAGCAGCATATGATTGCCACAGGCTTTATCGAGGGCGAGGGCATGGGGCTCAAATCCGACCCGCAGGCGCAGGTGGTGGGTCTGGAAAACCAGCGGGGTCAGGCGTGCAGCAGTTGCGGCCAATATGACCTGCGCATGGTCGAGGGCTGCATGACCTGCGGCGCCTGTGGCTACTCCAAATGCGGATAGCGGTTCGTCTTGCGACAGCCAGACCGGCGGCCACCGCCGTCTGATCTGGCCGGGACCGCGCAGGCTTGCCGCTGCCCCGCAAAATCTGCCGCGCTGCGTTTGCCGGCGCGGGGCGAGCCGATAATGCTTATACTTGTCTCTATTGGGCGTGTACTCAATCAAAGGTTGCCAGCGGCTGCCTGCAGTCGATCTTTTTTGCAACACTCTGGAATCGCGCGAATTTTTTCCTTAACAGACCGCGCCGAACTGGTTAACGCTTCGTTAATAATAAAAAACGGCAGGTATTGAGGCACATGAAGACGGGCTTTCGCGGCACGTTCGTCATATCTTGGTCGCAGACGGAAGTGGACGGTCTGGACGCCGCCCCTGTGGATGCGCTCACCGTCGGGGCCGCCTGGTCCTGGCGCGGCGATGCCGTTCAGGTTGACGGCCAAGCGGGCATTTTACGGCTGGACAGGGCAGACGGGTCAGAGCAGTTGCGCAAGCGCGCGGCGCGCATGGTGCACCGACTGGTCGGCGCAGCGCTTGATCCCGGCGCAGGCATGCGGCCTGATGACGAAACCCTCGACGCAGCGCTCGGCGACAGCAGTTTTGTGGTGACGGACGGGGCGCAAAGCTACACTGTCACCCTCATCAACATCGGGCGCGGTACACAGCCTCTGCTGATGTTTCTGGACGAATTGCCGCCGCGCCACACCGACCTTTGGGTTGTCCACCACACATTGGGCGCGCGCCCCAAGTCAGACAACGCGCCGGACAGCGGCGGGGTGATCTGCTTTACGCCCGGTACACTGATTGCCACGCCCTACGGCGGCAAGCCGGTCGAGGCGTTGCGCGTCGGTGATCTGGTGCAGACAAAGGACAACGGGGCACAGCCCGTTGAGTGGATCGGCAGCCGCCACATGACCGGCGCTAGACTGTTCGCCATGCCCCGGTTGCGCCCGGTGCGGATCCGCGCAGGTGCACTGGGCATCAAGTGCCCCAGTCGGGAGTTATTGGTCTCGCCCGAGCACCGGATGCTGCTGAAAGGCGCGATGGCGCGGGATTTGTTCAACACGGCCGAAGTACTTGTCGCGGCAAAAGACCTGATCAACGGTGGCCTGATCGCTACCGACACCCAGTCGGCGGCTGTGACCTACATCCACCTGTTGCTCCCCAGTCATAACATTCTTTGGGCCAACGGTGTCGAGACTGAAAGCTTTCACCCGGCCAACACCGCGCTTGCGAGCATCGCAGATGCAGATCGCGCCCGGCTTTTGGCGCAGCACCCCGATCTGGCCTTTGATCCACATACCTATGGGGGCTTTGCGCGGCGCAACCTGACCGCGCCCGAGGCTGCGATCCTGCTGCGCGCGGCCTGATCGCGCCGGAACCGCGTTTAGCCGGGGCGGTCGAGGATCGTCGTGATGATCGCCTTGGCATTGTCAGACGCCCAGTCTGCATCACCACGCAGACGCGCAATCTCGCGGCCATCAGGATCGATCAGCACGGTAATCGGCAGCCCGAAAATGCCCATTTGCGCTGCCAGCGACTGTCTCGGGTCTTGATGCCGGGGCAGGTTGTCAACGCCGATCTCTTCGAAGAACTTTGCAATACCTGCGGGCGAATTCCGGCCTGTCGCGATGGTCAGCACCTCGAAATCGTCGCCGCCGAACTCGCTTTGCAGTTCTGACAGGTGCGGCATTTCCTTTCGGCAGGGGGCACACCACGTCGCCCAGAAGTTCAACAGCACATACTTGCCGCGATAATCCTTGAGTGTGGCCTGACCTGCGCCATCAGCCAGATCGAAGGCCGCATTGGACGTGGCCTGCGGGCTGCTGTGAAAAACCAGTTTCTTCATATCGCCGTCGCGCATCAGTTCGGCGGCGTCAATATCCGCCGCGAGGGGGGCGGCCCCGGCGATTGCACCAAGCGAAAGGGCCGTATAAAGGATCGCAGAAACCAAATTCTTCATTTTCCCTCCAAAGGGTGATCTTCATGACTGACACGCCGCACCAGAAGTCCTCCAACCAGATGTGGGGTGGCCGTTTTGCTGCCGGTCCGGATGCGATCATGGAAGCAATTAATGCCTCGATCGGCTTCGACAAGCGGTTGGCGGCACAGGACATCGCAGGTTCGCGTGCACATGCCGCAATGCTGGGTGCGACAGGCATCTTGCAAGCTAACGACGTCGAGGCCATTCGGGAAGGGCTGCTCACGGTCTTGTCAGAAATAGAAGCCGGGGAGTTCCAGTTTTCCGCTGCACTGGAAGACATTCATATGAACGTCGAGGCGCGTCTCAAGGAGATCATCGGAGAGCCTGCGGGCCGTTTGCACACCGGACGGAGCCGAAACGATCAGGTTGCGACCGACTTCAAGCTGTGGGTTCGTGACCAGCTAGACGCAGCGGAGGGCGGGTTGCTCGCGCTGATCCGTGCCTTGCTGGAGCAGGCCGAAGCAGGCGCGGAATGGGTGATGCCGGGCTTTACCCACTTGCAAACGGCGCAGCCGGTCACCTGGGGTCATCATATGATGGCCTATGTCGAGATGTTTGGCCGCGACCTCGGCCGTGTGCGTGACGCGCGCGCAAGGATGAACACCTCGCCATTGGGCGCGGCAGCGCTGGCGGGAACGTCATTCCCCATCGACCGGCACATGACCGCCGAAGCGCTGGGCTTTGATTCGCCGGCGGCAAACTCGCTCGATGCCGTATCGGATCGGGATTTTGCTCTCGAGTTTCTGGGCGTGGCGAGCATCTGCGCGGTGCACCTCAGCCGGTTTGCCGAAGAGTTGGTGATCTGGTCTTCGGCGCAGTTCCGTTTTGTGACCCTGTCAGACCGGTTCTCGACCGGTTCGTCGATCATGCCGCAGAAGAAAAACCCGGACGCAGCAGAACTGATCCGCGCCAAGGTCGGGCGCATCTTTGGCGCGAACACGGCGCTGATGATGGTGATGAAGGGGCTGCCGCTTGCGTATTCAAAGGACATGCAGGAAGACAAGGAACAGGTCTTTGACGCGGCGGATAACCTGATGCTGGCGCTTGCGGCGATGACCGGGATGGTCAGCGACATGACTGCGAACCGCGACAGCCTTGCCGCTGCTGCCGGCTCTGGATTTTCGACAGCAACCGATCTGGCAGACTGGCTGGTCCGTGTGCTTGGGTTGCCGTTTCGCGACGCACACCACGTCACCGGCAGCCTTGTGGCACTGGCAGAAAGCAAGGGCTGTGACCTGCCAGATTTGTCGCTATCCGACATGCAATCGGCCCACAAAGGCATCACCGAGGCGGTATTTGACGTGCTCGGGGTAGAAAATTCGGTCAATAGTCGCATATCTTATGGAGGTACTGCACCTCTTCGCGTCCGCGAGCAGGTTGCCCGCTGGAAGGAAATAGTGTCGTGATCCGTGTTGTTCTTGCGTTGGTTTTGATGGCTGGTGTCGCCGCTTGCGGCGTTGACGGAGAACCGGTGCCGCCTGAGCCGACGCAACCTGCACCGCCACCGCAGGTGACCGGCGGGGTCACAATTTCGAACAACGGGATTTATCCCTCGATCGGCGTGTCACAGGGGTGGTGGTCCGTCAATATCGGGCGGGGATCATGGTGGTAGTACGCGTTTTCGCCATTGTTTTCGCATTTGGCGCGCTATCTGCATGCACCGGTAACGGGACGTCCCGCACCACATCCGAACCGCCTGCCGCATCGCCCCCGCAAAACGGGATCAGCATCACCGGAGAAGCTCGTGTGGGTGTCGTAAAAGGAGGCTGAGGCCATGATGCCGATGCGAATGGTATTTCTGGCGCTGGCCATTTGGGGCGCCATCCATCCGATGTATTATTTCATCTCTTACATGCAGGAGACGGGCACAGGTCTGTCCGGACTGATCGACGCATGGTACGTCAATGCCTCTACGCATGGGCTCGTGTGGGATCTGACGATTGCCGCCATTGCCCTGACCATCTGGTGTCTTGTCGAAAGCATTCAGGCCCGCCGCTGGATCGGTCTGATCGCCATTCCCGCGACCTTTTGCATCGGCGTAAGCTGCGGCTTGCCCTTGTATCTTTTTCTGCGCAGCAAACCGGCCTGACCTGCCATCGCCGGGGGTGATTGAAGCGCGCCGCACTTCCGGTTATTGACGCGCAACTTGTCTTTCCTGTCGGAGCCTGCGGATGGATCATTTTCTTTATAAAAACGGTGCCTTGCACGCCGAAGACGTGCCGGTTGCCGAGATTGCCGCCGCCGTGGGCACGCCGTTTTACGTCTACTCGACCGCGACGCTGCTGCGCCACTACCAGCTTTTCGACGAAGCACTGACAGGCACCGATCACCTTGTCTGCTATGCGATGAAGGCGGCTTCCAATCAGGCGATCCTGAAAACGCTGGCGCAGGCCGGTGCCGGCATGGATGTGGTTTCCGGTGGAGAGTACATGCGCGCGAAGGCCGCGGGCGTGCCGGGCGAGCGCATCGTCTTTTCCGGCGTGGGCAAAACCGCGGCAGAGATACGGCTTGCGCTGGAGGGCGGCATCCGCCAGTTCAACGTCGAATCCGAGCCGGAAATGCATGTGTTGAATGAAACCGCGCTTGCCATGGGGGTGACCGCGCCGATCACCATTCGCGTCAATCCGGATGTGGACGCCAAAACCCACGCCAAGATCGCCACCGGCAAGTCGGAGAACAAATTCGGGATCCCGATTTCGCGCGCCCGCGAGGTCTATGCGCTGGCGGCGTCGATGAAGGGGCTCGAAGTTGTGGGGATCGACGTGCACATTGGCAGCCAGCTTACCGATCTGGCGCCATTTGAACTGGCCTATCAGAAAGTGGCCGAACTGACGGAAATGCTGCGGGCGGACGGGCACACCATCCGGCGGCTCGATCTGGGCGGCGGGCTGGGCATTCCCTATGCGCGCGACAATCAGGCTCCGCCCCTGCCGATGGATTACGGCGCCATGGTCAAGCGCACGCTGGGTCACCTCGACTGCGAGATCGAAATCGAACCGGGCCGGCTGATCGCTGGCAACGCCGGGTTAATGGTTTCTGAAGTAATCTATGTGAAGTCTGGCGAAGGTCGGGATTTCCTGATCATCGACGGCGCCATGAACGATCTGATCCGACCGGCCATGTATGAAGCGTATCACGATATTATCCCGGTGGTGGAGCCGGCACCCGGTACCGAGCCGGTCAAGTTCGATATTGTCGGACCGGTCTGCGAATCTGGTGACACCTTTGCCAAGGAGCGGATGATGCCGCCCGTGACCGCAGGGGCACTTGTCGCCTTTCGTTCTGCAGGCGCATATGGCGCGGTAATGAGCAGTGAATACAATTCGCGGCCTCTTATTCCGGAGGTTTTGGTGAAAGACGATCAATTTGCGGTTATCCGCCGACGTCCGACCTTTGACGAAATGATAAATCGAGATACCATTCCTGAATGGCTCTGATGTGACGCGCGCGCCAGAGCCCCCCAAGGCGGAGCAGTGAATATGGCGACATTTTCCAAGGCCGATGCGGAACGCACCCTGAAAGCGGTGCGATGGCCCTTGCGTCTGACCTGGGGGGGGATGTTCGCCGAGAAACTTGTTCAGAGCCTTTGGCCGCTGATGACGGTGGTGCTGCTGGTTCTGGCGGCGTTGATGCTGGGTCTGCAGGACAGCGTGGTGGTCGAGGTGGTCTGGACCGCCGTGGTGGTTGCAAGCTTTGCCGGCGTGGCAGCGCTGATCTACGCGTTTCTTCATTTTCGCGTGCCGACGCGGGCGCAGGCCATGGCACGGCTGGATGCCAGCCTACCGGGGCGGCCTCTGACGGCACTTCTCGACACGCAGGCAATCGGCGCGGAAGATGAAACTTCGGCTGCGGTCTGGCGGGCGCACAAGGCACGGATGGCCAAGCGGGCCGCGGAAGCAAACGCTGTCCCCGCTGACTTGCGGATTTCTTCGCGCGACCCTTATGCCTTGCGTTATCTGGCGGTGATGCTGTTTGGCATAGCGCTGCTGTTCGGATCGATCTGGCGCGTCGGATCGGTGGCCGAGATGACCCCCGGCGGCGGCGGTTTGGCAAGCGGGCCGGTCTGGGAAGGCTGGGCGGAAAGCCCGCGCTACACCCGCAAGCCCACCATCTATCTCAATGATATTCCCGAAGGCCCGCTTTCGGTTCCGGCGGGCAGCCTCATCACGGTGCGTATGTACGGCGAAGTGGGCGCGCTGACCCTTTCCGAGACCGTCTCGGGGCGTACGGAGGTCACCGCCGCGTCGGACCCGGCGCAGGACTTTACCGTGGTGCAAAGTGGCGAAATTACCATCAACGGTCCAGGCGGGCGTTCGTGGCAGATCGACGTGATCCCCGACAGCGCGCCCGAGATCGCGATACTGTCGAACCCCGATGCCTCGGCCATGGGCGAGATGACGCTGCCCTTTGAGGCGCGTGATGACTACGGCGTTGAGGCGGGTGAAGCGCAGTTCACGGTTGATCTGGTTGCCGTCGACCGGCGGTACGGGTTGACGATTGATCCCGAGGCGCGCCCCGATCTCGTGGTGCCTCTGCCGATGCCGATCGCGGGTGATCGGGCTGAGTTTGAAGAAAACCTTATCGAAGACTTTTCGCAGCACCCGTGGGCAAACCTGCCTGTGCTTGCGCGGCTTTCGGCGCTGGACGGGGCGGAGCAGCAATTCGTGACCGAACCGCGTGCGATGGTGCTGCCGGGACGGCGGTTCTTTGACCCGCTGGCGGCGGCGATCATCGAGGCGCGGCGGGATCTTTTGTGGTCGCGGGCCAACAGCCCGATGATCGCGCAGGTGATGCGTGCGGTGTCCTACGTGCCCGAGGATGTGTTTCGCAAGGAGACCGATGCGTTGCGTTTGCGCCGGATCGTTACGGCGCTGGAATTTCATGCCAAACACGGCATGAGCGACGAGAAGCGGGACGCGCTTGCGGCGGATCTCTGGGATCTTGCGTTGCTGCTGGAGGATGGCGATCTGGCGGACGCGGCAGAGCGGATGCGCCGCGCGCAGGAGCGGCTGAACGAGGCGATCAAAAACGGCGCGACGGACGAGGAGATTGCCGAGCTGATGCGCGAGCTGCGGCGGGCGACCGAGGACTACCTTGAGCAACTCTCGCGGCAGGCGCAGCGCGACCAGCAGAACGGAGACCAGCAGGAGGGCGCGCCGCAAAACGGGCAGCAACTGACGCAGGACGATCTGCAGCGCATGATGGATCGCATTCAGGAACTGATGGAGCAGGGCCGGATGGCCGAAGCACAGCAGGCGCTGCAAGAGCTTCAGCAGATGATGGAGAACATGCGTGTCACGCAAGGTCAGCAGGGTCAGGGCGGTCAAAGCCCCGGCGAGCAGGCCATGGAGGGGCTGTCAGAGACCTTGCGCGAGCAGCAGGGGCTGAGCGATCAGGCTTTCCGCGATTTGCAGGAGCAATTCGACCCGAATGCGCAAACTGGCGAAAATCAGGGCAACGAGGGCCGCAATGGTGGTCAGGGACGTGGCCAGCAGCATGAAGGGCAAACACCCGGCCAGGGACAGGGCAGCCAGCAGGGGCAAGCCCCGAACGGTGGTCAGCAGCAACAAGGTCAGGGCAGCGAACAGGGCGGTGCCGACGGCAGCATCGCTGATCGTCAGCGCGCCCTGCGCGAAGAGTTGCGTCGTCAGCAGGGCAATCTGCCGGGTGCCGGCACCCCCGAGGGCGACGCCGCGCGCGATGCACTCGACCGGGCCGGACGGGCCATGGACGGTGCCGAAGATGCGTTGCGCCAGAATGACCTTGCCGAGGCAATCGACAATCAGGGTCAAGCGATGGAAGCGCTGCGCGAAGGCATGCGTGCCTTGGGCGAGATGATGTCAGAGCAGCGGCAAAACGCGCAGCCAGGGCAGGGCCAGCAAGAATCAGACCGCCGCGCCGACAGCCGCGACCCGCTGGGGCGCGAATCCGGCAATTCGGGCACGCAGGGCGATGACAGCCCGCTGGCGCTCAACGAAGATGCCTATGGCCGCGCACAAGAGCTGCTGGACGAGATTCGCCGCCGTTCTGGCGAGGTTGACCGGCCCGAGGTCGAACGCAATTACCTTGACCGGCTGCTCGACCGTTTCTAGCAGCGAAAAGCTTTACTGACCGTTGGAGGAGGCTGCTGCTGCGTCAAGCCAACTGAGCAGCGACGAAATCTGCGCGTCCAGCCACATACGCCAGCTGTCGATCATTGCCACGTACCCCGTCAGAACAGGCTCCAGCGCGGGTACAGCCTCTGCCAGTTGGGGGGCATAGGTGTAGAGCAGCGCCAGCACTGCAATAAGCGCGATGGTCAGGATGAAACCCCGCCGCGAACTGCGCTTTTCCTGCACTTCGATCTGCGCGGTCTGGCCCGGGTCTGTCCCCGGAGAACGCGCACTGTTCGAGCGCAGCGTCGAATTGATCTCTTCGATATCCGGCAACAGATCGCGGCGCGAGCCAAGCGCTGCTGCGGCCGCGGCGGCGCTCTCGCTCTCAGTGGGTTCACCGCGCATGCGGGCCATCCGGTCGCGCGCTTCCTGCGCGCGCTTGTCCGCTTCTTCGCCGCTTTCTTCGATCAGCCCCAGATCAGGCTGGCTTTCCATTGCGGTTGATTCTGACTGCCGTGCGCGGGCTTCGCGTTCTGCCTCTTCGCGCAGCACGTCTGCCACTGACGGGTCCAGATCACGCCTTGGGCGCGGGGGCGGTCCGTCCGGTTCGAACGTGGGCACGTCCGCCACCGGATCAAGGGCAGGTTCCGGCTCCGGTTCGGGTTCCGGATCAGCGAGGTCCTCCGGGCGGATGATCTCTTCGTCTTCGAGGTCTTCTTCCGACCAGGCGACATCGCGCGCCACAAGAGCATCGGGATGATCCTGAAACCATGTCTGGCCGCAGTTCGAACACTGCACGTCGCGCCCCTCGGGCGGCATTACGTCTTCCGGTACTTCGTATTGCGCATCGCAATTCGGACAGATCAATCGCATTATGGATCCTGCTGCTTCGTTGCCCCAAGGGTTTCTTTTTCGGCGATCATATGGCGAAGCACTCTGCGCGAAAAGTGTTAACTGACCACAAAGCTGCAAGTGATGCATTGAAACCAGACCGGCGCTAGGGCAAAACAGCCCGAAGCAAAAAAATCGGAGGCATCATGATCGAGCTGAACGCTGTCGCCTACAGCTACAGTGGCGAGGCCCTGTTCACGGATATCTCGCTGGACCTGACGCCCGGGTCGTTTCACTTTCTGACCGGACCCTCGGGCGCGGGTAAGACTACGTTGCTCAAGCTGTGCTACGGCGCGTTGACGCCGACCCAAGGGCAGGTCAGCGCCTTTGGCGAAGACCTTTCAACGCTTGACCGCGATGCCATGGCGGCGCTGCGTCGCCGTGTCGGTGTGGTCCATCAGGACTGCCAGTTTCTCGACCACTTGCCGGTCTTCGAAAACATTGCCTTGCCGCTCAGCGCGTCCGGGCGCAGTCTGGACGACGCGCGTGAGGATCTGGCAGAGCTGATGGGGTGGGTCGGGTTGACGCATCGGGCGCACGCGCTGCCGCCGGAACTGTCCGGGGGGGAGCGCCAGCGCGCTGCACTTGCGCGCGGCGTCATCATGTCGCCCGATGTCGTGATTGCTGACGAACCTACCGGCAACGTGGACTGGGAGATGTCGCAGCGTCTGCTGCGTTTGCTGGTCGAGTTGAACAAGATGGGCAAGACCGTGTTGATCGCCACGCACGATCTGAGCCTCATTCGCGCCGCCAAGACCCACGTACAGGCGCGGGTTCTGCGCATTGCCAACGGGCGGGTGCAACTGGCAGGAGCGGATCTATGAACTTTATAAATTCGCTGACATCGACACTGCGCCCGGATCCCAATGCGGATCGGGTGGTGCCGCCCTCCGGGTTCACGGCCCGGCTGACGATTTTTGCAGCGGCAGCGATGGCATTTCTGGCCGTTTTTGCGATGGCGCTGGCAGTAGCCTCAGGCCGGTTGGCAACAAGCTGGGAAGCGGAATTGGCCAATACCTCAACCATCCGCATTACGGCCCCCGCAGAGGAACGCGCAGCGCAGACCGATCTGGTGATGCGCATTCTGGAATCGACCGCGGGTGTCGCCTTTGCGCGTGCATTGACACCCGACGAGCAGCAAGAGCTGTTGGCCCCGTGGTTTGGTGCCGATTTCGACCTTGCGGCGTTGCCTGTGCCGCAGCTGGTAGAAGTGATCCATGAAGATACCGGCTTTGACGCGGAAGGGCTGCGGCTGAGGCTGGCGGCGGAGGTGCCCGCGGCGGCACTCGACACCCATGATGCGTGGCGCGGCCCGCTTGTTGCCGCGGCCAACCGGCTGCGGTCGTTGGGCTGGGTGTCTGCCCTTTTGCTCGGGTTGAGCACGGCGGCGATGGTGACGCTGGCTGCGCAATCGTCGCTTGCGGCCAACGCGCAGGTGATTGCGGTGCTGCGGCTGGTGGGGGCAACCGATCACTTTATCGCGCGGGCCTTTGTGCGGCGGTTTACGTTGCGTGCCTTGGGCGGGGCGGCGGTTGGCACCGCACTCGGGATGGTGATCGTCCGCTCGCTGCCGGGTGCAGCAGACCGGGCGGGCTTTCTCACCGGCGCGGGGTTTGTCGGGGCCGAGTGGCTTTTGCCGCTGTTCATCCCGCTTTTGGCGGGCATCACCGCGTTTGCCGCGACACGCTGGGCTGCGTATCGCGCGTTGGGAGGTTTGGGATAATGCTGCAATACCTGCGATCGATTGTCTTCATCGCTCAGATGTATGTCGCCATGCCGCTTATCGGGATCGCCTTTGCGCCATGGGCCCTGTTTAGCAGGCGTGGCGCTTATGCGGCGTGCAAGACGTATTCCCGGTATGTGTTCTGGACGGCCCGGTGGATGGTCGGCATGCGCTGCGAGGTGCGCGGCGACGTGCCAGAGGGAGAAGTGGTGATCGCGGCAAAGCACCAGTCGTTTCTGGATATCATGATGATCTTTACCGCGCTGCCGGCCGGCAAGTTCATCATGAAAAAGGAAATCCTGTGGATGCCGGTGATCGGAAATTACGCCCGCAGTCTTGGGTGTATTCCGGTCGACAGGGGCAAGCGTGGCAAAGCCATTTCCAAGATGATAGAGGACGTCGAAGCAGGGCGGATCGAGCCCGGACAACTGATCATCTATTCACAAGGCACCCGTGTCGCACCGGGGGCCAAGATGCCCTACAAGGTCGGCACCGGTGTGCTTTACGAACAACTTGGTCAGCCTTGTGTGCCGGTCGCGACCAACGTAGGCGTGCTGTGGCCAAAACACGGGTTACTGCGCAAGCCGGGAACTGCCGTTGTGGAGTTTCTGCCGGCCATTGCACCGGGCGTGCCGCGTGATGTGTTTATGGCCGAACTGGAGCAAACGGTAGAGAGCCGGTCTGACGCATTGATGGCCGAGGCTGGATTTACAGGTGTGGCGGATGACCGACAGGGTTGAGACGATTGCCGCGCTTGAGGCGCTGTACGGCACGCCGGGTGCGCCGTCGCTGCGCAAGGTGGCACGCCGATTGACGCCGCTGTACCGAGAGTGGATCATGGCGTCGAAGTTTTGTGTTCTCAGCACCGTCGGACCGCAGGGCACAGACGGTAGCCCGCGCGGCGATGACGGCCCTGTGGTGCGTGAAATCGACCCCTCCACACTGGCGCTGCCGGACTGGCGGGGGAATAACCGGTTGGATTCGCTGCGTAATATCGTAGAAGACGGGCGGGTGTCGCTGATGTTCATGGTGCCTGCGTCAAACAACGTGGTGCGGGTGAACGGGCGCGCGCAACTGCGCACCGATCCGGAGTTGCGCGCGAGCTTTGAAAAGCAGGGCCGCATGCCCGCAACGGTCGTCGTTGTCTCGATCCACGAAATTTATACGCAGTGTGCGCGGGCGTTGATGCGTTCAGGTCTGTGGACGCAGTCCTCCGACGTTGCCGAGACGTTGCCGACTGCCGGCGAAATTCTGGCAGAGATGACCGACGGAGAAGAGGGCGGCAAGCCCTATGACGACGCGTGGGGTCCGCGCGCCGCCAAGACCATGTGGTAGGAAAGGCGCTGCCCGGCGGCCGACGCTGACCGCAGGGCAAGCCGATGCCGCCTAGCTGTGGATCGGCCCGTCGCCACAGGCCAGAGCGGCTTCGCGTACGGCCTCGGAATAGGTCGGGTGCGCATGGCAGGTCATCGCCAGATCTTCGGCGGATGCCCCGAATTCCATGGCGACGCAGATTTCATGGATGAGATCTCCCGCCGCAGGCCCGATGATATGTGCCCCGAGAATGCGGTCTGTGCTTTTGTCCGCAAGGATTTTCACGAAGCCGTCGGCCGCAAAGTTGGCTTTGGCCCGGCCATTCCCCATAAAACTGAACTTGCCGACCTTGTAGTCGTGGCTGGCCTCTTTCAGCGATTCTTCGGTGGCACCGACGTTGGCCACCTCCGGGTGGGTATAGATGACGCCGGGGATCACACCGTAATTCACGTGACCGTGCTTGCCCGCCACCTGTTCGGCCGCAGCCATGCCCTCGTCTTCGGCCTTGTGCGCCAGCATCGGCCCGTCGATCACGTCGCCAATGGCATAGACGCCCGGCACATTGGTTTCCCACTTGTCGTTTACTTCGATCTGTCCCCGCGGGGACATCTTTATGCCCAATGCGTCAAGCCCCAGCCCTTCGGTAAAGGGTTTGCGCCCGGTGGCGACCAGAACGACATCTGCGTCCAGCACGTGCTCGCTGTCATCCTTGCGCAGTTTGTAGTGCACTTTGGCCTTTGTCTTGGTGCTTTCGGTTTTTTGCACCGCCGCGCCCATGATGAACTCAAGGCCTTGTTTCTTCAGCGTTCTTTGGAAGGTCTTTTGTACTTCGCCGTCCATGCCCGGGGTGATTACGTCGAGGAATTCCACCACGGTCACTTCGGAGCCCAGACGTTTGTAAACCGACCCAAGCTCAAGACCGATCACACCGGCGCCGATGACCACCATCTTTTTGGGCACCTTGCCCAGTTCCAGCGCACCGGTGGAGGTGACGACAACCTTTTCATCGACCTCGACACCCGGCAGAGACGCCGGCTCCGAGCCGGAGGCGATGATGATGTTCTTGGCGTCATGCACCTCGTCACCGACTTTGACCTTGCCTCTTTCGGGGATGGAGCCCCATCCCTTGAGCCAGTCTATCTTGTTCTTTTTGAACAGAAATTCGATGCCTTTGGTGTTTTGGCCAATGGTATCTTCCTTGTAGGAAAGCATTTGCTTCCAATCGACGGAGGGGCTTTTGCCCTTGAGGCCCATGGCTGCGAAATTGTGTTCGGCTTCGTGCAGCATGTGCGAGGCATGCAGCAGCGCCTTGGAGGGGATGCAGCCGACATTCAGACAGGTCCCGCCCAGTGTCTCGCGCCCCTCGACGCAGGCAGTTTTCAGGCCAAGTTGCGCGCAGCGGATCGCGCAGACATAGCCGCCGGGGCCGGAACCGATGATGATGACGTCGTAGCTTGCCATGGTGTGTTTCCTCTAGTTCAGGACGTTCAGAGCGCGTCTGTATCGCGTCGGTGTTACGTCGGTAATTCGTCGGTGCGCAGCGCGCGGTGGGTTTGGAGACTGGTAAGAATGAGACATCAAACCAGTCCGGCGATTAACATGAGCACTGTCGCACCGAAGCCGACCAGCCAGATAACCGATCGCCAGGGTGCGAGGCCCAGCACATAGGCGGGGACGTAGGCCACGCGCGCCGCGAGATAGACCCACGCGCAGGCAGTTGTGAAGCCGGTCGACTGGCCAGACTGCGCGATGACAACACAGGCGATGGTAAACAGGATCAGCCCCTCGAAGTGGTTGTTCATCGCGCGTTGAAGCCGCCCTGCCGTGCCGGAAAGATGCACAGGCTCATCGCGCGGCCCCATCGCCTTTTTCGGGCCGACCTGCCGGTTGGCGGTGACCGAATATGCGGCGAACTGCGCGACCTGAAGCAATGCGGCCATTGTCAGTGCGGTAAGCTCTGGTGTCATGTCAGGTCCGGCCAGGCAAAGGCGCGGCGGGCCTTATTGCAGGTGCGCAATGTCAACGCGTCCGGCATCAGAGTGCCAGAAAGTAGAGCAGTGCGGTAGACAGCAGCCCGACCGTCCACGCCAGACTACGTATGCCGGTCAGCTTGAAGGCGTAAGCGGGCAGGTACACCAGTCGGGCGATCAGAAAGGCCTGACAAGCCAGAACGGTCTGCGGCGTCGAGCTTTCGGTGACGATGATCAGCAGTACGGCGGGGGCGAAGAGCACCATCGCGGTGATGGAGTTGTTCAGCGCCCGCTCGAGGCGTCCGGCGATACCGGAGACCGTGCGGTTTTCATCCCGGCTGGAGAGCAGGTAGCCCATGCCAAGCTGGGTCATGGCTCCTGTGGCCTGCATCAGCAGCGTAATGATGACCAGGAAGCCGTAAAGAACAAGGATGGTGATTTCGGTCATGTCTTACTCACTTTTCTGTTTCACGGTTGCAGTATGCGGCGTTTGTTGCGGTCTGGCGGCAGGCGGTAGGCCTTGAGGCAGGCCCGCAGGGTTGACTGCGCGCCGCCCCATTGGACCCGGCCGGATCAGCTTACAAGTCCATCAGCAGGCGGCGCGGATCTTCGAGTGCTTCCTTGACGCGGACGAGGAATGTCACGGCCCCTTTGCCATCGACGATGCGGTGATCGTAGGAAAGCGCCAGATACATCATCGGGCGGATTTCGACCTTGCCGTTGATCGCCATGGGGCGGTCTTGGATCTTGTGCATCCCGAGGATGCCCGACTGGGGCGGGTTGAGGATGGGCGAGCTCATCAGCGAGCCGTAGACCCCGCCGTTTGAGATGGTGAAGGTGCCGCCCTGCATTTCGGCCATGCTGAGTTTGCCATCGCGCGCGCGTGCGCCTTTTTCGGCAATAGCCTGTTCGATGGCGTGGAACGACATGCTGTCGGCGTCGCGAATGACCGGCACCACAAGGCCTGTTGGCGTGCCCGCGGCGATGCCCATGTGCACGAAGTTCTTGTATACGATGTCCGTTCCGTCGATTTCGGCGTTCACCTCGGGCACTTCTTTAAGCGCGTGGCAGCAGGCCTTGGTGAAGAAGGACATGAAGCCCAGTTTCACGCCGTGTTTTTTCAGGAACAGGTCTTTGTATTCGTTGCGCAGCGCCATGACCTCGGTCATGTCGACCTCGTTGTAGGTGGTCAGCATGGCTGCTGTGTTCTGGCTGTCTTTCAGACGTTTGGCGATGGTCTGGCGCAGGCGGGTCATTTTGACACGTTCCTCGCGCGCGGCGTCGTCGGCAGAGACGGGCGCACGTGGCGCAGCGGCCGGTGCAGGTGTCGCACCCTTGGCGGCTGAGCCTGCCGCGGCGATGGCGGCTTGCACGTCTTCCTTCATCACGCGACCGTCGCGGCCCGAGCCGGTGACCTGATCGGCGGAGAGGCCCGCCTCGGCCATGGCCTTTTTCGCGGAAGGGGCGTTTTCGATGTCCTTTGCCATGGAACCATCGGTGCCCGCGGCTGGCGTGGTGTATTGTGTGTCTGCCGGGGCGGCCTCGGCAGGTGCTGTGGCACCGCCGGCACCCGAGGTCATCACCGCGAGTTTGCCACCTGCCGCCACGGTGCTGCCTTCGGCGGCGATGATTTCTGTCAGCGTTCCGGCGGCAGGTGCGGGCACCTCGACGGAGACCTTGTCGGTTTCCAACTCACAGAGCATTTCGTCCTGCGCGACGGTATCGCCGACGGCTTTGAACCATGTGGAGACCGTAGCCTCGGTGACGCTTTCGCCCAAGGTAGGCACCATCACGTCCACAGCGGCCCCGTCGCCACCGCCGCTGCCGGTGCGCGCTGCCGCAGCGGGGGCGTCGTCCTTGGCGCTTTCTTTCCCTTTGGGCGCTGCATCCGATCCGGCGTCGCCTTCGGAGATCGTGGCCAGCAGGGCATCAACGCCCACGGTATCGCCTTCGGCTGCGACGATTTCCGCCAGTTGCCCGGCAACCGGCGAAGGCACCTCGACCGTCACCTTGTCGGTTTCCAGCTCGCACAGCATCTCGTCCACCGCGACGGTTTCGCCGGGTTTTTTGAACCATGTGGCGACGGTCGCCTCGGTCACGGACTCGCCCAGAGTGGGTACGCGTACATCAGTGGTCATGAGTTATTTCCCTTCAATCGTAAGCGCTTCGTTCACGAGAGCGGCTTGCTGTGCTTTGTGTTGGCTTGCCAGGCCCGTGGCGGGCGAAGCGGATGTGGCGCGGCCCACGTAACGCGGGCGCGGATGCTTGGCTTTGATACGGCTGAGAACCCATTCGAGGTTTGGTTCGATGAACGTCCAGGCGCCTTGGTTTTTTGGCTCCTCCTGACACCAGATCACTTCGGCCTGCTTGAAGCGTTCCAGCTCTTTGACCGCGGATTGTGCAGGGAAGGGGTAGAATTGCTCGACCCGCATCAGGTAGATGTCGTCGATGCCGCGCGCGTCCCGCTCTTCGAGCAGATCGAAATAGACCTTGCCCGAGCACATGACCACGCGTTTGATCTTGCTGTCTGCGACCAGTTTGGTGTCGGAATTGCCCTGCTGTGCGTCATCCCAAAGCACGCGGTGGAACGACGAACCTGTCTGGAACTCCTCGGCCTTGGATACCGCGAGCTTGTGGCGCAACAGCGACTTCGGCGTCATCAGGATCAGCGGTTTGCGGAAGCTGCGGTGGATTTGCCGGCGCAGGATGTGGAAGTAGTTGGCCGGCGTCGTGCAGTTGGCCACGATCCAGTTGTCCTGTCCGCACATCTGCAGGAACCGTTCCAGCCGCGCCGAGGAGTGCTCTGGCCCCTGACCTTCGAAGCCGTGCGGCAGGAGGCAGACAAGGCCCGACATCCGGAGCCATTTGCTTTCCCCCGAACTGACAAACTGGTCGAACATGATCTGCGCACCGTTGGCAAAGTCGCCGAACTGCGCCTCCCACAGTGTCAGTGCGTTCGGTTCGGCCATGGAGTATCCGTACTCGAACCCGAGCACCGCGTATTCCGACAGCATCGAGTCGATGACTTCGTACTGAGCCTGACCGGATTTGATGTTGTTGAGCGGGTAGTAGCGTTCTTCGGTGTTCTGATTCACCAGACCCGAGTGGCGCTGGCTGAAGGTGCCGCGCGTGCTGTCCTGACCGGACAGACGGACCGGGTAGCCTTCGGTCAGCAGCGAGCCAAAGGCCAGTGCCTCTGCCGTGGCCCAGTCAAAGCCCTCGCCGTTGGCAAACATCGCCTTTTTCGCATCGAGAAGCCGCCCGACGGTTTTGTGCAGCGGGTAGTCTTCGGGTGCCGTACTCAGGGCGTTGCCGATCTCTTCCATGGTTTTCTTGGAGATGGCGGTCTTGCCGCGCTGATACTTCTGTTTCTGCTTGTCGAGGTGGGACCACTTCCCGTCGAGCCAGTCGGCCTTGTTCGGGCGGAATTCCTTGCCCGCTTCGAACTCTTCGTTCATGTAGGCCTGAAACGCCGCCTTCATGTCCTCGATTTCGCCTTCGGGGATCAGCCCGTCCTTGACCAGCCGTTCGGTATAGAGGCTCAAGGTGGTTTTGTGACCCTTGATCTTTTTGTACATGATCGGGTTGGTGAACATCGGCTCGTCGCCTTCGTTATGCCCGAACCGGCGGTAGCAGAAGATGTCGATGACCACGTCCTTGCGGAATTTCTGGCGGAACTCGGTGGCGACTTTGGCCGCGTGCACTACCGCTTCGGGATCGTCGCCGTTTACGTGGAAAATGGGCGCCTCGACCACCAGCGCGTTATCTGTGGGGTAGGGGCTGGAGCGGCTGAAGTGCGGTGCCGTGGTAAAGCCGATCTGGTTGTTCACAACAATGTGGATCGTGCCGCCGGTCTTGTGGCCTTTCAGACCCGACAGGGCAAAACACTCTGCCACGACGCCTTGCCCGGCAAAGGCTGCGTCCCCGTGTAGCAGGATCGGGATTACGCTGGTGCGCTGATCGTCGTTGTTCTGGTCCTGTTTGGCGCGCGCCTTGCCCAGAACGACCGGATTTACCGCCTCAAGGTGAGAGGGGTTCGCCGTCAGTGACAGGTGCACCGAGTTGCCATCAAATTCGCGGTCGGATGAGGCGCCAAGGTGGTATTTCACGTCGCCCGAGCCGTCCACGTCTTCGGGTTTGAAGCTGCCGCCCTGAAATTCGTTGAAAATCGCGCGGTAGGGCTTTGCCATCACGTTTGCCAGAACCGACAGGCGGCCACGGTGCGGCATCCCGATCACGATATCGCGCACGCCCAATGCGCCGCCGCGCTTGATGATCTGTTCCATGGCGGGCACGAGGCTTTCGCCGCCATCAAGGCCAAAGCGTTTGGTGCCCATATATTTGACGTGCAGGAATTTTTCGAAACCTTCGGCCTCGACGAGCTTGGACAGGATCGCCTTGCGGCCCTCGCGGGTGAACTGCACCTCTTTGCCCATGCCTTCGATGCGTTCTTTCAGCCAGCCCGCCTCTTCGGGGTTTGAGATGTGCATGTACTGCAGCGCGAAGGTTCCGCAATAGGTGCGCTGAACAATCGCCATGATTTCGCGCATCGAGGCCATTTCGAGCCCCAGCACCTTGTCGATAAAGATCGGGCGGTCCATGTCGGCCTCGGTAAAGCCGTATGATTTCGGATCAAGCTCGGGGTGCGGTGTCGTCTGGCGCATGCCCAATGGGTCAAGATCGGCCACGAGATGGCCTCTGATCCGGTAGGCACGGATGAGCATCAGCGCGCGGATACTGTCGAGCACGGCGCGTTTGATGGCTTCTTCGGTGATTTCAACCTGTTTCTCTGACGCCTTGCCCTTGATCGCCTTGGTGACGGCTTTGACCTCGGCCTCGGGCGCCCATTCGCCGGTCAGCGCCGCGGTAAGATCATCGGCGGGTTGCGGGGGCCAGTCTGTGCGCGCCCAGCTTGGTCCTTCGGCCTCGCGCTTGACCGATACTTCATCGTCGCCCATGGCCTTGAAGAACGCGGCCCATGCTTCGTCGACTGCTGCAGGATCGTTGGCGTAGCGCGCGTACATCTGTTCGAGGTATTCGGCGTTATGCCCTTGCATGAAGCTCGAGGCGTGGAATTGATCGTTTTGGGGATGATCAGTCATTGGGGTACCTCATAGGGGTTGGGTCCGTATTGGTTCGGGCCGGGTTGAGACGGGCGGGTGAGCCAGTAGAGCACGATAAAGGGGGAGACGATCACGATGATCGTCGCAATGATCGCCACCAAGCCCACAACGCCGGACAGCTGGCTGAAGTCGCCGCCTTCGATGGCCGGTCCGGCAAACATGCCGAGGAACGTTGCAAATCCGATGATCGCAAAGAGCGGGTAGAACAGGTAAAGCCCCGAACGGCCGGTATCGTGCATCCGTCGCCAGCCTACCGCGAGGCTGGGGATGAACGTCGCAATGTTGAATGCGCCTGTCAAAAGTGTCGGGCCGTCTTCGGTGCGGGTCGCACCGTTGATGAAGCCCTCGATAATGCCAAAAACAAAGCCGCCCAGCAGGCAGAACAGGAAAAACCACCAGTATTCAGATCGCGGCGCACGGCCGGAGAAGGTGAAATACTGGCGCAGGCAACTGATGACGGCTTGGGAGAAGGTCATGATTGCCCTCCTGCCATCAGGCGGCCACGCCGGAGAGCCCGAGGAATCGTACCTCGGGCCTTCCAGTGGTGATATGTTGGCGCGTTAAGCAAAATCAGCCTTTCGAAATGGCTTCCTGCACTGCTTCGCCCAAGGTCGCAGGGCTGTCGGCCACAACGATGCCTGCGGCGCGCATGGCTTCGATCTTGTCCTCGGCGCCGCCTTTGCCGCCCGCGACGATGGCACCCGCGTGGCCCATGCGACGTCCGGGAGGCGCTGTGCGGCCCGCGATGAAACCTGCTGTCGGCTTCCAGCGGCCTGCTTTTTTCTCATCGGCGAGAAACTGAGCGGCATCCTCCTCGGCAGAGCCGCCGATTTCGCCGATCATGATGATGGATTCAGTTTCGGGGTCGGCGAGGAACATTTCGAGCACGTCGATATGCTCGGTGCCCTTGATCGGGTCGCCGCCGATGCCAACCGCAGTGGACTGGCCGTAGCCCAGATCGGTGGTTTGCTTGACCGCCTCGTAGGTGAGCGTGCCGGAACGTGAGACAACACCGCAGGAGCCACGCTTGTGGATGTGGCCGGGCATGATGCCGATCTTGCAGGCGTCCGGCGTGATGACACCGGGGCAGTTCGGGCCGATGAGGCGGCTTGCCGAACCTTCGAGCGCGCGTTGCACTTTCATCATGTCGAGCACCGGGATGCCTTCGGTGATGCAGACGATCAGTTCCATCTCTGCGTCGATGGCTTCGAGGATCGAGTCGGCTGCAAATGGGGGAGGGACATAGATCACGCTCGCATTCGCTTCGGTCTTGGCCTTGGCCTCATGCACGGAGTTGAAGACAGGCAGATCGAGATGTGTCTGGCCGCCCTTGCCGGGGGTAACGCCGCCCACCATCTTGGTGCCGTATGCGATGGCCTGTTCGGTGTGGAAGGTACCCTGCGATCCTGTGAGGCCCTGGCAAATCACCTTGGTGTTTTCGTCTATCAGTACAGCCATCTGGCGTCCTTTCTTCTGTTCTGTCCCTTTGGGGCGCGCGTGGCCCCGTTGATTGCATTGCCCGCAGCCCGCCGTTCAAAGCGGCAGTGCTGCGCTGTAATAGTTTTTGCCCTGTCGTATTCCCTGATCGCGTGCGCGGGTGGTCGCCAGCGTGCCGCTCAGCCCGTTGAAAGAGGCCAGCACCGACGATGATGCCGATTCTGATGCAAAGACCATCGAGCAGATGTTTTCTGTCAGTTTCACCGAAAGATTGTCCTGCGGGTGATAGTAGGTGCCCGTTTTCGTGTTCTGAACAAAACCGTTGGCCCCTGCGGCGGCTTCGACCGCGCGGCGGCCGTTGGCGGCCTGTCCGCACAGCGCCGAATAGTACTGCACAGCGCGGGCGGCAGGCACTGGCCGCTCTCCCGGTGCCGCATCGGCGGCGCGCTGCACGCGGCCGCTGCCGGATTGAACGACAGGGCTTGGAGCCGCGGCGGTCGCCGTCTCTGACGTGCGAGCGCTGCCTGACGTGTCTGGCCCGCTGTCGGGGCTGGTCGTGGTCGTCTCGCAGGCGGCCAGTGCGCCAATCGCCAGCACCACGGTTGCGGCCTGTGTCAGTTTTTTCAATGTGGATGGAGGGTTTGTCATGGGGCCTCCGTTCTTTCACGTCCGGCGCGCAGAACAGCCACGCAGGCCAGGAGCAGGCAGAGTGCCATTCCCATTTCCGCCACCTCTTCGTACAGCGTGGCGATGTCTTCGATATGGGTGGGCACGTCGATGCCCCAAGGCGCGAGTTTACGGCCCAGACCGTCCATCATCTTTGCCGTAAACCCAAGGAAGAGGCCGGTCAGCACGCAGAGCGACACGCCATCAAGGCCCCGGGTGCGCAGCGTGGCAACTGCGCGCCTCATGGCAACGACCACAATCGTGATCAGCAGGATCAGGATGACGGCAGACAAAAGTTTCTCTGGCAGATCGACGGTATCGCCGAGATACTGCCGTGATTTGAAAAGACCTTCGGTGAAGGGCCGCTTGTCCATATCCATTTCGCGCAGGCCGAAAAACACCAGCACACCGACAAAGGGCCAGTGGCTCCGGAGGCGGGCCAGCAGGAGCAGGGCCGCGACGAAGTACATCACCGTCGAAAGTGACTCGATCGGGCGGCCTTCGGAAATCAGCGGCTTGTAGAAGGAGGCCGGTGTCAGTGACAGGCCGGCAAATATAGCAAGCGTGATTGCGGCGCCGATATAAGCGTAGGCGCGGCTTGCGCCGTTCTTATGCGGTGTGGAAGCGGCAACTGAGGTCATTGCATTGCCTCCGCTTTGTAATCCACCGCTTTGATCTGTGCCCGGCCGCCGAGCAGTTTGAGAATGCTGCTGAGCGGGTAGGCCACCTCGTAATAGCCGCGCTTGGCTTTTTGGCGCACGAGTGCCCAGCCTGTTGGCCGGATCCGGCGCGGTGCGGTGGGTGCCGGGCGGTTGGGCGGCTCATTGCCCTGTGTGATAAGCGCGGGGTGCACCTGATAAAGCTTGAGGCTGCGCGCCACCGCAGAGGCATTCTGATTGAACAGCAGGTTGTCGACCGCAATGCCGTAAGGCGCGCTGTCGATCAGTTTCCGGGCTGCCGTACGGGTCAGCATGTATCCGGCGCCGCCGACGTGCCGCGACAAAAGCCGCGAGATATGCCTGCCGAGGTGGTTGCTGTGGCGCTGGAGCAGGACCTTGAACGCGCGTCCGCGCCAGCGTTCGATCTTGACCACATCTGCATCTTCGGGCCACCACCCAAGATCATCAAGCCACAGATGCAGTTCGGACGAGATGTGAATGTCGTCTTCGAGAATGAGGCAGTGGGTGGCATCACTGTCGAGAAACCGCTGCCAGCTGCGCATGTGGCTGATGGTGCAGGCGCGATCCTGATCCGGCAACTGCCCCCACGGACCTTCCGCGCTGGTATATTTGTCCAGCACACCCTCAGGTGCCGTGCGCAGGTCAAACGCCGCGGGCATGTGGGCGTCAACGCTTGCTTCGGCCAGTGCGCGGGTCATATGCGCGCGCCGCTCTGTATCACGTTCCAGATTGATCATCTCAACATACACGGTTTGGGCGCTTGTGGTTTCCTGCATGGCGCCGCTCATTCTGCCGAGGCGGCTGGGGTCAGCCGCTCTACATTCATGAAGGTCTCAACAGCACCGTCGCGGGGGCGCACCCCGACCTGCACGACCGCCTTGCGACCACGAAGCAGTTCGCGCCCTTGAATAAAGCCGGTTGTCGCGTCGCGCTGATGCGTGGCTGGCAGGTCAATCTCAAACCCGAATACCGGAGGCTTGGCCATCTGTGCCTTGAGCGCGGCGATTGCCGTTGCGCGGTGGTCGCCGTGAAAGCTGACCTCGCAGTGGCGATCAAGCCCCATGGGCGTGCCGGGGGCAGGCTCGAGCGTTTTGTCCCAGAACGTCAGGCGGTAGGGCAGCGGTGTGCCGTCGCGGTCTTGCATGCGTGCCCGTGCCTGTTCTGCCGTCTGGCCGGCCTTGAAGCAGACGGCATTAAAGCTCGCAATCGCCTGATCAGCTGTCGCGCCGGCCACGGCGGGGGCCGCAAGGCCCGCGGATATCAGAGCAGCGCGGATCATTGCGCGGCCTCTGCAATCATATAGCGGTGCATGTGAAGCGCGTAAAAGCCTTGTCCGAAAATCACCTGCGTCACGGTATCCACATCGGGGACAAGCCCGGTGACATAGTACTGGTAGTAATCGTCGGTCTCGACAGGGCCCTGACCGATCGACAGCTGTTTAGACACCTTGCCGCCCGAGATATCCAGATTTTCGTACCGGGCGACGGTTTGCTGAAAGAACTGGTTGCCATCCACCGGGTTCGACTGCGCGTTCAGGGCGGACATCGGATTGCTGGTAAAGCCGCATCCCAATTCCTGATGCTTGCCTACCACCACAATCACAGCGTGATGGAAATCGCCTGAAATGGTCGTGTCAAATTCGGTCACACGGCCGTCTGCGGACTGATGCACGACCGGTTCGCCGTTCGGCCCCGGTATCGCCAGCGTCTGCACATAGGCGTTCGGGTCGGTCAGCACTAGCGGGCACACCCGCATGAAATTATCCCACAGTCGGGACAACTCTGCTTGCGACTGCGCCGCTGCTGGCGATGCAAGTATCAGGCATGACATCGCAGCGGTGCGCATTAACATGCGCCCCGCGCACAGAAATTTCGCCCGCGACGCGCGCGCAGGTGTCTTGGCCACGGGCATTTCGCCTCCCGTCGCCAAAAGCATCTGCTCTGCTGCGTCGCGGTGGTGCAATGGATCAGCCCTTGACCGCTTTTACGATCTTCTGGGCACCATCTTTGAGGTCGTCAGCGGCGATTACATCAACATCCGAGTTGTTGATGATATCCTTGCCCTGCTGCACGTTTGTGCCCTCAAGACGCACGACCAGCGGCACTTTCAGGCCCACTTCTTTTACCGCAGCAACCACACCTTCGGCGATGACGTCGCAGCGCATGATGCCGCCAAAGATGTTGACCAGAATGCCTTTGACATTGGGGTCGGAGGTGATGATTTTGAAGGCTTCGGTTACTTTTTCCTTGGTTGCGCCACCGCCTACGTCAAGAAAGTTTGCAGGCTCTGCGCCGTACAGCTTGATAATGTCCATCGTTGCCATTGCGAGCCCCGCACCGTTGACCATGCAGCCGATCTCGCCATCGAGCGCGATGTAGTTGAGGTCGTATTTGGACGCCTCAAGCTCTTTGGGGTCTTCTTCGGTCACGTCGCGCAATTCCGAGATGTCAGGGTGGCGGTAGACTGCGTTGCCGTCAAAGCCCATCTTGGCATCAAGGCATTTCAACTCGCCGCTGTCCGTGACGATCAGCGGGTTGATTTCGAGCATCTCCATGTCTTTTTCGATGAACATTTTATACAGCGTGCCCATCAGCGCGACGCATTGCTTGATCTGCTTGCCTTCCAGCCCGAGCATGAACGCGATGCGGCGCCCGTGATAAGCCTGATACCCGGTGGCGGGATCGACTGAGAAGCTCAGGATTTTTTCCGGTGTTTCGGCTGCGACCTCTTCGATGTCCATGCCGCCTTCAGTCGAGCAGACAAAGGAAATTCGGCTGGTCTGGCGGTCTACCAGCAGGGCCAGATAAAGTTCTGTTTCGATGCCTGAGCCGTCTTCGATATAGATGCGGTTGACTTGCTTGCCCGCGGGGCCGGTCTGATGCGTGACCAGCGTGCGGCCCAGCATCTTTTTCGCTTCCTCGGAAGCTTCCTCGACAGATTTCGTCAGACGTACACCGCCTTTTTCACCCGCGTCCGCTTCTTTGAAGCTGCCTTTGCCGCGCCCGCCGGCGTGGATCTGCGCCTTGACCACCCACAATGGCCCGTCAAGCGCACCCGCGGCTGTTTTTGCGTCTTCGGCCTTGAGCACAACGCGCCCGTCGGAAACCGGTGCGCCGTAAGAGCGCAACAGCGCTTTTGCTTGATATTCGTGGATGTTCATGTCGATTGTCCCGTTCAGCTACGTTTGAACCGTTATTGCCCGCGCTGAGGCGTTGTGAAAAAGGGTTTTTGACGAACTGCGACAAAAGACACCGAAAAACGAAAATTTGTGATCACAGCGTGAAAAAGTGTGATCACAAAAGTAATTTCGAATGGAATCTGGCCGCAAGCGGCGAGAATCACATGACTTATCGCGGCTCTGGTGCTGGCGTGCAGACTGCCCTAATCTGCGGCGCAGGGTCAATCTGAAGCGGAGAAATCATCATGCCCCTCGCCAGAATTGGCACGATCGTGATGTTCTTTGCCCATATTCCCAAGACCGGTGGGTCGAGTGTTGAGACCTATCTGAGCCGGAAAGGGGCCGTTGCGCTGCGCTATCCCCGCAGGCTGGGCTGGTCAAAGACCTCAGCGCAGCACATGGATGCGGCGGTGCATCAAGCACTTGTCCCAGACGCCTTTATCGATTGCAGCTTTGCGGTGTTGCGCGATCCGGTCGCACGCCTCATCAGCGAGTACCGCTACAGGGCGGACCGGCGTGCGGGCGTGCCGCCGTTTGATGTCTGGGTCGAGCGTATGTTCAGCAAACATGCGCAAAACCCCGCGACACAGGACAATCATATCCGTCCGCAGGTTGATTTTTTGCGACCCGGTATGCGGTTGTTTCACCTCGAAGACGGGCTAACACCGGTGTTTGACTGGATCGACATGCAATCGGGCACATCAGCGGCGGATCGGGATGTATGGGACAAAAAGTCAAAGAGTGCCGCGATTGAATTGAGCGCTGATATGCGTGCCCGCATCGAAAGGTTTTACGACGCGGATATCGCACTGATCGCGCGGGCGCGGGCGCAGGGTGGCGCGGCCACCTACACAAAAGAAAACGCCGGCTGAACAAGTCAGCCGGCGCCGTTTCTCATTTTGTTGCGTCAGGCTTACAGAGAGCTGTCGATGCCTTTGCAGGCCTCAACCAGACCTTTGACCGCGGTGACGGAGTTGTCGAACATCCCTTGCTCGTCTTTGTTCATTTCGATCTCGACGACCCGTTCGACGCCACCTGCACCAATCACGGTCGGCACACCGACGTAAAACCCGTCAAGACCGTAGGCGCCATCCACATAAGCGGCGCAGGGCAGTACGCGCTTTTGATCTTTCAGGTAGCTTTCGGCCATCTCGATGGCAGATGTTGCAGGCGCGTAGAACGCAGAACCGGTTTTCAACAGGCCGACGATTTCGGCGCCGCCATCGCGGGTCCGCTGTACGATCGCGTCGAGTTTTTCCTGTGTGGTCCAGCCCATCTTGACCAGATCAGGCAGCGGGATGCCTGCCACAGTCGAATACCTGACCAAAGGCACCATTGTGTCGCCGTGCCCGCCCAGAACAAAGGCGGTGACGTCTTTCATGGAGACATCGAATTCCTCGGCGAGGAAGTGGCGGAAGCGCGCTGAATCGAGCACGCCCGCCATGCCGCAGACCTTCTCGTGGGGCAGGCCGGAGAATTCGCGCAATGCCCAGACCATCGCGTCGAGCGGGTTGGTGATGCAGATGACAAAGGCGTCTGGCGCGTGTGCGGCGATGCCTTCGCCGACAGATTTCATGACCTTGAGGTTGATGCCCAAGAGGTCGTCGCGGCTCATGCCCGGTTTGCGCGCAACGCCGGCGGTAACGATGCAAACATCGGCGCCCGCGATATCTTCGTAGGACTGGGTGCCCGACATTTTCGCGTCGAATTTGGCGGAGGGGCCACTTTCGGCGATGTCGAGCGCCTTGCCTTCTGGGATGCCTTCGGCGATGTCAAAAAGAACAACGTCGCCCAGTTCTTTCAGGGCAGCGAGGTGAGCGAGCGTGCCGCCGATCTGGCCTGCGCCGATCAGTGCGATTTTGGGTCTTGCCATGTGAGTGATGCTCCGCATTCGGTTGAAGTCGCGCCTGTGCTAGCGAATGAAAGGAGATTTCGCAAGCGCGGCATGGAAAGGTGCGGGGCCGCGTCGCAGGGGGTGTGCTAGACAAGGCCTGACCCGTGGGGCAATGCTGCGCCTCATGTTGCACCTTGATCCCATGTTTTTTCTGATAGCAGGGCCGGCGGTGATTTTTGCCGGAATCTCCAAGGGCGGCTTTGGCTCTGGCGCAGCTTTTGCGTCCGCCAGTATCTTGGCGTTGGTGGTGGAGCCGGGGCTTGCGCTAGGTGTGATGTTGCCATTGTTGATGCTGATAGATGTCAGCACGCTGAAACCCTACTGGGGCAAATGGGACCGGCAGGCGGCTTTGCTTTTGATCCTTGGCGGCGTGCCGGGCGTGGCCTTGGGTGCGGCTTTGTACAGCGTGGCTGCTCCGGATGTTTTCCGGGTATTGATTGGTGCTATTTCGCTGGGTTTTGTTGTCTGGCAACTGGGCGTCAAACAAAAGCTGATCCGGCCAGCCGGTGAGGTGCTGCCGCGATGGGCGGGATTTGCGGCTGGTACTGTCGCGGGATTCACAAGCTTTGTGAGCCACGCAGGCGGGCCGCCTGCAGCGGTGTATTTGTTATCCAAGCAGATGACCAAGACCCAGTATCAGGCGACCACGGTCTTGGTGTTCTGGATCGTAAACATCGCCAAATTCGTGCCTTATGCTTTTCTGGGCATGTTCACCTGGCAGACGGGTATTGCAAACCTGGTACTGGCCCCTTTTGCGCTATTGGGCGCATGGCTTGGGGTTAAGGCGCACCGGTTGGTTCCCGAACGGGCGTTCTTTGCATTAACATATGTGCTGCTGTCCGTGACAGGTGTGAAACTCATCTGGGACGGCCTGACCTGACCGGATGTGTCCGACGGGCCGCGTGCGGCCCGCGGCGGTTTTCAGACGTCTTTTTGCTTTGTTGGCAGCACTTCGGCGACTGTCTCGTACGACTGACCGGAGGCGATTAGGCATGTCATGCCATTGGGTGTCGTGACCGTAATTGTCCAAGTGCCGGTTTTATCTGACGCAAAGACCTCGATCACCGCGTTGTTCGCGCCAAGGCCGACCGATTGGCGCGTTTCGCCATAGCCCTCGGCCAGACGGTCGACAACGGCATCGCGGGGCGCGCAGTTGCGATTGTTCTGCGCGGCCGCGTCTGTTGTGGATGCGATATAGAGTGCCGCCGCGGCGGTCAGCGCGCCAAGGTGGAGGATTTTCACAGAGCATTTCATCTCAAATTGCCTTCGTTTCAAAGGCGGCGCCCGTCGTCATCTGGCCGAGCCGGTTGCCCGGCGATGACCGGGGCGGCCCCGGTTCCAACAAATCGTGATCCCTGATCTACTTCACTTGTTGGCGGTAACCCGCCGTGGCCTGTGCAGAGATGCGCGACCGGCTCAGCATCGGTGTGAGGGTTAAAATAATGGTTAACGTCGCGCCCGCAATCATCTCCAATTTGAAATTTGCTGCGATGCGGCGGAATGCCCCTTGAAGTTTCGTTAAAAAAATGCCCCTTTGCGCGCAACATTATAACGCAGCCGATGCGTAAACGCTCAAGGAAAACGCCATGACAGCCACCTCCCGCCCTTTGAGATCGGTTCTTTATATTCCTGGTTCAAAGCCGCGTGCTCTTGAAAAGGCCAAGAGTTTACAAGTGGATGCGATCATCTTTGATCTTGAGGATGCCGTCGCCCCCGATGAAAAGGACGCGGCACGGCAAACGCTGGCCGACGCGCTGGCCGAAGGCGGATACGGGGCGCGCCTGAAGATCGTGCGCATTAACGGTTTGGAGACCGATTGGGGGTCTCGGGATGCGGCTGCGGCGGCGGAGATGGGGGCGGACGCCATCCTTTTGCCAAAGGTTGATGGCCCAGAGAATCTGGACGCGCTTGCACAGATCACGAAAGACATCCCGCTTTGGGCGATGATGGAAAACCCTCGCGGTATGATTGCGGCCCCGGCCATCGCGGCGCACCGGCTGTGTGAAGGCCTTGTTATGGGAACAAACGATCTGGCCAAGGAACTGAACACGCGGTTTCGGGCAGACCGTCTGCCGCTGATGGCGGGTCTGGGGCTTTGCCTGCTGGCTGCCAAGTCCGAAGGAATTGCTATCATCGATGGCGTCTTTAACGCTTTCAAGGATGAAGAAGGGTTGCGTGAGGAATGCGCGCAGGGGCGCGACATGGGGTTCGACGGCAAAACGCTGATCCACCCGGCACAGGTCGACATTGCCAATGCCGCCTTTGCACCCAGCGAAGCTGAGGTTGAACTCGCGGAGCGTCAGATTGCAGCCTATGATGCCGCAATCGCGCAAGGGCAGGCCGTCGCGGTGGTCGACGGCAGGATCGTGGAAAATCTCCATGTTGCAACAGCGCGCGAAACGCTGGCAAAAAGGGACGCAATAGAAGCCCTTAACGCGGAGTAACCGCCATGATTCTTCTGATAGCCGGCGTTCTTCTTTGGACCCTCGCACATTACTTCAAACGACTGGCGCCGGCGGCGCGTGCCAATCTGGGTGCCATGGGGCAGGGTGTTGTGACCGCAGCCCTTGTTGCGTCGATTGTGTTGATGGTGATGGGCTACAAGGCGGTCGATTATATCCATGTTTGGTCGCCGCCAAGCTTTATGGTGCATATCAATAACACCTTGATGTTGCTGGCGTTCTGGGTTTTCGGGTCCAGCGCTGCGAAGGGCGCCAAAGCGTGGCCCGCGTACAAGATCCGCCACCCGCAACTTACTGCTTTCAAGATTTGGGCGACATCACACCTGCTGGTGAATGGCGATCTGGCCTCGATCATCCTGTTTGGGGGCCTGCTTGGCTGGGCAGTGGGTGCGGTAATCCTCATCAACCGGGCCGAGCCGGAGTGGACGCCGCCTGCACCAGCGGGCCGCGCCACGTATATCCGGCTGGCGATTATCTCTGCGGTGTTGTTCGCGCTGGTCACGTTGATACACGCTTGGGCCGGCGTATGGCCGTTTCCCGCTTGACGAAGAGTGATGCCTCATGAAGCTTTACCGTTTCCTGTCTGAAGAGGACTCTTCGGCCTTTTGTCACAAGGTGACTGCTGCGCTGAACAATGGCTGGGCGCTTTACGGCACACCTACCCAGACGTGGGACCACGCAGCCGGTGTCATGCGCTGTGGGCAGGCGGTGATCAAGGACGTGCCGGGTGACTACAGCCCTGATCTAAAACTGGGAGAGCAGTGATGGCCACCAAGACGAATGCGGGCCGGTTTTTCGAAGACTATGCGGTGGGACAGGTGATCGATCATGCTGTGCCGCGAACGGTGAAGATGGGCGAGCGCGCGCTTTATCATATGCTTTATCCGGCGCGCCATGCGCTTTATTCGTCGGATCAGTTCGCACAAGCCAGCGGGCTGCCCTTCAGCCCGTTGGACGACATGATCGCTTTTCACGTCATTTTTGGCAAAACCGTGCCTGACGTTTCGCTGAATGCGGTTGCCAATCTCGGGTATGCGGAAGGACGCTGGCGCATGCCAGTCTGGCCCGGTGACACGTTGCGGTCACGTTCAGAGGTCATCGGGCTGAAACAGAACTCGAACGGTAAATCCGGTGTCGTTTGGGTCCGGACCACCGGGCTGAACCAGCATGACGAGGTCGTCATGGATTATGTGCGGTGGGTCATGGTGCGCAAGCGCGATCTGGATGCAGCGGCACCGACGGCTGTTATTCCTGATCTGGCGAAAGCCGTCGATCCGGCGAGCCTTGTTATCCCCAAGGGGCTTGATTTCAGTAATTACGATTTCACGCTGGCAGGGGAGCCACATCGCTGGGGAGACTATGAGGTCGGCGAAAAGATCGACCATGTAGACGGTGTGACCATCGAGGAGGCCGAGCACATGATGGCAACGCGCCTGTGGCAGAACACTGCCAAGGTGCACTTTGACACGTCGGCGCGCCCGGATGGATCCCGTCTGATCTATGGTGGACATGTGATTTCCATGGCGCGGGCGCTGTCGTTTAATGGATTGGCCAATGCTCAGATGGTTGTCGGGCTGAATGGTGGTGCCCATGCCAACCCGTGCACAAGTGGCGATACGGTGCGTGCTTGGTCCGAGGTGTTGGACAAGGCGGAAACGACCGCGCCCGGCGTCGGGGCCATTCGACTGAGGCTGGTCGCAACCAAAGGGGGCACGCCGTTCGAATTGCGCAACGATGACGGAAAATACCTGCCGGACGTCTTGCTTGATCTCGACTATTGGGCCCTGATGCCAACATAGCAACAGCTTTGCGACATCAACCGATGCCCGCCGCGACCCTGCTGCCATGATGCGTTGAAAGGACTGTTTGATGTTAATTGCCGCTCTTGTCTGCAACTGCCTGGCAGCCGTGCTGCTTTTTCTGGGAGCCATGAAATACGGTCAGGGGCCGGTGCCGGTGACCTACCACAAGCTGATTCTGGAAAAAGAGGGCACAGCGCTGACACCCTATCAAACGCTGATCCTGACTGCCGTTTACCGCGCTTTCGCGGGCGCGATGCTCTCTCTTGGGCTTTTGATCGTCGCCCTGTCGCTTGGCCCAGTGCTGCAAGATGCGCTCTGGGCGCAGGTGGCGCTGTTGCTGGCCGGCACGGCCTTTACCGCCGGTGGGTATTTCATCCCGAGAAACGTCGAGGAAATAACCGGTGTTCAGACGCCTTGGCGGCTGAGCCTGCTGATCGGCGGGTTGTTGGGTGCGGGTTTTGTTTTGTCTTTGATCGGCTAAGTGTCGCAATTGTCAGATGCAATCGCTCCGCAGGGCGATAGACTGGCGGCATGTTGCTTCGGTTGCTTCTGTTTTGCGTCGCTTTGACGGCTACAGCGCCACGCGCTTGCGAACTGGCGCTGGTACTTGCTGTGGATGTATCGGGGTCGGTAGACAGCCGCGAGTATGACATCCAGATGCAAGGGCTCGCCGCTGCTCTGCGGGACGGTATTGTCGTTGACGCCTTGATCGAACAGGAAGCAATGGTGACCCTGATCCAGTGGACTGGTGCGACCCGGCAGCGCCGCACAATCCCTTGGACGCAAATGCGTGCCGATAGTGATGTGCTGGTTCTGGCGGATCGAATTGGGACGAACAAGCGCGTCTGGCGGAATTACTCTACCGCAATCGGAGAGGCACTTATCGAAGCGGAGGCCGCTTTGGTCGAGGTTCCGCAGTGCCGCCGCAAAGTCATTGATGTCTCGGGCGACGGCATTTCCAATGAAGGTGTGTTGCCGGCAACCCGGCACGCGGCGCTGAAGTCGCAGGGCGTGGTGGTAAACGCGCTGGCAATCGAAACCGATGATGATGATCTCACCGCATGGTTTTTCGAAAACCTGATTGTCGGAGAGGGCGCATTTGTTATCACAGCCAACGGTTTTGAGGACTATCCGGAACAGATACGCCGCAAACTGCAGCGCGAAACGACACGGCAGCTCAGTTCTTTTGAGTAATGTGATCACGCAATATTTGTGTGTGATCACAAAAACTCATTTACGTGGCTTTTTTGCCCGTATCGCGCTGTTTTGGCGCGCCTTTACACGCTCTGAACAGGTGACAAATGCCGCAAAAGGCGTAAAAAGGAGAGCAGGGAACAAAAGGAATCTACCATGGCTGATGTCAATCGGGGCAATCGCCCTCTGTCGCCGCATCTGACGATCTACCGCCCGCAACTGACGTCCATCACGTCTATCCTCACACGGATCACCGGCAATGCGCTGCTGATCTCGTCGCTGCTGGTCGTGTGGTGGTTCCTCGCGGCTGCAACGTCGGAAGAGTATTTTGCTTATGCAGACGGCGTGCTGACAAGCTGGTTCGGTGATCTGGTAATGACCCTTTCGCTTTGGGGGCTGTGGTATCACACCCTTGCAGGTGTCCGTCACCTGATCTGGGATCAGGGCATCGGGCTTGATCTGGAGACAGCTTACAAACTCGGGTACGCGGTAATCGGCGGGTCGTTTGTCCTGACGCTGCTTACAATTGCGATCGTGTAAGGGAGCCGGAATATGAGATATCTGACAGACCGCAAACGCGCCACAGGCCTCGGTTCGGCCAAGTCCGGAACCGAGCATCACTGGTCTATGACCGTCAGTTCGGGCGCGCTGCTCGTGCTGATCCCGCTGTTTATCTTTACCTTTGGCCCCATGCTTGGCGCATCCTACGAAGAGGTGACGGCATATTTCGCGCGGCCGTTCCCAGCTGTTGTCGCCGCACTGACGATCATTGTGACATTCAGGCACTTTGCAGGTGGTGTTCAGGCGCTGATCGAAGACTATGTTCACGGTCTGTCGCAGAAAGTCGCAATCGTTGCGATGACCTGCGTCAGCTACGCGGCCATGGCGGTCGGGCTTTACGCCATTGTCCGCCTCGCCCTCTGAGAAATCATTCAGGCGCGGGCAAGCGCGCCTTGCACCATCATCCGGGAGATTGATCCATGGCTGCATATGAATATGAGACACATGAATACGACGTCGTTGTCGTCGGTGCTGGCGGAGCCGGGTTGCGTGCGACCCTCGGCATGGCTGAACAAGGGCTGCGCACCGCCTGTGTCACAAAGGTTTTCCCGACACGTTCGCACACTGTTGCGGCGCAGGGCGGGATCGCGGCCTCGTTGTCGAACATGGGTCCGGACAACTGGCAGTGGCACATGTACGACACCGTCAAGGGGTCGGACTGGCTTGGTGACACGGATGCGATGGAATATCTGGCGCGCGAAGCCCCCAAAGCGGTCTATGAGCTGGAGCACTACGGTGTGCCTTTCTCGCGCACTGAAGAGGGCAAAATCTACCAGCGTCCCTTTGGTGGCCACACAACAGAGTTTGGCGAAGGCCCTGCGGTGCAGCGTACCTGCGCCGCCGCTGACCGGACCGGTCACGCCATTCTGCATACGCTTTATGGTCAGTCTTTGAAGAACAACGCGGAGTTCTACATCGAGTATTTCGCCATCGACCTGATCATGTCGGATGAAGGCGTGTGTCAGGGTGTGCTGTGCTGGAAGCTTGACGACGGCACCCTGCATCTTTTTGCCTCCAAAATGGTTGTACTGGCCACGGGCGGTTACGGGCGTGCCTATTTCTCGGCGACTTCTGCGCACACCTGCACCGGTGATGGTGGCGGTATGACCGCTCGTGCGGGTCTGCCGCTGCAGGATATGGAGTTTGTTCAATTCCACCCCACAGGGATTTACGGTGCGGGATGCCTGATAACAGAAGGAGCCCGAGGCGAAGGCGGGTATCTGACGAATTCCGAAGGCGAACGGTTCATGGAGCGCTATGCGCCGCAGTATAAAGACCTTGCACCGCGCGACTATGTTTCCCGCTGCATGACGATGGAAATTCGCGAGGGGCGTGGCGTAGGGGCCAACGGTGACCACATTCACCTGAACCTCAATCACCTGCCGCCGGAAACGCTCAAGCTGCGTTTGCCGGGTATTTCGGAGAGCGCCCGGATTTTTGCCGGCGTCAATCTAAACAAAGAGCCCATTCCCGTGTTGCCGACAGTGCACTACAACATGGGCGGCATCCCGACAAACTACTGGGGCGAAGTTCTGGCGCCTACTGCTGACGATCCGGATCGCGTCTCGCCCGGTTTGATGGCTGTGGGCGAGGCCGGGTGCGCCTCTGTGCATGGTGCGAACCGTTTGGGATCGAATTCGCTGATCGACCTTGTGGTGTTCGGCCGGGCAGCGGCGATCCGCGCGGGTAAAATTGTCAATCCGGACAGCGCGGTGCCAACGCCGAACATCAAATCTGTCGAGGCAGCCTTGGACCGGTTCGACAACACACGCTACGCCAAGGGGCACATGCCAACCGCCGAACTGCGGCTTGAAATGCAGCAGACAATGCAAAAAGACGCCGCCGTCTTCCGCGCCAACGAGACACTGGCAGAAGGCAAGAAGGCGATGGAAGAAGTCGCGGGCAAATGGAGCGATGTCGGGGTCACTGACCGTAGCCTCGTATGGAACTCGGATTTGATGGAAACGCTGGAACTGGCGAACCTGATCCCCAACGCCGTGGCCACCATTGTTGGAGCTGAGGCACGCAAGGAAAGCCGCGGTGCGCATGCGCATGAGGACTTCCCGGAACGTGATGACGAGAATTGGCGCAAGCACTCTCTGATATGGTTTAAAGGCAACAAAGCATCACTTGGTTATAGAGGTGTTCACGAACAACCACTTACAAGTCATAATGACGGTGGGATTGACCCGAAAAAAATTGCTCCTAAGAAAAGGACCTTCTGATGATGAAACCAATTGCCATCGCGCTGACAGTCGCAACCGTGGCTCTGGCAGGCTGTGCGCCTGCCACCGGACCAGAGCCAGTCACCAACCAGAACTATGGCGGCAAAGTCAGTGCCGGACACAGCGGCGTTGTCACACGCGGCGCGTATCGTTGCCCTGACTGGGCGAACACGATGCATCGCGGTGACCTGTACTGCCTCAAGGGGCAATAACACCGTAGGGGTGGGGCGCATCGCATGAAGCGATTGGTTACGTGTAATAAAAACAGGCGCGGGCGGCAAGGGCTGCCCGCGTCTGGCGTGCGACCAGACGCCGCCGTGCGGCTGATCTGCGTGCCTTTTTACGCGGGGCCTTTGCAATGAACGCCGAGTTGCAGAGCATTCGCAGAATGCTGCGCAATGAGGGGATGACCGTACACCCTATCAAGACACGTGCGCCGTACATGCGAAGCCACGGGTTTTCTCCTGATGTGATCATCGACGTGGGCGTTGGTTCTGGCACGCCCTGGCTCTATCGAAGCTTTCCACAGGCGCGTTTCGTGCTGATAGATCCGCGTGAGGAATGCGCGGATATGGTGCGCGAAAAAGACCATCTTGAGACGTTTCACTTTCACGCAACCGCGCTTGGTGCCTCTGCGGGGACAGCCAAGCTGACGATGCCCTATTCGAAAAAGGGCCGTGAACCTGACATGGCCAGCCTGTTTCACCGAACGGACAAGCTGTCGCAGGCGTTTATCAAAACCGAAGAGATAGAGGTCCCTGTCAAGACGCTCGACGAGATAGCCTTGGCCTATCCGGGACGGGTTGGCCTCAAACTAGACACCGAGGGCTCGGAACTCGACATCCTGCGCGGCGCTTCTGAAACCTTGGAACGCTGCGATTTCGTCACGCTCGAGATGTCGGTGAGCCCACGGTTCGATGGGGTCGGAGCCCCGTCAGAAGCTGTGGCGCTGCTGGCGCGTGCAGGTCTGGAAATGCGCGACGTCATGACGATCGGTGCGGGACCGGGCAAAAAGGCGCACCCGCGCTATCTCGATATTCTTTTTACAAGGTGGGCAAACGCATGATCCGATACCTGATACCTTTGTGCTTCGTACTCAGCGCCTGCACCGATGTGCAAACGGCGACAGACAAAGCCGGTCGCGACGCGGCAAAAACGATTATTCCTGAAACACTCGCTGTCTATTTTCCGCAGGTGCCGAAAGCGTTCTACGCGCCTTTGACCAACTGCATCGTGGACAACGCCGATGCAAGCGACGTTCAGTCGCTGGCCTCTGATGCCGTTGTTGGCGTCGATTCAGGCACCGCAGACCTCGTGCGCACGATCCTCGCGCGCCCCGAAACCCAAGAGTGCGCAAAGCGGCAGGCGTCGGCAGACGTTCTGAGCTTTTGACCAACCCACAGGAGACCTGAACATATGGTTCAACTGACACTCCCAAAGAATTCGCGGATCACCACGGGCAAGACGTGGCCGAAGCCGGAAGGGGCTACCAATCTGCGTAAATTCCAGATCTATCGCTGGAACCCCGATGACGGGAAAACGCCGCAGGTGGATACCTACTTTGTCGATCTTGATACTTGCGGGCCGATGATCCTCGACGCGCTGATCAAAATCAAAAACGAGATCGACCCGACGCTGACGTTCCGCCGTTCGTGCCGCGAAGGGATTTGCGGCTCGTGCGCGATGAACATCGACGGGATCAACACACTGGCCTGTATCTACGGCATGGACGAGATCACGGGGGACGTGAAAATCTACCCGCTGCCGCACATGCCGGTGGTCAAGGACCTGATCCCGGACCTGACGCACTTCTATGCCCAGCATGCCAGCATCATGCCTTGGCTCGAGACCAAAACAAACCGTCCCGCCAAGGAGTGGAAGCAATCCATTGAAGACCGCAAAAAGCTCGACGGTCTGTATGAATGTGTGATGTGTGCTTCGTGCTCGACATCCTGCCCGTCCTACTGGTGGAACGGCGACCGGTACCTCGGGCCTGCGGCGCTGTTGCACGCCTACCGCTGGATCATTGACAGCCGCGATGAGGCAACAGGCGAACGGCTCGACGATCTGGAAGATCCGTTCAAACTTTATCGCTGCCACACGATTATGAATTGTGCAAAGACCTGTCCGAAAGGTCTGAACCCGGCAGAGGCAATCGCCAACATCAAGAAGATGATGGTCGAGCGCCGCGTTTGACCTGATGGACCAGGCGGTCTGGCTGGCTTTGGCACTGGCGACGCTCGCCGGTGCTTCCATACCTCTTGGAGGATGCCTCGCGCTCTGGCGGTTCAACCTCCTGCCAGATTGGGCAAATACCGAAGCGCGCCACGGCGTGCTGGCGTTCGGGGCAGGTGCTTTGCTTGCTGCGGTAGCGCTCGTACTCATCCCTGAAGGCAGCGCGCGGACACCTGCATGGCTGGCGCTGGCGTGTTTTTTTGTCGGTGGCGCTGGCTTTTACTTCGTAGATCGGCGTATCGCAAAAACCGGCGGCAAACTGGGCCAGTTTCTTGCGATGATGCTGGATTATGCGCCAGAGGCGTTGGCACTTGGCGCACTTGTCTCCACCGATCTGTCTACGGCTGTCCTCGTTGCTGTGCTGATCGCGCTCCAGAATGTTCCCGAAGCTTTCAACGCGATGCGCGAGATGAATGCGGCTGGATCACAGGTATCGCTTTGGCTGTTTGCCGCGATGGTGCCGGTCGGCCCGCTGTGTGCGTACATTGGTCTTGCCATGCCCGCGGGGTTCGATCCGCTGATCGGTTGTGTAATGATGCTGTCGGCTGGTGGTATTGTTTACCTCATGTTTCAGGATATCGCCCCACAGGTGCCACTTGAACGCAGTGGTGTGCCACCGATCGGCGCGGTGCTGGGCTTTGGCCTTGGGCTGGCCGGCCACCTCATGATCTGAGGTCGGTGATGCACATTGTTATCGGTCTGCTCATCGCGTTCGTCATCGTCGTCATTGTGACGCGTCAGCGGGGCACGACCCGCGATTGCCGCTGGCGGGCGGATCGTACGGGCAACCGAGACGGCCTGCATAAGTACAAATGCATGGCCTGTGGCGCAGAGGTTTTTACAGAAAACGGCGCAGCACCAAAGCTATGCGAGAAAAACAAACCTGTCTGATTTTTGCGTGATCCCGGGCGCTTGCACCAAGCACAAAAACTGCCATGGTGAGCCCCTCTGAGAAAGGAAACGCCATGCCAGCCCCCAAGGACGCCGATGCACGCCGCGCCATAGAACCCGTGATCTGTTATCCGGTCGATACGCTGCCCGCGCCTGATATGGACTTGTACGACCGCGCGCGGCAAGGATTTGAGAAAACAGAAGAGGTGATGGTCCCACCGCGCGAGGCCCGCTGCTTTCACGTTCCTGCCGGTCACTTTTTCAGAATAACATCGGTTGAAGGCGCACAGGTTGGCGATCTGAACCTTCACAATGCCGCTGATCCTACCGAACGTTTTTATTCCGGGAAGACCCGCGCCCTGCACGGTACCCATGTCACAAAGGGCGAGCGTCTGTGGTCCAGCTTTCCAACCCTGCGACCGATGGCAACCATTACCGAGGACACGTTGGGGTGGTACGGGATCGACGCCTATGGGGGCTCTGTTCACGATGTAATCGGTACGCGTTGTGATCCTTACACACACGCCCTGCTATCTGACGGCGGCCAGTATCATCACTGCTGCCACTCTAACCTTACCCGGTCTCTGGCCGCAGAACTTGACGTGCCGGTCTCGCAGGCAGAGCCACTGGTGCATGACGTCTTAAACGTATTCATGTGCACCGGATTTACCCGTGATACCGGCCAGTACTTCATGAAGGCCAGTCCGGTCCGCCCCGGTGACTACATAGAATTCTTTGCCGAGATTGATCTTTTGGGAAACTTGTCCGCATGCCCCGGAGGTGATTGCGGCTCGACGCATTCCAGCGATACCGCTTCATGCTACCCCTTGCGTGTGGATATCTTTGCCCCCGCGCCCGGTGCACTCGACGCGTGGTCACCGCCGGCCCGTAACAGCTATGACGGAAGCCACGGCACATAACGCGCACAGCTTTTCTTTGCCCTCAAATATCCCTGCCAGACGTTCCCGCATTCGCCGCGCCTCAATCGGTCGATCAGGCGAAAGCTGCTTCCAAGGCAATTTCTACCATGTCGCCAAAGGTCTTTTCCCGATCCTCGGACGGCAGCGCCTCTCCGGTTTGCAGATGATCGCTGACCGTCAGCACAGCAAGCGCCCGGCGCCCATGGCGCGCAGCAAGGGTGTAAAGCTCAGCCGCCTCCATTTCCACGCCAAGAATGCCGTGGCGGACCATCTGTTCATCGAGATCAGGCCGCTCTGCATAAAAAACATCTGATGAATAAATACCGCCCACATGAGTCGTGGTGCCTTTCGACTGTGCGGCAGCGACCGCCGCCGCAAGCAGGCCAAAATCCGCGGTCGGCGCATAATTCACTTCCTTGAAAACGGCAGAGGACGGGGAAGTAATCGTGCTTGCAGACATCGCGATGATCACGTCGCGGATGTTGACATGAGATTGCATGCCACCGCAGGAACCAATCCGGATCAACGTTTTGGCACCATACTGCGAAATCAGTTCATTTGCGTAGATCGACAGGGAAGGCATGCCCATGCCCGAGCCCTGTATCGTCACCCGATGGCCGCGCCATGTACCAGTAAAACCCAGCATGCCCCGAACTTCGTTGACGCAAACCGCATCCTCAAGAAAGGTCTCTGCGGCCCAGCGGGCGCGATAGGGGTCGCCGGGCATCAAGACGGTTTCGGCAATTTCTCCCGGCTTGGCTCCGATATGGACGGTCATGGCATTACTCCTCTCGCCAGCAGGCGCAGTTAACTGTACCTGCGCGCGGGCTTCAAGAGCGGCCTGTCATTCGGCAGCCACTGCCTGAGGGTCTGCAAGCGTCACAATGTCCATCATGATCGTGTTCAATTCAAAGTCCTTGGGTGTGTACACTCGGGCAACTCCCATCGCGCGCAACCTTTCGGCGTCATCGTCAGGTATGATGCCGCCGACAATGACTGGCACTTGGCCCAAGCCTGCTTCACGCATTTGTGCCATCAGGTCCTCTACGAGAGGAATATGGCTGCCCGACAGGATCGACAGTCCGACGACATGAGCGTCGTCTTCCTGCGCGGCTGAAACGATTTCAGCGGGCGTCAGGCGGATGCCTTCGTAGGCAATGTCCATGCCACAGTCGCGGGCGCGCACAGCAATCTGTTCGGCACCGTTGGAATGCCCATCCAGCCCCGGCTTGCCCACCAGAAACTTGAGCCGCCGCCCCAGTTTGTCGCTGACTGCGTCCACCGCATCGCGCAACTCGTCCAACCCTTCGGTCCGGTTCGAACGCGACCCGGATACGCCGGTAGGCCCGCGATATTCACCATGCACTGCGCGCATTTGGGCGGCCCATTCGCCGGTTGTGACACCTGCTTTCGCCGCGGCGATAGACGCAGGCATAACATTGCGTCCTTCCTTGGCTGCGGCGCGCAACTCTGCTAGCGCAGCAACCACGGCGGTCTCGTCCCGCGCAGCGCGCCATGCCTCCAACCGTTCGATCTGTTCGTTTTCCACAGCCGGATCAACAACCATGATGCCGCCGTCACCGGTCATCAACGGCGATGGCTCGCCTTTCGTCCACTTGTTGACGCCGACTACCACGGTTTCACCTGCTTCGATCCGGCCCAGACGCTCTGAATTGCTGTCGACCAGCCGCGCTTTCATATAATCGATCGCCTCGATGGCGCCGCCCATGCCATCCAGCGTCGCCAGTTCCTGCCGCGCCCCTTCTTTCAGCGCCTCGACCTTGGCATCAACTGCGGGGTTCCCGTCGAAGAGATCGTCAAATTCCAAAAGGTCCGTCTCGAACGCCATGATCTGCTGCATGCGCATTGACCACTGCTGGTCCCAGGGACGGGGCAGGCCGAGCGCCTCGTTCCATGCGGGCAACTGAACCGCGCGCGCGCGTGCCTTTTTTGACAGGGTGACGGCGAGCATCTCGATAAGAATGCGGTACACGTTGTTTTCCGGTTGCTGCTCTGTCAGGCCCAGAGAGTTGACCTGAACGCCATAGCGGAAACGGCGGTACTTGGCGTCCTCAACGCCGTAACGATCGCGGCAAATCTCGTCCCAAAGATCGACGAATGCCCGCATCTTGCACATTTCGGTGACAAAGCGGATGCCTGCGTTCACAAAGAAAGAGATACGGCCAACGACTGCGGGGAAATCTTCGGCCGGCATCCGGGGTTTCAAAGCGTCGAGCACTGCCGTCGCTGTCGCAAGCGCAAAGGCAAGTTCCTGTTCCGGGGTCGCGCCTGCTTCCTGCAAGTGGTAGGAACACACGTTCATCGGGTTCCACTTGGGCACATTGGAATAACAGTACTCAGCCACATCCGCGATCATGCGCAGCGACGGTGCCGGCGGACAGATATATGTGCCCCGGCTAAGATACTCTTTGATGAGATCGTTCTGGACCGTGCCTTGCAACTTGGAGACATCCGCGCCCTGTTCCTCGGCCACAGCGATATACAATGCCAGCAGCCAAGGGGCAGTGGCGTTGATTGTCATGGACGTGTTCATCTGATCCAGCGGAATCTGGTCAAACAAAGTACGCATGTCGCCGAGATGGGATACCGGCACACCGACCTTGCCCACTTCACCCCGGCTCAGGACGTGATCGCTGTCATAGCCCGTCTGCGTCGGCAAATCGAACGCCACCGACAGCCCGGTTTGCCCCTTTTCCAAGTTGGACCGGTAGAGTGCGTTCGACGCCTTTGCCGTAGAGTGACCAGCATATGTACGAATAAGCCATGGGCGATCTTTCTGGGCGTTTGTCATCTCGGCCTCGTGAATCGGGTGTGTAATAATGTTGCGTTGATGCGTTGTTACAGGAAATTTTATGGCGCTGTCAATTCGCCGCGTTGCGGCTATTGCACTGCAGCAAGAAGACGTCCGGTCGTACGCCTGCTGGGCTGCATTACACCTGGAGGAATGGCCGGTTGGGAGTTTCGTTTTGACCTCGCGGGCGCGAATTGCGATTGTGCAGTATGACCCAGACAGTTGAGCTTCCTCTTTGGCTGTTCGTGCTCATCCTGCTTTTCGCAGCGGTGACCTTTGCGTCACATTTTCTTTTCCCTTCAGTGCGCTGGTTCTTTCGCCGCCGGCTCGAACGCGCGGTCTCGCAGTTGAATGAACGTCTGACGCGGCCGATTGAACCGTTCAAGCTGGCGCGGCGCTATGACATGATCCAGCGATTGATTTACGATCCGGAAGTGACCCGCGAAATTTACAACTACGCGCAGGAACACAACGTTCCGGAAAACGTCGCCTTTGAAAAAGCACGGGATTATGCCCGCGAGATCGTTCCCGGCTTTAGCGCGTTTACCTATTTCGGGCTGGGGACGCGTCTGTCGCGGATGCTGGTGAATTCGATCTATGAGGTCTGGACAGGCCCGCGCAACGATGACGTGATCAAGAGCATTCCAAAGGATGCAACGATTGTGTTCATCATGAACCACCGCTCGAACATGGATTATGTATTGGTGACCTATCTTGCTGCGCGGACATCGGCGCTGTCGTATGCGGTGGGGGAATGGGCACGGGTCTGGCCACTCAGTCAGTTGATCAGGATGATGGGGGCCTATTTTATCCGTCGGCGCTCACGCGGGGCGCTTTATCGGAAGGTGTTGGCGCGATATGTACAAATGGCGACAGCAGGCGGGGTCTCTCAGGGTATTTTCCCCGAAGGCGGACTCAGCCTGACCGGCCGGTTGATGCCGCCAAAGCTTGGGTTGCTGTCGTACCTGACAGAAAATCCGGACCCGAACGGGCGCGATGTCGTCTTTGTTCCGGTCGCGATCAACTACGACCGAGTACTAGAAGACCGTGTTCTCATCGCGGCCGCAGAACGCGGCGACCGTCGTTTTGGTGCAAAAATCTCTGTTGTCGTCAAATTCATCCTCAAGAAATTCTGGCAGGCTTTGCGCGGGCGGTTTGTGCGGTTTGGCACAGCAGCGGTGTCTTTCGGAGAACCACTGTCTTTTCAGAAGTTCGGAGCGGATCGACCGCTGGAGGAACTGTCGGCCGTTTTGATGGACAGGATCAATGACGCAATGCCGGTTCTGATTGTGCCGCTGCTGTCGCACCACCTCGGAAATGCTGACACGCCCGTGTCGCAGGCCGACCTCGAAGCGGCACTGTCACGAGATGCAACGCTATTCGGTGCCAACATGCCGAGCTACACTGCGGACGAACTTTCAGTCGCCGTGTCTGCGGCTTTGTTGCGCATGCGCAAGCATGGCATCATTGAAGAAGACGGCGAGCGCTTGTGGAAGGGCGTTGCGGGGCAGGAGGCTGTTTTGGCTTATTATGCCGCTTCTATTGAGCATCGTTACGAAGAGGAGCGTGCAGTTGCAGAATAATTCTGCACATGCTCGGTCATAAAATTACAAAAAATGACCTCAAAGTGTTGCAATGTTGCGTGACACCTCCTATTCAGGGCCAAGAGCATCGCGATTCTGCGATGCGGCATGTTTATTTTCGCGGGAGACAGCAATGGCACTCGATACGACCATCGCGCAATACGACGCACCTGAAAAAGACCTTTATGAAGTCGGCGAGATGCCTCCTATGGGGCATGTGCCCAAGCAGATGTATGCATGGGCGATCCGGCGCGAACGTCACGGTGACCCGGACACGGCCATGGTCCAGGAAGTTGTCGATGTCCCTGAACTCGACAGTCAGGATGTGTTGGTTCTCGTGATGGCAGCAGGCGTGAATTACAATGGTGTATGGGCCGCCTTGGGGGTACCGATCAGCCCATTCGATGGTCACAAGCAGCCCTATCATATCGCCGGTTCAGACGCCGCAGGCATTGTCTGGGCGGTTGGGGACAAGGTGACCCGCTGGAAAGTGGGTGACGAGGTCGTCATCCACTGTAATCAGGACGACGGTGATGACGAGGAATGCAACGGTGGCGACCCGATGTACTCTCCCTCGCAGCGCATCTGGGGGTATGAAACGCCTGATGGGTCGTTTTCACAGTTCACGCGGGTACAGAGCCAGCAATTGATGCCGCGCCCAAAACACCTGACATGGGAAGAGGCTGCGTGTTACACGTTGACGCTTGCCACGGCTTATCGGATGCTTTTTGGCCATGAGCCCCACGACTTGAAGCCCGGACAGAACGTGTTGGTGTGGGGGGCATCCGGAGGTCTTGGGTCCTATGCCATCCAACTCATCAATACTGCGGGTGCGAATGCTATCGGTGTCATTTCCGACGAGAGCAAACGCCAGTTCGTCATGGATCTCGGTGCCAAGGGTGTCATCAACCGCAAGGACTTTAACTGTTGGGGGCAATTGCCGACGGTAAACACGCCGGAATATGCGGCATGGTTCACCGAGGCGCGCAAGTTCGGGAAAGCGATTTGGGAAATTACCGGTAAAGGCGTGAACGTCGACATGGTGTTTGAGCACCCCGGTGAATCCACTTTCCCGGTGTCCACCTTCGTTGTCAAAAAAGGCGGCATGGTTGTGATTTGTGCGGGGACGACCGGTTTCAACCTGACCTTTGATGTGCGTTACATGTGGATGCACCAAAAGCGTCTGCAGGGTAGCCACTTTGCCCACCTCAAGCAGGCAAGTGCTGCAAACAAGTTGATGCTGGAGCGTCGTCTTGACCCGTGCATGTCAGAGGTTTTCACTTGGTCCGATCTGCCGCAAGCGCATATGAAAATGATGCGCAACCAGCACAAGCCTGGAAATATGTCTGTTCTCGTGCAGGCGCCGACAACGGGTCTGCGCACGCTGGAGGATGCTTTGGAAGCGCGCCGTTAGGTCTAACAAAGCACGTCGCCTATTAACCACAATGCCCGCGAATCATTTGTTGGTTCGCGGGTATTTCTATTTTTACGTGTAGCCCTTTTTGAGAACAACGCCTTAGCCTTGAGCGGCTCACCATTTCTGGGGAGTGTAATTCCGCGAATTTTCAACGGCCCTTAGCACATGTTAGAGTTGTGTTAATCATTCGTTAACCTTTGAAAGGCGAGTCTGTTATGCGAAGCGACTGGATTTTGGATGTACTTACCGATTTGAAAACATTTGCCACCGCCAATGATCTGCCCGTTCTGGCAGAACAGCTGGATGACACGGCAATCGTTGCGCTGGCCGAGATCGCGGCGCTGCATGAGAGGACGCAAGGCAATAACGATGGTGACAACCACAATAGCGGAACGGATCTTGGAGGAGTTGGAACAAGCGGACACGCTTGATGGTCTTTATAAGGCCACCTACCTCATGCGTGATAAATACGAAGTCAAACATGTGGTCTACTACTGGGTCAACAGCGTTGGCGAAAACTACGGCGCAGGAACATATACGTCGGAATGGGCGGAAAGATACGTAGAGAAAGGCTACAACAAGATTGATCCTGTAGTTTTGGGATGCTTCCAACGGTTTGATCCCACCAACTGGAAAGACTTTGACTGGTCATCCAAGACGGCGCGCGATTTCCTCGCGGACGCACTTGATCACGGGGTGGGCGCGCAGGGGCTGGCCATACCGTTACGCGGGCCAAACGGGCAGTACGCCGTTCTGAGCATCAACGACAACCGTGATGACGGTGAGTGGGAAATGTTCGTGCGACAGCACAAAAGAGAGTTCATGATCATTGCGTACGAGTTCAACAAGAAGGGTCTAGAGTTCGACGAACGCGAAACGGATACGATCCACGGCAGACTGTCTCCACGAGAGTTGAGCGCTTTGACATATCTGGCGCGCGGTCTGAGCCGTAACCAAGCAGCACATCAGATGAAGATTTCTGAGCACACGTTGCGCGTGTACATTGAATCTTCGCGGCACAAGCTTGGTGCGTTGAATACCACCCATGCCGTCGCGCGGGCTCTCAACAACGGCTTGATCGTCGCTTAAGTGCTAACGCAACCTTACCGCGGGCGCGCGGTCGGGCAAGACATCTGAAAGTCGCGCGAACGGCGGTGATAACCCTCGTTAAGGTTAATACACCAGTCTGCTGGCATCCAACGCCAGGAGATCTTTCATGTTGCACTACATCTACGGGCACGATCTGCACCATTACCCGACACTGCGCGATACAATGTTTCGGGACCGCGCCGCACAGTTCAAGCACCGATTGGGTTGGGATGCTGTCACGGTTGATGAGCATGGTCACGAGATCGATGCGTATGATGCGCTCGATCCGATCTACGTCATCTGGGAATTGCCTGACGGGACCCATGGCGGATCTTTGCGTATGATGCCGACCGTTGGGCAAACAATGGTCAATGATCACTTTACGAACCTGACCGACGGCGTGCGCATCGAAAGCCCGCTGATTTGGGAGTGTACCCGCCTTTGTATTTCGCCGACAGCCGACTACCGCGTCACAGCGGCGCTCGTCGTCGGGGCCGGAGAATTGATGGATGCCTTTGCGCTGGAACACTATGTCGGTGTGTTCTTTGACAAGATGGAACGCGTGTTTGCGCTGAGCCATATCAAGGCCGATATTCTGGGCGTAGCAGAAGAAGCTGACACCACGGGTGATCGCATCGCTGTTGGCACGTGGGAGATCACCGCGGAGTGTATGGCGCGTAACCTCAAACGCGTTGGTGTGTCCCGCGAAACGTCACAGATGTGGTTCCGTCAATCCTTTGCGCGCAGCCGCGTAGAGACAACGCCACAGGTCGCCTACAGCAAGTGTGCCTGAGGGTTCCCGCTGGCACCCGGCGTGACCTGCCTGTAGGGTCGCGCCATGGCATCTGTTCCTGTCCAGTTCTCTGAAGATCAAGCCGTCGCCTATGACGCGGTTACCGAGCTTTTGCGGGGCTCTGGTATTGATTTGGACGATCAGTTGCTCATGCCTCCCCGCAGCGAAAAACAGGCAGTGCTTGCGGTGACGGGCAAGGCAGGTTCGGGCAAGACCCTGTTGCTTGCCGAACTGTACAAGGCGCTCAAAGCCTCGGGTGTCGAGATTGTTTCGGGTGACTATGAGCCTCGCAAGAAACGTGATCGCCGATCCCTTGCGATATTGGCACCAACGAACAAGGCGGCGTCGGTTTTGCGACTGCGCGGCGTTCCCGCCACAACGATCCACCGCATACTTTATACCCCTGTCTATGATCCGGAATACGAGCGCATTGCGGAGTGGCTGGCAGGCAGTGGCGACCGCCCCGAGATAGAAGGGCTGACGGAGCAGGCGCTCGATCGGGCGGCTGCTTTTTATGCGGGCAACTCGTCGATCCCCGGCGCGCTGGCTGCGGCAGGTCTGCGCGGCTCTGATTTCATTACGGGCTGGAAACGCCGCGAAGAGCCGCTGGACATCGGGTTTGTCGATGAATCGTCCATGCTGGATGATCGGCAGTTTGATGATCTGAAAGAAATCTTTCCCACGCTGCTGATGTTTGGCGACCCAGCGCAGCTTGCGCCGGTCAATCAGTCTGGCGCGATGGTATTTGACAAATTGCCCGAGAAAAGGGTGCTGAACCTCAGCCGGATACACCGGCAAGAAGCGGATAACCCCATACTCGATCTGGCCCATGCCCTTGGTGACCCTGAGCTGACGTTCGAAAGTTTTGAGCGGATGGTGGAAGACGCGGCCAGACGAGACGAGCGGGTCGTCTGGGGGCAGCGGGTCGAAGTCGATCTGATGGCGCGCAGTCCGGTGCTGGTATGGCGCAACGCCACACGTGTCCGCCTGATCAATGCATTTCGCCGTGTTCATGGCGCGCCGGAAGATGCCTTGCTGGAAGGTGAGCCATTGATCTGCGACGGGATCGAACTGCCGCTTAAACACCGGAAAAAGCGCCTTGATCTGGAGGCGCGGGGCCTCATCAAAGGCGCGCAGGTCGTTTATCTCGGCGAAGGGCGAAAACCGGGTTTTAGCCGGTTGCACGTCATGGGTGCAGAAGATCCTCAGGTCTCTGCCGCGTCTATCGTCAAGATTGAAAAGCCCGATGAAGAAGAGCCGTTTATTCCTTTTGCAGCGCGCATGGGCGCAACGTTCTTGCATGGGGCCGCGGTGACCATTCACAAGGCACAGGGAAGCCAGTGGGATACTGTTCAGGTTTTTGCACCAGACATCTATACAGCTGCCCGCATGGGGCGTTCGGAAGCGGGGCAGCCATTGTGGAAGCGACTGGCGTATGTTGCGATCACGCGAGCGCAAGAGCGATTGATCTGGGTCGTGCGCAATCGGCTGTCAAAGCCTCAGTCAGGGTTGCGGGTCGATGATTTGCGTTCGGTTGCAGCGGCGCCGCTGAAGTTGGAGGCAGAAAGCACACAGGAGGGGTCATGAATTCTATACTTATTACGGGTGCCAGCAGCGGCATCGGACGAGGGACGGCAGAGTTGTTTTTGCAAAGCGGTTGGCAGGTCGGGCTTGTTGCGCGCAATCAAGCTACTCTGGAAGAGGTCGCGGATGGCGGGAAGAATGCCGTCGTGTTGCCAGCGGATGTGACTGATCCGGACGGCATCGAGCGTGCTGTAGAAGCCTTCTCCGAACGGGCCGGGCGGTTAGATGTGGTTTTCAACAACGCTGGTATTTTTACACCCGCCGCACCTATTGATGAAATCGCGGTCAAAGACTGGCTGCAAGCCGTGAATGTGAACCTCACCGGCATGTTTCTGACCGCGCGGGCAGCCTTTGCAGTCATGCGCCGTCAGACGCCTCAGGGCGGGCGGATCATTAACAACGGGTCGATTTCGGCGCATGTCCCGCGGCCCGGATCGGTGAGTTACACGGCGACGAAACACGGGGTAACGGGGTTGACGCGCAGCTTGTCCCTTGACGGCAGGCCGTTTGACATCGCGTGCGGACAAATAGACATCGGCAACGCGCTCACACCGATGGTGCAGTCCTTTAACGACAAAGCATTGGCAGAAGACCCGAATGCGCAACTTCAGCCTACGATGGATGTGCACCATGTCGCGACATCGGTTATGCATATGGCGACGCTGCCGCTTGAGGCTAACGTTCAGTTCATGACTGTGATGGCGACCAAGATGCCTTACATCGGGCGGGGATGATCCGCGGGGCCTCAGGTGCGAATAAATCGGAACGCCGCCGAAGCAGCCCAGCCTGCGCCGATTGCGATGGCCAGAGACATCAGCCCATAGACCAGCGCGTTCTCACGTGAGAGGCGGAACAGCCACCGTTCCAGCCCGACCTTGCGTACGTAGATACTCGTTTCGTACATCGATACGACCTCCCCCCCGCGGGTGAGGAAGATGCGTGTCTGGTAATCACCCTCGGTCAGTGCTGCTGGCAGCTTGATGGCGGTTCTGAACAGGGTCTGATCATCAACGCTGATCGTTCCCTCATTCAACTGATACTGCTCGGATCCGGATTTGATGCGGATGAGTGCTTCGGTAAAGCTGGCGGCATCGGAGATCGTGTCCGGTGCACCCACCGACCGGATCGCACGGGGGATCGAAACTTTGTGACGCAGATCTTCTGTGTCGCTGAGCGACAGGCCCAGAGATGTGCTTGTGGCCACGGCGTAAAAGCTGGGAGCAGAGTCGACCTCGACCGCTTCGGTATTGACCCAGATGCCAAAGCGCTTTTCCTTGCGGCGCACGATCATCGTTTCGTTGGGTCCGGCCACCGTAATAATTACTTGCAGGCGCGGTTCGTACTGGATCGGTTTCTCGCGCTTCACTGCGCCAAATATCAGGATTTCAGACCCATCAAAGCTGGTATTGATCGATACGGTGTCCTTGCTCATACCGACTACGACCTCTTCTGCGAGGACGGTAGAAGCACATGCGACGATGCAGAATATGGCGGCCAGAATTCGCATCAGTGACCCGAGTCCCCGATGGAGTAGAGCTCGGACGGCATCAGCAAAAGGTCGAGCGCGAGCTTGCCACAGACAACCAGCACCATAATTGCAAGCAGGATACGGAGTTGTTCGGCCTTCAGTTTGACGCCGATACGGGTGCCGATCTGTGCGCCTATCACACCGCCGACGAGCAAGAGCACCGCTAGGACGACGTCCACCGTGAAGTTCGTAGTCGCATGAAGCATCGTGGTAAATGCGGTCACAAAAATAATCTGGAACAGCGAGGTGCCAACAACGACTTTGGTTGGCATGCCTAAAAGGTAGATCATGGCGGGAACCATAATAAACCCGCCGCCGACACCCATAATCGCGGCCAAAATGCCCACGCTGATCCCCACCAAGATCGGCGGTATCACAGAGATATACAGCCCGGAAACGCGGAACCGCATCTTGAAGGGCAGGCCGTGGATCCAGTTGTGTTTCTTGCGGGCGGGGGCTTTGCCGGATTTGGTGTTCCGGATCGCCTGCAGACTTTCGACAAACATCAAGCTGCCGATGATGCCCAGAAAGACAACGTAGCAAAGCTTGACCAGCAGATCTACCTGACCTTGCGCCTTGAGGTAGTTGAAGACGACGACGCCTACGGCTGCGCCAATTAGGCCCCCTATGAGAAGAACCGTGCCCATCCTGAGATCAACGGTTTTTCGCTTTAGGTGTGCCAGCACGCCGGAGAACGACGAAGCAACGATCTGGTTGGCTTCGGTCGCCACGGCGACAGCAGGCGGAATGCCGATAAAAAACAACAGCGGGGTCATCAAAAAGCCGCCGCCGACACCAAACATGCCGGACAGGATGCCCACGATCCCTCCCAAGCCCAGCAACAAAAAGGCGTTGACCGATACTTCGGCTATGGGGAGGTAAATTTGCATGGCTCGGTTTAGCACCCCACCTTTAAAAATCAATGGTACACGCTGCCGCGCAGCAAACAGGACCGATGTAATTGCCCAATCTGGACTTAAGCGTTTACCGCTCCTTTACGTAGGGCTCTCCGCCCGCACGGGGTGGGATGGCCTTGCCGACAAAGCCTGCGAGAATAATGACCGTCATCACATACGGCAGCGCGCCCAGAACCTGTCCCTGAACTTTCATACCTATAACTGCCTGAATAACGTCCGGCCGTGTCTCGAGCGCGCCGAACAGGCCAAAAAGCAAGGTGGCGTAGAGCGCATACCACGGACGCCATTTGGCAAAGATCAATGCTGCAAGGGCGATGAACCCGCGTCCTGCGGACATGTCTTTGACGAACCCGGCCTGCAACGCGGTGGACAGATAGGCACCGGCGATACCGCAAAGAACGCCACATATGATGACCGCGACATAGCGCAAACCGACAACTGACACACCAGCGGTATCAACAGCCGCCGGATTTTCACCAACGGCACGCAGGCGCAGGCCAAACCGTGTCCGGTAGAGAAGCCACCATGTGAACGGGACGGTGGCGAATGCCAGATACACAAGTATCGAGTGGCCGGAGATGAGTTCCGAATAGAGTGGGCCAAAAATCGGTACCTCTGCCAGAGCTTCTGCAAAGGGCAGGGTAATCGGCTCGAAGCGGGCATTCCCAATCAGCGACGGCGTCCGCCCTCCTTGCTGGAACCAGTCTTGTGCAATGAGGACTGTAAGACCTGCGGCAAGAAAGTTGATGGCGACGCCAGAGATCAGTTGGTTGCCGCGAAAAGTGATCGACGCGAGGCCGTGCAGCAGGCTGAGTGCGATGGAGGCGGCGACCCCTGCAAGCAAGCCAAGCCAGACAGAGCCGGAAATCGCTGCGATTGCCGCAGAGAAGAAAGCCGCTGCCAGCATTTTGCCTTCGAGCCCAATATCGAAGATGCCCGCGCGTTCGGAAAAGAGACCGGCGAGGCAGGCGAGCAACAACGGCGTGGCCAGTCGTACGGTGCTGTCAAAGAGTTGAATGATCGTCAGGAAGTCCATTATTCAGCGGGCTCCATCGGTTTTGTCTCTGACTTGGGTGCACGGGCGCGACGCAACGCGAGGAACATACGTTCGAGCGGCATACGCACCATATTGTCGAGCGCACCGGTGAAGAGGATCACGAGCGCCTGAATGACGACGATCAACTCGCGGGGAATGGATGTCCAAAGCGCCAGTTCTGCGCCGCCCTGATAGAGAAACCCGAAAAGGATTGCGGCCAGAAACACGCCGAACGGATGTGACCGCCCCATCAGGGCCACGGCGATTCCGATAAAACCGGCCCCTTCAGTTGCATTCAGTACAAGCCTTTCTGCTTCGCCCATCACGTTGTTGATTGCCATCATGCCCGCGAGCGCACCGGAAATGACCATTGCGATCATGGTGATTTTAACCGGCGATATACCCGCATATTTCGCGGCACTCTCAGAGTGACCATAGGCACGAATTTCATAGCCGGTGGAAGTGCGCCAGATCAGCAGCCACAGCAGGAAACAAGCGATGAGAGCGATGACAAAAGAAATATTTGCGGGTGCGGCTTTGGAAAATTCTATCCCGAGAGGCGCCAGCATATCATGTAGCGTCGGCAGGTGGACGGCTTCGGGAAAGCGCGGGCTGGCCGGATCCATACTGCCGGTTGGCTTGAGGTAGGAGTTGACCACATAGATGAGCAGGGCGGAGGCAATAAAGTTGAACATGATCGTGGTGATAACGATGTGGCTGCCACGCTTTGCCTGCAAGTAGGCCGGGACAGCGGCCCAGGCCGCGCCGAACAGGCCGGCCATGAACAGCGCACCCAGAAGCGCCAGCGACCAGTGCGGCCATGGCACGTACAGGCATGCAAGCGCTACACCAAGCCCGCCCAGCATCGCCTGACCTTCGCCGCCAATGTTGAACATCCGCGCATGAAACGCGATCGCAACAGCCAGACCGGTGAATATAAAGTTGGTGGCGTAGTACAGCGTGTACCCCCAGCCATAGGTGCTGCCCAAAGCGCCGGAGACCATCAGTTTCATGGCGGCGACCGGGTCTTCGCCAATTGCGAGGATCACCAGTGCGGACAGAAATGCAGCAAGGATCAGGGAAATGAGAGGCACGAGAACGACTTCGGCCCATTTTGGCATCACGTCCATGACGGCACCTTTCCGGATTGACGGTAATCGGGGCATGGGGGTTTCACCCCCGGCGCTGTTGCGCCTCCCCCAGAGTTTATCTGGCAAAGTGAGTGGAGCTTGGTCATGCAGACACCCCGGCCATCAGCAAACCCAGTTCCTTTTCATCGGTATCGGCGGCGATTTTCTCGCCCATGATCGTCCCGTCAAACATCACTGCGACACGGTCTGCGAGGGCGAGGATCTCTTCCAGTTCAACCGACACCAGCAAGATCGCCTTGCCCTGATCGCGCAAGCCGACGATCTGCTGGTGAATGAATTCAATTGCGCCGATATCAACACCACGCGTTGGTTGTCCGATGAGCAGCAGATCGGGGTTGCGCTCAATTTCGCGGGCAAGGACGATTTTCTGCTGATTGCCGCCTGAAAAATTCTTGGCGGCGAGTTTCGGGTTGGGCGGGCGCACATCGAAGCGGTCCATTTTTGCTTCGGTGTCCGCGCGGATTGCTGCGTTGTTCATCAGGGCCCCGGATTGAAAAGCCGGGTCGCGGTGATAGCCGAACGCAGTATTCTCCCAAGCCTGATAGTCCATGATCAGACCTTCTCGTTGCCTGTCCTCCGGCACATGGGCAATCCCGCGGGCGCGTCGTGACTGCCCGTCGGATGCTTTGCCGGACAGATCAATCGGCGTGCCGTTGACCTTGACCGACCCGGTGCCGTCAGCGTATCCGCCCAGCACTTCCAGCAGTTCGGACTGGCCGTTACCGGCAACACCGGCAATGCCGAGGATTTCACCGGCGCGTACCGTCAAGTTGATGCCTTTCAGCCGTTCGACGCCCTTGTCGTCGACGACCTTGAGGTTTTCCACCTCGAGGACAACCTCACCGGGCGTTGCAGGTTTTTTGTCAACGCGCAGCAAAACCTTGCGTCCGACCATGAGTTCGGCCAGCGCTGCGGGCGAGGTTTCGGACGTCTTTACGGTTGCGGTCATTTGTCCGCGCCGCATGACGGATACCGTATCTGTGATATCCATGATTTCGCGCAGCTTGTGCGTGATCAGGATGATGGTTTTGCCCTCGTTGCGAAGACGTCCCAGAATGCGGAAAAGCTGATCGGCCTCTGCTGGTGTCAACACGCCGGTCGGTTCATCGAGGATCAGAATATCCGCTTGGCGGTACAGCGCTTTGAGGATTTCCACACGCTGCTGCATGCCGACGCCGAGTTCTTCGATGATGGCGTCAGGATCTACGTTGAGACCGTACTCTTTTTCCAGCTCGAGCAAAGACTTGCGCGCTTTTGCCAGTGAGGGGCGCAGCAATCTGCCATCTTCCGCGCCGAGAATGATATTCTCCAGCACAGTGAAGTTTTCGACCAGTTTGAAATGCTGGAACACCATGCCGATGCCTGCTGCAATGGCGGCTTGGCTATCGGGGATGTCGGTTTTCTTGCCAGCGATGAAGATTTCACCGGCGTCGGCCTTGTAAAAGCCGTAGAGAATGGACATCAGCGTCGATTTTCCAGCACCATTTTCGCCGATGATCCCATGGATTGTGCCGGGCATCACGCGGATCGAAATATCTTTGTTGGCTTGCACCGGGCCAAAGGCTTTGGAAATGCCTTTGAGTTCAATTGCTGGCGCTTGATCGGCCATGTCCCACCCCATTGAAACAGGCCACGCCGTAAAGCGTGGCCTGACGTATCATTTCCAGTTTGTCTTCAGAAGTCCAGAACAGGGCAGCTGTCGTTGGCGTAATACGCTACAACTTCCAGTTCGCCGGAGATGATTTTCGCCTTGGCTTCCTCAACTGCGGCCTGCATCTCATCCGACACAAGTGACGCGTTGTTTTCGTCCATCGCGTAGCCGACGCCGTCTTCGGCAAGGCCGAGCACGGTGAACCCGCCAGTATCGACGTTTGCGCCAGCTTTCATGGTTTCATAAACCGCAACGTCCACACGTTTCAGCATGGAGGTCAGCACTTTACCCGGGTGCAGGTAGTTCTGGTTGCTGTCGACGCCGATTGACAAAATGTCTTCGTCGGCGGCCGTTTGCAGAACGCCCACACCGGTGCCGCCTGCAGCCGCATAAACAACGTCAGCGCCTTGGCTGATCTGCGCTTTTGTCAGTTCGGAGCCTTTGACGGGGTCATTCCAAGCTGCGGGCGTGGTGCCTGTCATGTTCGCGATAACTTCGGCATCGGGGTTCACAGCCTTGACGCCCTGCGCATAGCCACAAGCAAAGTGGCGGATCAGAGGGATGTCCATGCCGCCAATAAAGCCGACTTTGCCCGATTCAGATGCCATTGCCGCCATCATACCGACAAGGTAGGACCCTTGGTGCTCTTGAAAGCCGATGAGTTGAACGTTGGCGGGGACTTCGGGCAGCCAGCCGTCGATATTGATAAATTTGGTGTCTGGATAATCGCCTGCGACATTGTTCACCGGATCGGCAAAGGCAAAGCCGGTCGTAATCACCGGGTTCGCGCCGGATTCCGCAAAACGACGCAACGCCTGCTCGCGCTGAGCCTCGGATTGCAGTTCGATTTCGAGGAACTTGCTGCCGGTTTCGTCGGCCCAACGTTGTGCGCCGTTGAATGCGGCCTCGTTAAAGGATTTGTCAAACTTGCCGCCAAGATCGAAAATCAGCGCAGGTTCGGCCAATGCGGCGCCCGCAGACAGCGCGAGCGCAGCGGATGCGCCGAGAAATTTTTGGATGAGGGTCATGTAGGTCTCCCAGGTTTTGATTTTGGAGCGATCCGGAGCCGGAGCCTGCCGATGTCGCTCATTGTCAGCAGAAGTTGTATGCCTGCGCCAAATTAGGGCCCAAGGCAGTGGCAGGGTCAACCGGTTTTTGGGTTCAAGGGGGGCAAATGAGCGTTCTGACGGTGGGTCAGTGCGGCACGCATGAGCACAGCATCAACCGCTGAGCCGTCCGGCCGGCGGTAATAACGCGCGCGTCGCCCGGTGATAGCGAATCCGTGCTTGTGATACAGGGCCTGCGCAGGGGCATTATCCGCCGCCACCTCAAGGAACGCTTCAGTAGCTGTCACACTGGTCATCCACGCGTTCATGAGCGTGGTTGCGATACCGCGCCTTTGGTACACCGGATCGACGGCGAGGGTGAGAAGCTCGGCCTCATCTGCGACCACCTGCACAAGCGCAAACCCACCTGCACGCTCGAAAAGATGGACTTTGGATGATGCCAGAAGGTTTTCAAATTCTTCCGGCTGCCACCCCCGCTCTGGCGCGAAGGCCGCCGCGTGCAGGCGCGCCATCTGCTGTGTTTTCATGGCAGGATGTTTGGCCCGCGATCACGGGCAGGCGCCGCGTCAGCAGGGCGAAGGTATAAAGGTGCGGGGCGGCTTTCGACGTGCCGAAATCGTTGTGCCGCAAGGTGGGAGATGGCAATTGCAGCGGGGTGTTTTGGCTCTTCCCACCCTGATCCGATAACTGGGGCGGCTAGGCCAGCAGCAGCTTCGCGGACTATGAGAGCAGGGGTCAGCGGCAATCCCTCTGGATCGTAGGATTGTGCATAGACCTCGCCGCGCCGTGCATCGACAACGGCGGTACAGGTGCCTGAAGTTCCGTATTGAAGCGCATCGAACGCCGAAACACCCACCGCCGGAATATTCAGGCCCAACGCCAACCCGCGCGCCGCCGAGACGGCGATGCGTATTCCTGTAAAGTTTCCCGGCCCGGTACCGACGCCGATCGCGTCGAGATCGTGATAATCGACGCCTGCAATTGCCATGGTTTCCGCCAAAAGATCCATGAGCCGTTCGGCCTGACCTTTGGTCATATCTTCTGCGCCATGGGCCAACACCGCGCCTCCTTGAACGACGGCGGCTGCGCAGTAGGGCCCCGAAGTATCAAAGCCAAGAGCAACGGGGGCGGAAATGGTCATTCGGAAACACTCCGATCAATCAAAGCCTTGCGCGCGCTGGTCGGGGCGCGTGGCAGATCGTCCGTCAGGCAAAGCCACGGCAGGCGCGCTTCTGCGTGGCAGTGGAGCTCGGGGGCAAAGGACGCGGCATTTTCAAGACACCCGACAGCAACGTAAATCTGACCGGGCAGATAATCGAATTGTGCCGTCAATGGTGAGCCGCAAGACTTGCAGAACTGTCGGGTGACGTCACCACGTCGCAAGTTCGTCACCGGCCCCTGCAACAAAACTGTACCTTCGGGAAATTGGGCAAATGCTGCAACCGGCGCCCCAGTGACACGCCGGCAATCAGCGCAATGGCAGTAAGCGACGGTGGCGGGTTTGGTGTCAGTTTCAAAATGTGAGGCGCCGCAATAGCAGCGCCCCTTGCAAACAGTATCTTTGGTGATTGCGTGCACGCCCGGCCTTAGGTCGCGACGGGGCGCACCTCGGTCACTTCCGGAATATAGTGACGTAGAAGGTTTTCAATCCCCATCTTCAGTGTAAGTGTCGATGACGGGCAGCCCGCACAAGCGCCTTGCATGTGCAGGTAAACGACACCACGATCAAATCCGTGGAAGGTGATGTCACCTCCATCCTGCGCTACCGCAGGACGCACACGGCTGTCCAGCAGCTCTTTGATTTGATTTACAATCTGTCCATCTTCACCGTCATGTTCAGCGTGTCCTGATGCAGGGGCGTGATCACCGGAGATCACAGGCTGTCCTGATTGGAAATGTTCCATGATTGCGCCAAGGAGAGCTGGTTTGATGTGGTCCCAGTCGACCGCATCCGCCTTCGTGACCGTCACAAAGTCAGTCCCGAAAAAGACGCCTGTCACCCCGTCCACGGCGAAAATACGTGTCGCCAATGGTGACTTGTCTGCGGTTTCGGCGCTCGGAAAGTCAGCGGTACCCATTTCAAGCACGGTCTGGCCGGGCAGGAATTTCAGCGTTGCCGGATTCGGCGTGGATTCAGTTTGAATAAACATCGGTCTCTCCTGAAGATACCCCTGATATGCGCAGGCCGTTAGCGTGTGTCAAGGTTTGGAACCATTCTAAACTGCATACGCGTAAGGAACAATGGGTAGCGGGTCAGTCGCTTGGATTATGTGATAGCTTCCAGCTTTTCCCTGCTCAAATCACCAGGGACGATCGTGATCGGAATGGGTAGGCCGCCTGCATTCTTTGTAAGCTGGGTCACGAGCGGGCCGGGGCCCTTTTTGTCGGTGCCTGCACCAAGAACCAGCACGCCGATTTCCGGGTCATCCCGTATCTGAGCCATGATCTCGTCTACGGGCTGTCCTTCGCGAATAACGAGTTCCGGCTCGATGTTCTGGCGGTCCCGCATCCATTTGGCAAATACTTCGAAGTGCACTTCGATGCGTTCTCGCGCTTCTTCTCGCATCACGTTGCCGACGCCGATCCAATGGTTGAACTCGTCCGGCGGAATAACTGAAAGGATTTCAACGCCACCGCCGGTTTTGGCCGCGCGCATGGCTGCGAACCGCATGGCGTTCAGACATTCCCGGCTGTCATCCAGGATCACCAGAAACTTGCGCATGATTGGACGTCCCCCGTTTGTTGCCTTGGATCATGGCCTTTGGTCGCCGCCGACGCAATGTCAATCTGTGATGACGTCTCTGGACAGTGTGATCAAATGCGCCCACTCTGGCGCTGCAAGCAAGGTAGGGGGGGCCATGCCTAAGCAGCAGATCATCTATTGCTCGAAGCCTTTTGGCTACGACGCATCCATTCTTGCCGGAATTCTGTCGACGGCGCGGGTGCGAAATGCGCAGTTGGACATCACCGGCGCGTTGGTGTGTCGTCCTGATGTTTACCTGCAACTCTTGGAAGGACCGACGGGGCAGGTCGAAAACCTGTATCGCAAAATCGAACAAGACGATCGCCACGTGGAAGTCAAGTTGCTTGTGCGTAGCAAGATCGAAGACCGGCTTTTCCCGAATTGGGCCATGTACCACGACCCTGCCGCTACGTGGTTCTATTCGCCCGAGGACATTGCGGATGGTGCGCTGGCAAGGGCCTCGGCGCGAGACATCAGAGCGATATTTCTCCGCGTCGCAGAAGCCGTTGATTTATAGGCTAAATAGTCTCGCTTGCAGCCCAGTCCCAGTACATATCGCGCAGTTTACGTGTCACCGGACCAACTTGATATTGCCGGTCTTCGAAAGCAGTTACCGGCGTTATCTTGGACATGTTCCCGGTCAGGAAGACTTCGTCGGCATCTTCAAAGTCTTTGAAGCTCAGAACTGTTTCGTGAACCTTTATGCCGTCCAGCGCTAGGTTTGAAATGTGCCGCGCACGTGTGATGCCTGACAAGAAAGTGCCGTTCGGGATCGGCGTAAAGACTTCCCCGTCACGGACCATAAATACGTTTGCCGTGGCAGATTCCGCTACGTTGCCCATGGCGTCGGCAACCAGCGCATTTCCGAAACCACGCTGTCGTACCTCGGTCAGCATGCGGGCATTGTTCGGATAAAGGCAGCCGGCCTTGGCGTTGACGACGCTGCTTTCGAGAACGGGACGGCGGAAACGCGTGTGACCAAGCGTGGTCGTGGCATCTGCAGGTGCCATCGGGATGACTTCAAGGCAAAGGGCGAACCCCGTCTTGGTGCTGTCGGGTACAATGGCTGTGGCGTCACCGTCGATACCCCAATACATCGGTCTGATGTAGACGGCGTCGCTCTTGTCGTAGGCCTTGAGCCCCTCGGCGATAATTTCGACCATCTCGTCTGCTGTTAACGTTGCCTTCAACATCAGCGCCTCGGCAGAGCGGTTGACCCGTTCGCAGTGCGCTTTGAGATCCGGAGCGTATCCGTTGAAATACCGCGCGCCGTCAAAAACAGAACTGCCCAGCCAACTGCCGTGGTCTGCAGCGCGCATGATTGGAACGTCGCCCTTGTGCCACTGCCCGTCGAACCACGTGCTGATGTTCTTTCCTACGGCCATAGTCCCGCGCCTTTCATTTTTGTGACGACCAAGAAGTGCCGCGTAAAGAGTTTCGGGTCAACATCAGTGACCTATTTCGCCTGATAAACGCCTTCGGGCAGGTTCAGCGCGGCGTTCAGGTCGCGCCACTGCTCGGGCGAGAGCCGCACCGTTACCATACTATCGGTACGCGGATCCCACTGGTTCAGAAGGATCGCGCTTTCCGTGGCGTGCACCGTGACGTCCTCCTGCAACGGAGCGTGTCCGTCATCCACAAGCGTTATGACGGTGGCGTCGAATTCATGTTCTATCGTAAACATGTCATGGACAGTATCGCGCTGAACCGGCAATGCAAGTATCTCGATTCTGTGTAGTGAGGTCGCTGGCCGATCTTGGCAAAACGACTATATTGCCTTTCGTAATGTGAATAGAGGACGGCTTGTAATGTTGCGACGGTGGATACTGACGGGATGCGCAATGCTCGCGCTTACCGCGTGTGATGTGACCACGACAAGCAGCGGCGGGCCGCTTGGCACAGAAGTCGCACAGCCGTCACGATTGCCAACAGACGCTGCCGCGCGCAATTTTATCGGCGTTGTCCGCGCAGTGGAACCCGTGGCCGAACGGGAATGTCGCGCGCGCACCAACGGGATCAATTGTGATTTCCGCATTCTCGTTGACGATAGACCCAACCAGCCGGCCAATGCGTTTCAGACGATAGACAAAAACGGCCGGCCGATCGTTGCATTTACTGTGGCGCTCATTGACGATGCGAAAAATACCGATGAACTGGCCTTTGTTTTGGGACATGAAGCGGCGCATCACATCCGTGGGCATATCGCACGTTCTCAGCAGAATGCCGCTGCGGGTGCCGTAATTGCTGGCAGCCTTGCAGTGTTGCTTGGTGGTGGTGCAGAAGCGGTCGAAGCCGCACAGCGCAACGGTGCCTTGGTCGGGGCACGCAGCTATTCAAAAGAATTCGAACTGGAAGCCGACGCCCTTGGAACCGTGATCACGGCCCGGGCGGGGTATGACCCGGTCAGGGGCGCACAGTTCTTTGCACGTATTCCAGACCCGGGCGATCGGTTTTTGGGCACCCATCCCCCCAATGCGCAGCGTATCGAGATTGTTAAGAGAACGGCTGCGGGCCTTTAGCTTTGCGCTGTGCGACGCCTGTCCCACCGATACAGGACAGGGGCGAGCACATTGTCGTAAACCAATGCGGCTGCCATGTGCACGCCCGGGATACTGACGACCCGTGCCAGCCACCGATATCGCGGCATCTGTCGCCACAGTGCGATGAAGGCGGGTACACCCGACAGAATTTCATCTCCTTGCCGGACATGAAGGCGTTTTGCCGCCATTTCACGGGTCAGACCCCAAGTTTTGAGCGCGTCGACGTCGTTCAAATCGGAAAAGGCAATCGGCAACGATTTGGATCGCGCAATTTTCGCGTAGTGGTCGATCTCTGCGCTGCAGACGGGGCAGTCAGCGTTGTACAATACTTCGGTATCTGAGTGTCTTTCATCGGTCATGACTAGTGAAATAGCGCGCAGCGGTGTTGCCATCCAGAATGCAGGACAATTCACCGCAGGTGGAAGCTCACTCGGAAAGCGCGTTATGAGACCCGTCGCAAAGCGGCGTTTTGTCAGTTGCCTTGCAGCCACAGAAAAACACCTTTTTGTCTGCGTCGGCTGTGTATTTTACGGGATTAATTCCCGTATCCTTGTGTGAACCGTCACAAAACGGTTGGTTGGACGATAATCCACAGGCGCACCAGAAATATGATTTTCCTTCGGTGACTTCGACAGGATACGGCGCTTTTTGCGCGATTTTTGGCAGATCACTCATATTATTTCCTTTCCGATATAACACATATCGTATTCCGGCCCGCGTTCAGTTCAACCTTCCCCAAAGATCGTACTCTCCGGCCTCATCAACCGTAACGGACACAACGTCACCGGGGCTCAGTTTCTCATGCCCTTCGTCGACAAAAAGGTTTCCGTCAATTTCAGGTGCATCTGACGTTGTGCGGCACGTGGCGGCGTCCGCGTCGACTTCGTCGACAATCACGTCGAGCATCTTGCCCACCTTGGCTGCGAGTTTCTGCTCCGAGATCATCTGCGCCTTTTCCATGAAGCGGTTCCAGCGCTCTTGCTTGATGTCATCCGGCACATGGTCCGGCAGTGCATTGGACCGCGCACCGGAAACGTTTTCGTATTGAAAGCAACCAACGCGGTCGAGTTGTGCCTCGTCGAGCCAGTCGAGCAGTGTCTGAAACTCTTCCTCGGTCTCTCCGGGGTAGCCGACGATAAAGGTAGATCGCAGCGTGAGGTCGGGACAGACCTCACGCCAGGCGGCTATTTCATCCAGTGTGCGGGCCGCCGCTGCAGGGCGGGCCATACGGCGCAAAACGTCCGGGTGAGCATGCTGAAACGGGATATCAAGGTAGGGCAGGATCAAGCCTTCGGCCATGAGTGGGATCAGCTGTCGCACGTGCGGGTAAGGGTACACATAGTGCAACCGCACCCAAGCGCCGAGGCTGCCCAGATCGCGCGCGAGATCGGTAATATGTGCCCTGTGTCCACGGTCTTCTGCGTGTTTGATATCTACGCCGTAAGCTGATGTGTCCTGACTGATGACCAAAAGCTCTTTGACGCCATTTTCGACCAGTTTTTCCGCCTCGCGCAGAACCGCATGGGCCGGTCGGCTGGCAAGGCGGCCCCGCATATCAGGAATGACACAGAACTTGCACTTGTGATTGCAGCCCTCAGAGATCTTCAGGTAGCTGAAATGCCTCGGGGTAAGAGAGACACCCGAAGCTGGCAGCAGGTCAATGAAAGGGTCCGGGTTTGGCGGGACGGCGGTGTGAACTGCATCCAGAACCTGCTCGTATTGCTGAGGTCCGGTGACAGCCAGGACGCTGGGATGCGCCCCTGTTATGTATTCGGGCTCTGCGCCAAGGCAGCCAGTGACAATCACGCGTCCGTTTTCGGCGAGGGCTTCGCCAATCGCAGACAGCGATTCTGCTTTTGCGCTGTCAAGAAATCCACAGGTATTGACGATCACCGCTTCTGCACCGTCATAATCAGGTGAGATGGCATAGCCTTCGGCACGCAGCCGCGTCAGGATACGTTCGCTGTCTACAAGCGCTTTGGGGCAGCCAAGGCTGACCATACCGATCGTCGGCTGACCGGGACGGTCTGTTGCGGAAAGCTTGGCTTTGGGCGCAATGTCGGGGCGCAGGTTGGGCGGGTTTGTGCTCATGCTGGCGCTATAGTGTAGTTGGGCGGTGTCGAAAAGAGGCAGTCCACAAAGACGGGACAGAGGTTTAGCTTATGAAATGGATCTTCAGGCTACTGGGTGGTGTGGTGCTATTGATCTTGGTGGCAGCGGTATCACTCGCTTTTTTGCCCGCGGAGCGCATCGCAAAGATTGCCACTGACCAGTTGCGCAGCGCCACCGGCAGAGATGTGGCAATCACAGGCGATGTGGCGCTGACGTTCTGGCCGGTATTGGGGCTGCGGGCCGGCGGGTTGGAAGTCGGCAATGCAGACTGGTCGCAGCAGGGACCTCTTTTGCAAACCGAAAGTGCTGCGATTGGCGTAGATGCGCGCAGTCTTTTGTCAGGAGATGTCCGCATTACGAATATCGAAGCACAAAGCCCCACCATCAGGCTTGAGCAACGTTTGGACGGGAGAGCCAGTTGGGAATTTACGGACGCCACTGGCAGTGCGGGTATAGAGACAAAAACCAGCCCGGATCGCCCTGCGCGCGAGATCACAATTGAACGTTTAAAGGTGACCAACGCGACGTTGATTTACGATGCCGAGGGCAGCGATCTTGTTGCGTATGAAAATGTGGATCTAACACTTGATTGGCCTGATCCTGACGGGGCTGCAGAGATTTCAGCCGCACTGCGTCCTGCAGATGACGTGATCAGTATCTCGGCGACGGTAGACGGGTTCGGTGGATTTATCGCAGGCGACGTTCAGACGCTGCGCGCATCTGTTTCTGCGCCTGCAGGCCGCATTGATTTTGACGGTCGGGCAAGCACGGCAGGCGACGTTGCCGGTTCCCTTGCTTTGAATACAACCAATACGGCAGCATTTCTTGGTGGGCTGGGCCTGCCAGCGCCCGAATTGCCTCCCAAACTGGGGCGCCGCATTGATTTGAACACCCAACTCACGTTGACATCGGACAGGCAGTTGGCGTTGCGCGACCTTGTTGTTGATCTGGGAGGAAATCGTCTGACCGGTGCGGCCGATGTCGGGTTAAACGGTGTTCCGCAGGTTAATGCGCGGCTGGATGCCGGTGCGCTGGACTTAAGCACCGCATCGTCAGGCTCGGCGGGCGATGGCGTAAATGCGGGCGGCGCAATTGATTCCGCCAAGCGCGGCTGGTCGACAACTCCGATCGATGCCTCGGCCCTGTCCGGATTCAACGGAGACATCGCCTTACAGGCCCAAAGTGTTGATCTGGGCCGATTTTCGCTTGGCAAAACGCAGGCGGTCCTACGCAATTCGAATGCCCGTATGGTGTTCGATCTGCGTGAGGTGCTCGCCTACGGCGGGCGCGTCAACGGCGAGTTCATTATCAATAATCGATCAGGGCTGTCCGTCGGCGGCAACATGACTGTGGCCGCGATGGCGATACAGCAGCTTCTTGACGACGCCATCGATGTGGACAGGTTGACTGGCCAAGGTGATTTGCAACTGTCGTTTCTCGGATCGGGTTCTTCGGTGCAGGGGATAATGAACAGCCTGTCCGGTAACGGCAGCCTGCGTATTGCGCGGGGCACTATTGAGGGAATTAATCTTGACGAGGTACTGCGTTCGGGAAAACTTGATGGTGGCACGACAATCTTTGACAATTTAACCGCATCCTGGACCATCGCGGGCGGGGTTCTAGACAACCGCGATTTGCTTTTGGAGCTCAAGAATTACGAGGCTTCGGGTGCAGGAACGGTCGGCTTGGGCGCTCGAAACCTTGACTATACGTTCACGCCCGTTGCCCTGCGTGCCAACAGCGGTCGCGGCCTTTCTATTCCCGTGCGTCTAGTTGGCCCATGGGAAAACGTGTCCATTCGCCCGGATGTCGAGGCCGCGTTGGATGCGTCTTTGGATGAAGAAAAAGAAAAGCTGGAACAAAAAGCACGCGAAAAAGTCGCCAAAGAGCTTGGTGTGCCTGAGCAAGACGGGCAATCAACAGAAGACGCGATCAAAGATCATCTTTTGCGCAAGCTTTTCGACTGACGCGCGCGGATTAAATTACCAAGGGGTTGTCCTTGGCCAGCTTGTCGAATGCCATCAATGTCTCAACCAGCTTTGGCATTTGATCAAGGTAGATCATATTTGGGCCGTCCGAGGGCGATCGGTCGGGGTCCTCGTGCGTTTCTATGAACACTGCGGCCACGCCAATTGCGGCTGCGGCACGGGCCATCACCGGCGCGAATTCGCGCTGCCCGCCAGAGGAGCCTCCCTTTCCGCCGGGCTGCTGAACAGAGTGGGTGGCATCCATAACAACGGGATAGCCGGTTTGGGCCATCTGTGGGAGCGAACGCATATCTGCAACAAGCGTGTTGTAGCCGAACGACGTGCCTCGTTCGGTGAGCAGAATCCGCTTGTTACCAGTGCTTTCGATTTTTGTGATGATATTTGGCATTTCCCACGGGGCGAGGAACTGGCCCTTTTTGACGTTGATGGCTGCGCCGGTTTCGCCAGCCGCTAGCAGCATGTCGGTCTGCCGGCACAGGAAAGCGGGGATTTGAAGAATGTCCACCGCGTCGGCCGCTGGCGCGCATTGTGCCTCGTTGTGAACGTCCGTCAGTACGGGTACCCCGATGGATTTGCCAACCGACTGAAGCACTTTGAGCCCCGCGTCGATGCCGGGGCCCCGCACGCCGGAAAGCGACGTGCGGTTCGCCTTGTCGTATGACGCTTTGAACACATATTGCGCACCTACCGCATCGCAGGCCTCTTTCATGCGGCCCGCGATCATCTGCGCGTGGTCTTCGCTTTCCAACTGGCAGGGGCCGGCAATCACCGTCAAGGGACGGTCGTTCGCGATCGTCAGATCGCCCACGGAAACATGCATCATATCAGGAGGTCACCTGTTCTCTCAAAATCGAAGCGGTTAAAGATATCATCAAGTAGATACCGCCAAAGATCAAGAACGCGAGAATTGTGTTTTCGAAACTGCGCGGGTAGCTCGCTTCTTGGGGTGCCACGGGTCTGACGCTCGTGGTCAGATATCGCACCTGTCGGTTCGCCTCGAGCCGCGTCTGTTCCATCTGTTGCAACGCGGATTGCAGCAACATGTCGCGTGTCGCAAGATCTGCCTGAGCCATCTGAATGCGGACGCTCAACTGCGCCAGCGAGTTTTCACCCTGGCTGGCGTCTGTCATTTTGGCATTCAATTCTTCCAGTTGGTCGTTCAATCGGCGGATATCGCCGCGTGCGCCGTCAACACGCGACTGGTTGGGTCGGGCGTTATCCAGCAAGGCTGCCAGCTGCAGTTCTTTTTCGATGATTTGCAGTTCGACCGTGTTGATCTGCGAACGCAGACTTGCAATGACCGCCTCGGGGTCAAGGGTGGCGCCTTGTAATTGCAAGTTCACCAGCGCCTCTTGCGCCGCGCGCCGTTCCGCTTCTGCTTTCTCGAAACTTATCTGTGCCTCAGACATCTGGTCGCCACGCTTTTGTTCGCTCAACGAGTTGACACGCTCTTCGGCGTAATTGATCAGCGCCTGGCTGAATTGTGCGCTTGTTTGCGGGTCGGCGGCGATCACTTCCATGCGCAATACGCCCTCGGTCGGATCGTAGCCAACCTTTACGTTGCGCTGAAATGTTTTGAATGCCTCTTCATTTGTCGGATCTTCAGTCAGGCGTTGCACGGGGTCTATGAAGCTTTGGGTAAAGTGCGACTTGAAGCCGACATCCTGATCGAGACGCAACATTGCGTCCTTGGATTGCAGATAGGATTGAACCGCGATGCTGTCTTGTGACGTCGCAAATTGCGTGCCCGACAGAAGCCCGCCGATGCCCGAGCCGCCCTGATTATCCGCTTGCAGAATAAGAAATTCAGAATTGGTCGCGTACATTGGCGTCGCAACACTATAAAAATACCAGCCCGCCAGAAGCGTCGGTAATCCCACGAAGAACGCAAGCCTTGCCACGAGGTTGCGCACCTTTCGACGACGTCTTTGCGCGATTTCGCGTTGAATTTCAGAGATTTCCCGGTTGCGCTGCTCAACCGGGCTGACATCTGGCGATGGCAGGGTGGTTTGACCGTCGGGTACCGTTTGCGGCAACTGAATCCGCCCAAGTGGCGTGTCCTTCACATTCTGTTCGCCGTCGCTGGGCACAACAAGTTCAAGCATGTTGGCGCGTTGAAACGGTTCGATCCCGCGTTGTCGCAACAAACGAACGGCGTCGAAATCGGAGGTTGGCGCCAGCCCGTTCTTGTGCGCGACGCGCCGGGCCATGCGCAACTGGCGGCCCGTCAGCCCTTCGCGCCGGATGGCGTCAAGCTCAAGTGCCACACTGCCCGAACCGCCAGCGGTGCGAGGCTTGCCAGACTGCGGCTCTGGCGTTTGAGCTGACACCGGCTTTTGCACAAGTTCGCGTTCGGCCGGATTTTGCTTTTGCGGTGCTGGTTCCTGCGCGGCGCGCTTGATGCGGAATTTTCTAGCCGTCGGTTTCGTAGTCATAAAGCCGTTTCGCTTCTTCCAAGGTGTCAAACATGTGCAATTTACCGCCGAGCAGGACACCAGCTGAACGGGCAAACTTTTCGAGAATATTGGGCCGGTGCGACACAATCACGATCGTGGTCGTGCGCAGTCTCTCCTGAAGGATCTGGCCCGCCTTGCGATTGAATTCTGCATCGGTTGTAGATGGCATGCCTTCGTCGATGAGATACATGTCGAAATCCAGCGCCAGCATCAATGCGAATGAGAACCGTGCGCGCATTCCTGCTGAATAGGTGCCCAAGGGCTGATCGAAGTATTCATCCAAATTGCACAGCCAACGGCAAAAACTTTCAACATAGTCGGGGTCAAGACCGTAAAGTCGCGCGATGTAGCGCGCGTTTTCGACGGCTGACACTTTTCCTACAACTCCTCCCATAAAGCCAAGAGGGAAGGATATTTTGCATTCGCGCCGGATATCGCCTTCATCAGGCTTTTCCAAACCGGCCATCATATTGATGAGAGTGGTTTTTCCGGTGCCGTTCGGCGCCAATATTCCAAGCGAATTGCCAAGCTCCACCTTAAAGGACACCTTGTCGAGGATGACCTTGTGCTGTGTGCCCGTCCAAAAGGACTTTGAGACATTTTCAAAGGCCAGCATGCCTGCCTGCTCCGCTCACTCTTTGCCCTTTTGTGGGCGCACTGCTTCGTTGCTTATCAGAGGTTGGTTACGGACTATTTACCGATTTTGTCGTTATTATGTCTTAATTAGAAACAAATGTACAACAACTGAGCGCGCAGCTTGGCTGGAAGCTGCGCGCTCTTTGCTGTTTTTCGCGGATGATTGGCCAAAAACCGCCTCAGGCGATGATTTGCCAAAGGCTGCCGGCGATCATCGCGCCCAAAAGAGCAAAGCCAAGATAGGCTAAAAACACACGCGGTTTTACCAGTGCCCAGACGGCGATGGCCGCTGGTATTGAACTGACACCACCGGCGATAACGAACGACATCGCTGCACCGTTTGCCATCCCTTGTGTCAGCAGAGCATCGACCAGTGGTACCGCTGCATAGCCATTCAAATATGCCGGTGCCCCCACGATAGCGCCCAAAAGAATGGGCCAGATCCCGTCACCGCCCAATACGGTCGCGATCGCCTCGGCAGGAATGTACCGGATCATTGCCGCTTCGATTACGTAGGCCAAGGTTAGCCACTTTAGCAGAAAAAGGCCGTTTTCGAGGGCCGTCGCACCAAAGATTTCACGCCGTTCCGGGTCGGACCAGAACCGCCACACGGGTTGTCCTGAAAAGGGTTTCTTGACCCCACAGCACCCACCGACCGCAGGTTTCTCGCGCAGGGGGTTGGTGAAGACCGGCGTTTTCGCGAAAAGCAGGGTGCCAAAGCCCCCCAGAAGGCCCAGCCCAATTGCCGCGATCGTTTTGGCAATGGCAAAATCCAATCCAAGAGTTCCTGTGGTGATGGCAAACATCGCCGGATCCATCAAAGGAGAGGCGAGCCAGAAGGCCATGACGGCAGCCAACGGCGCGCCGACTGCCAGCAATGCAGCAATAAAGGGAATGACCTCGCAACTGCAAAAAGGGGACAAGCCGCCGAGCAACGCGGCAAAGAAAATCATTCGGACCGGCGAACCTTCGAATGCGCGCGCCAGCAGGTTTTCCGCGCCAGTTGCCTTGAGGTAGGCAACTGCCACGACGGCGAAAAGGATAAATGGAGCCGTTCTCACAAGGGCCCGCGCCGCGAATTGCATCATTTCAGCGAAGTGGGAAGAATCGAAAACGGCGATTGCCGCAACGATCACAATCGTGGCTAGCCATGCATTGGGCCGAAATGGGCGCCGTGGTGTCGTTTGCGTTGTTTCTGCCATGTTCAGTCTTTCAAAGGGCCTTCACCGCTGTCTGCACAGCACTCGCGTAACAGAAAGGCGGACAGGTCTTTTATGTCGTCATATGCAACGGCTGCGCAGATGATACTGCGGCCCTGTTTGCTTTGCACAACAAGGCCAGCTGTCGCGAGAATTTTCAGGTGGTGGGTAAGGGTCGAGCCTGTAACACCCGAACGGTCGCCCAAATCGCCCATGGATAGGCCATCAGGGCCCGCTCTTACCAAGGTGCGCAGAACGCCAAGACGTTGTTCTGAGCCGAGAGCCGCGAAACGGGCGGCAGCGACCGTGAGGTCGAGGGGAGGCACATTTGATATTTTCATAAACTTAGAAATATCGAATTATTAGCCGGATGCAAGAGTTACTTCAACTTTTGTCGAAATAAATGCGCCTTGTATGAGCCTCAACGCGTGTTAACTGCGTCAGAATGAGCGATCTTCGATCCGAAATTTCAGCCTGTATTCTGTGCCGCGAACGCTTTGCGGCAACGGCAACGCGCCATTCGCCGCGACCAGTGGTCTGGTTCGATCCAAAAGCGCGCGTTTTAATTGCCGGGCAGGCGCCGGGCATGAAAGTTCACAAGTCGGGCCAGCCTTTCACGGATCCATCCGGTGACCGTTTGCGCTTGTGGATGAACGTCGATGAACAGACATTCTATGACCGGTCGGTTGTCGCGATCGTCCCGATGGCGTTTTGCTTTCCGGGCTACGACGCAAAGGGCAGCGACCTTGCCCCACCAAAAATATGCGCGGCAACTTGGCGTGACCGTGTCATGGAAAGCTTGCCGAACATTCGGCTTACGTTGATCATTGGTGGGTACGCGATGAAATATCACTTGGGCGTGAGAAAACCTGTTACTGAAGCGGTGCGAGACTGGGCTCAACGGTCGGACGATGTATTCGTGTTGCCTCATCCAAGCTGGCGCAATACTGGATGGCTGAAAAAGAACCCGTGGTTCGAACGCGATGTTCTGCCAAGATTGCAAAAAAGACTTGAGGATGTATTGGATGACTGAGCGCACGCCTCTCGACGCCGCGCACGCTGCAATGCAAGCCGCGCCAGACGATGACACCGCGCGTCTTGCTTTTTACGAAAGGCTCGCGGATGGCGAGTTTTTCCTGATGCTTGCCGAAGAACCGGGTGATGACGAACGGGTGACCCCGGAGGTATTTGACCTGGCCGACGCGCGTTACGTACTGATCTTTGACCGCGAAGAACGCCTTGCCGCCTTTGCCGGACAGGTCACGCCTTATGTAGCGTTGTCAGGCCGTGTTATTGCGGGTCTTTTGTTGGGGCAGGGGATCGGCCTCGGCGTCAATCTTGATGTCGCTCCTTCGTCTATCATTCTGCCCCCCGACGCGGTCACGTGGTTGTCTGAAACGCTTGGAAATTCGGCAAACGAAGTGGACGCACAGATTGCTGAGGTGACTACGCCTAAAGGATTGCCGGAACAGCTCTTGGCCGCTTTGGACACGAAACTGGCCACGGCCATGGGACTAGCGCAGGCAGCCTTTCTTGTCGGCGTGACATATGAAAACGGCGCAAAGGGGCACATGCTGGGGTTCATCGAGGCCATCCCGCAGGCGCAACATGCACTGACGCAGGCCGCAACCGAAGCGCTGACCTTTTCCGGGATTGAAGCAGGGGCCATGGATATTGCGTTTTTCCGTCAGGGGGATCGTATCCTCCCAAAACTGGAACGTTATGGGTTGCGTTTTGATTTGCCACAGATGCAACAATCTGCGCCACAGGAGCGCAGCGCACCGGGTATGGATCCGGAAAAGCCACCCCGTTTGAAATAAATGCAGCTAAACTTCACGAAACGATCACGCGCAGTCGTGATTAGTCACAAGCACGAGAGGCTCAAAGCTTGGAGGTGCAAGAAAGGTGTCTGTCAGGTTAGATCAGGTTGACCGGGGCGTTGCGTCCCAGGCCACAACACAGAAAACGGAGCCCTAAAATGCGTTCTACAGTCTCTTTGATTGCCGCTGCATCAGCAGCCATCACCTTTGCCACCTCTGCCTTTGCGGGCGAGCAATATATCGACCCGACCGGTTATGCGGTTTCAGGGTACGATGTGGTGGCCTATTTCGACCTGGCCCAGGCGCCTGTCGGCCAATCGCAACCTGCCGGTGTCCCAGGCGACAAAGACATCACCGCAGAGTACAACGGGGCGACTTTCGCGTTTTCGTCTGAGGCTAACAAAGAGCGGTTTCTGGCAAATCCGGCAGCCTACGTTCCGCAGTATGACGGACACTGCGCCTATGGTGTTGCACAGGGCGGCAAAGTCCCCGGCAACCCAAATCTTTGGCGGATCGTCGACGACAAGCTTTACCTGAACATCACGTCCAACGTGGTTGGTTTCTGGGAAGAAGATATCTCCGGCAATCTCAACAAATCCGAAAAGAACTGGGTGAACATTGAAGCTGCCGCAGCGTCTGGCCGTGCCATTCCGCAGTTCAGCAGCTCGGCACCGGTGAACTGAAAATGAAGAGGCCTGATCCGGTGGAGATGGCTCAAAAGTCCCCGTTGCGCCTGTCGCGGCGGGGTCTCATGGTGCTTAGTGGCGCGTTGTTGGCAACAGGCGGTGCTGTTGCCGCGCAATGGTACAATGTTCTTGCCGACAATGATGGCGCGGCGGCGCTCGATCCGGCTCAGGCTCATGAGGCTGCAAGTGCAGGGGCTATCCTTCTGATTGATATCCGACGCCCCGATGAGTGGGCGCGAACGGGTGTGGGAGCAGGCGCGATACCGCTGGATATGCGCCGTTCGGATTTCGAGGATGTTTTGCTGGCACGCGCCGAAGGCGACACCGCGCGCCCCATCGCGCTGATCTGTGCGCGCGGCGTGCGTTCGCGCCGGATGAGCGATCGGCTCAAAGCCGCCGGTTTTACCCGTATCATTGATGTACCCGAGGGTATGTTGGGGTCTGGCGCAGGGCCGGGATGGTTACGGCGGGGCCTGCCAGTCGTGGCGCCAGAATAAATACCTGAAGTACCAAGCCCCGAAAAACGCCGCTCATTTCGAGCGGCTTTTTTTACTGTCGGCTATTCGGCCGGAAACTTCTGTGCGTCAAGCAGAGCGCGCAGCCGAGCCCGAGCGCGTCGCGCGTGTGCAACGATTGACGGTTCGCGAAGTGTCTGCGGGCATTGCATCCACAGACCGCGCGGCAGGTAGCGCGCCACCGGCAATGAACTCAGGGCGGACAGGGGAGCGGCCAGAACAAGGCTTAGGGCAATCGGTGTCAACCACCATGACACAAGCCCTGAGGCAAGGCCGCCCACAAGAACAGTACCCAGAGCGGTTTCCACCCAGTGGAACCGAAGCATCGTTCGCCACGGATAGCCCTGATCGCTCCGGTTCTGCGCCACCCATGAAATCGGCCGGCCCAGCGCTGCACGGAAAACGGCGCGGGTTTGCTGGATCATGAGGATCGGCGCATAGGCAATGGACAGGATGATTTCCTGGCTCACCGCGCCCAGAAAAGCGCTACGGCCGCCGTAAATGCGGGTGGCCTTTTTATGGCTGGCGATGATCGCGGCGCCTACCAGTTTCGGTGCCAGCAGCATGGCGTACATGATGACAAGGAAAACGGCGGAATCGATATGACTCATCGCTGGCGGCCAATCTGGAAAAAGCGGATTGGCTTCGTTGAAGTAGCGGATCACGTTTGTCTCGTCGTCCTTGCCCAGCAAAAACCAGATGACCAGCAGTGTGAACCACGCCGGTGACAGCAGGTAACTGACGGCACCATGTAGCAAATGAAAGCGCGACACCGGATGCAAGCCGGCAGTACCGAGCAGCCGCAAATGCTGAAGGTTGCCTCGGCACCAGCGTTCATCACGCAGAACGTAGTCGATCAAACTGCCCGGGGTTTCTTCAAAGCTGCCCGCAAGACGCGGCATGAAACGCACCTGCCAACCGGCACGCCGCAGCAGACCTGCCTCGACGAAATCGTGGCTAAGGATCATCTGACTGCGTCCACCGCGTCCGACCAGATGCGGCAATCCTGCGCTTTCTGCAAAGGCGCGGGTTCGGATGATGGCGTTGTGGCCCCAGTAGTTCCCTTCGCCCCGCACCCATTTGGCCAAACCCTCGGCAAGAAGCCAGCCATAGGCAACATTTGAAAACTGCTGCATGCGTGCAAAAAGCGTCTTTGCGCCGATCAGTACGGGGCTGGTCTGAATCAGGCCTGCTGAGGGGTCACCAGCCAGTTCATCAGCCAGTCGGTCGATTGCACGTCCGCTCATCAGACTGTCGGCATCCAGCACTACCATGGCTTCGTAGGCGGCTCCCCATCCGGTGATCCAATCAACAAGGTTGCCCACCTTTTTGTCCGTATTGTCGGTGCGCCGCCGGTAATACACCGAGATGCTTTCCGGTGCGTTTCCACGCAGCGCGGCAAGGGCGGTCTCCTCATCTGCGGCGATGGCATCGTCGCGTGTGTCCGAGAGTATGAAGAGGGAAAAACTGTGCTGACTTTGCTGTCGCGACAAATCCTCGAGCATGGCGGATGCATTTCCGAAAACATCACTGGCGTTTTCGTTGTAGATTGGTACCAACAGCGCAACGTTCATGGGGGCACTGGCAACGGATTTCCCCGGATCAGGGCGGGTGCGCGCCAAAAGCCCCGCAACTGCCACGCCGACCGTGCTGACTGACAGGCTGACCCAGACAAAAGTCATGCCAATCATGCTCAGAAGCGCCCATTCAAGTCCGGTCATGCCGGTCTCGGCGAGCCATCCGTAAAGAGCGCACATTAGCAACGCAGTACCAATCAGCGCAGGGACAAAAACGGCAAGCCGCCACCCGCGCGATGTTTTTCCGCGCGGTGGTACTGGGGTGATCTGTTCCGGCCGCTGCCGGAAGGATTGCGCTTGCATCTCCAGCGGCGCACGCGCCGGCATTGTCGCCGGAAGATGCGGTTTAAACTGCATCACGACCGTGTCCACCGGTACAGCCAAACCTCGCTCAGTGGTGCGCCTCCGACGCGAAGCTGTGCGCGAAACTCAATGAGATCCGCCTCGCCGGGGTGGAAGGTAAACGCAAGTCGGGGGCCGCCTGTTTCAGGGTTGCGCTGCACAAGCCCGGTCGAGACTTCACCAGCGCTGCCGCGCAAGATAATGTCGATCTCTGCGAGGTTGTCTGGCACCTCAGGACCGTCGGCAAAATCAATCGCAACGATGGTACCTCCTTCTGGACGGTCTCCCATGGCGGTGTTGAGCGTGCGCAGCGGCATGGACGTCACCGGCGCAGGATCGGCGCCCCAGTCAAGCGTATAGCTCATCTTGTGCGTTTCACCGGGCTGGATCGGATCAGCGGGCCGCCAATACGCAACAATATTGTCGTAAATCTCCAGATCGGCTGGAATCTCCACCAAGGTTACCGAGCCTTGGCCCCAGTCGTCGCGAGGCGTGACCCAAAGCGCCGGTCGCTTGTGATACAGTGCTTCGAGATCAGCAAAATCGCTGAAATTGCGTGCGCGCTGCATCAGCCCGAAACCGCGCGGATTGCGGTCGGCAAAGGCGCTGATCTGCAAACTGCGCGGATTTGACAAAGGTCGCCATATGACTTCGCCCGCGCCATTGTGAATTAGCAGGCCATCGCTGTCATGAACCGCAGGCCTAAAATCTGAAAAACGGTCACGCATGGTGTCATCGAACAGAAACATGGATGTAAGCGGTGCGATCCCAACGTGACGCATCTCTTCGCGGGCAAAAAGCTCTGCTTCTACGTCCATGCGCAGCACTTCACCGTGGGTGATGCGAAACTTGTATGCGCCAGCGCAACTCGGGCTGTCCAGTAGAGCGTGCAGCACAATCGACGCTGAACCGGGGGCAGGAGTTTCAAGCCAAAAAGCAATAAAGTCGGGGAATTCTTCGCCCGCCGGGTCAGCAGTTTTCAACGCCAGCCCTCGTGCAGACAAGCCGTAGATTTCACCGGTACCGATCCCGCGAAAGTAGCTCGCCCCCTGAAACACTGCATATTCCTGAAAAATACCCGGTTGTTCCAACTCAGCTCGAAGTCGCAAACCGGAGAAACCAAGAGTTTCGTCGATCTCCACCTCAGGGAATTTATCAGTGGTGTCAAAGACGCCCATGTCAAAGGCCAAAGGCCGCGCCGTTCCGTCCTCGACGACATTGATTTCAACGGCTTGAGGGAAATACAAACCGGGCGGAAAGACATCGACCCGTTGCGGTATCTGTGATCCTTCCCACAAGGCGTTGCGACTGTCGAACCAGATTTTCCGGTACTGATCGTAGCTGAGATTGCGCCAGCTTTCCGGAATGAGAGGGCGTGGCGAATAGGGCTTGGCTGCCAGCGCTTTGGCGCGCGCGCGCGGCACGCCTGCATCAAAGGCTTGCGCTGGGCCGACTTGAAGGCCCGGCTCCTCTGCGTATCCCGCCGCGGGCACAGCTGCCAACGCAACCAGTGACTTGATTACATCTCGCCGCAGCATTACCGCACCGCCTTTGCGCGCCACGGCTGCGATTTGAACCATCCGGCAGTATAGGCGGTGAGTACGAGCACGCTCATACCCGCAAGGTTGACTGCGATAACGGTCAGGGTATCCCGTCCCAGAACATCAAGGGCAAAGCCGCTGAGCCTTGCCGTAAACATGCTGATGATAAACACCGCCAAGGATTGTTGCCCGACCTTGAGCACAATGGTCAGAACACCTTGCCAAACCTGTGCTGCGATGCCGCTACCAGCTGTCCGCAATCGGTCGCCCTTGTCGCCAGCCGCGACCCAGCACAGATACGCCAGCGCCAGAAAATGCACGTACCGTAGAATTCCAAAGTCAGATTTGGTGATCCAGGCAATGTTTTCTGCACGCCAGTCGCGTGCCCAATCAAAGCCCAGCTCGCGGACGCCAATGTTGCTGAGCGGTATGTTGGCGAGCACCAGCAAAAGCGCGAGGCCGATCAGCCATGGGGTGACGGGTGGCTTGGGCAACCAGCCGCGCATGAACGCAAAGCCGGTAAAGAAAACGAGCTGCCACCCGAACGGATTGAAAAACCATTCGCGCTGGGTGCCGTTATCCTTGACCCATGGTTCGGCAACGAAATTCCAGTGCGGCAGGCCAAGCGCGTCGGTCAGCGCGCGCTGTCCCATCAGCCAAGTTACGGCGATAAAGGCTGCCACCAGCCACAGATTGACGCGCGACAGTGCCATGACCACCGGCATCATGACCAGTACGACCATGTACATCGGTAGAATATCGAAATAATTCGGCACATAGCGAAGGGTCATGAAACTGAGCCAGATGTTCTGGTTGCTCCATCGTTCGCTTTCAACAAAAAGCGGCCACAGGTTTAACTGCCCCCAATAATTGCGCGTGCCGATGCCGGTGTCGGTGAGAAAGACAACAAGGGCCACGGTGGCAAAGAACAATCCCACATGGGCCCAGTACACTTGCCAGACCCGATACCCAACGCGGGCCGTTCCCAGTGCAAAGCCTGCGCGATCGAAGGTTGCGCCGAAAGCAATGGCCGACGCCATGCCTGAGCAAAATACAAAAATCTCGGTTGCATCCGAAAACCCCCAGCGCGCCGGAATCCAAGAGGTAAAGAAATTGCCCGGCGTGTGGGCAAAAAGGATGATGAACATCGCAATGCCGCGAAAGAAGTCCAGCCGGATATCGCGTACGCGCGCACCGGTTTGCACCGGTTGGCCCGTCGTGGCAGTTGGACGATCTGTCGCCACCGAAGATGTGTCGGCGAGTGTCATGGGCGCTCTTTAATGTTTACCTTGTGTATTGTCATCAGCCGCGCGGTGTCATTGCGCAGGAATACGCCTTGCCTGCGAGATCGTGTTCATCCGGGTAGTGGTAAAGCGGTCTGGCAAGTCCGCACGGCGTGCCAGACGATCTCGCAAAATCGCTTCGGTCTGGTCATATCTGCCAGCACGCAACCCCGCATCGACTGTCATGCGTTCAAACACGTCGCGCTGGGCGTGGCTGCCACCGATCTGTTGCATGTGGGGACGTGCTGCCGCGAGATGGGTGAAAGCGGCATCGTACCGCCCTTCCGCAAAAGCGTTCAGGCCCGATAGTGCGGCTTGGCCCGGGTCGGCGTAGCGCGCTGGCATGTCACCTTTGCGCACGGCGTCGCGTTGAAAGCGCCGTATCATATCGTCTTGCGGACCAGAGCGACCCGCGCCGGTCAGCGCAAGCATGTAGTGCAAGTCGGCAAAGACAACACAGCCGTCGTCGGTACGGGCTTCGGCCAGATCAGCCAGTTCTTCCCAGCGCGCGCCCACGTCCATACCGTCAAGTTCCAACCGCACAAGCAGCGATGTCGCGTTCGAGATATCGCGGTAATCATCGGTTTTATCCGCGCGGATTTGTGCGTCGTAGAGACCGAGGGCAATATCGTGCTCTCCGCGGTCCAGATGCAGCAACGCTTTGTGCCACCAAACGTGGTAGCGGAAATTGTTGCAGTGATCCCACGCGCCTGTGTTGTTTTCGATCAGGGCGATGCCCATGTCCGGACGTGCCGTCATGTCATAGACATGTGCTACAGCATGCAGGCCCCACGCATCGTCTGGTGCAAGTTCAAGCCCGGTGCGACCCGCCCGCTCTGCCGCGTCGTACTCGCCGGTTTCTTCCAGCGTAAAGGCGTGACACCCCAGAAGAAAGCCCCGCAGCGCGTGGTCTTTATCGTGGGCAGGCAGCACACGTTCGATAGACCGGCGCATGCCGTCGGCGTCGCCAAGGATAAACCGGATCGCATGGCTCACCTTGGCAGAGAGCGTGTCCACGGGATGTGCGGCCAGCACTTTTTCCATCTCTGTCACTGAACGGGACGGGTGCCCGTCCAGCCAATATTCAAGCGCGTCGATCCACGCCTGTTCTCGCATCTGCACCGGGGCACGGCTGGTGGCCACGCGACAAGCTGCCAGCGCCTCCTTTGCTGTTGCCGTCAGTTCGGCCCGACCCATCATCAGCGAGAACAAACCGCGCGCCGCATGGCCCATGGCAAAGTCAGGATTGCTCTGCAGTATGGCGCCCAAATGCGTCGGTGTGGTTGTTCCATGGGCCAAGAAGGCACGGATCATCGCATTCCATTCGGACAGATCGGTCGCCGAAGACAGGGAAACAGGACTTTGACAGATATCGAGGTTCATCACAGGAGCCTTATGAAACGAGTTGTCCTGTATCTAACTTATATTCCATCATCAGGCACCGGGCCTGCGGGGTGAAACACGTCGTTGTGAATGTCTGTGTTTGTTTCTGCTCATTATTTCAGTTTTGCGGCATTAATCCGGCTGAATTCAGCCGATGCAGGCACTGAAAAAAGCGTTGCGTTTCAATCTGTCGCGGGTTTCAGCCCAAAGTTGTGCAGAACCTCTTCGGTGTCTTGGCCAAATCGCGGTGGTGCGTATCGGTACTGCACGGGAGTGCGAGACAGTTTGAGCGGATTTGCCAGCAGGCGTACGCTTCCTTCTTCCAGCCCCCGACCGGGGACATCAACGACTGCGCCGCGTGCCAGTGCCTGATCAGAAGACAGTGCCTCGGCAACGGTATGTATCGGGCCTGCGGGAACCTTCACACTCTGCAGTCGCCGCAACACCTCATCTTTTGAGAATTCAACCAGGTGCGCGCGCAAAAGCGGGATCAACCGGTCGCGGTTCTCAATTCTCAGTTGGTTTGTGGCAAAACCGGGGTCTGCGCCAAGTGACGGCAGTTCCATCACGTCACAGAACCGTACAAACTGGGCGTCGTTACCGACGGCCACAAGAACGTGGCCATCAGAGCATTCGAACGCGTCGTATGGGACAATGTTGGGGTGAGCATTACCGCGTCGGACCGGCTCTTTGCCCGACGTCAGAAAGTTTGTCCCCTCGTTTATGAGCCAAGCCATCTGCGCGTCGACCAACGCCAGGTCAATGTGCTGGCCTTCGCCTGTGGCATCACGGTGCCTTAATGCCGCGAGAATGCCAATGGTCGCATACATGCCGCACATGACGTCGGCGATCCCGACGCCTACTTTCATCGGAGCACCGTCGGGAGCGCCGGTCAGTGACATGATGCCGCCGTACCCCTGTGCCATCAGGTCATAGCCCGGTTGGTCGCGGTTTGGCCCGGACTGTCCAAACCCCGAGATCGAACAGTAAACAAGGCCGGGGTGCGCCGCGCAGAGTGTTTCGTGATCCAGCCCGTATTTGCACAAACCGCCGGGTTTGTAGTTTTCAATCACAACATCCGCGCGGGCCGCGAGGCTTTTGACAATCTGCTGGCCGGACGCATCTGACAAATCGACAGAGATCGAGCGCTTGTTCCGGTTGGCGGCCATGAAATACGCCGACAGATCGGTCGGCGCCCCGGTCTCGTCACGGGCATAGTTCGGGCCCCAACCACGCGTGTCGTCTCCGTTAGTCTTTGGGTTTTCAACCTTGATGACGGTGGCACCCAGATCGCCGAGCAATTGCGTCGCGGTGGGGCCGGCGAGAATGCGACTGAGATCCAGTATCACCAGACCGTCGAGCGCGCCGGGTGTGTCAGATCCGCCCGTCATATCCGCCCCTGTCGATCTTTGCGGCAATCACAGTAAAGGTATCGGCCACCAATGCGTCGTTCAATGCGCCGGACAATTCGTCACGCGAAGTAACTGTAACACCATGACCGCCAAAGGCCTTGCCGATTGCCGCGAAATCATGCTGCCCAAAGTCCACACCGTGGTTTTTGAGTTGCCGTGATCGTTGTTTCAGTTCGATCAGTGCAAGTGATGCGTCGACAAAAACTACAAAGATCGTCCGTAGGCCAAGTTCGGCAGCGGTCGATAGTTCTCCTGCCACCATAAGAAAACCTGCATCACCCGAAAAAGAAACTACCTTGCGGTCCGGCGCCGCCAGGCTGGCACCCATCGCCAAAGGCAGCGCACAGCCCATGGTGCAAAGAGCAGAAGATTGTGTCAGGCCGCGTGGCTCGTAGCATTCCCACATCTGGCTCAGCAGAATACGATGTGCACCGCTGTCGGCGGTTGCAAGGGCATCGCGCGGAAGCACTTGCCGGCAGACGTCGATAACAGCAGCCGGGCCCCAATCATCTGAGGTTGGAAAAGCCTCATCCAACGCGCATTTCGTTGATTTGATGGCCCCGTCGCTCCACGTCGCGCGCGCAGACAGGCCGTGGGAAAGGGCAGCCAGCGTTGCGCTGCAACTACCGATGATATTGAGACCGGACTGATGCATGTAGTGATGGTTCGGCTCGGCCGTAATATCGATCACATTCTGCGTATCCGGTGACCAGGCATTGCGCCATCCGGTGCGCATCTCGATCGGGTCGTATCCGACGCAGATAATCAGGTCGGCAGATGCCACAAATGGCAAAAGGTGTTTGTCCGCCAGAGGCGACAAACCTGCGCCGCCCAGAGCCATTTCGTGATCCTCTGGCAACAAACCCTTGGCTTTGTACGTCGTGATCACCGGCACGTTGAATGTCTCTGCAAACTCGATGAGCGCCGGTCCCGCAGTTTCGTTCATGGCGTCCACACCTGCGATGATCACAGGGCGCAAGCTATCCGACAACCATTCGCGCGCTGTGTCCAAGGCGTCGCCTGCCGGAACAGTTGGCACAGCGGGCGAACGATAAGGCGGCGCCTTCGCAGGTACTTTGGCGTCGGCTACAGAAATTGGCACATCGATATGCACTGGGCCAGGGCGTCCCTCGGTCGCGATGCCTACCGCCTTGTCCGCAATGACATGGGCGGCACCGGGTACCAGCGAAAAGCTGGCCTTGGTGATCGGTGCAAAGACGGCCTGCTGGTCCAGAACCTGATGGGTGTATGTTTGCACCTCATCCTGATCAACTGCGCCTGCCAGAACGATAAGCGGTACGCGGTCCTGATGGGCATTTGCGACGGCATTCACGCCATTGAGCGCACCGGGGCCCACAGTGGCCACCAGAATACCCGGCGCACCGGTGCGGTGGTGCACACCTTCTGCCATGAAGCCCGCGGCATTTTCATGTTTGGCGAGTATGAACTTAATTCCGGCAGCCTCGAGCGCGTCGACCAGAGTAAGCACTTCTCCGCCTGGCATACCAAAGGCATAACGGCATCCTGCATCGTAAAGGCGGCGCGCTAGAGCGTCGGCGGCGCGAATGGCTTCGGAGTTAGGCACGGTATATCTTTCCCACAAGAGCAGTCTTGCCCAACAGCAGATAACGCAAGCGCGCGCCGGCGCAACTCACCTTTGTGTTCACCGATGTTTCAATGCGCCTTGGCTGCGCGTCAGCGACGGCGATCCCGACGCGACGACATCGGCTGGAACGCGACGCCGACATGCGCTTCGCAGTAGGGTTTGCCCTGCTGCACCGGCAGGCCGCAAAACCAGAAGTCTTCGGTCGCAGGATCGCCAACGGGCCATTTGCAGGTACGCTCGGTCAGTTCCATAAGCGATAGCTTCTTGGCTTTCTTTTCAATGGCCGAAACTTTGGCGAGCGCCTCAGGGCTGATTTCATTTGCAGAAGGCTGCGGCGGCAAAGGCTGGCCTGCCGGTATGATCTGCTTGCGCGCAGGCAGAGGTTTTGGCGCCGTATCCACTTCTGCCTTTGCCGCAGGCTCGGCAGTCTTGCTTGTGGCCGGTTTCGCCTTGGCTTCGGATTTTGCGGCTTGCTTTGCCTTTGTCTCAGGCTTCGCAGCCGTCGTGGCCCGATTGGACAGACCCAGCCGGTGCACCTTGCCGATGACCGCGTTGCGGGTCACGCCGCCCAGTTCCTTGGCGATCTGACTGGCCGACTGGCCCTCGCCCCACATTTTCTTGAGCAGCTCTACCCGTTCATCCGTCCACGACATCAGCAGTTCCCCAATTCAAAAGCGGCCCTGCTGAAAGGACCGCCTGTTTTTCTCAGGCTTCTATTCTAAGCACTGCCACCGCAGATACAAGCGGCGAAGACGATAGAGGCGCAAGCTTCGCCATTTTGCTGGCCTTGCCAGCGGGTTTGACCAAAAAATGTTTTGCAAATTGCGATCCGGCACGCTAACCCGCAGCCATGAAACAGACACGCGCCAACATTTTGCGACGACGCTCCGCCCTGCGCTAATGCCTACCGCGACGACGCGTACCCTCATGTGCGCCTGACCGTTTCACATCTTTCCAAAAAATATTGACCCCAGCCAAAGGCTCATGCACGGTTCGTGCTCTTGCCAGCGGCCCAAACAGAGGATGATCTGATGATCCCGACGCTTTTGCCCACCTATGCTCGCGCGCCTTTGAGTTTTGTCAAAGGCGAAGGTTCTTGGCTGATCGAGGCTGACGGACGACGTTTTCTGGATTTGGCGGCGGGCATTGCCGTCACCGCCTTGGGACATGCGCATCCAAAGCTTGTGGCCGCGTTGACAGAACAAGCCGGAGCGCTTTGGCACACATCCAATCTCTATCAGATCCCGCAGCAGCAAATGCTGGCCGACAAGTTATGCGAGCACACTTTTGCCGATACCGTTTTCTTTACGAACTCCGGAACCGAGGCTTGCGAACTCGCGGTGAAAATGGCGCGCAAATACTGGACAGAAAACGAACACCCGGAGAAATCGGAGATCATCGCCTTTACCGGGTCGTTCCACGGTCGTTCATCGGCGGGGATCGCTGCTGCCGGATCGGAAAAAATGACCAAGGGCTTTGGCCCTCTGTTGCCGGGTTTCACGCACGTGGAATTTGGTGATCACGAGGCGCTGCACGCGGCAATCAGTGATGAGACAGGTGCAATTTTAATCGAACCTGTACAGGGTGAGGGCGGTATCCGCCCAGTACCGGACCAGTGCCTCAAAGGTCTTCGGGATCTGTGTGACGAAAAGGGGCTTCTCCTGATCTTTGACGAGGTACAATGCGGCGTCGGACGTACCGGGAAACTGTTCGCGCACGAATGGGCCGGGGTATCACCTGACATCATGATGGTCGCAAAGGGCATAGGCGGCGGTTTTCCCATCGGTGCCGTTTTGGCGACCGAAGCGGCAGCAAGCGGTATGGGGCCCGGCACGCATGGCTCGACTTATGGAGGTAATCCATTGGGTTGCGCTGTTGGCTGCGCGGTCATCGACCATGTGGCCGATCCTGCTTTCTTGGAGGAGGTTTACCGCAAAGGAGGCCTGCTACGCCAAAAGCTCGAAGGCCTTGTAGCCGCTCATCCAGACGTCTTTGAAAGCGTACGTGGCGAAGGGCTGATGTTGGGGATCAAATGCAGAGCGGCAAATACCGATGTCGTGAAAGCAGGCTACGATTGCGAGGTGTTGGTGGTTCCGGCAGCGGACAATGTTGTGCGACTGTTGCCCGCGCTGACCATTTCAGATGATGAAATTGCCATGGCCGTTGACAGGCTCGACGCGGCGGCGTCAGCTTTGACCGCTGGCTAAACCCGATGCTTTCGATGCGCATGTTGTTGAAATGCGCCCGACCCAACAAAAGTGCAGACAGATGAACCATTTTCTCGACATTCACCGGACCGATCCACACGACCTGCGCGGTATTATCGACCAAGCCGGCGAGATGAAATCAGCGCGGGCAGGGCGCCCTCGTGGTGCCCTGGATGATACGTTGCCGCTCAAAGACCATATGGTCGCCCTCATCTTTGAAAAACCCTCTACGCGTACGCGCGTTTCGTTCGATGTGGGCGTGCGTCAGATGGGCGGTCAGACAATGGTGCTCTCTGGCTCGGATATGCAATTGGGCCACGGAGAAACGATTGCGGATACTGCACGTGTGCTCAGCCGATATGTTGATCTGATCATGATACGCACGTTTGACGAGGCGGTTCTGACCGAGATGGCCGAGTTCGCGACAGTGCCGGTGATCAATGGCCTGACGGACAGAACACATCCGTGCCAAATCATGGCGGATGTTATGACGTTCGAAGAGCATCGCGGTCCGATCAAGGGCAAAAAGGTGGTTTGGTCCGGTGACGGCAACAACGTCTTTTCATCCTTCCTGCACGCTGCGGGACAGTTCGGGTTCGACATCACCTTCACCGGGCCTGAAACGCTGGACCCCGAGCCGGAGTTCATCGAGTTTGCGCGCTCCAAGGGTGTGGATGTGTGTATAGAGCGTGACCCCGTGCAAGCGGTTCAGGGGGCTGATCTCGTGGTCACGGATACATGGGTGTCTATGCATGATGCCCAATCCGCGCGCGAGCGTCGCCATAACCAGCTCAGACCCTATCGCGTTGACGGACGGTTGATGTCGCACGCCAAGCCAGAAGCATTGTTCATGCACTGTTTGCCCGCGCACCGCGATGACGAGGCGACATCCGAGGTGATGGACGGGCCTCATTCGGTCATATTCGACGAGGCGGAAAACCGGCTGCACGCTCAAAAGGCCATAATGCGCTATTGTCTTGGCGTCTGACCTAGGAACGCCTCTTTGCCCTTAGTGTCGGGTCCGCCTGACGGGGATCTTCCGGCCACGGGTGCTTTGGATACCGCCCGCGCATGTCTTTGCGCACGTCTTCATAAGAGGTTGTCCAGAAACCCGGCAAGTCCTCTGTTACCTGAACCGGGCGTTGGGCGGGCGACAGCAGTGTTAGCTGCACCGGAGTACCGGCTACTGTCGGGTGTTCGATCACGCCAAACACTTCTTGCAGGCGCAGCGCAATGCGCGGTTGGGCATCCTCGTAATCGATCGGCACTTTGCGTCCCAGTGGCGTCGTGAAATGCGCGGGAACTTCTGCATTAAGCCTTTGCATGTTGTCCCAGCCAAGATGCAACTCAAGCGCCGAGGTGATGTCAAACGACTTCCAATCGGCAGTGGTTTTCACTCCGTCTAGATGTGGCAACAGCCAGATCTCGGCGGATTCAAGAAGCGTCTCTTCGCTTAGGTCCGGAAAATCAGCCTTGTTGGCGTGCATCAAGGCCGCACGTGCCATCAGTCGACTTGCCTTGCTTGACGGCAATAAACCGAGTTGGCGCACCCCTTCCAACATTGCACGTGCCACGCTGTCGGATGGCACATCGCGCCATATCTGGTCATCAAGCACCAGCGCGCCAAACCTTTCTTGTCGGCGCGCCAATACCTTGCCTTCGCGGCGTGACCATTCACAGTGATCGACCCATTCTATCTGTTCAGCAAAATGCGCGCGCAACGTCGAGATCGGTAAGGCGATTGCCTGCCGCATGCGCGCTTCGCGCGGATTGCCGTCCAGATCAGTTGCAACCAGTAGCCGCGTGTTGGCCATTGGATCGTCGCTGGGTAATACCGCGCCTTTGCCGCCAGATAAAACGTAGCGCGCCGCATCGCCCGTGCGTCGCAACCCGATGCGATCGGGATAAGCGAGCGCGGCAAGGGCCGCTGTGTCGTTTACATCTCCGTGTTCGACTTGACGGGAAAGCCGCTTGGCCTCTTCACGTACCCGCTGGAGCGTCGGCGCGTGCGCGGCAGAACTGCCGCGCTGGGCGGCTTCGATGCGCAAAGACAGATCTGCGGGTGCACCCCGAAGGATGTCACGCTCGGCCAAAAGCGCCGCCATAAGCGGCGCGCGTTCTCCGCCGCGCGCAACCATATGCGCAAGACGCGGGTGCAGCGGGAGCCGCGCCAAAACGCGTCCATGTGCGGTAATCCGGTTATTCGTATCCAGAGCTGACAGCATGCGCAGAACAGACTGCGCTTCGGCAAACCGTCCGGAATGCGGAGGTGTTACAAACCGCAAATTTTCTGGCTGCGTACCCCACTGAGCCAGTTCCAATGCAAATCCCGAAAGGTCGCCCACTTCTATTTCCGCAGGTGGGAAAGCTGGCAGTGCGCCGTCCTCTCCGCGGGTCCAGAGCTTGTAACACGCGCCCGGCTCAAGGCGTCCGGCACGTCCGGCGCGCTGGGTGGCTTCAGCCTGTGATACGCGTGTTGTCACAAGCCGCGACATTCCGGATGAAGGATCAAACTCCGACCTGCGTGACAGCCCGGCATCTACGACGATGCGCACGCCTTCGATGGTCAAGGAGGTTTCGGCGATGGCGGTGGCAAGAACGACCTTGCGGCCATGTGGCGCTGGGGCAACGGCTGCACGTTGCGCTTTGAAATCGAGGGCGCCGTAAAGCGGATGCACCGCCACATCATTCGAGAGTTGCGCCTTCAACAGTGCTTCTGTTCGGCGGATTTCTCCTTCGCCGGGAAGAAACACCAAAGCGCTTCCAGTCTGCGCGCCAAGCGCCTCCAATGTCAGATCCGAAACAGCTTGCTCTAGCCTTTGTGATTTGGGTCGGGGCCGGTCGAGCCATTGAGTGCGCACCTCAAAGGCGCGTCCCTGAGATGTCAGTATCGGCGCACCGATCATTTTTGCCACCGGCTCGGCGTCGAGCGTCGCTGACATAACGAGCAGCTTTAGGTCATCACGCAGAGCCTCGACAACTTCAAGACACAGCGCGAGCCCCAGATCAGCGGTCAAGGATCTTTCGTGAAACTCATCAAATATTACAGCGCCGACGGATGGCAGGTCGGGCGCGTCTTGCAGCATTCGTGTCAGGATACCTTCAGTGACCACTTCGATGCGCGTTCGATTGGATGTTTTTGATTGTCCGCGCATTCGGTACCCGACGGTCTGACCTGCTTGTTCCCCCAGAGTTTCCGCCATCCGTTCGGCTGCGGCACGGGCAGCAAGGCGACGGGGCTCAAGCATAACGATCTTGCCGTTGATCACGCCCGCTTGCAGCAGTGCCAGCGGTACACGCGTTGTCTTGCCGGCGCCGGGTGGCGCCTGAAGAACAACGGCGCTGTTTTTTTGCACGGCGTCGATCAGTTCGTCCAATATGTTGTCAATTGGCAGGATGCTTGTCATAGCCGTTGCTTAGCTGAAGGCCCGCGTCAGGCCAAGCACTGGACTTTTGCATGTAGCTTAGAGAAAACGCTCTGAGCAAAGGGAAAACCCGCATGGACACCGCAGAACTCGCCCGCTCGCTGGCAGAAGGAAACAGGCGCAGCCTGTCACGCGCGATCACGCTGGTGGAAAGCGCGCGTGCTGACCACCGCGCGGCGGCCACTTCCCTGATGCAAGCGCTTCCCAAGGATCGGCAGGCAGTCCGGATCGGGTTGTCTGGCACGCCGGGAGTTGGCAAATCCACTTTTATCGAAGCGTTTGGTATGATGCTGGTAGAGCAGGGCCTCCGGGTGGCGGTGCTGGCCGTTGACCCGTCTTCGGCGCGGTCTGGCGGGTCGATCCTAGGTGATAAGACACGCATGGATCGCTTGGCGCGCGCGCCGCAGGCGTTTATACGCCCGTCGCCGAGCCAGACCCATTTGGGCGGCGTTGCGCGCAGATCACGCGAAGCAGTAGCATTGTGCGAAGCTGCCGGGTTCGACGTCGTTTTGATTGAAACGGTGGGCGTGGGGCAATCCGAAACCGTGGTGGCCGAGATGTCCGATGTTTTTCTGCTTCTTCTTGCGCCTGCTGGCGGGGACGAATTGCAGGGCGTCAAACGCGGTATCATGGAGATCGCGGACATGATCGTTGTTAACAAGGCGGATGGCGATCTCAAGGCTGCCGCGACCCGCACTTGCGCGGATTATGCCGGTGCGTTGCGCCTTTTGCGCAAACGCCCGCAAGACCCGGACGGCTATCCCAAGGCGGTGATGGCGTCCGCGTTGCATGACATCGGGCTGACGGCTGTCTGGGAGGACATTTCGAAGCTCATTGAGTGGCGGCGGGCGACTGGTATTTGGGACGAAACCCGCGCGCGACAGGGGCGCTACTGGTTCGGACAGGAAGTGCGCAATGCGCTGCTGTCGCAGTTGGAAACGCCGCAGGCACGCGATGCCTTGGCGCATTATGCGAACGAGGTTGCCGAAGGTCGCCTTGTGCCTTCGGTCGCGGCGAGCTCTTTTCTGCGCGGCTTATCGGCTAGCGACGTCGAAAACCCCGAAAATGGTGATGCACTGGGTTGACCGGGCGGGCGATTCCAACTAAAGCCACCAAACGAAATTCCGGGGCGTGGCCAAGGGCTGCCCCCTTTTTGTCGTTCACCGGACCGCCGGGGCGACCGTTGAGAAAAGGATAGACCCATGTCGCGCGTTTGCGAATTGACCGGTAAAGGCCCGATGACTGGCAACAACGTCAGCCACGCCAACAACAAAACCCGTCGGCGTTTCCTGCCGAACCTGAACGATGTATCGCTCCAGTCCGAAGCTCTGGGCCGGTCCTTCAAATTCCGCATTTCCGCTGCAGCGCTGCGCACAGTGGACCACCGTGGTGGACTGGACAAGTTCCTTGCCAAAGCAAAGGACACCGACCTGTCTGCGAATGCGTTGAAGGTCAAAAAAGCGATTGCCAAGTCGTCCGATACGGCAGAAGCACTGAGCTAAAAGCAGCCTCGGTTGTGACAAAAGGCCCTACCTGCGGCGCAGGTGGGGCCTTTGTTTTTGTGTGGTGGTCGCCTGCGCTTGCAGGTATTTCTAATAGCGTATGAAACTGATCTTGCACCCGCTTTGCGCAATTGCGCTGGCTTTGGTTCTTGCGTTAACGAGCCAAGCCATGGCGGTCGTTCGCGGTGCTTCGGTGGCTACAGGCGAGACCGAGTTGTGCATCGGTGGCCAGATCGTCGGCGTCTATACGGACGCAGAAGGCAACCCGACACAGGCACCGCACGTTTGCCCCGATTGCATTATCACCTTTGCCTTAGGTGGAGCGCCGTCACAGGTTTCTGCGCACCCTTTCGGCATCGGCAAAGTGGACCATGGGCCGTATCGCCGGGAAACAGTGATTGCACGGCGCGCAACAGCCTTTGCCGCACGCGCACCTCCGGTCTGATCTTTGAACTCAAAGTTTCAACAGATCACATCGAGGAAATAATATGACACTCAGACACTTCGTCCGCACCGCATTTGGTGCGTCTTTCGCTCTATTGCCGACCATCGGGCTTGCTGCCGACATTCTGGTCACCAACCCTTACGTACGCGTGTCTCGCCCCAACGCGCCAACCGGTGCTGCTTTCATGGAAATTACGAACAATGGACCCGAGGCCGACAAGCTGCTGGAGGCACGTTCAAATGCTGCCAAGCGGGTCGAGTTGCACACTCACGTGTCGCAAGGTGATGGCATTATGGTCATGACCGAATTGGAAGACGGTATCGCGCTTGAACAAGGCAAAACCCATATCATGAAACGTGGCGGTGATCATGTGATGCTCATGGGGCTGTCCGAGCCTTTGGCACAGGGCGAAACGATCACCGTCACACTTGTGTTTGAAAAAGCCGGTGAGGTGACTGTGACCATACCGGTCGACAATATGCGCCAGCCTTCGCTCGATCACACAACACAGGGCGACAACAACTAGCCGCGCAAATGCCCGTTATTGTGCAAGCACTTCTGTGACCCAGTCCGGTATGGTCTGGGTCGCAGGGCCGATGCGCAAGTCCTCAAACTGACTACCCACTGCCGATGGCTCCAGATTGAATTCGATCGTGTCCGCTCCGTGCCTGCGCGCTTCGGCAACAAATCCTGCTGCCGGGTAGACGTTGCCAGACGTCCCGATGCTGGCAAAGACATCAGCCGTTGCCAGATGGTCGTATATTTCCTCCATCTGGTACGGCATCTCGCCAAACCAGACGATATCAGGACGTGCCGCAGGTGCGCGACACGCAGGGCATGGGTCTTTAGGCGCCATCGCCAGCGGAGCAGTCCAGCGATGTTCGCATGCCGCACACAATGCGGATTTCAGGGCACCGTGCATGTGGATCACACGCTTCATGCCCGCCCTTTCGTGCAAGTCGTCAACGTTCTGCGTCACCAACACCACGTCTCCGTCAAAAGCCTCTTCCAGTCGCGCAAGCGCCTTGTGCGCATCGTTGGGCTCTGCTTCGGCGGCCTGCGAACGCCGCGCGTTATAAAAATCAACGACAAGCTGCGGATTCCGCTCAAAGCCCTCCGGCGTCGCAACATCTTCAATGCGATGCTGCGCCCAAAGCCCGCCTTCGGCACGGAAGGTGCCAAGGCCACTTTCGGCCGAGATACCGGCACCGGTTAAAATGACAATCTTTTGCATCGTCGTCTCCGTTATCTTGGCGTCATGGTGCGTGCGCGTGATCTTCGCTTATGGTGGCGAATTTTCCGGAAAGGAAAGGCACGTCAGGCATGGCAGGATCAATCATCTGGGTCTGGATCAGTCGCCTCATCGTAGCAGCGACGTCTTTCGGAACGTCCTCTGACCATTCCGTGCTGGCGAAAACAGAGATACGGCGCTCGAAAGGCGTGTAGGGCCACTCGTATGCGGTGACAGCATCCCGAAAGCGGTCGGCCCTCATGTATCCGAGCGGTGTTGTGATCGCCCAACCGATTCCGCGCGCAACCATGGACATCAACGCCAGATGGCTACGAATTTCAAAACGCCTTGGCGGGGCCAGCCCTTGGGCCGCGAGTGCATCTTCAATTTGACCACTGATAAGCTGCTCTTCGTCGTAGCGCAGTAGTGGCAGCGCGCCGGGTGCGTCCAGTTCTTTTGGGTCAAATTCGAAACTGCTGGGCGCCACAATCATAAACGGATCACGAGCCACTGGATACTCGATCAAACCAGGTGACGGAGCGCCGCTGCTGGCAGAAATTGCGAGATGAAGTTTGCGATCGTTCATTGCGTTGGCCAACTCATTGCTGGGCGCTGTGATCACCTTCAGGCGGCTCTCGGTTAGGCTGTCTGCAAGGATTGTTGCCAGCCGTGGTGTGATCTTGTCGTCAAAATCGTCAATGATGCCAATATTCAGAACATCAATATGAGCCAAATCCATGACCACCAACTCACCCTGCGCCGCCCGCAGCTCTGACAAGGCGATGCGCGCGCGGTTCAGGAAAAGCGTTCCTGCAGGTGTCAGAGCCATGGGGCGTCGCCCATGATCGACCAGATCGGTGCCTAAGGCCGCTTCAAGGTTGCGTAATTGCTGACTGACCGCAGGCTGGCTCAACCCAGTACGTGTTGCTGTCTGGGCCACTGATCCAGTGCTCGCGAGGGCCTCGAAAACCTCCAGACCGCGCAGCGTAATGCCTTTCATCAACATGGTCGTTACTCCACCCCGTTTTGAATTTTGTGAAGGTACAATTCCGAAAGGTCAATGTATTGATGGCCCGTGCGTATGTATCGCGGACATGTGTGCGCGGCATGTCTCTTGCGGCTGCCGCGTCAATCGCAGACAGTGAAGCCATCAAGAGCAGGTCCGTTCGCCATGATTATCGCTACAGCAGCTTACCCATTGGATTTCCTGACTTCGTGGGCGCAATACGAGGACAAGATATCAACATGGGTGTCCGATGCGGTCGGTTGCGGGGCCGAGTTACTGGTTTTCCCAGAATACGGCGCAATGGAGTTGGCGACGCTGGCTGGGCCTGAGGTGGCGGCAGACTTGGAGGAGTCCCTATTCGCTGTTTCTGACCGGATGAAAGATGCCGATAATTTGCACAACCGTCTGGCGCAGGAACATGGTGTGCATATCCTCGCAGCGTCCGGTCCGGTTGCGACCGCGGTGCGCCCGGTGAACCGTGCACGCCTCTTTGCCCCGTCCGGGGGGATCGGAATACAAGACAAACAGATCATGACGCGGTTCGAGCGCGACCCATGGGGCGTGCAGGGCGGTGGCCCGCTGCGCGTATTTGACACTGCGCTGGGACGCATCGGGGTGTTGATTTGTTATGACTGTGAGTTTCCGTTGTTGGGACGGGCACTCGCGGCGTGCGATCTCATCCTTGTGCCTTCCTGCACCGAAGCGTTGTCCGGCTATTGGCGGGTACGGATCGGTGCAATGTCGCGTGCACTGGAAAATCAGTGTGTTACCGTCATGGCCTCTTTGGTTGGAGAAGCGCCGTGGTCAGAGGCAGTTGATGTCTCGACTGGTTGCGGAGGTGTTTTTGGCCCGCCTGACACCGGGTTCCCAGAGACCGGCGTCATTGCGCTTGGCACGCTGAATGCGCCGGGTTGGACCTATGCAGAGGTCGACACGGCCGCAATCGCTCACGTTCGCGAAGATGGCACTGTTCTGGGGCGCACCCATTGGTTAGAGCAATTTGGCCGTGATGACACGGCATCAATTCTGTCTCTAAAGTGATAAGCCCCTTGAAAACTGGTCCAAATGCGCGCATTTAAGCGGCGTCCGCAAATGGCGGATGTATAAATTAGGAGAAAACATGGCCAAGGAAGATACGCTCGAATTTCCCGGTGTCGTGAAGGAACTCCTGCCTAACGCGACGTTTCGGGTCGAGCTGGAAAACGGCCATGAAATTATCGCGCATACGGCAGGAAAGATGCGTAAAAACCGCATCCGTGTTCTGGCAGGCGACAAGGTGCAGGTCGAAATGACCCCTTATGATCTGACAAAAGGTCGGATCAACTACCGCTTTAAGTAACCGTTGTTCGTTCTTGGGTCGGGATCGCCGCGCCGCAAGGAGTTGTTGGCGCAGCTTGGCGTTGTGCCTGATGACATTCGCGCGCCGGACATAGATGAGACCCCGAAAAAGACCGAGCTGCCGCGCCCGTATTGTTGCCGAATGGCGAATGAAAAAGTGCGCGCGGTGCGGGCCGATTCCTCTGATATTGTGTTATGTGCCGATACAACCGTTGCAGTAGGTCGGCGTATACTCGGGAAACCGCGTGATGCGGCTGAAGCCCGCGACTTCTTGCAACTCATGTCAGGCCGGCGGCACAGGGTGATCACAGCCGTCAGTGTGCGGCGCGGGGGTTCGTATTGGCAGCGTGATGTCGTGAGCATGGTGCGCATGAAGGTGTTGTCGCCTGACGAGATAGAGCGATACATCGAAACAGGCGACTGGCAGGGCAAGGCGGGTGGCTACGGTATTCAAGGGCCTGCCGCTGCTTTCATCCCTTGGATAAGCGGGTCTTACACTGCGATTGTCGGTCTTCCGCTTGCCGAGACCGCCGGTTTACTGAATGCGGCGGGTTGGAGGGCGACGTCATGAAGGGCCGTCAAATCGTTCTTGATCACCTCGGGGATCGAGAGGCTGCTGCACTCTTGGTAGACGGTCAGCTTGATGACTTGTTGATTGATGCAGACGCTCCGCGCCCGGGTACCGTCTACCGCGCGGTTGCGGACCGGCCCGTGAAGGGGCAGGGCGGCATGTTTTTGAAAACGCCGGATGGATCTGCGTTTTTGCGTCAGGTGAAGGGGCTTTCGCCCGGTCAGACTTTGCTCGTGCAAGTCACCGGCTACGCAGAGCCCGGCAAGGCGATTCCGGTTACTCAGAAGATTCTGTTCAAAAGCCGCTACGCCATCGTGACGCCCGGCGCACCTGGTTTGAATGTCAGCCGCTCCATCAAGGACGATGCTGAACGTGACCGCCTGCTGGAGCTGGCGCATGAGACCATGGAAGGCAGCGACAGCGGGCTCATCCTGCGGTCATGCAGCGCAGGGTCTGATGGTGAGGACATTGCCGAAGACATTGTCGCGATGCGTGATCTTGCACAGTCAGTGTTGGATGACCACGGAATGCAGTTGGAAGTTTTGTGTCAGGGCGACGGCCCACATATTCTGGCCTGGCGGGAGTGGACCGAGCCTGCACAGGTACATACGGATCCGGGCGGTTTTGAGGAAATTGGAGTGACGGACAGCCTTGAAAGTTTGAACGGCATTGAGGTCGCTCTCGGGGGTGGGGCGTACATGTTTGTAGAAGCTACACGGGCGCTGGTAGCGGTTGATGTCAACACCGGGCGGGATACGTCCCTCGCCGCCGGATTGAAGGCCAACATCGCTTGTGCGCAGGCGTTGCCGCGCGCCCTTAGGGTGAGAGGTTTGGGGGGACAAATCGTACTGGATCTTGCACCGGCACCTAAAAAAGACCGACGCCAAATTGAAACAGCGTTGCGTCAGGCTTTCAAACGGGACAGCGTGGAAACAACCGTAGTGGGGTGGACGCCACTGGGACACGTGGAGTTGCAAAGAAAGCGGGCGCGCTTCCCGACGCTGGAGTATTTGTGATGACCTGCCCGATCTGTGGCAAACCCGAAGTCGAAGACGTACGGCCTTTTTGTTCCAAACGGTGCGCCGACGTTGATCTGGCGCGCTGGCTGAACGGCTCATATGCCATACCATCAGCGGACCCTGAAGACGCCGACGAACTGGAGCAGGCTCTGGAAGACGTCCGCCGCGAACAGGTAGAGCGCAAGCCGCACTGACCGTTAGTCCCACCGCCTGCACGTGCGCCTGCTGGGTCTGTTTTGACCAGTGAAATCCTAAAGTCAGCGCCATGTAGCAGTGTGGCAGAGACGAAAGCACACACCGGCGCCGAGAATTGCAAAATTGGGCTGGACAGCCCCAACGCAACCTCATAGAACGCGCTCACCCGATCGCCATAGCGATGACCCGTGCCCGGGTAGCTCAGGGGTAGAGCAGTGGATTGAAAATCCTCGTGTCGGTGGTTCGATTCCGCCCCCGGGCACCACTTAAATTCCTGATATTGCTCGATATTCATTTTTTAGCCTCTTAAGGTTTGACAGTTTTGTCGAAGGGTTTGACAATTTTCGATCTGCGTTCGTTCTCCTTTTCTAGCGTTTCCATTGTGATCCGGTTGCGATCCGCCAAGTTAGCGGACCGTGAGTAGTGTCGTGCCATCGATGGAGTTTTTTGTCCCAGCAGGTCTGCGATCTGGCGTTCTTCAAGTCCCGCCTCGCGTAGCGTCGTCGCCACGGTGTGCCGAAGGCCCTTGAGGGTCAGGCCGGGTTGGACCACTCCCTCTGCCTCCAGCTTCTTTTTGAAGCGGTGCCAAACAGTCGAAAATCCGTTGTAGGTCCAAGGCTTGCCGTTGGATGTAGCAAGGATCGTCACGGCGTCGTGGTCGGGGGCAGCGTCAAGAGCCTCTTGTAGTGTCGGGCCGATGGGAATAGCGACCTCTTGGCCAGTCTTGCCACGGAAGCCCCAGATCGTGCTGCCGTCAATCTGGCGACGGGTCAGCTTGAGCGCGTCCGACGGATCAAGGCCGGTATTCATTATCAGCGCGACCGCCACCCGGACGTGGGGTTCGGCGCGTTCCAGTACAATAGCGCGTTCTTCGACCGTCCAAGGCCGATTGGCGTAGGGCTGGTTTTTCGGGCGTGGCTTGGGGATGACACCTGACGCATAGTCCCGGTCGATTAATCCTTTGGGAATGGCATAGCGGAATACTTGGCTAAGGAAGGTGCGGACCATGTTTGCCCGACGCCAGCCGATCTTTCCCGCCGCCTTGTCGTGAATCCCCGACATAAGGGGCGTAGTGATCGCGGAAACTGGGGTATTACGGATTGGGTGCAGAAAGTCCGCGCACTTACGATAGTCGCGCTTGGTGGCATCCGCCAAATTGTCAAAGTGCTCAGTCTGGAAATACGCTTTAACCAGTCCGCCAAGCGTTCCCGGCTTGGGGGCTTGCGCCTTCCTCGCCTCGGAAATGGCCGCAATGCGGGTGCATTCCGCGAAAAACTCAGCCGATCCCAGCGGGGTCTTTTCCAGGTCGATCTTGTGGCCGGTGGCGCGATGGTAGCAGCGCGGTTTCCCGTGCCGGTCATCGAATATCTTGAAGCCCTTTACCCTGATCCGCGTCATTACAGCTTGCCAAGAATGGCGTCTTGCGTCGCCATCTCAGCCCCTTCCTTCATTGCATCAATCCACTTGTCCAGGTCGCGCTTGTCCCAAAGAACCGTGCCAGGGCGCATCTCGACCGGCTGGACCGGGCACGTCGCCTTGAAATGCTTGACGGGCAGGCCGGTATAGTCCGCCGCCTCCGCCTGTTTCAGCATCCGCTTTTCAATGACGCTGATATTGAGGTTTGCGTTAGCCATCGTCGCCACCTAAAGCAGAAAGGCGCGCGCGTTCGTGCTTGCCCAGCAATTCCAAATAGCGATCCTGCTGCTCTTGGCTTTTTTCTGGCTCATCTACGTAACGCAGATCGTCGCCATCAAATTCGAAGCCCTGAAGAAACATTAATTCGTCTGTTTCTTCTTCTGTGAGGCCAACATACGACCAGCGCCCGCTTTCCGACTTTTCCCATGCCTTGAAAAAGTTTGATCTTGGGGAATAGGGGTTTGGTTCTGGCTCGATCACAGGAACCGAAAAATCTGGCATTTCTTGGCCTTCCGAAATGGCTTTGAGTTGCGCAGTAACCTCGTCAATTAGCCGGTCAACATCCAAGACAATCGCGGCACGTGGAATTTTCGGTTGTTCCTGCGTCTGGTCATAGAAGGCTGTAAAAGCCCACTCTTCATTTGCCTGTGGGTAAGAAAAAAGCACAAAACCAGTCTTGTCACTTAGCCCGCTCAAGCGCGCGGTGGCCCTGCGATCTACCTGATCGCACAGTGTAATGGAGTGCCTTTGAGGGAAGCCTAAACGGTTAACAGTGTAAGCCGCTGTAAGCATAAGAACCTGCGAACCCGTAAACATGCGTTTCCGACCAGTGCCGGGATTTGCGTGTTCACCCAAAAGCCTGACAAGGCCGCGCTTTGGATTTACGAAATGCTCAAGCGCTTTTGGAGTAGCGTCCGCGACTTTGCACACGTCCGCGACTGTGTAGCACGGTTCATTCCAAATCTTACCTATCGTGCTTGGCGTGTTAAAAATTTCGTCGGGTTTCATATCAAGCTCCATCGCTGATACCAACTATAACACCACGGCATGGTGTTTGTAAAGACCCATAGTATGGGTTTATTAAAATTATCCCCTTGTAGATATGGACCGGCCCCAATTTACTGAAGCCGGTCCAGCGCCGCGCCCTCAATCCCATAAAGGGCCGCGCAGTGTCGGGGTTTTACGGCACTCACCGACTAATCCGGTCGCGTTTCCAAGCTACAGGGGGCTGCAACGGCCCGATTGCATTTAGGGTGAAAGAACTAAGCCCAGCGCAGCAATCACGCGCCATCCCAATCCACCAGCTTGAGCGCCATCGACGGATCGACGCCCGCCTCTTTCGCCTGCGCCAAGGCCTGCACGATACCCATTGCCGCCCTTGCGCGCCCACCTGCGTCAAACGCCTGTAGAGGCCGCATGACGTCCAGTGATACATTCGCCCCCAGCTTGTCGGATGCTTCTTCTGCCATCTGTTCGGCCATCGGCTGTAAGGTCCATTGTGCAAGGTGGCGTTGCGCCTCGCGCACCATCGGCCCCGTAGTCGCTTGACTGTTCAAACCGGGCAGGATGCCGAAGGATGTATTGATCTGATCGCGGGCTTGGTCCAGCGTCTTGTCCATCATCGCCTTTTGTAGATCCGGCGTTAGATCGTTTGCCCGCCAATCCTGCGCAGGGGCAGGACCGCCAGCGGCTTGCACTTGCACCGATTCCCGCACCAGAACGCGACCCCTTGAGCCACGAAACCCGCGCGCAATGTCCGCAAGGTCTGTTTCCGGCGTCTCAGGCATAGGCACGATACTAGAGCCAAGCGGTGCATCACCGTAAACTTCGACAAGTGACCGCTCGATGACTTCCAACAGATCAGCCGACAAGCTGGCCCGTCTAAGCGGTGCGGTACCATGCCAAGGCTGGTTTGCATCTGCGCCGATCCTAAAGTGCAATACCTCGCCAGCCAGCGCCGTCATGGTGCGACCCCCGCCAACATCGGGCAAACTGATACGATATGCGGATGGCAGAGAAAGCCGCGTTTGCACGTCCCAATCCGACACCGGGATAAGCGTATTGTCAGTGATGTAAAATACCGCCTCGCCACGCAAAGCCAGCATCCGGCCTGCCATGGCCAGCGTTCGCCGGTTCAGCAGGCTTGTGCCTTGCACGTCAGCGACGGACAGGCCGTTTTCCCAGAGCGTGACCGCCCCTTGCACGGTTGCGGTCAGTTCGGCCCGCCCACTTGTGCCGGTGATGTAAGCCGACCGGGCTTGCATCATCTGCGCCGTGTATCCGCTGCCGCTCGATCTTGTTTCGGGTTCTTTTTTCTTAAATGGCCACATCATTGCGCCCTCCGATATGGGCGCAGCAAATCAGCCGCCCCGCTTAGTTGCAGTGCTTTGCCAGCCCAGCCGCGCACGATCTCGCCGTCTTCGCCGCCAAGGTGCGCCGTTTCGTTTTTGAAGCTGTCGTTAATGCCGCGCGTGTATTCATGCAGCCGCCTGACGGCCTCGTAAACCGCCTCAGGTGGTTGCCCTGCTCCGACCTGCGCCGTGATCTTGTACGTGCCGTCAAATGGCAGGCACAGCCCTAAGGGGCCGCTTTCCAAGGTGACGCTTTCCCACTGGTCGCCCCAAAGGTGCGCCTCGAAAGAAACCAAGGGTGCAAGGCGCGGATGGAATTGATCATCAGCATTTCCGGTTAAGGTCCAGACCACCTCGCGGGGTGTCCAGCGATACGCAATATAGCTTTCGATCCGTTGCCAGACCTGCGCCATATCCGGTGCCTGGTCCTCGCCTAAGAAGACGCCCAGACGGTTAAACGGCCTCACGTGCGGATAGCTGGCCGGTAGGTCTTCGACTTGTTTTATGAGATCAATCATTAGAGTCTCCACCGTTGAAGTATTCGCACCAGTCCAGCGTCCAAGGCCTGAGTCATCACACCCCAGTTGCGCGCCTCAATTTGCGCGTCTGGATATGCTGCCCGCGTGACCGCTGAGACTTCGATCAGTTCTGCTTTCGTGATTGTGCGGTGCATTTCGTCGCCGTCACGGGTGACACGCTCGCCACCAGTTGCCACGCGAAAGCCCGGTGATAAGCCACGTATCAAGCCGCCTTCATGGGCCGCTATGAAGTCTCTCGCCCATGTTGTTGACGCTGATACCGTGGCCTCAAAAACCAGAGCCTCGCCGTCTTCGCGCACCTCAAGCGTTCCGGCTTGGCGGCTTGCCAGAGGCCGGTTGAAGTCGTGGCCGGACAGGAAATGCACATCGTCATCTGTGTTCACGCGGGACGCAAAGGCCCCCCGCGCGATTGTCTCATAATACCCCGGCGCAAGTTCCGTCCGGGTATCGTAAGGAAAGCGGCCCGCAACGCGGACAGCCTCACCCTCTTGGCGAACCTCAAGCCCGCCTAGCGAACCACCCCACAACATTATTGCAGGCCTGTCAGGACTTCGAGTTGCACAGCGCGCGCAACCGTTACGTCCATTGTTGCCAGAGCCGTTAACCGCAGGCCACCGGATGCTGCATCACTGTACGGATCGCGGATCACGTCGACAGCGCCCCAAGTCGCAACAAAGAACGGTGCAACACCGCCTGTGTTGGTCGTCAGCATTGCTTTCGATTCAACCGGCGGACCGCCCGCAGGTGCCGCCAGTGCATTCGGAGACATGCTAATGTTGGCCGCTGGAATGTTGCGCGTCATACGGTCCCATTCGGTTTGGCCGGAACCGCTATCGAAGATAGCCGCATCCAGATCATTCCAAACCTCAGGACGGATCAACAAGCGCACCGCATCAGGCGAGCCAGCCGCATTGGCCGTCATAAAGCGAACAACAGCCGCGCGGAACGCCGCCCATGTTGCCGCCGCATCAATGGCGGTTTCTGTGATGCCGTAAGTGGCAGCGCCTTCGATAACGCCCAAAGGTTCACCGGTCGCGCCTGTTCCCAGAAACGCTACCCGATCCATTTCCTGCGCAATCGCGCCGTTCATGTCCCGACGCACCGCTTGCTCAAGAGCAGCACCGGATTGTTTCAGCGCCTTACGGGTGATCTTCATCTGAACGCCCAGAGTATTGTCAGGCGCAAGAGGCTTGTCCGTCGTGGCATAAGCCGACGGTGCAGCTACATCGCCTGTTTCAGACGTTTGCCAGCCGACAGAAGCGCCGGACGTAGCAACCGGATATTCCAAGTCGCCTTGGCCGACATTGACCATCTGACCACCCATGCGGCTTGCGACAGACTGTGGAAAGAGCCGGTCAATGATAGGCCGCGTCTGCATCGGGTCAGGTGTGCCGCTGGCAATGGTTTCACCAGCCCGTTGCTCAAGTGCCTGCCACGGCACCGGGATGCCCTGATAGGTGCCTTGGCTGCGCAGTTCGCTGACGATCTCGGCAGTTGCACCGTCGATCTGGTGACCGTGATCCAGCGCCGCCGCAACCTGGCGGACCTCGAAGCGGCCCAGCATGTCGGACCATTCTTTGGTGTCGCGGGTTTCCAAATCGGCACCGGCTTCGCGGCGTTCTTCATCCTCGGCAACAATTGCCGCGCGATAGCGTGTCTCTGCCGTGCGATATTCGCCGTCCAGTTCGGACATTTTGCGGGTTTCATCCCGCGTCGGATTGTCATTCGCAGCCAGTTCGGCAAGCTCCTGACGGATTTCAGACCGGCGTAGTTCAAGTTTCTTACTCGTAAGCATCTTTGTTTTCCTTATGCTCGTTAGGTTTTTTGCTGCATGTTTTGCAGCAGCTCGCGCCATTCTTGGCGCTTTGGGGTCAGGGGTTTATGCCCAACCTCAATTCGGGTTTTGCGCGTGTGACAGGCACCGCACAGAATTTGTAAATTGCTCAATGTCCAAGCCAGTTCGGGGTGTGTCCTGACGGGCAAAACATGATCACATTCCAGACGCCGCCGCTCGCCACACTGGACGCATTGCCAGCCGTCGCGATCCAGCGCCTGCATCCGCAGAGCCTTCCAGCGGCGTGTTGATGTAACCTTGCGGCTATGGCGCGTGTGTTCCTTCCTTACCCCCATGCCATGCGTCCCCCTTTGTTAGCGGGACGGCCCATCATGCGCGCGCCTTCAGCGACCGCCAGAACGGTTGCAGACGCCGCATCAATCCGGCCCATAGACCGCGCTTTCGCCAATTTCAGATTGTTTGCCGGATCACGCAGCGTGACCGCATCTGCAAAGGCAGAGCGCAACAAAAGCGAAGGGGCCGTTTTCACATTTCCATCGAAGGCCGCGCGCCGGAACCGTTCGCAATCCTCGCCACCATCTTTGAACCCAAAGCCGCGCCAGATTACCGGCGCACGAATGCCCGCCCGGTCAATCGCCTCGCCAAGTTCGGATTGCTTGTAGCGGTCGGTGACGATAGCCGCGACGTCCTCACCTTCGACATGCTTCACAACTTCGACCAACCAAGGCGCAACCGGCACCGTCTGGTCGCCCAGCGTTGAGAGTTCGCCGCGTTCGTTCATTTCGACGTAGCGCCCGGAAACGCCATCATTCTGCCCACGGTCCAAGAGGTTTGGTTTGCTTGGGAAGGTGCCCAGCGCCTCAAGACGGCCAGTTGCCGGCCAGTAGAATGCGGCTGCGGTCATGGATGCACTGCCGCCCAAGTCGATGCCGATGACCACTTGACCGGCGCGCTCCGGTATTTCGGAAACTTCGCAGGCAAGCCATTCATCGACAGTTATAAGCACGTCTCGGTTTTCACCGGATACCCGCTCATTACGGTTGTAGAGCCGGAAGCTGGTCAGCGTAGAGCCGCCCCGCGCTATCGCCCGCCGCGCCTGTCCTTGCAGCCATTCCAGAGTTGAGCCGATGCCGTGCGCCGCGCCGGGGTTCGCTTGTTTCAGGCTTTCCAGATCATCCGCAGGCAAGCCCGGTGCTGGTCGGTGTTCCTGCACGTAGACGCCTTCCTGCGTCTCATCCAGCCACACCGAGAAGGGGTGCGCGTCATCCGGTGCAGAGGTGCTAATAATCAGCGCCCGACCGCCACGCTTGCCCAGACCAGACAACAGTGCGTGTTCTAGTGCGTCGCCCTGATCTGTCTGCCAGTGGCCGCGCTCATCCATCAAAACAAGGGTAGGGGCAGACCCAAGCGCAGACTTACCATCCGCAGCAATCACACGGATGAAATGCCCGCCGCCGTCGCCTTCATATTCGATTTCAAGCCGGGGGCTGCGCCGGATCGTAAACAGCGCCTGTTCATCCTCAGGCAGTGAACGGATAAAGCCGATTACGAAGTCAAAGGCGATACGGCCCTGATCGCGCGTCCGTGCTGCAATGATGATTTCACGCCGGGGTTGGTTATCCCAGATACCCATGCCTGCGCCCAGAGCAATGCCCGCCGAAAGCGCCGTTTTGGCGTTGCCACGACCGATGGACAGGACGGCCACGTTTACGCCATCGGCTAGAGCGCCTTTTACGAATTGCTTCTGAAACGGAGCCAGCTTTATCGGCTGCCCAGCGTTCGGACCTTCGGGAATTTCCAGAGATTGAAGGAACCGGATTGCTTTGGTGGCGGGCTTCATGCGAGCCTACCCCTGCTTTTGCAGTAGTGGTCTTGGAGCAAAGAGTGTCGGAACAAAAATACCCGTATGTAGACGACCATGGCGATATTAAGCTTACTCAGGGTGAAGAAGCCCTTCTGGGCAAGTTCAAGAAAAAATCTGAGTTTCAGCTTAGATGGGAAATACTTGAAGCATCTCGCACAAACGATGTGAAATGGAAACGTGTGGCCGAATTTGCTCAGATGGAGCTTGATCGGCGCGCATTCGAAGAAACTAAAAAACTCGCCTACAAGACCACATGGATTTCTGCGGCGGTGGGAGCCATAGCCGCAATAGCCGGCGCGATATTGGGAGCGTGGCTTGCAAGTTGAGGCCTTTGGGATGCCAGTACTGGAGGATTTGAAGTGACTTTTTTCAGAATTTTGTGCTTGATGCTCATTTTCGACGCCTACGCTGCATCTTCGGAAGAGGCCTTTGTAACCGGAAACCAACTGCATCAACTTTGCAATGTCGGTACTAGTGAAGGCGATAAAATCTACTGTTATGGTTATGTCATCGGCGCAACTGATATGCTCATAAACTTGGCAGAGACTTGCTATCCTACTCAAGTAACAGGGACGCAAATTATTGATATTGTTTCTCGTTGGCTCGAAGAGAACCCTGAACACAGACACTATACTGCTAGCAGTTTGATTGTGACGGCTTTGGAAGAAACTCTTTCTTGTAACTGAAATTTGGATATTCCACGCCCACAGCGCGAAAACACGCCCCCCCCCGTCGGTGACCGCCCCATTTCTAAACGGGGTCATTGGGACCAGATCATTGCCCCACCCCACGCCAAACAGGTGATGCACGCCCCACCACCCCCGCCCCCCCTTTAGGGGCGGGGTGGTGTGGCACCTGTTTTCAAGGGTGTTTGCCCCACCTTGCCACACCATGCTTTCAGGGGTGGGTGTGGCACTCATTGGTTTGCCCATTCGCCTACCTCCAAACACGGGCGTTCCATGCGCTTTGCGTCCGGTAGCTTGACCTTTTTCAAAGCCCCGGATTTCAGCCACGCCTCGATCATTTTCTTGATGCGCTTGCGGTCCGCCGTGGCGTCCAGCCCCAGCGTCTCGGCCACGGTCACGCCTGCCCAATCGTCACCCGCCTGATCGGAGTAGCGACAAGACAGCGTGTCTTTGCCGTCCAGAGCGTGTTGCACCGACAACAGATCATCGACCGATACGCCGTCGAAGGTGTCGGGCCATTCCCAGACCTCAGTCACGCCCACGCTATCACCGTTGGCCAGATGCACCGACGCCATGCGTCGCCACTCACGATCCCCCACGGGGGCTAGGTTTGCCTTGTCGCGGGTTATGGCAAAGTAGGTGGCCGGGTCATCCTTTACGCCCGCTTCCTCTTTCAGTTGGTCACTCATCTTGTTGAGCACCCGACCGGACCGAGCCGCCGCCAGCAGGGCAGATGCGCCGCGCCCACTTTCGGTCGTCGCTTCCTCGCCATTGGTCTTGCGGGTGTGGTGGACCAGTTCGATTGCGCAGTTGCACCGATCCGCCAGACGCGCCCATTCCTTCGCCACCAAGTCGATTGCGCCGTTGTCGTTTTCGGACGCTTGATGCGATGACACGAAAGGGTCGATCACCAGCACGTCGATTTCCCGCGCCTCGATCTCATCAGCCAGCGCGTCCAATTCCGGCTTGATGATCTGGACGCCTTCACGGGTTTGGATCGCCGTGCTCAGGGCACGTTCCCGGCCCGTGTCCACATAGAGCCGCCCCGCGATTTCCTCGGGGCTGACGTGGTGGTGTTGCATCGCCGCGATGATGCGCCGGTCCATTTCGTCGCGTGGGTCTTCAAGGTTGTAGAGCCAGACCTTGAGGCCCTTGGCGGTCCAGTCGCCCAGCAGTTCCCGCCCGGTTGCCATCGCCAGTGCCTCACAGATCGTCAGAGACGATTTGCCGACGCCGCCGGGGGCAACCGTCACCGATACTTGTTTGCGGATCAGGTGACGCCCATAGACCCAAGGGCGCGGGGGAATGCTGGACGGGTCGCGCCAGACAAATTCGGTTGGCAGGCGGTCCCCCCGATCACGGGGAAACTCGGCCCGGTGTGCGTCAAGCTGCATCGCCATGTCAGAAAAATCACGCGCCATCACGCCGCTTGCCTCCCCTGCATATGGTCAAGGAAAGCGGCTTGATCCGCTTGAGACATACGGTTGAAGCTGGCGAGGCAATACGCCTTCAATTCGTCTGGCTCCGCCAGATCGGCCCAGAAAGCAGCCTCATCCATGTGGTCAATAAATGGCGCAATCGGCATTCCGGTGCTATCCGGTATTACCGTGTTCGCCACGTCCGCAACTTGCTTAGGCGTCAGGGACCGCAGGGCCGCGTAGCCCAGCGCCGCCCTCTGGTGAGGTTCAAGGCGCGCTTCCAGCACGGTAGACGCGCCCAGCCAAGCGTCGGATGTGTCCAACCATGCCGCAAAGCCAATGCTACGGGACACGCTTTTGATTTCGCGGGGGATATGCTGTGAAATGCTCATGCGCTGCCCTCCGCGTGTTCGAAGATCAGGCGGGACGCTTGGAGCCAGCCAAGCGCGTTGTCAGCGGTATCCTCAAAGCCGTAGAGCGCGCGGTTTGTCGGGTGGTGAAAGACACTGACCACAAAGCCGCCCGGTGCCTCGATCATGGCGCCGGAAATGTTGGGGGTGACTTGAATGATATTCATATCAGCGCCCCCCAATGAGTTGCCAAGATGGGGAAAAGTGCGATATAATCGCTGTACGAATGGACGCACTTGATAACGTCTTTTACCCCGGTTGCGATTGCCGTCGCGCCGGGGTTTTCGTTTGTCAGGTCGGCCCGTGCCGGTTTGACATTCTCCGCGTAAGTATTTGATCCGCCGTCAGGGGTTTGACGTGCCGTGATCCTGTAAGTGCTTGTGTTGCTTTGAATAGCGCCGGATTGAAAATCCTCGTGTCGGTGGTTCGATTCCGCCCCCGGGCACCAACAAAATCAAGTAGTTACGAGGTTTCGAGTTGACCAATTAAGGTCGTTGTCTCACTTTTGTCTCGCATATTTCGGAGAAATTCATGTACCCAGAATGGATAAACACCTTTGGATTATTGATGGATGCAGTCGGCGTTATCGTGGTCTTTAAGTTTGGTTGGCCGCAGCCGATTCCACATGAAGTCCTTATTGCGTCGACTTCAAAGAATGCGGATGAGGAAAGAAAGGCCAGGCGGCACAAGATGTACTCTGTCACCGGCCTGATTTTGATTGTCGGCGGATTTGCGGTTCAGATAGCCGCGACGTGGATGTGATGTGCTTTGTGCAGGAGGCAAGGATTTGCCGAAGTATCTGCGCAACCGGCCCCGAATTCTCAGTACCAGTCGCCGCAGCATCTATCTATTCGTATAGTCACCTTGCTGTGCTCAACGCCCTTGGTCTCTAGCTAGTTCATCTTGTTTCAATGTGCTCAACGGAGACACACGCCACTTGATTAGACCACTATCGCATTATGGGGTTGCGTCGTAACGCACCTATTCCGCCACTCCTACACAAAGAACACCATGATGATTAGCTTTTGGTGGAGGCCACTTATTCTCAGTTCATGAGACCGAGGCGCCAGCGTCCCCCACAGAAACTAACCATCTCAATCATCTTGCCACACTTCAAAATTCCTGCAACCTAGGGCTGTGTATAACTCCGATTGTCTCAACTTTGTCTCTATATCTACCCCGTAACCCATTGATACTAGAAGCCTTTGTTTTTGGGGGTATTTCTGGGGGTAGAAAATTGGACGTTCTATCCACGTGTACCGTTCAGTTCAGAAATAACTCAATAAAAACAACGTTCTGAATCACACTTGAAAATCCTCGTGTCGGTGGTTCGATTCCGCCCCCGGCACCATTACCTATCTCATCGGAAGAGTTTAATTGATCGACAAACACGCAACCGCTTATCAAGGCTTAGGTCTGCATTTTTGTCTTAACTCATGGGGGGCAGTATTGACCGATACCCGCAATCAACTGCTTCGGTTTTTTGTCATATCATGGGGGAGGGGTTATTACCGTACCCCTTTCTGCCTTGGTTTTGGTTGTATCTAACGAGGGCGTTAATAGCGTCTGCTGAGAAAGCACCTACCTTCCTCGCATTGCTCTGAAGCTGTCATCGTCTCAACCACCTCCTCCCAAGTTTCCCCCAGAAAAATCTCTGCGCCAATACCTATACGTCCCCTTCGCGATCTTCCCCCTCCCGGGGTGGTCTCCCGGTGAAACGTAAGGTGATCCACAGGGGGCTGCGGGGGCGCTCATAGAGGTGCGAGAGGAGCCGCTGGCGGTGCTGGTGTGAGTACGCCCCCGGCACCACCTTACGTTACAACCTGTTGATTACCCTCAGTTTCTTTAAGATACTGCGGGAGCGTAGGACATGACGTATGACAAATCAGTGCCCTTTTCTTTTACCAAGAATGGCATCTACTACTTCTAACGAAGGGTCCCGAGCGACCTTCAGCGACACTATTCATCCAAGAAAATCACGTATTCGCTCAGGACGCGGTCAGCAACTGCTGCGGCTTCGAGGGCCAGTAGGGCAGCAAATCAGCTTGATGAGTATTGGTATCACCTTCGGGTCAAGGATGTAGAGCTGCCGGGTAAGCATAAACTGCGCATGACTTCCGACATTGCCAACAGTGCAGGTCATGCACAATTTGCGGACGCTCTGACGCTCTCAGAAGCAGTGGAGGTCTATCTAAAGCTGAAAGGTACTGACCGCCCGGTGACTTTCCGCCGAGCTGCTGAGCGGTCATGCGGGTATGTCATTGATGCTGTTGGTGACAAGGACCTTCGCGCTTACACCAAGAAAGACGCCAATGTTTTCCGCGATGCCCTCATTGGGCGTGGCCTATCTGGCAGCAGTATGACGCGTGTTTTTGGAACAGTTCGTTCGGTTACCAATTTTGCTGCCAGTGAGATGGGGATTTCTTTCAATAACCCCTTCGGCGGTGTCTATTTTGACCGTCATGCTCGCAGTGTGTCTTGTCCCGAGGTTTTCTTAGATAACGCCGCCAAAAACTGCCAAACGCTTTCCCCGTGGTAAGCAAGCGGCTGTGGCCAGTTGAATTCGGTGTCCGAGTTTTTCATCAGACGTGGAAGAGAGTGCCAACAAGATACGCTATTGCGGCAGCGCCGCCGCCAATTGCCAGTGTTTCGGTCGCGGAGCGCCACCAAGGCGTGAGAGACCAGATGCTCTTTAACGCTCCGATCAAGCAAAACGTGGCCATCGTCATAGTTGCGGATATCGTAAACGCGTTGTTGAGGCCAAAGACAAATGGGATGAGAGGAATTGCTCCTGCGAGCAGAAATGCAACAAATGTCGCTGTGGCGGATTTTATCGGATGTGGGTCGGCGTCGGATAATCCATATTCGCCCTCCAACATGAGTGCGATCCAGTTTTCACGGTCCTGGGTGATGAGCTCGGTTGCTTGGGTGAGCACATCTCCCTCAAGTCCTTTGCGCGATAAAATCTCGCGCACTTCAAGCTTTTCCCCGTCCGGATATTCCCGGATGTGGCGCTCCTCAATACTACGGATCCGCCGGATGTTTTCGAGCTCTGCCGTTGATCCCGAGTAATTGGCCGCCGCCATCGAAAAGCCATCGGCCAGCACATTTGCAATCCCAAGTGCAACAATGACAAACGGTGACAAGCCGGCTCCGGCAACGCCTGCGACGATTGCGAATGTGGTAACTGTACCGTCAATTGCGCCAAATACCGCGTCGCGCAGCAGTCCGCGTCCGGGCGGTGCACCTATGCGTTCAGCGATTTCTTTTTCGGAATGACCATGCTCTGCCATGTGAATTCTCCTGTCGGAGTACTGTAGACCCGGCAGGATTTTTCACTTTAATGCAGATCAAACACGGCGCTGTCTAATGCGAACACCAAACCGTTGATGCGCGCATGGACAAACGCTGTGTGTCAGGCTTCTGTTGGGCCTCCTGCGTCCCTCCATGCCGGGAAACCACCGACGTTGGAAACGCTTGTATAGCCCATCTCCTTCAGCGTTTTTCCGGCAAGCGCCGCTTGCCCGCCAGCACCACATACCAAAACGATATCTGCATCTTTCGTCAAAGCAGGGTTGTGGAGCGCATGCGTTTCATCAGCGCGAAACTCGATCATGCCACGTGCCACGCGCACCGCACCTGCGATAGTACCTGAGGCCGCAATATCGCCACTGTCGCGAACGTCGACAAAAACACTACTGCCTGCTTTGTGTTTATCCATGCCTTCTTCGACAGTAATTTTCGGCACAGCAGCATTGGCTTCATCGAGATAATTCTGGGCTGTTTTCATTGCATCCATTCCTCTACCTGAATTGTTCTTAAATCCTTAAAGTTGCAACGCTTGGCAAAACGCTGAACTCTTCAAAGAATTTCAGGCCACTACCGGAATGGCAATATGTAACGCAGATTGCCGCGCTATTGATTTTTACGATCGAACGTCGTTTCCCACCGTCATTCCTGAATGCTTTCAAGGTATTCGAGCAATCCTGCGAGCTCCCGCGGTGTCGGTGTGAAAACGCCGTCAATTTCAACAGGGACGAGTTCATCCGACATTATCTGGCCAAACTCTGGCATAACGCGCGCGAGATGGCCGTTTTCCGGGTCACCATAGATAAAACTCAGAGCACGAGAGGCGGGAAACACGCCACCGTTCTGCGCGCTAAGAGTGGTGAGATCCACAGGCTTGATTGATAGGCCGCTGGCATCAGCACCGGAACCTTTCCCGTCATCGCCATGACAGGAAGCACAGTTTTGAAGGTAAAAAGCGCGCCCGTCCTCCTGGCTTGGCATTGAGCGATTTTGTGCTTCCAGTTCGGTGCATGAGGCATTCACCGCAAGCATGAACCCGAGCACGGTCAATCCGAATATTCTTTTGTGCATTTTTCCCGCCTGATTTTTTGTCTCTTTAAGGTGTCACTCGGTACAACATGCTTCCTTGAGACAAATCAAGGAAGCGAATTGCACCCGCTGCTAGACTTGCCCTGTTAGGGAGGTCGAAACAATGATTACGGTGGAAGACATCGAAGACATGTCCATGCTCTCACGTGCAGAGATCGAGGCGCTCGCCGAACATGAACATACGGATACGTTCAACGCTGCATTGATGGGTGAGTACATCATGCATTTGCATCATGGCCCTCAAAAGGTTCACGAAATCATTTGCGATGATATCCGTTCGGCCTTGAACTCGGGCAGACTTGAGCACGCGCGTGAACTGTTTGATGTTCTGAGGAAATTTCTGGCCGAGCACCCGAACGCGGCGCGCGGCGCAACCTGAAATTCCGAAAAACATAATACCCCTCCAATTGTGCTACCATTTGTAACTGCGCAGCGTCGGCAACGCTTTGCGTCACAAGGGGAAATTCTCGAAATCAGTCGCGTTCGAAGAGTCTTCCGTATCATCAAGCCATTCCTCAGCCGCCCCAATTTCCGACTCGGCAAAGCTTCGGATTTTTAGCGAAGGAATAACGGCACCTTCGATTTCTGCAGCTGTACGGATCCATGCGGCGTCTGACACAACAGCGCATTTTTCAAAATGTCCGAGCAGGCCAAACAGCCGTGGCATCTGTATGAACTCCTGTGCCAGCGCTCCCAAGGTTGGGAACTCAAAATCTGCAATGCGATAGAGCATCCTTCCTTCGCTAACGTTCTGTGATTGCTGAACGAGATCATCCAGCCCTTCCCGCATCGCGTCGGCGTCCAGAACACCGGACAAGAGGATATCAACTCTGTTTTTTGACGGCTTTGAAATTTGCAGCATAGCTCTCTCCCGTATTTGTCGTTGTCAGGATATGCCATTTCGAACATTTGCTCGTTGACACATGTCAAATCCGGTCTGGCATATTAAGGGATCAAGCCGGCTTTTCAGGTGTTTTGGGTCGAAGGCCTGAGGTAAGCGAACCTGTAAGCCAGAGCGACGCCGCCGCTGCCGCCAATGACATTGCCTGCTGTCACGACAATTAAATTCTCCGCGGCCGCCAGTACTTCGATATCTGCACCCGCCATCCAAGCCTGCGGAAAGAAGTACATATTGGCGACAGAGTGCTCTAACCCCAATAAAACAAAGGCCGATATAGGCCATAATATCGCGATGATTTTCCCCGCAACTGAGCGCGCAGCAAATGTGAGCCAAATTGCCAGACACACCAATGCGTTACACAAAATGCCGCGCAGAAACGCATCTTTGAGTGACAATTCGGCTTTGGCCTCGGCAATCCGGACGGCGGTTGCCCCGGCGTCTTGGTCAAGCAACCCTGCGTGTCCGATGCAATACGCCAGCGCAGCGGCCCCAAATAGGTTTCCGAGATAGACAACGCCCCAGTTTCGCAACAATCGGTGTATGGAAACCTTCCGCTCAACCACAGCCATGACCATCAGGGCATTTCCCGTGAACAGCTCCGCTCCACCCACGATGACTAATATCAGACCCAGCGAGAATACTACTCCACCAAGCAATCGGGAGGGGCCATATGTTGCCTCCGCGCCCGTCATGACGACCGTGTAAGCGGCTGCGCCAAAACCGATAAATACGCCTGCAAGAACGGCGAGTACAAACATCTGCGAGGCTGGGAGGCGAGATTTCCCAACACCGGCGGTTTCGATGAGAAGCTTGATTTCAGCGGGTTTGTGAGCGTCCAATTCCGAGCCTGTTGCAGGTCTGAGAGTAATATCAGTAACCTGTCAGTTGATATCTCTTGAGCGCTGGCCAAGCTTTGATCCAAATCATGTTGCACGCTTCAAGCTCGGAATATGATCGGGTTGGTCGCGGGCAAATTCAGGCAGCACAGCGCGGCACAGGAGACTTCTTCTAAGGCTACCGTTTCGTGCTTGGCGCTGTCCGTTCAAAGTGGCGCGACCTCCGGATTTCATCGGCGTAAGGAGGAGAAAATGGTGGAAAAGCATACAGAAACAGGTTGGTGGCCGACGCTTCTGGACCCGCTTTATGATCCACTCAGGTCTTTTGGTCACAGGGTCGCGGACTGGCTTAAACCAGCCAGCGCTGCCTCCGGAAATAACGACACGTACTGTATCAGTGTGGAATTACCCGGCGTTTCGGAAAGCGACGTCGAACTGTCTGTGCACAACGGAAATCTTGTTGTTCGTGGTGAAAAGAAAACTGAGACAGAAGAGCAGGGCGATACTTGGTACTTCAGCGAACGCCAGTACGGTGCATTTAGCAGAACATTTCGAATGCCAGAAGATGCTGACGGCGCGAATGCCAGTGCCAGCATGAAAGATGGGGTTCTGCGCATTTCAGTTCCGCGCATCGGCAAGAAGGAAGAAAAAGCGCAAAGGATTTCGATTTCGAAAGCCTGACCTTGCAAGTGTTCGGCGTGGTTGCGTGCAGCTGCTTTGTCCTAAATGGGTCAGGATCGATTGACGGGTTTACTCCCGAATTTCGCAGCGAGGCTTATCGCGATGGATAGAAAAGACTACTATAAAGTTTTGGGTGTTGTCCGTACCGCGGATGATGCCGAAATAAAGCGCGCGTATCGCAAACTGGCCCGCAAGTACCATCCTGATGTTGCTTCTGATCCATCGTTTGAGGCCAAGTTCAAAGAAGTCAGCGAAGCGTATGACGTGTTGAAGGACACGGAAAAGCGCGCAGCATACGATAACCCGAAAGATGAGAGCGAAGACCGCGGTGCCCGCGACTGGGGCGGTGGATTTGAGTTTTCTCACCCGGGCCACGAACATACCGGCGGGTTTTCCGATATCTTTGAACGCTTTTATGGCGGCAGTTCTCGAGCGATGTCTGCTTCAGATCAGCACGCTAGATTGATAATTTCTCTGGAAGATGCATATCGCGGCGCCACACAAACACTAACTTTGCGCACGCCACAGGTCGGACAATTCGGGGACGTTTCCTTTTTTGAAAGGCAAATTGCAGTAAACGTGCCCAGAGGGGTCGTTGAAGGGCAAAATATCAGATTGCGTGGTCAGGGCACACGTCTGTCCGACGACGAAGCTACGGGCGACCTCTATCTCGAAATCGCGTTCTCTCCACACCCTGTTTTCACTCCGGTGGGTGTTGATTTGTACTTGGACCTTCCAGTCACACCGTGGGAGGCCGCGTTGGGGCAAAAGATTGTATTGCCGACACCGGACGGAAAGGTTGACCTGAAAATCCCTGAAAACGCACGCAGCGGCCAAAAGCTCAGGCTCAAAGGCAAGGGGCTGCCTGCGACTCCGCCGGGTGACATTTATGCGACTTTGCGCATCGTGAACCCGGAAATCAAAACACCAAAAGACAAGGAAGTTTTTGAACTGCTTGCACGGTCAATGCCCTTCAACCCGCGCGAGCGTATGGGAGGATAGAAAGATGAAGAAAAGAAGACCTTCTGCTGAAGTGCTCAACCGTCTGACGTCTTATGAGCTTTGCCGGTTTTGCGACGCAGATGAAAACTGGGTAACCGAGTTGGTCGAATACGGCGTGCTTGAACCCGAAGGGTCCACTTTCCGGGAATGGCATTTTGAAGGCGTCAACATAGTTCGGGCAAAGAAAGCCAAACGACTTCAGCGCGATCTGGGAATAAATACTCCTGGTATCGCGATCGTTCTCGACCTCTTGCAAGAGCGTGAGCAACTTCTCAGAACGCTTAGTAAGTTCGAGGCAGGCTGAACATGTCTCGGAGTCCACATGTTTTGGCTGGGTTTCTCGGTGCGAAAGTAGGGACAGCCTGCCGCAAAACTAAAAGCGGTAAAACTGCCGTAAATTTGGGGGACATGGCAAAATGAAGTCGCCATCAAGATCACGTCACAACGGGGATACCTCATAGTGTCAGGACAAACCGCCGGGAAACCCAAGCTCCGCCGAGCTTTAAATACGCCGATGCTGACACTCTACGGTCTAGGGGTGACGGTCGGTGCAGGCATCTATGTTCTTGTCGGAGCGACAGCAGAACAAGCCGGTGCTTTTGCGCCTTTATCGTTCCTTGTAGCCGCGATTGTCGTTTCGCTGACGGCACTGTCATATGCCGAATTATCGACCCGCTATCCTGTCAGTGCGGGCGAGGCTGCATATGTTGAAGCAGGGTTTAACACCGTTTGGTTATCCGTGTGCACGGGGCTGGCAGTCGCGGCGTCAGGCATGATTTCTGCCTCCGCTGTTGCCATGGGCGCTGCATCTTATCTGCATGGTCTATTCGGGACGTCAGAGGCTCTTTTGACGGCTTTGGTCGTTGTGACGATGGGGCTGATTGCGATCTGGGGTATTGCAGAGTCAGTTCTTATTGCGGCAATTATCACGGTCATTGAAATCTTCGGATTGTTGTTTGTCATTTTCTGGGGCGGTTTCTTTGCCGAACCGATGGGGGTTTCACTTGTTGATATGGTGCCTGCCTTTGACGGCGATTTTTGGCGAAGCATATTCGCGGCCTCGCTGCTGGCCTTCTTTGCGTTTGTCGGTTTTGAGGACATGGCAAACGTGGCGGAGGAAGTAAAAAACCCCGTAAAAACAATTCCACGGGCAATCATCTGGACCCTGCTGTTGGCGACTGCCCTTTATATTGCCACCACAACCATGGTATTGCTTGTGGTCCCGATCAACGATCTTGCGAACTCGTCAGCGCCGTTGTTGCTTGTATTCGAACAGGCTCCTCCGAAGGTCCAACAGGTGTTTGGCGTAATCGCAATTGTGGCCACGGTGAATGGCGTGCTTATTCAAACGATAATGGCGTCACGTGTTCTGTACGGTCTTGCAGATAGAGGACATCTGATATCTGCGCTTGCGCAAGTTTCGTTGCGCACAAAAACACCGGTGGTAGCCACTTTAACAGTCTGCGGCATTATTCTGGTACTGACACAAACTCTCCCGATTGCGGTGCTTGCCGAACGAACATCGCAAATCGTCTTGTTTGTCTTTGTGCTCGTCAACCTTTCATTGATACGTCTCAAGATGACTTCCAGCGCATCAAAAGAACAGTTTGTGGTGCCAGCTTTTGTGCCGGTGCTTGGGGTGATATCCAGTCTTCTTCTCTTCGCAGCAGGGTTTTTATGACCAATCTGGCAACCGGGTAGTAAATGGGAGCGAAAGACAAAAAAACGCCTTTGGGTCGATCTTGGATTGCTCTGTGGTGGCACGCGACCTTTGTCGAACTGGCTACACAGCTGCGCTGGTCATATCTGCCGCCTCTTCTCGTCTACTTTGCGGCTGGGGTGTCGGGTTTAACGTCAGTGGTCGGGGCATTCTTTTTAAAAGAGTACCTTGATCTTTCTGCGTCGTTTGTCGCCGGTTTAGCGTTCTGGGCCGGCCTGCCTTGGATTCTGAAAATGCCCATGGGGCATATTGTCGATCTGTTCTGGCGCTGGAAGGCTTTCCTGATCTTTTTTGGCGCAGCACTGATCACCGGCTCACTTCTCATCATGTACATGTTGGTTTCGGCCCCCGGCAAAATGGCGTCGTATATGCCGATGTCTAGTTGGTACGTGGCGGCATTGCTGCTCGCACCGTCCGGCTACGCTATTCAAGACGTGGTCGCGGATGCGATGACGGTTGAAGCCGTGCCGCGCTCGGATAGTGAGGGAAACCCTTACACCGAGGCGCAAGAACGCGCGTTGCATACAACGATGCAGACTTTGGGGCGGATCGCGATAATCTCGGGTTTTGCGGCAGTCGCGGCCGTAAATATTTGGATGTTCGAAGGCGCGGAAAATCTCGACGCAGACGCTCGGCTCGAGCTTTACGGCCGCGTCTATCTGACCGCGCTGATTATTCCGCTGATTTCTGTCAGCGGTGTTGTCCTGCATTCAATCATCCAACGCAGAATGCGAAAAAACCTGCGGTCCGCAGCGGGACCGGAAGGACGAACAGAAATTGACTGGCAGATATTGATGGGGGGCCTTGTTTTTGTTGTCTTCAGTATTTCGATGGGTGCTGGCGGATTTGAATACTCACAAGAGATCGTATTTTCGGCGTCGTTGCTGATCATTTTCTTTCTGATTGGCAGGTTGCTCAAAGAGCTCAAGCCAGCGCAAGCGCGTATATTAATGGGGACTGCTGCAATTATTTTCGTCTTCAGGGCAGTGCCGTTACCCGGACCTGGCCTGACATGGTTTGAGATTGATGAGCTTGGTTTTGACGAGCAGTTTCTCGCGATACTGGCCTTCATCACTTCACTGCTCGCGCTTTTGGGGCTGTTGGTACTCCGTCCCTTGATGGCGAGAAAATCCATCGCTGACGTGGTGTTGTTGCTGACGATTGCCGCCGCAGTTTTGTCGTTACCTAATCTTGCGCTTTATTACGGTGTTCATGAATGGACGGCTGCACGCACGAACGGGATTATCGATGCGAGGTTTATTGCCGTCCTTGATACAGCAATTGAATCCCCCCTTGGTCAGGTGGCCATGGTGCCAATGCTGGCGTGGATTGCCAGAAATGCGCCGCCTCATCTTAAGGCGACATTCTTTGCCGTTATGGCTTCGTTTACGAACATGGCCCTGTCCGCCAGCAGTCTTGGAACGAAATACCTCAATCAAATTTTTGTAGTTACTCGGGAAGCCGTCGACCCGCAAAGCGGCGTCTCGATCTCAGATGCGGACTATAGCCTGCTGGGCCAACTGCTTGTTGTGGTCGCCTTAATCGGCGTGGTGGCACCGATCGCCACTATTCTGATCGTACAGCACTCGCGATTTCGCACGACAGAGTAATCATTTTCTATTCGGGGGGAGAGTGCTCAGCAGTACTTTCAGCTCATTCACCGGCACTCCTATGTTCGACCCTCCAAACTCTGGAAGAATGGCGGTGTTGACCGCAACCACCTTTCCGTTCTGGTTCAATGCGGGTCCGCCGCTCCCGCCAACGGTGGTTTCGGCGTCATAAACAACCACATCCGGCCCGACCTGGGCGACGATCCCTTGGCTCGCGAGCGGGTCAATTTGCCCTGCATCAGACAACCGCTCTGCAATTGACCAAAAGTCTACGTCTTTGCCATCACTGACAGAGCGGATAATTTCCCTGTCTGCACGGGCCAGCAGAGCCTTAAGTCCGGTCGGGTATCCAAGCAGGTAAAGTTCGTCTCCGGCGCGCGGGGTCCTCTCTGCCAAGGAAAGGCCACGGTCGGTAAGATTTGGATGCTCAATTGATAGTACGGCAAGATCAGCGGTTTCACTTATGCCCACGACTTTCGTCTCAATGGGTCCTTGGATTTCTGGAAGGAATACGATCAGTTTCAACAATTCCGGCTGGAGGCCGGATGCCTCAAACGACGCCAACCGGTTGCCGCTGGTCCAAGGTTCCGCGAGATGGCGATTGGTCACCAGATAGCGCCCACCTTTCAGCAAAAACGCCGTACCAGTAAACTGAAACTCTGCTGGCGGGCCGTTTCCGAAAGGCTCTATTCGTGGCTGTCCGAAGGGTGTTTTAAGCACCTCGCCGTCCGCGCCATGTACCTCTCGCAAAAACTCACCGCTTACTTTGTGTCGCAGGCCAAATGCGCCCTGCAGAAAGGCAATTGACGGCACGGATTCCATTATAACCCGCGACGGCGCTGCAGAACGTTTTTCCAGATCGCTGAGCCGTTCCGCTTGCTGCTGCACCTGAAGCTCAATCTGCTCCCTTAGGTCCAGCAGAGCTTCTTCGGTGAGAGCTTCCTGCCGGGTTTGGGTCAGCAAAAGCGTCACGGCTTCAATGCGACGTGCGTCCTGTTCGAGGTATTTCTCGAGTTTGCGATCGTTTTGGTACAGCACCATGACCAATACTGCGATGACACCCAGTGCAAAGATCATCGAGACACGGAAAAAGATCGTGGACTGCCGCGTCACACGTCTGGCACTTTCCTTGATCGCAACTGCCAATCGATCAGGAACTGGCCTGCGGCTGCTTCTTGCATAGGCTATCGCATCACTAAGGATGTCATCGATTGTCCATGTTTTTGGATAAGACTTGTCGCATAGCCGATATCGTGACATCGGCCCCGATTTCTCAAATTCGATCATGTCTCCATGCATCAATTTTACAGACTTAATCTGATGGCCGTTTACCCAGATTTGCCGGTCTTTGCGCGCATGGACAGAATAGCCGTCTTCTTCCCAATCAAGCGTTGCGACGACGTCGTCGTGCTCGGCTTCGGAGGTTCCGCCTGCCAATTCCAGTGCACCGTCCGAGTTTACAAGTGCAGAAAATTTGTCGTCTGCAAGCCAAATTGTTTGGCCTTTTGAAGAACCAGTAAGGCTTTCAAGAAATGCACGAGGTGCGCGGCTTGGCTTTTCCTCGTCCCGTCCAACGGCTGAGGTTTCTCGCGTTGTCATAGAAGGTTCGGTCATAGTAGCCTACCACATGAAGTTACATGATTTCCGGGTAGGCGTCCAATTTAGCCCCGCAAGGCAGCCTGGCATGGGTACGGAAACCGGCTTTGCATTTTGAGGGTATTCTTGACGCATTCGCTGTCCTTTGGTGACCTCAACTTACTGAAATATAGGCAAAAATTCTTCTCCATGTGAAACGGCGAAAAACAAAAAACCACAGGAGCAGGTGGAGTGAACATGACAAATCGATTGCGTCGCACCCCTTGGATTTTACCAAGACAAAGCATTCAGGTCATTTGACAGGGATCAATGTTTGAAAAGAAAATTGCCGTTAAACCTATCCCGTAGCTCAGGAAAGGCAGCATTGATGAAGTATCTGTTGCTCGTGGCTCCGCTTGTGGTGATGGGAGCGTCTCACGCACGTTCGGACACAGGTAGCGAGCTTTACAAGGCAAACTGTGTCACCTGTCACGGTTCGATCGGGAAAGGCGACGGTCCTTTTGCGGCGTCGCTTGATCCACCTCCGGCGGATTTGACAAAGATCGCGGCACGACGTGACGGCGTGTGGCCAATGTTGGAAGTCATGGCGATTATTGATGGGTATTCCAGAAATACCCTGCCGCGTGAAGGTATGCCGGTTTTCGAAAACTTTTTGGAAAACGAAATGACCGAGTTCGATACTGGCAACGGTCAGTTGGTACTTGTCCCGACCAAGCTGATCGAAATCGTGCGCTATCTTGAGAAAATACAGAATCCAAAACCGACGTCGTATGTGCCCTGACATGTAAAAGGATGTAGCAAATGCAATCGCTCAGGGCACACAGCAATGACCGGAAAATGGGAGGAAACTGATGACTGCCAAACCTTTGAAACAATTGCTGTCCGAGAAACAGAAAATATCGCGCGAGCAGATGATCGAAAAATCAAGAATCGACAACGCCGCGGGCAAGAAAATGAAAGAGATAGACGCTGAAATTGAAGAGGCGGTTAAGGAAGAAATCCAAAACTTCTGGGAAGAGGAATTCAAACCAAAGCTTCATGAACTCGTCGAAATGGCCAAAAGAGGTTTGGATTTGTTTTCCGATTTTGAGGAACAGTTCGAGAACCACGTACGGGGGAAAAAAGCCGAGGTTTCCGACGATCAGCTCCTTGCTGAAATCTATGGGGCTGAATTGGCCAAGAACGCAACCAAGCGCACATATTCGTTAACGGAAAAAGCTGACCACATCAGAAACTATGACATGGCCAAGAATGATCCCGACAGTAGCGGCGCGCAATATTGCGAAGAAAACGGGATTGCAGAGGAACAGATCAGCGAGTGGAAAAATCTTTTGAAAAGAGTGGGTCAACACTCTGAAAGTACAACTTCCTGATCAGGTCGTGCGGAAAGGAAGAATTAAAGGTCTCAAGTTCGTCTTTCGTTTCCCCAAAAGATATTCAGCGTGTCGCTGTAATCGCAGAGTTTGAGCATGTTCCGTGTCAATGGAACCGAGTGGTGCTTGGTGGGCAAATCGCCGTCCGCGACGCCAGTGTTTCTGAAAATGACTGCAGGTGATCTGCAGCAACCTGCTGGTTCAAATCTGAAATTCTACTGCCAATGCCGGCTCTCGCACCTCTAGGGGACAAAGCCCAGTCTGTAAGAAAGCGGTCATTTTTAAAGTGCGTCAGTCCAATACAGAAGCCATGCCCATCAGACGGTCGATGGGGGCAAAGTCGTCAGAAAGGGCGGGGGCATTTGTTCGGACGACCAAGTCGTCCATAAACTTCGTTGCCAGTGGCGAAAATGATTTGGGTTCGGGCGTTCGTGTTTCGATTTGAGATACTCGACTGTCCGTTTGGCTGGCGAGCAACACGAACACACGCCGTTCGTTCGGCTGGGGCGGGGTTGCTTCAGTCCATACTTCAACGCTGGGGAACACGACTTGCAAAGTCCGATACAAGGCCGCCAACGCCTCGAGACTATCTACGCGGTCAACGACGTTCATTACGAAGACACCCGAAGGCAAAAGTCGTGTTGATACCAGTTCAAAGAATTCTGTTGTCACAAGGTGAGCCGGGACTGCTATGTCAGTAAAAGCATCGCCAACAATGACGTCATATTGGCGGTGGTTTGATCCGAGAAAGGATCGTGCATCCTCGTGAATGACTGACGCTGAAGCTGGGTCAAACCAGAACTCTCTGGCGGCCGCTTCGGTCACTGCGGGATCAATTTCGGCGACTGTGATGTCGGAATGACCTCTAAACGCCCAAGCGCGCGGAACAGAAAATGTGCCGCCTCCAATGTGGAATGAGCTGAATTGACGGTCGCCCATGCGCATGCGTGGAAGCGCATCCAACATGGCTGTGTGATCGGTGTACATGACACTGGGCGCGTCGCGCGCACCGACACCATGCGCCAAATGATCAAGGATCATCACACGTACCGGTCCTGCATCCGAGTTGCTTAGATCTTCCGTGCGTATGCAGTAATAACTGCTTTCGACGTCGCAAATCGCGGGGGAACTCAAGGCATGCCACCCTAAAGCAGCAGCAATAACGATTGACGATACACACGCACCCGTTTTTGCGGGGCCTGCGCACCCGATGCCCAAAGCAACAGCACCGGCAAGGGCATAGAACGCGGCCATCAACTGAAGCGTTACCGCTGACCCCAACCATGAAATGAAAACAAAGCCGGCCATCAAAGTACCCAAAATGGCGCCAACGGCACCTGCGGCGAACATAACGCCCAAGGCTTGCTCGGATTTGCTGCTTGATCTCATGGCGACCACTGCAAGAACCGGCGCCGGTACGCCGGCAAAAAGAGAAGGAAGAAAGAATGCCGCGGCGGTGATCAGGGAAATTGCAGTCAGCGGGTCGCTGACGGATTGCAAAACGGGTGTGGCGACAAAGCGTAAAACCATGCCTGCCGCAGCCGTGAAAACAGCGGCTGCAATCAGTATCCACGCAATACCGGTCATGGCACGCCTGCTGTCCCAAGCAGCCATACGACCGCCCCACCAATGGCCCACCGAGAAGCCAGCAAGGACGATGGCGATGATCGCGGTCCAAGTGTAGAGGCTCATGCCAACATAGGGCGCGATCATGCGGGCGGCGACGATTTCGACGACCAATCCCGCGGCGGATATGCCCGTTTGCAGGGCCGTTACCAGCAGAAGCGACCCGCTTTGAGTTTTATTGGTTTCTTTCATTTCACCAGCATTATTCTCACCTGCAGCAACGAGGGTACACATACATCAAGCCGTAACTGCTCTTCTTGATAGCTCCGCGAGTGCATTGCGTTCTCGGATGTTATCTGAAGGTTGGTGAACTCGATTTCGGAACACTTACCCTTGGACCGAAACAACCCGCAGGACACGGCCTATTCTGCCGGTGCGAATCCTGAAATCAGCTGTTTAAGCCCTAGCGCGGCGCCCATGAAGATTGCAACGAAGGCGACCGGAGCACTATACGCCAAGGTGCTGAATGCTGACACGCCTTGACCGATACTGCACCCGACAGCGAGGATCGCGCCCGGCCCCATAAGCGCTGCGCCAAAGATTTGGCGTTTCAGTTCCCGCGGATCATCGCAGGCTTCCCATCTGAAATGACCTTTGGAATATGACCCCAGAGTTGCACCGAACACGACACCCAAAACGGACCCAACGCTAAATGAAAGATCGTTGCCCGAGGCGGTCATGGCGTAAAAGATCGTGTCACCGATTGGCGAAGCGAATGTGTGTGTTTCGATAGGTTCCGCCTCAAATCCGGTAACGGAAATCCAGTACGTCCCGATCCAGCCAGAAACGATCGCCATTCCGACAACAAACCCCCAGGCAATATGTTTGGGGGATTGCCGCATACCTTGAGAGGACAGCGAAATGGCCAGTATCAAACCGCCAATCGCAAGCCCGGTAATCAGCGGGTCGATGCCCAATGCGGTTTCGCCAAGTTGCCCGATGCCTTGGGGGGTGGTTGCGCCTTCTACCGCTGGAAATAGCCAGACACGCGCATGTGCAAGTGGGCCAGACATCACAAAGTACGCGGACAGGCCCATAACGATGACGATGACAAATGCGCGCAAGTCTCCGCCACCTAACCGTGCCAAAGCGCCATAACCACAATTGCCGCTAAGCGCCATGCCGTATCCGAACAGCAATCCGCCGACTATTGTGCCTAACGGGTTCCAGACGCGGTCCAAATAAGCAGTTTGCGCAGCTTCCAGGAACCCAAATGATATCGCGCTCTGCGTGCCAATAATGGCAACAGCGATGGCAATCCCCCACATCCGCAAGCGGCGATCATCTGACCCGTAAAGAACGTCTTCGATTGCGCCCAGAGTGCAAAATCGACCCACTCTCGCCGCCAGTCCAAGAGCTATGCCCCCGAAAAGCCCGACGAGAGCAGCCGTATTGGCTTCTCCCAAGAATTCCAGCATGCCGACTTCCTCCCAGTGACCGGCTGGCTAGAGTGTCGCCGGTCAATCCACGTTCCGGCAAAACAGATCGTAGACCACTTCCATGATTTGCTTCGGCCGGTCATCTGTCAAGCTGTAGTAAATTGCCTTGCCATCCCGACGGGGTTTCACAAGGCCTTCCAACCGCAAACGGGATAGTTGCTGAGACACGGCCGCCTGACGTGCAGACAACAGATCTTCCAACTCGGTCACAGATTTCTCGCCGGTTGCAAGGTGGCACAAAATCATCAACCGTCCTTCATGACTGATGGCCTTGAGGAAATTCGCCGCCTCTTGGGCATTCCGCATCATGCGCTCCATATCTTCGGTGCACATGTTCGGGTCAAAGACAGGAAGCTGTGACGCCTGCGGCGCTTCCGTTTCAAAATCGTTTTCAGAATCCAAAGTCATGTCGTTTATCCGGTGTTTCCAAATGGAATGTTTGCTTCCTTAAAGAGGATCTGAAGCATCGGCCAAAAAAAGTCTTGGCCTGGGTGTCCTTCAATACGTCCCACTTCTTTTCCGTCTTTAACCAAAATGAATGTAGGCGTGAAGCTGACTCTTTTCTTAAACTCAACTTCCGGGGTGACGGCCCGCAGATCATACCGCTGTAAAGGTGCTGCGCGACCCTCGTCCGTCTTGGGGTAAATATGCGCGATTTCTTTGTCCCATTTCTGGCACCAGTAACAGCCGTGCTCTTCCGCCATAAGCAGATAAGTCTCTGCCCAGGCGGCAGCGGGAAAGGACAAAAGAGCCGCGCATAGCGCTGATCTGAACATTTTCATTTGATGCCACGGATTGACGCGTTTCACTTTTCAATCATAATCTGATATTTGAATGTTTCAAGAAGGGAGCCGTATTCGCATGCTTGATGTGACATTTTTAGGCGCCTTTCTTGCGGGGTTGCTGTCTTTTTTATCACCTTGCGTTCTGCCGATGGTACCATTCTACCTAAGTTACCTTGCTGGGGTCGGCATGCATGAAGTGACGCAGAACGCACAAGTGTCACCGGCGATCCGCAGGCGAGCGGTGTTTTCGTCGATTTCTTTTGCCTTAGGTGTGATCGTTGTATTCATCGGCCTTGGTGCGACCGCAACAGCATTCGGACAACTCGTCAGAGAGTATTTTGACATCCTCAGATGGATCGCTGCAGCACTGATTATTGCAATGGGCCTGCACTTTCTCGGAGTTTGGAAAATTGGCCTGCTGAACAGGCAATTTCGCTCGGAAGGCGGCAGCGTCGACAACGTCGGTCTGGCTGGCGCTTTTGTCATTGGTCTTGCGTTTGCATTCGGCTGGACTCCCTGCGTCGGCCCGGTCCTCGCGGCCATTCTTTTCACTGCTGCAGGGCAGGACAGCGCGTCGCAAGGCGCGTCACTTTTGTTCGTTTACGGCGCCGGAATGACTCTGCCCTTTGTGATCGCTGCCCTGTTTATCGGTCCTTTCATGGCGTGGATGAAGCGTTTCAGGCGGCATTTGGGGCTGGTCGAAAAAATGATGGGGGTGTTGCTGGTCATATTCGGTCTTTTGATCGCAACGGACAGGATCAATCTCATCGCTTGGTGGATGTTGGAAAACATTCCTTGGTTTAGCTCGATTGGATAGTCGAAGGGAGGAAGATATGCGTTTGGTTATAGTAACTCTGGCTGCTCTTGCCATGGCAGGAGCATCTCTTGCCGCAGAAATGGGTGATGATGGTCTGCACAAAGCAGACTGGATGCGCGATACGTTCAAAGATTTGCAAGAAGACTTTGCGGAAGCAAAGAGCGAAGGGAAAAGGCTCGTGTTGCTCGTTGAGCAAAGGGGCTGCCTCTACTGTCGCGACATGCACGAAAAAACCTTTCCCGATCCACGGGTCAATGCTCTGCTCGAAAATGACTATTTCGTCGTTCAGCTAAATCTGCACGGCGATATCGAGATCGTCGACACAGATGGTGAAGAACTTTCCGAAAAACAGGCCATGCGCAAGTGGGGGATTTTGTTCACACCAACAATGGTTTTTCTTCCTACCGAATTGGACGATCAGACTTCTGCACAAAAGCAGGCGGTAGCAATTATGCCAGGCGCATTTTCGGCTGGAACAACGCTGGACATGATGACTTGGGTAAAAGAGGAACGGTATCTCGATACGTCCGAAGAAGACTTTCAGCGGTATCACGCGCGGAAGATTCAAGAACGCGATGATGGTGATACAAGATAATCCGGCGGATATTCAGTATATAAAACAGAGGATTAGCTTTGGTAGCGCAATGCCGGTGGGTTGCTCATAACTCATATATAAATTCATGTAGATGAATTTGTTGTTGCGTGATTTTGAATGTGTGCGTTAGTGTACAAAGAAAATGACAAACAGAGTCGTCCTAGGGAGGGTGCATGAAAAGCGCAGTAGGACTGGTTGCATTTGCAACAGTATTCGCACTGCCGGTGTTGGCTGAAGAGGTCGCGCCGTCGGATGTAGTTTTTAACGAAGGTGTCATCGAGACATCGCTGACCGGGGTTGCCGGAGATCCTGTTGAGGGCGCGGTGCTGATGAACAAGGGTGCGGGCAATTGCATTGCTTGTCACGCGGTCACCGAGCTTGATCACCTTGCTTTCCATGGCGAGATCGGCCCGCCGCTGGATGGTGTCGCAGATCGTTGGTCAGAAGCAGAGCTGCGGGGCATCATAGCTGATGCGAAGCAAACGTTCGAAGACACAATGATGCCGTCTTTTTACAAGGTTTCCGGATTTGTGCGTATCGGCGATGCCTATACAGGAAAAGCACATCCTGAAGGGCAGGTGGCTCCTTTGTTGACCGGCCAACAGATTGAAGACGTCGTCGCCTACCTGATGACGCTCAAAGAAGAATAATTCCCGAATTCGAGGAGAGAAAAATGAAACTCACACGGCGAAACATGCTGTTTACGACTTCCGCCAGTGCAGTCGCAGTGGCGATGGGAGCTTTCCCAGCGTTTGCGACGGTTACCGACGATGAAATCGCGAAAATCACCGGCGGCGCTGAAGTTGCCGAAGGGGCGATCACAATCGATGCGCCCGAAATTGCCGAAAACGGAAATACAGTTCCGATTGGCGTCGATGCGCCCGGTGCGGTCGCTGTAACGCTGCTGGCGGATGGCAATCCACTGCCACAAGTTGCGACTTTCCGGTTTGGACCGCTCAGCGCATCCAGATATGCGTCCACTCGGATCAGATTGGCAAAAACACAAAACGTCATTGCGATTGCAGAAATGGAAGATGGCACTTTCCAGAAAGCTTCTGCGAACGTCAAAGTAACCATCGGCGGCTGCGGCGGCTAAACCGAGAAGACGAGGAGATACACAATGGCATCTGGAGTTAAGCCCCGCGTCAAGGTCCCCAAAACAGCTTCTGCTGGGGAGACAATCACCATCAAAACGCTGATCAGCCATAAAATGGAAAGCGGACAGCGTAAAGATAGTGACGGCAACGTTATTCCGCGGTCGATCATCAATAGGTTCGTCGCTGAGTTCAACGGCCAAAACGTCATCGATGTGACACTTGAACCTGCAATTTCGACGAACCCGTACTTCCAGTTTGAAGCGGTCGTGCCGGAATCCGGCGAGTTCAAGTTCATTTGGTACGATGACGATGGGTCGGTCTATGAAGAAACCAAGGCGATTTCAGTCTCTTAATCAGACTGGACATGGGAGGAAATATGACGACGGACCACAAAAAGAATATCGCTCGCCTTGCACTGGGTTTCGCGGCTGGAGTTGTTGGTTTGGCAGCCTATGCGGGGCCGGACGACGACAAGCTGGTTGTCAACGGCGAAATAGAGATGATTACCGCAACCGATGCTCCTGAGCATATGGAAAACGTGAGTACAATTTACTCTGGCTGGCGTTTCCGCTCTGACGAAACACAGGCTTTTCAGGTCGATGATTTCGATAACCCGTCGATGATATGGGTGGAGCAGGCAGCAGAGGTTTGGGATACACCGGATGGCGCAGCGAATAAATCATGCTCCTCATGCCACGAGGGTGTTGACAGCATGGCTGGCGTAAAAGCGGTTTATCCGAAGTGGAGTGAGACTGCGGGCAAGGTCATGACTCTTGAGCATCAAATAAACGGGTGTCGAGAAGAACGGATGCAGGCCGAGCCTTGGAAATATGATGGCGGCGACATGACCAATATGGTCGCGCTTCTCACATCAGTTTCGCGTGGCATGCCCGTGAATGTTGCTATTGACGGGCCTGCCCAGACCACTTGGGAGCAGGGTAAAGAGATTTATTACACACGCTATGGTCAACTGGAGCTTTCCTGCGCGAATTGTCATGAAGACAACTATGGCAACATGATTAGGGCGGACCATCTGAGCCAGGGCCAGATCAACGGTTTCCCGACCTACCGGTTGAAGAACACCAAGCTCAATTCTGTTCATGCACGCTTCAAAGGGTGCGTTCGTGACACCCGTGCGCACACATTCGCGCCGGGCTCACCAGAATTCGTGGCACTGGAGCTTTATGTTACCTCGCGCGGTAACGGGTTGAGTGTCGAGGGTCCTTCAGTACGAAACTGAATATGAATGAGAGTCCCGTGTTGCGGCACGGGGCTTTTTTTGTCACTTTATATTCAAATATGCGCATGTGAATGGAAAGATGAAAACATGATCTCCAGACGTGACTTTTTGCAAGTTGGAATGGCCACTGCGGCACTCTACGGCACGACAGGTTTTGGGAACTGGGCGCGATTGGCCGCGCAACAGTCGTTGTCGCAGGACAGCCTGCTGGAGTTCGATACATACGGTAACGTATCTCTTATTCACATCACCGATATCCACGCACAGCTCAAACCGATCTATTTCCGAGAGCCTTCGATCAACATCGGAGTAGGGGGGAACAAGGGCGCCGTTCCGCACGTTACCGGAGCGGACTTCAGGCGGCTGTATGGCATCGAAGATGGATCGCCCTCTCATTACGCCTTGAGCTCTGGCGACTTTTCGTCACTTGCAGCAGGCTATGGGCGGGTTGGCGGGCTTGACCGTGTCGCAACCGTAATCAAGGCGATCCGCGCGGACAGGCCCGACGCTATCCTGCTCGACGGTGGCGATACGTGGCACGGTTCATACACCTGCCACAAGACAGCAGGGCAGGACATGGTCAATGTCATGAATGCCCTCGCCCCAGATGCGATGACCTTCCATTGGGAGTTCACGCTGGGTGCAGAACGTGTCGAAGAATTGGTAGGACAACTTCCCTTCGCCGCACTTGGACAAAACATTTTTGACGCCGAATGGGACGAGCCGACTGAGATGTTTCCCCCGTACAAGATGTTCGAGCGTGGCGGGACCAAGATTGCCGTAATCGGTCAGGCTTTCCCCTATCTGCCCATTGCAAATCCCCGTTGGATGTTCCCGGAATACTCTTTTGGCATCCGCGATGAAAACATGGCAGCCATGGTGGAAGAAGTTCGCGCTGCCGGGGCAGAGTGTGTTGTTGTGCTGAGCCACAATGGTTTCGACGTGGATAAGAAGATGGCCAGCGTTGTTCCGGGTATTGACGTGATATTGTCTGGACATACGCATGATGCGCTGCCGGAACCCGTTCTCATAGGGCAGACTATGATCGTCCCGTCAGGATCGAATGGCAAATTTGTAAGCCGCGTGGATCTCGATATTCGCGACGGGCGGATGATGGGTTATCGCACCAAGCTCATTCCGATCTTTTCCGACGTAATTGAGCCTGACGCCGAGGTCGCGGCGATTATTGATGCCGAACGAGCGCCTTTCGAAGAAGAGATGGCCGAAGTTATCGGGCAGACTGACAGTCTTTTGTACCGCCGAGGTAATTTCAACGGCAGTTGGGATGATCTTATTTGCGATGCGCTTCTGTCCGAAAGAGATGCTGAGATTGCTCTGAGCCCAGGCGTCCGCTGGGGCCCATCCTTGATCCCGGGGCAGGATATCACCCGCGAGGATATCTTTGGTGTCACCTCGATGTCATACGGTGAAGCCTATCGAACCGAGATGACAGGCGATTTTCTCAAGGTCGTACTGGAGGATGTGGCAGACAACATCTTCAATCCCGACCCCTTCTATCAGCAGGGTGGTGACATGGTTCGTACCGGAGGTCTGGGTTACCGCATCGACGTAACCAAGCCGCAGGGTGAACGCATATCCAACATGACATTGCTGAGCAGCGGAGAAGCTATTGACCCCGCTAGAAGCTACGTGGTCGCGGGCTGGGCGAGCGTGAACGAGGGCACAGAAGGACCCAAGATTTGGGACGTTGTGGAAAACCACGTGCGCAAACTTGGAACGGTGAAATTAGAGCCAAACAACAGCGTCGAAGTCGTCGGCGTTTGAAAATCGGAGAGCTAGAAAATGGATGACATGTTCAAACCATCTCGTCGGGCCTTCCTGAGAGGCAGTGCTGCAATGGCAGCCGGTTCTGTCGCGGGGGCGGCTGCAGCCCAAGGCCCTGATCCGCTAATCACCGAGTTGCAGGACTGGGCGTCGATAACCGGAGCCGGTGTGGACGAAACACCCTATGGCCTGCCTATCAGGTTTGAGGCAGATGTGGTCCGCCGCAATGTGGAGTGGCTGACAGCTTCTCCTATTTCGTCGATCAATTTCACGCCGATCCATGCGCTTGATGGCACGATCACACCGCAGGGATGTGCGTTTGAGCGGCACCACTCGGGCGCGATTGAACTGGCCAAAGAGGATTATCGCCTGATGATCAATGGGCTGGTCGATACACCATTGGTATTTTCGTATCAGGACATCGAACGCTTTCCGCGTGAAAACCACGTCTATTTCTGCGAATGCGCCGCGAACACCGGAATGGAGTGGGCTGGAGCACAGTTGAATGGCGTTCAATTCACGCATGGCATGATCCATAACATGGAATACACCGGTGTTCCTCTGCGCACTTTGCTGAACGAGGCAGGCCTCGGTGCTGCTGGCGATCTGAGCGACAAGTGGGTTTATGTCGAAGGTGCCGATGCTTCTTCCAATGGTCGATCTATCCCAATGGAAAAGGCGTTGGATGACGTTTTGGTCGCCTTTAAAGCCAACGGTGAAGCGTTGCGGATGGAACATGGCTATCCCGTCAGGCTGGTGGTTCCCGGATGGGAAGGCAACATGTGGGTCAAATGGCTCCGGCGCATCGAAGTCGTTGATATGGCTGTCGAAAGCCGCGAGGAAACTTCGAAATATACCGATGTACTGGAAGACGGCACCGCCCGCAAATGGACGTGGGTAATGGACGCGAAATCGGTAATCACTTCGCCAAGCCCGCAGATGCCGATCGAGCACGGAAAGGGTTCGTTGGTTATCTCTGGACTGGCGTGGTCGGGCCACGGGCAGATTACGCGCGTAGATGTTTCAAAGGACGGTGGCATCACATGGCAAACCGCACGTCTGGGCAAGCAGGGCGACACTAAGGCGCTCACCCGTTTCTATTTGGATACGGAATGGGACGGTGCGCCGATGCTTTTGCAAAGCCGCGCCATGGACGAGACAGGCTATGTGCAGCCCACCAAAGATCAGCTTCGCGATCAGCGCGGCGAAAACTCTGTCTATCACAACAATTGCATTCAAACTTGGTACGTCAACGAACAGGGAGTGGCTGAAAATGTCGAAGTCTCCTAACCTTCTTTTACCTGCCGCTGGCGGGACAGCCTTGGCTCTCGGTCTGGCATTCGGGCTCGCTTCACGCGACTATCGTGCAGACCAGATCGAAACGCTGGAAAGCCGTGTGAAACAGGTGGAACAGCATGTCGCAACGGCAACCGCCAAAGCAGCAGCAGAAGCAGAACGTGCGGCCGGGTTGGAACTGGAAATTGCTGAAGTGCAAGCGGCAGCCGCCGAACAAATGGCAAGTGCTGCTGGCGTTTCGGAACCGGCGCCAAAGGTGGAGGGTCGTTACGGTATTGGGCGCGCCGCCTTGGAGGCGGAATTGGCCGCTTGGGACGTGGATGTATTGCCGGACGGGCGCGGACTGCCGGAAGGCTCGGGCGACGTATTCACAGGTGAAGAAGTTTTTGCCGATAAATGCGCCTCATGCCATGGCGATTTCGCCGAAGGCGTTGACAACTGGCCGGTATTGGCTGGCGGATTTGACACTCTCGGTGACAAGGACCCTGTAAAGACGGTTGGGTCGTATTGGCCTCACCTCTCCACCGTGTGGGACTACGTACATCGCTCCATGCCATTTGGTGAAGCGGGTACTCTGTCCGCTGACGAAACCTATGCGATTGTTGCCTACATTTTGTATTCCAACGACTTGGTTGATGACGATTTCGAATTGTCTCATGAGAACTTTGGCGACGTGGAAATGTATAACGCCGATGGCTTTGTGGAGGATGACCGGCCCGAGCAGGAGTATTCGATGTGGCGCACAGAGCCTTGCATGGAGAACTGCAAGGACGAAGTGAAAGTGACGATGCGGTCGGTTTTCATCGTGGAAACACCAAAAGAAGGTGGAACCAATTCCGTGATGAACCCAGCAACGCTCGAGGGGTTGCCCCCGTTCACAGCAGAGGGACCGGCTTTTGTTCCGGTATCGCAGCCCAAAGCCGAAATTGTCGAAAACGCGCCGAAAGAAACACAAGTGGCAGCGAAAGTAAACGAAGGATCCGAACTGATCGGTGACGGCGAAAAAGTGTTCCGCAAGTGCAAGGCCTGCCACGCCGTCGGCGCTGGCGCGAAAAACAAATCTGGCCCGCAACTAAATGACCTGATTGGCCGCACAATGGGGTCCGTGGATGGTTTCTCCTATTCCGCAGCTTTCAAGGCCGCTCTCGAAGAAGGCCGCATCTGGGATGAGGCTGCGCTTGCGGAATTTCTGGCAAAGCCGAAGGCCTATATGAAAGGGACCAAAATGGCATTTTCCGGCTTGAAAAAGGAACAGGATTTGAAGGCGATTACAGCCTACCTCAAATCCGTCGGAGAATAGCCCGTGTTGCGTAGCTCGTTTATTTTCTTTGGGTTTGCGGCTGTTCTTGCTGCTTCTTCAGCATCAGCCGATGGCTTGGGTGACGCCGAAGCGGGAAAGAAAGTGTTCCAGCAGTGTTAGGGATGCCATCAAGTAGGTGAGGGGGCGAAAAACCGTATCGGCCCACACCTAAATGACTTGTTTGGTCGAGCGGCTGCCGGCTTGGAAGACTTCAAGTATTCCAAAAGTTTCCAGCGTGCCGGATCGGGTGGCCTTGAGTGGCACGCTGAAACGCTGGACGCATTTCTGGAAAATCCGCGGTCCTACACTTCGGGCACCCGAATGAGTTTTCGAGGACTGAAGAAAAAGGTGGATCGTGACAACGTTATCGCCTTTCTGCGCGTCTATTCTGATGATCCATCAAACATTCCTGAAGCAGACCCGACTGCGAAGGCGACGGACCATAATCTTGATCCGGAAATTCTCGCCATTCAGGGTGATCCGGAATACGGCGAATATCTGAGCAGCGAATGCACAACGTGCCATCAATCAGATGGCGGAGATGATGGAATCCCGTCGATCGTGTATTGGCCGGCGGATGACTTTGTCGTTGCTATGCATGCCTACAAAAACAAGCAACGCAATCATCCCGTGATGCAGATGGTCGCGGGCAGGCTCAACGACGAAGAGATTGCTGCATTAGCGGCATATTTCGAAAACCTCGAAAACTGAGGACCAATGGGAGGACAGTAACTCATGAGTATGAACAGAAGATCCTTTTTAGGAAAAACAGCGGCTGCTACCGCAGTCTTGTCGGCGCCGGCAGTTCTGGCTGACGGTCACGGTAAACCACGGGTCGTGGTCATCGGTGGTGGTGCAGGCGGCGCAACAGCCGCTCGATATATTGCCAAAGACAGCAAGGGCGCGATCGATGTGACGCTGATCGAGCCGACACGGATGTACTACACCTGCTTCTTCTCCAACCTTTATCTTGGCGGATTTAAAGAGATCGAGGACATCGGGCACAGCTATGGTGGGCTTGCTGCCAACGGCGTGAACGTTGTGCATGACTGGGCGGTTGGTGTTGATCGGGACACCAAGACTGTCAGCCTGGCTGGCGGCGGTTCAGTGAAATATGACAAGCTTATCTTGAGCCCCGGTATCGATTTCGTGGACATGTCGGTTCCCGGCTGGGACGTATCCACGCAAAATGCCATGCCCCACGCCTACAAAGCGGGTTCCCAAACCGAATTGCTCAAGGCGCAACTCATGGCCATGCCTGAGGGTGGTACGTTTGCGATGGTTGCGCCGCCAAACCCATATCGCTGCCCACCCGGGCCGTATGAGCGCATCTCGATGGTGGCGCACTACCTGAAAAACAATAATCCGACTGCCAAAATCATCGTGGCAGATCCGAAACCGAAGTTTTCCAAAATGGCGTTGTTCCAAGAGGGTTGGGCCAACCATTACGAGGGTATGGTCGATTGGATCGGCGAAGACTTTGGCGGTGGCAACGTTTCGGTCGACACTGCCGCTATGACGCTGACAATCGATGGTGAAGAAACCAAAGTTGACGTTTGCAACGTCATTCCGGCGATGAAGGCGGGTCGTATCGCGGACATAGCCGGGGTGACAGATGGCAACTGGGCACCGGTAAATGCGGCGGATATGTCGTCTAAAGCCGATCCTGATATCCATGTACTGGGCGACGCATCGCAACAGGGTGACATGCCAAAATCCGGTTTCTCCGCCAACAGCCAGGCCAAGGTCTGTGCAAATGCTGTGCGCGGGGCGCTCACGGGCTCAAAAGTCTTTCCTGCCAAATTCTCCAACACGTGCTGGTCGTTAATCGACACAAACGATGGCGTGAAGGTCGGAGCGACGTACGAGGCGACCGCGGAAAAGATCGCCAAAGTGGATGGTTTCATTTCGCAAACCGGTGAAAGCGCTGAAGTGCGCAAAGCGACCTACGAAGAATCCGAAGGTTGGTACGCAGGCATCACTGCGGACATGTTCGGCTAAAGCAAGCTCCCGGCTTTGATCCTGCTCAAAGCCGGGGCTGATTACCTGTGCGAAGATAAAGCCAAACGAAAGGGAGAAGATGATGAAACCTTTAATCTACCCAGCTGTTTTCGCTTTGTCTGGCTTTGCCAGCGCAGAAGAGGTGATTTCCACACCGTTTGAGGGATCGTTTGATGATGCGACCTTTGCGGTAGAAAGTGCGATCGTCGATCGCGGGTTGGTCATCGACTACGTCAGTCACGTGGGCGAGATGCTGAACAGAACCGGTGCGGATGTAGGAAGTTCGAAAGAGATATTCCAAGCCGCAGATGTTTTCATTTTTTGTTCAGCGGTGCTGTCGCGCGAGATGATGGAAGCCGACCCCATGAATATCGCGCATTGTCCTTACGGAATTTTTGTCGCCGAGCGCGACGAAGGGGTCATAGTTGGCTACCGCGGATATCCGGACGGTCCTATGCAAAAGGTTGAAATGCTGCTGTCCGAAATCGTGGCAGAAGCAACGGAGGAATAATGGACTACAATGCGTTTTTTGCGCGTGAACTCGCGACGCTGAAATCCGAAGGAAATTATCGCGACTTTGCTGAATTGGAGCGTCATCGCGGGGCATACCCGAATGCGACCTGCCACAATGGTCCCGGGGCCGTCACCATTTGGTGCTCGAACGACTATCTTGGCATGGGGCAAAACCCGGTAGTGCTGGACGCCATGCATGAAGCACTGGATCGAACCGGAGCGGGCGCGGGGGGGACGCGAAACATTTCCGGCACAACCCTGGATCACGTGCTGCTCGAAGCCGAGTTGGCGGACCTTCACGGCAAGCAAGCAGCTTTGCTTTTTACCAGTGGATACGTGTCTAACTGGGCCGCGTTGGGCACCTTGGCCGCGCGCATTCCGGATTGCGTGGTTTTGTCGGACGAATTGAACCATGCGTCGATGATTGAAGGCATCCGTCATTCACGTGCGCAAAAAGTGATCTGGAAGCATAACGACCTTGAGGATCTGGAGGCAAAACTGCGAGCGATCCCAAAGGATCGCCCCAAACTGATCGCCTTTGAAAGCGTTTATTCGATGGATGGTGACATCGCACCCATCGCTGGCATTTGTGATCTGGCTGACCGCTATGGTGCGATGACCTATCTCGACGAGGTGCACGCCGTGGGCCTTTATGGCCCGCGAGGCGGTGGCATCGCAGAACGTGAAGGCTTAATGCATCGCCTGACCGTCATAGAGGGGACCCTTGGCAAGGCGTTTGGCGTTGTTGGTGGCTACATCGCGGCTTCGGCTGAACTTTGCGACTTTGTCCGCTCGTTCGCATCGGGCTTCATTTTTACGACCGCCCTGCCGCCTTCGGTTGCGGCGGGTGCTGCCGCTTCCGTGCGTCATTTGAAGTCAAGCACGGAAGAACGCAGCGAACATCAGACAAGAGTGGCAGAGGTCAGGGCGCGGTTGGACGACATCGGTCTGCCGCATCTTGAAAACGACAGTCATATTATCCCCGTGATTGTCGGTGATCCGCATAAATGCAAGTTCATCTCTGATGTGTTGCTGCGTGATCATGGAATCTACATCCAGCCCATCAACTATCCTACCGTGCCGAAAGGAAGCGAGCGGCTCAGAATCACGCCTTCGCCTGTCCATTCCCCAATGGACATAGACAAATTGATCGACGCACTGGCATCACTGTGGACGCAATGCGCGCTTGCGCGGGTGCCAAAGGCAGCCGAATAATCAGTGACTTGATTTGCTGGATTGCCCGCAGGACCAGATTGACTGCTCAGGCTGCGACTTCCGTAGCGGTCGACGGCATCAAAATGCGCCGCATGATGACCGCGCCGGAAATGATAGATGTCAGCGCGATCAAAGCTGACACGCTCAGCATCGCGCTGCCGCTCAGCCCGGCGCCAACTGTACAGCCGCCCGCGAGGACACCGCCAACACCCATCATCACGCCGCCTGCACCATAGCGCAGCGTTTGCGCCGGAGTATCAAAGCTTTGCAGCTCGAGTTCGCCTCGGAGCGCTGCGCTCAGGAAACTCCCGCCCAATACGCCCGTAACAAACCCGACGCCAAAGCCCGCAGGTATCGACGTAGATGCTACAAACCAGAACAGCGTATCGGACCATGGAAGCGTGAACGCAGCTGACTGAACGGGCAGCGGATCGAACTCATCCATAAGCAAGATGGTTGTGGCGGACCATCCCGCAACTGCGACCAGCCCGATCAATGCGCCCAAAGCAAGTTTGACTGTGCGTGCGTCGTTTTTACGTGCAAGAAAACCGGCGACGCCCAAAAGCAGCATGCCGATTGCGGCTGCCAGAAACGGGGATTGGGCCAGAACGCCCGAGGGCACGTCGATCGAGAAGCTTCCCAGTGCTGTTCTAACAGGGGCGAAAACGCCCTTGAGTGTTGCGTGGGCGATCAGGGCAAACACCGCCAACACCACGACAGCGCGCAGATTGCCGGTCGCTGACAGCACCGTCAGCCGAGACACGCACCCACGAGTGAGAACCATACCCGCGCCAAACAACAGCCCCCCGACGACGATTGCAGCCAAAGGTATATTCGATGCTTGAAACCGATGCCCGGTGGTCTCGACCAGCCCGACGTAATTTAATGCCGCAAAACCAACTACGGCTGTGCCCAACGCTGTGAGCCATACCGCCATAGCAGATGCATTTACGCCCTGTTCACTGGCAACGGCGCGCCGAAGGCAAAACTTCGATGCTTGAGCGGATGCTCCAAAAACCAGACCCAAGACGAGTGCAAAGATCAATTGCAGCGTTTGCACTGAAAGCGACGTATCAAAAGTCTCGATAAGCATTGCGGGATCTCCATTCGATCCTTGCAATTTAGATGCGCCGCTGAATTGTCAATGAGCGCTCAGTATAACGCTGTCCTTGAAGGCACCGCTTCTTTGAAAAAGCGTTCCAATTAGTTGCCGCAATTGCAATGTAATCGGCACGCTTGTTCCGTATTTTGGGAAGCCAGTCTTTTTTACTCGAATTCCATCTGTTCATACACGCGACCTGCATTTCGCGTTGCCAGTTCTTCAAATGTGTCGAGATGCGCATAAGGTGACTGATCCACATAATATGCGTCTTTCAATTCGCCCCCGCCATCGAGATGCTCGCCGATCTTTTCGCGAAGGTAGACAAGATAGTCTCTCGTGAAGCGCCTTACCTGATCCATGTTAGTCGGGTGGCCGTGCCCGGGAATGACGTAAGTTGCGTTCAAAGCCTCGAAACAACATTCCCAAGTCTCAATCCAGTCCAAGACAATCGTGTCTTCAAAGATCGGCAGCATACGCTCGTGGAAGGCCATGTCGCCAGCAATCACAAGGTTTTGCTCAGGTAGCCAGACCTGAGTATCGCCGGGGCCGTGCGCAGGGCCAAGATGCAAGACCTCTATCTTGTAATCGCCCATTTCGATGACGCGTTTGTCCTCGAACGTATCTGTCGGCATGGCGACGAAGGTGCCTTCAGCTTTGTCGCGGTTGTAGCGCTTCATGCTTTCAAGGATGGCATCCCCTCGCGCCTCAATCTCGTGGGCGGCATCGACATGGGCAAGAATTGGCACGCCTTGTTCCGACCAGTAAGAGTTTCCGAGCATCGCGTGCCCCTGACCATTCTCGTCTATGACGAGTTTGACCGGTTGATCCGTGATGGTTCTGATTTCCTCATGCAGTGCTTTGGCCAAGACATAGGCTGCACCGCCGTTAATCACGACAACACCGTCTCCGGTAACGATAAAGCTAAGGTTGTTGTTGTGGCCGGTGTTTTCATAAGTGGGAGGTGCAGTTGCACCAATGGCAGACCAGACATTGGGTATGAATTCCACGGGTTTGGAGTAGAGCGGGGATCCCGGGTATTGGTCTGGAATATCTTCGCTAGCGACAGCCGCCGACGCGACAAAGCAAGCAAGAAGGCTTTTGAGTGCGCGCATCACGAGGCCTCCGAAATAAACTTGTAGCCATCACCGTCTTTCGCGGCACGCCCCATTCCGCCATCCGGCAGATGGAAACCGACGAGTGTCATGTCTTCCGCTGTGAGGCGGTCAAACAGTATTTTTCGCGTGGATATTGCCGTGTCCTGATCCTGATCCGATCCGCTGCGCCATTCCGGTCGGCGGAATGCCACATGATGGTTGCCAATAGCATCACCGACAACCATGGCTGCTGCATTGCCTTGCCGTATCTCGAATGCCATGTGGCCCGGTGTGTGTCCGGGTGTAGAGACGGCGGCAATACCGGGCAAAACTTCCTGACCGTCGTCGAAGAGTTCGACCATGTCCTCTATTGCTTCCATGCGCCGTTTTGCGCCAACGGCGAACGCTGCACGCGCATCTCCAATGGAATTGGCGGTTTCAGGATCCCACCAATAGTCCCACTCCGCGCGGCCCATCATGTAGCTCGCCTCGTAGAACAACGGCTCATCGAAATCGTCGAGAAGCCCCCATATATGGTCTGGGTGAGCATGTGTGAACAATACATGAGTGATGTCTTCCGGGGCCAGCCCCATCGCATCCAAGGACTCCACGATCTTGCCGGCGGTCGGCATGAAATCCGGGCCTGAACCAACGTCAAAAAGGACCGTGTTTGTCCCGTCGCGATACAGTGCGAGATTGCATTCAGGGGTCAACTGTTCACCCGCAACACCATACTCTTGCAATATCGGGGTGAGCTGATCCTGCGGCATTGGTTCAAAAATGAAGCTTGCAGGAAGAACCAGGTTACCGTCGCTCACTGTAGAAAGTGTGGACGAACCCAACGACAAATTGGCAATTGCAAAGTTTGGCAGGCTACCGGCCAGCAGCAAACCGGTTCCTGATTGCACAAAACGTCTGCGTGAAAGATGCATGATATTCACTTCCCACTATTAAATTCTTTTATATGAATATGAATGAATGGCACTTTAAGCGCAAGGTTATGTTCGGGGAAATCGCATTCAGCCGTGCAAAGTCGTTCTGCATCGCGTGCTGCGGCTCTATCAGCAACCGGGCGTTGTCACCGGACCCGCACCTCATTCACAGCAAACTCCGTTTATTCGAGCGCTGCAGCAGAATGATTGCGAAAAAGATCTGCCAGACACCGCATCAGCAAGATGAAAGGCAGCCATTATTTTGGGGCAATCAGGCTATTGCGACGGCGTGAACCTATGTTCGCGCCGCCGCTGGCAGTTGGTGTTGGGATCAGAGTGCACCAACAGATGTGTTGACGATCTCGGGCCATTTTTCGTCGGCGCCGGCGATAACCGCCTGTGGATTTTCGAGGTATTTCTCGAGGATCGCGGCGTTTACGAACAGATACAGCTTTCCCTCGATGATGTCTGCGTAGCGTACGTCGCCGTCAAGCTTCTTGCCTACATAAACACCGAAGGCGCAAAAGCCGCCAAACTGGGGCAGGTAAGCCTGCGGATTAGCTTCGAACGCCATTTTTGCTTCGTTCGAAACAAAATAGTAGTCCACACCGTCAAATGTCGCTGTATGGGCTGCGTCACCTTGTGACGGCGCCGCACTATTGAACATCGAAATCGGGTCGACGCCATGCATGCCCAAGGGGTTGCCATTGAGGGTCAGGCCGTTGCCGACGTTGTATTCATCGGCCGCAAAAGCCGCCGTCGAAATGGCGATTGAAACAGCGAAAGCCTGGAAAATCAGAGAAGGTTTCATGGGATAATTCCTTTTGGAGGAGGGGGGAGGGTTATTGAGAAGATCAGGCGGAATTGCCGATGCGTGTTACCGCGTCATCCGTCCACCAGACGCCATTTGCCACCATGCGGAAGTTGATAATGGCTGCGAGGTAGCCGTCACCTTCAGGAACCTTGGCCCCTGCAGTCGCGTCTCTGACAACGGCAACTTCATACCCCAGTTCCAACAGTTCATAGAGGTGAGCTTGCGTACACAGGTTGGCGGACATGCCGGCAAGGATCACCTTGTCGATGCCGCGTTTGCGCATTTGCAGATTCAGATCGTTTTGCGCAGGGCTGTAAACTTTGTGAGGCGAGCACACGATGGTTTCGCCGTCCTCGATGTATTTTTTGTACTGTGGCATCCAGTCTGCGCCGGACCCTTCGAAATTATCGAGGTTTAACGGGCCAAGGCGGTCAAACATGCCGATGGCGTGCATCGTCTTTTCCAAAGTCCCTTCAAACTCCCACTTGTGATCGTGCGGGTAGTAGTAATGCGGTGAGATGAAGACCGGCATGCCCGCAGCTTTGGCGGCAATGAACAGGCGTTCGATGTTGTCCACTGTGCCTTGTTCGGTCACGCTTTCGCCAACAACCCCCCAAGTCACACCATCTTCTGACAGGAAATCGATCTGCGGATCCGTAACCACCAACGCGGTACGACCTGGTGTGATTTCCATATCGACCTGCGGCAGCCCTGGGTTTTCTGGATCAGCGTATGCTGCTTTCGCTTCATCTGTTGCCGCTTGCAGAGAGCCGCCTGCCACCGTTGCAGCGCCTGCTGCACCGGCAGCGGCGACGCTTGCGAGAACGCGGCGCCGCGCGAGATCAACGCTTTCTTCGGTGTGCCCGCATTCGCAAGCATGATCATGGTCATGATGTTTCGTCATTTTGATATTCCTTTCGTTTCAAATGTGCGGCGGTATCTGCGCCTGGGTTTGGGACGGGTCTTTTGCAAAGCCCGACCGTTTGCAGCCGTGAAAACTGCGCTGCTCTTGAGTTCTTTTTTGTTGTCCATTGGTGGTGGCGTCTGTTGGCGAGGCCGTTTTTCCGGGTTTTTAAAGACCAAGCTCGCCAAGACCTTTGTGGTCTTCAGGTCGGACATGTCCTTTCCAGTGGAACAGTCTTTGACCTGCGGTGATGGGCAGATCGTTGATTGAGGCGATGCGTCGCTGCATCAGGCCAGCCGTGTCGAATTCCCAGTTTTCATTTCCGTAAGACCGGAACCACTGATTACTGTCATTGTGCCACTCATAGGCAAAACGCACGGCGATCCTATTTCCTGCAAAGGTCCAGAGTTCTTTGATGAGCCGGTATTCAAGTTCGCGGGCCCATTTTTCACTTAAAAACCGAATGATCTCATCGCGCCCTTGAAAAAAACTGGTGCGGTTCCGCCAAACGCTGTCCGTCGAATAGGCAAGCGACACTTTAGCGGGGTCTTTCGCATTCCAGGCATTTTCGGCGAGGCGGACCTTTACCGCGGCGGTTTCTTTGGTGAACGGGGGGAGTGGATGTCTGAGCATTGCAGGTCCGTCTGATGGGGAGGGGGCGCCCTGCTCCCGTCGGGAGGCACTGAAAAGAGCAGGGCGCTTATTTTGCAGCGTCATCGGAGCTTTTGGGGAGAGACGCGCAGCACCTGTATTCACGCCTTGCACGGGGAGGATCGCTGGCTGTGAGTTTGTGTGTGGCATCTGGGGTGGCTCCAGTTCGCTGCTATTGGGTTAACCGATCAGTTAACTTATACAAAGGTGTACAGATCGGTTAACTTTGTCAACACATAGATTTTCGATTTGATTTTGAGCAGGAATCACCAAAGCGTTATTCGATATTTTTCATATACTTATTGAACAACGATCTCCTACAATATAGTTTTCAAGGTGAACAGATCGGTAAATAAAACGGCGAATCATGCGACAAACAAAACGCGATGAACTGGTGAAGAAATCGCTCGAAATCTTCTATCGGAACGGCTTCCACGCTACGGGCATGGACATGCTGGCCGCTGAAAGCGGCGTGTCGAAGACGTCGATGTACAAACACTTCCGCACCAAAGAAGATCTGATCCTTGCTGTTCTAAGGCTGCGGGATGAGAATTTCCGGAATTGGCTCTTCCGGCGAATGGAAGATGCGGGTGACGCGCCCATCGAACAATTGCTCGGCATGTTCGATGCTTTGGCAGAATGGTTTGACCAGCCGGGCTATCGTGGCTGCATGTTTATCAAGGCAAGCGCAGAATATCAGGAAAACGACCACGCTATTCACGTGCAGTCTTCAGAGCACAAGCGTCTGCTTTTTGACCACATAGAAGAAATCTGCACCCGCATGGGGGCTGGTAAGCCAGCAGACTTGGCACGTCAGCTTCTTTTGCTCAAAGAGGGTGCGATTGTGATGGCCGTTCTTGGCAGAGGTATCGACGCGGCACATGATGCAAAATCAGCGGCCAAAATGCTGCTGCACGCATCAATGAATTAACACCTGCCAGCGTCCCGCTTCATTTTGCAGATGTATTGCGGTGCGACGGCCTGAAGGCCGCCGCCGAAACTTCATTCATCGTCAGAGTTGGGGATTGCGCCGTCAGGCTGCTGCGGTCTTCCGGCTTCCCTTTGTCAGAAGCAGACCAAAGATCATCCAATGGGAAACCAGCAGAACTGGCACGAAAAAAGTCGGAATGAACCATGTCGCACCGAAATAGTCGATGGCCTCAGCCTGACGAAGGGCATTCCCTAAATCGAATGTTCCAACGAGGTTGAACACCCAAACCAGCGGCACCGCAAATGCCGCGCCGAACCGCAAAGCGATCAGAGCAAAGAGCGCCAAAACAGCAGATAGCAAGTCACCGTAACCGGCGCTGTTGGCGAAGGCCTCAGGTAGGCCGCCGCTGTTAAGGTTCGGCACCAGAAAACTCAATCCGATGTGGCGAAAACTGTGCGGCAGAATAAGAACAATCAGCGCCGTTGAAGTCGACAGCGACGAAAGCCAAGGCGATAGGTACCATGCAGCAAGAACTGAAATCACAATCAGGCTTAAGAGTATTTGGATAAAGAATATTCCCATGACGGTCATTTTGGGGCTCCCTTCCGGAGTGAGGTGGTTTTGAGGTGTGATGAGGTGTCAGGCGGTTCGGGTTTCACGCAGCGGCAGTTGCTGCCTTCCTGTTGCCAATTGGGATGTGGCGCGCTTGCCATTCCGCATCGTCCTGGCTGAAAGACGGAGAGGACAATTGAACGTAATCCCGTTGTCTTTGCGCCCTCTCGAGATCGAATGGACGTGTGGCCAGAATCTTGAGAAAGCCAGCTACCGCACCGATACGTCGCCCAAAACTGCGCTTAAGATCCGGACGTTCTGCAACGCGTCGGCGCACGATGCTTTCGAAAGTCTCGGGCGCGCGCCCGCCTACATGTAGAACATCCGTGGTCGGTGCGTTCACCGTGAAAGCGCCACGTCGGTACTCTTCCGAATATATGGCCAGCTGCGTCACTGCGGCTTCGGAATAGTTTGCCGGGGGAATTGCCTTCAACGCTTTGACCATCATGCGTTCCGAGATGTTAGCATAGCGCACCCGCCGCCCCAACGCGCGTCCCATGGCTTCGGCAAGGTCATTGGGTGAAAGCAGGGTAGGTCCGGTCGGGCGGTAGGTGTTGCCGCTGTGACTTTCGGGATCGGTCAAGGCCGCAACCACAACACTTGCGATGTCTTCGTTGGACGGTGGCGCGTTCTTTTTTTCATCGCCATCGCCGAGTGGCATCGTGAAAACCCCTAAATGCGCGGCCATGTCGAGCACCATGAGGTAGTTGTCCGCGAACCAGCCCACATTAACGGTGGTAACCGACATCTCGGAGCGCAAACTGATCAGGATGTCGCTGATGTAGACTTCGCGCGTGAAAAGGGATGGGTGATCGGCGCTGGCCAGCCACTGACTAAGGGTTACTACGTGTTCGAGGTTTGCCTCGCTCGCTGCAGCGGTGAACACGGCGTTAAAGTGTAGCCCGTTGGGGGCCGTCGGCGCACATTGGTATGCGCGTTGCACGCCCTTCATCGCCGCCCTCATGTCGGTCAGTGCGTATTGGTTGCCGACAAAGACTTCAGCGCCCGCTGTTTCAAGCAAATCAGTGCGGTGATCCCGCTGCCGTACAAACGCTCTTACGGGAAAGCCTTTTGATCTGAGTTGAAGAGATGTCTGCAGCCCGGTTTTCCCGCCTGCGCTGGTCACCAGAATCTTTGGTTTGCTTGTCATCGAGGGCTCCATATGGATGATTATTGTAATCTATAAATTGGATGATATACAAAATCTATAATGTCAAGCCCGCCTCGGAGATCACACGTGCCAAGAATGTCGGAAGCAGAAAAACAACGTAGCCACAGCAGGATACTTGATGCCGCTGGCGAACTGTTCAGAGAGAGAGGTATCGAATCCACGAGTGTAGCGGATGTGATGAAGGCCGCTGGCATGACCCACGGCGGCTTTTACCGGCATTTTGATTCCAAAGACGAACTTGTTGCGGCCGCTTTCAAACACGCCGTCGACCAAGTTGTCTCTGCTGTGGAGCAGCAACAAACACCGGATCAGCGCGACGAGAAACGCGAGGAGTACATCGCCAATTACCTGTCGGATGCGCATGTTGAAAATCGTGCGCAGGGCTGCCCGCTGGCAGCAATGGGCGCAGAGCTTGCAAGGAATGATGGTCTTCTCCGGCAGGCTGGCGCGGACGCGGCAATGCGAATGGCTGCTCTTCTTCAGTCGCGCAATGCGTCTAATACCGAACAAGGGCACGCAATCATGGCGCTCCTTCTTGGGACAATCACTCTCGCCCGTCTGGCAGAGACAGAAGAGGGCTCTCGCAAGGTTCTGGAGGCAGGTCGAAAAGGGCTACAAAACCTGCGGGGCAGTTGGCCCAAATCTGACGCTTAGAATGGGCGCGGCGCGCGCGCTCCAAATTGCGGCCCAAAACTCTTTTGGAAAAGGTTGCGTCGCGCATTACTGCTGCGTCTGGCTGATAGGCAATGTGATCCGCACCGAAGTGCCGTTGGTGCGCGGTAAAATTTCAAGCGTGCCGCCGTGATTGGACGCGACCCTCGCCGCAATTGGCAACCCCAACCCGCTGCCCGGCCCATTATTGAGCTGACCAAAACGAAGCGTCGCATCGAAGTGTTTGTCGGGCGGAATGCCAACGCCGTTGTCTTCGACGGTCAGCACAGCTTGACCTTCGTGGCGCGTCACGTGTGTTGTGATCTTGTCCATGGAGTCTCCGCCGTGAACCATGGCGTTGTTAAGCAGGTTCACAATCGCCTCGCGGATCATGACAGGATCGCCGACGACAGCGATACCCTCGTCTGTAATGTCAGTTTCCAGATCAACATCTCGTTGGGACGCCAGTGCGCTGGTTTGATGCACAACATCGGTCACGAGGTCACCGAGATCAACGCGGTTGGCCGTGCGCGTCATGTCAGAACCTGCAGCCCGTTCGAACGACAACAACTGGTTTGTAAGCCGACTGGTTTGGCGGGCCGCCTCAACCAGCTCCTTGCTGCGCTTTTTGACCGAGGCGGGATCAGGTGCTCTTTCAACCGCTTCCGCCAGAGCCAGAACGCCGGCGACGGGGTTGCGCAACTGATGTGCCGCGTTGGAGATGAACTCATCCTTGGAACTGATCCGTCGCGAAACCCGGTCGAGCAGACTGTTCAGCGTTGCAACAAGACCTTTGGCTTCTTCTGGCACGTCTCGCAGTATCGGCTTGAGTTCGCTGGGGGACCGCTGGGCGATAGCGTCCTGCAAGTCGAGCAGCGGACGAAGCCCCAGACCGACACCAAACCAGACGACAAGGATCAACGACGTCACCAAGAGAAGCGTAACCGCCACGGAACGCATGACGACATCGCGCACAAAGCTGCTGCGCACATCCGCACTTTGCCACACGGTCACGCTGTACACCCCCGACACGTCGGCGACGGTGGTGATGTACTGGATGCGCAGCACCCGTACGTCACGACCCTGATACGCTGCTTCGTAAAAAAACGGCTCTGCCGTCTGCGCGGGCGCAGGTGTCGGCGGAACCGGCGGGGTTGAATACCCCGTAACGAATACGCCGTCAGGTGCATACACGTGGTAAAAGACCTCGCCACCAGACGTGTTGTTGACCAGCCTTCGTGTGTTGGGGCTCAGCGCATCCCCGTCCGATAACGCCACATCTCTTGAGATCGCCAAAGCGGCAGACAAAAGCCCGCGGTCAAAGATGATTTCCGCGCGTTTGGTCTCGCTGGAAAACTGCCAGACCGCCGCGAGTGACGCGATCACGACCAGAGGCAACAGAATGATGACGACAAGCCGCGCGCGCAAAGAAGGAAGAATCATCCGTCAACCTCGACAAGCAACTGATACCCAAGACCGCGTTTGGCTTTGATTGACAGATCAAAAGGTTTCAGGCGCCTGCGCAGACGTGAAATATACACTTCGACCACGCTGTCTTCGACATCAGCGCCGGTCCCGTAAGCGTGTTCAAGCAATGCCCCCTTTGACACAAGCCGCCCGTTTGCCATCGCCAGACATTCGAAGATCGACATTTCGCGCCGGGGCACCTCAATCTCGGTTTCCCCGTCAAACAGTTGGCGTGCCGTGACGTCATAGCTGAGCGTTCCGAACTGGCGCATGTTGCGCTGCGGGATTTTGCGCCTGCGCAACAGCGCGCGCACCCGCGCCTCGAGTTCGGCCATCTCAAACGGTTTGATCAGGTAATCATCAGCACCAGCGTCCAGACCGATCACACGGTCGTCGGTTTCAGCGCGCGCCGTCAATACGATGACGGGCCGGGCGTCTTCGCGATTGCGTAACTCTTTCAGCAGCGAAAGACCGTCCAGACCGGGCAGGTTGATGTCAAGAATGATGAGATCGGACCCGTCAGACTTGAGAAACACCTGCGCCTGCAGACCGTCATGCAACACGTCAACGGCATGGCCTGCGTCTTCCAGCCGATAGGCGATACCCTTGGCCAGACTGACATTGTCTTCGACTAACGTGATCCGCACGGACTTTTTCGACCTCTGCAAGTTTGGCGCAAGGTTCGCAGGTCATCTTCGAAACATCAACTGGGGCGGACACCCCACAATGATTCGTCGACGGCGCTGGAAAATTGCGCCATCAAAGGGAGGAATATATGTCCATCACCAAAACCACGCGACGCGTGGCCGTTGGCCTTGTGGCCGCTGCCGCCGCGACATTCGCAGTACAAGCCAACGCCGGAGGTCACGGGATCGACCTTGAAGGCAAAACAGTTGAGTGGATCATTCCATTCTCCGAAACCGGTGGCTCAGCCAAATGGGCCAACTTCTACGCGCCGCTGCTGTCCGAGGCCCTGCCGGGTCAACCGACCGTCGTGGTCAAGTTCATGCCGGGTGCGGGCTCGACCAAAGGCGCCAACTTTTTCCAAGAGCAGGAATACGAAGACGGTACACTGATTTTCGGTTCTTCGGGCTCCACGCAGTTCCCGTTCCTGTTGGGTGATCCACGGGTAAAATACGACTATGCGGACTGGAACGTTGTTCTGGCGTCCGGCACGGGCGGTGTCGCCTATCTGCCACCGGATCTTGCCGCCAAAATGGATGGCATGGATGCCACACCGCTGCAAGGCGAAGACTTCATCTACGGCAACCAGGGCGCCACGCGCCTTGATCTGGTGCCAACGCTGGCATGGGAAATGCTGGGTCTTAACGTGGAAAGCGTCATGGGCATCAAGGGCCGTGGCGACGGCCGTTTGATGTTTGAGCGCGGCGAAGCAAATATCGACTATCAGACATCGTCGTCCTACCTGTCCGGCGTGACACCATTGGTCGAGGCGGGCACTGCCGTTCCTATGATGACATGGGGGTCGCTGGACGATTCAGGCAATATCGTACGTGACCCAACCTTCCCGGACATTCCCACGTTCAAGGAAGTGTGCGATGCAACACCTGCATGTGACACTTCCGGTGAGAAGTGGGAGGCATGGAAAGCCTTCTTCATCGCCGGGTTCCCCGCGCAGAAAATGGTCTTCCTGCCAAACGGTGCGTCTGCCGATGCAATGGTGACCTACACCAAGGCATTCGAAGCGGTAAAAGCACGTGCTGACTTTGCTGAAATCTCCTCCAAGCGTCTGGGAAAATATCCTCAGATGACAGGTGAGGCGGCAGAGCAGGCGAAATCCAGCGCAACGTCTGTATCTCCCGAAGCCAAAGCGTTCATCGTGAACTGGTTGCAGGAAAAGTACGGCGTATCGCTGAACTGACCTTTACTTTCTGAACGCCCCGCCCGCCAAGGCGGGGCGTTTGCTCAAGTAAAGGGAGGGGGCGAAGCCATGGAAGTAATCATGGAGGCGTTGCCGGCTCTGTCTGACGCTTGGGCGTTGATATTGCAGCCGATAGTACTGGGTTACCTTGTTTTGGGCGTGGTCATGGGGTTGTGCATCGGGGTTTTTCCCGGGCTTGGCGGGATCGCGGGTCTGTCGCTGCTCTTGCCGTTTATGTTCGGCATGGACCCGATCCTTGGCCTCGCGCTGATGGTCGGCATGGTCGCGGTGGTGCCTACCTCTGATACCTTTGCATCGGTTTTGATGGGCATACCGGGATCTTCGGCGAGCCAGGCAACCGTGCTCGATGGCTTTCCCATGGCGAAGAAGGGCAAGGCCGCACGCGCTTTGTCCGCAGCTTTTGCGTCGTCGCTTTTCGGCGGGCTTGTCGGTGCGACCTTCCTGACCGGCTTTATTCTGATCGCACGCCCGATCGTGTTGGAATTCCGCACACCGGAACTATTGATGATCACGATCTTCGGTTTGTCGATGGTCGGAATCCTCGCGGGGCGCGTGGCGATAAAAGGTCTGGTGGCTGCGGGACTTGGCATGCTGGTCGGCACCATCGGCGAGGGCGCGTCGTCAGGTGATTTGCGGATGTCGTCATACGACTTTCCCTACCTCACGGACGGGCTGAAGCTGGTCATCGTCGGGCTGGGGATTTTTGCAATTCCCGAGATCATTTCCCTGCTGCGGCGTGACCGCGCCATTTCATCCGAGCCGCAACTCGGCGGCGGCTGGTTCGAAGGTGTGCGGGACTGGTTTGCCAATATCTGGTTGTCCGTGCGGTGCTCGATCATCGGTGTGATCGTCGGTGTCATTCCCGGGCTGGGCGGGTCGGTTGTGGATTGGATCGCCTATGGCCACGCCGTTCAGACGACCAAGGACAAGTCGAACTTCGGTAATGGCGAAGTGCGCGGCGTGATCGGGCCGGAAAGCTCGAACAACGCCAAAGAAGGCGGCGGTCTGGTGCCAACGCTGCTCTTCGGCATTCCCGGATCCGGCTCGATGGCGATTTTCATCGGTGCGATCGCGCTGCTGGGTTCGGGCCAGATTGAGGTCGGGCCCGCCATGCTGCAGAACAACCTCGACATTACCTATTCGATCGTTTGGCTGTTGGCGCTGGCCAATGTTGTTGGCACGGTGATCTGTATCGCGGCATCGGGTGGCATCGCCAAGCTGACAACGATCCGGTTCGTCCTGCTGGCGCCGTTCCTGTTCATGATCATCAGTTTTGCAGCGTTCCAATCGGGACAAAACCTGATGGATCTCGTTGCGCTCTTTGGCATCGGGCTGTTGGGCATTCTGATGCGACGGTTCGACTGGTCGCGGCCCGCCTTCCTGATTGGCTTTGTTCTCTCGACACCCGCAGAGAACTACGCAAACCAGGCCGTTCAGATCGCCTCATCGCGGTTCCGCAAAGGCTTTGGCGAAGGGCTCGATTATATCTTTTCGCCGATCGTGATTGTTCTGCTGATCATCACGGTAATTTCCGTCGTGCTGGGGCTGCGTCAGGCCAAGAACATCATGGCAGAGGGCGACGTACAGTCCGGCTCGAAACGGGCGCCGTTTATTTTCCTGATGGCGGTGACGGCATACATCGCCTACGCCTTCTACGACGCGGCGTCCATTCCGTCCTACAGCCGCGACAGGGTGTTCCCGATGTTCGTCGCCGGTGTCTGTCTGGTCGGGTGTGTTGCTCTGATTGCACGCATGATGCTGAAACCGGAAACCGATACGATCTTTGCCGACCGTGAAAGGGAAGGCGACGACGCAGAATCGACGTACGGGCTTTGGTCAACGCTGATCTGGTTTGCCGCGCTTCTTGTACTGACTTCGCTGCTGGGATTCATTCTCGCGCTGGCGATATTCCTGTTCACATTCATGAAGCTGCGCGCGCGACTGCCCGCGGGGCTGGCAGCCGCATACACGGCCGCAGGCATCTGCTTTATGTGTTTCATGGCTTGGTTGTTGAACCGCGATTTCCCGCCCGGGCTGCTGCAAGAGTATGTTGATCTGCCCTGGCCGCTGACCTGACGGTCTGGCCATGGCCGCGATGAAGCTTCTCTGTCTTGCTGGTGACGGGATCGGCCCCGAGATCATGGCCGCCACGCTGCAGGTGCTGGACGCGGTGCATGATGCGTTGACCCTACCTGTCGAAACAGTGCACGCCGATATCGGATTTGTTGCCCTGAGCCAGACAGGGTCCACGCTGCCCGACAGCGTGCTCGAGACCGCCAGACAATGCGATGCCGTACTGTTGGGGCCGGTCTCTCACAACGACTACCCGCCTGTTGAAGCTGGCGGGATCAACCCGTCAGGCGTTTTGCGAAAGGCATTGGACCTTTACGCAAACATTCGGCCAGCGCATCGCTGGGACGGGCTGGCGCCGGCCGCACAAAAGCCAATCGATCTCATTGTGGTACGTGAAAATCACGAAGGGTTTTATGCCGATCGCAACATGCACCTCGGCCCCGGCGAGTTCATGCCGGTGCCCGGCGTGGCGCTGGCCATCAGGCGCATCACAACCGAAGCCAGTCTGAGGATCGCAAAGCGCGCATTCGCCATCGCAGCGACGCGTCCGGCGCGCAAGGTGGCCGCCATTCACAAGGCGAATGTCATGCGCGTTTCTGATGGGCTTTTTCTGGATGTCGTGCGCGGTGTTGCAGCGCAGCACCCTGACGTTGCTTACGAGGAAATTCTGGTTGACGCGGCTGCCGCGCATTTGGTTCGGCAACCAGACAGGTTCGACGTCATTGTCACCACCAACATGTTCGGAGATATCCTGTCTGATCTGGCCTCAGAACTGGCGGGTGGCCTCGGCCTTGCGGGGTCGTTGAATGTTGGTCCGTGTCACGTCGCGGCGCAGGCCCAACATGGGTCGGCGCCGGATATCGCGGGCAGGGACCTTGCTAATCCGGTATCGCTTATTCTATCGCTCGAGATGCTCTTGCGTCACAAGAAACAAGAACAGGCAGCCGATCTCATTCGCAAAGCCGTTGCAGACGCGCTGGCGCACCCGAACACGCGAACGGTGGATCTGGGCGGTACGTTGGGCACAGCGGCCTTTGCCGACGGTGTCGCGTCATATGTCAAAAGGGGACTTTCATGACACAAGCAGCCATTCCCTTTCTTTTCATGCGTGGGGGTACATCGCGGGGGCCGTACCTAAAGCGGGACGACCTTCCGGCGGACGAGGCAACATTGGCGCGGGTTCTGATTGCCATGGTCGGGGCAGGGCACCCGCTGAACATCGACGGGATCGGCGGCGGGGCGGCCGTCACCACCAAGGTGGCCATGCTGTCGCGGTCAGCCGACAGCTGGGCGGATATTGATTACTTCTTTGCGCAGGTGAGCGTCGAAGAGGAACTCGTCGATTTCAAACCCACCTGCGGAAACATCCTGTCTGGCGTGGGCCCCGCGGCCATCGAGATGGGTTTGATTGATGCGCAGAACGGGGAAACGCAGGTGAACATTCTTGCGGTGAATACCGGCGCTCGGGTCGAGGCAACTGTCCAGACCCCGGGTGGCAGCGTGTGCTACGAAGGTGATGCGCAGATTGATGGCGTGCCAGGAACGGCCGCGCCGGTTGCCCTGCAGTTTCGCGATACCGTGGGGGGCGTCACGGGCGCATTTCTTCCCACCGGCAATCTGATCGACGAGATCGACGGCGTCCCGGTGACATGCATGGACGTTGCCATGCCCATTGTTATCGCGCGCGCAGAAAGCTTTGGTCTGAGTGGTTACGAGTCTGCGGCAGAACTGGACGATAATGCGGCGTTCTCTGCGCGCATGGAGCCTATTCGTCGCAAAGCGGGTGCCCTGATGGGCATGGGTGATGTGTCCAGTTCGGTCACGCCAAAGTTTGGTCTGCTGGCTCCGGCGAAAGAGGGCGGCACGATTGCCACGCGGTACTTTATGCCGTGGAAATGCCACCCGACAATGGCCGTTACAGGCGCGCAATGTCTCGCGTCATGCGTGCTGACACCGGGCACGGTGGCCGATGGGTTGGCATCGGTACCAAACGAGGCGCCTGCCACCATCAGGCTTGAGCACGCCTCCGGCGTTATCGAGGTTGTGGTGTCTTTTGAAAATGCAGAAGACGGCTTTAAGTTGAACTCAGCAGGTTTGGTGCGCACCGCGCGGAAACTGGCCGCAGGCGAGGTCTTTGTACCGAAGCGTATCTGGGCTTGCGATTGACCTATGCGCAAAATTGTATACTGTAGTATACAATTTGGAGGAAGTGACCATGAGACAGGAATACACCATGTCGATCCACGCCGCACAGGCTGCGCTGACGGCTGCACGCGACGCCTTGAACGCGGAAATATCCGGTTATCCCACGCCGATTTCCGGCTGTGATGCGCAGTTCAATCACCTGCTGGCGGAACGTCAAAAGGTACAAAAGGCACTGCATGCGCTTGAGGCAACTGTGTTCGTGCCGACACCGCGTACGCCCACGCCGCTGGCAGGGGTCGAAAGCCGGTGAAAGTTCATATCCTTGACGATTGGTTCGATACGCTGCGCGGATTGCCGTGTTATGAGAAACTGGCCGGCCACGACGTTACCGTCTGGACCGACCATGAACCGGACCCGCTGCGTCTTTCGGAACGGATCAGAGAAGCCGAAGCGCTGGTTCTGTTCCGGGAAAGAACAAAGATCGGTGCCGACTTGCTAGACCGGGTGCCAAACCTGAAACTGATCTCGCAACGCAGCGTCTATCCACACATTGATGTCGACGCGTGCACGGCCAATGATGTGCTGCTGTGTTCCAACATGCATTCAGACACGCCGTCCTACGCAGCGGCAGAGATGACGCTGGGGCTGATCCTTGCCAGCTTTCGCCAAATCCCACAGCAGGCCACCTCTCTCAAATCCGGTCAATGGCAGAGCGGTGTCGGTCGCAGCCTGCGCGGACGCACGCTTGGACTGTACGGATATGGGCGGATAGCCGGCGCTGTTGCAACCTATGCAAAGGCGCTTGGCCTGAAGGTCCAATGGTGGTCGTCCGAGGCAGGACGCGCGCGCGCGACAGCGGACGGAGAGACCGTCGCCGCATCGCGTCACGACTTCTTTGCGACCTCTGATATCGTAAGCGTACACGTCCGGCTCAAACCGGAAACACGCGGCATCATAACAGCAGATGACCTTGCGGCGATGCAGCCTCGCGCGCTTTTTGTGAACACCTCGCGGTCCGGTCTGGTCGCGCAAGGCGCGCTGGAGGCCGAGATTGCCAAGGGCCACCTTCACGCCGCAGTGGATGTCTTTGATACCGAACCGCTGCGCGACACCGCGCACCCTCTTTTGACACATCCCAATGTGCTGGCCACGCCGCATATCGGATATGTCACCGAGGACGAGTTCGATCTGCAATTCTCCGACATCTTTGATCAGATCGTCGCCTATTCGAATGGCGCGCCGATCAATATGATTAATCCGTCGGTCTACACCACCTGAACGCGCTCTTACGCAGAGATTTGGTCTGCGACAAACCCGTCATCCAGCGCACGCGCGACAAATCCATCCAGTGCGGGCAGCACGGGGTGCCCTTGATGCGGCAAAACCATTGCCTGCTCCACCTTGGTCAGGACGCCCGGCAGAATGCGGATGTTGTCGTCAGTGCCGAATGCTTGCGCCAGCGACGCCCTGACGCCTGCAACTGCATCCCATGTGCCTGCGCGAAACGCGCGAAAACTGTCAGGCGGCGTTCCGAGCCGCTCTAACGTCGCCTGTTCGAGGGTTTTGGTCAGGTGCATATCATAAGCGGACCCTTGGGAGGTCAGGATACGGACCCCCTGTTGGTCAAGGTCGCCAACGTGCTGATAGGGCGCGTCTGAACGGACGGCGTAAGTCGCCTCGATTGTGTGGTAAGGTCTTGTAAAGGCGATTTTCTCTGCGCGTTTATCGTCGATTGCGAGAAACGCGATGTCCCAGACATCCTTGTGCGCATCGGCAAATACAGGCCCCGCGCCAGTGTAGACGACAGGCTGCAAGCGGGCGCCGATTTCATCCGCCAGCCGCTGGGCCAAGGCGGGGCTGACGCCGCTCAGGCTGTCACCATCTTGGCGCACCAGCGCTTTGTTGCCCGTATTGATCGCGGCCCGCAATACGCCACTGGGAGCGAGCGAATTCAGATCGTTTGTCTCGGTCATTCTTTGTTTTAATCCGTGCGCGCGAGGGCCGCTTCTCTGGTCAGTGCGGCCATCCTGTAAAATCCATGTGCCATCTTGGAATAGGGTGTGAGCAGGAAAAAGGCCAGCACCGTACCCAGATGGACCGGCAGCAACCACGCCACCGCCCCAGTGCCAGTCGCAGCATAAAGCATCAATCCCGTTGCGCTGACAGCAAACAGCAGGGCAACAAATGCCATCTCGCCTCCCCAGATACGCGCCACACCCAGATGCGGGTCCGCCTTGGTCTTAAGGTAGGCCAGCCCGCCAGTGCCAAGGCATAACAGCAGGCCGCCTGGCACGCCCAAAAGCTTGGGCAGGCTGAACAAGCTGTAGGGCGCTTGCAGTCCAAAACCGTAGTGCAGCACTGTCCCGCTGGAGGTTGCGGCGAAACACAGCAAAAAGCCGTAAAGGGTGGCTTGATGGAAATGGCGCCGCGCATGGCTGAAACGGTCTTCGTCTTCGAAATTGCATCCGTCGCCGTGCCCGCCTTCAAGGTTTTTCATCCTGCCTGCGGAACGCAGTGCCGCCATGACATCGCGCAATTGCACAGCACCGCCGCCGATACTGCGCCAATACCCGCGAACAGAGACAGCAACAGCCATCAAGGGCAACACAAAGGCTGGGGCAAAGACTGCAACCATCAGGCCGTGGGAAATATAGGCGTAGAACCCGTCGCCCGATGTCGGCGCCACGGCTGTGGCCAGCGCGAACATGATCGCAATGAACGCACAAAGTGCCACGGCAATCGCGCCACCTGCACGTTCAAATATCTGCGCAAAACCGGCGGGCCATGCATGTGCCTTCCAACTGTCGTGGCGCACTTCGGCCAGCGCTTTGGGCAGATTGAGGTCGAATTCATGCGGTGCCGTGTACTGGCAGGCGTAATAGCACCCACGGCAGTTATGGCAGAGGTTCGCCAAATGGGTAATGTCACCGTCGGCAAAGCTGCGCGTACGATGCAACGCCGGAAAAACAGAGCAGTAGCCCTCGCAGTATCGGCAGGCATTACAGATCTCGGCTTGCCGGCGCGCCTCGTCGATCAGGTCAGTTTGCATATCGTGCAGCCTCCTCTCCTGCGATCCGCCCGAAAACCGTGCCAATCGTCATGCCGAAACCGGCCAGATATCCTTCGCCCAGAATTGAACCGGCCATTGTCTCGCCCGCAGCCCAAAGGTTGGTCACCGGTCGGTTGCCGACCGCGCATTGCGCGTTCTCATCCACTTTCAGACCGAGATACGTAAAGGTGACACCCGTACGCAGCGAATAACCAAAGTAGGGTGGTGTGTTGATGGGACGCGCCCAGTTGGTTTTGGGCGGGTTAACACCTGCGGTGGCGACACCGTCCAGTTCGGTCGGCTTGAACCCGGATGCGTCGCCGCAGGCGGCGTTAAAGCTGTCAACTGTCGCGCGGACCTCGGCGGCGGGCAATCCCATCGCCTCTGCCAACCCGTCCAGCGTATCAGCCTGCACCGGCGGAAAGACAGACGGCATGAACAAGTCGCGGGCCTTGGCGTCGATGATGGCATAGGCCACCTGATCCGGCTGCGCTGCCACAAGGCGCCCCCAGATGGCATAGCGCTTTGGCCAGACGTCTTCGCCTTCGTCGTAAAAGCGTTTGCCGTCGCGGTTGACCACAATCGAAAAGGGGACGCAATCAAGCCGGGTAACGATCCCGCCGTCGTATTTGGGCGCGCGCCCGTCGATCGCCACAGCATGGCACTGTGTAGGGTCGCCCACCTGTTCGATGTTCTGGTCCAGCAGATCGGCCAGAACGACGCCGCGGTTATACGGCGTGCCTCGGATCAAAAAGTTCTGCGCCGCTGGCCCCCACGCGCGCGTCAGCCAATCAAGATCGGCCTGAAACCCTCCCGAAGCCACCACCACAGCCTTGGGTGTCAGCCGCGTGTTCTTTCCGTTTTGTGTGTAATCCAACCAGACGACCAGCCCGTCCTGTACTTCGACATGGGTGACCTGCGCCTCGTATTCGACCCCGACGCCAAGGCGCTGGGCCGTGCGGTAATAGGCATTGACCAAACCTTTGCCACCGCCAAGAAAAAATGCGTTGGTACGCGCCAGCGACAGTGTTCCTGACAGTGACGGTTGAAAGCGGACACCGCGTTCCTGCATCCAGTTCAGACATCCCTCCGACCGTCTGATGGCCAATCGTGCCAGATGTTCATCGGTTTTACCGCCCGTGACTTTTAGCAGGTCTTCAAAGTATTCATCTTCGCTGTAGCTGTCGGTCAGTGGGCCTAAAGGGCCGTTGTGCATACATCTGAAATTTCGGGTGTGGCGCGAGTTGCCGCCGCGATATGCCTTTGGCGCCGCTTCAAGGATCAGAACGCGCGCGCCGGTTTCGGCTGCGGTGATTGCGGCACAAAGTGCGGCGTTGCCTCCGCCAATGACGACGATGTCTGCTTTTTGTGTCATATCAGTAACCCTCCATGTGTGCTTACAAGAGCCAGATAATTTTGACCAATGCATAGTTGCTTGATATTCATGCGATATGCGTATCAATTTTGATTTTACGGATTTGGAAACCTTTCTCGCGGTCTATGATGGCGGCTCGTTTCACGCCGCATCTGATCTGCTTGGTCTGTCGCAACCTTCAATATCGCGTCGCATCAGCAAACTGGAATCAGCCCTTGATACCGCTCTGTTCGACCGGACAACCCGCGCGGTCAGCCCGACACTTGCGGCGAAACGACTGAAGGTACGGGCCGAGGTGATACTGGGCGAAACACGCGAAACCGCGCGTTCGTTGCGTGATGAAAGCGTGACCTACCAACACCAGCGCGCCAAAACGCTGACTGTCGCGGCTATTCCCACCGTGGTCTCCGGGCTGCTTGCGCCCGCCATCTTGCAGACGCGCCGCCTGTTCCCCGCCCTTCGCGTCCGTATTCTTGATTGCGCCGCGAACGAAGCCGCCGAAGCCGTGGCACAGGGTGATGCCGATCTAGCGGTTTGCCCGGTTCCTGCGCACCAGCCCGGCACGGTGTTTGACCTGCTTTTCAATGATCAGATGGTCATGGCTGTTTTGCCGGATCATCCTTTTACGTCGCGCGCGGCAATCGCATGGTCCGAGCTTTCTGGCGAAAAGCTCATTTTGCCGACGCGGGGCACAGGGAACCGGATGCTCATTGACGATGCGCTGGCGCGCGCGGGCCTGCCGATGCCCTGGGATATCGAAGTTGCCCGCTCCACCACGGCGCTTGATCTGGTATCGCGCGGCTGTGGCGTCGCTCCCGTCCCCAGTTCAGCGATCGCTGCACATAACCGCGCTGACATCGCCGGTTGTCCGGTGATCAGCCCTGAAGTTTCCCGACCCATCGGTGTGCTGACGCGCGCGGGCCGCAGGACGGACGAGCTTTTCGGCGCGTTTGCCAAAATCCTGTCGCGGTTGGCCGAACAAAGCCATCCGAGCGACCGCGACCTGCGTCAGTCTCAGTCTGGCCAGATCACGCGAAAACCCTGATGTGTCGCGGTACTATCGGGGGATACGCCGGAGCGTGCAGCAATCCGGTAGCGGTAGCAGTATGATTTATGGCACAGGAACGACCCGCCTTTTGACAGCTTGTAGCCTTTCATCGATGCCAGCCGCGCCTTTACGGCTTTTTTGAGAGAGGGGATGCGAAAGGGGTCAGCCGTCCACTCCCAAACATTGCCGACCATGTTGTACAGCCCATAGCCGTTCGGGACAAAACTTTGGGCTGGTGCAGTCGTCCGGTATCCGTCTGCTGTGGTGTTGTGCTTGGGAAAGTCACCCTGCCAGATGTTGCAAGGAAGGTGCTGCGTGTCATCCGGCTCCTCAACACCCCAAGGGAACCGTACATCGCCCAAACCGCCGCGCGCGGCGTGTTCCCACTCCGCCTCTGTGGGAAGCCTGCCGCCTGCCCATTTTGCATAGGCCTGAGCGTCGCGCCACGATACCTGAACCACGGGATGATCCGGATGCCACGCTGCGGCACGTGTATCGGGGCCGTTGATGTCACGCCAATTGGCCCCGTCGACACGGCGCCACCACGGCGCATCACGGACGGCTTGCGTGTCTCCAACCGTTTCGGGCACTTCGCTCCAAAAAACAAATGACCAGCCGATCCGCTCTGCTTCGCTAATATAGCCGGTCTCGCGGACAAAATCGCTGAACTGAGCGTTGGTTACGCATGTGGGTGCCATCCGAAACGGCGCGATAGTCCGGCGCCGAAGCGGGCTTTCTCCGTCATCGACAATTTCAGCGTTCTGCGTGCCGGTCATGCCGGTGCCGCCCGGTATGCGTACCGCCGCCGCACGAAAAGTCGCGCCATGTTGTGCTGGCGGCAGGTGTTGCGGCGCTGCGGGAACGGTAACATCACGCGCAGGGGTGCAACACAGCTTTGATGCCGTGCGCCGGGTCATTTTCGGGAAGGTCTCGGTTTCATAGCGCTTGTCTAACCGCTGATGCGCCTGTGGTCACTATGGAACACGTGAGCGTGCCAAAACACGTGATGTGGTGGCCGTTCACACTTTGGAAAAGAAATGACCTTAAGCCTGAAAGCCTCACCTGAAGACAATTGCAAGGCGTTCCGTGCTGGCTGACAAACCAATTGCCAAACAGATTTCCCGCATCAGTCTGATGTTGCTCGGCGGTCTGCTCCTGCTGTCGGTTTTTGCTGTCACGACAAGCTTTTCACTGAAATCGGTGTTCACTCAGTATCGGCAGGCAGCGCTGGCAACGACCGCTGCCAACCTGATCTTCGAAGACGTATTCGAGGCCCGCACGGCGGCGCTTCAATGGTCTCTCACCGAAAGCGCGGCAGATGCACAGGCCTTTCGCGAAAACATTGCCGAGCTGAAAGCGGCAGAAGCCGATCTTGCGGAGACTGGCGGGGGCATCGATTTTTCCTCTGCCTTTGCGCAGCTAGGCGCTGAAATCGCTGAATTTGAAAGGTTTTTCAGTGAGATGGTGGCGGCGCGTGCGGCGTATCAACAAGTGGAGGCAGCGCTTTCTTCCGCCGGTCTCGATGCGCGCCGCGCTTTGAGCGACATCATGAACGCCGCCTTTTCAAGCGGCAACACCCAAGCGGCATCACTTGCGGGTCAGGCTCAGCAGGCCTTGATGCTGGGGCAATACTATTTGGAGAAATTCCTCCTCACGAAAGAGGGGGAGTTTTTTGACCGATCCGTTTCTGAAATCAATGAGGCTGCGGAGCGTATCGACGCGGTGCAGGCTGCGCTCACCGACCCCGATTTTCGTGACACGGCGCAGTCAGCGCAAGCGCAGGTCGCGGTCTTTGCACAGAACAAGGCCGTCGTGGCGCGTGCAGTCGCGTCCTATGTAGAAGCCGAGCGGAACAAAAACCTGATCGGACAAAAACTGCTCACAGATGTCGATGCATTCACCGACATTGCTGTCGCGCGGCAGGCGCAGCTAGGGCCACGGGGCATTGCGATCTCCAATTGGTTTGTCGTGTTCGTCTGCGTGACGGCTGCAGTGATCTTCTTTGCAGGGTGGCATGTCGCGCGAAAGCTGTCGCTGCGCATATCTCGCGACGTCGAGCAAGCCGCCGAGACGATGTCGCGCATTGCGGATGGTGACCTCGACGCACCGGTAGACGACACGCAGGCCGAAAATGAAGTCGGCCGTATCGCGCGGGCGCTGGAGGTGTTCAAGCAAAACGGCAAGGCCGCGATCGCCGCCGAGGCGCGCGAAAAGCAGGCCGAACTCGACCGCAGGGACGCTGAAGCCTTGCAAAAGCAACAACAGCAGGCCCAGCAGGATGCCGCGCGCGCCGAAGCGGAGGTACTGCGCCAAGCAATGATAGCCGAACTCACAACATCCGTGGGACAGGTCGTAACGGCGGCGTCTGCCGGCGATTTCTCGCAACGGGTCGATGCAACATTTTCTGGCGCTGCGCTGACGTCGCTGGCAGAGGGTGTGAATACGCTTGTCGCTAGTGTTGGGGAGGGGTTGGTCGAAACCGGGCGTGTGATGGAAAAGGTGGCGACAGGCGATCTGGGAGAGCGGATGCAGGGCGAATTTCGCGGCGCTTTCAAAAACCTGCAAAGCAATACCAATGAGATGATCGCATCCCTGCAGTCGCTCATCAATGATATTTCAGGCAGTTCGGCGAATCTGTCCGGCGCGTCAAGCGAGATGCAGCAAACGGCGGAAACCCTGTCAAAACAAGCCGAACAGAATGCAGCGTCCCTTGAGCAAACCTCCGCCGCCCTCGAAGAGCTGACCGTCAGCATCCAACAGGTGGGTGACAATGTGGCCGAGGCGACCGAAAATGCGCGTGTCGTCAGCTCAACCGCTCAATCCAGCAGCGCCGTGGCCGCGGATGCAGCGGCTGCGATGGCCCAGATTTCGGATGCCTCCAAGGAAATCGCGAAAGTCGTGACCGTTATCAACGACATTGCGTTTCAGATTAACTTGCTGGCACTGAATGCAGGCGTTGAAGCCGCACGGGCAGGGGATGCCGGGCGCGGATTTTCCGTCGTGGCATCTGAGGTGCGGCAACTGGCGCAAAGGGCGGGGGAAGCGGCCAAGGAAATCGATGTCGTGATCGCCCGCAGCGATCAGGCTGTGTCGGACGGCGTGGCCAAGGTCACCAACGCACAGCAATCGCTGGACACGATTTCCAGCAGTGTGCATGGCGTGACCCAACGCATCGAAGAAATCTCCGGGGCGATCTCGGAACAGGTCAACGGCATCGGAGAAATCAACAGTGCTGTTGCACAAATAGACAGCAATATGCAAAAGCAGGCCGCAGCATTCGAAGAAGTCACTGCCGCCAGTACGGTGTTGTCCAGCGAAGCCGCGGCTTTGAAAAAATCGACGCAGCATTTCAAAACAGGCGCCAGCGTCTATCGTCTTGCGCGCCCGAAAGCGGCGCGTCCTGATGTGTCGCGCAGGGCGCAACCGCGACCTGCGGCTGCGCCTTTTGATGGGGCCCTTGCGGCTGATCTGACCTGATGGGAGGAGTTCTAGAAGGCCCGTGCCTATACTTGACTTAAGTGACTGAAAACGTTTCAAAGATCGGTGGGAGAAGATCCTTGAGAATGCACTATTTGATGCGCGCCCGTCGTCGAATTCCTTGTCCCGAACACCGCGGCCCTTTTCGGTTTCGACACCTGCGCCGAGCCTTCGCCTTGCTGCTGAGCGTGATGCTGACGCTCGCCGCTTGTACCGAAGCTGTGCCACGCTCTGATGCACCGCGCATCCTTGCCATGGGCGATTCAATGCTGGCATGGCGCGGTAATTCAGGCGGTGCCGTTTCGGACGAGGTGGAGCGGCTGCTGGGCGAGCAGGTAATTGACCGCTCTGTGATCGGGGCCCGCGTGTTTTATGCGCTGCCCATCACAGGTGCGATGGGGATGAATATTGCCAAGCAGTACCGCCCCGGCCCGTGGGAATGGATCATTCTCAATGGCGGTGGCAATGATCTCTGGTTTGGTTGTGGTTGCCAGCGCTGTGATCGAAAGATGGCGCGCATGATCGCGCCAGATGGCACGACCGGTAGTATCCCCGAGATGATCCGCGACTTGCGCGGCACCGGTGCGCAGGTCATTTACGTGGGGTACCTGCGCAGCCCGGGGATCGGGTCGCTCGTCGATAACTGCCGCAATGAAGGCAATGAGTTCGAGCGCCGGCTTGCAACCTTTGCTCAGGCAGATCCCGGGGTGCATTTCGTGTCGCTTGCGGATCTTGTGCCGCATGGCGACCGCTCGTATCACGCCGCTGACATGATCCACCCTTCCGCCAAAGCAAGTCGGGCAATCGCTGCGCGGATTGCCCGGATCATCCGCTAGTTCTGGCCGTGCCCCGGCATCCGCGTCAGCCCCATCTGCGCCAGTGTCAGACTGGCCTCCTCGGCCAGCAAGTCCCAAAAGCGGGCCAGGCCCTCGCGCCCGCCAGCCGCGATTGCAAACTGCATGGCCCTGCCAAAAAAAACAAAGTCAGCCCCCATGGTATAGGCCTTTACCACATCTTCGCCTGATCGCAGCCCGGTGTCGTAAAACAGCGGATAGTCGGGGCCGAGGGCTTTGCGAATACGGTTCAGGGCAAGGATCGGGGGTGGAGCGCTGTCAAGCTGTCGCCCGCCGTGGGTCGAGACCTGTATCGCGTCGACCCCGGCCTCGCGCAACCGCAACGCATCCTGCACATCGGTCACGCCTTTGGCCACAAGATGCCCGTCCCAGCTGTCGCGCAGGCGGGCGAGGAAATCCCAGTCGGCACGCGCGCGGCTCTCCGTGCGGTCAAACGTGAACCCTTCCATCTGGAAATTTGCAAGATCTGGCGCGCCCGCCATCAAAGAAGACAGGGACCATCGCGGATGCAGCGCAAAATCGATGAATTGCAGGGGGCCGATCCGGAAGGGCATCTTGAACCCGCGCCGCAACTCGCGCGGGCGGCGGCCCACCTCTGGCACATCCAGTGTCATGACCAGCGTCTTGTAACCGGCAGCCTTGGCCCGCTCCACCAGCTTGGCCGTGCCCGACCCGTCACCGGAAAAATACAGCTGAAACCAAGCGTGCCCCTCGGCCTCTTCGATCATGGTTTCCAAAGATGTCGATGCGACCGTTGATACGCCTACGGGCACCTGATGCTGCGCGGCAATCCGGGCCAGCATGATATCAGCGCCGGGGCCGGACAGATTGCACATCCCCATAGGGCTGATGCCAAAGGGCACCTTGCCGGCATGCCCCAGCACATCAACGCCCAGATCGCGCTGCGAGACATCGACAAGTACGCGCGGCTGCAGTTCGATATCACGCAGGGCCGCAAGGTTTCGGGCCTCTGCCGTGCCTTTGCCCGCAGCACCGTCGATGTAATCAAACACCATCCACGGCAGACGCCGCCGCGCTAACCTGCGGGCGTCGTCATAGCTGTGGATGGCGTTCGCCCCTCCCATGGGATCAGGCTTTCACCGCTTCCATGAAACGGTGACGGATGACGACAGGGTCAAGCGTGATGACAGGCAGCTTGATGTTGCCGCTGTCACATTTGCTCACGATGATCGTCATCTTCTTGCTGTCGATCGCCTCTTGCAGAACCTGACCGGTGTCTTTGTCCTGACACTCGATCACGTTCTCGCAGCCGCATGCCTTGGCCACAGCCGCAAGCGAGGTTTTCTTGCCGGCGTAAGTGGGCTGGTCTCCGGTCGAGCCATAAGAGCCGTTATCGATGATCAGCAGGATATAGTTATCCGTGGGATTGTTGGCGATCGTCGGCAGGGTGCCAAAGTTGGTCAGAACAGACCCGTCGCCATCAATGGATATCACGGTCTTGTCCTGCGCCATGGCAAGGCCAAGCCCGATGGACGACGCCAGCCCCATGGTGCCCAACATATAGAAATTGGTGGGCTGGTCGTCGATCATGTGCAGCTCTTGGCTGGGCAAGCCGATGTTACATACGACCAACTGGTCACGCAGGATGGGCGCGATTTCGCGCAAAATTTCAGAACGGATCATTGGTCGCCATAGCCTCCCCAAAAGGACGCATCCGTCAGGATCGCCACAGGTTTGTTGCACATGAAGGTGTATTTCAGGATTTCCGGCAGCTCGCTGGCGTCCGCTTCCTTGTGGAAATGATAGGTGGGGATGTTCATCTGCGCCAAAAGCGCCTTTGTATGAACGGCCATCTCGACCTGACACGCCACCGGCTCACGCAGTTCTCCGCGATACGAGATCAGCATCGGCAGCGGCATCCGGTAAAACTGCGTCAGCGTGGCCAGCGTGTTGATTGTCACGCCAATGGCGGTGTTCTGCATGATAATGGCAGGCTTCTTGCCCCCCATCCACGCCCCCGCGCAAAGCCCCATGCCTTCGTCCTCTTTATTGGACGGCACATGGTGAATCTCGGGCCGCGCCTCGACCTCGTCGATCACGCCCGCAAGCTGCTTGCACGGCACGGTAGTGATGAATTCAACGCCTTCGGCGATGAAGTCATCCACGATTTTAGAGCTGATGGACACCTTTGGGTCTCTCCTCGTTCTGGGTGTGTCAGTAAGGGGTCAGCGCAGCACGATCACCGTGCAATGCGCATGGCGCACGATCCGCGCGGCGGTTGATCCGAGCAGAAAGTCGGCCAGTCCGGGCTTGTGCGACCCCACGATGATGCAGTCTGCACCATTTTTCTTGGCGTAATCGGTGATCTCCAGCCCAGAGTGGCCATTGATCAAAACAGGCGTAACATTGGGGACATCGGCAACCCGGTCCGCCAGACGGGTTTTGGCATTCTCGCGGCCGCGCGCCATGTCGGCTTCCGACACATAAGCGCTGACCGTGCCGCCCGGCGTTTCATATACATGCAGGGCGATGATCTCGCCGCCATCGTCGAGCAGCAAGTTTGCTTTGGCCAAGGCCGTTTCACTGATCCCGTGATCCAGTGCGAGACCTACGATTATTTTGCTGTACATGGCTATCCTCTCTGGCTGTCGGACTATGAATGCGTGGCGTGCTCGGGGATCAAAACAATCTTGGGGGCCGCGACGCTGCCCGACCGGATGTCGGTAAAGGCGGCCTGCCCATCAGCCAACGCGCGGGTTTCGATCCAGTCCAGTGCCCCAAAACGGCCATCAAAAATCGCTTCGGACGTCTCGACAAAGTCTTTAGGCGTATAGGTATAGGTTCCGATAAATGTAATCTCCTGCAGCGTCATACGGCGGATATCCAAGCCACCGGTCGCCTCGCCAAGGCCAATGTGCGCAATCACGCCTCCCTGACGGGCCAGCGCGCTGGCAGTGGCGCGTGTCGCGGCATATCCGACCCCGTCGATGACGCAGTCCGCGCCGCCGTTTTCCGGAAATCCCGCGGCATCCGGCGCGCAGACCGAAAATCCGTCGATGGCGGCCAAAGTCTCGCGCCGCAGCGCGTTGGGCTCGATCACGACAATATCGTCCGCGCCCTGCGCTTTCAGCGACAGCGCCGCGCCGACGCCAATCGCGCCGCCACCGATGACCGCGCACCGCATGCCGGCATAGCTGCCGCCCAGAACTGCACGTGCCAGCCGCGCCGCGTGCCACCCGCAGGCCAAAGGCTCGGCCAGTGCCGCCTTGCGCAGGTCAACATGGTCAGGAACCGTGACAAGGTTGCGCTCGCGCATACAGACGTATTCGGCAAAGGCACCCTCGCGCGGCGGCATCGAGATGATCTGGCGCTGGGCACAGAGGTTTTCGCGCCCCGCCGTGCAATCGCGGCAGGTGCCGCAGGCCACCAGCGGGTTGATCGTCACCCGGCGCCCGTCCAACGGCCCGCCCACGATAACGCCGGCTGCTTCATGCCCCAGTGTCAACGGGGCAGGGCGGCGCTCGTCATGGCCGAGAAAAGCATGCATGTCAGAACCGCAAATGCCGGACGCGTCAATGCGCACCAGATGCTCCCCTTCTGCCGGAGTAGGCATGGGGCGATCCATATAGGTAAGTTCTTCAACGCCAGTGTATACTAAAGCTTTCATTTTGCTGTGAAACCTCCGTCAACAAACAGGATTTGCCCGGTCACGTAATCGGATGCCGGCGTGCAAAAGAACATCAGGGGGCCGTCAAGGTCAGAAGGTTCGCCATTGCGTCCGATGCACGTCTGATCGGCGTTTTTCTGGGACAGCACCGGATCGGCGAAAACAGGGCCCGTCAGTTCAGTGCGGAAAAATCCCGGCGCGACTGCGTTTGCAGTGATGCCGTAACCTGACCACGCTTCGGCCATGGCACGCGTCATTTGCTCGACCCCGCCCTTGGACGCGCCATAGCTGATCCCGCTGGCAAAGGCGCGCCGCGACTGCAACGACGCGAAATTTATGATCCGGCCCCAGCCGCTTTCCTTCATCCCAGGCACAAGTGCTTGCGCCAGAAAGAACGGGGCCGCGAGGTTGAGATCCATAGTAATGTCCCACCCTTCGGCGGTGACCGCGTCGGCGTGCTGCCGGGTATTGATCCCGGCCGCGTTGATCAGGATGTCGATAGACCCGAACGGGTCGCAAACCGCCTGCGCCACTGCCGCCAACCCCTCTCGGTTGGCCAGATCGGCCGCAACGCAAGCAGTTTCACCGGCGGTGTTCTCGCGCCACGCGGTCAGTTCTTCGTGACGGCGGGCAACGCCCACGACCTTTGCGCCTGCCTCTGCCAAAAGCGTCGCCGCCTGCCGCCCGAGACCGGAACTGGCCCCTGTGACGCAAACGGTTTTGCCGGTGACATCAAACAACGCACGCATCATCTTCAGTCCGTGGCCGAGAGGTCAAAGTTTTCCTGTGGAAAGTACTTGTGCAGGCGCGCGTCGGCGGTGCGTGCGTGACCTTCCATGCCTTCAAGGCGCGAAATGCGTGCAGTGGCTTCGGCCACAGGCTTGGCCCCGTCGCGGGTCGCGCGCTGCCACGTGACAATCTTCATGTATTTATGCACCGAAAGCCCGCCGGTGTATTTGGCAGACCGCGAGGTCGGCAACACGTGGTTGGTGCCCGACGCCTTGTCTCCAAAGGCGACAGTTGTCTCTTCGCCAAGGAACAACGAACCATAGCACTGTAGCCGCCCCAGCCACCAGTCCAGATCATTGGCCTGCACTGTCAGGTGCTCGGGCGCGTAGTCGTCCGAACAGGCGGCCATCTCTTCTCGGTCGCCGCACACGATGACTTCGGCATAGTCGCGCCACGCGGCACGGGCATTGTCGCGGTTCAGTTCTGGCAGGTCTTCAATCAGGCCGGGGACAAGCTCCATCACCTTTTCCGCCAGAGCGGTATCGTCGGTGACCAGCCAGACGGGCGAGTTGTACCCGTGCTCGGCCTGCCCGACGAGGTCGGTGGCCACAATGAACGGGTCGGCGTCCTTGTCGGCAAGGATCAGGCTGTCTGTCGGGCCCGCGATCATGTCGATGCCCACGCGGCCGAACAGGATGCGTTTGGCTTCGGCAACGAATTGGTTGCCCGGTCCCACCAGAATATCCGCTTGGGGCAGGCCAAACAGGCCAAAGGTCATCGCAGCGACCCCCTGAACACCGCCCATCGACAGGATCTTGTCCGCGCCGCAAAGGTGGGCGGCATAGATAATCGCGGGATTGATGCCCACGTCGGGACGCGGCGGAGAACACGCCGTGATATGCTGGCAGCCGGCAACTTTCGCCGTGGTCACCGTCATAATGGCGCTGGCAATGTGGCTGTAGCGACCGCCGGGTACATAGCACCCGGCCGCGCGCACGGGGATCGCTTTCTGACCGGCGATAAGCCCCGGTACGACCTCAAGCTGCACGTCTGTCATGGTCGATTTCTGGGTCTCTGCAAAGCGGCGCACATTGTCGTGCGCAAAGGCGATATCGTCTTTCAGCTTCTGGCTTACTTTGGCGCCGGCCGCGGCGATTTCTTCTTCGGTCAACACAATGTTGCCGGTGTAATTGTCGAACTTCTCGGCGTATCTCAACGCCGCCGCATCGCCGCCCTTTTCAATGTCATCCAAAATGCCCATCACGGTTTCGCGGACGTCGCTCGCGTCCGTCATCGCGGTTTTTTCAGCTTTTTTGAGATAGTTACGGGCCATTGGGCGCCTCCAGCTTGTCGCAGTTTTCGAAACGGAAAGGGGCGGGTCGACGGGGCGTGCCCCTGTATCAGAGAATCCTTCCGTGAGAGTGTGTGTAAGCGCTTGCATCATTTTATGCAAGCGCTTACACTTTGCGGAACCGAAAAAGTTAACCAAAAGGCAGCCACGCTGCCGCCACCGTTCCGGGGGCCCGCCATGACCAAATCAGACGCACCCACGCTGGCAGATGTGGCGCGGCTTGCCGGGGTCTCCACGGCGAGCATTTCGCGCGCGCTCAATGAACCTGACAAAGTGGCCGAGGCCACGCGCAAAAAGATCGAGACCGCCATCGAGACGCTGGGCTACACGCCGCATTTCGGCGGGCGGGCGCTGGCCTCACGGCGCACAAACACCGTGGGCGCCGTCATTCCTTCGATGGCCAATGCGATGTTTGCCAACGGCCTGCAGGCGTTTCAGGAAGAATTGGCCAAAGAAGGAGTAACCCTGCTCGTCGCAACCACCGGCTTTGACCCCGCACAAGAGGCACTGCAGATCAAGGCGCTGGTGGCGCGCGGGGCGGATGGGCTGCTGCTCATCGGGAATGACCGCGCCGCCGAGACGTGGGATTTTCTCGACAAGCGCAGCGTGCCGCATGTCGTCTCATGGATCGACATGGCGCGGCCCGGGCAACACTTCGTGGGCTTTGACAACGAGGCCGCCGCAGCCAGAGCAGCCAAGGCGGCCCTTGATCTGGGACACCGCCGCATCGCGGTCATCGCGGGGGAATGCGCGACCAACGACCGCGCCCGCGCGCGCCTTGCAGGGGTGCGCAGTTGTGTGGAGGCCTTCGGGCAGGGCGCACGGCTCACCCATGTGGTCGAAGTGCCTTACAAGCTCGACGACGCGGCAGCGGCTTTCCGGCAGATCATGGCGCAGGCGGAAACACCCACGGTGGTGATCTGCGCCAACGACGCTCAGGCGGCAGGCGCCATGATCGCGGCACGCGACATGGGGCTGTCGCTGCCGCAGGACATGTCTTTTGTCGGCTTTGACGACATCGGCATCGCGCGCGTGGTCTGGCCCGCCCTGACCACCGTGCGGGTTCCGCAACAGGAAATGGGGCAGGTGGCCGCCCGCCTGTTGCTGGCCAAGCTGGCAGGCGCACACACCCTCTCTTCGACCCGGCTCGAAACACAGATGATCATGCGCGGCTCGCTGGTTGCACCGGCAAAGGCTTGACATATGGCGCAACTGCTTTTCTCTGGGGGCAGAAATCTTGCGCGAAAGGACCCGTTGAGATGATGAAAACCCGTGCAGCCGTTGCGGTAGCAGCCGGCAAACCTCTCGAAATCATGGAAGTAAACCTTGAAGGCCCGCGCGTGGGTGAGGTGCTGATCGAAGTCAAGGCGACCGGCCTGTGCCATACCGATGAATTCACCCGCTCCGGTGACGACCCCGAAGGTATCTTTCCGGCCATTCTCGGACACGAAGGCGCCGGCGTGGTGCTTGAAGTGGGCGAGGGTGTCACAACGCTTGAGGTTGGCGATCACGTCATCCCGCTTTACACGCCAGAGTGCCGCGAATGCGAATACTGCCTGAGCGGCAAGACAAACCTGTGCCAGAAAATTCGTGTCACCCAAGGCCAGGGCCTGCTGCCCGACGGCACGACGCGGTTTTCCATGCTCGACGGCACGCCGATCCACCACTACATGGGCTGCTCGACCTTTGCCAATCACACGGTCGTGCCAGAGATCGCACTGGCCAAGGTGCGCAAGGACGCGCCCTTTGACAAAATCTGCTACATCGGATGCGGCGTGACCACAGGCATCGGCGCGGTGATCAATACTGCCAAGGTCGAGATCGGCGCGCGCTGTGTCGTCTTTGGTCTGGGTGGCATCGGTCTCAACGTCATTCAGGGCCTCAAGCTTGCCGGTGCCGATCAGATCGTCGGGGTGGACCTGAACGATGACAAGGCGGAAATGGGCAAACACTTCGGAATGACTGATTTTGTCAATCCAAAGAACGTGGATGGCGATCTGGTCGCTCATTTGGTTGAATTAACAAAAGGCGGTGCGGATTATTCCTTTGACGCCACAGGCAACACAAAGGTGATGCGCGACGCATTGGAATGCGCACACAAGGGCTGGGGCGAGAGCATCATCATCGGCGTGGCCCCCGCAGGCGCAGAAATCTCCACACGACCGTTCCAGCTTGTTACGGGACGCGTCTGGCGCGGCACGGCCTTTGGCGGGGCCAAGGGGCGTACAGATGTGCCGAAGATCGTTGACTGGTACATGGACGGCAAGATCGAGATCGACCCGATGATCACGCACAAACTCAAGCTCGAAGACATCAACCACGGTTTCGACCTGATGCATGAGGGCAAATCGATCCGCGCCGTGGTGGAGTTCTAGGCGGGTTTTTCCGCGATAAAGATCATCCGCGCGGTGGAAAAATAGTAGCGTCCGGCATCGGCAAGCGACTGAAGTTCGTTGAACCAGTCGGTCGGGTCGGGCGCGCCTTCGGGCGTGTTTGCCTCGATATATGACCGGACGATCTTTGCCACGCCATAGCTGTACCTGCTGGGCTCAAAGGTCTGGTTGATGATCGGATGCGCGTGGATTTGGGGCACGGCAAACCCCGCCGATGTCATGTCATGCGCAAGGGTGCGCGGTAGGCTCGGATAAGCCGCATGCCCTTCCCATGCCCGCAACACGCGATCCATGCGTTCGGGATCCTCGCTATACCACCCGACGCAGTTCCAGTCCGTTGCCAGCACCAGCGCCCGTCCTCCCGGTTTTAAGACCCGAAACATCTCACCCAGCAGGGCCGCGGTGTCCGGAATATACTCCGCAACCTGCGTCGACACAGCCACGTCAAAGCTGCCGTCTGCGGCGCTCAGTGCCAACGCATTTTCTTCCGCATAGGTCAGCTGCGGCGGCGGGTTGCGCTGCCGCGACAGGGCAAGCAGGTCCGTCGAGATATCAACGCCCAGCACGCGACCCTGCGGGCCGACCTTTTCCGCCATCGCCTCGCAGAGAAAACCGGGGCCGCTGCCCACGTCGATAACATGCGCGCCGGGCGTCAGTGCCAGCAGGTCTATAACCGCAGCGCGCTGCGCTTTGACGTCGGGAGTGGAGTAGGCTTTGACCAGATTCTCAGCCGCTTTGTCGTCAAACTTGAGCGTACTCATCGGGTAGAACTCCTTCATGGTCGTTTCGGTCATCTTAACAGTTGCAGGAATGTTCTCAATATTCGGGTCGATACGGGGCTCTGGACCGCGCCGCACCGACGCAATACCGACGTTGCACCGACGCGAAACCGATAGCGGATTTCCTTGGTTTATGGGTGTTCCGTGGCGTCCGCGCCGGATGCAGTTGTCAGTGTTGCGCGTGCGGTCTATTTCTGAATTGCACAGAACTGGGGAAGCGCGATGCAACTGACAGTCAACGGAACCCAGCATGATGTTACGGCACCCGCCGAAATGCCGCTTTTGTGGGTGCTGCGCGATGTCCTCGGGTTGACCGGAACCAAGTATGGGTGCGGCGTCGCGCAGTGCGGTGCCTGCACCGTCCATGTTGACGGGATCGCCGTGCGGTCGTGCCAATTGGCCCTTGGCGATGTGGACGGCGATGTCACCACCATCGAGGGGTTGGGGACACCGGAAAACCCGCACCCCGTTCAGGCCGCGTGGATCGCGCATGAGGTGGCGCAGTGCGGGTACTGCCAGTCGGGTCAGATCATGCAGGCGGCGTCTTTTCTCAGCCTGACGCCCGAGCCGTCTGACGCGGATATCGATGCAGCGCTCAGTGGAAACCTGTGCCGGTGCGGCACCTATGTCCGGCTTCGGGCGGCGGTTCACGACGCGGCAAGGCGCTTGAATGATTCATGAGAATATTGTTGGTTTTCATGTTTTTGTGCGGCACGGCTCATGCGTCCGACGAGGCCCGTCAGGCCGGGTTGGAGGCGTGGTCGCGCATCTACGAGGTCACGTCGCATCCGCGCTGTGCCAATTGCCATGTCGGGGCCGATGACCGGCCCATGTGGTCCGGCCCCAGCTACGGTCGTGCGCGCCCGCACGGAATGAATGTCCGCGCAGGTCCAAGCCGCATCGGTGCCGAAACTCTGCCGTGCCGGACGTGCCACGTCACCGCGCAGGATGCGCCGGACAACCGCCGCCCTCATGCCGCGCCGCAGGTCACCGATGCGTGGCGGCTGGCCCCGCCAGAGGCGCATTGGTTCGGTCAGGACAGTGAGACCATCTGCAGCCAGCTCCGCGATGTCGCGCGCAATGGTGGACGCAGCGTGGATGATCTGGTCGATCACCTCGGCCATGACGTCATACTGCACTGGGCATGGTCACCCGGCGGCACGCGCGAACCCGCGCCCTACAGCCTGAAAGCGCATATATACGATCTGCGCCTATGGGGGGCTGCAGGGCAGCCGTGCCCCGAAGATTAGCAATATTTATCAGGCTTCTGCGGGGTGTTGCTCAAGTAGCCCAAGGCCCGAAATCGCGCGCAGTTCGCGGATGACGTCGGCGACACCCTCGCCGTGGCGCAGTGCGGTAAAGACAAACGGACGGCCCGCCCGCATCTTCGCCGCATCGCGTTCCATCACTTCCAGAGACGCACCGACATGTGGCGCAAGATCGGTCTTGTTGATGATGAGGATGTCCGAACGCGTGATGGCTGGCCCGCCCTTGCGCGGGATTTCCTCGCCAGCGGCAACGTCAATAACATAGATGGTGACGTCGGCCAGTTCGGGGGAGAACGTCGCGCTGAGGTTGTCGCCGCCGCTCTCGATCAGAACAGCTTCGACATCAGGATGACGGGCCTGCATTTCGGCAACGGCGGCGAGGTTGATGGACGCGTCTTCGCGGATTGCTGTGTGCGGGCACCCGCCCGTCTCCACGCCGATGATCCTGTCCTGCGGCAGGATCTGCAGACGCATTAATGCTTCGGCATCTTCCCGCGTATAGATGTCATTGGTGATCACGCCGATCGAATGGTGCGCGCCCAAAGCGCGGGCCAGCGCTGCTGTGAGCGTGGTTTTGCCCGCCCCGACGGGGCCGCCAATTCCGATGCGCAGTGGTCCGTTGAAAGAGGGGGCTTGGCTCATGTGCGGAATACCTTGGAATATTGCGTTTCGTGGTGCATTGCGGCGATATCAGCGGCAAAGCACGCTGTTGCCAGTCCCGACAGCGGCGTCTGACGGGCGTCCGCCGATGCCGACAGGATCACCGGTGCGAGGTCCGACAATACGCGTTGTCCGTCCGTTTGACCCAATGGGACCAACCGCACCGCGACGGAAATCAGGTTGGCCATGACTGCATGTAAAAAGACGTCACACGTTGCATCCAGCGGCAGGGACTTTAACCGCGCGGCACGGCCAACCGCCACAGGATAACACAAGGGGCCCAGTGCAGTATGCCACACCGCATCAACCGTGCGGGCAAAGGCGGCCCCTTGCGCCACCGTTTCAAGCAACCGCTCCTGTGAGGCGGCGAATGCTCGTACCTGCGCATCGATCATCCCCAGATTTTCGCCATTGTCATGATACGCCGCCGCCAAAAGCGTCACATCGCTGCGTGGCCCGCCATAGTCGAGAAGATCACGCATCCACTGCGACAGGCTTGACGCATCCGGCATATCCCCGCGTTCGATGACGTGCTCCAGCCCGTGGGAATAGGCGAATGCACCCACCGGAAAAGCAGGCGACAGCCATTGCGTGAGGGTCAGAAGATCAGTGTTCATGAGGGGGTTGGCCGTGGTGGTGGTGGTGACCGTCTGGCCCGTGCTGCGCTGTGTGATCATGCCCATGAGTCCGACCATGGCCGTAAGCGCCGCCCTCAGGTGTGAATGGTTCTGTTACCTCGCAGACCTCGGCACCCAGACCGTCGAGCATCTGCGCCATCACGTGATCACGCTGAATAAGAAGCCTGTCATCGCCGATCTGACAGGGTGTGTGCCGGTTTCCGATGTGCCACGCCAGCCGGTGCAGGTGTGGACCGCGTATTTCCAGCAGCGGCTCTGGTGCTGCCGTGATCTCGATCTCGCCACCATCGGCCAGAACCAGAACGCCCCCGTGATTGAGCGAGGTAGTTTGCGGCAGGTCGGCCAGCACCGTGCTGCCGTCTTCGGTGGTCAGCACCTTGCGCCGGATAAACCTGTCCTCATAGGTCAGGCAAATGGTACTGGAGGGCGTGCCATGCGGGTGATCGTGGTATTTTTGAGCAAGTTGCGGGGCGGTCATTCCAGCCCCGCAGCTTTTACAAGTGATAGCCGTCCGACATGACGCGTTTGACCAGATCGGCGCGGGTTACCCCGATCGCCTGAAGCTCGGCATCGCTGAGCTGTCCGATCTGGTGCAGAACACGTGCGCGTGCGCTGTTTTCGCCCATGATGATCAGACCGTTCCAGATCCATTGCAGTGCCCGGGTGACGATCCCTGTGACGCTGACGGAATGCTGTGTGTTGAGTGTATGTGCCATTGGAAACCTCGATAAAATGCGTTTGGTTTCCTCCCTTATGAGGGGCATAACACGTTGGTTCGGCACGCAGAACAGTCAATGCTGCAAAGCCGCATTGCGGTGTGCGCATGGGCACGGGGAAGGTTGCAAGCATCACGCCGCCTTTCTCAATACAAAAAATACCGCTGCGCCATAGGCAGTTCCTGCGCAGGCTGGCAGGTCAGCAGTTCGCCGTCGGCACGTACTTCGTAAGTCTCCGGGTTCACTTCGATTTGTGGCAGCGCGTCGTTGAGGATCAGGTCGGATTTACCGATGTTGCGCGTGCCTCTCACGGCAATGGTTTGTTTGCGCAGGCCGAGCGTGTCTCCGATCCCGGCAGATTGGGCCGCTTGCGATACGAAAGTGACGGCAGAATGCTCGACGGATCGCCCGAACGCACCAAACATCGGTCGCGTATATACGGGTTGCGGTGTGGGGATGGAGGCATTGGTATCCCCCATCTGCGCACAGACGATGGTGCCGGCCATCAATACCATCTCTGGCTTCACCCCAAAGAATGCAGGGTTCCAGAGGCACAGGTCCGCGCGCTTGCCCTCTTCGATAGAACCGATTTCATGGCTGATGCCGTGCGCAATTGCCGGATTTATCGTGTATTTGGCAATGTAGCGGCGAACGCGCATGTTGTCGTTGTCGCCTATTTCTTCTGCAAGCGGGCCGCGCTGCTTTTTCATCTTGTCGGCAGTTTGCCACGTGCGGATGATGACTTCGCCGACGCGCCCCATCGCCTGACTGTCTGAGGCGATGATCGAAAAGGCGCCCATGTCATGAAGGATGTCTTCGGCCGCGATCGTTTCACGTCGGATGCGGCTCTCGGCAAAGGCAACATCCTCGGGGATGGATTTGTCGAGGTGGTGGCAAACCATGAGCATGTCGAGGTGCTCTTCCAGCGTGTTTACAGTGAACGGGCGCGTCGGGTTTGTCGAAGAGGGCAGAACATTGGCGTCACCGCAGATTTTGATGATGTCTGGCGCGTGCCCGCCGCCGGCGCCTTCGGTGTGAAACGCGTGGATCGTCCGGCCCTTCATGGCAGAGACAGTGTTTTCGACGAAACCGCTCTCGTTCAGCGTATCGGTGTGGATCATCACCTGCACGTCCATATCGTCGGCCACCGAAAGGCAGCAGTCGATGGCGCCCGGCGTCGTGCCCCAGTCTTCGTGCAGTTTCATGGCGCAGGCGCCGGCTTCGACCATTTCAACAAGTGCTGCGGGCTGGCTGGCGTTGCCTTTGCTCGAAAGACCGAAGTTCATCGGAAAAGCGTCAAGCGCCTGCAACATGCGGCCGATGTGAAAGCTGCCCGGTGTGCAGGTCGTGGCAAGGGTACCATGCGCGGGGCCTGTGCCGCCGCCAAGCATGGTGGTGACGCCCGAATGCAGCGCATCGTCGATCTGCTGTGGCGCGATGAAGTGGATGTGGCTGTCAAAGCCGCCAGCCGTGAGGATCTTGCCTTCGCCTGCAATAGCTTCGGTCGAGGGCCCGACGATGATGTCGACACCCGGCTGTGTATCGGGATTGCCGGCCTTGCCGATCTTGTGAATACGCCCGTCGCGCAGACCCACGTCTGCCTTGTAGATGCCGGTGTGGTCCACGATCAGCGCATTTGTGATGACGGTATCGACAGCACCTTGCGCGCGGGTGACCTGAGACTGCCCCATGCCGTCGCGGATCACCTTGCCGCCACCGAATTTGACCTCTTCGCCGTAGGTGGTGTGATCGCGTTCCACTTCGATGATGAGGTCAGTGTCAGCCAGGCGTACCTTGTCGCCCGTGGTGGGGCCGAACATGGCCGCGTAACTGGAACGTGGGATCGTTGTGGGCATGAAACAGTCCTTTCAAAGGCTCAATAGGGTTCGGCATAGGTGCGGATCAGTTCGGTGCGGGTGCGCGTCAGATCCGTCAGACACAGGGAATAAATCATCGGTTGGATGGAACCGCCCTCATAGATCGCAGCTGCTGCGTCACAATGGGCATCGCGATATGCAAGCCACGCACGTTGCGCGGCCAAAAGGGCCTGACCGTTCGGTGTATCCCGACCTCCCAGCCACTCGCTCATTGCCAATTGATAGGTGGCATTGAGGTCTCCATCCGCGGCGTCAAATTCTTGTGCCGCGCAGATGTTCATATCCATTTGCGTGGCCGCGTTGCCGCAGTCTACCGCCTGCGCGCCGGCCGCATGCGGCAGTAGGCCACTCAGGGTGACCGCCAAGCCCAAGGCGGTGACGGTCGGGTTTGACCGGAGAAAACGCGCGCGACCAACCATGTCTCAGCCCCGTTTGATCCCGCGCTTCGCGAGGCGGCGGGCATTTGCGCGGGTTTTCTGGCGGATCGGTTTGATGGCGGCAGCGATCACGGCGTCGGGCGGGGCGCCCCTGAGAGAAGCGCGCGTGGCATCGCTGGCGGATTTGGTCAGCGCATAGGCCTTTTCGGATACCATGCGTGTGTTTTCGTATGGGGTCACGGACCAGATGCCGGCAAGGCCAATCACGCGCATTGCGATAATCGCCTGCGCCTCAGACAACAGTGTTGCCAACTCGACGCTGTTGGCCCAGATCTTCAGCGGGTTGGTCATGTAAATGTTCATACTCTTTACGCCTCTGCTAGGTTGATGTTTGCGAATTCACTTTGAAAACCTCGTCCACAGGCACCTGCAGTGCCGTAACAAGGCCGTTGGTTTGCATTGCCATGCCAATGACGGAGACCAGTTCGCCATATTGCTCTGGTGACATGCCTTTGGCCTTGGCGGCAGCGGTATGGGAATGGATGCAGTATTCACATCCGTTGGCTGTCGAAACCGCAATATAGAGCATTTCCTTGACCAAAGGGTCCAACGCGCCCGGTCCCATGACGGTTTTCAGCCGCTCCCAAGTAGCCCTGAGCGTTGCTGGATCATGTGCCAAGGCGCGCCAGAAGTTGTTGATGAAATCGGTGCCGCGCACGCGACGGATGTCGTCAAAGACAGCTTGTACCTCGGCGCTGGCCTCTTCATCCGATATGAGCGGCACCGTTGCCATCAGATCATCGCGAAGATGCGGGCAGGGCCGCCCGTGCCGCCCGCGTGGTTGGGTGCGCCGACAACAAGTGTCGCGCCTGCTGCGGGGACATCTGCGAGCCCGGCAAGGTTTTCAATGCCGTAGCGGTTGGCGGGCAGCCACGCGTAATGCGTGGCAAAATTCGCCGACGGGCCATGGTCGAGAGACAGCGTGTCTACGGCCATCGCAGCGGCGGTTGTCTCTTCAAGCAGCATGGCGGTTGCTTCGGGGTGAAAGCCGGGGAAGTGCTTGACGTTATCGGCGTCGTTGCCCACGTAATCTGCGGCTGATCCGCTTTTTTCCGCCCAGCCAGAGTACATTGCAATGCACGCCTTGTCCGGAATGTCGCCATTGGCGGCAATCCATGCCTTCAGGTCATCGGGAGTGACTTGTGTATCGGCGTCCTCGGCTGCGCGGGCCGCGATGTCGATCTTGCATAGCGGAACAACCAGATCGCTGACCGGGATTTCATCCACGCTCAACCCGTCCGCCGAAAAGTGCAACGGCGCGTCAATATGAGTTGCAGTGTGCTCGTTGATCGTAAGGTTCAGCAGGTTAAAGCCGTTGTCGGCGAAATTGAAAACCTGCTCGGTTGATATCCCGGGCACGCCGAAGAAAGTTGGAAATTCCGGGCTGAGCTTGTGAGTCATATCGACAATGCCGCCGTGTCCTCCGGCCAAAGCGGCGGGTGCGGTCGCCACGGTGCCAATCGCGGCTGCCGCGCCGGTTGCTGCAGAGGCTTTGAAAAAGTCTCGCCGGGAAAGCATCTTGTCCTTTACCGCATTGATCACGCAAATATCACACATCTCTTTTTCTCCCTGAATTTGGATTTGAAACGATCACAGATCGCCCATCACCTGCTGATTGAAACCGTATATCCTGCGCGCACCTCCATAAGGGATGAGTTGAACCTCGCGCCGCTGACCTGGTTCGAACCGAACAGCAGTGCCTGCCGCGATATCGAGGCGCATGCCGCGCGCCGCGGCACGGTCGAACTCAAGCGCCTCGTTGGCCTCGCCAAAGTGATAATGGCTGCCGACCTGAACGGGCCTGTCGCCGGTGTTTGCTACCATGATCGTGACGGCTTCGCGGTCTTCGTTCAGCGCAATGTCGCCATCAGCAGTAAAGATTTCTCCGGGAATCATGGCAGTGCTCCTATCGGATCGGGTTATGTACGGTCACCAGTTTGGTGCCATCGGGAAATGTTGCCTCAACCTGCACGTCGTGGATCATTTCGGGGACACCCTCCATGCATTGGTCCCGCGTGATGACCTGAGCGCCGGCTTCCATCATATCAGCCACAGAGCGCCCGTCGCGCGCGCCTTCCACGACCGCTTCTGTGATCAATGCGATGGCTTCGGGGTGGTTCAGTTTGACCCCGCGGGCCAGTCGGCGGCGTGCCACCTCGGCGGCCATGGCAACCAGTAGTTTGTCTTTTTCGCGCGGTGTCAGTTGCATGTACTAAAGTCTCCAACTCAGTGGCAGGGCATTTTCTGTCATCAGGTCCAGCACCGGGACAAGGCATCGGCGCAGGGCGAAACTGTCTTCGGCAAGCAGGCGGACGGTCATTGTGTCGTGCTGGATCATGCTTGCACCACCTGTCACACCGATCAAGTCCCGTATTCGGGTCAGATGACCTTCGGCTTCTTTGGCAACCCACACCAGAGTTGCCATTGCTCTGGCACCAGCGGCGACAGCAGGCCGGTCAAGCTCTTGGGCGATGTTCCCATGCAATTCGGTGCCATCACGGTAAAGTGGCACACCGGCGCGCCGGATCTCGATACGGTCGGAAAACCGGGCCTGTTGCAGACGCTCGCCCATCGCTTGTCGTCCAAAGACAACGGCTTCGGCCATTACAAGGCGTGCATCCGGTGCAAGGTCCACGGTCAGACGCCGCTCGAGATTTGCCTGATCGTAGAGGATTGTTTCCTGTGGCACCCAGTGCAAAGTAGCGCCCGTTGCCACACTGAGCGAAGTCGTCAGCCGTCCGACCTGATCCGGTTGCGCGCGGTATACGCGCTCTGCAGCCTGAGTGGTAAGCGTCGTCCGTGTGTCCGCGCCTGCGCTGGCGCTGATCTTGAAATCGTCGCCGCCGGTGATCCCACCTGCCGTATTGACGATGATAGCTTCTACGTAATTCGGGTTGCGCGGAAACAAAAGCTTGAGCGCGCCCGACTGACGCAACGCGTCGATGCACGTACCGTGAGGCCCCAATTTCGTGCTTAGCCGCGCGTTGCCAATCGCGCGGGGCTGGTCAAGCGGTGTTGCGGCGCGCATCAGCAAGGTCTTACGTCTCTTTGGTCTTTACTGCAGATGCAACAGTCTCACATGAGAGAGCACAGCTTGGCCACTGGGAAGCTTTGCAAGCTGTGCATCAACCGATCATATTGCCTGAAATTTGGGCATTAGGGGGTCCCCGCGTTGGGAATGGGACGGTCCGGGCCGTGATCCAGTCGCCAGATGTGCTCTGCAAGCTCGGATGGAAAGGCTTGCGTCACCAGCGGGTCGTGACCCGGTACAATGAGCGACGGGTTGGACGCAAGTTTGTGAAGCGTGTCAAACCCGTCCAACATGTTCTGCAGGTCGACAACGATAGGGAAAGGTTTTCGGGCAAAGACGTTTTCGTAGTAGTGCGCGGCGTCCGATGCCAGAACCAACCACCCTGCTTCTGTCTTGACGCGGACAGCCTGCAATCCGCGGCTGTGACCGCCAATACAATGAACGGTGACGCCCTCGCGAATTTCGCCGTCACCTTCGTAAAACTGCACCTTGCCGGCGTAAAGCCGTTGAATGGTTTCGCAGATATGTCCGGCGGTAAAGGGCATGCGCAACGTATCGTGGCACATGCACGGGCCTGTGGCATAAGCCATTTCAGCGGCTTGCAGGTGCAGGCGGGCATTGGGAAACAGATGTAATCCGCCAGCATGGTCGTAATGCAGGTGGGTCACGATGACATCCGTGATCTCGGTCGGTTTCAGGTGAAAGGGCGCCAGCGCTTCGACCGGATCAAGCCGGATCGGGCGGTCGCGTCGCGTGCCTTCGTCTGCATCATAGCCGGTATCGACCAGAATGGCCTCGCTACCGCGGCGCAACAGCCAGATGAAATAGTCCATCGGGTGCGGTGCATCGTGATTATCGTCGAATATAAAACTGTCCGCGCGCGTTCTGGCGTTGCGGTCGGCGTATTTGATCGCGTGTACCTGCCAAGTGCTCATTGCACGACCTTTGCAAAAGTCATGACCTTTTTGTCGGCAACGTAGCCAGCCGACAGGGCATCGAAACTCATAAAGTGCGGCATGTTCTTGTGGGTCTCAAAAGCAAGCGCGTCGGTATAGAGTTCGTACAGAAATACTTCCTGAGGTTTCTCGGGATTGGTTGCCACATCAAACTGGTGGCAGCCGGGCTCTTCGCGAAGCGACGTGGCTGCATTTTCGTACATCAGCGGCATGAAATCGTCCCATGAGCCGTGTTTCAATGTGAATTCAACTACCACTGCAAACATGATTATTCTTTCACCCCCATGATGTTCGGGCGCTGTGGTCGCCTGTCAATCAGCGTATGCTGCGCACATTTCTTAGGCAACGTATTTTTTAATGTATACATTATTTCACAAATATGCGACTTAACCCTGCATGGTTTTACAAAAGGACCCAAAATGGCCGACGAATTTAAGATAGCGGTATTTGAAGGCGACGGGATCGGGCCTGAGATCATGGCGCCTACGCTGGAAATCCTGTCGATTATGGCGCGACTGAGCGGGTATTCGCTGTCATTCGAAAACTGCCCGGCAGGAGCGGCCCATTACGCTGAAACCGGAGAGTCCTTGCCCGAAAGCTCTATGGCGACTGCACGGGCTGCAGATGCGATCCTGCTTTCTGCTATGGGATTGCCATCGGTGCGCTATCCCGATGGCACCGAGATTTCACCGCAAATCGACCTTAGAAAAGCACTGACGCTGTTCGCGGGCGTACGCCCTGTTCGGATTTCGGCGGGCCAGAAAACACCTTTGAACCTTCCGCCTGACACAGAGGTCGATTTTGTGCTGATCCGCGAAAGTACCGAAGGGTTGTTCCACACGCAGGGCTGCGGCGAGGTAACAAAGGACGAAGCGCGCGAGACGTTGTTGATTACGCGTGAGATTTCAGAACACCTTTTTGAATTTGCTTTTGGGCTGGCTAAAGAGCGCAAAGAAACCGGACGAGGGCCGGGGCGCGTTACATGCGTCGACAAGGCCAACGTTTTTCGCGCTTTCGCCTTTTTTCGCGAGATTTTCGACGCGGAGGCAGCGAAACATCCTGACCTTGCAGCCGATCACGCCTATGTCGATGCAACCGCATTGTGGTTCGTTCTCAAACCTTGGGAGTTTGACGTGCTGGTCACTGAGAACATGTTCGGGGATATCCTGTCTGATCTTGGGGCAGGGCTGATGGGCGGGCTGGGCCTTGCGCCATCGGCTGACATCGGCCTTGATCATGCTGTATTCCAACCCTGTCACGGTTCGGCACCGGACATTGCAGGACAGGGCAAAGCCAACCCCATGGCCATGATCCTGTCTGCTGCCATGATGTTGGAGTGGCTCGGCGTTCGAAAAGATGCACCCGCCTTGCGCCGAGACGGTACGCGTTTGCGCGAAGCGGTCGAGACTGTCATCGCCGATGGAGAGGTTCTGACGGGTGATCTTGGCGGAACAGCGTCTACAGCAGAGGCAGCCCGTGCTATCATGGCTGAACTAAAACCATGAGCGACAAGCCGATCCGTGTCGCCTGCGTAGGTGCAGGGTATTTCAGCCAGTTTCACTATAACGCTTGGGCGCGAATGCCGGGCGTTGAGGTCGTGGGGGCTGCTGATTTCAATCTCGAGGCGGCGAAGGCTACGGGTGCGCCGCCTTTCTCATCCGTGACCGAGATGATCACGGCAGTAAAACCGGATCTGCTGGACATTATCGTGCCGCCAACAGGTCAAGCAGAGATCATACGTGCCGCGATCGAAAAGGGGGTCGGCTGGATCATCTGTCAAAAACCGTTTTGCCTATCGATTGACGAGGCAGAGGCTGTCAGTGCCGAAGCCGAGGCGGCAGGTGCCACGCTGATCGTACACGAGAATTTTCGCTTTATGCCTTGGTACCGGCGGATCAAATCTGCGATTGATGCGGGCGACATCGGGCACCCGATGCAGGCCTCCTTCCGGCTGAGGCCCGGTGACGGACAGGGGCCATCTGCTTATCTTGATCGCCAGCCATACTTTCAGGAGATGCCCGCGTTCCTGATCCACGAAACCGGCGTCCACTGGATCGACACGTTCCGCTACCTTTTCGGAAACCCGATCGCGGTTTACGCAGATTTGAGACGGCTCAATCCGGTGATCGCAGGCGAAGATGCAGGGGTCGTGTTGTTTGACCATCCGAGTGGCGTACGATCGGTCTTTGACGGAAATCGGCATCTGGACCACGCGGCAGACAATCTGCGACGCACCATGGGTGAAGCGCTTTTTGAAGGGACCGAAGGCACCTTGTCTTTGTTCGGAGATGGCAGGGTAGAGCTGCGAAAGTTCGGTACGCAAACATCATCAACCTTGCTGCCCGCGGATCGCTCTGACGGTTTTGGTGGAGACTGCGTCTACCATTTGCAGGCGCATGTCATCGCAGCGATGGTCGAAGGCACGCCGGTGGAGAACACAGCACAGGATTATTGCACTGTCATACGCATTCGTAATGCCGTCTATGCTTCTGCGCAGGAAGGGAGGAAAATTCATCTGGGCGAGGCGGGTCAGTGACTGGCAGCGAAGGGAAGTCCAACACACAGCGGGCCGTGGAGGCATTGCGCAGCATGATTTTTCACGGCGAGCTTGGTCCGGGGTCGGATCATCTTGAGGGGGAGATCGCGGAAAGACTTGGTATGTCGCGCACACCTGTGCGTGAGGCAGCATTGACCCTCGAAGCGCAAGGCCTTGTGGAATTGCGTCCGCGGAAAGGCATGCGGGTTCTGGCCGTGTCGCCGCAAGACATGGCCGACATCTATGATGTGTTGACAGAGCTTGAGAGCCTCGCCGCGGCAAAAGCGGCAGAGGCCGGTTTCGGTCAGAATGATCTGGCCGCCTTGAGCACGGCGATCGACGACATGGATTCAGCACTTGAAAGCGGGGATCGCGATGCGTGGTCGAGCGCGGATGACCGGTTTCACAAAGAATTGGTTCGTCTGGGCGGCAACCGGCGTATCCAGAATATTGTTGCGATGATGGAAGATCAGGTCCGGCGGGCCAAGAAAATCACGCTGCATATACGGCCTTTGCCGCTGCGATCAAACGACGATCACCGTGCGCTGCTCGAAGCCATTGCGGCGGGCGACGGCGACAAAGCGCGACAGGTACACCGCACGCACCGCGAAGAGGCGCGCGCTGTTCTGCTCGAGATACTGGAAACGCACAGTCTGCGGCACCTGTGAAATTGCGCCTGGACCGACCTGTGGCTTTGTGTTCGCGGCAGCGGACGGCTAAGGTCCAACCAACAGGAGACACATATTGGGGAGAGCAATGTCGCAAACAGTGACAGCGGCCGTTATTGGCCTTGGTTCGATGGGGTACGGGATCGCCGGTTCTGCGCTGCGCGCTGGGCACAAAACCCATGGATTCGACGTGAACGAGGCGCAGACAGCCAAGTTCATCGCAGATGGCGGCGCGCTGGGTGCTCTGGAAGAAGTCGCTGCAGCCATAGATGTCGCGGTCATTGTCGTGCTCAATGCCGAACAAACCGAAACTGTGCTCTTCGGGCAGGCGGGGATTGTGCCGCGGATGTCGCGCGGCAGCGTGGTGGTGGCCTGCGCGACCGTGCCACCTGCCTTTGCCCGCGCAATGGCGTCGCAAGCGGCTGAATACGGTGTGCACTATCTTGATGCGCCAATCTCCGGCGGGTCGATCAAGGCGGCGCAAGGGCAGCTGTCGATCATGGCGGCTGGTACCGAGGAAGCATTCGCGGCGGCGCGTCCGGTCTTGGACGCGATATCCGAGACGGTTTTTGAATTGGGTGACGCAGCTGGTGCAGGTTCGGCAATGAAAGCGGTCAACCAGATGCTGGCGGGTGTGCACATTGCGGCAATGGCCGAAGCAATGACATTCGGTATGACGCAAGGCGTTGCGCCCGACACTTTTCTGGAAGTCATAAGTAAATGCGCGGGCAGCAGTTGGATGCTTGAAAACCGCGCGCCGCACATCATTGCCGGAGACTATACACCGCATAGTTCGGTCAACATCTGGCCCAAGGACCTTGGCATCGTGCTTGATATCGCGAAAGAAGCCCGCTTTGGTGCGCCGATCACGGCAGCCGCGCTGCAACAATATCTGGCGGCTGCGGGGCAGGGGCTCGGGCAAGAAGATGACGCTGCTGTCGCCAAGGTATATGCGCGCAACGCGGGTCTGAAACTGCCCGGTGAAACGTGATCAAAGTGAGGTTGAGCAGATGACAACACTTTTGGGGTGCATTGCCGATGACTTCACCGGTGCCACTGATTTGGCGGGGTTATTGTCGCGCGCCGGTGTGCCTGTTTCATTGCGCATCGGTGTGCCTGAGGAGCCGGCGGCAAAGCCTGCGCCATTCGAAGTGATCGCACTAAAGTGCCGTACCGCGCCGGTCGCGGAAGCGGTGGCCGAATGCTCTGCAGCTCTGGAATGGTTGCGCGGGGCGGGTGCTGAAAGGTTTTTCTGGAAGTACTGCTCGACCTTTGACAGCACTGCGCAGGGCAACATTGGCCCTGTCGCCGAAGCGCTGATGAGTGCTTTGGGCACCAGCCAGACGATTTATTGTCCCGCATTTCCAGAAAACGGCCGGTCAATTTATATGGGCAATCTGTTTGTTGGTGAGCAGTTGCTTTCCGAGAGCCCGATGAAGGATCATCCCCTGACGCCAATGCATGACAGTAACCTCATGAGGCTTTTAGTTCCGCAGGTGACGAAGGGTGTAGGTCTTGCCAATCGTTTGAGCGTGGCGCAAGGCGCAGATGCGCTGCGGGCCAGAATGAGCCAGCTTGCGGCGGAAGGCATCGCGCATGTGGTCACCGATGCTGTCGCGAACGATGATCTCTACACGATTGCGGAGGCCTGTGCCGATATGCCTTTGCTGACCGGTGGCAGTGCGATTGCGATGCCGTTGCCTGATCTGTATCGGCGGCGCGGTCTGCTGTCCGCTGATTCAGTTGCGAGCGCACCACCTGAAACGGGGCAGGCCGGTATTGTCTTGTCCGGCAGTTGCTCTGCCATGACCCGTGCCCAAGTTGCGCGATATTCGCAAAGCGCACCAAGCTATGCCCTTGATCCTTTAAAGCTGGCTGAGGAGGGCGTCGATGCCGCGCTGACTTGGCTTTCCGACCAAACGCTCGACCAATGCCCTATGATCTATGCCACTGCAGAGCCGGATGCGGTACGCGCAGCGCAGGAAAAGCTGGGCGTCGACGCGGCGGGCTCCATCGTTGAAAATGCGCTTGCCACGTTAGCCGTTGCCGCCCGCGACAAAGGGGCCCAACGCTTTGTGGTAGCCGGTGGCGAGACATCGGGCGCCGTGACCAAGGCGTTGGGGGTGGCACGACTTGATATCGGTGCAGAGATTGCTCCGGGTGTGCCGTGGACCTATTGCGAAACGGCCGGTCGCCAGATTGCTCTGACGCTCAAATCCGGAAATTTCGGAGACGAAACCTTCTTTGCCAAAGCCTTCTCTTTGCTGGAGCCGACATGACGGAAGAAACCCGTTTGCGCGAACATATTTGCCTTTTGGCCAAGTCATTGTTTGACCGGGGTTTGACGGGCGGTAGCACAGGCAATGTTTCCGCCAGAACGCCGGATGGTGGCCTGCTGGTGTCGCCGACAGGAACCAGCTTTGGCCTGTTGGACCCCGCACGCCTGAGCCGTTTTGATCCGGATGGACGCCTGATTGACGGCGATCCGCCGACCAAAGAGATGCCGTTGCACACGGCCTTCTACGATACCCGCTCGAAGGCGGGCGCTGTCGTGCATCTGCACAGTTGCCACTCTGTGGCTTTGTCCATGATGCCGGATGTCGATGAGGACTGTTTCTTGCCACCGATGACACCCTACGCCATCATGAAACTCGGGAGGGTCAAACTCCTTCCCTTTTTTCTTCCCGGAGACCCGGCAATGGGGGACGCGGTGCGCGGCCTTGCAGGAAAACGCAGTGCCGTTATGCTCGCCAACCACGGGCCTGTGGTCGCCGGCAAGGATATAGAATCCGCTTGCAATGCGGTAGAAGAGCTTGAAGACACGGCGCGCTTGGCAATGCTGACGCGCGGCTTGAACCCTAATATGCTGACGCCCTCGCAAGTCCGGGACGTCGTCACCAAATTTGATGTAGAGTGGGACGCGTAATGCAACTGTCCGCCAATCTGGGCTTTCTATGGCGTGATCGCAGCCTCCCTGACGCCATAAGGGCGGCAAAAACAGCCGGATTTGATGCGGTTGAGGTACACTGGCCATATGATGTTGATCCTGCGGAGGTCAAAGCAGCGCTGGACGAGACCGGCTTGCCTCTCCTTGGTTTGAATACGGACAGAGGCGATGTGGCCAACGGAGAGAATGGGTTATCCGCCTTACCCGGTCGCGAGCCAGAGGCGCGTGCGGCTGTCGATCAGGCTTTGGCCTACGCCTTGGCAACAGGCGCGCGGAACATCCATGTGATGGCGGGCTTTGCCCAAGGTGCGCAGGCCGAGAACGTTTTTGTCTCAGCGTTGGAGTACGCCTGCGCAAAAGCCGAACCGTACGGCATCACGATCCTGATCGAACCCCTAAATCACTACGATGCGCCCGGCTATTTTCTATCTACCACGTCGCATGCCGAAGAACTGATCGAGCGGGTGGCACGGGACAATCTGAAATTGATGTTCGACTGCTACCACGTGCAACTCATGGAAGGAGATATCTCGCATCGCCTTGCTCGGTTGAAGCCCGTAATCGGACATATTCAGTTTGCCCGCGTGCCTGACCGAGGACCACCTGACGGGGGCGAATTGAATTATTCCCATGTCTTTGACGTGATCCGGCAGATTGGATGGGACGCGCCGATTGGGGCGGAATACAAATCTTCGGAACCTACAGACGACACGCTAGGCTGGATGGCAAACGCGCGTGGTGCCGCGATCTGACTTATATACAAATGCCGGGAGCCAAATCCTGTAGCGCGCGCAGTACACTTTGCGCGGTCAGCGAGGATGTCTTGGGGTTATCCGGCAGCGCGGCACCTCGTGTTGCATAGCTTAGGTCGTAATCTCCGCCGCTGGCGGAAATCTCATGCGTGTTCCCATGCGCTGTTGGGTCGGCCATCAAACTGACACGGGTTCGATCAAATCCAACACCCGCGAGGGCGACTGTGGCCACAACGTTCGCATTTTTTGGGAATGCCAAAGCCGCTTCGCGCGCTGTCCCCGAGAAAATCTCCGTTGGTTCGGTGATTGTTTTCAGGTCGTGTGTCTCGTCGGCAGGTGATCCCGACCAGCTTGCGGGTGGTTTGCGCGAGCAATAGCTGACCGTTTCGAGAAACGGACCAGCCGCGGCGAGGCCATCGATCCCGCCGATTGCCCCGGGAAAAACGCGCAGACGCGCGCCGCCGTTGGCGGCGGCAGATCGCAATGTGTCGAGACAGGGCGTATCTGCGAGCGCCCCGACCGAGACAATGGCCACATCGAGACCACGGCGCAAAAGGGCCGGAATCTCAGTGCGCACAGCATCGTGCCCTGCGCATTCCACAATCAGATCAAGATCATCCGGCAGTTCATCGGATGCACTGACCACCTTCAGGTGCGGACCGAACCGTCTTTGCACATCGTCTCGTTTTGCTGCACGGACTAATGCATGCGTTACTGTTACGCCCTTCGCTTTATCCGTGCCTTGAAGCACGGCGCGGCCAATGGCGCCAAGACCGATCAGTGCCACGCTGCGCGACGGGGAGCTCAAACGTCGAGCGCGTTGGTTTTCTCCCACGCGGAAAAATGTGCGCAGAAATCAAGCCACTCTTGATGTTTCAGTGTCAGAAACGCGTCTGAGAACTCTTCGCCCAATGCCGATTTTAATGCCTTGTCCTTGTCAAACGTGCGCAGTGCGTCGAGCAGGTTGAGAGGCAGCTTGGGTGCGCCACGCACCTTGTAGCCATCTGCGTACATGTCCATGTCGTATCGCTTGCCGGGATCAGCTTTTTCATCTAACCCGCGCAGCCCGGCTGCGATAATTACTGCCTGAAGCAAATATGGGTTGGTTGCGCCATCTGCGAGCCGTAATTCAAACCGCCCCGGGCCCGGAACGCGTACCATGTGCGTTCTGTTGTTGCCCGTCCACGTGACCGTGTTTGGCGCCCATGATGCGCCTGATTGCGCGCGCGGCGCATTGATGCGTTTGTAGCTGTTGACCGTCGGGTTCGTGATCGCTGCCATTGCCGTGGCATGTTTCATGATGCCGCCAAGAAAATACTTTCCTTGCTCAGAAAGCCCCAACTCGCCAGTGGGCCCATCGCCTTTGTCGGTGGCAAACACGTTGGTTTTGCCGTCTTTGTCCCATACCGATACATGCGCGTGACAGCCATTTCCTGTCAGGCCCTCTACCGGCTTGGGCATGAACGTTGCACGCAGACCGTGCTTTTCGGCCACCGATTTCACCATGAATTTGAAGAACGAGTGTTTGTCCGCGGTTTTGAGCACGTCATCAAACTCCCAGTTCATTTCGAACTGGCCGTTGGCATCTTCATGATCATTCTGGTAGGGCCCCCAGCCCAGTTCCAGCATGTAGTCGCAGATTTCCGCAATGACGTCATAGCGCCGCATCAGCGCTTGCTGGTCATAGCAGGGTTTTGTTGCCGTATCGCTGGGGTCGCTGATTTCGCTTGCATCCGCGGTCAGCAAAAAGAATTCGGCTTCGATGCCAGTTTTGACCCGCAACCCCAGTGCATCCGCTTCCGCCACCATGCGACGCAGTACGTTGCGTGGCGCCTGCGCGACCTCTTCGCCTTCCATCATCAGGTTGGCGGGAACCCAGGCGACATCCGGCTTCCAAGGTAGCTGGATTGCGGCAGACCGGTCCGGAATGGCCAGCATGTCAGGGTCGGCCGGGCTCATCTTGAGATAGGTCGAAAAGCCTGCAAAACCCGCGCCATCCTCCTGCATTTCGCCAATCGCGGCGGTTGGCACGAGCTTGGCTCTCTGTGCACCGAAAATGTCGGTGTAGGAGACCATGAAATATTTTACGCCTTTTTCTTCGGCGAATTTGACCAGATCTGTTGTCATCCTGTTTCCCTGTTATCTTCTGCGTGGTGCGCGCCCGGTATTCTTTGCCAGCCGCGCTTGGCTTGTCTAGTAAGAAGTCCCCGGCTTGCCGGGGTACCAGTCTGTCCCGGCCAAAGGAATCTTGGCCATCGCGGCCGCTTCGAGTGTGACGGCGCACAGGTCTTCCGGCTCGAGATTGTGTAGATGGTTTTTGCCGCAGGCCCGGGCGATCGTCTGTGCCTCAAGTGTCATGACCCTGAGGTAATTGTTCAGCCGGCGACCTCCTTCGATCGGATCGAGCCGCGCCATGAGCTTGGGATCCTGCGTTGTGATCCCCGCTGGATCCTGGCCTTCGTGCCAATCGTCGTAGGCTCCCGCCGTTGTTCCCATCGCTTCGTATTCCGCTTGCCACTTGGGGTCATTGTCACCCAGTGCGATCAACGCAGCGGTACCAATCGCCACCGCGTCAGCACCGAGTGCCATGGCTTTTGCGACATCTGCGCCTGTGCGGATACCGCCCGATACGACGAGTTGAACCTCGCGGTGCATACCAAGGTCCTGAAGGGCGCGGACGGATTCGCGGATGCAGGCGAGAATGGGCTGACCGACATGTTCGATGAAAACATCCTGAGTGGCCGCGGTGCCCCCTTGCATGCCGTCCAATACGACCACATCGGCACCTGCCTTTACGGCCAGAGTTGTATCGAAATAGGGCCGTGCGCCGCCCACCTTGATGTAGATCGGGACACGCCACCCGGTGATCTCTCGCAACTCCAGTATCTTGATTTCCAGATCATCTGGTCCTGTCCAATCAGGATGGCGACACGCAGAGCGCTGGTCGATCCCTTTTGGAAGGTTGCGCATTTCGGCCACGCGATCCGAAATCTTCTGACCCAGAAGCATGCCGCCCCCACCGGGCTTTGCCCCTTGACCGACAACGATCTCAATGGCATCCGCGCGTCGCAAGTCGTTCGGGTTCATCCCGTAGCGCGACGGCAGATACTGATAGATCAGCTTGTTCGAATGGCCGCGTTCCTCGTCGGTCATACCGCCGTCGCCGGTCGTAGTTGACGTGCCCGCCAGAGTCGCGCCGCGGCCCAAAGCTTCTTTTGCAGGGCCGGAGAGCGCGCCAAAAGACATACCCGCGATTGTTACAGGAATATCCAGTTTGATTGGGTTCTTGGCAAAACGTGTGCCGAGGGTAACATCTGTATCGCACCGCTCCCGGTACCCTTCGAGCGGGTAGCGGCTCATTGAGGCGCCAAGAAAAAGAAGATCATCGAAGTGGGGCAATTTACGCTTCGCGCCGCCGCCGCGAATGTCGTAGATACCCGTGGCGGCCGCGCGTCGTATCTCGGCATTCACCGGGTTTGAGAAGGTCGCCGACTGGATCGGAACAGTGCGGGGAGCGTGGTCGTCTTTCATCTGGCAGCCTCCTTAGTATGCGTTGTCGATATTGAAGTTGTAGAGCTTGCGCGCCGATCCGTACCGCTTGAATTCTTCCGGTTTGGCATCCGCGTCGGCCTGCGTCAGCAGGTCGGTCAACAGCTCGATGTGTTCCGGTCGCATTTCCTTTTCAACGCAGTCCGCGCCAAGCGATTTGACCGAACCGCGAACAAAAATCCGCGTCTCATAAAGGCTGTCTCCCAGTGCTTCGCCCGCGTTTCCGCACACGACCAAATTGCCTGATTGCGCCATGAAAGCGCTCATGTGACCAATGTTACCATGTACCACAATGTCGATGCCTTTCATCGAAATCCCGCATCGGGACGACGCATTGCCCTTGATCACGAGCAGGCCGCCGTTACCGGTCGCTCCAGCGTACTGGCTGGCGTCACCATCGATAACCACAGTGCCAGACATCATGTTTTCCGCAACGCCCGGTCCGGCAGACCCTTTTATGTGCACTGTCGCTTGCTGGTTCATCCCGGCGCAGTAGTACCCTGTCGATCCATTGACGGTGACTTCGATTGGGGCATCAAGACCGCAGGCCAGCGCATGCGCACCGCGCGGGTTGTCGATTTGCCAAAGTGTCTGGTTCGTGCTTTCCGATTGCGCGTGCAATGTGGCATTGAGCGTACGCAAATCGCTCGAGGCAAGATCAATCGTTTCCATTTCATGCCGCCTTTTTTGTCGGGGAGTTTGAGTGGCTCCAGAAATATACGGTTGCAGGTTCCGGTTCCCAGATACGGGCGTTCTCAATTCCGGGCAGGTCGACCAGCGCCCGATATTCCGAGCCGAAAGCCACGTATTGCCCGGTTTCAGCCATCACAGCCGGCTTGCACGCGATAGGGTCGCGCACGACGCCAAACCCGTCCTTCGTGCCCACAACAAAGGTGAAAAAACCGTCCAAATCCCTGAGGCTGCTTTGCAGCGCATCCCCAAGCGTGGCGCCCTGTTGCATACGCCAGGTCAGGTAGGCCGCCCCTACCTCGGTATCGTTTTCAGTTTCGATGTGAATACCTTCGCGTCGCAGTTTGCGTCGCAGCGAGTTGTGGTTGCTCAGCGACCCATTGTGCACGAGGCACTGATCCTCCCCTGTGTTGAAAGGATGCGCCCCCATTGTCGTCACTGCTGACTCCGTCGCCATGCGCGTGTGCCCGATTCCATGAGTTCCTGACATTGTTGCCAGATCAAAACGGGCGGCCACGTCCTTCGGCAGACCGACTTCCTTATAGATTTCTATGGTTTCGCCTCTGCTCATGGTGCGAAGGCTCGGATTAATTTCCGACAATGCCGCGCGCGCCACCGCCAAATGTTCGCTCGGCAGGCTGAGAACAGCATGCGTGTCTTTGACGGTCATCTCAGGGGCGACGCCGATATGCTTTTGGAAAGCTTCGGGTAATCCGGCAAAGCCCTTCTTGGGCGACTGAGACTGCACTACAAGTTTTGCGTGCCCTCGTTTTTCTTCGCCGTAGATCGCGATCCCGGCGCTGTCCGGCCCTCGATCCGTCATCGTGACGAGCATTGTGGTAAGCATTCGGCCAAGATCAGGCTGCAGCGCCTCGTCTTTAAGGAAAAGGCCGACAATTCCGCACATGATGAATCCCCTTTGATGGTCGCTTGGCAACGTCTGGATTGCCACCTTTTTAGCTACCATCAACGGGCCCGCGCCTCAACTAAAGAGAAACTTTTTTTCCCTGCAGTAATATTTCTTGCCGCTTCAAGTGCCGCAAAATTGTGCGTTCAGGTGTTCTGAGGATAACTGATGATGGCAAGATACCGTGCTGGCAACTCAATCAGACCTTCTGGACCATGCGGTGCATCTGCATCGAAAAACAGAGTGTCACCGGGCGCCAACGAATACACTGCATCGCCATGCCGGTAGTCTACCTTGCCCTCCAGCATGTAGATCGTCTCGATGCCACCATGCTGAAAGGTCGGAAAGATATCTGCCTCGTTTGAAAGGGTGATAAGATACGGTTCGACGATAACGCCGCTTGCATTTGCACCGATATGCCCCAGCAGATTGTACTGATGGTTGGCACGCGTTCCCTCGCGTTCAAGAACGACGCCCTGACCCGCCTTTGTGTGCACCGCCTGACGCTGCTCTTCAAATCCTTTGAAAAAGGCGGTCAGCGGTACGGAAAGCGCGTTCGCAAGTGTTTGCAGCGTGGTCAGGGACGGGGAGGTGTGACCGTTTTCGATTTTTGACAACATGCCGATCGAAAGGCCCGTCGTATTTGACAGTTCCGCAACTGTAATCCCTTGCAGACGGCGATGATGGCGGACCTCGCGCCCTAAGGCGACTTCGAGCACTTTCTCGCGTTCTTCGCGAACACTGTGAGGATTTTGGCTCAGGCTTGAGGGTTGTGCTCCGTGATCGGCACTCATTTCAGGTGGTCCTATTCCAGTCGGTCCCATTTGGTTAACTGATTGCCAACAGTATAAAAACGGTCCTGCAAATGAAACCGTTGTTGTGGGCGCAGAGTGCGGCGAGTTTCCGGTTCACCTTTAGGCGACCGATCGCGCGGCGGTTTCCAATGCGTGCCAAAACGACGCCGCCGATGACCTCGGCGCGAGAAACCGAACATGATGGCCGGTCTGAAAGCAAATCAGAAAACATCCCATCTGGTGCACGGTTGTGCGCTGTGCGTGCCCGGCCTCCATCTGTCGTACGGGAACCGCACAGAGGCGTTCGCAGGCATCCGCCGCGGCGACACCCGCGAGATCAAAGACCACCCATGCGTCAGTCTGATCCGTTATTGACACGCCCGGTCCGCAGTCTTTTGCAAGTTCGGCTGCAATATCCGGATACTGGTCGAACGGAGCGCTAACCAACCATTGATCGGCGCTCATCCAAATGGCGGAAAACCTGTCGGTCAAAGCGGCCCGGCCCGGGCCGGGTGCGGCGACGGTCAGCAAATCGCGCAAGCGCTGCCCTGTTTCGACGCCGCGACGTGTTGCCAGCGAAGCAAAAGAAAGGTCGCTCTTCTCGCTTAAGGTCAGGGTGCCAATGATGTCGCATCGGTCTTCTGTGCCTCCAAGGGCTGTTAGCGGCTGTAGATCAGTCACGCAAACGTTCTCCTTCAGGGTCCACAAAATGTGCGCTGACCAGTTCGACCTTGGTGTCCTCGCCGGTCAGCGGGCTGACAAGGCGCATCGTTTCTCCCAAACGCTCTGCGCCGTTTTTGACGAAAGCGAGTGCGATGTAGTGGCCCAAGGTCGGCGAGTAACAGGCCGATGTGACATATCCCTGGTCGTGTGCAGCATCAACAGGGCCTGTTTCATTCATAAGGTGTGCGCCTGCCGGAACCTTGGCGTCAGGCGAAACGGGTTTAAGGCCAACGAGCCTGAGTGCGTCTGGCGTGTTCAATCCCTCACGGCGCGACAACACTGAACCGATGCTGTCTTTCGCTGTGCTGACCATGCGGCTCATTCCAAGGTTCAGCGCGGTGGTTGTCCCATTCAATTCGTTGCCCGTGGCGTGGCCTTTCTCGATACGCATGACGCCAAGAGCTTCGGTCCCGTATGGGGTGATATCGAACTCGGCGCCGGCGTCCATGATCCGTCGGATCAGGGCATCGCCATATCGGGTTGGCACCGCAATTTCGTAAGCCAGTTCGCCGCTGAAAGAAATGCGAAACAGACGGGCTCGAAGCCCGCCACAAACAGTGACGTTCGCGCAGGCCATAAAGGGGAACGCATCGTTCGTGATCTCGAATTCTGGGTCGACGATCTTTTGCAAAACCTTGCGTGAATTGGGGCCTGCAACAGCAAATTGCGCCCAGGCTTCCGTTGTGGAAATGAGTTGCACGTCCATGTCCGGAAACAGACACTGCCGCACGAATTCCATGTGTCGGTAAACGCTCACTGCATTTGCGGTGGTTGTCGTCACGACAAAGTGGTCTTCGGCGAGACGGGCCGCGGTTCCGTCGTCCATGGCGATACCGTCTTCGCGCAGCATCAGCCCATAACGCGTTTTTCCGACCGCCAGCTTGGCAAATCCATTGCAGTATATGCGATTCAGGAAAGCCGCGGCGTCAGCGCCTTGTACATCAACCTTTCCAAGTGTTGTCACGTCGCATACGCCAACCGATCCGCGGGTGGCTGTGACCTCGCGGTCCACGCTTTCACGCCAATTCGTTTCACCGGCGCGGGGGAACCACTGTGCGCGCATCCAGTTGCCGGCCTCTACAAAGACTGCCCCTTGTTCGGTGGCCCATAGATGACTTGGGGTAAGCCGTGTGGGATGAAAATGCTTGCCGGTCGCGCGCCCGGCAAATGCACCAATGGCAACTGGCGTGAATGGCGGCCGATATATGGTAGTGCCGACCTCGGGGATCGCTTTGCCCGCCAGTTCAGCCATGATCGCAAGCCCGCCAATGTTCGACGTCTTGCCCTGATCTGTCGCCATCCCGAGCGTGGTATAACGTTTGAGATGTTCGACGCTGCGAAAGCCTTCCTGATAGCTCAAGCGGACATCCTTGACCGTCACATCGTTTTGCTGGTCGAGCCACGCCCGGCTTGCCCCCTCGACGTACCAGAATGGCTTGAGAGTAACGGGCGCGTCTTCCGCTGGCGGTATGTCGGGCACGCGTCCCTTCAGCGACAGGGCGCGGCGGGCGGCTTCCGCGCCTCCGCGCAAGGCGGCGGCGGTGGAAAATGCACCTGCAGCAGCGCCTGCCACGGACATGCCCGTTGGCAGTGTATCGCCCGGTACAAAGGCTGAGATATCTTCGTGCCACTTCGGGAAGCCGCGTTGATGGCATGTCAGGTGGACATTTGGGTTCCAACCGCCGGAAACGCCCAACATCCCACATTCGAGCGTGCGCATGCTGCCGTCGGCTTGCAGTACCTCGACAAAAGAAAGGCCGTGTCGTCCCTTGGTGTCGACAACCTGAGCGCCTCGCAAAACTTCGAACTCCAAAGACAGCGGCGCATCCTCACGTGTATCTACCACTGCCGCAATTTGTACGCCCTTCACGATCAGATCGCGTGCTGTCTGGTGGCCTTCGTCAGAGTTGGTGAATATCGCCGCCCGCATCGCCGGGGCCGCCGCAAATCGGTTGACGTAGGTGCGTGCGGCTGATCCCAGCATAATGCCCGGGCGGTCATTGTTGTTGAACGCAATGCCCCGTTCGATTGCGCCGGCGCAGAGCAGGGCGCGTTTGCTGTAGATGCGCCAGAGCGTCTGCCGGGGCTTGCCGGGGGACGGGGTATGCACATGGTCGCTCACCCTCTCAACAGCGCCGTAAATTCCATGGTCGAATGCGCCAATAACGGTGGTGCGCGACATGCAGCGGCAGTTGGGCATGCTTTCAAGCTCTGCGGCGACTTCCTGCGCCCATGCCTCTGCCGCTGTGTCGCCGACGGCAAGTGTTTCACTATTGAGCCGCCCGCCCAGCCGAAAATCCTCGTCGGCGAGGATCACGCTTTTGCCCGCACGCGCCGCAGTCAGTGCCGCCATCAGGCCTGCAGGCCCGGCACCAACCACAAGCAGGTCGCAATGTAAAAATCCTTTGTCGTAGCAGTCCGGATCGGCCCGCCCCGACAGTGAGCCAAGTCCAGCCGCACGCCGGATCAACGGCTCGTAGATTTTTTCCCAGAAGGCTGCCGGCCACATAAAGGTTTTGTAGTAGAAGCCGGCCGTCAGAAACGGCGACATCACGTCGTTCACGGCCATCAGGTCAAACCGTAAAGAGCCCACCCGGTTCTGACTGCGGGCCCAAAGCCCGTGGAACAATTCGGTGGTCGTCGCACGGGTGTTGGGTTCCTGCCGCGAACCACCGCGCAATTCGACCAAGGCATTGGGTTCCTCTGATCCTGCTGTGTAAGGACCGCGCGGTCGATGATATTTGAAAGAGCGGCCCATCAAGCGCACGCCGTTTGCCAACAGGGCAGACGCCAGCGTATCGCCGGGGTGGCCGCGATACTCCCGCCCGTCAAAGTGAAACTTGAGAGTGCGGCTGCGGTCAATCTGACCGCCAGTCAGGCGATTGGGCTGGCTCATGAAGTTCGCCCTTTTTGCCGCGCCACGTCCCGCGCCAGTTCTACTTTTGTTATTTCATGGGTCAGCGTGTTGCGCGTGACAACCAGCCATGACCTGTCGCCGCCTTCGTGGTACCAAAGCTCTCTGTGCTCTCCTGCAGGATTGTCCCGGAGGTGCAAGTATTCATGGAACGCTTCACCTGCGCTGTCTGCCAAACCGTCGGGTCTGTCGGTCAGACGGGCGTCGCCGAGATAGGTGAATTCGGCGGCGTCACGGGGGCCAAGCAGCGGATGGTTAATGATCATCAGTGCAGATTGGGCTGCGCGCCCACCCCCTTTTCGTCAATCATCAGACCCTTTTCAAATCGGTCGAACCGGTATTCGGTGGCCACTGGATGCGGCGTGTTCTTGGCAAGCAGATGGGCAAAGCAGTACCCGGAAGCGGGTGTCGCTTTGAAGCCACCATAGCACCAGCCACCGTTGAAATAGAGCTTATCAATATGGGTGCGGTCGATAATCGGGGAGCCGTCCATGGACATATCCATGATGCCCCCCCACATGCGCAGGACACGGGCACGGCCCAGCATCGGGAAGATCGCCATGCCACCCTCGCAAACGTCTTCGACAACGGGCAAGTTACCGCGTTGCGCATACGAGTTGTATCCATCGATGTCGCCGCCGAAGACGAGACCCCCCTTGTCGGACTGGCTGACATAGAAGTGGCCGGCACCGAATGTAACCACACCCGGCAGTATCGGCTTCAGACCTTCTGATACAAAGGCCTGTAGAACATGGCTCTCGATGGGCAGGCGCATGCCTGCTTTTTCCATCACGCGGCCCGACGAGCCTGCGACAGCAGTGCCGATCTTGCCGGCACCGATGTAGCCGCGTGACGTCTCAACGCCCTTGCAGACACCGCCTTCAATACGAAAGCCGGTTACTTCGCAGTTCTGCAATATATCGACGCCCAAACTGTCGGCTGCGCGAGCATATCCCCAAGCAACGGCATCATGGCGCACAGTACCACCTCGATGCTGGGCGAGGCCGCCTTTTATCGGGAAGCGGGCGTCGTCAACATTCAGAAATGGGTAGCGCTCTTTGATCTGGCGGGTGGTCAGCAACACAGCATCCGCGCCATTAAGAATCATCGCATTACCGCGGCGGATAAATGCATCGCGCTGTGCGTCGCTATGGATAAGGTTGAGAATACCGCGTTGACTGACCATCGCATTGTAGTTGAGATCCTGCTCAAGCCCTTCCCATAATTTCAGTGAGAATTCGTAGAACGGTTCATTGCCATCCAGCAGGTAGTTGGATCGGATGATCGTCGTATTCCGCCCGACGTTACCACCTCCAATCCACCCCTTTTCCACAACGGCGATGCGCTTTTGCCCGAAGGTTTTGGCGAGATAATACGCAGTGGCTAGCCCGTGGCCGCCGCCGCCGACAATAACGTAATCATAGTGTGGCTGTGGTTCGGGGTCGCGCCACGCCGGTGTCCACCCGCGATGACCCCTCAAGGCCTCCTTTATGACACGAAATCCCGAATACCGCATGCGCGAGTCGCCTCCTTTCTGGCAAGGTGGCACAGACAGCAAGATTTACCAGCGCTATTGCGGCACAATCCTTGACCGAGAGCGACATTGATTGAAATCCGGCCGGTTCCAGCGCAGTGTTCAGTAAACAACCGGCGGCGTCGCTTATGCATCTGAGCCTGCAAGAAAAAACCATCCTCAGCGGTCACAGCGGGACAAAAGGTGAAATGATCGCCCTGCGCATTGTCGCGGAAGCCGGCCGGATGCTGGGGGCGGAAAGGCTCATCCCGATTGCCTCAGCGCACATTGATGGATGCCTGTATCACGGAAAGTCCGGTACGCTCTTTTGCGAAATGCTGGTCGAGGCGGGTGCTCGGGTTTGTGTACCCGCCACCACAAATGTCGGGGCGCTGAATTTGCTTGATCCCCTGCAGTCACGCCTGCAGGGAGAAGTGCGGAAACTGGCATTCAGACTGATGGTGGCGCATGAGAAAATGGGCTGCAAACCCAGTTGGACCTGCGCGCCATATCAGGCGGGTGCGCGGCCCGAGCAGGGTACGGATGTGGCGTGGGGAGAATCCAACGCAGTTGCCTTTGTTAACTCAGCCCTTGGCGCGCGTACCAATCGTTATGGTGATTTTCTCGATATTGCCTGCGCGATTGCGGGACGGGCACCGTATTACGGTCTGCATGTTCCCGATAACCGACGCGCCGCACTTGTTTTCGATATCTCAAGGATTCCGCCTTCCTTGCAGGCAATGGATATCTTCTACCCCGTATTGGGGGCGCTGATCGGGCGGCGATCAGGAGAAGCAGTGGTGGCGGTCACGGGTCTGCAAGCAACGCCGGACGACGACAATTTGAAAGCGCTGTTCGCCGGTGCGGCAGCGACCGGTGCCGTCGGTCTTTTGCACGTGGTGGGGGTAACGCCCGAAGCCGCAGATCTTGCCCGTGTCACGGGGGCTGATCCGTCGCTGCCGCGCGTTTGTGTGGATGAACAGATGCTGCGGGCGGAGCGTGATCATCTGAGCACGCTTGCACCAGGTGCCAGAATTGATTGCGTTGCCATGGGAAGCCCGCATCTGTCAGCCCGGGAATGCCAGCAAATTCTGGCACTCACAGGTGACCGTAAATTCTCCGTGCCGGTGTATCTTTGCACTGGTCGGCACACCATGCATGCGCTGGCCCGGACGGGTGCAGACATGGCCTTGAAAGCGCTGGGCGCCGTCTTTGTTGTCGACACATGTGTAGTCGTGACGCCCGTTCTGCCCGATGTTCCGGGCGTCATGATGACCAATTCCGCCAAGTTCGCGCATTATGGCGAAGGCAACACGGGGCATGCGACAGTGCTTGGTAGCATGCAAAGCTGTATCACCTCGGCGCAAGCGGGCAAAATCGTTCCCGACGATCGGGGCAGCTTGTGACGTGGCGCGCCGAAGTCTTGTGGCCCGGCACAGCGCAGGGCCCGGTTTTGCGTTTTGATGCGCCGATCAGCTTTTGGGGCGGCATTTGCCCTGACACCTCCCGCGTGACGTTGGCTGGCCATCCGCAGGAGAACCAAACGATATGCGATCAAATCTGTGTGGTCCCCGAACCGATCGGGTCGAGCAGTTCGTCCGCTATCCTGCTGGAATTGTTGCACAATGGGCGTGCGCCGCGCGCAATCATTCTGGGCAAGAGAGATGCAATCCTTCCCATTGGGGTCGTGGTTTCGGCCGAAATGGGATGGCCGGTGATCTCCCTGCTCGTGTTGGCAAATCCCCCGTTTCAAACCGGTCAAAATCTGATTTTGTCAGCGTCGGGGCAGATCATGGAACTCGGCTGATCTTGTTAGTGCAGCGCTGGTTGTGGACCGATTGTGAAACTGCCAGTGTAGCGGCCATGACACCCGTACTCTACTCCTTCCGCCGCTGCCCTTATGCTATGCGCGCCCGGTTGGCGATCGTGGCGGCGGGTGCCAAAGTGGAACTGCGCGAGGTGGTGCTGCGCGACAAACCACAAGCCTTTCTTGACGCCTCTGACAGCGGGACAGTGCCGTGCCTTGTCACACCTGAGACCACCTTGGACGAAAGCCTCGATATAATGGTTTGGGCGCTTAGGAAAAGCGACCCGAACCGGTGGTTGGACATGCCCGACGAGGGGTGGGATCTGATCGCGCGGTGCGACGGGCCATTCAAGCACGCGCTGGACAGGACAAAATACGCAACACGCTATCCTGACGCCGATCCTGAAGCGATGCGTGACAGAGCAATGGCCTTTTTGCACGATTTGGAACGTGACATGACACAGTGGGTTTATGGGGCACCCAGCCTTGCTGATTATGCGCTGCTGCCCTTCGTCCGGCAGTTTGCCTTTATCGACAAGGCAAGGTTCGACGCGGATGCAGGCCCACGTGTTCGAGGGTGGTTAACACGTTTTCTCGACTGCGACTGCCTTGAAGTGATTATGCCCAAATTCCCGCAATGGCATGCAGGAGACCCGCCCGTTTTTTTCCCGTAAATGAGGCCCCTGCGGGCTTTGGCTTGCGTGGGAACGCACAATCCGGCTACATCTGCACCCCGGCGCAGCAGGAGGAACTGCCATGTACATAGGTCTGGACTTGGGCACATCGGGGCTGAAGGCAATTCTGTGCGACGAAGCAGGTGCCGTGCTTGACGCCGCCGAAAACCATTACGAAAACCCGCATCCCAAGTCTGGTTGGTCTGAACAGGATCCCGCCGATTGGATAGCGGCCTGCGAGACCGCTTTTGATGCTTTTGCTGCGCGGCACCCGGCGGCGTTTGCCGCGGTAAAGGGAATTGGACTGAGCGGTCAGATGCATGGTGCCACGCTTGTGGACAGCAAAGACCATGTGTTGCGCCCGTGCATGCTGTGGAATGATACCCGCGCCGCCGAGCAAGCCGCTTGGCTTGATGCGCAGCCGCAGATGCGGGACATCACTGGTAATATCGTTTTTCCAGGGTTCACCGCGCCCAAGGTCATGTGGTTGGAAAAGAACGAACCGGAGCTCTTTGCCCAAATTGCAAAAGTGCTGCTGCCAAAAGACTATTTACGGCTTTGGCTGACGGGCGAGCATGTTGGCGAAATGTCGGATGCGGCTGGAACCTCGTGGCTTGATGTGGGCAAGCGCGATTGGTCGGATGCAGCGCTTGCAACGAGCAATATGCGGCGCGATCAGATGCCTCGCCTGTGCGAGGGCAACGAGCCCAGCGGCGAGATGCGCAAAGCCTTGCGCGACCGATGGGGGATCACGGGGCCGGTGGTGATTGCAGGCGGTGCTGGCGACAATGCTGCGGCGGCCTGTGGTGCGGGCTGCTTTGAGGAAGGGCAGGGGTTCGTATCATTGGGTACCTCTGGCGTTCTGCTGGCCGCAAAAGATACTTTTGCTCCTGATCCTGCGACTGCGGTGCACACATTTTGTCATGCGGTGCCGCAAACATGGTACCAGATGGGGGTCATCCTTGCGGCGACAGATTGCATGAACTGGCTGTCGCGTTCTTTGGGGCAAAGCCCGGCTGAGCTTGCAGGATTACTACCGGACAATGCGCGGGGACCTTCCGACCTGATGTTCCTGCCTTACCTGTCCGGTGAACGCACGCCGCATAATGATGCGCGGGTTCGTGGCGCGTTCATTGGCCTTGATGTCAGCCACGGGCCTGCTGACCTCACGCAGGCAGTTATCGAAGGTGTCTGCTTTGCGCTGCGCGATTGTCTTGCGGCGCTAGAAGGCACAGGTACCCGGTTTTCCAGTGTCTTGGCGATGGGTGGGGGCGCACGGTCTGCTTTCTGGCGCGATACGCTCGCAACTGTTTTGGACGTGCCTTTGTCTATTCCGGCTGGCGGGGAGTTTGGTGCGGCGCAAGGGGCGGCACGGCTTGGCATGGCCGCTGCCGGGGCAGGTGCGTTGCAGGAAATCATGTCACAACCAAAAATCGGCTCTGTGCAGGAGCCGAACCCTGCGTTGGCCGCGCAGTATCAGGCACGCTGGAAGACGTGGCGGAAAATGTATCCCGCGATTACCGACGCTTTGGGATCACGTTAAAGAGCCCTCGTCCTGAGTGCGGCGACCTCCTCTAACGCTTGAGCCGCCGCGCCGCGTGCCCACATCAGATCGTCCCATCCGTGCGCACGCAGTCGGGGTGTCGGGGCGTCCAACTGGGCGACCATGGCGCGTACCTGCGCAAAGACTTCTGGCGCACACAACGGGTGTGCTGCTCCAATCTGGCTTGCGACAATAATTTCCTGCGGATCGAACAGATTGATCAGATTGGCCAGCCCCATCGCAAAGCTGCGCTGCGCCATTGCGACTGCGCCCGTTGCGGCCTTGTCACCTTGTTGCGCGGCGGACACGACCGCATCAAAGTCAACAAACGCGTCATGATCTGCTGCGCGGTTGGCTGCGGTCACGACGGCGTATTCGCCGGCGTAGGCTTCCAGACATCCGGTTTGCCCGCATTGGCACAATGGCCCGTCGGGCGTGATTTTGGTGTGGCCGAATTCCGCTCCACACCCCCGCGCGCCACGATGCAGCGCTCCGTTCAAAACGATTCCAAGCCCGATACCGTGTTCGACCGTTGCGACCAGAAAACTATCCAATCCCCTGCCCAATCCGAATAGGTGCTCGGCCTTGGCGACAAGGTTTACATCGTTCTCGATAAAAACGGGGCAGGGCATGACCGCTTGCAGGTCGGCGGCGAACCCGACGCTCCTGTCTGTGAGGGAGGATGACCAGTGGACAAAACCTGTGGCACCATCGACATAACCTGCCAGCCCGATCACCACGGCCGACAGCGCGCTGACAGGCAACGCGTTCCGTTGGCAGGCGGCTTGCAAAGCATCCATGACTTCCGATCGCAAACCTTCGGGAGAATATTGGCGTTGCGGCAAAGGGTGCTCGGCGTGACCAATCACTGCCCCGGTGAAATCTGTTAGCATGACTGTGATGGATTGTGCGCCAACCTTCATACCGGCCACCGTGGCCGAAGCCGGGTTAAGGACAAGCCGCGCCCGCGGCCGTCCGCGTTTCATGCTGTCGGGCTTTTCGCTTTGATCTTCTGGGCGGATCATCTGCGCGGCAAGAAGTTCGGACGTGACTGCGGTTACAGTTGCCGGACTCATTCCTGTAATCTGCGCGATATCAATACGTGCAATTGGTCCGTGCAGACGAATGGCGTCCAGAACACGCACCCTGCCGACCCAGCGCGGGGCAAGAGTATGCGCATTCGACTGTTTTGTTCCGGACACCTTTGATCCCTCTCAAGTCGCCAATTTCGGGTAGTGTATCCTATTTATTTTGACATATGAATTAAATTCGAATATCGCTGAACTGAACACCTGTACTAGCAGATTGGGTTCCTCTGCGATCAAAGCTTGATGCGAAAATTGCCAGATGGGCGTTCAACGCGTGCAAAAGAAAATGGAAAGGCCATGCCATGAGCACAGGATTCTTCGACGGTATCGACCCGGTAAAGTTTGAAGGCGCGAGCAGTACCAATGCGCTGGCGTACCGCCATTACGATCCTTCGGAAGTCGTTCTGGGCAAGACAATGGCTGAACACTTGCGGTTTGCAGTGGCTTATTGGCACTCGTTTGCATGGGAAGGGCAGGATCCGTTCGGCGGGCATACCTTTGAACGCCCGTGGCACCCTCAAGACGATATGGGGCGTGCCAAACTCAAGGCTGACGTTGCTTTCGAGATGTTCGACATTCTCAACGTTCCTTTCTTTTGCTTTCATGATGTGGATTTGCGCCCGGAGCAGGGCAGCTATGCCGAAAACCTCGCAACGCTTGAGGAGGTCACAGACTACATCGGAGATAAGATGCAGGGTCGCGACCTGGGGCTGTTATGGGGCACGGCCAACATGTTCAGCGACCGCAGGTGGATGGCGGGTGCCTCGACCAACCCCGACCCTGAGGTTTTCGCCTATGCGGCGGCCACGGTGAAAGGCTGCATGGACGCTACGATGAAACTGGGCGGTCAGAACTATGTTCTTTGGGGTGGGCGCGAAGGGTACGAGACCCTGCTTAACACCGATCTGGGCCTCGAGTTGGATCACATGGGCCGGTTTCTGAATATGGTTGTCGATTACAAGCACAAGATCGGCTTTGAAGGAACAATACTCGTAGAACCAAAGCCGCAAGAGCCGTCGAAACACCAATACGATTATGACGCTGCGACCTGCATAGGATTCCTGCGAAAGTACGGGCTCGAAAACGAGGTCAAGCTGAACCTCGAGCAGGGCCACGCTATTCTGGCTGGCCATTCGTTCGAGCATGAGATTGCCGTAGCGGCGAGCGAAGGCTTACTTGGATCTATCGACATGAACCGGAATGACTATCAGTCAGGCTGGGATACGGACCAATTCCCTAACAACGTGCCAGAAGTAGCGCTGTGCTACTATCATATCCTCAAGGCGGGAGGTCTGGGTACGGGCGGTACGAATTTTGATGCCAAGTTGCGACGCCAGTCCATTGACGCCGAGGATTTGATCGCGGGTCATGTCGGCGCGATGGACGTCTGCGCGCGCGGGTTGAAAGCTGCCGCAGCTATGATCGAGGACGGCGGGTTGGAAGATGCGCTGAAAGCCCGCTACGCTGGCTGGGACAGTGCGGAAGCTGACGCAATGCTGGCGAGCGGGCTGGACGCTATACAGGCGCGTGTTCTCTCAGAAAGCATCAATCCGCAACCCCGCTCCGGACGCCAAGAAGCGTTGGAGAATTACGTCAACCGTTTCGTCTGAACAACGTATCGGGTTGGGGCAGGCGTTGACCTGCCCCGTGTGTCTGCCTAGAAGCAACGCGGGCTGCCTGCAGCCCTGCCTTTCATTCGCACCTGTTTTCAAGAGCCTGCCATGTCACATCCAGCAGATACCTATTTTCTTGTGGCCGATATTGGCGGCACGAACACCCGCGTCGCGCTGAGTAATGGTGTGGACGTGCTGAAATCGTCCATCCGCAGGTTTCGCAACGCGGACTACGCAGGATTACAAGAATGTCTGGACGAATTCATCACGGCTGAAGGTGGTGTCAAGGCGAAGGCAGTCTGCGTAGATGTCGCCGGTCCTGTCCGAAATGGGCAGGCTCGACTGACCAATTTGGACTGGGACATCAGCACGCAAAGCCTGACGGAAGCGACAGGCGTGGAACATGTGGCACTGCTGAATGACCTGCAAGCTCAGGGCTATGCTCTTGACCACGTTGCCGATGAGGACCTCATATGCTTGCGTCAAGGCCTGCCCGCCGATGATCGGGCTGCCAAACTGGTGGTCAATGTCGGGACAGGTTTCAATGCAACGCCGGTCTTCAGCACTGGGGCAGGGTGGTTGGTGGCAACCTCGGAAAGCGGACATGCGAATATGCCGATCCGTACCGAGGACGATATGCGGCTGTGTGCCTATGTCGAGTCGCGCCACGGCTTTACAGCGATTGATGACATTCTCTCCGGCAGGGGGATGGTGCGCATTTATTCGTGGCTTGCAAGCGAAGCAGGGGTCGAAGCTGCACCAACCTCGGCAGAAATCATGGCCGGATGCGCATCGCGCAGTGACGCGCGCGCTGTAGAAACTGTACGGATATTCACGCGCTTGCTCGCGATGGTGACTGGTAACCTTGCACTGGTGCAATTGCCCTTTGGCGGGATTTACATGGTTGGAGGCCTGTCGAGCGCGATACTGCCTTTCATGCAGGAATTCGACTTTGAGGGGGCATTTCTCGACAAGGGGCGGTTTGGCGCCTTCTTGAACAGTTTCCCTATTCATGTCGTTCAGGATGATTACGCCGCTTTGAGGGGTTGTGCCGCCTTTTTGCAGGCTGAAAGCCAGTCGCAACTCGACGTGTAGTGGCGGCGCGCTCATTCGTGCGCAAAAACGATCAAGGAATACCGGTACGGCGCGCATGCTAGGGCTGACACGCGACAGCCCCGCGCGGGAACTTTGAATATTGTCTTTAATGCGAAGGCTCTGGTCTAGGCCAAGGAGCCATCGCGTACACGGTTTGCTTGTTCACTTTCCCGCATATCACACGCAGCCCTCGCAATTTCTCCGATTGAATTACAACCATGCGCGCAAACGGTGGTTAACGCCTTTGATCTGAACGCTTGTTTCCGGCTGACATATTCGATTGCGCCGGCTTTGTCAGAACGATTCCTGTTGAGGCGGGCAGGGCGGTCTCGTAGCTTTGGTGCATGACCAAATCTAACCCGTTCAAGGGCATTCAGAGTAGCCCGGAAATTATCCGCCTGGCGGTGATGCTGTACGACCGTTTCCCGCTGTCCCTCCGCAACGTCGAGGATCTGCTGCATGAGCGCGGCGTCGAGATCAGCCATGAAGCGGTCCGGTTCTGGTGGCATCGGTTCGGGTCGATGTTTGCCGCGGAGATCCGGGAACGCCGGATTGAGGGGATGCGATCCAGTCAATGGAGATGGCACCTGGACGAGAAATTCGTTAAGATAAAGGGCGAGCAGCACTATCTCTGGCAGGCCGTCGATCACGAGGGCGAAGTGCTGGAGAGCTTTGTGACATAGACCCGGGACCAGAAAGCTGCCTTGAAATTCCTAAAGAAAGCAATGCGTAAGCATGGTCGCCCAGAAGTCATCGTCACGGACGAGCTGCCATCGTACGGCGCTGCGCTGAAAGAGATTGGCGTCGCAAACAAGCAGGAAATAGGCCGGTGGATGAACAACCGAGTGGAGAATTAACATCTGCCGTTTCGACGACGAGAGCGAGCTATGCGTCGCTTCCGGCGTATGCGAAGTTTGCAGAAATCCGCCTCCGTACACGCTTCGGTCTACAATCACTTTAATCAGGAACGCAGCCTTTCTACGAGATCAAATTTCAAGCTCAACTGCGCGGCCGCTCTGGCTGAGTGGCGTGGTCTTGGCGCGAGTTATAAGACAGATTCACTGTCCTTGTAGAGACTGGATCGAATTAGTCTGCCAGCACCCTTACCTTTAATCTCACAAACGCCCTTATCCCATATGATTGCCGCGGTTGCGTCGCAAAGCGCTCTACTGGTCTGCGAGTTACCTCACCTTCTGACGCTACCATCTCTATAATACCTATCTAATTCTGCAAATGCCGGGAAGTAGATAGACAGATTCATCATTCTAGAGAGCATGCGGGTCACCAACGCAACAAGCAGCTGATTGGTCCGCGCATTATAGGGTTTGCTTGCAACTGCAGCGAAATGCAGCTCTGACGGGCCGCACTGCGGCATGGCTAGGCCATGTGGAGCGGCAGCTTAGGGCTTGAAGTACCCTTGCAGCACGCCGCAGAGACAGTCATTCAATTGGTTCCACTTGACGCCCGTATGGGTATGAAATAGTAGATGGACCCACTGGGCGGGCGTTGTGTAGTGGTAAGACCTTAGCCTTCCAAACAAGTGATGTACTTTTCCGCATCATTCATTTTCATTCCATATCATTATTTTTATTGACTTAAATTGTCTTTGGCTTTCCTGTCGTTTCATACCTTTTCCGATTAATACCGACAAAAAGCCGACAAAATGCCAAAGCTGACAGAAACCTACGCAAAGAAGCTTTTGTTCTCGCCCGAGGGGACGCAGAAGTACTGGGACACCGAGATAAAGGGGCTCGTGCTCTTTGTTGGGAAGCGGTCGAAGACCTGGTATTTCCAGAAAGACGTTGGAGGCCAGACCAAGCGTGTACTGATTGGTCGCCACCCAGTGATCTCGTCGCAGGCGGCCCGCCAGACCGCTATGGAACTGGCGCTGGAGATGGGGCGAGGCGCAGGGAAGGTGGCTCAGATTGGCGCTCCTACATTGCTATCAGCCATGGATGAGTATTTGGCCCGTCCAAAGCTAAGGTCGGATCAATACAAACATGGCGTTCGGGCTTACATGGAAAACCAGCTCAAGGACTGGCTGAAACTGCCTCTGGATGAGATAACAAAGTCCATGGTTGTTCGCCGACACCAGCATTTGGCGGCTAACCCTTCAACCGCGAACCATGCACTTCGGTATTTCCGGTCAATCTATAATCACGCCCGCCGCACTCACGATTTGCCAGAGTGTCCGACGATGGCAATCGAATGGTTTGAAGAGAATCCGGATGGCCGGATTATTGAAAACCTTCGGGACTGGCAACAAGCCGTGGATGCATTGGACAATCCGATACACAGGGCTTTTTATGAAATGCTGTTATTTACAGGTTTGAGGAAAGGCGAAGCGATGACGCTTGAATGGAAGAACATCCACGAGGATCGGATTCACCTACCAATGACTAAAAACGGACGCAGCTTCGATCTTCCAATTCTTCAGATCCATCATGACATTCTAGCACCGCTCAAGCAGTTGAACCGGACATGGGTATTCCCATCGCCAAAGTCGTCTGCAGGACACATCACGGGAACAAGAAAATTGCAGTGGAGCCCTCATGCTCACAGGCGAACCTTCGCAACCGTCGCGATGGAGGCTGGTGTTCTTGAAGAGGTGGTCGGGCGGCTTCTCAATCATACACCGTTGTCGATTACAGGTCAGCGGTACACGATGCCATCATTGGATGCCCTCAGGCCGGCAATGGAGACGGTGTGTGCCGAATTAAATGAACGTCAAAGCTGATAGCTGCTAGTGAAGCCGGCACTCCGGCTACTCGCTGCGAATGGTCATTTCAAGCCCAGAGCGGGCCTCGGCGAGTGGTCTTAATTCAGCCAATTTCCATGCTTAGCTTGCAGCCAGATAATTGGAGCACCCGATGACTCTTGAGCAAGCAAGCCCTTTGAACTTGGTGGGCACGGAACCGGAGGCGATCTTTCACTTCCGCATTGGTGTAGTTGTTACCCTCGTTGTATTGCTATCCGGTCTGCTCGGCCTGTTAATCTACGCCGCGCTCTTTGGTCCAGGTTTCGAAGCGGCGTCTAGTGACCCAGTGTGGGCGGTTGTTCTTATTATCCTTCTATGCGGAATTCTGCTTCCATTTTTCTGGATTTTGTGGCGAAAACCGATAGTGATGCGCGTCGGCAGCGCTGGCCTCCACCTTCCTTTTGCGTTCAAGCGGCCATTGCGCTGGGAAGACATTCATAGGTTCCGCCTCGCTTCGCAAGGCGCCCTAACTTACGGTCGTCGGCAATGGCTTATCATCGACCCGGCTCCGGGCGTTCTTGCTCCGATCCGGTTGAAAAGTTGGCAGCGGCTTGATCTTTGGTTTCAGAAGCATCACAGAGTCCGTATTCCACTTCACGGTTTAGACAGCGACTTCGATACGGTTATCCAGTCGATCGAACACTACCGACCTGTGGATCGCTAAGATAAATGGGTGACGTCCCGGAAATGCGGAATAGCAGACACAGATCCCGTTCGCGGCGAATGACTGCCCTCTGAGCCCAACCACCATATTCGTCGGAACGCAGCACACGTCTGCTCTGTCAAGCGGCCCCGTGTTCATGCTGAGTTCCGTGGCGCCGTTCTTCGAGCGCTTGGCGAATGATCTGGAACGATGACGATAGGAACAAACTCGCCATGATCGCGGCCACGATGAGGTCTGGCCATCCGGACGCCGTGCCCCAAACACCCAAGGCGGCGATCATGACCGCTATGTTGCCGATGGCATCATTGCGTGAGCAAAGCCAGACCGAGCGAACGTTGGCATCGCCATCCTTGTAGCTCATTAGAAGAAAGACGCTTGCAAGGTTCGTTGCCAAAGCCAGAGCACCAACAATGCCCATGATCTCAGCAGCAGGCACACCGACGTAGAACACGCGATAGACTGTTGACCCGAACACCCATGCACCCATCAGAAAGAGGCTGATCCCCTTCGCTAACGCTGCGTTCGTGCGGGCACGGAGGGATGCGCCGATCACGGCTAGTGAGATGCCATAGGTCAGGGCATCCCCCAGGAAATCCAACGCGTCTGCCTTCAGCGCCTGAGATTGGGCCACTTGGCCTGCCGTCATCTCAACGACGAACATGGTGGCGTTTAGCGCGATGACGATCCAGAGCCGCCGTTTGTACTCATCTGAAACGCCATCGAACTTGGCGTCATTTCCGCAGCAACCTGCCATCGGTGAACCTCTTTGATCTCCTATCGCTCTTAATCTAGTGTCTCTAGTGACTAGAGGTTCAAGGGGTTTCTTTATGTTTTCCATCGGCGAGCTTTCAAAACGCACAAAGGTCAAGGTTCCAACGATCCGCTACTACGAAGAAATGGGTCTTCTTGCAGCACCTGAGCGTACCGAAGGCAACCAAAGACGCTACGATGCTGCTGGACTGGAACGGTTGAGCTTCATTCGGCACGCCCGTGAACTCGGCTTCTCTATAGAGGCGATCTCCTCGCTGATCGAGTTACAAGAACACCCGGATCGGTCATGCCACGCCGCCACGGAAATTGCCGTGGCGCAGCTCGCGGATGTTCGCGCGAAGGTTAGAAGGCTGAGGGCGCTCGAAAAGGAGTTGGCCCGCATGGCCAAAGGGTGTGACGGACACGGCCTGTCCGAAGATTGCTATGTTCTAGCATCGCTCTCTGACCACAAACATTGCGAAGACGAGCACTGATTACCCGCAGCACGATCCTCCCTCTTGAATAGGTGGGCAGGCTACCGTTCCGTAGGAGCAATAGACGCAGCAATCTCCGGGCAACGGCTTTAAAACGACTTTGCATGAAGTGCATTCGTAGAACCACTGGCAGGCATCCGTCGGCATGGTCTCGACTGAGGCATGGCCACATTGAGGGCAGGTGATTTCGCTTTCCAGCTTTATGTTGAGGTCATTCATGGTGTCACATCAGGGTTATGAGAAAGTCATTGATAAGGGCTTCGTTAAAGACGATTACCCATGCGAGCGCGGTCAGAACGGTGCTTCCGAGCAACCATCCCTTCATATGAGCCAAAGAGCCTCGTCTGCGGCACAAAACCCATGCGGCTATCAAAAGCGCAGTAGCGATAGCCAATACGTAAAAACTGGCAGCCGCAATCTTTCCGAACACAGCAAGCCAGCTTCCGCCAAGACCCAACAGCATCATCGCCATTGGCAGGACGCAGCATGTCGCCACACCAAGCGCGGAAATTGAACCCATGTAGCTTGCCCAGACTGGCTTGTTCATGGTCGTGACGCCCTCCACAGTGAAAACATCGTGCGCGTTGCTTCCTGCTCCCACAAGGGGGCGGTTGCAGCGGCCAGAAAGAACACAGTCGTTACTAAAAGGATCACGAGTGTGGAACGACGACGCGAAGCGCAGGCCCACCGTCGCCAGACGCGATACCAAGCCCATGCCAGGACAAGCCCTACGACGATTACGATGGGAACTCGGTAGGCAACGAATGGTCCCAAATACAATAGCCAAGTTCCGCCCAAACCAAGGATCGAAAAGCCAATAGGTAATACGCAACACGACGCCGAGACAAGCGCCAGCAGTCCGGCCAGACCGATAACGATGCGGCTTGGTCCATTTGCCTGAACTTCAGATGACTGGTCGAGACTTGTTTCCATGTCACCGTTATGCATCCTGTAGCTACTACAGGATCAAGAAGGAAATGTTCACATGATCGCGATTGGAGAGGCAGCACGTCAAAGCGGCGTCCCGATAGAAACGATCCGGTACTACGAACGGGAAGGTGTTGTTCCTACCGCTCAGCGTGCCGCAAATGGCCGGAGAGTGTATTCAGAGAAAGAAGTGGGTCGGCTGCGCTTTATCAAGCGGTGCCGTGATCTTGGTTTTTCGATCACGGACGCCAAGGGTTTGTTGTCACTGTCAGAAGGGGAAAACGACAACTGCGCGACGGTAAAAGACATTGGAACCGCACACCTGTTTGCGGTGCGATCCAAGATTGCGGAATTGAAAGCTTTGGAAGCCGCTCTCAAACAACTAACGGCCAACTGTAAAGCTGGCTCTGTCTCTTGCCAGATGTTGGAGGCTCTGGCTCGGTAGGATCGAACTGCGTTTTCTTCGATTTTCGATAGTGACGTGATGTCGGTTTTGTCCAGCAACTCGGACCTTCGACGATTTTTCACAAACATCCGCTGCCGGCGAAAGAAGTTGTTCGGATTGGAGATTCCGGTTTTCAATGGCGGCTTGCTGAGACACTTCAGACGCCACTAAAATCAGCGAAGGTTGGTGCAACGATCAGTCGGCTCTGGTTCTTCCTTCGTGCAAATCAATTTTCATGAGCACTGCATTGTCCGAGTTGCCAGCCCTTCTTTCGCGATCATCCAACACGAACCCGCAAGACCGATAGAGGGACAATGCTTCGTCGTGCCTTGGCAAGGCGCTCAATGTCATCGTTCCGAAACCCATATCGAGGGCGCACTTTTTGAGGTCGTCGACTAGCGCACGACCTGCTCCCAGCCCCCGATCGCTTTCGCGTACAAACATCCTGTTCATCTCGCAGATGGCTTCGCCAAGGTCCTTAAGCATGAGAATGCCGACCGGTTGGCCATCATAGCTTGCAAGCAGGCATTCTCCCTTTGGCGGGTTGTAGTGCGATAGAACTTCGCGGATTTGCTCGTCAAACTTTTGGTGGTGAAGGTATTCGTCGATGTCGCCGTCCATTTCAGGATAACGTTCGCGTAGCCAGTCAATGAATTCGTAGGCCAGCATATACACGGCGTCCGCCTGCGTTTGATTTCTGACGCGTTCGATTTCCAGCATTGGCCCTCTACCGATCCTAGGTTGTCGCGAGCTTAGTGCAGAAGTCTTGATCGGTAAATTGCATGTCCGAATTGGGCTCGGAGCAGCCCTTAGTTTCATTTCGTTGGATGACTGCATTGTCACGATTGGTGGTCATTGGCGTCCGCCGATTTGGCAATCACAACTCGAACGTCAACTGCTGGTGAAAGCGTACGTTTGACGGGAAAATGGCTATGTTTTAGATGCGGACTGCGGGGTTTCTCGCCAAGCTCTGGCTAGATTCTTGGTTGTTAAATGACGTTCACCCTATCTCACGTAGACTTATTCAAGTTTTTAGATGTATGCTCACCTTCATCACTGGGAGGAATACAATGTCACTGATACGTCGAACACTAATGCTGTTGAGCATGATTGCCGCCATTTTCATTTTACCTGTTTACGCCGATGACGCAGACGACGGAATCAAACGTCTCGCCTTACAGATTAGCGATAACGATCCGGCTACATTCAACAAGGCTCTCAACGTAGCGACGAACTTTGCCAGGGGTATGAGCGAAGCCGGTGAACTGTATGAAATTGAAATTGTGGCGTTTAACGCAGGTCTTCATCTTCTCCGCGAAGATACCTCTCCGGTCATGGCAAGGATATCCAGCATTTCCGAAAGCATTCCGGAGGTGACCTTTAGTGCTTGCGGGAATACCATTAAGGGCATGACCAAGAAGGAAGGCGGCGCTCCGCCTGTCACCGAACTCGCACAGGTCGTACCTGCGGGAGTAGTGCGCCTCATGGAGCTGGACAGTGAAGGCTACTTCGTAATTCGCCCTTAAATTTCGAGTGATACAGAGAAGATTTTAGGAAACGTGTTCGGGCCCATGGCCCTCGCTATCAGCATCAACCACTCTGGGCTCTGAGCCGCAATCTGAGCGTTTTTATCAGGTGACAGCTATGTCGCGTGAAGCGGTCATACAGACCGTCGATTTGGGATTGCCGATTTGAGAGACCGCTTTCACCAGCACTGGGCGTTATTAAAAAAATGGCGAGAGACTGTAGCGCGGACTTTGTCGCTTTTCGCCGCACCTAAGATTTCTCAAGAAGCAAATTGTTTCATTGTTCAGATCGATACCGTATGCTTTGTAGCCTATTGGTTTCAACTCGGGACTTTCATTCGAAAAATTGCCGTACGTAGTTGGCAGAAGTCAGGAGGTGGAGTGCCTTCCACGGCAGATTCAATCCAATCTTCGCATTCCTCTTCCTTTTCACATTCATTGCATTGGATCATGGCGCTCCGTATTTCATCTTGAAGCGCTTGAGGAATGCGTCCCTTACCGAATTTTACCCCTGCTATCTCAAACATTCTCTGTCTCAGAGCAGAATGCTGCTCGAATTTTTCCAGGCTGTTTTTTAGACCTTTTATGGGCACGATGCTGCTCTTTCTCAGTTCGTTTTAATTTAGCCAGTGTGACACTTTGGGTTTCTGGCGAATGATCGATCTCATTGCCTTACGCAAAGACACTAGGTTTGAGAGCTACCAATATATTATTTTTCGAATGTGACTTTGATCTGCCTCAATCAGCGTAGGGTTCGAAATAGCCTGATATGAAAGCCATTCTTTCCCGGGAGAGTGACGACACTTATTAGTAATTTCAGTAATTTATGATCTTATTGTTGGAACCTGTATTTCTGTAACGGTTGAGTTTTGACGCTCAACGTCGCAGCAGTGCTCATCTTATGGAATTGACCTTCATTCGGCAGTGCTTTCGGGAATTGCTGCGCCCACTATCCAAGGGTCAGCACCATGTCCCCTGAGAGCGACAGCGGTGGAATGTACAGATTCTCGGGCGCCGGACCTTTGCGAATCCGCCCAGCCGCGTCGTAATGTGAGCCATGGCAGGGGCAGAACCAGCCCCCGAAATCCCCCGCCCCATCCCCCAGTGGGACACAGCCCAGATGCGTACAGACACCGATCATCACCAGATAAGCCTCGTGACCCACAACGGCGCGATTCTCATCGCTTGCCAGCGCATCGGCAGGCAGATTGGGGTTGCGCGCCTGGCTGTCCGGCAGGTCAGAGACCACATCTGCCCGGGCCTGAGCAATTTCTGCCTCTGTGCGATGACGGATAAAGACAGGTTTTCCGCGCCAGTCGACGGTCAATTGCGTTCCGGGCGCGAGATCGGAGATATCGACGGTGATTTGTGCCAGAGCGCGGACATCGGCGGAAGGGTTCATCTGGTTCACCAGAGGCCAGAGCGCAGACCCAGTGGCCACGACCCCCGCCCCGGCCGTTGCGAAGTACAGGAAATCCCTGCGCGCGGTATCGTCTGACGCTTCCATGACGGGACATGTATCCATGTCTCCAGCGTGGGAAGGTCAAGGCGCGAGATGTAACGTTTTGTCAGCGCACCTCTCTACGGACAAAAAACAAGCCGCATCGGCGCATTAATGGTGCGGGGCTGCGCCTTTTGCCATCATGAGGTGGTGCTCCTGGTGATGCGCCCCGATGGTCATCAGGCCAAAGAAACCAAGTCCCTGAATCTGCGCGGCATCGCCATTGACACTGAGCGCCACCCCATCGTCGAGATCCTCCGTGACAACTTCCCAGCCGGTTTCAGCCGCGAGAAAGGGCGCATGGGCGGGCACCACGGCGCGGATGGCTTCGAGAACACGGGGGGCGCCCCGAATCTCGAACCGGGCCCCTTCCGGCCGCGGGGTGCGGGTGACCACGGCATCCTTAGTCAGGAGATCCATATCGACCAGATGGCGGCGCAATCCGTCGATATCGACCCGCTCCCAATCCGTCTCGGGATCGGCCTGCAGGATCGCAACGATTTCCGCCAGGGCGGCAAAGGCCGATTGCCCGGTTTCCTGCGGTCCACCCATATCGTGACCTGTCGCGGAATGGGCATGCTGAGCGGCCACGGGTGCCGCCATCAGTATGGCAAGGAGGAGAATGAGACGCATGGACGGGTCCTTCAATGGGGTGCTGTCATCTTTACGCTAGCAGGGGCGGGCGCATCACAATATGATTTCAATCATATGTTGCCAGATCCCTGTGATCATATCCCGAGCTCAGCCCTGCGCCCACTTTCCGGCGCGGTTGGCGATGTGGTGTTTCACCAAGGCGACCCCACCCACGGTCTCTATGTCGTGCAGACCGGACGCGTGCATCTCGAGCGGGTCGGACCAGATGGCGAGCGGTTCATCATCCACCGTGCCCAAGCCGGAACAAGCTTTGCCGAAGCCTCCGTGTTTTCCGAGGTCTATCATTGCGATGCGGTCTGTGTTGAGGCCGGGGCGTTGATCCGGATCGACAAGGCAGCCGTCTTGGCCGCTTTGGCCGACCCGGCGTTTGCGCGCGCCTATGGCCGTCAGGCGGCTCAACAGATACAGGCGCAGCGACAGATGCTGGAGATCGTCGGCATTCGGCGCGCAGAAGACCGGGTGATGGCGGGGCTGGTCGCGGGCCTGCTCGAAGGCTCCGTGATCGAGTTTGCCGCCCGGTTACAGCTAAGCCATGAGGCGACCTACAGGGCGCTGCGAAAGCTTGTGAAGGACGGGCGGGTCATGAATCCGTCCCGCGCGACCTATCACCTGCGCCCATGACCTGATCAGCTGTGGCTCGCGAAGACCGAGGTCACCCCGTCGGAGCCGACAAGCAAGGTATCAAAAGTGTCTCCGGCCCCGGGACCGGCCATGCCGGGCGAACTCATCGGCATGCCGGGGACCGTCAACCCGCGTGCTACCGGTTGTTCTGCCAGCAGCCGCTTGATGTCAGCTGCAGGCACGTGGCCTTCGATGAAATAGTCACCTACGACCGCCGTGTGGCATCCAGCCAGTTCCGGTGCGATTTGCAGCCGCTCTTTGAACGCATAAAGCGCATCCTGATCGACATCTTCAGCCTCGACCATGAACCCAGCCTGCCGGACATGATCAACCCAGGCGGAGCAGCATCCACAGGTTGGTGTTTTGAGCACCCTCAGAAGGGATGCCGTGTCAGCGGCAACGGGTAATGCCAGGGTGGCAGCCGCGCCTGTCATCAAAAATGTGCGTCGTTTCATTGGGAGGTCCTCTAGGAGTTGTCAGTGAGTTTAGCGTCCTGCGCCGCGCTGTCGAGCGGGTCTGCATGGGTGTCTGCGGCGGCGGGCGACACGCGTTGGCTTTCCGGAAGCGTCACATCGAGATCCCGCGCGTGGCGCTCGTCGAGACACTCGGTTTCGAGCTGCAGCGTGACCATGTGAAACCCATACTGCTTCGTCAGTCGATGACAGGCCCGGTTCAGCAGGTCCGCGGCCTCGGCAGGTGCGCGATGGCGGATATGGGCGGAAAAGGCATGTTTGCCGCTGGTCAGCGTCCAGGCATGCACGTGGTGAACATCCAGAACCCCGTCCTGGCCGTGCAGATCCGCCGTCACAGCCTCGAGATCCGTTCCATCGGGCGTGCCTTCCATGAGAATGTGGACCGCTTCCTTGATGACGCCGACGGAGGCCCAGAGGAGAACCACTCCGAACGCCATGCCGAGGATCGGGTCAATCGCCAGAAACCCGGTGAACTCGATCACGAGAGCGGTGACAATGATCAGGAGGCTGCCGACAAAGGTCTGGATGATATGCCAGAGCGCGCCACGGGCATTCAGATCGTCTTTGCTCGATTGCCACATCAGCGCGAGCGAGATCACTTCTGTGACCAGGCCACCAAAAGCGACCCAAAGCATGGGGCCTGTGGCCAGGTGGATCGGGTCTCCGAGCCGCATCGCGCCCATCCAGATCACCAGAAGCGCCATGCCGAGAAGAAAGCCACCATTCACCAGCGCCCCGATGATCTCGGCGCGGTACCAGCCGAAACTGCGCGCCGAATCCGCAGGTCGGCGCGCAATCCGCTGCGCGATGATGGCCGCCAGAACGCCGCCAACCGCCGATAGGGTGTGAAACGCATCCGACAGGACGGCAATCGAGCCAGTCCAGAGCCCCACAGCCAGTTCAATTACGAAATAGACACCCGTCAGCCAGGCGGAGATGACCAGCGCCTTGCCCGACGTGGGCATGTGTCCGGCGTGAGAATGGGATGCCATGTCAGCTCTCTTTCCTTGTAGGGCGGCGTTCGCGCCAAATGGCGAAAAGCAGGGACAATGCGGTAAACCCGCCGAGCGCGACTGCCGTCCAGGTGGCGGTGCGGGCATTCCCGTTCATGGCCTCGCTGCCGAGATGCGTGAGAAGAAAACCCGCCGGGATGATTCCGGCCAGGGTCGCAAGCGCGAAGCGCCACAGATGCAGTTTGCTCAGCCCAGCCGCATAGCTGATCATGTCGAAGGACAGAAAGGGCAACAGCCGACTTCCGAAAACCAGAAAAGTCAGTGTGTTCTGCGACCCGAGAAAGTGCGGGCCTGTCTTTTGGCCGAAGTGGCGTTCGACAAAGGGGCGACCAAGCCCGCGCGCCAGCAAAAAGGCGGCGAGTGCTCCCAGTTCCGCTCCGAGAACGACAAGTAGCGTCCCGAACGTGTGACCATAAGCGGCGCCGGCAGCGAGCGCGATCGGAGCGGAAGGCAACGGACTAGCAACGATTGCCGCCGTCATGAGCGCGACCACAAGTATTGGCCCCGTAAGTCCCGCGGCATCGATCCAGCGGTCAAGGTCCTCACGTTCGGGAAGATTGATGTCGAAGCCCAGAACATCCGGCAATGCCAGAACGGAGATCGCGAGCACCACAAGGAGCAGAAGGGCAAGGCGAAACATCATGGCCAACCCCACGGCTGCCTGGCGTCCTGTTCAGAGTTTTGTTGTCTCGGGCACAACATGAGACGTGACATAGGGATTCCAGTCGCTGGAAGGTCAAGGCCCAAGATCGCTTTGATACATTTTGCGACAAAGGAAGTTCGGGTCATTTGGGAAAAATCAATCTATTCTGCGCGTTATGATATGCCGAAGGAAAACCAGAGATCATAGACGCTCGCAGAGCCTGCAACGTGCAAAGACTTGGATCGGGCTCCCTGGATTGGTGATCGCGGCGATTGGCTTCGTGTTGCCACAGGCCGCATCGGCTCAGACCCGGGCTGCAGTTCTTGATCAGGTGGAAGACATTGCTCTGCCGTCGCCGCCAGGAGCGCATGAGCCGTCGCTTGCGAGCCATAATGGCGTACTCTACATGAGCTGGCTCGAGCACGAAGGGGATCAAACCAAGGTCATGATGGGCCGCCGGTCCGCGCAAGGCTGGTCCGAACCACGCCTCGTGCATCAGGGGTCCGATCTCTTTGTAAACTGGGCCGACTTTCCCGGCATCGCACTCTTCGACAATGGCACGATCGCGGTTCACTGGCTTCGTGAAATCGGCCCGTCGAGTTTTGACTATCAAATCGAGATCGCGCTTTCGCGCGACGGCGGCGCGTCCTGGAGCAAACCGTTGATCCCACATGAGGACAGGTCTTTCGCGCAGCACGGGTTCGTGTCGATGCTGCCTGCGGGTGCGGAAAATCTGGCCGTCATCTGGCTCGATGGTCGGGCATATGGTGCCGATCGCAACGAAGCATCCACAGTGCCTGACGCCATGCAGTTGCGGGCAACGACGCTGACAAGCGACGGTTCTCTCGACCATGACGTTGCCGTAGATCTGCAGACCTGCTCCTGTTGCCAAACAAGCCTCGCCGCGACCGGGAATGGCACGATACTTGCGGCCTATCGAGACCGGACAGATGGGGAGATTCGGGATATATCCGTTGCGCGGCTGACCGGTGATGGATGGCAAAGGCCAGCGACGGTTCATCATGATGGGTGGGAGTTGGCGGGATGCCCAGTCAATGGTCCGGCAATTGCTGCCGACGGCGATCACGTGACCGTCGCATGGTTTACAGGCGCAAACGACCTTGCGGCTGTCAAGGTGGCCTTCTCTGACGACGCGGGCCGCAGCTTTGGCGCGCCGGTCCGGGTTGATCTCGGCAATCCATTGGGCCGGGTCGAAGTCGAACTGCTCGAGGATGGGACCGCGTTGGTGTTATGGGTCGAATGGTCCAAAAGGAATGAAGCGCTCATGCTGTGCCGGGCGGAAAGAGTAAGCGGATGTGTGGCACAGGAGGTGCTGGCGACAAATTCGGCAGGTGCGTCGGTGAACTTCCCAACTATGGTTCGGCTGGGCCGTGACATCTTCATTGCCTGGACCCAACCGGACGAAACGGGAGACCACATCACGATGCGCCGGGTCAGACTGGCGGAGATCGACTGACCATGTCCGTCCAGCCACATATCCTCGTTGTCGATGACCATGCCGAGATTCGGCAATCGGTCACGCGCTATCTGCAGAAAAATGGAATGCAGGCCATCGGCGCGGGCAACACGTCCGAAATGGATGACCATCTGGCGAAGGAAACCATCGATCTAATCGTGTTGGATATCATGATGCCCGGAGAAGACGGTCTGGCTGCCTGTGCAAGGTTGCGTCGCGAGCATCGGATGACCCCTATACTCATGCTCACCGCTCTCGGCGAAGATAACGATCGCATCATTGGCCTCGACACGGGAGCCGATGACTATCTCGCAAAACCTTTCAATCCGCGCGAACTTCTGGCCAGAATTAATGCCATTCTGCGCCGTGCGGGCGAAGTGTCTTCGCCACACGGCGGCACGCTTGCAGGAAAACGCGCGAGATTTTCCGGTATCACGTTTGACCATGATGCCAGCCAGGTGACCAAACAGGACGGCACGGCAAACACGCTGACAACTGCAGAAGCGAAGCTGCTGTCGGTTTTTCTGGAACGTCCACGCGACGTCATTAGTCGGGATGAACTGCTCGAGTTGAGCGCCGGGCGCATCGCCGGGCCTTTTGATCGGACGATAGACAACCAGGTCTCCAGACTTCGCAGGAAGATCGAACCGGATGTCTTGCGGCCGCGGATCATCACCACCGTGCGCAACGGCGGCTATTGTCTGAATTGCGACGTGGAACTGGAGACCTGATGCGCATGGGGTTTCGCACGCAGATCGCCATCCTCGTTGTGTCGGTTTTGTTTGTCGCCCAGATCGTTGGGCTTTGGCTTTTCGTGGATGAACGTTCTCTGGCAGTGCAGGCGGCCATCGGGAGCGAGGCGGCGGGGCGTGCGGCCAATGTTGCCCGCCTCATCGAAGTTGCGCCGCCCGATTTGCGCGATGAAATCGTCGCGGCGGCAACCTCGCCCCTAGTGCGCTTCGAACTTGGTGATGAGCCGTCGGTCACGCATACACATCATGACGAGAACGGTGCCGTGGAGGCTCGTATTCGTGCGCTTTTGAACGATGGTTACAGTCGGGACATACGTGTTGAAGTCCATGAAATCGAACAGGATCTTCTCCCGTTGCCGAACCTATCGCCAGAAATGGCCGAGATGCATGCAGAAATGATGCGAGGAAGTTTGGCGGCGATTGAAATGGAGGTATCGATTGCAATCGCGGGAGGCCGCTGGTTGAACGTCGCAACGAGGTTCGAGCGTCCGCCGATACAGTGGTCCTGGGCGTCCACGCTGTCATTTGTGTTGACGTCGGTAGTGCTGCTCCTCGCTGTCTTCTGGTTCGTTCTTACGCGCTTGACGCGCCCTCTGAACGAACTCGCGGCGTCTGCAGAGGAATTCGGTCGCGGGGGAGGAGCGGGACCGATAGCGCCTGTCGGTCCGACAGAAGTTCGGGATCTGACGATCGCCTTCAACGACATGCAGGCGCGCCTTGCGCGTTTTGTCACGGATCGCACCCAAATGCTTGCGGCGCTTGCGCATGACCTACGAACGCCCCTGACAGCGCTGCGGGTCCGAGCCGAGATGGTTGACGATCCCGAGACGAAAGATGGCATAGCGACATCGCTTGAGGAAATGCATGAGATGGTCGAAGCCACACTGGCCTACGCACGCGGCGTGGGGCAGGGCGAAGAGTTACAGCGTCTCGACGTGGCGGAATATCTCTCTGAAATCCACAAGATCACACTGGGCGAGCTCGATCTGCAAAGGGGACCCGAGGCGGTGGTGCAGATCAAGCCTTTGGCCATGCGGCGCGCTCTGCGCAATCTGATCGACAATGCCCAACGTTACGGGCGCCGCCCTGTCCTTTCGTGGGATGTGTTTGACGCGGGTGTCGAAATACGGGTCGACGATTTCGGGCCCGGGATTCCTGACAATCGCATCAGAGACGTGTTCCAGCCGTTTCAGCGGATCGAACAATCCCGTTCCCTTGAAACAGGCGGCCACGGGCTGGGGCTCTCTATCGCGCGCAGTATCGTCCTGGAGCATGGCGGTGCCATAGACTTATCGAACCGCGATGAAGGTGGGTTGCGCGCTCGTGTGGTGCTGCCTCTATCCGACACGTCTTACATTGGGGAACGCTTGGATCGGAGTTCTCAAGGCCCCTTGCAGGCGTCAGGACACGGGACCTGACCGGGCTTTCCAGAGTCGGTGTTGATACATATCTTTACAAAAAACCGAGGTGCGAAACGTTTCTGAAATCTTCCACGTCCGATAGAGATCAAGGCATTCGACATGGAATGAGGCAGAACCATGCATGCAAAAAACCGATCCCTGATGTCCAGGCGCGCGTTCTCGGGCAGTTTGGGCACAACACTTCTATTTGCGCCGTCCGTTGTTACTTCTGAGACCGCTGAGCCTGTTCGAAGGAACGTTTCGTCCTTTCGTACCCACGCTTGGGAAGACCATTTTGACACCCTCGGGGTTGGGCTGATCATCTCAGATACGTCATCCAAGGTCATCCAGCATTGGACTGCCGAAGGAGAGATGCGGCTCTACCCGACGTCTGTTCCGATGTCAGAAGAATTGACGCGGCGCGGTTACACAGAAGTTGTTGAGAAGCGAAAGAACCCGAGTTGGGCGCCAACGCCATCGATGCGCGAACGCAACCCTGAATGGCCGGCGCGTATTCCAGGTGGTGATCCGGCCAATCCGCTTGGCACGCGCGCCCTTTATCTTTCATGGCAGTATTACCGGATTCACGGCACGCAAGACACGCGGAAGATCGGCCGGCGTTCATCGAATGGCTGCATCGGTCTTTACAATGAACACATCGAGGAGGTGTTTGATCGCGTCCCGGTCGGCACGAGGGTCAAATTGATCTGATGGGACGATACACTCTCATCGCGGTTGCTCTGGCAGCATTGCTGGGCTTTGGTTTTTGGTGGTCGGGACAAGGCGATGTGCCGGATGTTGCGGCTGGCACGGAAAGAATTGGCCCGGCAATGGTCGATGTCACAGTGCCGGAGACGCTTTCAGCGAATGCAGAAATCGGCAAAATGGCTTTCGAGGCGAAATGCGCGGCCTGTCATGGTGCGAATGCGGCCGGACAGGATGGCGTCGCACCTCCTCTCGTGCACAAGATTTACGAACCGAGCCACCACGGCGACGCGGCTTTTCTTCTTGCGGCCAAGAATGGCGTCCGGGCACACCATTGGCGATTTGGCAACATGCCGCCTGTCGAAGGCGTGAACGACGGTGATGTGAAGATGATCGTGGCCTACGTGCGCGAATTGCAGAGAGCGAACGGGATCAAGTGAATGAGTTGGACTTCCGTATCACTCGTGCTGACAACATCTGTCGTTGCTTTTGTAGCCGCAGGGTGCACGCCGATGGGGCGAGGCCCGCACCATCAATACGGACCCTATCATGACCGTGGGCCGCACCACGGATACAGCTCGCAATGCGCGGATTATTCAGGTGACTTTGGGCATCGCGGCGGAGGTCCAAACGCCGCACCTGGACCGGGGGCCGGAAGCCATCCGTGTTGGGAAGAAACATAATCCAAGGTTGGAGCCAGAAAACTTTTTGAAACAAGGAGAATCCGATGCGCTTTAGACTTGTAATAGCAGCGTTTTCGCTGACAACACTTGGCCTCGCCGCCTTGGCTCATTCCGGCGCGACCGGTGTGATGAAGGAGCGGATGGATGCAATGGGCGAAATGGGCGACGCCATGAAGCGCCTCACTCCCATGATGCGTGGCCAGACCGCATATGACCCAGACGTTGTGCGCAACACGGCTGACACGATGATCGGTCACGCCGGCACCCAGATGACCGAGCTGTTCCCGGAAGGTTCAAATGGAGCCCCGTCGGAGGCGCTCGACGCGATCTGGGAAGATTGGGAAGAGTTTGCTTCTCTGGCTGAAGCCCTGCGCACCAGTGCAGAGGGCATGAAGCTGGCTGCAGGCAATGGCCTTGCCGGCCCCGGAGACATGCCCGGCAGCGGCATGATGGGGACCGGTCAGACCATGATGGGCGGCGGCCAGGGTATGATGGGATCGGGTCAAGGCATGATGGGGGGCACACCAGGACAGACGATGACCACCGAAATGCTGGCGGAAATGCCGGTCAACGCCGGGTTCATGGCCGTGACGCAGACGTGTTCGGCCTGTCATCAGAAGTTCCGGGCCGAGGATAATTGACGCGTGCGGTTGCTATTCCGTGGAATTTTGCTGGCTGCGACTGTTGGCGTGACGGGAGGTGTTGCCCTCGTCGCGTGGCCAATCGGGATCGAGCCGCCCGGTACACTCGAGAACCTCGAAGGCAACGTCGATCGCGGAGCATACCTTGCTCGCGCTTCAGGATGCATTGCATGCCATAGTAATTTCGAGGCAGGAGGCGCACCGCTGGCCGGGGGCGCTCCGCTTGTGACGGACTTCGGGACCTTCTACCCGCCAAACCTGACAACCGATCCCGATCGCGGGATGGGAGCCTGGACGATCTCCGACTTTGCGCGCGCTGTCCGGCAGGGCATTTCGCCAGAGGGCGAGCCGTACTACCCCACATTTACTTATCCGTTCTACTCGCGGTTCTCGGATCAGGACATCGCCGATCTCTGGGCGGCTTTTCAGACCGTTCCTGCGGTTCCAGAGCCATCACCAGAGCACGAGGCAAGTTTTCCATTTGATCAACGCTGGGGGCTGAAGCTTTGGCGGGCGGCCTATTTGTCGGAGCCGGACACCGATCCTGATGATGAACGCAGCGATGCCTGGAACCGCGGCAAGTGGCTGGTGAGAGGGGCTGCACATTGTGGCGCTTGTCACACGGACCGAAACTTTGCCGGGGCCCGTATCGGGGACAGAGTTTTTGCCGGAAACGACAGCCTGCCAGGCGGTAAAAGCGCGCCCTCGATCCTGCCCACTGATTTGCAGTCCGCTGGTTGGGATGTGGACAGCCTGACTTATGCTCTGCGCACCGGGATCACGCCGGAGGGTGACGTTTTCGGCGGCAGCATGGCGGAAGTGGTGAATTATGGAACCGCATTTCTGAGCGAAACCGACCTCACGGCCATCGCGACCTATATCATGGACAACGACCTGTCCGAGAACTGAGAAAGATTGATGAGCATAAACCTCAACCGAAGACAACTTCTCGCTACCGGAGCCGCACTCGCAGTTCTTGGTGCGAGAGATGCTGATGCGGCCGCTCCAAGCGACCTGCACACTCGTGTCGCCGATATTCAGCTTCTACCAGAAAAGTACGGCCAAACGCGAATTTGGGGCTTCGAGGGTATGGCGCCTGGGCCGGAAATCCGGGTGGCACAGGGCGCGCGGGTTCAGAGGCGTCTCATCAATGACTTGCCCGACGCGACTTCTACCCATTGGCACGGAATCCGCATCGACAACGCGATGGATGGAGTTGCAGGACTCACCCAGGACGCCATTCCGCCGGGTTCATCCTTTCAGTACGACTTCGCGGCACCTGATGCGGGCACCTACTGGTACCACGCGCATAACCGGTCGTTCGAACAGGTGGCGCGCGGGCTGCATGGTGCGTTGATCGTCGAAGAACCGGAGGCGATCGATATCGACCGCGAAGAGGTTCTGATCCTTGACGATTGGCTTGTCGATCCTGAGACCGCGCAGATCGCTGATACCTTCGGGGCGATGCACGATCTGAGCCACGCCGGGCGGCTTGGCAATTACATCACCACGAATGGCACCTATAATCTATCAATGCCGGTCAAGCGGCACGAACGTCTGCGCCTGCGCATGATCAACGCTGCAAATGCGCGCGTTTTTCAGCTGGCGCTCGATGGTCTCGAAGGCTGGATTGTTGCGCTCGATGGCATGCCCCTCGCCCAGCCAAGGCCGATCGATCGGAATATCGTCCTGGCGCCCGCGCAGCGGGTCGATCTGATCGTAGATGTGACCGCGGAAACTGGTGGCGCCGGACATATCGTGCAGATAGACCGCAACGAGAGTTTCTCGCAGGTCGCTTTCGAAGTGACTGGCGACGGCACTCGCGCACGCCGGGACGCTCCCAGCCCGCTGCCACCGAACGCCCATGCGATGCCCGATTTGGCCGAGGCCACAAAGCTTGAATTGCTCATGGAAGGCGGTGCCATGGGCGGCATGCGGGGTGCGATGATGGGCGGGCGGATGTCGTCCATGCGTGACATGATGCAGTCCGGCAACTTCTGGGCTTTCAACGGAGCGGTCGGCGGCATGGACGGCGCACCGCTCGCGGCCTTGTCGCGCGGCGAGGCGGCGCGTCTGAAGATCACCAATGACACGGCGTTCCCCCATGCCATGCATCTGCACGGAATGCATTTTCACGAGATTGCACCGGATGGGAGCCTTGGGACGCTTCGGGATACAACCCTGCTGGACCGTGGCGAGGTCCGCGACATCGCGTTCGTGGCCGACAACCCCGGTAAATGGCTGCTGCATTGCCATATGCTGTCGCACGCAGCTTCGGGCATGATGACTTGGATCGACGTCGCATGAACCGGGGCACCGCCATTGTCGGCGCTGTTTCTGTCGCCATGATTGGAGCAGGGATTATTTTCTGGATGGCGAATACAGCAGGCTCCGATAGCGGGGTCATGCCGAAAGACGTGGATCTCACGGCGGGTCAAACCCTTTACGCCGAAAATTGTGCGTCCTGTCATGGTGCCAGTCTGGAAGGGCAGGAGAACTGGCAAAGCCCCGGCGAGGACGGTCGCTTGCCGGCCCCGCCGCATGACGAGACAGGGCACACCTGGCATCACGGGGATCAGGTTCTTTTTGAGTACACCAAGCTTGGTGGCCGCGCACTGATGGCGGCTCAGGGCATGGAATTTGACAGCGCCATGCCGGGCTTTGGGGATCAGCTCTCCGATCAGGAAATCTGGAATATTCTTGGATACATCAAGTCGACCTGGCCCGACCAAATACAGGAAATGCAAGAAGTGCGGACCGAAGGTGAGACACGGAAGAGGGAAAATTGACATGAAATTGTTATGGAAACTGATGACGGTGGCGACCCTCGTCGTCCCGCTTGCCGCTAACGCCGATGGTCTGAGCGAGGACCGCGTCAAAGAGCTTGTACTTGAGGCCATTCGTGAGAACCCCGAGATCGTACTTGAGGCGGTCCAGATCATCGAACAGCGCGAGCAGCAACGTCAGGCTGCGGCTGCTGCAACCGTTCTATCCAAGAACCGCGATCTATTGGAAAACGACCTGAACGCTCCGGTGCTCGGCAATCCCGAGGGTGATGTGACGGTTGTCGAGTTCTTCGACTATAACTGTCCCTATTGCCGCCGCGTGAAGCCGCATATCGAAGCTTTGCTGGAAGCAGACCCGAATGTCCGGCTGGTCTATCGGGAGTGGCCAATCCTGGGCGACGGGTCCGTCTTTGCGGCACGGGCAGCGCTCGCCGCGCGCGAGCAGGGCAAGTACGAAGAGTTCCACTGGGCGCTTATGGGAATGGCGGGACGGGCGGAAGAAGCCTCAGTCATTCAGGTGGCCGAGCAGGTCGGACTGGATGTCGCGCAATTGCGGCGCGACATGGAGTCTCCAGAGATTGATGCGCATATCGCAGCGTCGATGGAACTGAGCCGCGCGCTCGGTTTCAATGGAACACCATCCTTCGTGATCGGTGATGCCCTTGTTCCCGGCGTCATCGAGGCAGACCAGATGATTCGTCTCGCAGAGGAAGCGCGCGCAGCAGGCCAGTGATCTTAGACCGGAGCCGCCTCGTATCCCGCAGACTTGATTGCTTCGATCACGGCCCCCTCGGTTTGAGTTGTTGTGACTTCAACCGTCCGGGCATCGAGGTCGGTTGAAACCTGAGCTGCAGGATCGAGAACTGCAATTTCCTTGGTGATTGCAGCGGTGCAATGGCCGCAGCTCATGTCTGGGACGTGGAATTTCACATGAGGTCCTTTTCTGAATTGGGCTCGAGATAGAGATCCCAGCAGGTGGAAGGTCAAGTGGAAGACGACGGGTAGGTAACGCAAAAAAATCTCATCTGCCCTATTGAGCTTCCAGTAACTGGAAGCCCTATATCAGTTGTGAACTCAGATAAGGCGAACCGACATGACTCAAAATCCGCAAGTCACTCTTGGCATCGAAGGCATGACCTGCGCGTCTTGCGTTGGTCGTGTTGAAAAGTCCCTTTCGGCACTGAAAGGCATCTCCGATGTCTCCGTCAACCTCGCGTCTGAATCGGCACGGCTGTCCGTTAACGACCCGGCCCGTCTGCAAGAAGCCGCTCAGGCGCTGGATACGCTGGGCTACCCTGCGCGGACTGCCAGGGTCACCCTCAACATTGCATCCATGTCCTGCGCCTCCTGCGTCGGGCGGGTCGATAAGGCGCTGGCTGATGTGCCAGGTGTCTTGTCCGTGACCGTGAACCTCGCCGCCGAGACAGCCGTTGTCGAATTCCTTGAAGGTGCAGTCGCAACTGCTGATCTGATGGCTGCGACAGCGGCCATCGGTTACCCAGCCGAGATTGCGGAAGCGAACGCAAGCCTGTCGCGCGTTGAGCGCAAGGCGGAAGAAGCAGACAGTTTGCGCCGCAACGTCCTCCTGGCAGCGGCCCTGACATTTCCGGTCTTTGTTCTGGAGATGGGGGCGCACCTGATCCCTGCCTTTCACATGGCGATTGAAGGCACCATCGGTACGCAGACATCCTGGGTCCTCCAATTCGTTCTGGCGACGATCGTTCTCTTCGGACCCGGCAGGCCCTTCTTCTTGAAGGGCATTCCGGCTCTGCTCCGCGGTGCGCCGGATATGAACAGCCTCGTCGCGGTAGGAACCGGTGCGGCCTGGAGTTATTCGGTCGTCGCCACCTTCCTGCCCGGACTGCTGCCGGAAGGCGTGCGTGCGGTCTACTTCGAGGCCGCCGCCGTTATTGTGGTGCTCATCCTGATCGGACGCTGGCTCGAAGCCCGAGCGAAGGGACGGACTGGCGCGGCTATCCAGTCGCTCCTGGGACTTCAGGTCCGTACCGCCCGCGTCCTGCGTGATGGTGAGACCGTCGAGGTTGACGTCGATGCGCTCGGCGTTGGCGACACGATCCTCGTGCGCCCTGGCGAGCGGATTCCCGTCGATGGTGAGGTCGTTGATGGGACCAGCAACGTTGACGAGAGCATGATAACAGGCGAGCCTGTGCCCGTCACGAAAGCCGCAAGCGCAGCCGTCACCGGCGGCACGGTAAACGGCACCGGCAGCCTGACCTTCCGGGCTTCCCGTGTGGGCTCTGACACGACGCTTGCGCAGATCATTCGCATGGTCGAGGAAGCACAAGGCGCCAAACTGCCAATCCAGGGACTGGTGGATCGGGTGACGCTTTGGTTCGTGCCCGCTGTCATGGCCCTTGCCGCCCTGACGGTTGTTGTTTGGCTGTTGGTTGGACCCGATCCGGCGTTGACCTTTGCCCTGGTGGCCGGAGTGTCTGTACTGATCATCGCCTGCCCCTGTGCCATGGGGCTTGCCACGCCGACCTCGATCATGGTGGGAACAGGACGCGCAGCCGAGATGGGTGTTCTGTTTCGCAAGGGAGACGCGCTGCAGGAACTCTCAACCGTCAATGTCATCGCGCTTGATAAGACCGGGACGGTGACAGAGGGCAAACCAACGCTGACCGATGTCGTCGTCGCAGAAGGCTTCGGCCGCGAATCTGTCCTGGGTCTGATCGCTGCCGTGGAGGAGCAGTCAGAGCATCCGATTGCCGAAGCCATCGTCCGAGGCGCGCGCAGCGAAGGCATCGCGGTTCCCACCGCGTCCGGCTTCCGGTCCGTTACCGGATACGGAGTCGCGGCCATGGTTGATGGCAAAGAGGTCATGGTTGGTGCGGATCGCTACATGATCCGCGAGAACGTCGACATCGCGTCCCTTGTCGACACCGAAAAAAATCTGGCCAGCCGTGGTCGCACCGCGCTGTACGCGGCCGTGGATGGCAAGTTGGCTGCCGTCATCGCGGTTGCCGATCCGGTAAAACCCGCGAGCCGTGACGCAATTGCCGCTCTCCACGGCCGAGGCTTCCAGGTCGCCATGATCACCGGCGACAAGCAGGAGACGGCCGAGGCCATCGCCCGCGAGACAGGGATCGACCAGGTCATCGCGGGCGTGTTGCCGGACGGAAAGGTCGCGGCGCTTGATGACCTCAGGGCAGGGGGGCGAAAGATCGCCTTCGTGGGCGACGGGATCAACGACGCGCCTGCTCTGGCGCATGCCGATGTGGGCATCGCGATCGGCACGGGCACGGACGTAGCCATCGAGTCCGCCGATGTGGTGCTCATGTCAGGCGATCTGCGCGGTGTGGTGAATGCGGTCGAGGTGTCGAAGCGGACGATGTCCAACATCCGGCAGAACCTCGTCTGGGCTTTCGGTTACAACGTGGCCTTGATCCCGGTCGCGGCAGGCGTGCTCTACCCCGCCTTCGGCCTCCTGCTGTCACCGGTCTTCGCCGCAGGCGCGATGGCTCTGTCGTCGGTTTCGGTCCTGACCAATGCTCTTCGCCTGCGCCGTATTGCCCCCGCGATGAATGAAACGCCCAAGATTGAGAAGCCACTCGCGCAGGCGCAGACGCAACCGGCAGAATAGGAGATTGAGATCCATGAACATTGGAGAAGTCGCGGAACGCTCCGGTATCCCGCCCAAGACCATTCGCTATTACGAGGATATCGGTCTGGTTCGCCCACAACGCAGTGGCAACGGCTACCGGGCCTTCCGCGAGATAGATGTGCACAAGCTCGCATTTCTCGGTCGTGCCCGCGCCCTCGGGTTTTCCATCGAGGACTGCCGGACCCTGCTCAGCCTCTATGAGGACGAAAGCCGTGAAAGCGCGCAGGTCAGGGCCATTGCAGAGGAACATCTGACAGCGATTGACGAAAAGATCGTGCAGCTTCAGTCCATGCGAAAGACGCTCTCGCATCTGATTAAATCCTGCCACGGCGACCATCGTCCGGATTGTCCGATCCTGAGCGACTTGGCGGGTGATCCAACAGACGGGCGCCCCGTCTCATCGCTTGCTGACCCCGAAGCAAAATAGCCTCCTCAATCGCGTGTGACGTTTCTTGCCGATGCAGCGTTGAGCGCGTTGAGCACAAGCGTCTGGGTCAGGACTTCCGGCAAAGAGATGCCGGATGGGGCCTCTGGCCCGAACACTATGTTGAAGGGAATGCCGTACCGGCCATGGCGTTCCAGGAATCGCGCGATCTCGTCGTCAGGTCTCGTCCAGTCGGCCCGCATCGCGATAACCGCCTCGTCGTCAAGCCGGTCAGCGATCAAACCGCGATCCAGAACAAACGTCTTGTTGGCCTTGCAAGTGAGGCACCAATCAGCCGTGACATCCACGAAAACTGTATGGCCCTCAGATACGTGCCGAGCGATGTCCTGCGGAACAAATGCCTGCCAATAGGGGGTCCCGGTAGAAGTCTCGGAACGTTGTTGCGAAGAGAACAGCCCGACACCAACGAGCGGTATTGCGAGGCTGGCGGCCATCAAGATGCGCCGAAGAGACACGGATGACCATTCCGTCATGGCCAGAAGGATGAGCACGAAGGCGGAGGCGGCGACCAGAACCGCCGCACGCCACCCGGCTACACCGACGAGAACGAAAAGAAGCCAGGCGGCAGTCGCGAGCAAGAGGGCACCGAGCAATATCCTTACATACAGCATCCAGCGTCCGGGACGTGGTAAACGTTCGATCAGTGCAGGACGCGCGGCGATCAGGACGTAAGGCGAAGCCAAGCCGATGCCGAGTGCCGTGAAGACGACGAGCACATCGACCGCGTTACCGGCCAGAGCGAATGTAATCGCTGTCCCGAGAAACGGAGCGGAGCATGGCGTGGCAAGAATTGCCGCAAGCAGGCCGGTCCCGAAATCGGCAGCATAGCCGGCGCGACCGCTCCCCGCACCGAGGTGGTCCTGAATGCCCACAGGCAAGGCGATCTCGAACAGGCCGAACAGGTTTGCGGCGAAAGCGGCGACCACGATGAACATCAAAGCGACAAAAATGGGGTTCTGAAACTGGATACCCCAGCCGACCGAAACGCCGATCCATTTGAGAACGAGAACAAGCACCGCGAGCATCCAGACGAATGTCAGAACACCAATAGCTGAAAACAGAAAGCCATTGCGGATCACACGTTGGGGCTGGTCCGACACTTTCAGAACCGAGGCGAGCTTGATCGACAAGACGGGAAGAACGCAGGGCATGACATTGAGGATCAGCCCTCCGAGGAAAGCGATCGCTGCAATCAAAACCAGCTGAAACGTGCCGCTTCCAGATGCGGCACGGGCATATGGCGGGGCAGGGATGTCCGCACTCAACACCACGGGAGCCGTAACCGCCCGATCCGCGTCCGTGACGGTCACGAGAGGCGCTGCGTGATCGTCCGACCACGCATTCAGGGGAATCCGAACCCAAAGCTCTGATCGGTCACGGCTGAACCGGAAATCCGGTTTGCCGAATGTTACAAGTGGTCCGAACTCGGGAAAGACATCGACCGTCTGGAATGGTTGGCTGCTCCGTGCGGTCACAAAGAGCGAGGAGGTCTGTGCATCAAGGGCGACTGTATCGATCTCAATATCGCTTTCCTCTGGCAAGGCCGGCACCTGAGAAACGAAAGTAGCGATTGCGTTGGCAGATGTTCGATCAATACCTGTGCCGTGGGGCAGGTCCAAAGCGAGATCGAAGGTGTGCGGTACGCAAACGTTGGAGCACGTCAACAGCGCCACGCGGGCGCGCAATTCTAAAGGCTCGCCTCGATCTTCCAACATCACCCGGATTGGGAGGACGACCTCGCCCGAATACCCGAAATTCTCGATGCCAAAGGCTTCAAAGCGTTCCGGTGCGGGCCAGAGGATTTCCGCTGAAGCGAGATTGGATGAGCCCGTCCAGTCGATTTCGGGAGCCAGCCCGACTTCACCAGGCGTTCGCCAATACCCTTTCCAACCTTCACGATATTCAAGGATCAACCCAAGGGAGACAGAGACAGCGTCCGGGGCGATACCGTCTTCAGCCGAGATAAGTCGAGCGGTAACAGCCGGGTTGGAAAAGACGTTCGACTCCGCAGCACGAGCTGCCTCGGAAAATGTGAGTGCAACCAAAGAGGCGACAAGCGCCAAAAGGCACATAGAAAACCGGGAAGCCGTGGCGCGTTTCACTACTCAGCGTAGCGCTTCAGGGAGCGCAGCGAGAGCCGTCTCAAGATCGGTTAGCGGCAAGCCGCGCGCGATCCATCCAGGACCGCGGCGAGACCCAAGCATGCCCTCCGAGACGTCGATGAAGCCCGGGTATCCGGAACGTTTGAGGGCCGCGAGCAACTGCGCACTGCGACCCCCGGTGGCGCAGATAAGAGCGACGGGTTTTTCGGCAGAAAGATCACGGGCTGCAAATAACCGCTGTTCGAAACCTCGCTCGTGCATGCTGATAGGCCATGCGCCCTTCGCCAGACCGGTCTCGGTCCATTCCGCGCGAGTACGCACATCGATCAGGGAAACGGCTTCGCCCTCAAGCGCGTTAGCAACCTCCAGAGCCGACCAGATGTCGCGGGTCACCGCCCGAGCAAGACCGGGCATCACACTGATACCCGCAACAAACGCCAGGAAATGTCTTCTATGCAAGCGGTCTCCAATTCTCATTGTACGCTCTTTGCGAAAGGTCGTTTTGGGGTGAATGGAATCACGCTGAGATACAGGCTGCATCCCAACCCTCCACGCGTTCCAGACTGATGATTTCTCGGAGCATCTTATCGCTGATTTGCCCTTGAACAACAGTACGTCCGATGACGAGTGCCGGTGTGCCAACAAAGGCGAACAACTGCGCAAGAGCGGAGCTATTTTCCAGTTCTCGAACTACCTCGGCACTCTCCATGTCCGAAACCAATTGATCTTTATCGACGCCAAGATCGTCGGCGAGGCGGGACAGATATTCAGGCGAGGCCTGAAACGGTGTTTTCATCAGTTTCTCGTGGAACGAAACATATGCACCTTGACGTTTCGCTGCCAAGGCAGCTTTGGCAGCGAGGTTTGAGCTGTCACCCAGCAGAGGAAGCTCATGCCAGGCAACCGAGACTTCATTTGGCATCGAGTTTGTCATCTCCGCCAGCCGCTTGGTTTGAACGCGGCAGTATGGACAGTAGTAATCTGAGAATGACGCCATCGGCACTCTGGCCGCGTTTGTTTCGAGTTCACCATAGAGTGCGCCGCAAATATTGTCTGACACACGTTGGAAAGCGGCTTCCTTGCGCGCGACAATCTCGGCACCCTCTGGTGTGTCCAGCCCCACAAAGAGATCAAACGCGCCCGACGTATCGCCCGCGACATACTTCCGAAAGCCGGTCGGGTTTTCGAGCGGTTCGAGTTCCAATTTCTCCGGCATAAGAGACGGTATGGTGCGCAGGGCTGCATATCCTGCAACAATCGCGCCGAGCGTAAAAAGGGTCGATCGCTTTTTGGAATCCATGCCGCGCCCGTAGTTAGTCCATGCCAAATACTGGTTATCGTCAAGTCGTGGCGCTGGTCAACTTTACAAACTGATACATTTCTCGCCGTGAAATCAGGACGTTGAGCACGTATATCCTTCGTCAGTCCACATGGAGTACAAAATGTATAGACTAGGGATACTTGCAGCGTTGTTCGCTACACCGGTCTTGGCCGATCCGGATGGCTACGGCCATATGGCAGGCTGGGGGTATGGAATGGGCATGATGTTCGGTCCGATCCTCTGGATCATTGTATTGGGTCTGGTGGTCGCAGGTATCATTTGGTTCGTTCGCAGTTCTAACGCCGGAGACCACAATCAGGGAAAATCTGATGCCATGAGCGAACTCGACCTGCGTTTTGCCAAGGGCGAGATCGAGGCGGACGACTATGTCGCCCGGAAAAAGTTGCTGACCGGCAAATAGCCGAGCGGGACGAGAAACGGAGGAAGTAGGCTTGGACTCACTATTGCGGTTCGAGTCCCACATCAAACTGATTCAAAGAGGCGCAAATGAACGGCAAACAACTTGGCATTCTCGCTGCTGGTGGATCCTTTATTCTTCTAACGACCGCATTCATTTTTCAGGCGCTCGGATACGCGCCTTGCGCGATGTGCATCTGGCAAAGATATCCGCATGGTGTGGCAATTGCTGCCGGTGCCCTCCTGGCCGTCGGATTTTCACCTATAGGTCTGCTGGTTACCGGCGCTGCAGCCGCCGCCACGACATCCGCCGTTGGCGTTTATCACACCGGTGTCGAACGAGACTGGTGGCAGGGTCCGACATCTTGCACTAGTTCAGGGCGGGATCTGTCGAACCTTTCCGGATCGGACCTCCTTCCGTCAGCATCATCAGGTCCATCAACTCTGGTGATGTGTGACGAGGTCGCATGGGAATTTCTCACGCTGTCTATGGCTAGTTGGAACGCCTTGTGGAGCGCCGCTCTCGTCGGTCTGTGGCTCTTTGCATTCGCTCGTGAGCGGCAAAATCGCCAGGCTCAGAGTACATATTCGGCCACCTAGCCTTGCCAGTGGGCGATAGTTTGGGCGACGATCGTCAACAACGCTACAGAAAACCCAAAGCTCAGCACGGCAAGAATGGTCACGGCAACATTCCGCGGACCAAGTCGAACGTATGGACGTAGGGCCTGTGACTGTTTGATTGTTGTTAAGTAGAGCGGCAGCGCGCTGACCATTGTGGCGTACAAATAAACACCTGAGATATTCTCGAAGTACGCTGAGCGTGCGAGCGTGGGCGCGACTACGCTTAACGCCGTTTTGCGACTGCCACCGAACGACCCGAACCAATCCGCCGAAAAAACGTAGATGAGAGCGTGCAGCGCAAGAAACAGGAAGACCCGAACCCCGACATCCACCAGTAAAAATATGCTTGGATCGCGGTTAATTCCGGATCGCTGTTGCGAGACGGCGAAAAGGAAGAAGCTCACATAGTTGATGGCAAAGACGACCGGCAGACCGTTGGTTGCAACCTGTCTGAGAAACCGTCCAAGCGTGGGGCCCCCTCCGACCAATGCTGAACCAAAGCCCGGGGCAAGAAAGACATAGAGAAAGAGAACTGGAATCAGTGCAGCCAGGCTGAACAACAGGACGTTTCTGACGAACAGAATACCTGGCATATCCGTGGAGAAGTATCGTTCCATGTGCCTAAATCGGTCGAATGGCTGCATCGAGCCCCAAAGCAGCCATTAACCGCAACAGTTTTTTCCCTGTTGAATAGGTGGGCAGGCTACCGTTCCGTAGGAGCAAAAAACACAGCAATCTCCGGGCAACGGTTTCAAAACGGTTTTGCATGAAGCGCATTCGTAGAACCACTGACAGGCATCCGTTGGCATGGTCTCGACTGCGGCATGGCCGCACTCAGGACAGGTAATTTCGCTTTCCAGCTTTATGTTCAGGTCATTCATGGTGTCACATCAGGGTTATGAGAAAGTCATTGATACGGGCCTCGTTAAAAACGATCACCCATGCGAGTACAGTCAGAACGGTGCTCCCGAGCAGCCATCCGTTCATATGAGGCAGAGAGCCTTGTCTGTGGCACAAAACCCATGCAGCAATCAAAAGCGCAGTAGCGATGGCCAATACGTAAAAACTGGCAGCGGCAATCTTTCCAAACACAGCAAGCCAGCTTCCTCCAAGTCCCAACAGCATCATCGTCATTGGCAGGACGCAGCATGTCGCTACACCAAGCGCGGACAGTGAACCCATGTAGCTTGCCCAGACTGGCTTGTTCATGGTCGTGACGCCTTCCAAAGTGCGAACATCGTGCGCGTTGCTTCCTGCTCCCACAGAGGGGCGGTTGCAGCGGCCAGAAAGAATACCGTCGTTGCTAACAGGATCACGAGTGTGGAACGACGACGTGACGCGCAGGCCCACCGTCGCAAGACGCGAAACCAAGCCCATGCCAGAACGAACCCTACGACGATAACGATGGGAACGCGGTAGGCAACGAATGGTCCCAAATACAATAGCCACGTTCCGCCCAAGCCAAGGATCGAAAAGCCAATTGGCAATACGCAACACGACGCCGAGACAAGCGCCAGCAGTCCGGCAAAACCGATGACGATGCGGCTTGGCCCGTTTGACTGAACTTCAGATGACTGGTCGAGACTTGTTTCCATGCCACCGTTATGCATCCTGTAGCGACTACAGGATCAAGAAGGAAATGTTCACATGATCGCGATTGGAGAGGCGGCACGTCAAAGCGGTGTCCCGATAGAAACGATCCGGTACTACGAACGGGAAGGCGTTGTTCCTGCTCCGAGACGTGCTGCAAATGGCCGGAGAGTGTATTCAGACAAGGAAGTGGGTCGGCTGCGCTTTATCAAACGGTGCCGTGATCTTGGTTTTTCGATCACGGAAGCCAAGGGTTTGTTGTCTCTGTCCGAAGGTGAAAACGACAACTGTGCCATGGTGAAAAACATTGGAACCGCGCACTTGAGTGCGGTGCGATCTAAGATTGCAGAATTGAAAGCTTTGGAAGCCGCTCTCAAACAACTAACGGCCAACTGTAAAGCTGGCTCTGTCTCTTGCAAGATGTTGGAGGATTTGGCTCGGTAGGGTCGAACAATGGGTTCTTCGAATTTCGATGATGAAGCACTGTCGGTTTCGTCCCGCTTTCCAGACGTAGCTTTTTTAAAGTTCAACGTCCGCTTTAGTGGAAAATGCAGCGCCGCCCGAAGCTGTGTAAGCCCCTTATGTTAAGTACTGGCACAGCCGATTGCAGTTGAGAGCGACAGGATAACCGGCCGTTGTTTCACTAGCTGTATTTAATCGGCGGCACTGGCTTTCACGATGCTTCAAAAAACTCCCATGGAGAGCCCTGCGCCCATTGCGGCACCAAGATCGCAGCAAAGCGCCAACTGATCTTCCGGAATTGTCTTTTCGGCTAGAATTTGTTCCGGTGTTTGCGCGTGCGTGCAAACGATGAGGTGAGTTTGGACCTCCCGCAATCGCCACCCCGTCGCAATACGAGCGATTTGACGCGCCGCGTTTTCGCCGTCTGAACCAGCGCAGACCATCTGAGCATAGGGCCTGCCTTCTAGGCGACCGAGAACCGGATAATAACAGCGGTCAAAGAAGTCTTTTATGACCCCTGAAACGGCAGCGAGGTTCTTGGGCGCGCAAAAGATGTAGCCGTCCGCGGCCAGTAGGTCGTCAGGCTTTGCGTCTGCGGCAGTTTTCAAAGTGGTATTCACTTCTGTCCGTGCAGCTGAATAGGCCGCTTCGGCCATCTGACGGCTGCCGCCGGTGCGCGAGTGATAAACGATAAGCAGTTGCGCCATATCGGAAGCATATCTTGCACGCCGTAGCCGTTAAAGCAGCATCGGCGCATTTACAGCGTCCGTCTCGATCAGGGAGTGAGTGTTCCGATCAACTCCAAGGACCGGATTGCCGGGCTCCTGTCGGTCCAGGGCGCATCCTAACATTTCTTGAGGACCGGTCTTCGCCAGCCATCTGCCTCAGGGCTGCAATCCGGTTTGCCGTCGATGGGTGCGTCGAAAACAGATTGTCATGCTTATAGGCATGCAGAGGATTGATGATGAACATATGGGCCGTTGCCGGATTTCTTTCCGCGGTCATGTTGTCGATCCGCGAAGCGCCCTGTTGAATGCGTTCCAGCGCGGAGGCGAGGGCAAGCGGTTGGCCACATATCTCCGCACCGGTGCGGTCAGCGGCGTATTCTCGAGTTCTGCTGATCGCCATCTGGACCAGGGCGGCTGCCATTGGTGCCAGAATCATCAGCGCAAGCGTGCCAACAATACCAATGCCGTTATCCCTGCGACCACCGAAGAACATCGCGAAGTTGGCCAGCATCGTAATGGCACCCGCAAATGTTGCGGTGACGGTCATAATGGCTGTGTCATGATTTCTGATGTGTGCCAGTTCGTGCGCAACAACGCCTGCCAGTTCTTCCCGCGAGAGCGACTGCATCAGACCCGTTGTCACTGCTACGGCGGCGTTTTCGGGATTTCTTCCAGTCGCAAATGCGTTCGGCTGTGGAGTGTCTATGAGGTAGACCGCCGGCACTGGCATGCCGGCATTTCTGGCGAGGTCTTCCACCATCTTTGATAATCCGAGACGATCTCCTGATGGCATTGGCTGCGCATTGTGCATCCGCAAAACCATCTTGTCGGAGTTCCACCAGGTGAAAGCATTCATCCCCGCAGCCATCACCAAGGCAATAATCATGCCGCCGGTTCCGGCCAGTAGATAACCAAGACCCATGAACAGAGCCGTCATGGCGGCCATCAACATTGCGGTTTTCAAGTAACTCATCGCGCTCAGCTCCTGACGTGGAACCCCGGTACTTTAGTCTCCTAAAATATAAGAACAGTTGATATGTTGAAGAACTCGGTGAAGCGAGGCACGAACCGCCGTCATTCCGCAAGGACGTTAGCACTCATGGATTCTTAGAGTGGTCAGTGCCGATGATACCGGTTCACCAAGGCTTGAATCTCGCTGCTGTGGCGCACCACGTTTAGGAACCCACCGAATACTTGCTGAGCGATCGAATGGCGGTCGCCTGAGGGCAGACCGAATTCTCTGGATTGAATTAGAGGGCCGTGTTGCATTGGTTTGATCTCCGGAACTATTGTTGTGCCTTTCTGGAACCAAACCTAGACGCCTGACGTTTGTGAGTCTGTGAAGCAGATCACGCGCGCAAGTGTGACTTCAAATGCGGGACATCTCAGCCAAGCCAACTGGGGTTTTGCATCAACATGTTGTGTTGGGGCGAATCGAATCACACCAAATGATGCTGTGAGCCGAAGAACACTTAGGAGTTTCCAGCGCGATTATCTGCAAAATGCGTCGCTGTGCGGTCAGATGTTGTATGGTTTACGCTACGTCAAGTAAAAGGTGAATGGATTCAACGAGTTGTTGAAAGATCGTCTAAGCGGCTGATTGCGCTGCAAATCTAATTCACACATTCGTGGAAAATTCTACGGTAGAGTCGTCAAGCTTTTGTTTTTGCTAGATAAAATAAGAAATTCTTCTTGAATATGGGTGCATCGCATGGCTATCTACAACTAAGAGTGGATACTGGAGGCACGAAAAGATGCACAACGGAACAAGTAAATACGAGGCGCCTGCCCAAGCAGCAAACATGCGCCCTTCACAAGCTGCGCTGTACACAGGCTTGTCTGAATCGACACTGGCCAAGCTTCGCATGCGCCATATGCGAGACGGCGGCCCGAAGTACATAAAAGTGTCTGGGTGCGTGATTTACCGGCGCTCCGATCTGGACGCCTGGATGGACGAACACGTCATCGAAGGAAATGGCAATGCGTAGGCACATGAACTCGCGAGCAGCGTCTTATTTCGCCGTGTCCGCTGACAGGCATTTTGACGAGATAACGACAAAAAACCCTTCAAGTGAGGCGCCAAACTAAGCTGTAAGGGCTCACCACAGTCAGAAGCACCGTCACCTATCCGTGAAACGGTTGTTTCTCAAACCACTAAAAAGTTGAAATTCCGGGCGGTGTCTGCGTGACAGCGGATGTTTCCGCTCGGCTTCAGCCAACACAAAGAGAGAAAATGAAATGATGATGAATAGCTTGGTCAGTCACGCTGACAATATCGATCGCCTGAACAAGTTGCGGATCCCCGTGACTTTTACAGAGACGCCGTTCGGGAACCTCTCCCAGGCCAAGAGCGAAGATATTTCTTGGTTGGAACTCACGAACAAGTTTCGTGATGGGGGCGATAGTCACGCGGTCAGTGATCTCGCCAACGAGTCCGAAGCCGCGGTCGATCACAATCCGACTTGCCCGCGATCCGGATTCTGGAGCCCTTCGAAATACGAAATGGACTCCGATGGCCATTTCAACTTGGTGGGTGTTTCTTGTGTGGTGCTCGACGTAGGTGGTTTGACCCCGGATGAGCTGGACGAAATCCAGTCTAAGCAAGGTGCACTCGGAGATTTCGCGTGGTATATGCATGTTTTGTCTTCGCACTCCGACCGCCATGCCGACGTCCGTTTCATTTTTCCCTTTTTTGAGCTGACACGACCAGCTGAGGCCTATGACGCTTCAAGGTTTTTTGCGAGTGAGCTGGCCGAATATCTGGCGCCTCTGTTTCGCAAGGTGAAACCGGAAAGCTTTGATTTGTATCGCTTCCTGAGCTGGCCAACCAAGTCTGAAGAACAACAGTATCCGCCAATCCGGAACTACGGAGCGCCGCTTTTTTCGGATCTGTTGGTGGATTCCACTTCCTGGCAGGAGACCTGAAGGTGCTGAACGGAAAAAACGATGAGACTGGTTGCAAGGCAGATGCTGGCATTTGTTGGCCCGCCGAATTTAGCCGCACGATCGCACCGGAAATCCTTCAAGACTTGGAGTGGGGGAGGATCGAGCAGCTCACTCAGATCGGGTTTGATCTCCAGGCAGCAGTTTTCTTCGCAAAACATGAGAGCTCAAAAAGGGAAGAGTTGGCTCGCGTGATTGGGGTCGGGAAAGCCCTGCTGGCTCATGTCCACTGGGAAATCGAAGAAGCTGGCGGAGGTTACTTTTGCACCCTCGAGATTGGGTCTCCGCCTGAAAATCTGCCTCAACTCGATTTTTGGGGAATGCACATAAATTGGTCTGAGCTGCAGGCAAGGGAGGCCGGCAGATGAACGTATGTTGTGCAAAGAATGAAGCTATAGATACATCCAACCGTAGTTGTCCCAGTGTAAAAAGCTCGAACGGAAAAAAGCGGAACGATAAGCATCGCCTCGCTATCTCGCTTGGCACCACACGAAACCTCGTCTTGTCAAAGATCAAGATGAAAGACACCTCGACGGGTCGGCTCTACGCGATGCTGGACACGCCCGATGTGGCTGAGACGATGACGTTGGCGCAGTACCTCGCGCTCGAAAAAGGCGCGAAGAATGAGGTTAAGGCAAGCGCCGGTAACTGGTCGTTTTCTGTCTACAGTGGCACGAAGCGCCGGAAGGCCGAAGTCGTAGGGCGCTGGGGCCTGGTGTTCGACTTCGACCACGCGACGCATGAGCAGATCGAGTTCATCCGCGACGGGCTGGCAGAGATCGTCCGTTGGGATTTCCACATGCACACGTCGCGGTCGCATATCCCGGAGAAACCACGCTGGCGGCTCAGCCTGCCATTCAACCGTATGGCAACGCCGGTCGAGGCGAACGCGATCAACAGGTTGATGACCCGCTACATCGCCGAGTACCCGGACGAGGGACTCGAACTGGTTGACCTCAAGTCGTTTGACCTGAACCAGATCATGTTCCGGCCCTCGATCTCGAAAGGTCAAGAGTTCCTGTCTGAGCGGAACACGGGTGAAATCCTGGACGTTGACGACTTCCTGGCGGACCATCCCGAGTGGACCGATCCGGTGAACCTACCGCGCCAGGAGGGGGAGCGGAGCGCAGGCTTCGATCCTGATGCCAAGATGGAGGACCCACGCGAGAAACCGAACCCGATCGGCCCGTTCTGCCGCGCGTTCACCGTCGAGGACGCCATCGCACAATACATTCCCGAGGTTTACGAGCCTGACGAGAATGCCGAGGCCCGCTACCGTTACGCCCCGGCTGACGGTGCGTCTGGTGCCGTGGTCATGGACGACGGGCTGTTCCTCCAGTCTTTCCACGCGAACGATCCGGCAGAGGGCCAGCACAACGCCTTCGACCTGACGCGTATTCATATGTTCGGGCACCTCGACAAAGACGTGCGCGAGGGCACATCACCGATGAACTGGCCGTCTACGAAGGCGATGATCGAGTTCGCGAACGGCCAGGATGAAGTGGTGGCCGAGCAATACGCGGAGATGGATGCCACGGTTGACGAACTCGATGACCTCGATGACGAGGACGAGTCCGAAAAACCTGCACAAATTTCAGACAAAGCTGACCTCGATGACGAGGCAGTCGATCTACTGGGCATTGATGACCTGGAGGATCTGCCGGATGACGAAGAGCCGAAGAAGAAGAAAGGGCCTGACTGGCGCACGAACTTCCGCCGCAAAGGGCAGGGCGGCGCGGGCGGCCTGGATACCAGCCTCAACAACGCCGCTCTCATCATCTCGAACGATAAGCGGATGAAGGATTGCGTGGGCTACAACGAGTTCACCCAGGACCCGGTTTGCTTCAAGCCGATCCGCGCGCCCAAGATCGAGACGCCGTCCCGCAATGTGGAGCGGCGCGACCGGAAGCGAGGCCGCCGCTGGGAGGAGCAGGACGACATTGCCATCGACCTGATCTGCTCGGGGAACGAAGCCCGTGGCGGCTACGAGGTGGACTTCGCCAACGTGACGCTCCAGCGGGCCGTGGTTGCGGCGGGGATGCAGAACCCGATCAACCCTGTGAAGCAGGACATAGAGGACTGCTGGAGACGCTGGAAGGCCGAAGGTTCGCCGACCGGCAATCTCGACACCTACGGCATCCGCTACCTTAAACTGCCTGACACACCGTTCCACCGCGAAAGTCCGGCGATGTTCATCGTCGGCTCCGTGGCGCGGACCTACGAGCCGGGCTGCAAGGTGGACTGGATGCCTGTGATCGAGGGCTTGACCGGCTCCGGTAAATCAACCTTCTACCAGGAGATTTTCCTGGAGGAGTTCGTGACTGAGTTGAAGTCGGGCTTAGATGATACGGGCCGCCTGATCGAGCAGACCCGAGCCTACCGGCTGGTCGAACTGGCGGAGATGACCGCCGCGAAGAAAGTGGACTCGAACACGCTCAAGATGCAGCTTTCCTCGGCCAAGGATGAGTACCGCCTGGCCTACGGCAAGCGCGAGGTCGTGTTTTACCGGCAGTTCCTTTTCGGCGGCACGTCGAACGATGACGACTACCTGACCGATCCGACCTCGACCCGCCGCTTCCACGTCTGGCGCTCGCCGCTGAACAAGCACAAGCGCGTGGACCGTGACGGCCTGCGGGCTGAGCGCCACCTGATCTGGGGCGAGGCGTATCAGCGGTATCTGGACATGCGTGAGGAGCAGCCCCACGGGCACCTGTTCCTCGATCTGGATGGCGCTGTGGCCGACGAGCGTGACGCGGTTGCCGAGCAGAGCCGGAAGCGCACTGTGCCCGAGGAGATCGCCCTGGTCGTCCAGGAGTGGCTGGATAAACCGGAGCGCCAGTGTGACGTGATGCTGGACGCCGATGGCATGACCCTGGACGAGTACGAGGGCGACGAGACGCTGGTGATCCGCAATATGGTGACCGCGAAAGAGGCGTACCTGGCGTGCCACCTGGACGAGTCTCTGACTGCGTTCGGCAAGACCGACCCCCGGACATACGGCAAGGCGCTCAAGTACGTTCGTGGGTGGGAGCAGATCGGCAAGGTGATCCGGTTCGACAACCGCAGCCAAGTGGTTTGGTATGCCCGCGACGGAGTGGACGGGCCGCGTTGGATTCCGGTCGGCGAGCAGGCCCAGGAGGAGGACCTTTTAGGCTGATAGAGTCCGAATCTGGAGCGATCCACAAACGAGTGAAAGCCCGCCGAAAGGCGGGTTTTTCTTTGGTAGAGAGTTCTACGGCGTGTGGTCTACAATTCGTTTAGGCGGAAACCGGGCCTGCTTTTCGGTTTTAGGCCAAATATCCATTTCTTAGGAGTAACTGAGAGATGCGGATTACATTAATTAAATCAACAGCCTACGGGATACTTATCCAGCTATCCATTGAATTTCCTATAAACCCATGTGCAAATAGTGAAATATGTGTTTTTTCGCTCTCCGAGGGCGGCCCGTGCTGCATTCCGGTGTTTTTTACCTTTTTCATTTTTTATAGACTACCGATACTCTAGTTTTGATGGATACATGGATATTTTGGATATTAGTTAAACGAAAACATGGGGTTATCTGCATCCATTGCTCGGAAAAAGAAATGGATATACATGGATACATGGATAAGGAAGGAATCTGGGTTTCCTGGGTTCCCCCAGAACGATCTCCAGGTTGCCGTGCCCTTGGGTGCGCTCCAGATCGAAGCCCGGATCGACTAGTTAGCTGCGCGCTGTATTGTGCCGCTGAGCCAGGTGGTGGAAGTCGGCCGGACAATGCGGACTGAATTGACTGATTTATGGATTCTATGATTTAGCGTTTATAAGTTGGGCCACCATTTAGATGAAACCGCGTCAAAACGGCCGTCTGTCGTCTCGCGCAAATCCCCAGAAGAAATGCAACAAGCTATTGAGGAAACTTGATGAATTGCCGGTTCTAGTGATGTCCCCTAGAGGTTTTCCAGAATCCTCTCGACCCGCGCTCAGCGCCCCCCACGGCAGCCCATTGTTTCCGGAAAGGACCCAAAGCGTTCTCGATATGGAAACGGTATTCCATGACAGTTAAAAATCTGGCCTCTACCTTGCGACATGCGATCACCATTTACCGATCATTCGCAAGTTTGCTAAGAACACTGCATGAAGACGGGAACGCGTGTAATCGTAGCCTTTGGCGAAGGCACTAATCTTGATCCATCACCGGGCAAGGTCATCGACTTGCTGGTCGGATCGGAAAACGGGCTGCTGATCAAAGTTCTGCATGACAACGGACAGGAAAATTGGCACCCGGCAAAGCTGGTCAGTCCATTACTTCGGCCTGTTCCCTGAAGCAAACATCAGTGCAGCCAGGCGCTGCAAAGGGATTCTTGGATGACAGGTGCGATGGCGGATACCGCAATTGAGGCTTATACCGCTGAGCTTCTTAAAGCCTATGATACAGGTTGCCAGATCGCACCAATTTCCGATGGCGACCCTGCCTTTGATGACGAAGCCGCGTATCGCATCGCACGTGAGATCACCGAGCTTCGCGAGGCTCGGGGCGAGAGGCAGGTGGGCCGCAAGATTGGTTTCACAAACCGCACGATCTGGCCGATCTACGGCGTCTCGGGCCCGATGTGGGGGCCGGTGTGGGATACAACTCTGCACGAGATTGGTGATGGGCTGCACACTTTGCCGCCGGTGTCCGAACCTCGGCTTGAACCCGAGATTGCTTTTGGCTTGAAGTCCGCGCCCCAGGTTGGAATGAGCGAGGTTGAGCTTGCCGCGTGCATCGATTGGGTATCACACGGGTTTGAGATCGTATTTTCGCCCTTCCCTGACTGGCGTTTTTCCGGCGCGGACAGTGCCGCCGCTTTCGGCCTGCACAGCGCGCTCTATCTCGGCCCGCGGTTGCCCATGACGCAATCAATCATCAACCAGCTACCGCGCTTTCGTATCTTGCTTGAAGGGCCGGACGGCAAGCGGCTGACGGGCTGCGGCGCAGATGTTCTGGACGGTCCTTTAAGGGCGCTCGGTTATCTTCTCGACACGCTGGAAACCGACCACGGTGCAACGCCCATCGGGGAGGGGGAGATCATTACCACAGGAACCTTGACTGACGCAGTGCCGATATCGCCCGGCGACCGCTGGACCACCCGGCTCGATGGCATCGACCTGCCAGGCGCGACGATCGCCTTCCGCTAGCGTTTTTGGCGCGCACTAAAGAACTCCTCATGGGCACGTTGGGTGGGGTTCGATGCCGTGCAGCCTCTTCAACATAGGACCAATCTCTAGCGTATCGCCGTCAAAGACAGAGATGTCGCCCTTGATCGTGATTGATTGCTCGGCTGTTGCCCTCGCTGTCGATAAGCAAACCACCACCGGCAGACGCTTCCTTGGAAAGCCGTTCGGTCTTTTTGTAATATGGTGTGAAGCCGGGCTTTATCTCTATATCAGGTGGGGGCATGCGTGCATCGAGATCTTCGAGCCCGCGCAGCGCGTCTTCGGAAAACCCTCGTAACCTCCGGGCTGGTCGGCTGCTCGCGTTCGGCGATGTACGTTTCTTACCAAATATAGATGACCCAGATGCCAAACAAATGTTCATTTCTCGGGTTCCTGAAGTATCTTTTGCTCCAAAGGCGCACCTTGCAAGGCTATGGTTAACCTTAGGTTAATTGCTCTATCTTTCAGTATGCAATGACATACCCCACATCTATTTCATCGTGTCCAAGGCCCGTCATTCAATCAATCAGATAGAACCCACCCAAAGGCTGCGAGACGCCGCCAGATGCACCGCTACGGCTAAGTCTACGGGCAAACGCCGCCGCAATCCTTCTCAGCAAGGTTACTTCCCAAGCTTTGGCATTAAATCCACAAACTTTGGCCGAATTTCGAAAGTTTACTGCGCTTGCTGTGCATATTTTTGATGCGTCAGACGCATAGCGCCTTAGAAGCGTGGTGTCTTAGAAGCACCGCTCTGACACAACAGATGCTTCGGAGTTCGAAATGAAGAAAATTACAATTAAAGTTATGTGCTCGATTGCACTTCTCGTGAGTACACCTGCTGTAGCAATGGATTCCATGGACGTTGAATTCCAGAGCCAAAATGAAATGCAGCACAGTGGCGGTTGCAGAAAATCAAGCCCTCGCGGCCAATGCTGTCATGCAGGCTCCAAACCACTGCACTGCCACTAATAGCCAAGATGGATTGTTTTATGAAACGCGTTCTTACCGCCGCAACTGTCGCATTCGTTTGCTTGGCGTCTTTTGCCAGCGCCGCTCAGATTGTGACGGGCAAAGCAACGAAGGTCCGCGATGCTGATACCGTGGTCGTTAAAGGTGTGCCAATCCGCCTAAATGGCGTTGATGCGCCAGAAAACGGAACACAAGCTGGCAACGAAGCCACCGCCGCAATGAAACGTTACCTGCGGGGCAAAACTTTGAATTGCGAGCTGAATGGTGATCGTACCTATGACCGATGGGTTGGCGTCTGCTTCACGGAAGAAGGCCACGACATTGGTGCCGTTATGATTGCAAATGGATATGCGTTGGACTGTCGCCGGTATTCCGGAGGGAGGTATCGCAATCTGGAGCCTGCTGGTGCGCGGTCGCGGTTACCGCAAGCTCGATACTGCTGAAGCGTTTCGAATATCCCCTTAGGCATTGGGACCAGTGTCTAAATTAGTCGTGAAATAGTGAGAAAAGCAAATCCACTGTTATTCTTTGCTCTTACGGACAACACCCGTCGTTCTATCAATCGCAAAGATCGAGAGTGACACAACTGGGCTAAGCCTTTCTGTTGCCAGATTCTTCTGTACAACGAGAGGTAGCAGGCAGAGCGAAAACACCCAAGATGCAGTCCGAGAGAACCCAACAGATCCAACGAAGCAGACTTGTGGGTCTGTTCCTGTCTTTGTGTGGATACCGCTATCGCGGCGCGGAAATTTTGGAGAATAGCCTAAGCCTAAGGGGGAAGTATCCCCAGGAGGTGAGTTTTTCTAAGCTGACACGTCCGTCATCGGTCACAAAGACCCTAGGCTTCCCCACGGTGGTCGTTTCCCTAAAGGGCGGGAATGACATCTCAGTGGCAGGTGTAAGCCGGGCTGATGCCGGTGCTTTTGTTTCATCCCTGAATGCTGCCTGGCGCCATCACTTCGTCGAACAAGTAGACAAAGCAGATGCAGAGCTGCGAGAGTTGGCAGAGGTCGTGGAGCGCCTTGAACAACCTAGGCGCTATCCATCCGCATGTCTTCTGGAGCCATTTCTCGCTTGGGCAAGCCAAGTTCTGAGCACGCTCCCGGAGAGCATCCCGGACGGCGTACTGCCTGACGGTCAGCGCAAGGTACTGGATGCAGTGATGCGGTTCCAAAAGGCGCCACAGCGTATGCGCGACACAGCCATTGAAGCCTTTACCGAGACCGAGTTGGCAGAGGTTCAGGAATTCATGGACACGATTGAGTCCAACCCACTGACACCGGAGCAGCGATTGGCGGTTGTCACCGATGAGGATGCAACGCTTGTCCTCGCGGGTGCCGGTTCAGGTAAAACAAGCGTCATAACTGCCAAAGCGGCTTATCTGATCAAGCGGGAAATCCGCAAACCAGAAGAAATTCTTCTCATGGCTTTTGGGAAAGCCGCTGCGGCTGAGATGGCGGATCGGATAGAAGAGCGGTCTGGCGCTGTTGTGGATGCGCTCACATTCCATGCTCTGGGCAACCGGATCATCCGGGAAGTCGAAAACGGATCGCCAGCCTTGGCGCCCCATGCCAGTGATGACAAACTATTTGGGGCGTTGTTACGGGATATCTTGTTCAACGATGTCGCGTCAAAGCCTGGTCTTGGATCATTGCTCCTCAAGTGGTTCTCCGAGTTTTACTGGCCCTACAAAAGTGAGTGGGACTTCAAGACCAAGGACGAGTATTTCCAATACGTCGAAGCCCATGAACTTCGCACGCTCAAGGGCGATCTCGTCAAAAGTTTTGAAGAGTGGGAGATCGCAAACTGGCTGTATCTCAACGGCATCGCCTATGAATATGAGCCAAGCTACGAACATGACCTCCCGGAAAACACCCGTCAGGCATACACACCGGACTTCAAGCTGACGGAAAGCGGTATCTATATCGAGCACTTTGGTGTGCGGCGATCAAAGAAGGCAGACGGATCGTTTCATCTTTCAACGGCACCTTACGTTGATCGGGACGAGTATCTCGCCGGCATGGAATGGAAGCGGAAGGTTCATGCGGATCACGGCACGACCCTCATCGAGACCTTTAGCTACGAGCGGGTTGAAGGCGATCTCACAGAAGCCCTGGCTGAAAAGATCGCGCCATATGCCGAAGCCCAACCAATTCCCCAAGATCAGGTTTTTGATACTCTGTCTGAATTGGGCCAGGTGGATGCGTTCACTCAGACGCTGGGAACATTTTTGCGGCATTTCAAGAGTTCTGGAAGTTCCGTCGAGCATTGCCGGAGCCGGGCGGCAAGATCCAAAGATGCCCCACGCGGAAACGCATTTCTAAAAATCTTTGAGCCACTTCTCGAAGCGTATCAGCGCCGCCTTGGCGATCGGATCGACTTCGAAGATATGATTGTGCGCGCCACTGAACATGTCATATCCGGAAGATATCAAAGCCCGTATCGCCATTTGCTTGTGGACGAGTTTCAGGACATCTCGGAGGGCAGAGCGAAACTGCTCCTGGCCCTAAAGCAGCAGCACACGGATGCACGTATCTTTGCGGTTGGTGACGACTGGCAATCGATCTACCGCTTCACAGGTGCGGACATCCATCTCATGCGCAATTTCGGAAAGGAGTTTGGTGGCACGTTCGACGGACAAAGCGGTGTGCATAGCACAGTTGATTTGGGTCGGACATTCAGGAGCGTAGACAAGATCGCTCTTCCAGCGCGCAGTTTTGTGCTCCAGAACCCGTCACAAATTGAAAAGCAGGTCATCCCCTTTGGAAAGACCGACGAGCCTTCGATTAAGGTCGCTTATTATGGCCGTGGCGGGGAAGACCAGTCGCTGCAGTCAGCATTGGAGAATGTTGCAGCTAAGTTAAACGGCGAGAAAACGAGCGTCTTGTTGCTTGGCCGGTACCGGTTTTTGCAACCTGAGAACCTATCGCGACTTGGCACAAAGTATCCGGGACTCAGCATACGATTTATGACTGTCCACGCTTCAAAGGGACTTGAGGCGGACCATGTCATCATCTTGGGCGCTGCTACCAATCGCATGGGATTTCCGTCAGAGATTGTCGATGACCCACTGCTTGATCTCGTCTTGCCAGAAACTGAAAATTACGATCACGCAGAAGAGCGTCGTCTATTCTACGTTGCAATGACCCGGGCACGTCAATCTGTCATCGTCCTTGCCGATCGCGAGAAACCATCTGTCTTTGCCCGTGAGCTGGTAGAAAAGCCGGAATACGGCGCCATTGAACTCGGAGAGGCTGGTATCGCCGAACATCGATGCGGCGCCTGTGGCGGCCGCATGTTGGCCCAAACCTCCAAGAAAGGTCGCCTCTATTATCAATGCGAGCATCGCTATCTCTGTGGCGAAATGCTGAGCCCCTGTAGTGAATGTGGGAAAGACCTACCAACTGCTACGAAAGCAGACAGCAGCACCTTGCTTTGCAGCTGTGGTGCGAAATTCCCAGTCTGCCCAGAATGTTCAGACGGCTGGCTCGTCGAGCGAAAGGGCAAATGGGGAAAGTTCTTGAGTTGCGTGAAATATCCGCAATGCACTGGAAAGCGAAGCTTGCCGACCGAGCGTAAAAAGCCTCGGACGCGAAAGTAGTTCTGTTTGGCGTGTAAAACGAATGAAGGGGTACCATGCTTCGAAAAAGCATAGCTCGTTCGTGCGGCACGGCTCTCTACACACGATGTGTATAGTTTCTCCCGATCAATATTTATGGTTTTCTGATCCTTCAGTGGTCGCTACGGTTTCATCTATGAACTTCTGGTGGGTCAATCATAAGCAGACAGCGCGCCAAGAGATCGCAGGGGGATACCTGTGGTCGCCAAAGAAAATGAGTAACGGCGCCCGCAGCCAGTACTACGAATTCATGCGAGAGACCCGGCCGGGTGATGTCGTTGTATCCTTCGCTAATGCCAAAATTGGTCACTATGGCATCGTCACCGGCTTTCCGATCAGTGCTCCAAAACCTGATGAGTTTGGAAGCGCCGGCGAAAACTGGTCCAATGATGGCTGGCTCGTACCGGTTTCCTGGACAGCGGTAGGACAAGCTTTCAGACCCAAAGATAATATCGAACGCCTGAGGCCCCTTCTTCCCGAACGCTATGCGCCAATCCAAGCAACCGGCAACGGCAATCAGGCTGCCTATCTCACTAAGATCGATCAGAGTCTTCTCGAAGAGCTGATGCGCCTAGGCGCTTTCGATCCCGACCCTGCGGCCGAAGATCAGGGGATTGCCGATGATGAAACCATCATCGACGGCATCGAAGACAAGATACAGGCCAACATTGAGACAGATGCTGCGCTCGACCAGACTGAAATCGAGGCAATCGTCAAAGCTCGGAAAGGGCAGGGGGCCTTTCGGCGAAACGTTGAACGGATCGAGCCGCGGTGCCGCGTGACGGGTCTGGAAGACAAGCGACTCCTTATTGCCAGCCATATCAAGCCCTGGCGAGCCTGTGAGACCGCACAAGAACGTCTCGACGGTGCCAACGGGCTTCTACTAGCGCCGCATATCGATCGGCTCTTCGATATTGGGCTGATTTCTTTTGAGAAGAGGGGAGACGTCCACGTCTCTGGCACACTGGATGCCAAGACAAAGGATTGCCTTGGGCTATCTCGGGCGATCGGGGAGGGGGTTGGCGCTTTTTCAGGCGCCCAGGATGCATATCTGAGTTATCATCGAGACAGCGTTTTTCTGGCCTAAGAGCCCCAGTCGACACGCTGACCTGGCACGCCAGGCTAGATCATGTCCTGATGCTTTTCATGGACCCAGTTGAACGGAAATCCACTTGTTGTCTTGTCTAACTCTAGAGCTTCGCCGGCCGTCTCCGCTAAAGCGTAGCCCCACTGGCTAGGGTGGCGCTCTTCATCTCGACAGGCTTCAAGTTTCCATACACGCATGCCGGAAGTATGTGCGGTTTCGTTTAATGAAAGATGAGGGCGCTTTCCGCCGTACTGATAACCGCGGGCATCGAAATATACCTTGGCTACTTTCAACCTTACTGAAGAGTGCCCATATTCCCGTACAGCCAACGCGTGAAGGCTTTGGTTCTTTAGATCAGCTAGTTAAACGTAGAAATGGCATGCACGATATTGAATTTGTTAAAGAGCTCCTGGAATCCGATTATAGATCGCACAAGCCTAAGGAGTATCCGTACCCTGATTTAGAGCAGTTAATCGCTCGAACGGATTTCGATTTCCCCACCGGAGTTGTCGCAGGAGCGCAGGATAATGGTGCCTATAATCGCGACGAGATCGGCTATCAGTACTTCCCCGACAGCAACAAACGAATATTGGTTCACCGTTTCATTGTGGCGGTTGCGTTGGGCAAATGGCCGCCAAGAGATCTTGATGTTCACCACATCAACAACAAGCCAGATGACAACCGGCCTACGAATTTGGAACTAGTTACCCGTAGGGACAACAACGCTGTTCGTCGAGCTCCGCTCAAGAAGGTTGCCGACCTCACCAAAGCGAACAAGTGGGTGAGCGACATTCCGAAGGTAGAAAAACCAGCAAAGAAGAAGGGCGGGCCAAAGAAGCAAGTCAAACCCACTGCAGAGTCTCCCATAGAAGATTTTGCACGGGTTCCTAACGATGAAGACAGCACAGCCAGAAGCTCCTGGCTGGATGGGTCTTTCCAGCCGGGTTCGCTCGACACCTATTCGCCAAGGTCTGATGGAAGAAGAGTCCCGCCGATAGAAGAGGTCCTGAGAAAATACTACACGATCCCTGAGGGCACATCTTGGACAGGTAGCCGTAAAGGTAAGGACGACTGTTACTGGGAGGCGACTACCGGCATTTGGTACTACAGGAAGCCAACATAAAAGGGTTTATGCGCCTAAACGGTTTGTCAAATTCAGACCACACCACCAGACAGATGACTCTAGAAACCACAATATCTGCCTTCAACACCTCAAGAAACATCACTATGTTGGGATAGTTCAACAAGGTGATCTTAAAATGCCCTTCAATCTCTCATTTACTTCGCCAAACCCAATCTTCCAGAATTTTACGGTCGAGAATGGCAGTTTGACATTCCTGCTCGGAGCGAACGGAACGGGAAAATCGAGCCTTATGTTTCGGTTCGCATCTCAGAATGGCGTAAACGTTCGAAAAATCTCTGCGCATCGCCAGACTTGGATGAATTCAGATGCCTTAGACATGACGCCCCAAGGGAAAATTCAGACAGAAACAAACATTAAGAATGAGGATAAGCAACATACGGCTCGATATAGGGATCAGTTTGCTGCTCAAAGAGCAAGTATGACCGTTTATGAACTCATTGATGCGCAGAATATGAGGTTTCAAAAGATTGGTGAGGCCGTTGACAGCGGAAAAATGGACGAAGCGGCGCAAACGTCCAAAGAGACCGAGGCCCCACTTGCCGTTATCAACGAACTCTTAGGACTGTCAAATATTCCGATAACCATTTCGGTGGAGAAGAATCAAAAGATTGTGGCTAGTAAGAATGGTAGCCCGCCGTTCAGTGCAGCCCAGTTGTCTGATGGTGAGCGGAACGCGCTTTTGGTTGCTGGTGCGGTTCTCACTGCACCGCCAAACTCGCTTCTGCTTATTGATGAGCCTGAAAGGCATCTGCACCGATCAATTATCTCACCGCTTTTGCGATTGCTCTTTGAGCGCCGATCAGATTGCGCGTTTGTTGTCTCGACACATGATCATGATCTACCATTGGATAGTACAAGTTCCCAAACTGTTCTAATCCGTTCTTGTGACTACAACGGGCAGAACCCAACCTCATGGGAGGCCGATCTTCTAAGCGGTGATCTTAACGTGGATGAGATTTTACGTCGGGACTTATTAGGGGCAAGAAGACATATTCTGTTCGTCGAAGGCACAGAGAACAGCATCGACAAACCCCTGTACAGCATAATTTTTCCGATGGTCTCAGTGATACCCAAGGGCAATTGTCGAGAGGTAGAACAAGCAGTCGTCGGTCTAAATGCGGGTCATGAACTGCATTGGTTGCGAGCGTTTGGGATTGCTGACAGTGACGCACTCGATGAGCAGAAAATCGCTTCATTGAAGGACAAAGGGGTCTTCGCCGTTCCCTACTACTCGGTTGAAGCCATATATTTTCATCCCAAGGTGATTGAGTTTGTCTCCGAGCGGCGTGCTGTAGCTCTAGGAGGTAAAGCGCATGAGATGGTATCAGCGGCCATCCAAGCCGGTATCCAAGCTGTCCGATCGGATGCCGAGCGGCTTTGCAGAAAAGCGGCCAAAAAGGCTGTTCGAAAAGCGATAATGGAACAAATACCAAACGATGATGATATCCTAAATGGTGCGGCGATAGAAATTGAAGTCGACGCTCCAACAACCTTAGAGGAGCGCGTTGCAGCGGTTGAGAAAGCCGCAAACGACAATGACTGGGAGGCAATGCTTGGAGTTTGTTCCATTCGAGAATGCTCGGCGCAAAATGATATTGCTAATTCCTTGGGATTCAAGAGCGTGGAAGATTACCGGAAAGCGGTAAGGCATCTTTTAGCTAACGATGAGGATGCATTGCAGTTTGTGAGAAACCTCTTTCTTACGTTGTATCTCCAGATTACCAACTAGCTTGCCCTGCTCGGTTTCCCGAAGTTGGTGCATAATTCATAGTAAGCTTCCCATCTTGCCTATGCGTTTGAAATCAACAAGGTAGGATGGTTCGTAAGTCCGGTGCAGATCGATGGTCACGCGCTCAGAAATCAAGATTTTTGATCTTTTGTTGGTGTGTTCGCCGCACCGGGCACCAACCCGACTCGGGGTTCAGTCCGGCTCTGATACTTCTATGAGCGCCAGCCACACCCCGTCCTCGACTGGCTCCCCACTATCGATGACGAAGTCGCTATCCGCAAATAAGACTGCATTCACGCCGCCACTACATATGGCTGAGCCGTAGCGGATGCCATCCACCGAACCCTCAGGGAACGGATAATCCCGCAAAAATTCTGTCAGGATTTGAGTGGGGATATAGTCAACGTTTACTCGATTACTTTGCTCAACGGGCCTAGCAATTTCGGTGGCGAGCCTATGGAAAAAGGAAAGGCCGAGGCGTTCATCGCGAGAGGCATCCGAGAAAAAACCCGGCACTGGAGACAGTCCGGCCAAATCAAGGAGGCGAAGCGGGCGGACCAACTCAAAGCGTCCAATCACTGGCCTCTCCACACGGGCTTCCGCTATCGCCGTACTTTCGTCCTCTGCCCCGTAGAACATCGGGATACCTGGTGGATTCATACGGTTGGATTGAAGGCAAACGTGGGCAGGGGGAGGGCCGAGCGTATCGGCTGAAGGCTCGAAGGGTGGGTCTTCTTGACCGCGGACGCGATAGTATGAGGTTCCGACGTCAAACGTACTTACTAGGCCGAGTCGACCGATGAACTCTGCCACCTCCATGAGGAAAGCGCCTACAGACCTGTCGTCAGGATGCATATCTTCCCCGCCGTGAGCATGGAAGAAGAAGCGTCGCTGTCCGGTTGTAATCCTCCGGAAGTCGTTCCAAGAATGCAGCAAGCTGCTGTCGAGTTCGAGCGCAAGCCAGTCATACTCCGCCCAGGTCTCATCGCCTACCTCACTTACTAGGTCTCCAATGAGGGCGTCATAGCCGATCGTCTCGATTCCCAATCCGATCTCATCAAGTAGGAGATCGTAGGTGTCCCAGTGGGGGCCCTGGAAACCCCCTTCGCGGCCATCGTAGGGCAACTGATCGCCAGCTGTGCCGTAGAACGTTTTTATGCGGGTTCCAATGAACTCCGCGATCTCGTCAAGTCCAGCTGCATACTTCGTCTTTCGCTTGCAATATGAGCAGCGACCTTTTTCACCAATGGCGCGAATATGCTCGATGAGGTCATCGTCCGAGAAGCACTTCGGGCAAACGCGCTCGTCACGCATCGAGGTGATGGGAAAACACTCTGGATCTATATGCGACATGTTTTTCGCCTTTATTGATGAATCACGACCGCCAGATGGTTTGACAGCGAAAGATCGATCTCTTTCTATAGAGAGTGATGGCAAAAAAACACGTTGAGATTGAGGCAGCACCAACCTGAAGAAGTCGCGCTCACGCAATGTCGCTTAACACTATGGGTAATAGTGTTACATAGCACGCCACATTACAGGGCAGGAGCGGTGTGCTGATCACTGCTATTGTTGGGGATTATCGCACCGCTTAGGATTCACAGCGTAACACTATTCATGTATAGTGTTACATATGAGTGAAATGCGCCTCTACGACACCTTTGGCAACCGCCTCTATCTGAACGCTGATGAACGTGCGGCCTTCCTTGCCGCGGCGCGTCAGCGGCCAGCTCGGGATCGCACGCTTTGCGAGACATTGCATTTCACAGGGTGCCGTCCGTCCGAGCTGGTCGAGATTACACCTGCGCGGGTTGATCTCTCTGGAAACACCATCGCCATTCGGTCGCTCAAGAAGCGCAAAGAGGCGTCGGGCGCGGCGCGGGTGGTATTTCGGACAGTTCCCGTGCCTTCGGATTATCTCGACACGCTCAACACGGCACACGGCATCCGTGAGGCTCAGAAGTCGCCCAAGCGGGCAGGGGAACCAATCTGGCCCATCACCCGTGTTCAGGTCTGGCGGATCGTAAAGGGCGTGATGATTGAGGCCGGTGTCCCAGATGCGCCGCAGCGCACGCCGAAGGGGCTGCGACATGGCTATGGGATCAATGCCGTGGTGAAGGGCATTCCGCTGCACATGCTGCAAAAATGGCTGGGACACGCTCAGCTCACAACCACGACGATCTATGCCGATGCCGTGGGCAAAGAAGCGCAAGACATCGCGTCAAAGATGTGGGGGTAAGCGACATGCATCTGACGAAGATCGAGCCACAGTCCAATCAATACCGCTTCTACCAAATGGAGATCGTGCCCGGCCTCTTTGGCGATTGGGGCTTGATCCGCGAATGGGGCCGGATTGGTGGTGGCGGTCGTGTTCGGACAGATTGGTTCGTTAGCGAAGAAGACGCCAAAGACGCGCGGTTCGAGCTGCATATGCAGAAGGCAAAGCGGGGATATGAGTAGGGCAGGCAAAAGATGTTCACCAACTAGGATCGATTTGTCGTGAAAGTTGAAGGAGCCGACCTCAACTGAGGTCGGCTCCACATACACCGCTCTAGTGAAGGGCCATCACGATGTAGCAGATCGTGATAGCGTATTTTTACAATAATCATGCTTTTTGTGGCACGATTCCGTGAAACCTTGCGAAGTTTCAATCGGTTCAAAAATAACATAATGAACCCTATGCGCCGATTTTCGCCAGACACTGGGACTGACGGCCGTAAGCGTAAAAAACTACACATACTGCCGATTATACAACTGTTGAGACCGACAAGTAGGGCGGGAACCGGCCATTCGCTGCTTAGCCGCAGGGATTTTCAAATAACGCCTAAGCAGACCTTGGCCATCTCGGTCACATTTCATAGAGTTCTTCACGATGAGTTCGCGGTCATGACAGCCCAAAGCGAACGCATAGCGCAGGCAAGAAATTAGAGGCTAGTCACCAATGAAATTCTTAGATTTGCCTGAAGTTGATAAAGTCGCATTGATGCATGCTTTGCACAGGTGGGTATACCCACTGTACTTCATCACCGGCGTCGAAGACTATGAGCACCAATTTGTAGGCACGGCTTTCTTGTACGAATTCAGTGGCCGAAAGTTTTTTGTTTTCACCGAACATCAATACGAGATCGCAAAGGATTGCCAGAAATGTGTGTTCGTTCCGGATCGAACGGACGGGCTACTGGTCCTTCCTGAAGAGCATATCATCCGATTTCCAGAGCAGGATTTGGCCGTTTGCGAACTTCACGGCAATGAATGGCTACCGTCTCTAGAAGCAATTCCAACGTCGATAACGTCGGCGTTCAAAGTTCGAAAGAATAATTTCCTTTACGCAATCACCGGCTACCGACAGGTTCACAACAGGATAAATTATGAAGACAAGTTGATCATGCCAGACTTTGGTTCAGTAATAACTGCGCAAGTAGAGAAGGACCACCTGTCTCTAAAGCTCGACATTGCAAAGAACTACGCAGTAATTGGACGAAAAGAGTCTGCGCCTGAGCAAACTTCGATGGAGGCCAGAACACAGGGTCTGAGTGGCTCGCCAGTGTTTGGATTTCGTGTAGAATCTTACGACCTAGAAACTAGGAAAGGAAAGTTAGATTTGGAGTTTCTGGGAATTGTAACGCACGTTGCCGAGAACTTAGGTATTGTCTATGCAACTCATTCCATGGATTTTCTTGGCTGCCTAGACAGCGCCTACGGCATTTTCGACAAGTGTCGCGAGGCTGAAGCCAAGTAATCCACCAAAGATGCTAAAAGATTTGGAGTGAAACCTGAGACTTCTTGACCTTGCACCAGACAAACAAAGCGGGCTAATGCATGCTCTGCTACGGTTCGTATATCCGCTATATTGTCTGACTGGCGTCAAAGATTTCGACTATCATTTCATTGGAACTTGCTTCCCATTGGTTGCGGGTCATCGGATGTTTGTCATTTGCTCGAAGCATCAAATTGATATCGCTCAAGGTATGCCAATCTTGGTCGCGTCACCGAATGACACATCCAAGTTTTTCCGGATCGAAAGCAAGGATGTTGTTCATTTCCCTATGTACGATCTGGCTGCACTTGAAGTCACGTCAGAAGAGCAAGGGCTATTTTTCCAACATTCATTGTCGGTGGCGCAATTCGCAGATTTCCCTGAAGGCGTCGACGCGGAGTATGCGGCTCTAGGGTGTTTGACCGAACTAAATGCAATCGACCATGGCGATAAACAAATCCGGATTAGTAAGTCAGCCTTGATCACAAGAGCCGGCAACCTGTCCAAAAATACATATGAGTTTGATTTCTCTGATCTCTACATGTTGGTGTGCCAGGGAGAAAAAATGGGTCGGCTGACATCGTTCCATGAAAGAACCCAGGGATTGAGTGGTGCACCGGTGGTAGCATTCTCCATTGTAAAGGACGGAACAGAAAGAGGTGAGATAGAGCTTCAAATTATCGGGGTATCGACACATGTGGCGGAGAAAGAGTCGAGGTTGTACGCAACGCCATATTCACAATTGATGGCTGCTCTGCATTACTCGTTTGGAATTTTTGAAGCGCTTGTCGACGACAATGAGGGTGGCGAGCAAACGGCAGGTTAGCTAAGCCGCGATGCGGCATTGGGTATAGTCGATCAAAGGCGGCTTTGGGCCGTCCACTTCGACTCGGTCAAAACCGGAGCAGGACGAATCTCTGCACTGCCACATGACGGCAAAAAGCAGGGTCGTTCCAATGTTCAATCACTTACGCGGACGAATTCGGACTCGATGATACCGAAGTTCAGGACAGATGAAACGAACAGTGACTCATCGGTCGATCGGTCGCGGTCAATATAAAGATAGTGGCAGAGTTCGCGACCCTGATGGACCGAAAGAAGTCTGCGACAGACCTGATTGTCGGCGATCCGCCATGTTCCGGTCAAAGGTATCCCTTTCATCCAGGCGAAGTTCATTGAGATCGTACCGTCGGGCATCCGCACTTCCGAATAAGGTGCACCGAAGGGGCCAATCGTGTGCTTTTCTTCGAATTCGTCGGAATGCAGCTGAACGAGTTGTTCATGATCTATACGATCGCTTTCCCGTCCATTGGGAAAGTCGAACGGCCACTCCGGCAGGCCAGATCCCAGCATGGCCTCGGCATATGTCTGATAGACCGTCGGATCTTGATATATCTCGAACCATGGCTTCATCCAGTTCAGGTTCAGCCAAACATTGTTCACCAGAAACCGCTTTATATATGCCTGGGCGGCCTCGACGTTTCCTGCCTCATACTGTGCATCAGCCATGATCCTGAGATGTTGCTCCTTTGTCTCGTCCTCCGGGATACCGGACAGAAGCGCGAGCGCCTTGCTGCTGTCTCCGGCACGCAGATAGCTCCAGGCGAGATCACCTTTCTCGCCGGAGTTCAGCCGGGGCGACAGCCGTTCATACTCTTCGAAAGCCTCGATTGCCTTGTCGTAATCTCCCGTCGCGGTCAGGCTCAGGCCGTGGACGTAACGCAGGCCTGGGTCATCCGGATTGCTGAACACGGCGCTTCGCGCAAGCGACAGGGCGCGGTCGCGTTCGAGATGCTGGGTCAGCAACCGAACCTGCAAACCAATCGCCACCGGGTTCTTTGGATCATTCTTCAGAACCTCGTCGACGATGTCTGTTGCAATCCTAAGGGCATCCAGTGTGAAGCGAATGGTATTGAAACTGCCTTCCCAAATCTGGAAGTTGGCTTCCGCATATCCGAGCTTCGCTTCGACAAATGACGGATCAAGGGCGATCGCGCGCTCGTATTGAGTGAGTGCCTCGCTGATATCCGTGAAATCCTTGCTGTCGAGCAAACGTTCAGCTTTGGCAAATGCAAGATAGGCCTCAGGGCGGTACGTGGGCGCGGCTTCGAAGATGGCCCGTTCAACGGGATTTAGTTTGAGTTTCAGGGCGCCAGCTGCGCCCAGCTTGAGCGTGACCACCATGTCGAGAAACTGATCCCGATCTCCGGTCAGGGAGCGCTGCCAGAGCGTGCCGTCACCCGATGCCGCCGTATCTCGCAGACGCGCCTGAACTTCGATCTGACCCTCAGCCGTCTTCGCTGACCCATCGAGCACAAAGCGCAAGCCCAGGTTTTGCGAGACCTCGTCCAGCGGCACGTCAATGCCTTCGTAGGCCAGAGCCGTGTTGTAGGTGGAAATGGGCATATGGCGCTGTCGCTCGAAGGACAGAAACAGCATTTCGGTCGCCGCATCGGCAAGAACCTGATCGCTTCCATCTTCGGACTCGAAGGGCAGGATCAACAGGCCCGCCGTGTGTGGCGCGGTGTCCATGAACAGATCCCTGGCCGCAAATGCGCCGATGAAGGCTAGCAGACAGAAGACTGCAGCGATCATGGATGCCTGGCGCCCGATCCGCGGATGCGCCCTAAGGGTGACAATTTTTCCGGCATCCCCCGGATCGAGAAGAACGCTGTAGGCGTGCACGGGTTCGGACATGTTTTTAACCGTCAGTTTGCCCTTATCCGCGAACCCGAGGTTGATTTTACCTTTCACATTGCGGAAAACCGCTTCGGACACTAGGATGCCCCCCGGCTCGGCCAACCCTTCCAAGCGCGCAGCGACATTGACGCCTTCTCCGAAAATGTCATCGCCATCGACAAGAATGTCACCGATGTTGATTCCAACACGATAGACGATCCTGCGGTCGTCGCTGGCCTGGTGTTCCCATTCTGTTATTTCGCGCTGTATCCGGGCGGCCCATCGGACTGCGTTGACCGCGCTGTCGAACTCGATCAGGGCGCCGTCGCCGGTCGTCTTGACGACGCGCCCGCCGCAGTCCTCGACCGCGGGGCCGAGCAACTCTTCCTGGATTGCCTTTTGCAGCGCGAGCGTACCGGCTTCGTCGCGCTCCATGAGCCGGCTGTAGCCGACCATGTCTATGGCTACGATCGCCGCAAGTCTTCGGTTTCCGTTCAGCTCCGACATACCCATCCCACAGCAGGTCCGCAGTCGCGCACTCTTGCCCGAGTCATTGAACCACAGTTTCAGGGATGCGGTAAGTCTGGATTGCGAGGATTGGTCGTCCTGGCTTCTCTGACGACCGCTCTGTCCCGCTGGGTGCCTGCTCGAACAACCCTACTTCTCACACTTGCAGCGAATGGCTGCAATGCGGACTGCGACCGCGGCATTTAGGAGCCAGGCTGAGAGTCCGGTTTGGGCCGTGTCCAACGAAGATTCGACGCATCGAGGCTGGATTGACTTCTTGCTAATAGTGTCACGTCTTCTCCGGCAGAGAGACCAACTCACCTGCTGCTCTCCCGGCAGCCTGGAAGTAAGAGGTATCGCCGTGGATCAGAGCAAGGCTCATGCTGCCTTCAATCAAGACCATTACCTGTCTAGCGATTTCGCCATTTCTTTCCAGCCCATGATCATGAAGCAGTTCAGACAACCATTTCTCTGTCATTGTCTTGTGCGCGCTGGCTGCCAGACGTGCCGGGTGACCCGGACGATCGGCAAGCTCGGTAGAGATCCGTGTGAACCCTGACCCCATATAGTTGTCACCATCAGCCCAGTCCGTGAGTTGAAGGAACAGGTTCTCGATGACTTGGTTTAGGGGTGTTTCCCTTGGCCCCGCCCAGGCCTTGAACCGACCGAGGACATAATCGTGCTGTGCGTTTAGAACGTCTGCGACGATGTCATCCTTGCTCTTGAAATGGTAGTAGATGGTGCGCTTTGTGACACCGGTGGCCTCAGCGATCGCATCAACGCTGACCCTCGAAAACCCCTCTCGATAGAAAAGCCGATAGGCAGCGGCAAGAATCTTCTCTCGGGTGCCGGTCTGACTCAAATCTATCCTCCGTAGGTATACTCACTAGTGAAGTGACATAAGGATTGCAGCGTTTTAGCAGTCGGATCAACTCGATTGGGTTCAAATGAAGGATAGCCATTCAAGTGGAGGAAGTCGCAGAAATCCCAGAATCGCGGTTCAGATGGGTTGTCGCCATCTCCGCGGCCATGCTTCTGGCAGTGGCGATGGGAACCCTCGTGAATGGGATGTCTGCGTTTCTGGTGCCGCTCGAGGAAGCATTCGGTTGGCAAAGAGCAGAGACCTCGGCCATCAATTCCTTCGGGCTGATCGGCATTGCGCTCGGCGGCATTGCAATGGGGTTTCTTGCCGATAGGGTGGCGACCCGAACAGTCTGCCTCATTGGCGCTGGTGCAATGTGTGCAGCCCTAATGCTGTCCGCCCACGCCACTGCGCTATGGCAATTCTACGCCCTGTTTTTTGTTGCAGGCGCACTCGGTGGCGGGGCTTTCTTTGCTCCCGTTATTGCCTTGGTTGGCGGCTGGTTCCGACGCGGAGCCGGACTTGCGATAGGCATGGCGTCGGCGGGCCAAGCGGTAGGCCAGGGCCTCATACCGTTCGGCTCCGGATACCTTATAGAAACCGTGGGGTGGCAGAGCGCGCTGAGCTACCTCGGGATCATCTGCGCGGTTGTACTGGTGCCGTTGTCCTTCGTGATGATCGATCCGCCAGAAGGCAACGGGGGCGCCGCAGCCCAGGTTGAAAGTGGTTCGACGCTTTCGCCTCGTCTGGTTCTTCCCGCTTTGTCGATTGCAGTTTTGGGGTGCTGTGCAGGCATGGCCGTGCCGCTTATCCACCTTGTGCCTCTCATTCAGATCGTTTGCGGAGTTGGCGCTGAAGCCGGTGGTCCCTTACTTCTCATGCTCATAACGGCAATTGCGGGGCGCATATTCTTTGGACGGCTTGCCGACACGATTGGTCCGCTTCGGGCGTGGATGGTGGCCACGGCTTGGCAAACTGCGTTGATGCTTGGCTTCATGACGCTTGGAACATTGCAGGCGTTCTGGGTTTTCGTCGTACTCTACGGTTTTGGCTATGGGGGCGTGATGACTGGCGTATTGGTGTCTGTGCGTGCCCTCACGCCAGCATCCCGACGCGCCTCGGCGACCGGTATTGTGCTGGCTTTTGCTTGGCTCGGTCACGCGGCCGGCGGCTGGCAAGGCGGACTGACATTCGATGTATCAGGCGCGTACTTTTGGGCGTTTGCGAATGCTACAGTCTTCGGCGTCGTGAACCTCGTGATAATTGGTGCGATCTACGTAGCAACTCGTCGGCGATCTGAACTGCTGGCTTGACCTGCTTGAAACTAACCGTTGATTGGCAAGGTCGTTCGAAAACTCCCGTTTCGTGGACTGAGACTACACATTCGAACGCTCCGGGCGTGATTTTACCTTTTCCGCTAGCCTTCTATCACTCACCTGTTTTGCTTGTGCGGCGAAGGTCCGGTTCGGTGAAGCTGCAATGCGGCGTCGGGTTACCCGATGAATGGCTGGTAAGGGCCGAACACGTTGCTTATCAGTTTTTGTAGGTGGGGTCCGAGCTGCAGGAAACGTTTCTGCCGTCTTTGGTTTCGTTGAGTTAAACGGCGAGCGGGGGCGGTTCGCAACCAACCAGATGGGCAATGGCGCCGCGTTTTTCCCAAACTTGATCCAAGAATTTGAGGCTTACGTCTAGTTTGGCAATGTTGTCCGGCAGAACTTCGCAGAGCACCCGGTCATTCTAGTATCTGCAGACCCGCTAGAACCGCTCGACCCATGGGCGCACGGCAACCTCATTGGACCAGGCACTGCGGTCCTGTTCGATCAGGTGACGGTAGGTGCGGGCAATGGCGTCCGGCCGAAGCATGGAGCCCGGTTTTTCTTCGGGCTCTGTCCGACCGGGGTTGAGGATGGCCCCGTCGATATTGACCCAAGCAACGTGGATACCTTGAAGATGCAGTTCTCTCGCCATGCTTTCCGCAAGACCTCGTTGTGCGAACTTGCCCATGGCAAAAGGGGCCGAATGCGGGAAACCTTTGACGCCGGCGGAAGCGCCGGTGAACAGAATGGTGCCGCGTGTCCCGTCGATCGGCTCTGCGCTTAGCATGTGTTTGGCTGCATGTTTTCCTGTTAGGAATGCCCCGATTGCAGTCACCTCGACTGCGTTGCGCACGTCATCAACAGACAGGTCCGCAATTGGTCCGCGCACACGGGCTGACGGGTTGTAAATCACGACCCGTGGCGCAGCGGGAAGACCGTCGAACAATGCCGCCACAGCGTCTTCGTCCGTCGCATCCAGCTGCACCGCGCGGGCGGCGGTTTCGTCAGCCAGAGATCCCAGCGTGTCCGCGCTGCGTGCCGCGAGCGTTAAAGAGTGGTCTTCCGTGAGGTTGCGCGCCAAAGCTGCTGAAAGACCGTCGCCGACTCCGATGATGACAGCGTGCGGTTTTGTCATCGAATTTCCTCCTCAACATTCAGCACATGCTTGACCTCCGAATGCGCATGAAATAAGTCCTATCACGTTGAGCGGGCGTTGTGTAATGGTAAGACCCTTGCCTTCCAAGCAAGAGATGCGGGTTCGATTCCCGCCGCCCGCTCCAGAAATTTATTTCCTACATATTACCTACAAAATTTGCCGATCGGTTCCGACAAACTACTTACAAAATTGCATTTTCTGGATATTGGTACTTTGTCTTCCAAGCTGATGACGGGGGTTCGATTGCCGCCGCCCGCTCCATTTCATCTCTATTTTTTTAAATTTGTTACCGGTGCCAGTTCGGGGATGCGGCAGATCGTGCCGTTTAGCGGTATATCGGTCTCTTGACGACCAATCCGTTGCGGGTCATGACGTATTTCCAGACGAAAAGGATTACAGATGGCGCGGCCCACACCGAAAGGTCCCGGTGCACCGGGGCAGACAGAAGAGCGAGAAAAGTCAAAGCGTTTGGGCGCGCTAAAAGCGCTTTTTCCATTCATCTTGCCCTATCGCCGTCTCGCGCTGGGAGCTTTGACAGCGCTGGTTGCGACCGCAATCGTGTCTTTGACGCTGCCTTTGGCCGTACGCAGGGTTGTTGACAATTTCTATACCAAGGATGCCGCGACACTTGACCTTTACTTTGCGGCGGCACTGGCAATTGCCTTGCTGCTGGCATTGGGAACGGGCTTGCGCTATGCGCTGGTCACGCGATTGGGCGAACGTGTTGTGGCGGATATCCGGATGGCGGTTTTCGACCGTGTTATCGGGATGAGCCCTGCGTTCTACGAAAGGCTGATGACGGGTGAAGTGCTCAGCCGTATTACAACGGACACGACGCTCATTCTGTCTGTGATTGGTTCATCGGTTTCCATTGCACTGCGTAACCTTCTGATTTTTCTCGGAGGCCTGGTGCTTATGATGCTAACCTCGGCCAAACTGACAGGGCTGGTGTTGCTCATCGTTCCAGCAGTAATTGTGCCTATTCTTGTACTGGGCCGCCGACTGCGTGTACTGAGCCGCGAAAATCAGGATTGGATCGCTGCCTCGTCGGGCAACGCGTCAGAGGCGCTGAGCGCGGTGCAGACGGTTCAGGCGTTCACCCACGAGCGAGCGAGCCGGGGGAAATTCGCAGAGGTGACAGAGCTGTCATATAACGCGGCACGCCGGCGTGTCACAACACGTGCAGTGATGACCGTGATCGTTATTTTCCTCGTTTTTGCCGGGATCGTCGGTGTGCTGTGGGTTGGCGCGCGGGACGTGCGCGCGGGCGAAATGACCCAAGGGACGCTCGTGCAATTTGTAATTTACTCGGTACTGGTGGCTGGTGCAGTTGCGGCCTTGTCCGAGATTTGGGGCGAACTGCAACGGGCCGCTGGCGCGACCGAGCGGCTCGTCGAGCTTCTGGGTAGTAAAGACCCGGTGACGGATCCTGAAAACCCAAGGACCATGCCTGCCGAAATCACCGGACGTCTGACGTTTGAAGATGTGACATTCGCGTACCCGTCCCGACCTCAGATTGCGGCGCTGGATGTCGTTAACCTGACTATTGAGCCCGGCGAAACGGTTGCATTTGTTGGGCCTTCCGGGGCTGGAAAAACGACAATTATCCAATTGATCCTCAGGTTTTATGATCCACTGTCAGGGCGTATCCTGCTTGACGGCATTGATCTGGCCGAGCTGCGTCGTGATGCATTTCGCCAGGCCGTGGCGCTTGTGCCGCAAGACCCCGTCATCTTTGCCGCCTCCGCGCGTGACAACATCCGCTTTGGGCGTCCCGATGCAACGGACGCAGAAGTCGAAGCGGCGGCGCAGGCGGCCGCTGCGCATGACTTTATTGCCGCTCTGCCCGAGGGCTACGATGCCTACCTCGGTGAACGTGGTGTCATGTTGTCAGGCGGGCAAAAACAGCGGATCGCCATCGCGCGCGCGATCCTGCGTGACGCCCCCGTTCTACTGCTTGACGAGGCGACGAGTGCGCTGGATGCGGAAAGTGAACGTGCGGTCCAGCAGGCCGTCGATCAACTAAGCGAAGGACGAACGACCCTGATCGTCGCGCACCGGCTTGCTACCGTGAAAAAGGCGGATCGGATTGTCGTAATGGATCAGGGGCGCATCGTTGCGACCGGTCCACACGACCAGTTGGTGGCAGAGGACGGGCTTTATGCAAGGTTGGCCCGTCTGCAATTCACTGATGGTGTCGCAGCAGAATAGCTGCGTTACGCTGCGTCGCTAAGAAACACGCCACGTCACATCTCTTGCGCTGCTGGGCAAATACCCGCATCCTTTGCGCCACGCAAAAGAAGCGCCGTGGAACGCGGTGAATTCTGGGAGGAAATTAAGATGACTTTTGCCGGGATTGAAGACCGCAACGCTATTCAGGCAGAGATGCCTTGGGAAGGCCGTGACTTGCCAACCACGCTTTATGGAATGTTGAGCCAAACGGCGACAAAGTTCCCAAACCATAATGCCGTTAGCTATCAGATTTTCTCAGGCCCGACAGATAAAGCCGAAACCCTGACTTGGTCTCAACTCAAGGACAAGGTCACGCAATCGGCAAACCTGTTCAGGTCCTTGGGGATCGGCGAGAAAGATGTGGTCGCCTATATTCTGCCAAACGCGAACGAGACCGTTCTAACCTTGTTGGGCGGGGCCGTCGCGGGGATCGCAAACCCGATCAATCCTCTGTTGGACGCCGAGCAGATTGGCGCAATCCTGCGCGAAACGGGTGCGAAAGTCGTCGTGACGCTGCGGCCGTTTCCAAAGACCGACGTTGCGGAAAAAACAGCCGAAGCGGTGGCACTGGCGCCAAATGTAGAAACAGTGCTGGAAGTAGATTTACTGCGCTACCTGACGCCACCAAAATCATGGATTGTACCGCTGATCCGGCCCAAGCTGAAGGCGCAAAATCAGGCCAAATACATGAATTTCATGACGGAAGTCGCCAAGCAGCCAAAGACGTTGTCCTTTGAGGACAGCACAGAAGACCGCGTTGCATGCTATTTCCATACTGGCGGTACAACCGGTATGCCAAAGGTCGCGCAGCACAGGTATTCCGGCATGATTTACAATGGCTGGCTGGGTACCAAACTGCTCTTTACCGAAGAAGATAACATCATTTGCCCTTTGCCTCTGTTCCACGTGTTTGCTTGCCACGTCATCCTGATGGCTGCAGTGACATCCGGTGCGCATGTCGTGTTTCCGACACCTCAAGGTTATCGGGGCGAGGGCGTTATGGACAACTTCTGGAAGCTCGTCGAACGCTGGAAGATCACGTTTATCATTACCGTGCCGACCGCCATCTCGGCCAAGATGCAACGCCCCATTGATGCGGATGTAAGCTCTGTCAAAACGGCATTCTCTGGCTCTGCGCCGTTACCGCTGGAATTGTTCCGCCGGTTTGAAAAGGCAACCGGTGTTACACTTGTGGAAGGGTATGGTCTGACCGAAGCGACATGCCTCGTTTCCTGCAACCCGACAGATGGTGAAAAGAAGGTCGGCAGTATCGGCATTCCTTTCCCTTACTGCGATGTGAAAATTTTCAAAACGACACCCGATGGGCCTGTTGAAGCGGGCGTGGACGAGGTCGGTGAGATTTGCGTCTCGAACCCGGGTGTTTATGTCGGCAAAACCTACACCGAAGTAGATAAGAACGTGGATCTTTACTACGGGAACCACCTGCGAACGGGGGATCTTGGTCGCGTGGATGATGACGGTTATTTGTGGATTACCGGTCGCGCCAAAGATCTGATTATCCGCGGCGGCCACAATATCGACCCCGCAGAAATCGAAGAAGCGCTTCTGCATCATGAAGCGGTGGCCTTTGCCGGTGCGATTGGCCAGCCCGATGCTCATTCAGGCGAGGTGCCATGCGCGTTCGTCGAACTCGTCGAAGGCGCTTCTGTCACCGAAGAGGAACTGCTTACCTTCTGCAAAGAGCGCGTGCATGAACGTGCAGCACAGCCGAAACATATGAAGATCATGCAAGAACTGCCCAAAACAGCCGTTGGCAAGATATTCAAACCGGACCTTCGAAAAGATGCCATTACCCGCATTTACAACGAAGCCTTGGAAAAAGCCGGTCTGTCCGCGCGGGTGGTATCAGTCATTGACGACAAAAAACGCGGTCTCGTGGCGCAGGTCGATGCCAATGGCACAAGCGAGGAACACATTGGCAATGTGCTCGGCGATTTTGTGCGCCCATGGGAGTTAGTGAATTCTGCTGTCGCAGCGGAATAGGCCGGTCCGTTATTTCAGAAAGCTTGGCGCTCTCATTGTTTCAGCAACAGGGGCGCCAAGTCGTTTCAGGATAGTGGGCGCAATCTGTAGCTGGTCGATGATGGTGTCTGCTTTGGGCCCGTCTGCTTCACCAAAGTAGTAAAGTGCAGTTTCCTGCTGCAGCGGGTCGCGCCCGCCGTGATGACCGCGTGCATCTTGGCCATGATCGGCTGTGACAATCAGTTCATATCCCATGTCGCGCCAGCGTTTGATAAACGGCGCAAGCATTGCATCCATCACTGCACAGGCATCGTCCATTTCCTGACAGTCGTGGAAAAACCTGTGCCCCATACTGTCGAGTGTGCAGCTGTGGTAAAGCCCGTAGGTCAGGTCAAACCGCTCCGCCAGCATGGTCAATGTAGCGAAGAGATCAGCATCTGACGGCGTCATCTGGTTAATCAGCCCATAGCCGGTCATCGTATGAAAGCGGCCATGATTGATCGTTGCGTTCTCAGGTTCGTCAAATTCAAGGTCGCGTACCGGATCGAAGGGGGCGCGGTTAAAAAATTCGGACCAGAATGAATGGGCGACCGCGCCCGTGATACCCCCGACGCTGCGAACTTGCGAAAAGATGTCGTTTTGTGTCAGCCGCCTGACATCGTGGTTTCCGGTGCAGCCGTGCGACGTTGGTGGCACCCCCGTGTGCAATGACGCGTAACAGGATGCTGAGATTGATGGCAGAACCGACACATGTTTCCAAACACGCGCGTCACCGCTCTCGACCCATGCCTCGAGGTTCCCAAAGAGACGCCGAAAATTTCCGTAAGGTACGCCGTCTATAATTACCAATAGCAGTTTACCCGCCATCTCGCGCTCCTCGGACACTGTTCGAATACAACACCTCAGCGCGGATCAGGATGCAACGGTTTTCAACGGACGCTTATCCGCTGCGCTGCTCGATTCGGGCGTTTTGACTGGACAGCAATTGATGTGTTTGCATCTTTGCGAGTTCGGCAAGACGCCGAAGCATTTTGGGTGATGGTTTCCGGATCACAGCATTTTGCGCGCGCAGGAACGCCGCTTCGAAACGAATTGAAAGGCTTTCCAACTGGTACATATCGGTTTCCGTCAGGGATTTTGACGAGCGGCTCACACCGTTTCGCACGCCACGCCATGTGGCGTCCAAAGCGGAGATGAGCGGCAAATGCGGACGCATTCCCCGGGCCGGGGTGAATTCGGACTGGCAGATCATCAACAGCGGCTCACCACAACCGACGGGCAGGGGGCGTACGCTCATCAGATTGAAGAACAATGCGTCATTGCGGCGGTAGTTGATGAGCGCAAAAGAGATATCTTCGTTTTGTTGAACGGCCAGAGAGATTTCATCTTCCAAGGTTTGTTCAGTGAGTGTTCCCTTGAGAAAAAGACTACTTTTGCCGATGACTTCGTCAGAACACCATCCGGTCATCTCGCCAAAATGAGAGTTGGCAAAGACTATTGGCAAATTCGGTCTGGATACCGTCGCGAGGCACACCGCGACCTGCATGTCGTCACATTTCTCACTCAAAATGGGTGAAACGACCCGATCTGCCGCAGCGGAAAGATCATACGGTATCTCTGTCGCCTCTAACCCTTTGCAGGATGGGTCATCTTTCTTTGGATAATGCGCCTCGTCATGACGAGAACATGAAGGTCCGTCAACATGTCTCATTCGGTGAATTGTCCTTCAATGGTCCAGAGTGCGCGACCATCGTGAGAAGGTGATCGTACGACCAAGAAACTGAAAAGGCGTAAAAAAAGAATTAATTTTGACCGAACCCGTGGGGTAAAATCCTGGCGTGAGATTTTGCGGCTTATTCGTTGTGGTGCCTTGGGTGCAATTTCATAGGGAGGTGGTGGACTTCTGTGCAGCCGATCGTTTCGTGCCCATGCCGCTGAACATGATGCCGGAGCGCGGGGCCAACTGTCGCGCAAGTGCATGGCCGACAACGCCCTAGGTACCTTTTTGCAAAGACAGACCCGCCGCGTACTTGCCGGTTTTTGACCAATGCGGTGTCGTCTATCTGGTCGCTGATTGCATTAGATCACGGGGCGCGGCTTTAGCTGTCCGATAAGGCGCGCCACATGTCGCGCTCTTGTCGCTTGACCGCTTGAGCAGACATTTTGATTGGCGCCGGGAACGCGTGGGGCTGCGCAACCGGTGCCGGTTTTCAGGGGATTCAAAACGGTAATCTGAAGCGCGCGGCTAATTGCCGGCACTTTCCATTTTTCTATTCTCGAGCACGTCCTCCAACCAGCCGAGCCGCATGTCGGGAACCGAACTCAGCAACAGGTCGGTGTAGTCGTCAAACGGCGGGCTGAGAACCTGGCTTTTTGGCCCATAGCGAACGACCTCGCCTTGATACATCACGGCGATACTGTCAGAGATCGCCCGAACCGTTGCAAGATCGTGGGTGATAAAGAGGTAGGCGACATCTTCTATCTTTTGCAGTTCAAGCAAGAGTTTGAGAATCCCGTCAGCGACCAACGGGTCAAGCGCTGAGGTTACTTCATCACAGATGATCATTTTGGGTTTGGCCGCCAAAGCCCGCGCAATACAGACCCTTTGTTTTTGACCGCCTGAGAGTTCCGCCGGGTACCGGTCCTGAAACCCGGTACCAAGTTCGATTTCGTCAAGTAATTCTTGAATTCGCTTCTGCTTTTCCGCCCCTTTTAGCCCGAAATAGAACTCAAGCGGCCGTCCGATGATGGTGCCCACAGTTTGTCGCGGATTCATCGCGGTATCTGCCATCTGGTAGATCATTTGCAATTCGCGCAGGTCTTCCAGCGGGCGGGTCGCAAGGTCGGGCGTCAGTTGGCGCCCATCGAATGTGATTTTCCCCTGCGAGGGCGGCAACAGGCCTGTGATCACACGGGCGAGTGTGGATTTTCCCGATCCGGATTCCCCGACCACCGCGAGTGTCTGGCCGGGGTGTAGTTCAACATTGATGTTTTTTAGGACATCGAAGTTGGTGCCCTTGTAGCGCGCTGTAACGCCCTCGACCTTGAGCACAGGATCGGGTGTGGGCTGCTTTTCTTCATGCTCAATGGAGCGGACAGAAACCAGCGCCTTTGTGTAGTCTTCACGTGGTGCGTTGATGATCTGATCCACTGTGCCGTATTCAACCATTTCGCCCATTCGAAGCACCATGATGTGGTCAGATACCTGAGCGACCACGGCAAGATCGTGAGTGATGTAAAGCGCCGCGACACCAGTATCTTGGATCGCCTCTTTGATCGCGGCGAGCACGTCAATCTGAGTTGTGACATCCAAAGCTGTTGTTGGTTCGTCAAATACCACCAGATCCGGCTCCGGGCAAAGCGCAAGCGCGGTCATGCAGCGTTGCAGTTGTCCGCCGGACACCTGGTGGGGATAGCGTTGACCAATGTTTTCCGGATCTGGCAATCCCAGTTTAGTGAAAAGCGTGACGGCCCGTTCTTCGGCCTCTTTCCGAGAAAACTTGTTCTGCAGAATAGCGGCCTCTGTTACCTGCTCCATGATCTTCTTGGCTGGGTTGAAAGAGGCGGCGGCCGATTGGCTTACATAGGTTACCTCAGCGCCACGCAACCGGCGGATATCGCGGATGCCGGATTTCAGGATATCGCGGCCATTCACTTCGACCGAGCCGCTGGTGATTTCCACGCCGCCTCGGCCATAGGCCATGGAGGCAAGACCTATGGTGGACTTTCCTGCACCGGATTCGCCAATAAGTCCGAGAACCTTGCCGGGTTCGAGATCAAAGTCTACGCCGTGGACGATCTCTATCTTGCGGGATTTCTCACCGGGTGGATATATCGTCGCGCCAATTTTCAATCCACGGACTTTGAGCAGCGGAGAAGTCATAACGTCGTACCTGCAGAGTTGGCGGTTGGTCTGTTTGGCTGCGCCAAAGGCGCCCACCCGCCAACCCGGTCAGTGGTTTCCGGTGCGTGGATCATCCCCGGCCTCCTTTCAGGCTGGTGGTGCGGTTCAGTACCCAGTCGGCGACGAGGTTGATGGAAATGCACAACACAGCGATTGCGTAGGCAGGATAGAGTGCCGCGGCGATGCCGTAATTGATGCCTTCCTTGTTCTCTTTCACAATGCCTCCCCAATCCGCTTGTGGGGGCTGAACGCCTAAACCCAGAAATGACAGGGTGGATACGAAGAGTACCGCGAAGATAAAGCGCAGGCCCATTTCTGCCACCAAAGGCGACAGCGCATTCGGCAAGGTTTCGCGAAAGATGATCCAGCCGATTTTTTCACCACGTAGTCGTGCGGCTTCGACGTAGTCCATCACGGTAATGTCCACCGCCACGGCACGCGCCAGTCGGTAGACGCGAGTGCTGTCCAAAAGTCCCATGAGTACGATCAGGATCGTGATTGTGGTCGGCATGACCGACAAAACCACCAAAGCGAAGATGAGGGACGGGATCGACATGATCAGGTCGACAAAGCGGCTGATCAACTGGTCGATCCAACCGCCGGAAACGGCGGCGAAAAACCCTAGCACCGATCCTGTGATGAAGCTGAGTGCGGTTGCTGCGGTTGCGATGAAGATAGTGGTTTGTCCGCCGTAGATCATTCGGCTCAGCAGGTCGCGGCCGATACTGTCGGTTCCAAGCAGGAACTGGTCTGACGGCGGTTCCCAGACATCCCCGACGACTTCGGCCATACCGTAAGGGGCAATCAGAGGCGCAAATATCGCCATCAGGAAGAACAGGCCCGTAAAGAAAAGCCCAATCAGGGCAGCCAGTGGTATTCTCATTTCGGGTGCCTCAATCTTGGGTTGGCAAGGATCGACACGATATCGGCGATGAGGTTGAGACCGATATACACCGCGGCGAAGATAAGGCCGCAGGCCTGCACCACGGGGATGTCCCGTTTTGCCACGTGATCCACGAGGTATTGCCCCATGCCCGGGTAGGCAAAGACCACCTCGACCACGACGACACCTACAACGAGGTAGGCCAGGTTGATCATGACCACATTGACAATGGGAGCGATCGCATTCGGAAAGGCGTGCTTGCGGATGATCTTCAACATCGGCATGCCTTTGAGTTCGGCCGTTTCGATATAAGCCGATTGCATCACATTGAGGATCGCCGCGCGTGTCATCCGCATCATGTGAGCGAGTACCACGAGCGTCAGAACCATCACAGGAATCGCGATGGCGTTGAGCTTTTGTCCTAATGTCATGCTGTCATTGACGATCGCCACCGAAGAGAACCAGCCCATCTGGATCGAAATCCAGTAGATCAAAACGTAGCCAATCATGAATTCAGGGATCGAGATCGTTGTGAGCGTCACGCCGGATATCAGCTTGTCGGGCCAGCGGTCCTTGTAGCGCACGGCCAACAGACCCAGAAAAATCGCCAGCGGAACCGAGATAACGGCGGCCCAGAAGGCGAGGAAAAGCGTGTTGGAGAGGCGCTCCCCGAGGCTTTCTGCGATGTCGCGGCCGTTTGTCAGCGCGGTTCCAAGATCCCCCTGAAGGATCCCGCCGAGCCATGAGAAATAGCGCGTCAATGCAGGTTCATTCAGGCCAAGTTCGCGCCTAAGATTTTCAAGCGCCTCCGGCGTGGCTGACTGCCCGAGGATTTGTTGCGCGACGTCTCCCGGAAGGATGGACGTGCCCGCAAAAATCAAAGCCGACGCCGCGACCAGCAAAAGAAAGCTCAGCGCGAGGCGCTGAGCTACGAGTTTCAGTATCGGGTGCATCTTTCAGACGGCCTTATGCGTCTGTGAGCCAGCACTTGATCGCGGCCTTGTTATTCATCAAGGACCCGTTTGGATCTTCGATCCAGCCGCCGACGTTGCTGGCAATCGCGCCAACGAAGTCGTTGAACATTGGCAGGATCAATCCGCCTTCGTCGCGCAGCATCATGCCCATTTTGGAATAGATTTCCTTGCGCTTCGCCTCGTCGATTTCGGCGCGTGCGGACAAAAGCATCTCGTCAAACTCCGGGACCTTGAAGCGTGTGTCGTTCCAGTCCGCAGTCGACAGATACGCCGTCGAGTACATCTGGTCCTGCACCGGACGGCCACCCCAGTAAGAAGCACAGAAAGGCTGTACGTTCCAGACCTCGGACCAGTAACCGTCGTTCGGTTCGCGTTTGATCTCAAGCGGAATACCTGCGGCCTGCGCTGATTGCTGGAAGAGCGCTGCCGCGTCCACGGCTCCGGGGAAGGCACCGTCTGCGGTACGCAGAATGATCGGCGACCCGTCGTGACCGGATTTCTTGTAGTGTTCTGCCGCTTTCTCAAGATCGAACTCGCGTTGCGGTATGCTGTCATCAAACAGCGGATAGGACGCGTTGATCGGGAAGTCATTTCCGACGGTGCCATAGCCGCGAAGAATCTTGTCGACCAATTCCTGACGGTTGATCGCATATTTCAGCGCCAGACGAAGCTCTTTGCTGTCGAACGGAGCCGTGTCGACGTGCATGATGAACACGTAGTGGCCGCGACCCGCGACTGATTTGACGCTTAGGTTCGGCGCGCGGTCAAGAAGGCCGGCAACCTTTGGTTCGACACGGTTGATCATGTGCACCTGACCGGATTGCAGTGCTGCAGTGCGCGCGGTTGCATCGTTTAGAACCAGTTGCTCGACAGCATCTGCGAAACCGCGGTTTTCGCTGTCCCAGTAATCATCGCGGCGCTTGAACCCGTGACGGACGCCGGGCTCGTCGAATTCGATTGTGTAGGGGCCCGTGCCGATGCCAGCACCGGGGTTGTCCATCCCGCCACCGGGTTGGATCATCAGGTGGTAGTCTGCCATCAGATATGGCAGGTCTGCGTTGCCAGTAGTCAGGTTCACAATAAAGTTGTCGCCGTCGACGCTCATGCTTTCGATACCGCGCATGATGCCCAATGCACCCGATTGACTGTCCTCGTTCGAGTGGCGCTGCATGGTTTTCAGCACGTCATCCGGGGTCATGTCCTTGCCGTTCGAGAACGGAACGCCTTTTCTGATCTTGAATACCCATTGCTTGGCATCTGCCGAAGCTTCGACGCTTTCGGCCATACGCATGTCGAGGCTACCGTTTTCGTCCACGTCGACGAGTGTTTCACCCCAGCAGCGCAGGTTGTTCAGCGGCACCTCGGATGCGGTCAATGCAGGGTCTTGCGTATTGGTGCTTTCGCCGCCTTGTGCGCCAAGTTTCAATGTGCCACCCCGGACAGGCCCCGCCGCCTTGGCAGCAGTGGCCAGCATGGAATTGGCAACAGCCGCTGTTACACCCAGTGCCGCTGCACGGCCCACGAATTCGCGGCGCGTCATCAGCCCTTTGGTCACACGGGTACTGAGGTATTCAAGTTCGGTTTTCATTTGGATCTCCCAAGCGTTGGAGCGCTTTTCGCGCATGTTCTTGATTTATTTATCTGTGTTTATGGCAGTAGGCTTGCGCATTTCTGACAGTCTCGCAAGGGTTAATACCGAGAAAGTGTAGGGCCAGTTTTAAAGGTGATCCCGCGGTACACGATCAGAAACGTCGCGAGCATGGATCAATTCGCCGTTTTCATAGGCTTCCAGTCGCGCGCTCAGGTAGAAGTACGCCGCATCGCTCCACATTTGGCTGTAGGTTTCGGTCCGCAACCGGATGTCGTCACGCTCCAGTTCGTCAGTCCAGTGGCAGGTCCCGCGTGCCGACAACGGATCATCAGGGTGGATATCCCAGCGTTCTCGCGCAACAGAGCCGTGGACCAAACCATGCTCGGTGTCGCGGACCTTGCCGAAATCGTCAGTAATCACAAGAGAAACCATGCCCGTTTTCAAATCAACTTCACGGACGCGGCTGTTATCGCTTTCGCGTATTGTCTCCGTCTCCCAAGGTGCCGCCGAGTCCGGCGGGGGAAACGATACCTCGTCTCTGTGTGCTGTCCGGCGAACCGGCAGATTAATCGTACCTTGCGAAAGAGTTAGGGTTGCCGCGTCAGGGGCGGGCCAGACAAGTGGCCAATACGTCGATGACAAGGCGAGGCGGAGCCTGTGTCCGGCAGGCAAACGATAAGCGATGTGATCGAGATTTAAAACGACGCGCGTGGGGGTGTCAGTGGGCATCGCTTCGGGGTTTGCAGCGCTGTCACGATGGCTGAGGTTCAGTACGCCATAGGTGATCCGCGTACTGGCACCGTCAGGGTGGATGTGGTTGAGGCGTACGGCGATCTGTGCCTGTGGTTTATCGGCGGCCAAGACCAGAGTGATACGCGGTGCGCCAAAAATGTCGGTATCCGCTTCGACAGGCGCGGTATCGAAGCACATGGAAACGGCATCGTCGGCGCGCTGGTCTCCGGGCATTTCTGGTCCCAGCCAAATCGCACAGTATTCGCCTGCTTCCGCTCCGCAGTCTTGCGGAGAAGCGATTGTTCTCGCGGCCAATGCACCGGAGCCGTCCGACAAGCCAGCGTTTGTCAGATGAAGCGTCCGATGCGGTATATGTGATGTCGCGCCGTATTCCTCTGCAGCCCATGTGCCGGAGCGTTCGGTGTACCAGCGCGCCGGACGTACCCCGTCCATGATGAAGGCGCGGTAATCAGGATCGTTCTCGACGCCTGTTTCGATATCTTTAAGCCACTTGTCCCACCAGCGAAGCGCCTCTTGCAGAAATCCGATCCGCGGCTCCGGAACAGCAAAGTGTGGATATTTGTGGACCCACGGGCCAACGATCCCTTTTGCGCCAGGCAATGCCTCGACCAGTTGCGGAACTGCATTCTTGTAGGCATCACCCCATCCGCCCACGGCCAGAACCTTGGCGGTGATTGGTGCATAGTCGTCTTTGACCGATCCATGTTGCCAGTACGCATCGCGTCGCTGATGGCGTAGCCAGACAGACGGAAGAAAGGGTTCGTTTTCAAGCCGGTCCAGCCATATCTCGCGCCAATCCGGACGCAGGGCAGGATCCGGTGCGCGGCTGGAATAGGACCACATGGTGGCCCCCCAGCCTAAGTTTTCATTGAGAAGGCACCCGCCTTTGTAGTGGATGTCATCGGCAAAGCGATCCACAGTAGAGCACAGCGTTATGATGGCCTTTAGCGGTTCCGGGACCAGTTGCGCAACTTGCAGGCTGTTAAAACCGCCCCAGCTTATGCCCATCATACCGACCCGCCCGTTGCACCAAGGTTCTGCGGCGATCCGGGTAATGACTTCCACTGCATCCGATAGCTCTTGTGCCGTATACTCGTCGGCCATCAGGCCTTCGCTGTCTCCGTTGCCGCGCATATCCACACGCAGACAGGCATAGCCGCGCGCCGCGAAATAGGGGTGGGTCAGGGCATCGCGCGCACAAGTCCCATCGCGTTTTCGATAGGGCAAGTATTCCAAAATGACTGGCACCGGATCGGATTGCGCATCTGTGGGCCGCCACAAACGCGCGGATAATCGACACCCGTCAGACAGGGTGATGCCAAAATCAGCGTGTTCTTCGATGTCGCGCAGGGAATTGACCTTTGTCATACGCGCACGGTTGCGATGCGCGCAGATTCTGTCAAGCGCGGCGGTGCATCAGGCCTTTCGGGCGATAACCAGATCCATCACATTTGTTCCGGTGGGTCCGGTGCGCAGCAATGCGCCGCGGGCGTCAAGCCAACTGCCTGCATCCGCCCTGGACAGAGCCTCAGCGGCTGATGCCTCCCACGTAGTACCGCTGACGACTGCCCCTGCAGCATCAGTCGGACCGTCGGTGCCATCGGTGCCAGCAACCAGAATATCGATGCCTGCGTGTCCTGCGATCTGTTGCGCTAGCATCAATGCCAGCGCCTGATTTCGGCCACCACGACCCGGGTTTGGCGGAAGTATGACGGTAGGTTCCCCGCCAAAGACGTAGATGCCAGGCTCAGCGTCGATCAAGGTTTTGCCGACCAACGGCGCGACTTGCTCGACATTTGCGTACAGAATCTCGCCCGCATCATTCGCTTTCAGGTTATCAGCTTGCGCCGCGTCGATTACCGCCTGTCGCGCGATACGGTTGCTGGCAACGATCCGAGGCGCAAATTCAAACGCGCTAATAGCGGCGGCATCACCGATGCCCGAACCGATGACGCCAAGGGCATCGCCTTCCACATCTGAAATGGCGAGCGTTGTTACACGAGCGCCCGCAAAATGGGTCAGAAGCTTGCCACCTTTGATCTGACTGAGCGTTCTGCGCACGGCATTCATTGCATGAATGTCGGCACCGGAACCGAGCAACTCAGTGGTGCGCGCGCTCAAACCCTCCAGCGTCAGCCCGTCGATTGGCGCTTCTGCCAGCGCAGACGCACCGCCCGAAACAAGCATAAGCAAGTGGGTATCTGGCGCCATTTCCTGAACGGTTTGAAGAATTCTCTGGCCTGCGCGCATCGAGTTTTCGTCCAGTACCGGATGTGCCGCCTCAATGACGTTAGCATAATCAGGTGCACCTTCACCGTGGTGATACTTGGTCACAATCAGCGTGGGTACCGCTCCGAAATGGTCACACGCCGCGCGTGCCATCGCTGTTGCTGCCTTGCCAACGGCGATGATCTGGTCAGGTGCGGGCGTGGTGCCATCGGCGAGTGCTGCGGCCACGCTTTTATCGCCGCGAACAGCCTGTACACCGGCAGAAAATAGATCAGTCAGATCGGTCATGCGCGCTTTGTGTCCCGATTGCCGGGGGCTTGCAAGCCTTCTAAGGCGCGTTCGTGTCCAGCCACAGCGTGACAGGGCCGTCATTTACCAGTGACACCTGCATGTCTGCGCCAAATTCTCCAGTTTGCACGGGGATGCCCAATGCATTGAGATCTGCGCAAAACTGGTCAAACAGTGCTTTTGCTTCGGTCGGCCCGGCGGCACCCGAAAATCCGGGCCGGTTGCCGCGAGATGTATCGGCGGCGAGGGTGAACTGGCTCACCACCAGCGCGGCACCTCCGGTTTGAACAAGGCTCAGGTTCATCTTGCCAGCGTCGTCTTTGAAAAGACGTAGCTTGGAGATCTTGGCTGCAAGCTTTGCGCTTGTCTCGGGCGTGTCGCCGGGCATGGCACACACCAAAATCAAAAGCCCTGAATCGATCTCGCCAATTGTGGTTCCGCCGACCCGCACGGCTGCGGCGTTGGTTCGCTGGATCAGTGCTCTCATGTCGCCCACTCCATTACGTCCAAGACATCGGCACGTTCAGTGCGGAAACTGTTCGCCGGATGATCTTTGTCCGCGTAGCCAAACGAGATCGCGCAAAGCATCATACGGTCTTCGGGAATGCTAAAGTAACCGCGTACGAATTCTGCGTAGTTTGCCACCGCTGCTTGCGGGATCGTGTCTACGCCAAGCGCACGCGCCGCAAGGGTGAAGGCCAAAACAAAGCCGCCTGTGTCCATTGCGCCGTAGCCGCCCAGAACACGCGGGCTGGTGACGATGGCCACATGTGGCGCGCCGAACAGGTCAAAGTTGCGCATCATCTGTTCGGCAGAGCCGACCCGATCGCCTTTTTTCACCCCTACCGCATCATAAAGTTGCCAGCCGCAGGTCCGTCTTCGGTCACCGTAAACGCCCGGATAACCTTCCGGACCTTGCAGGTCGAGCTTGGGTGTAGCGGACTGAAGGTGCTCTTTCAAAGCCGCGCGAAATTTTTCGGTCGCTGCGGTGTCGGTCACAGTGACCTGCCAAGGCTGCGCGTTGCACCATGACGGCGCGCGGGTTGCAGTTGCCACGATTGCCTCGATATCCAGTCGCGGCACCGGATCAGGCTTGAACGCCCGGCATGAAAAGCGTGCTCGCATCAACGCATGCAGTCTTTCGAGATCGTTCATTGGTTCATCGCGTAAAAATATCCAAAGGCTGCGGCGACAATCGCTCCGGCTATCACCGCGATGGCAATTTTGATCGCTGAGTAGGGGCGCTCGCCCTGTACCCTGCCGGTACGGCCGTTAACGACAAAACGATAGGTTTCACCACGGTATTTGTATGCGGCCAGCCAAACGGGCAGCAAGATGTGCTTGAAAGTCACATCGCGGACCGTTGTATCCACGCTGCCTATGCGTTGACGATCTCCGCCAATATCGAACTTGATATCCCGTTGGATCGTCGCATTCATAATCTCTCGCGCCTCTTTATAGCCGCCCTGAAGGTCGACCGAATAGCCTTCCGCTCGGAAACCGGCGAGGTATTCGGGCGCGTAGGGTTCAAGATGCGACAAATCCCATGGCGCCAGCGCATCGGTGAATTTTTTTGGCAGGCTGGTAGAACCCAGTACCAGCACATCGTCGAAAAACCGCGTAACGTGGCCGGATACCGGGCGCCATCGCACCTTGGCCACGCGCTGCGTCGAGCTTTTGCCGTTCTGCACGACACGACGGGTTTCGTAATAGACCGTGCCGCGCTGTCCGGCATAGCGCGACGCGGTATCCGCGTCATATGTCCAGTAAGGAACGTAGATGCCCTGCATCTTTCGACCCTTGCGGGCGTACTCCTTCAATCCATTTGGGGCAAACCACAGGCGTCCAAGCCAGTCATTCATTGCGCTGTGGGCAGTGCGCTCATCAAGATGGAAGGGCAAAACCCCACGAGGTTTGATGTGCCGATGCACACCCGTGTCCGCGACGACGGGGGTGGCGCAGAACGGGCACTCCGTGGCGTGGAGGTCCGCATCAAAGGCAACCTCTGCTGCACAGTTTGGGCACTTTGAGACGCGGGTTTCCTCTATTTCAGACTGTGGAAGAGCATTGCGCAGCGCCTGTTCGAAATCGAGTTCGGCGATAGGCGCAACTTGGAAGCCAGAAGATAACTCTTCTGTGTTGCCGCAATGGTCGCAGATCAGCATGGCGCGCGCGGGGTCAAACCGCATGTCTGCACCGCAGGTGTCGCAAGGAAAGTGCGTTTCCTCTATCGGTGCGACCGGCGGCGTCGGTATGGAAGTATCGGTCATGGCAACATCCGTCGCAGGGCGCCATCATTTAGCGCAGTCGTGCGCCAGAGATGAAACACGCCGTGCAGCAAACCGGTTCCAAGCAGTATCATAAGAACGGTTCGCGCCTCTGGACCGGGTATGCGTAAATCAAGCGAATTAAAAACCACGCAGATCGCGGCCCAGCCGAGCAAAGCGTACATTCCCCGGCTCATCCAAGGGTGGGTCCGCCGCAAACCACCCTGCAGCTTCGGACCGGGCCCGTTCATCAGGCCTTTGCCCAATGCAATGCCGACCATAAGAAGACCCGCAAGTGAAAAGCTCCACGCCAGCACGGTGTTCTGCACCCCGGCAGCAAGCAACAACATCAGCAGGATCAAAACGGACCAGTGTAGGCAAACAGTGGCAAGGCGACGCGACATATAACGACCGGGCTAGGGGCAGTGAACTCAGGTGGCAGGTGGTGGCGGGGGCGGCGGCAACACAGTGAAGAGTTGCGCCAGTTCGGCGACCTCTTCTGCAGCCATCCAGCCGTCTTGACCCGGCGTCCAGACAAGTGTTGCGCGGGTCAACGCGCCTTCTGCTGCCATACGGCCTAGCGCAGCTTTTGAATAAGGGCCGCGGGTCTGGCCGTTTTCCGCGATATGCCAGACATGCTCTACCGGCGGCGGGGGCGGAGGTGCGACCGCAGCTGTCGCGCCCGGACGTGCGCCCCAAGGGCCCACCTGTTGCGCCGCTGCGTGGCCGATCTGCATTCCAAGACCGGCACCAAGGCCCGCTTGAATTGCACCAGCGCCGGCGCCATCGCGTCCCAGTGCTTCGGCGGCCTGATACTGCATGTAATGGTTCAGGTCGCCAATGACGCCCATAGAGGAACGTTTGTCCATGACTTCTTCGACCGCGGGCGGCAGCGAGATGTTTTCGATGTAGAGTTCGGGCATGCTCAGACCGTATTCAGTTAACTGTGCACTGATTTCGCGACCAACGAGTTGACCCAACTCACGTGTATTTGCTGCCATGTCCATGACCGGAATGCCCGCACGTGCGAGCGTACGCGAAAATTCCTGCACGATAATATTGCGGATCTGGAAGCTGATTTCATCCATCGTGAACTCGCCATCCGTGCCGACGATTTCGACCAGGAATTTCGCCGGGTCCGCAACCTTGATCGAATACGTCCCAAAGGCGCGCAACCGCACCGGTCCGAATTCGGGGTCACGACAGATAACCGGATTTTTTGTTCCCCACTTCAGATCGTTAAAGCGCGTCGTATTGACGAAGTAGATCTCAGACTTGAAGGGGCTTTTGAACCCGTGATCCCAGTGCTGCAAGGTCGTCATGATCGGCATGTTGTTCGTCTCGAGCATATAAAGACCCGGCGTGAAAACATCTGCCAACTGACCTTCGTGCACAAAGACCGCAGCTTGACCTTCGCGCACCGTGAGTTTGGCGCCGTATTTGATCTCGTGGCCTTCGCGCTCGAACCGCCAGACCATGGTGTCCCGCGTATTGTCTGTCCAATGGATGACATCGATGAATTCGCCTGACAGAAAATCAAAAATACCCATAGTCTTTCCTCGTTTTACGCGTTTGCGCCCAGTATATCGGGCGATCTTGTGCAGCGCGATGGATCGTGTCTGGTTCTGCGCTGCTGAATTCAGGGGTCAGATCATAACGGTCCTTTGGTCAGTTCGCGCGCAATAATGCGCGTGACCGGCGCCGCTTGCTCGGCGGTGAGACCGGTGGTCAGTCGCGGATCGTATAGCATCTTCAGCAAAAGTTCGTCATGTCCGGTCAGTAAGGCGAACTCATCGTCGTCGTTAAATATGGAAGGACGTGCGGTGCGGCTGTCGTTTGCCAGTCCTAACGCCTGCGCCAGTTCTTCGTGGATACAGCTAAGCCGCAAAAGGCCCGGATTCTCAGACCGTATGACAGCCACTGCAGCCGTGTAGGTATTCGGGTCAGAGCCTGCGGCATATGCGGCAACCGCGCAATAAGTGTCCCGGCCCAGCGAGCGCAGGGGATCAAGGCTTTCCCGGCTGATACCGGCCATCCGGTCCGCGGCCATGTTCAAAGCGGCATCCCTGTCGTCTTCACTGGCGAAAATCACCATAAAGTTCGGTGCGCCCCTAAAGGACATAGGGTGAGACGTAATCTCGGAAAGGCGGCGCACATAGGCGCGTGTGTTTTGCGTGTCTGCCTCGCGTTGGGAAGGTGGAACGCTGGGGCCGAACACCGTGCCAACGCGAACCGGTGCTTCCCAGCGACGCAGCGGGCTTTCACCGCCGCGGCCACGAAGCGCGGTTGCATATTCGTCATAAAAGACAATCTGCTCGAAGTTTCGTGCGAGCATGTCTGCCGTGAAAGGAGTATCAGGGCCGCCGCCGTCTTCGCGCAGCAGGCCTTGACCCAATTGCGCAGATTGCACCTGCACGAGATAGCTGCGCAACGCGGCACTTTCTTCGGAGGTGGGCTGTACGGGCGGCTCCCCTAACCCTGAAGGACGCTCTGGCGGCACGAGACTGGTCAGAGGTTCTACGCAGCCCGCAAGCCCGAGCAGGGCAGCGCAGACCACCCCGCCAAGCCTTATGCGATGCCGCTTAGACAATGTGCTAGCGCGGAACCGATGTGCCGGTGTTGTCACCGGCCCCATCACCGCGCGCCTTGGCAGAGGCCAACGTATCGCGCAGTTTGGCTTCCATTTCCTGCAAATCCGCTTCCGCAGCAGCACGTTTTGCCTTGCCTTCGTCGGCGATCTGCAAGCTTTCTTCGATCGTGCCGATCAGATCAGCATTGGCCTGTTTCACGGCTTCGATATCGAATACGCCACGTTCCATCTCTTCGCGGATGATCTTGTTGCTTTCGCGCAGGTTCTTGGCGTTTGCCGTCAAAAGCTCATTGGTCAGGTCGTTGGCCTGACGAACGGCTTGAGCCGCCTCGGACGAGCGCTGGATTGTCACCGCTTGTGCAAGCTGCGTCTCCCAAAGTGGGACGGTGTTGACCAAGGTCGAGTTGATCTTGGTGACAAGCGATTTGTCGTTCTCCTGTACCAGCCGGATCGACGGCAGCGACTGCATGGTAACCTGACGGGTCAGTTTCAGGTCATGGACGCGGCGCTCGAGGTCATCGCGGGCAGCGCGAAGATCACGCAATTCCTGCGCGACCATCACTTGGTCGTTCTCCGGGGCCTGATCTACTTCGGTAGCCTTGGCAGGGATCACGTTGTCGTCCAGATCGCGTAGTTTTTCTTCGCCGGCAGAAATGTAGAGCGCCAGTTCGTCATAAAACTGCAGGGTTTTCTCATAGAGCATATCAAGTGATTTGATGTCTTTCAGCAACGTGTGCTCGTGTTTGAGAAGGTCGTCGGTGATGTGGTCGATCTGATCCTGAACTTCTTCGAAGCGGGCAGTGAACTTGGCAATCGGCGCGGCGCGACCCAGCAGGCGTTCCCACCATGTACGCTCGCGCCGAACATCCAGTTCCGAGATCGAAAAGCCGCGAATAGTAGAGACGATGTTGCGCAGGCTGTCGCCAGCGGGCCCCACGTCTTTGTTGCGAACACCGCCCAGCATGGCTTGGCTGATTTCCTGCAGTTCGACCTGTGCACGGCTGCCAAAGGACACGATGGAATTTGTGTCGGCCATGTCGATCTCTGCCATGCGCGTCTTGATCTCGGCGCTGACGGGTTCGTCTGCTTCGGCAAGTGACACGACCGCGTTTGCTTCGACCGGTTCAGGCAAAGTATTCGCTGTCAGTTCTTCGACCATTGCGAGCGTCTCTTGTGCCTTGGCACGTGTTTCTTCAGACATGGTAACTCCCTTACTGTTTTTCGGCATTTATGAGCCTACGGCTTTTCGATCCGCACGCCTTCGCGGTCCAGCCGGTCCCGCAACACTTCGATTTCGATGGTGAGATCGCTGCGATCATCCAGCAGCAATTTCTCGGTACGCGCCGAGTAGTTTCGCTCAAGGTCATCAAGAAGCGTCATGTAGTCGGCTTTGGCTTCTTCACTTTGGTTCTGTACGTAAACATCTGCAAACTTGGTCGTCGCATCGCGCGCACCCAACAGATACACGCCGAGGTACCTCCGTGCTGCTGTCAGGTCACGCGGATCTTCTTCTACAGTGCGTATCAGTTGCCGTGCCGTCGACTGAAACGATGCCATGCGGTCGTTGACCGCGCGATCCCCGACGCGGCGCAGTGCGTCGTTCATCGCGCGCAGGTGCGCATCAGCTTCGTCAACGACGCGTGCCACACGATCTTGCTGATGCGTGTCGATGCCTTCCATGCCCTTGTCGGAAAGCGGATCAATGCCAAAAGCAGCAAAGTGCAATCCGCTGGTCACCAGCCCGAGCAGAATGGCGGCCACAAGCGCGCTGTCATGGCTCAAAGCGCCGAGTACGATCCCGAAACCCGCCAGAACTGCCGCCACAATTTTGCGGGGCAGGGCAGGCCGGCGTGCAACCTTGCGCGCGTGGTAAGCTGCCTCCGCTTCCAGTCCTCCGCGCAAAAGCCACGCACCAAGGCTCAGAACACCTGCGCCTGCAGCGCCGAGCAGCAAACCGAACGCACCCTGAAAAAGCGCAGTGAAAAGCAAAACTACCGAGGGTAGAAACATCAGATTGGCACGGGCCCCTACGGGATTTCTCACGGCACCCGTGTAGCCTGATGTGCCAGTTTTTTGGGTGCCGTTTTGCGCGCCCTGTGGGCTGTATTTTCCGCCGTACCGTTGCGCCATACTCTACAGTCCGCCCATCACACCCGCCGAAACGCCTAACATCACCAATAAGAGCGCAACAAACGCGATCTTTTGAAATGTGGTTGGCGTCATTCGGATTCTCCCACCGGCCTTGAGCGCAATATATGCGTTTTGCCACTTTAGTTCTAGTTTTCAGTCTGGCTTTGTCGCCTAAGTTGCGCAAGGTCGCCACAGCTGAGCGATTATACGGCAGCTATAATTATTTGGCGGTCTGTTGCGCGTATTCTAAGGGGAAAATACCCGTCTTCGCGTCATTTCCGGCGCAATCGCGAAACCCGTTTTGGGCGCGCCACACCATTTCGAGGGGGCGGCGACGGTTTCGATTTACGGGTTTTGGTCGCGCCGCGGCGATCGCCTGGCGCTTCTTCAGGCGTTTCGTCGTTTAGCCCGAGCTGGTCACGCATCAGTTTGCGGCGCACCTCTTCGACGTCACCCGGTTTCAGATCGCCAAGCTGAAATGGCCCGTAGCTGATGCGAATTAGTCTGTTCACGCTTAATCCCACGTCTGCCAAGGCGCGCCGAATCTCTCGGTTCCGGCCTTCGCGCAGAGCGACGGTGAGCCATGCATTTGCGCCTTGCTGGCGGTCAAGCGTTACTGTCATCGGCTGAAAATGCTCGCCGTCGACAGTAATTCCCTTGCGCAAAGGGGCGAAAACCTCGTCCGTCGGGCGCCCGTTCACGCGGACGCGATACCGGCGCAGCCATCCGGTCGACGGCAGTTCGAGTTTGCGCTTGATACCACCATCATTGGTCAGCAGCAGCAATCCTTCAGAGTTCAGATCGAGGCGGCCGACGCTCATGACCCGTGGCATGTCCGGCGGCAATGCATCGTAGATTGTTTTGCGGCCCTTCTCGTCGGCGTCAGTGCTCACCAACCCGGTCGGTTTGTGAAACAGCCAAAGGCGGGGCGGCTCGGGTGCGGCGATCTCCTTGCCATCAACCATGATCTTGTCGCGCGCCACGACGTTTAGGGCGGGCGAGTTGATTGTTTCGCCGTTGACGGCGACCCGACCCTCTTGGATCATGCGCTCCGCTTCGCGGCGGCTGGCAATACCGGCGCGGCTGAGAACTTTTGCAATACGGTCGCCGTCTGGCGCTGGCTTGTCTGTCATAGGCCTGCGCATAACCTTTTTGCAGGTCTTGCGAAAGAGCAGCGTTTGCGTCCAAGTGCTCATATGAAGTTCAACAGTTACATGGAACAGGCACTGTCGGAGGCCCGTGCGGCAGCAAAGCGCGGAGAAGTGCCGGTCGGCGCCGTCGTTGTCAGCCCGGATGGTGAGGTCATTGCCGCTGCAGGAAATCAGACCCGCGCCGATAATGATCCGACCGCACATGCGGAAATTCTGGCCCTCAGGGCGGCTTGCGCGCATGTCGGCAGCGAACGGTTGGCGGGTCACACGCTCTACGTGACACTGGAACCTTGCGCTATGTGTGCCGGTGCGATCGCAGCAGCCCGTATCGCCAGATTGTACTACGGCGCGTCAGATCCGAAATCCGGCGGGGTGGCGCAGGGCGCGCGGGTCTTTGCGCATCCGCAGTGCCATCACGCGCCCGAGGTTTTCGATGGTATCGCGGCTGCAGAATCCGAGGCGATGCTCAGAGGTTTTTTCACTGCACGCCGGTAAGCGTCACCCGACCAGCCGATAGATACGATGCTCGCCTTCCAGCCCTTTCAGGGTGATTTCAAGAGGTTCATCGAACGTCAAACCCGTGAGGCGACCTGCCATGATTTTGGTTGCATCGGACACGCGGATTTCGTCCGGTGCGGTGGCTGCGTTGATGCGGGCGGCTTTGTTGACGACGGTGCCAAAGAAATCCCCCTTGTTCTCTATGACTTCTCCGGTGTGTATCCCGACCCGCGCACGCAAAACGGGCTCTCGCGTATCAGATATCACAGCGTGTTGGATCTCCAGTGCCGCGCCGAGCGCTGCGCGGGTCGAAGTAAATGTGGACATCGTGCCATCACCCAGAGATTTCACCAAGGTGCCCCCCGCATTGGTGACTTTCTCTGTGATCTCCGACAAATGCGCGTCGATCCGCATGTGCCAGGCTTGATCGCCCATGAGGTCCGCCAAGGCCGCACTATCGACCACGTCGGTGAACATGACCGTCGCCATACCCGTGTTGCCCAAGCCAAGCTTACCACTGCGCGCAGCCTGTACCAGGCTTTCCAGCGCTTCGTGTTCTACCCCCATTTTTTCCATGTTTGACATCGGGTTGGAGACATGGGCCTGAACGATTTTCCAATGTCCGTGCTCCAACACCAAAGCAAATGTGGCTCGGTGGTAGTATTTCTTTTGATTGCCCGGAAAGTGAATGTTGCCGTGCCACATGGCCCAACCCACCACTCCGTTTTCAAAAGCCTCGATCTCTACATCTTCATATTGCAGGTCGGGCACTTCGCGAAAGTGATCGCCGATGCCGCGCCGCAGGATATCACCGGACCACAATTCATTATCCGCCGACCCGACATAGCGTAAAGCGTCGGAGGACGAGAGCATGTTTTCGATGGTACCGGTATCGCGTAGCCGGATGGCCTCATTCCAGCGATGAATGATTGCAGCGATTTCGGCGGAGCGTTTGTACATTGTGGACGCGTTATATCGTAATGGCGGTCAGAACTTCGGGTTCGATCACCTGCACACCGGGCAAGTTGTCTGCGAGTACCTGCGCGGACTGCTCCAACAAATCGAATGTCTTGTAGTGGCAGGGAATAACAGTGCTGAAGTCGAAGTATTTGCGCGCCGCATAAGCCGCACCGTGCATGTCCATCGTAAAATGCCCGCCTGCGGAAAGGATCCCGATGTCCGGTTTGTAATAGTCGCCAATCCACTCCATATCGGCCATTATGCCGGTATCGCCGCTGACGTATACGGTATGGCCCTCGCCCCGCAGGATGAAACCAGCCTCGCGCCCGACCGGAGCGTTGGGTGCAACCGCGTAAGAGGTCGAATGCATGGCTGGCACCATCGATACTGCTACTTTGCCAAGCTGGACTGTGCCGCCCATATTAAATCCAACCACCTCCAGCCCGTCATTGCTCTCCAGATAACCCATAAAATCGTAGATACCGACCGCAGGCGCATTCAGCGATTTCGACAGCGCAATCAGGTCGGCTGTATGATCAAAGTGACCATGCGTAATAAGAATGTGGGTTGCGCCCTCGGTCGCCACTGCATGCTGATCCTCGGACAGCATTGGATTGCCGGTCAGCCAAGGATCAATCAGAAGTACTTGGTCCTCGATTTCAATACGAAAGCTACCGTGTCCCAGCCAAATGATTTTCATTGATACGCTCCTTCGATAGGGTTGCGTTACCGTAACCGGCTTTTGCCGCGCTGGGGAGCTTTTTGGCAGCGATAAATTAAGGTCATAGAAAGGACCGCATTTGGAATTTCTTCGGGCGATCGATGCCTATTGCGAACGGATGGATGCGGGGTTCTGGGCAGAGCCGGTAAACGCGGTGACCAACCTTGCTTTTATTGTCGCGGCAATTGTCATGTGGCGCCGAACTTCAGGGCTGGTATTGGCTCGCGCGCTGTGTGTGGTACTTGCGGCAATCGGCCTTGGCAGTTTTCTATTTCATACGTTTGCTCAGGTCTGGGCCGCCATTGCCGATGTGGCGCCGATCGTTCTTTTCATCCTTCTTTATCTGTTCGCAATAAACCTCCATGCCATAGGGATGCGTCTGCGGTTTGCAGTGTTGGCGACTTTACTCTTTTTTCCATATGCCGCGCTGTTGGTACCGGTGTTTTCCCTGATGCCGGGTCTGGGTTCATCGGCGGGTTATGCGCCTGTCCCTTTGCTCATAATTCTCTACGCGGCCTATTTTCGCGGACGTGATCCGGAACTGACACGCGGGCTCCTACTGGGCGCCCTGATACTCTGCCTTTCGCTGGCCTTCCGCACGGTTGACTTGCCGTTTTGCACTGCGCTTCCTTTGGGCACGCATTTCATGTGGCATTTGTTGAATGGCCTGATGCTTGGCTGGATGATTGAGGTTTACCGCCGGTCGAGGCTTGGCAAGCCGAGCGCCGCGGGGTAAACGGCGCGAAACGAGACGAGGATGACGAATGTCCATTGACGAGAGCACTGCCGCCCGCGTGGCGAAACTTGCGCGCATCAAGGTCGAACCCGAAGCGCTGCCAGCCCTTGCGGGCGAGTTCAATACCATCTTGGGCTTCATCGAACAGCTGAACGAGGTGGACATCGAAGGTGTTGAACCGATGACCTCCGTGACGCCGCAAAAACTAAAGCGCCGCGAGGACGTGGTGACCGATGGTGGGCAGCAGGACAAGGTTTTGAGCAATGCGCCGGATGCGCGCGAGGGCTTTTTTGCCGTGCCGAAGGTGGTGGAATAATGACAAAGCTGAATGAATTGGGATTGGCCGAGGCGCGCGATGCGCTGCAAGCGGGCGAGACAACATCCCGCGAACTGACAGAAAGCTGCCTCGCCGCCATCGAAGAGGCCGGCGTTCTCAACGCATTTGTACATAAAACACCAGAACTCGCGCTGGAACGTGCCGCCGCGGCGGATACACGTCTTTCCAAGGGGGATGCGCCGTCAATGTGCGGTCTGCCGATCGGGATCAAAGACCTGTTCTGCACACAAGGCGTGGCCTCGCAGGCCGGGTCTCGCATTCTTGAAGGGTTTTTGCCGGAGTACGAATCCACTGTTAGCCAAAACCTCGCAGACGCAGGCGCCGTCATGCTCGGCAAGCTGAACATGGACGAATTCGCGATGGGCTCGTCCAATGAGACGTCGGTTTACGGCAACGCGGTGAACCCTTGGCGACGCGGCAATGAAGAGACACCACTGACGCCCGGCGGGTCTTCGGGCGGTTCGGCTGCAGCAGTGGCGGGTGATTTGTGTCTAGCTGCGACCGGAACGGATACCGGTGGATCGATCCGGCAACCGGCGGCATTTACCGGCACGGTCGGTATCAAACCGACTTATGGGCGATGCTCGCGATGGGGGATTGTTGCCTTCGCGTCTTCTCTGGATCAGGCAGGCCCCATGACGAAATCTGTTCGCGATGCTGCGATCATGCTCGAAGCGATGTGCGGTCACGACCCAAAGGACAGCACGTCGGTCGATCTGCCTGTCCCAAACTTCGAAGCCGCGCTGACCGGAGATATCCGGGGCAAGAAGATCGGGATACCGAAAGAGTACCGCATGGACGGGATGCCAGAGGAGATCGAAACTCTTTGGCAGGACGGCATCGCCATGATGAAGGATGCAGGTGCGGAAATCGTCGATATTTCGCTGCCGCACACCAAATATGCGCTTCCGGCCTATTACGTGATTGCCCCCGCCGAGGCGTCGTCGAATCTGGCACGTTATGACGGCGTGCGGTACGGACACCGCGCCAGACTTGAGCAGGGCGACGGCATCACCGAGATGTATGAAAAAACCCGCGCAGAGGGTTTTGGCGCTGAAGTCCAGCGTCGGGTGATGATCGGCACCTATGTGCTGTCAGCAGGTTTTTACGATGCGTATTACAATCGGGCGCGGCGCGTGCGCACGCTGATCAAGCGTGATTTTGAAGAAGCGTTCGCAGCGGGGATTGACGCGATCCTCACACCGGCAACGCCTTCGGCAGCTTTTGGTCTGGGAGAGATGACCGACGCTGATCCGGTGGCCATGTACCTCAACGATGTGTTTACGGTGACCGTAAACCTTGCGGGCTTGCCGGGCATTGCTGTTCCGGCGGGGCTGGACAATCAGGGCCTGCCGCTTGGGTTGCAGTTGATCGGACGGCCATGGGAAGAAGCTGATTTGCTGAATACTGCATACGCATTGGAACAATCGGCTGGATTTGTAGCCAAGCCCGCCAAATGGTGGTAGTCTTCACGCGAGGCTATAACGACAAACACAGGACAGCTATGCCGTCACGTATTCCATTTCTGGCCGCTGCTCTTGCGGGTCTATGTGCCTGCGCGCCGCAGGTGCCAGATAGCGCCATAAGCTCAACAGGGTTTGATAATTCGGTCGATGCCGCACGTGCGCGAAACGCTCAGTTGCAGGGGCAGGGGCAGACCTATCGCGTGCCGGATACCGTTTTGCCGCCAGAAAACTATACAGGCGCACCGCCGCCAATCACGGGGGTAGAACCGATCCCGGGGTCGGCAGAGGCGACCGCCGCTGAAACGACACGCGTGCTACAGCAAACGCGCCCCGGTTCTGCAGACGCCGCGCTCAATTCCGGCGTCGCGCCGGTTCAGGCCAGCCCGGCAAACCCGGCTCCGGTTCTGGCTTCGCCCAATAACGCGGGCATATCGCAGGAAAACAACTTTGATGTCGTAGCAGGCCAGCGCTCTATCGAAGGTGATGCGCAGCGCATTGCGCAAAATCAGGCACAGTACGAAGTCATCCAGCCGCAGGCACTGCCACAGCGCACGAATGGCGATCAGCCGAACATCGTCGCTTTTGCCCTGCAAACAAGCCACCCTGTTGGCGAACGCGTCTACGCGCGCGCAGGCCTTAACGGTGCCGCCCGTGCGCAGAGAAACTGCGCAAAATATCCTTCATCGGATCAAGCGCAAATCGATTTTCTGTCGCGCGGTGGGCCAGCACGAGACCGCAAGGGCCTCGACCCGGATGGGGATGGCTACGCCTGTTCATGGGATCCGACACCGTTTCGCAAAGCGGCTCAGGGCTAGGCATTGCCACAGCGCCCGTCTCCGAATTTCGGACCACGACGCGGCGGGCTCACGCCTTCGATTGTTGTGATCCACTACACCGCGATGAAAAACGCGCAGGACGCGCTTGACCGATTATGTGATCCGGCGGCCGAAGTTTCTGCGCATTACCTGATTGCCAATGACGGCACACTTACTCAGTTGGTTGCCGAGGAGCAACGCGCGTGGCACGCGGGACATGGGGAATGGCGCGGTGAGGCTGACGTGAATTCGCGGTCGATTGGAATTGAACTGGACAATACAGGCTCACACCCGTTTTCCGAGCCGCAAATGGCCGCACTTGAGATGCTGCTCGAAAGGGTGCTGTCGCGGTGGTCGATCCGGCCTGATAATGTCATCGCACATTCAGACATGGCACCCGGTCGCAAATGTGATCCGGGAGCTCGGTTTGACTGGACGCGGCTTGCTCGTGGCGGGCTGGCAAGGATGCCGCGCGTTGCCCCGATGGCCGCGCCTTGTGCCGTATCGCCATCTGCCTTTCGTGCGCTTGCGGCAGCAGCGGGATATACCGCCCAGGTAGATGACGACACGCTGCTTGGCGCGGTTCGTTTGCGTTATCGCCCGTTTGCCAGCGGCCCATTGTCTGGCGAAGATTTTGCGGTTTTGCGCTAATCGCGTCTGTTGTGCGTTGTACCGTATGCCTATTGACGGGGCGGGTTTTTACGCGCATCACGCCCACGCGCGGAAAACCGGATGGCCGCTGTTGCAGGGGCAACCTTGCAAGAGAGGAAAGTCCGGACTCCAAAAAGTAACGGTGCCGGGTAACGCCCGGGCGGAGAGCGGCGGGGTAACTCGCCGGGAACCCGACGGAAAGCGCCACAGAAAACAAACCGCCACTGGCAGGGTCGGGCAACCGAAACCGGCGGGGGGCAAGGGTGAAAAGGTGGGGTAAGAGCCCACCGCGCCGCTGGCAACAGGGGCGGCAAGGCAAGCCCCACCGGGAGCAATGCCAAATAGGGATCGCGTGTCAGTCTGAAAGGGCTGGCGGGGTTGCTTTTGCCCCAGCAGATCCGGGTTGGCAGCTAGAGCACGTGCGGTAACGCGCGAGCAAGAGGAATGGTCATCGAACCGGGGCACCCCGGGGAACAGAATCCGGCTTACAGGTTTTCCGCGCGCCTGCCGATCTGATGGGTGCGTTTTGCGGTTGACTCAGCCCCCAGTATCGCTAGAAGCCGGGGTTCAGGATTCAAGGCGCTGCCCTGATGGGGCGTGGCGCAGCAGGAGATACACCATGGCCAAGCCAACCACGATCAAGATTCGTCTGAACTCCTCGGCGGGGACAGGCCATTTCTACGTCACCAAGAAAAACGCACGCACCATGACTGAAAAGATGGTCATCAAGAAATATGACCCGGTCGCGCGCAAGCACGTCGAATACAAGGAAGGCAAGATCAAGTAAGCTCTTGCACCTTTCGAGAAATGCCGGCCGCGCTCTCATGCGCGGCCTTTTTTTTGGCTAAGGAATGCGCAAACCCTTTGCAGGGCCTAAGTCAGTAACCAGTCTTTCCCCATGCTAAGCACAGATCGGCACTAGGTGGCTTCTTGCTACGCCGCTGGGCGTGCGAGCTTCTATTTTGACCGTTCTCGCGTTTGTAGTTTCTTGCTGCGACGCAGACGACATCGACGTGATACCGCCGTCTGCGGTCTGCAAGAACGAGGTGGCGGCCCCTTTCCCGATGAAGCCCGTCAGCCAGATCACCCCGTCTGAACCTTCCCGCCGGTTATCCTCGGTGGTTGGCAAAGGCGGTCCAGACCGCACGTTGAGCAGGCTCAGCGCTCCTTACAGGTCAAAAAAAATCGGCCCCAAAATTGGGGCCGACCTTAAAAACCTAATCCGGTATCAGAGTTATTCGCGGTTACCGAACAGTTGCAGCAACATCATGAACATGTTGATGAAGTTCAGGTAGAGGCTCAGCGCGCCCATGATCCCGGACTTTTGCAGCCATTCCTGATCGCCATGGTGAGCATGTGCCAGGTATGTGTTTTTGATGTTCTGCGTGTCGTAAGCTGTCAGACCCGCAAAAATCAGTACGCCGAGCGAGGAGATTGCGAACATGATCGCCGGCGAGCCGAGGAAGATGTTCACGATAGACGCAACGACCAGTCCGATCACACCCATGATCAAGAAGCTGCCCCAACCCGAAATGTCTTTCTTGGTTGTGTAGCCCCATAGGGACAGACCCGCGAAGGCAATCGAGGTAATCAAGAAGATCTGTGCGATTGACATGCCAGTGAAGGCGACAAAAATCCACGAGATCGAAAGCCCCATCACGGCCGCGAACGCGTAGAAGAAAAGCTGCGCTGCTGCAGCAGACATCCGATTGATGGTAGCGCCGAACAAAAAGACCATGCCCAGCGGCGCAAACATGACGATCCATCCCAGTATGTTGGGTTGCAATGTAGCAGGATCGCGGAACACGCTCATCAACGCAGGTGCTGTACCCACGGCCCAAGCGACTGCGAATGTAATCAACATGCCTACGGACATTGTCGCGTAGACTTTATTCATATGGGCGCGCAGACCCTCATCAATCTGGGCGGCGCGGGATCCGGCAGATGTCCGGATTGTATTCACGTCAGCCATTAAGCAAGACCTCCAAAAGATATAGGTGGGCGCGTCTTTGATAACGCGCTCTCGCTTACGAATATCGGGGTGCTTTGTGACTATTTCAAGGTTTTTCGCTCAGGAATAGAACGATTTGCGGGGAATTGGCCGACTATTTTCGCGCGTCCCCGCAAATCATGGAGCCTTGGTCATTTTTGCGTCCAGTTCGCGGGTACGTCCCAAACGGTCAGGTTTGCCTCACGGCGCGCTTCTTCAGCGGTGATGCCGATGTCTTCCAGTGCGTATGCGTCCAGTTTCGCGAGTTGCCGGCGCGACCGCCAGACTGCAAGGCGTGTGAACAAAGAAGCGCGCAAGGTTTTTGGCGCAAAGCTGCGGAAAGTGGCGCTGCGATCAATATAGGTCATGGGAGGTGTCCTTTCATCGATATGTGATGCATTTTCGGTTATTCATCAATTTACTTGATGTATATGGCATCTGGTGTATGATTAGTGAAACGAATGTTTGTGAACCTATTCATCAAGGATATTGATACATGAGAAATCTCGATGTCACGACGCTCCGATCATTTGTCGCTGTGGCGGATTCGGGTGGTGTAACGCGTGCGGCGGGGTTTCTGCACCTCACGCAATCGGCTGTCTCCATGCAGCTCAAACGATTGGAAGACTTGCTGGGCGTCGAATTGCTGGACCGGTCCGGTCGTACAATCGCACTGACCGCCTCGGGAGAGCAGCTATTGGTCTATGCACGTCGTATGGTGGCGCTGAATGACGAGGTGATCGGTCGGCTGACAGATCAGGCCTTTGAAGGCGAAATCGTGTTGGGCGTTCCGCATGACATCGTCTACCCGGCCATTCCGCAGGTGCTCAAACAGTTCAACTCGGCCTATCCTCGGGTCAAAGTGCAGTTGGTGTCATCGTATACACGCGCTTTGAAAGAACAATTTGGCAGAGGTGAGTGCGACCTGATCCTGACAACAGAAACAGAGCAGGGGCCAAACGCTGAAACACTGTGCCGCAAGCCCTTGGTGTGGATTGGTGCGCCCGGTGGCGTCGCGTGGCGGCAACATCCTCTGAAGCTTGCTTTTGGACGGTTGTGTACCTTTCGTCCACGTGTTGTCGAAGCTTTGGATGCGGCGGGAATTCCGTGGGACGTCATTGTAGAGACGGAGAGCGACCGGACAATCGAAGCAACCGTTAGCGCTGATCTGGCGGTACACACGATGATCGAAGGCACGGAGCCGCCACATCTGGAACGTATTGATCACGGAGGCGACTTGCCGGACTTGCCGATGCAACAGATCAACCTGTACGGTGCTGCTCCTGGCAAGGGCGAGGTCCACGAGACGCTGGCAACACTCTTGCGGCGCGCTTTTACAATGTCTGAGGGCGTTCGACTGAAAGCGGTTTAAGCCAGAAACGACCGCAGAATTGAGACGACAGCAATCAATAACTGCTGAGAAATTCGATTGTCTGCCGATTTTTGATCAAAAAATGAGTTTGTTTACGTTATCTTTCCGCTACGTCAACTTTGAGGGCATCTGCGTGAGGGTTCCCGTTATCCGAGAGACTGCGCTTCGATGTGATTCGATCTGCGCAACCCCTGATAGAAATGCTAGGGGATTGATTTATGTCGTATTTTAAAGATTTTTTGCTGTGAAGCATCTACCACGAGAAATTGTGTAACGCGTTGCAGTATTTAAAAAAACACGCAAGGGTTGATTTGAGTGCCTGTGAGCACACGTCAACGTGCAGTGATTGTAGTTGATCGAAACCGGTTTTTACGTATTGTGCGAAATGTAACGGTTTTGTGGCGCCGTACCGGGGAGGCACCGCACAACAGGAACCTTCAGACGCGCCCCATAGGGCACAGAGCAAGGAAACTTGATGGCACATTTAGTTGATGTTCATGTAGGAAAACGCATCCGACAGCGCCGGTGGCTTGTGGGGATGACACAGCAAAAACTGGCGGAAGCAGTCGGTATTAAATTCCAGCAAATTCAAAAGTATGAGACGGGCGCAAACAGAGTTAGCGCGTCTCGGCTTTGGGATATTGCTGATGCACTGGAAGTGGACGTGTCTTTCTTCTTCGAAGGATTGAAGAGCGGTGCGGAAAGTGATCAGGGCAAGAGCGATGCGATCCCTGCGGACATGATGGGCGACAAAGAGGCGATGGATCTGGTTCGGTCGTACTACGCGATCCCAGAAAACCAGCGGCGCCGCTTGTTTGAGCTGGCGCGCGTGCTCAGCGACGTCGCTTAACCAACTACCGCGCAACTTTCTGTGGCGCTGTCCCTTGCCGGGGGCGGCGCGACGTGCGACGTGATGTGCTATGACACGTCCCGATTTCAACTATAACGAAATTGATGCTGTGGCGCAGGCCATGGCAGATGCCGCGCGCGCAGCGATCTTGCCACACTTTCGTTCAAAGGCGCTGACAGCAGAAAACAAACTGGCCGACGGGTTTGATCCGGTCACAGAAGCGGATCGCGCAGCCGAGCGTGCAATGCGCGAAATCCTCCGGCTAAAGCGACCTCAGGATGCAATTCTGGGCGAAGAATACGGCGCCAAAAGCGGCACAAGCGGTCTGACGTGGGTACTGGACCCGATTGACGGCACGCGCGGGTTTGTCAGCGGCACGCCGACGTGGGGTGTCCTGATCGCTGTTTCCGACGCAACTGGGCCCAGGTATGGCCTGATTGACCAACCTTATGTTGGCGAACGCTTTATCGGCCTTGGTACAACCGGGCGCATGAACGGGCCGTTGGGCGAAGCACCGCTGCAAACCCTGGCACCCCGACCTTTATCGGAAGCCACGGTTTTTACGACTTTTCCCGAAGTGGGCACCTTGCAAGAGAGCAGGGCGTTTCATGAAGTTGCATCAGGAGCGCGTCTGACCCGTTATGGCATGGACTGCTACGCATACGCCTTGCTGGCTGCAGGACAAGTAGATTTGGTCATCGAGGCCGGGTTGCAAAGTTACGATATTCAAGCGCCTATCGCTGTCATCCAAGCGGCAGGCGGCATCGTGACGGATTGGAGCGGCAATCCTGCACATGAAGGTGGGCGGGCCATCGCTGCCGCCAATGCCGAAATCCATCGCGAAGCTTTGGCCATATTGAAAAGGTCCATGGCATGACATCGGTGCTGATCCGCAATGCCGACCACATTCTTAGTATGGACGACACCCGTCGGGAGTATGCAGCAGCTGATGTTCTTGTCACAGATGGACGCATTGATGCGGTTGGGCAGGCGATTGCCGCGCCGCAGGGTGCCGATGTTATCGACGCGCAGGGGTGCATCGTCACACCGGGCCTCGTAAACACGCATCACCATTTATACCAGACCTTGACCCGTGCAGTTCCAGGCGGGCAGGACGCCCTTTTGTTTGGCTGGTTGCAGACGCTCTACCCGATCTGGGCCCGGTTTGGCGCGGATCATATGCATGTGTCCGCTCAGATTGGACTTGCGGAACTTGCGCTGTCTGGCTGTAGCCTCACGAGCGATCACCTGTACCTGTTTCCAAACGATTCAAAATTGGATGACACCATCCATGCCGCAAGAGATGTGGGGCTGAGGTTTCATCCAACCCGGGGTGCGATGAGTATCGGGGTCTCGGATGGTGGCTTGCCGCCTGACAGTCTTGTCGAAGCCGAGGCGGACATCCTGAGCGACAGCATTCGTGTGATTGATGCATTCCACGATCCATCAGAAGCAGCAATGTGCCGGATCGGTGTGGCGCCGTGCTCGCCCTTTTCGGTCAGCCGTGAGTTGATGCGCGATGCGGCTCTGCTTGCGCGCGACAAAGGCGTAATGATGCACACGCATCTGGCTGAAAATGAAGAGGACATCGCATATTCACTAGAGAAATTCGGCTGTCGGCCTGGTCAATACGCTGAAGATCTGGGGTGGGTCGGGCCGGATGTGTGGCACGCGCATTGCGTTAAACTGGACGCCAGCGAGATCGATCTTTTTGCCCGCACAAAGACGGGCGTCGCGCATTGCCCTTGTTCCAATTGCCGACTTGGCAGTGGTATTGCGCCCGTGCGCGCTATGCGGGACGCAGGTGTTCCTGTGGGGCTCGGCGTTGACGGGTCTGCCAGTAACGACGCTGGCAACCTGGTGTTGGAGGCGCGGCAAGCGATGCTTTTGCAGAGGGTCGCACGTGGTGCCGACGCGATGAGCGCGCGTGAAGCTTTGGAAATCGCGACGCGTGGCGGCGCAGACGTCTTGGGTCGACCGGAGTGTGGTCGGATCATGCCGGGCGCGCGCGCAGATATCGCTATTTGGGATGTCTCTGGCATCGAAGCTGCTGGCAGCTGGGATCCCGCCGCGTTGCTGTTGGCTGGCCCCACGACTGTTCGCAATCTGATCGTGGAAGGTAGAGAGATTGTTCGTGACGGGCAGATTACGACATTTGATTTGCGGGCTGCGATCGGTCAGCAGAACAAAATGGCCAGAGCGTTGAGCGAAAATCTCTAAGCCGCAGGCTTAAGGTGACGCTGGCCGGCAACCCAGACATCTGCGATTGCGCGATCATCTCCCATCATGATGGTTGGAAAAATCGCCTCCCAACAATCGGAAGCCTCTGATTCACGCTGCGCAATCGCTGGTGTGGAGGCAAGATCGAGCACGGTGATATCCGCCTCAAATCCTGGTGCAAGAGTACCGATTTTTGTATCCAGATGCAGGCTGCGGGCAGAGCCAGCAGTGGCCAGCCACAGCAGCTGTGCCGGATGCAGTGCTGTGCCACGCAGTTGGGCAATCTCATAAGCGGCAGCCATGGTGCGCAGCATCGAAAAGGACGAGCCACCACCGGTGTCTGTTGCGAGACCAAGTGGGATGCCGCGTTTGGCCAGCCCTGCGACGTTCATCAGGCCGGATCCGATAAATGTGTTGGATGTAGGGCAATGGACCAGAGAGGCACCAGCCTCGGCTATCCTGTCGATCTCGCGCGGCTCAAGATGGATTGCATGGCCAAAAACCGCGCGCGATCCAAGCAGACCGTGCATTTCATAGGTGTCGAGGTAATCGCGCGCCTCGGGGTAGAGATTTCGCACCCAGTCGATTTCCGGCAATTGCTCGCTTAGATGCGTTTGCATCAAGCAGTCAGGAAAGCTTTGCCAAAGTGTACCCAACGCAGACAGTTGTTCGGCCGTTGACGTCGGCGAAAACCGTGGTGTTATCGCGTATTGAGCGCGGCCGCGTCCGTGCCACTGCTCAATCAACATTTTACTGTCATCGTAAGCGGTTTGTGCAGTGTCACGAAGCGCATCCGGTGCGTTGCGATCCATACAGGTTTTGCCGGCAACTGTCCGCATCCCGCGGGTCGCTGCGGCCTCAAAGAACGCAGTGACACTGTGAGGGTGGATGGTTGTGTATGAACAGACCGTCGTCGTGCCATACGACAGCACAAGATCGAGATACCGCGCGGCGATCGTTGCCGCGTAATCGGGATCCGCAAGCCGTATCTCTTCGGGGAAGGTGTAGGTGTTCAGCCAATCGATCAACTGTTTGCCCCAACTCGCAATCATTGCCGTTTGCGGATAATGGGCATGTGCATCTACGAACCCGGGCACGATCAGGTGCGCCCCGTAATCAACGCGACGCGCGTGGGGGTAATCTTTTGCCAATGCGTCTTGTTGGCCGACAGCCATGATCCGGTCGTCCTCAATGAGAACTGCACCAGTGGAATTGACCTTTGTGACGTCGCGCCACGGGTCAATCATAGGGTTGCCTGAGACTTCGAAAATTTGTCCGCAGAGGAGGGTTTGGTTGCTCATGTCAATTCTTTAGGCTGTTGCGGCGCGGGGGACAACGACGAAACCTGACGGGCCATTGTATCCGCTTTGGCACGCGCTTATGGTCCGGCGCATAACCAGTAGGAGCGCCCATGTCGGACGAGACGGAGAACGTCGCTGAGGCAGAAGCCACAGACGAAGCATACGTGCTGGACCCCAAATCCATAGCCGCAATTCTTTATGCCGTCGATATTGAGGATCCGGCCAAACTGACCGAGTTGATGGAGCCGCTGCACGCGGCCGATATCGCCGACCTTCTGGAACAGATCAATCCCTTTGATCGTGCGCGTCTTGTGCGGCTCTACGACCGCGAATTTGACGGTGAGATTCTGTCAGAGCTGGACGAGGGTATTCGCGAAGAAGTCATCGCCATCCTGACGCCACAAGTGTTAACGCAGGCCGTTCGCGACATGGATAGCGACGACGTCGTGGATCTGGTCGAAGATCTTGAGGACGAGCAGCAGGAAGCAATTCTCGAAGCACTGGAAGAGGTGGATCGGGCAGCTGTTGAACAGGCTTTGGGATATCCGGAGTATTCCGCCGGCCGGCTTATGCAACGTGAAGTGGTCATGGCCCCGGAGTATTGGACGGTTGGCGAGGCGATCGACCATCTGCGCGCAACGCCTGAAGCCGATCTGCCCGACCAATTCTACCATGTTGTGATTGTCGATCCGCGGCTGCACCCGGTGGGAAATGTGACTTTGGGCAAATTGATGCGCTCCAAGCGCGAAACCAAGCTGGTCGATTTGCAGGAAGAGACGTTTCAGGTCATCCCCGCAACGCAGGACGAGTCGGATGTGGCCTATGCGTTTAACCAGTACCACCTCATCTCGGCTCCTGTTGTTGATGATGAGGGCCGTTTGATCGGTGTCATTACCATCGACGACGCAATGGCCGTTCTTGATGAAGAACACGAAGAGGATATTCTGCGTCTCGCCGGGGTTGGCGAAGGATCGCTGTCCGACAAGGTGATCAATACGACGCGACAGCGCTTGCCATGGCTGGCAGTCAACCTGGTTACGGCCATTGCTGCATCGTTGGTCATCGCGCAGTTTGAAGCGGCGCTGTCGCAAATTGTCGCCTTGGCGGTGTTGATGCCGATTGTTGCCTCAATGGGAGGTAACGCCGGGACGCAATCTCTGACCGTGGCTGTGCGCGCAATTGCCACCAAGGACCTTACCGGCGCGAACGTCTGGCGGGTGATCCGGCGCGAAGTTCTCGTTGGTCTGGTAAACGGGTTGATATTTGCGGTTGTTATAGGCGTGGTTGGAGTAATCTGGTTTGGATCACCAGCGCTGGGGTATGTGATCGCCGCAGCGATGGTCATCAACCTTGTTATCGCTGGTCTGGCGGGAACGGTTATTCCGGTAATACTGGAGCGACTGGGTATCGACCCCGCGCTGGCGTCGGGAGCCTTCGTAACCACTGTGACCGATGTTGTCGGATTTTTTGCATTCCTTGGTCTTGCGGCTGTGGTCTTGCTGTGACCGCTCTCGCAGAGATAAAGGCCGAAGCACGCAAGCGTGCCTTTGAGGCCCGCAAGGCCGCGCATACGACGGACACCGGTGCGGCGGCAGCGGTTCTCTCTGGGTTTTTGGCAGGGTTTCGCGGTGTACCACTTGCGGGCTACATGCCTATTCGCACGGAAATAGATCCGCGCCCTGCCATGGCCGAGGCCGCAGCTCATGGGCTCGTGGGGGTTCCGGTAATTGAGGCCGAAGGCTTGCCGCTGACATTCGCACAATGGGAGCCCGACACAGAGTTGGTGCCTGGTCCCTTTGGTGCACAGGTACCTGCGGAACTGAACTTTATCGAGCCAGAAATCCTGATCGTACCGCTGGTCGCGTTTGATACGCGCGGCGGGCGTTTAGGGTATGGTGGCGGGTTTTACGACAGAACGTTGGAACAACTCCAGTCACGCCGGGCGACATTGGCGATCGGCTTCGCCTATGATGCCCAGCAGATGGACAGCTTGCCACTGGAGCCGACTGACCAACCGCTGGATCTGGTGATCACCGACACGCGTGTTGTCGATCTGAGATGATGCGAATAGCCATCGATTGTGCGACCGACACGCGCGTTCATTATTTGCCCTCGAAGGCGCTGAATTTCTCCTTCCAGTCAGGATGCCAGCGCGATAGTGCGGGTCGCCGCTCTGCTACGTCTTGTGCAGCCCAGATCACACGTTTGGCGTCGATCTCCTCCGTGACCATATTGTCGGGGCACAGGACGTAAAACACGCCGTCTGCAACGGCACCAAAGAGATATTCGACACATTCTTCACTGGTCCATGCGCCGTCCGGCTTTTCCGAAAAATGCGCTGCAATCATACCCGTGTAGGTAAATCCTGGGACAAATAGATGCGCGTCAATGGGTGCACCTGCTTCTCGCAACTCATGTGCCAGTTGCTCTGTCAGAACCTTCACGGCTGCTTTTGACGCATTGTATGCCGGATTTCCGGGGGGTGTCGTGATGCCTTGCTTGGATCCGGTATTGATCACACAGGCTGGTCGGTTTGCCTCAACCATTCTGGGAACAAAGGCCTGTACGCCGTTGACAACGCCAAAGAAATTCACATCAAAGGTCTTGCGCCAAGCCTCGGGCTCTGCCCATGCCGAAGACCCGATCCCGATCCCGGCGTTGTTCATCAGAACAGCAACCCCGCCCATTTCAAAGGCCTTATCCGCCAGCGCGTTCATTGCGGCGGGGTCAGAAACATCGGTGACCGCCGTGTCCACCTTTGCTGTCAGCGCCGCAATCTGCCCGGCGGCCTGCTCTAGTGCTGCCGCATCCCGGTCTGCCAAGAGGATGTCAAACCCGCGCTTGGCCAATAGTTCACCTGCTGCAAGACCGACGCCGCTTGCGCCGCCGGTGATTACGGCGACACCCTTTGCGCTTTCGATTTCGCTCCATCCCATGCTGCATTCCTTCCCGCTTGAGTTATCCCAGATTAGGGGTTCAAGCCGGTTTTGGCGATGGGCATGCGCAATGTTTATTTTGGCGTTGCCCTTGCCGTGCCAAGCTTGCGGCCCTACCCATCCCTTATGAGAATCTTGTTTCTTGGTGATGTAATGGGCCGGGCGGGACGCCGTGCCATTTGCGACAATCTCAACCGGCTGCGCGCTGAGTGGCGGCTGGATTTTGTAATTGTGAATGCGGAGAACGCGACATCTGGCATGGGGGTGTCAGGCGCTCACGCCAAAGCACTGCTTGATGCCGGCGCGGACTGTTTGACGCTGGGAGATCATGCGTTTGACCAGAAGGACATGTTGCAGTTCATCATAGAAGAACCGCGCATTTTGCGGCCGTTGAATTTCTCAAAAACCGCGCCGGGAAAAGGGGCGGCACTCTTTACCGCGAAGAATGGCCGCAAGGTCCTTGTGGCGCAGGTGTTGGGGCAAGTGTTTATGAAACGGCCCTTCGACGACCCGTTCTCTGCGCTTGAGCCGATATTGAAAACCTACCCGCTGGGCGGGCAGGCCGCGGCAATTCTGGTCGATGTTCACTGCGAGGCAACGTCAGAGAAGATGGCGATGGGTCACTTTTGCGATGGCAAGGCAAGCTTGGTGGTAGGAACCCATACACATGTGCCGACGGCGGATGCGATGATCCTGCCCGGTGGAACAGGATACCTGACCGATGCAGGAATGTGTGGCGACTACCACTCTGTCATCGGGATGGAAAAAACCGAACCTCTGCGACGTTTCATTACTGGCATGCCCAAGGAACGCTTTACACCGGCGACGGGCGACGCGACGCTGTCGGGTGTTTTCGTGGAAACGGACGACAGGACCGGACGGGCAAAGAACATAGCCATGGTGCGCGATGGAGGCCTACTGCAAGCGGCGGCCCCATGACATCATTGCCACGCCGCGAGGTTTTCTGGCTGACCGCGATTTTGGTTGTGATGGGCGCGGGCTGGGGCGTGACGCTTCCGCTGACTAAGATTGCCGTATCCACAGGGTACCAGCACTTCGGACTGATTTTCTGGCAGTTTGCCATAGGCGCTATGTTCATAGCCCCGATCTGCTGGATCCGGGGGCGGCGCTTGCCGCGCAGCGTGCCAAAGTGGTCGGTTTGCGCAATGGTTGCGGTGATCGGCACCATCGCACCGAACGGCGCCTCGTATCAGGCAGCGGTGCATTTACCATCCGGCGTTCTTTCGTTGCTTTTGTCTATGGTGCCGATGTGGGCCTTTCCGATCGCACTGGCGCTTGGGACGGATGCATTCTCCAAACGGCGTCTGGCTGGCCTTTTGCTGGGCTTATGCGGTGTATTCCTGATCCTTGCGCCGGGCGCGCAAGCGATGAACCTGCCGGTCTTCTGGCTTTTGGTGGGCTTGATCAGCGGCATTTGCTATGGGCTTGAGGGAAATCTTGTCGCTAAATTCGGAACCGCTGGAATGGACGCGTTCGAAGTGCTCTACGGTGCGTCGGCGATCGGTGCCGTCATGGTGCTCCCTGTTGCTCTTGTGACAAACCAGTGGCTTGCGCCGGTTGAAGCCACCACCCCTGAAGGTTTGGCGCATGTGGCCGGCTCTGTCATTCACGTCTTGGTCTATACGGCTTATGTCTGGATGGTCGGAAGGGCAGGGGCCGTATTTACCGTACAAGTCAGCTATCTGGTAACTGGGTTTGGTGTCCTGTGGGCTATGGTGCTTTTGGGCGAAGGCTACGCGCCCGGTATCTGGGCGGCGATGGCGCTGATGTTTGCAGGCATGTACCTCGTACAACCGCGTCCGAAAGCGGTGCTTGCCCCGGGATGACCAATCAGCGACACTTTTACCGGTAATGCTTGAATTCGAGGTGCACCCAACATGACACCGCTGCTGGCGACCTCGTCATTGATGGCGCCTTTGCTGACCATCTGCGTCGTTCTTATCATGTTCGTCTTGTTCGTGCGCGAGACCTACCCAACAGAGGTGGTTGCCTTGGCCGGGGCCGCGTTGATGCTGGCCAGCGGTGTCCTGCCCTACGAGGCGGCGCTTGCGATTCTCAGTAACCCCGCGCCATGGACGATTGCGGCAATGTTCATCGTCATGGGGGCGCTGGTGCGCACCGGGGCATTGGAGGTGCTGACACGGATGGCCGAGCGGCAGGCCCGCAAACGCCCCAAAACGGCGATTATTGGCGTTCTGCTTTCTGTCATGGGCGCGTCGGCGATCATGAACAATACGCCGGTTGTCGTCGTGATGATCCCCGTCATGGTCCAGCTTTCAGGGGTTTTGGGCGCGAAGGCCTCAAAGTTCCTGATCCCACTGAGCTATGCGGCGATCATGGGTGGTTCACTGACGTTGATCGGCACATCAACCAACCTGCTCGTCGACGGGGTTGCGCGTGGCGAAGGATTAGAGGCGTTCACGATCTTTGAAATCCTGCCCATCGGTCTGGTGGTGTGCCTGTGGGGATTGATCTACCTTGGCATCTTTGGGCGTCATCTATTGCCTGAAAGAGACAGCATGGCGAACATGCTGACAGATCGATCCTCCAAGATGAAGTTTTTCACCGAGGCTGTTATCCCTCCTGACAGTAATCTCATCGGTCAGGATGTTACCGCGGTCCAACTGTTCAAGCGTGAAGGCGTACGTCTGATCGATGTGGTGCGCGGCGACAAATCATTGCGGCGCAATCTCAAAGGTGTTGCGCTGCAGGTGGGTGATCGAGTGGTTTTGCGGACGCAAATGACGGAAATCCTCAGCCTGCACGAAAACAAAGAGCTCAAACCCGTCGATCAGGTTTCGGCGGTAGAGACCTCAACGGTTGAGGTTCTGATCACACCGGGGTGCCGGATGGTCGGCAAATCGCTGGGCGTCATGCGCCTGCGGCGTCGATATGGCGTTTATACACTCGCCGTGCATCGCAGAAACCAGAACATTGGCCGCCAGTTGGACGACCTTGTGGTCAAAGTGGGGGATACTCTCTTGCTGGAAGGTGCGCCAGAGGACATTCAGCGACTGGCCGACGACATGGAACTGGTGGACGTATCGCACCCGTCGGCACGGGCTTATCGGCGCAGCCACGCGCCGATTGCGGTCGCCGCCCTTTTTGGCATTGTGGCCTTGGCTGCGCTGGATGTCGCACCTATCCTGTTGCTTGCGGTGGTGGCCGTTGCACTGGTTCTGGTCACCCGCTGCATCGACGCAGACGAAGCGTTTTCCTTTGTGGACGGACGCTTGCTGGCCCTGATTTTTTCAATGCTCGCCGTCGGAGCGGCCCTGCAGAGTTCCGGTGCCATTGCGTTGATCGTTGACGGTGTGGCGCCTGCGCTGATGTCCGTGCCGCCGACAGTCGTAGTGCTGGCTGTGTTTCTGCTCACGTCCACGTTTACCGAGATCGTTTCCAATAACGCGGTGGCGGTGATCATGACCCCATTGGCCATCGGATTGGGCAACGCCCTGGGGCTTGATCCGCGCCCGCTCGTGGTGGCTGTGATGATCGCGGCATCCTGCGCTTTTGCGACACCTATCGGATACCAGACCAATACGCTGGTTTACGGACCGGGCGGGTACCGGTTTACCGATTTCACGCGCGTTGGCCTGCCTCTCAATCTCAGCACCGCCTGTATCGTGTCGCTGATTATTCCGCTGATCTGGCCGCTTTAGACGGCCGGCATGCTATTTTGAAACCGGCTTGCCAAAAGCGACAACGTTTCCGTGACGGTCCAATAATGACCAGCGGGCGGCGATAAAATGATAGCTGCTTGTCTCCCAGCCGGTTTCGTCTCGTTTCGCGGCTCTACGCCATGCGCCTTCAATCCGGACGGGTAAGCGCAGCGTTTCGATTTGTGGCGGCGTGTTGTCGGCCGCTTTGGCAATCGTGCGTGCGGCACGCAAGAGCGCCTTAAGTTGCCCTTCCAATGCGCTGGCCTGCGCTGCTCGTCTGCCCGCAAATACGACATCGACCTCGTGTTTGCGGTCGACAAAGCCACGTATGATAATATCGCCGCGCCCGTTTCTGCGGGTTTGCGGGATCAATTCGACCATGATCTGACACAACTCGGATTGGAACAGGCCTGCGTCTTCCTCCTGCTCGGTAACAGAGAAAGCAGCGCGTCTGATCTGAAAACTGTCGTTTGCCGAAGGCAGCACCATCTGTGGCCCCATTTTCAAGCTTGTACCACTTGATATCAGTTTCATTTTAAAATTTGGTTGATGGCAGGCAGGCGATCTATCTACCGGATTGCTATGTGTTTTATGCAAAGCGGCAATGCGCATTTGTGTCTGGAAAGTGCCGGTCATTGCTACCATTTCTGTGCCATCAGGTTCACCGTTTGATGAAAGGATTATCCATGACCGACTTGGTGAAGAAACTGAAAATCTCCGCGCAAAAGCGTGCAGATTTCAATCGGACCTATTGCGAGTTGCGCCACATGCCACGTGCGACGGCCATCGATCTTGGTCTGTATCCAGAAGACGCATACGACGTCGCGTATCGCGCTGTTTACGGACGTTAACAGCGCCCAGCTGCGAGACAGATTGCAGCACAAGATTTTTCCGGCCCGCGAAATGGCCCCGTCAAGGGTAAGACCATATCGCGGGCCTTTTTGTGTCTAGAGAGGCCAGAAAACGAGGATTGCCGGAATTGAAACCGCCACGATGATGATTTCAAGCGGTAGTCCCATGCGCCAGTAGTCACCGAAATCATATCCGCCGGGACCAAGTATCAAAGTGTTGTTCTTGTGTCCGATCGGCGTGAGGAACGCACTGGACGCGGCAACTGCGACCGCCATCAGGAAAGGATCCGGCGAAACGCCTAGCGACTGCGCCATCTGTATGCCTACCGGGGCGGCGACAATTGTGGTCGCTGTATTGTTCAAAACATCAGAAAGCGTCATCGTCACAATCATCAACACGGTCAATACTGCCCAAGCAGGCAGGCCAGCCGTCAAGTTGACCAACACATTGGAAATCAATTCTGTCCCGCCCGAACTTTCCAGCGCGGCACCCAGCGGGATCATTGATCCAAGCAGCACAACAACCGGCCAATTAATGTGATCGTACAGTTCTGACAGCGGAACAATGCGGACCAGCACATAGGCGACGACGACCAAACCCAAAGCGATTGGCAGATAGAGCAGCCCCAAACTTGCAGCCAAAACCGCAACCGCAAACAGCCCGATCGCAAGCCAAACCTTGTGATTTGCGGTAACCGCAAGACCCCGATCCGCAAGCGGCAGGCAGCCAAGCCATTCCGCCACATCCTGACCGGTGTCACGCGGGACCAGCAGCAGGAGGATGTCGCCGGTTTCGATAGATGTGTCACGCAGCCGTTTGGTCAACCTCCGACCACGACGCGAGATGCCAAGCAAAACAGTGCGTTGCCGCCATGCAAGCCCAATGGCCCGAACTGTTTTCCCCTGGATACGGGCGTCTTCCGGCACGACTACTTCTATCACTTCGACGCCGTCCCCCGCGGCGTTCAACGCATCGCTGCGCTTTTCGTCAGCCACTGCGAGATCGAGGCTCGCGCGGAACTCGTCAAGCGCTTCGGGTGTGGCTTCGATGACCAGTGCATCTTCTGCCCGTAGCACGGTGTTACGTGCCTGACCGTACTGGCGCTTGCCGTCGCGAATTACGCCCAGCACAGCGACATCGGCCTTGTCCGCCGCATCGTATAGCTCTGCGACGCGCTTGCCGATTTGCTTGTTCCCGTCAGGAACCACAAGCTCTGCGATGTATTGGGATATGTCCGTGGTGTCGGTCTCTTCCGTTAGCCGCTGCGGGATCAATCGCCAGCCGATGAGCGACACAAACGCCAAGCCAGCGAGCGCGGCGATCCCGCCCACCGGCGCAAAATCAAACATGGCAAAGGGTGCGCCGAGGCTTTCCTGCCGGATTGCCGCAATGATGATGTTGGGGGGCGTTCCAATCAGTGTGGCCATGCCGCCCAGTATCGTCGCAAAGCTCAGAGGCATAAGGCTCAGCCCGGGCGGGCGCCCTGCCTTGCGTGCGGTCTGGATATCGACTGGCATCAACAACGCAAGAGCGGCGACGTTGTTCATGAACGCGGAGAGCACACCACCAATGGCGCCCATGAGAGCGATATGTGCGCCGAGCTTTCGGCTGGCATCAACGAGAGTGCGCGTGATTAGAAAAACAGCGCCAGAACGAACGAGCCCGGCTGACACGACGAGCACGAGGGCAACCACAAGGGTCGCTGGATGGCCAAAACCTGAAAAGGCGTCAGCAGTGGGGACGACCCCCAAAACCACGCCAATCATCAAGGCGCTGAAGGCGACGATGTCATAGCGAAACCGGCCCCACAGCAGCATGCCGAACACGGTGGCGAAAAGGGCAAACAAGATGATCTGATCACTGGTCATAGGCCTGCGATCTAGCCATGAAGCGCGCTCAGGGGGAAGCGCTAATTGCTGTGCCAAAGAGCAGAAGGCAGTTGTCAGGGTCTTTCACATGAAATTCGCGCTGTTGGTAGGGCTGGTCAAAAGGTGCGCGCACCCGGTCGCGCGCGAGGGTTTCCAGCCTGCTTTGAAGTTCGTCGAAAAGCGTGTCGACGTCGTCGCAGTCGAGATAGATCATCTGTTCTCCGATGACACATGACGCATCGACCTCGATCAATCGGATAGCTTTTCCCAAACGCTGCACAAAAGCGTAGTTTTCCATCTGAAATGTGCAGGAAAAGCCCAATATCCGCGTGAAAAAGTCGATTGACGCCTCTAGGTCGTGCGTCATCACAAAAGGAGTGATCTGGGTTATCTCTGCCATGACCGCAGCGTACATCAAGCGCTCTCATGAAGCAAAACCAACTGGATACACAGGGCTGCCCTTGCCCCGCGCCTGTCACCTGTTTTATAGCAGGCGCTAACGCAGTTATATCGGATGGATGGTGCTATGGCAGGCCACTCTAAATGGGCGAATATTCAACATCGTAAAGGGCGGCAGGACGCGGTTCGCGCCAAGCTTTTCTCCAAGTTGAGCAAGGAGATTACGGTTGCCGCAAAAATGGGTGACCCCGATCCTGACAAAAACCCGCGTTTGAGGCTGGCGGTAAAAGAGGCCAAGTCGCAATCCATGCCGAAAGACAATATCGATCGCGCCATCAAGAAATCTCAGGTGGGTGATGGCGATGATTACGAAGAGATCCGCTATGAGGGCTATGGCCCCAACGGTGTCGCAGTCATCGTCGAAGCGATGACAGACAACCGCAATCGCACCGCGTCTACCGTCCGTTCAACCTTTACAAAGAACGGCGGAAATCTCGGCGAGACGGGCAGCGTCGGGTTCATGTTCGACCGTAAAGGCGAGGTAACGTACCCGGCTGAAGTTGGCGATGCAGACACCGTTATGATGGCAGCGATCGAGGCGGGTGCGGAAGATGTCGAGAGCACCGAGGACGGACACACGATCTGGTGCGCGGACACCGACCTGAATGACGTGGCAACAGCACTAGAAGCAGAGTTGGGCGAAACTACCTCAACGAAACTGGTCTGGAAACCGACCACCACAACCGAGATGGATCTGGACGGGATGCAAAAGCTGATGAGGCTGATCGACGCTTTGGAAGATGACGACGATGTCCAACGCGTTACGACCAACTTCGAGGCATCCGACGAAGTTATGGAGCAGTTGTAAAAGCTGCTCGAGCAACGAAAAAGCCGCCCTGAATTGTGGCGGCTTTTTTTATTTCTGCAGGTCTTGGTCAGCGGCGATGGTAAGTTTCAGCGTTGTTCTGAACAAAACCCGTGGCTTCCGAAAAAGCACCGCGCCGATGCGAAAAAACCCGGCGCTGTCCGCGGTTCGGGGCCGGGGCGGGCGCGACCCACACGCTTGATAAGCTGTTTTAGCTCGGAAAGCTTCTGGTGCGCGCGCGTGCCGCCGGCCTCGCTTTGGACGGACAAAATCTTTTTCTGCGTCTGAAGCGCAGCCTCGATCAACTCGATGTCTTTGGCCGTCAAATCCAGCCGATTCAGATTATCCAACATATCGCACATCCTTACTACCTCCCCACCATATGGGAACTGAACAGGTATACGCCAATCATCCCCAATAAGATTTCCGTTACCCGACGTTATTTTTTCACGTTTCCGTTATGCGATGACCCGTAATGCCGCGCGGCAGGTGTCAATTTAACCCAACGGTCCGGCCAAAGTAGGGCTTGCGGCCTGGACCAGAAAGGAGTGTCTATACTTCATGGTTAGCGAAACGTTTTCCCGGCCGCTGGTGGGTGTCTTTTGGATGTTGGTCACCGGGCTGTGCTTTATCACTGTTACTGCGCTCGTTAAGTTTTTGGGCCCGCGTATTCCACCCGCTGAAGCTGCTTTTCTGCGCTATCTCCTCGGTCTGGTGTTTCTCATTCCCGCAATCGGTGCGCTGCGCACTGCGCATCTGACACGGCGGCAGTGGACGTTGTGCGCTTCGCGCGGTGCATTTCATGCGCTGGGGGTGATCTTGTGGTTCTATGCTATGGTCCGTATTCCCCTCGCGGAAGTGACCGCCATGAACTACCTTGCACCCATCTATGTCACGATCGGTGCTGCGCTTTTTCTGGGCGAAAGACTGGCTTTTCGACGCATTGCTGCAGTAATTTTGGCAGTTGTCGGGGCGATGATCATTCTGCGCCCGGGCTTCCGAGAGGTCAGCAGCGGACATATCGCGATGATCTTCACTGCGATCGTCTTTGGCGGGTCCTATCTCACCGCCAAGATATTGGCTGATGAGATCAAGCCGTCGGTTGTCGTGGCGATGTTGTCGATTTTTGTGACGATCGCGCTCGCGCCATTCGCGCTGATAGACTGGGTAACGCCGACACTGAGAGAGCTTGCCATCTTGTTTCTCGTCGCATGCTTTGCCGTGGCGGGGCACTATACCATGACCCTCGCCTTCGCCGCTGCGCCCGTCACGGTTACGCAACCTGTGACCTTCACCCAGCTAATCTGGGCTGTGCTGCTTGGATACTTTGCCTTCGGCGAGTCGGTGGATGTCTGGGTAATTCTCGGTGGTGTGCTGATCTTGTCATCGGTGACCTTTATCACCTGGCGAGAAGCTGTCTTGAACCGCAAGCCGACCACGCCCGTGGTCAATCAGACCAAAACCTGATTTTTATTGATTGACGAGTCAATCAAAATCCAGCTAGCTGAGCGTGCATTGATGTGAGGGGATGCAGATGCCGAAACTGGGTATGGAACCCGTACGGCGCACAGCATTGGTGGAGGCTACGATCGCAGAGATCGGTGCGCGCGGATCGCTGGACGTCACGGTTGGCCAGATTGCAAGGCGCGCAGGCATGTCAACGGCGCTTGCGCATCATTACTTTGGCGGCAAGGACCAGATTTTTCTGGCGGCCATGCGCCAGATTCTGCGCGATTTCGGTGACGAAGTGCGACGTGCATTGCACGCGGCCGACACACCTTGTGACCGTGCCCGTGCCGTAATTGAAGCCAGCTTCGCACCGTCTTGTTTCGCCCCGGATACGATCAGTGCTTGGATGACACTTTATGCGTCGGCCCAGATAAATCCCGAAACGCTGCGCCTGCTGCGTTTGTACCAACGGCGCCTGAATTCCAATCTGCTGCACGCCTTGCGGCCTGTGTCCGACGCGCCTGAAGAGCACGCAGAACTGATCGCCGCGCTGATCGACGGTTTGTATCTGCGCGCCGCGCTGGCGTCGTCAACAAGCGCGGATGCGGCGCGCGCGCTGCTTCTCGGCGCACTCAAGAGCCTTTTGAAAGAAAACCCATGAGCAAGCCCAACATTCTGATCCTGATGGTTGACCAACTCAACGGCACACTGTTCCCCGATGGCCCGGCAGACTGGTTACACGCGCCAAACCTCAAAAAGCTAGCGCGCCGTTCAACAAGATTCCGCAACGCCTATACTGCCAGCCCCCTCTGTGCGCCCGGTCGTGCCGCGTTCATGTCAGGCCAGCTTCCTTCAGCAACTGGAGTTTATGACAACGCTGCTGAATTCTGCTCGTCAATACCGACCTACGCGCACCATCTGCGTCGTGCAGGGTATCAGACCTGCCTGTCGGGCAAAATGCATTTTGTCGGGCCTGACCAACTGCACGGGTTTGAAGAGCGCCTGACCACCGATATCTATCCTGCCGACTTCGGATGGACGCCGGATTACCGCAAGCCGGGTGAGCGGATTGACTGGTGGTATCACAACATGGGCTCGGTGACCGGGGCAGGGGTGGCGGAAATCTCCAACCAGATGGAGTATGATGATGAGGTGGCCTATAATGCCACGCGCAAACTTTACGATCTGTCACGCGGGGCCGATGCGCGTCCCTGGTGTCTGACGGTAAGCTTTACCCACCCGCATGATCCTTACGTTGCTCGCAAAAAATACTGGGACCTCTACGAGGACTGCGAGCACCTGCAGCCGGTCGTACCGGCAATCCCATATGAAGAGCAGGACAACCACTCAAAGCGTATCTTTGATGCGAACGACTGGCGCAGCTTTGACATCACGCCCGACGATATCGCTCGATCGCGCCGCGCATATTTTGCCAACATCAGCTATCTTGACGACAAGATTGGCGAAATCCTCCAAACGATCGAAGATACACGGCAAGAAGCCATCGTCGTCTTCGTCTCCGATCACGGCGATATGCTGGGCGAGCGAGGCTTGTGGTTCAAAATGTCCTTCTACGAAGGGTCGGCGCGCGTGCCGCTTATGATCGCGGCACCGCAAATGGCACCGGGACTGAAAACGGACCCGGTATCGACTATTGATGTCTGTCCAACACTTTGCGCGCTTGCCGGCGTTTCCATGCAAGAGGTTATGCCGTGGACAACTGGCGTCTCCCTCGTGCCATTTGGGCAGGGAGAAGAACGACAGGAACCCGTTGCCATCGAATATGCTGCCGAAGCGTCGAACGCCCCGATGGTGTCTCTGCGCTATGGCAAGTGGAAGTACAACAGATGCGAACTCGATCCAGAACAACTCTTTGATCTCGATGCAGATCCGAACGAGTTAACCAATCTTGCAAATGCGCCGGAGCATCAGGGCACGCTGACTGCGCTGCGGGCCAAATCAAAGGCACGCTGGGATCTGGAGGCATTTGACGCGGATATCCGTAAAAGCCAAGCGCGCCGCTGGGTGGTCTATGAGGCGCTGCGCGAGGGCGGCTATTATCCGTGGGATTACCAGCCCCTGCGCGACGCATCAGAGCAGTACATGCGCAATCATATGGACCTCAACATCCTCGAAGACTCCAAAAGATTTCCCCGCGGTGAATAGCTCCTTCACTTTGCTGAATAAACTCCCGCCGGAGGCACAAAATCCAATGCTACTCCTCGAACTCGAATTTTGCAGATACCGGTCAGCACGACCCTGCCGTGATCCAGCGGCGCGCGCCTTTGGCGCGCACGTCTTTTATGTGAACGCGCGGCGCGCCTACGCGCATTTGCCGCGATCGGGAACAGCCTGATGGAAGCGGATTTTGTGATCGTTGGCGCGGGCAGCGCGGGATGTGCCATGGCATATCGCTTGAGCGCCGCTGGCGCGTCGGTCGTGGTGATCGAATACGGTGGCAGTGATGCAGGCCCGTTCATCCAGATGCCGGCGGCCCTGTCTTACCCAATGAACATGCGCCGCTATGATTGGGGCTACGCCTCGCAGCCCGAACCGCATCTCGGCGGTCGCAGGCTTGCGTGTCCCCGCGGCAAGGTAATCGGCGGCTCATCCAGCATAAATGGCATGGTGTACGTGCGCGGGCATGCACTTGATTTTGACCACTGGGCCGAACAAGGGGCCGATGGTTGGTCTTATGCAGACGTTCTGCCCTATTACAAGCGCATGGAATGCTGGCACGATGGTGGCCACGGGGGCGACCCTGCCTGGCGCGGAACCACAGGGCCGTTGCATGTCAGCCGCGGCCCGCGCAGCAACCCGCTTTTTGCGGCCTTCGTCGAAGCGGGCGTTGAGGCGGGCTATCAGGCGACATCCGACTACAATGGCGAGAAGCAGGAAGGTTTTGGCCCGATGGAGCAGACGGTCTGGAACGGCCGCCGCTGGTCTGCTGCAAATGCCTACCTGCGCCCGGCGCTCAAAACCCGAAATTGCCGTCTCGTGCGCGGCCTTGCACGTCGGGTCATCTTTCAGGACAATCGCGCCGTTGGGGTCGAGCTGGCCCGCGGGCGCCAGATTTTGTCCATCCGGGCGCGGCGAGAGGTTGTGCTGGCTGCCTCTTCTATAAACTCGCCCAAGCTATTGATGCTTTCCGGGATCGGCCCGGCGGCGCATATCGCGGCGCATGGCATAGACGTGCTGGCGGATCGGGCCGGGGTCGGCCAGAACCTTCAGGATCATCTCGAATTGTATCTTCAGATGGCCTCACGTCAGCCGATTACCCTCTACAAACACTGGAACTTGTTTTCCAAGGCTGCCATCGGCGCGCAGTGGCTTGCAACTGGCAGGGGCATGGGCGCGTCCAACCAGTTTGAGAGCGCGGCTTTCATCCGGTCGAAGGCGGGTGTGGCTTATCCCGACATCCAGTATCACTTCTTGCCCATCGCCGTGCGCTACGACGGCAAAGTGGCTGCAGAAGGGCACGGGTTTCAGGCGCATGTTGGCCCCATGCGTTCAAAATCGCGTGGATCCGTTTCGCTGGCTTCCAGCGATCCGGCGGTCGCTCCGGAAATCCGTTTCAATTACATGTCACACGCCGAAGACTGGGAGGATTTCCGCCGCTGCATCCGGTTGACCCGTGAAATCTTTGCTCAAGACGCTTTCAAACCCTTCGTTAAACACGAAATCCAGCCCGGCGAAGCGCTGCAATCCGATGAAGAGCTTGACGCCTTTATCCGCGAGCATGTGGAAAGCGCCTATCACCCCTGCGGGACCTGCCGCATGGGGCGCGCAGATGATCCCGGCGCTGTCGTCGACCCGCAGGCGCGCGTCATCGGAGTTGAAGGCTTGCGGGTGGCAGACAGTAGTATCTTTCCCCGCATTACGAACGGAAACCTGAATGCGCCCTCGATCATGGTTGGGGAAAAAGTATCGGACCTTCTGCTAGAGCGCGACCCGCTGCCTCGGGCGAATGATACTCCGTGGGTTCACCCAGATTGGCGGACCGCACAGCGTTGAAGCCTGTTAACTTTAGTTAACAAATCGCCTTGCTGGGGCGTCCTGCCGCTGCCATATCGTTGGTATGTATGTTAAAATTCTCTGCGCACTGGCGTTTGCATTCAGCTTTGCGCTGACCGCTACAGCATCTGAAATTACCGGATCGGCCGTAGTAATTGATGGCGATACCCTACAGGTCGGTGATACGCGGGTGAGACTGTTTGGGATTGATGCACCAGAGGCGGATCAGACCTGCCGCACCGAGCAGGGTGCCGTGTGGGCCTGCGGTGCGTGGGTCAGCGCACAAACACGCGCCTTGGTTCAGTACCGCGATGTAACCTGCCTTCGCGTGGATACAGACCGCTATGGTCGTGTCGTTGCGCGTTGTTATCTGGGTGACGTAGACCTTGCCGAAAGGCTTGTTTCAGAGGGGTTGGCCTTTGCCTACCGACGCTATTCAATGGCGTACGACCTGACCGAAAAGCGCGCCGCGATACAGGACAGGGGCCTGCATGCGATGCGGATTCAGTCACCGGCGCAGTTCCGTCAGAACAGGGCAGCTGGGCGCATTCCGCAGGATCGTACTTGCGCGATAAAGGGGAACATTTCGTCCAAAGGCGTGCGCATCTACCACATGCCTGGTCAACGCGATTACGAGCGCACTGGCATCCGCGAAGCCCGTGGAGAGCGTTGGTTCTGCAGCGAAGCACAGGCGCTGGCCGCGGGATGGCGTCGCGCGCGCAGGTGACTATCCCACCTTGTAGGGCAATACGTCTCGAGTATCTGGGTCAACCGTCAGCTGCCGCTCCAGCGGCGGCACAGCCCGCTGGTGACAGTTGGTACGCTCGCAGATGCGACAAGAAATGCCGATAGGCTCAAAGGCGTGGTCCGCGCTCAGGTCTAAACCATCTGCGTAGACCAGATCGCGGGCGTGACGAACTTCACACCCTAATGCGATCGCAAATCGGCGCAACGGGGCACCGTAACGTCCGGCGGGTTTCGTGACATCCCGCGCGAGGCTGATATAGCGCACACCATCCGGTGTCTCTGCCAGCTGACGCAAGAATTGCCCCGGCAATTCAAAAGCACGATGCACGTTCCACAGCGGGCACGCGCCGCCAAAGCGCGCAAATTGCAGGCGCGTCGCTGAATGTCGCTTCGTGATCGTGCCGGCCTGATCCACGCGCACGAAAAAGAACGGGATGCCTTTTGCACCTGGGCGCTGCAGGGTCGACAAGCGATGCGCCACCTGTTCGATAGAGGCACCAAACTGCCCTGCGAGTACTTCAAGGTCGTGACGGCAGGCAATCGCAGCTTGCTGAAAGGTCTCGTATGGCATCAGTGCTGCGCCCGCAAAATAATTTGCCAAGCCAATCTTTGCGATGGCGCGTGCTTCGGCGGAATGAAAGCGCGCCAGATCCAGCGTCGCATCCAGCAAGGCGTTTTGCTTGACCAGCGCGACTTGCAACAAAAGCTGGAAAGTCTGGGTTTCCGGGGGTGCACGACGCGAAATTTTCAGCGTGCGTGTTTCGGTGTCAAAATGGCGTAACCTGTCCGTGTCGGCAAAGTCGACCGCGATGTCGCTGTTTCCGAGCGTCGAAACTGCTGCCACGCGAATATTCCTGTGCCCCCCCTGCTTTTGTGCAAAGTGTTCTGCTGCCCGGTCAACTGCATCTATGTAGTTGTCGCAATAGTGAAAGAAGTCGCGCACCTCTTCCCATGGGCTTGGTGTCGTCCGGCTGTCTTCCCTTCCCAACGCCTCGTCCAATGACGCAAGCCTTTCCTGCATTTGGCGGTAGCTTCTATGCAATTCTAGGAAGGCGTGGGCGAATGCGGGCGCATTGGATGCGGCAAGTCGTAAATCTGCAAGTGGAGGCAGAGCTTCTGCAAAGATCGGATCCGCAATGGCTTCGCGCATGTCGCTGACGAGACGCTCGCTATCGCCCTCGCTCAACTCGGTAACGTCAATACCAAACTCCTGCGCCAGGGAAAGAACAACCGTGGTCGAGACTGGTCTGTTGTTGTTTTCCATCTGGTTAAGGTAAGGCAGAGAGACGCCGAGTTTAGCGGCAAAATCCTTCTGTGTGTGGCCCAGTCGAGTGCGTAGTTCCCGCAATTTGGCCCCTGCGTATAATTTTTGCGTGGCCACCTCGGTCACCTTTTTAGACGAGTTTGCAAAGTTCTCGATTCGCATAACCGTAGCTTTGCAAACCCTCCCGAACAAGATGGTGTATCCTGGTTAATCTGGCGCTAACGGGCGGGGTCAGCGTGCGGCAGGCCTTTTCGCAAGCCGGGCTTCGCGGCGGTAGACTGTCACAATAGACATCACAGCAGCGAAAGCCGTGGCGCACATGATGTAAAGCAGGGGATACGCACCCGTGCTCGGGCCGAGTGAGGCCCCCGCGATTGCGCTAAGCGCTGCGCCACCACCAATCATAATCGCGCCGCCGAGACCCGACGCTGTCCCGGCCAGATGCGGACGCACAGACAACATGCCAGCGGTTGCATTTGGAATCACAAGGCCATTGCCCAGACCCACCAGTGTCATGAGGCCAAAAAAGCTGAGCGGCGTGCCCAGTCCGGCCAGAAAAATACCAAGCGACAGTGTCACGCCAAACAGATTGATCAGTGCGCCGGTCAGCACCAGCTTGTTGATGCCCACGCGCTTTGCCAGCAAGCCGGTGCACATGTTGCCAAAAAAGTAACCGATGGCCGGAGCGCCAAAGTAAATGCCGACCCAAAACGGTGTCATGCCAAAAACGACTGATCCGACGAAGGGTCCGCCGCCCAGATATGCAAAGAAAGCGCCCGAGCAAAATGCGGCTGCCAGCGAATACCCCCAAAAGCGCGGCGAGGTGAGAAGTTCGGGGTATTCCGCGAATTGTGCCCCGAGTGTTTTGCCGCTCTTGACGGCCGTTTCGCCCTGATCGGCCCAAGCCAGCCACAGGGTAAGCCCGCCCAGGATCAGCAGCGCCCAGAAATTTGCCTTCCATCCGAAAAGCTGGTCGAGGATGCCACCAAATGCGGGGCTTATCATCGGGACAACGGCCATGCCCATGGTTACATAGCCGATCATCGAGGCTGCCTCATCCTGATCGTACATATCACGCACGGCGGCGCGGCTCAGAACCATGGCAACGGCCACCACCGCCTGACACATGCGAAAGAACAGGAATATTTCGGCGGTAGGGGCATAGATGCACCCCAGCGTCGCGACAAGGAATGCGAAAAGCCCGCCCAGAATAACGGGCCTGCGCCCGTATTTGTCTGAAAGAGGCCCGAGAAAAATTTGCAACACGCCGCTGATGCCGAGGTATAGCGCTACCGAGAGCTGCATGATCCGGTAGTCCGTTTGGAAATACTCGGTCATCTTGGGCAGGCTTGGCAGAAACATGTTCATCACGATCGCCGACATCCCAGCTAACAAAATCAGCGTTGAAATGTGCGGCGGGGTGGTGCGATCGAGAAACCGGACTTCTGGTGAGCGTTGCATTCCCAAACAAGTATGTTGACGTGATGCTGTTGTCCATGGAGGCCGTCGCGGCACCACATGCGATTTGCTGCTTTGCAATTTGCATATTTGCTTTTGTATAAACTTTGCAAATTTGCTGGAAACCACTTCGAATTGACCTGTCGTTCCGGTAGACAGGCAGAAATCCAAAAGGGGACCAGCATGAAAGATATCCTTGAACAGCTCGAAGATCGTCGGGCCGCCGCGCGTCTTGGGGGTGGGCAGAAGAGAATTGATGCGCAACACGGGCGCGGAAAGCTGACAGCGCGCGAGCGGATTGACTTGCTGGTAGACGAGGGGAGCTTCGAAGAATTCGATATGTTCGTGACCCACCGCTGTGTCGATTTTGGCATGGAAGACCAAAAACCGGCAGGTGATGGGGTTGTGACAGGTTGGGGTACGATCAACGGTCGCCTTGTGTATGTGTTCAGTCAGGATTTCACCGTTTTGGGTGGCTCGGTTTCAGAGACCCATGCGCAAAAAATATGCAAAATTATGGATTTGGCAGTGCAAAACGGGGCACCCGTGATCGGCATTAACGATTCAGGTGGCGCGCGCATTCAAGAAGGCGTGGATTCGTTGGCGGGGTATGGTGAAGTGTTCCAGCGCAACATCACGGCGTCTGGTGTTGTGCCGCAGATCAGTGTCATCATGGGGCCCTGCGCGGGCGGCGCTGTCTATTCCCCTGCCATGACGGATTTCATTTTCATGGTGAAAGACAGCTCGTACATGTTCGTAACCGGGCCCGATGTGGTCAAGACCGTCACCAACGAGCAGGTATCTGCTGAAGAACTGGGCGGGGCCAGCACGCACACCCGCAAATCCTCGGTGGCCGATGCGGCATTTGAAAATGACGTGGAGGCGCTGGCAGAGGTAAGAAGGCTGGTTGATTTCCTACCATCCAATAACCGCGAGAAACCGCCGGTCCGACCATTCTTTGACGACCCCAACCGTTTGGAGCCATCGCTGGATACGCTGGTGCCCGAGAACCCCAATACGCCTTATGACATGAAGGAGTTGATCCATAAGTTGGCGGATGAGGGTGACTTTTACGAAATTCAGGAGGAATTCGCGAAAAACATCATCACCGGCTTTATCCGGCTCGAAGGCCGCACTGTTGGTGTCGTGGCCAACCAGCCGCTGGTACTGGCGGGCTGTCTTGACATCGATAGCTCGCGCAAAGCCGCACGCTTTGTCCGGTTCTGCGATGCCTTCGAGATACCGATCCTCACGCTGATCGATGTCCCCGGATTTTTGCCAGGCACAAGTCAGGAATACGGCGGCGTGATCAAGCACGGTGCCAAGCTACTCTTTGCTTATGGCGAAGCAACCGTGCCAATGGTTACAGTGATCACCCGCAAAGCCTATGGCGGGGCCTACGTGGTGATGTCGTCAAAGCATTTGCAGGCCGATTTCAATTACGCTTGGCCCACGGCAGAGATTGCTGTGATGGGGGCCAAGGGCGCGACAGAGATCATTCACCGTAGTGATCTGGGCAACGCCGAAAAACTTGCCAAGCATCAGGCGGATTACGAAGAGCGTTTTGCAAACCCTTTTGTTGCCTCTGAACGCGGGTTTGTGGATGAGGTGATCATGCCGCGAACGACGCGCAAGCGCATTGCGCGCGCCTTTGCTTCATTGCGGAACAAATCAACGCATACGCCTTGGAAAAAGCATGACAACATCCCGTTGTAATGCGCTGAGATCGTGACAAAATTTCACAATATATCAGAAGCGCCCGAACATGTCGCTCCGTTTTCCCACGCGGTCGAGGCGGATGGCTGGGTGATCCTCACCGGTCAGATGCCGACCCAGGCGGGTGCGCCCGATGCACCCCTGCCTGACGGCGTGGTGGCGCAGACCCAGCAGGTTATGCGCAACCTCGAAACTGTCTTGCGGGGGCTCGGACTTGATCTGACAGATGTGGTGCAATGCAGGTGTTTTCTGACGGAATTTGAACGAGATTATGCTGCGTTCAACGACGCTTACAAAGCGTTCTTCAGCTCAGACCGGCTGCCCGCGCGTACCACGGTAGGTGTCACCGCACTTGCCGTTGGCGCTTTGGTCGAAATCGATTGTATCGCACGCCGCAGAGAGGTGGCGGTATGACCAATTCGGTAGCAGCCCCTGTCGGTCACTTGGTGCCATCTCAGCAACCGGTCGAGCTTTATGAGGTGCTCATCGACACCGTGGGTTCGGAGGACTGGCTGCGCTTCAGGTTCATTGCGCCGACGATTGGCAAAGGCGACGGCAAGCGTAGCTTTGCAGACGTCGAAGCGGATATGGCGCACCTTTGCGCGACCGTTGCACAGCCTTACATGCAAGAACACGGGCTGCGCGCAGAGGTCGTTGCGATTACTCTTTTGGACAGGCCTGTGGCCTTCGGGCAAGTCGATCCTGAAGCAACCCAGTATATTGACGTATTCCGCGTGAGTAGTGGTACCTGTGTGTGGGAGGGTCTGTGATGCGCTGCGCGGGTATCATTAGGGGCATCGCACGCTCTTGTGCGTTTTCAATTGAGGCTTCGGCGTCACAATCTGTGCGCGCTGAAGCGGGGCGATTTATTTCGTGGCTTATTTCGGCTAGTGTAGGGCGTCATTGGGCGGAAAGCGCCCGGACGCAACAACAAGTTTCGGACGGCGTTTTGCCGATCACGAAACACACATTGAGAGCTAGGAGAGAAACAGGATGTCCAAGAGTATCAAGATTTTGGCCGTGCTCGGGCTTGCAGTCTTCGTGTCTGCCTGCGCAAACGAAGAAGAGGAATTCGTGGTCGTCGAGCCAGAGCCGATTTCGACAGAACCGGTATACACTGGTAAATACAAGTAACCTTGACGCGGGGCGCAGCACCGCGCGCGCCCTGCCTCATGCTCTTCGTCAACAACGGAGGGCAACATGCTGAAGCACAAGGGATTTCCTGGACGTCTTTCAGGAACCGACTATCAATTCACATTGCGAAGATTCAACCCGCGTGGCGTAACCCCGCTTGTCAGTCGTGAGCGGTTCCGTGACCGCAAGCCCGCAGACCGGCGCGCGGATGCTGCTTTTTTTGCGGCTCTCTGGGAGCATTTTGGCGCTGAGCCGTTTGAGCGCGGCAATTTGGATGCAGGCCGGTTGTCGTGGCTGTTCGGGCGCGAGGTACTTCCTGCGACAGACCCTTTTGATCCGGCCAGTTACGAGGCAATGCTGGTAATCGACGAGGCAGTTGCACGCGTTTCTTTCCCGGAGGCGTTTGAGACATGATCGGCATGTTCTCGCTTGTGTCAGCCTCAAAATGGCAAAGCTTGGCCCATTTGGCGCCTTGTCGGGTGAAAACGCTTGGCGCTTCAACCGATGCGTGTATGGATGCGTGTACAGGCTTGCGTGAATATCCCCACGCAACGGCTGACAAGACTACTATTCGTACCCCTTCCCCTGACGGGCAGTCGGACACGTCGCAGTCCCGACTGCCCGTCTTTTTGCCAAGAACGCCAGCGCGTTGTGGTGTGATCCTTCGGAGGAACGAATGTAGCCGGCAGGCGTTTAAGAGCAGGAAAAGAAAGAAAGGAAGCATAACGTGCTTATCAAGAAGACTTCGCTTGCACTCGTTGCCCTTGCAGGTCTTGCGGCTTGCGGCGACACGATTGGTGAACAAGCTGTCGGCGGGGCGGCCATTGGCGCAGGTGCTGCAGTCATCACCAATGATGATATGGCCAAGGGCGCTGCCATTGGTGCAGCCGGCAATGTTGCCTACTGCCAGCTTTATCCCGCCAACTGCAACTAACATACGACGCATCCGCGCCGAAAATCAGACTAAAGCCGTGCAGCCTCAGGGCCCGCACGGCTTTTTTGCGCTTTGCGCCACCCCAATTCAGACCAAAGAACTGCCAAAAAGGGACTGTCCATGTTCAACAAGATTCTGATCGCCAACCGCGGCGAAATTGCCTGCCGGGTCATCAAGACCGCGCGCAAAATGGGCATCTCGACAGTTGCCGTCTATTCCGATGCGGACAAGCAGGCGCTGCATGTGCAGATGGCGGATGAAGCTGTGCACATAGGCCCGCCTCCGGCCAACCAGTCATATATCGTGATCGATAAGATCATGGAGGCGATAACCTCCTCTGGCGCACAGGCGGTGCACCCAGGGTACGGGTTCTTGTCGGAGAATGCGAAGTTCGCCGAAGCGCTGGAAGCCGCGGGTGTGGCTTTTGTCGGCCCACCCAAGGGGGCCATCGAAAAGATGGGCGACAAGATCACGTCGAAAAAGATCGCGCAGGATGCCGGTGTCAGCACGGTTCCGGGATATATGGGGTTGATCGAAGACGCGGATGAGGCGGTCAAGATAAGTCAGGAAATCGGGTATCCGGTGATGATCAAGGCCTCCGCCGGTGGCGGCGGCAAGGGGATGCGGATTGCGTGGAACGACGAAGAGGCGCGCGAAGGCTTCCAATCATCGAAAAACGAGGCCGCGAGTTCTTTTGGTGATGACCGGATCTTTATCGAAAAGTTCGTCACCCAGCCACGTCACATCGAAATTCAGGTTTTATGCGACGCGCATGGCAACGGCATTTATCTGGGTGAGCGCGAGTGTTCGATCCAGCGCCGGAACCAAAAAGTTGTAGAAGAAGCACCGAGCCCGTTTCTAGACGAGGCCACGCGCAAGGCCATGGGCGAACAGGCAGTCGCGTTGGCTCAGGCTGTGGATTATGCCTCGGCGGGTACGGTCGAGTTTATCGTCGACGGAGACAAGAACTTTTACTTTCTCGAGATGAACACCCGTCTGCAGGTGGAACATCCGGTGACCGAACTCATCACAGGTGTCGATCTGGTAGAGCAGATGATCCGTGTGGCCAATGGCGAAAAGCTGTCGATCACGCAGGATGATGTAAAGCTCACTGGCTGGGCGATCGAAAACCGTCTTTATGCCGAAGATCCTTATCGCGGATTCTTGCCCTCTATCGGCCGCTTGACGCGGTACCGCCCACCTGAAGAGATCGCCGCTGGGCCCATGGCCGAAAACGATACGTGGCACGGCGATGCGTCGCGCGGTGAAACGGCGGTGCGCAATGATACTGGTGTTTACGAAGGGGGCGAGATTTCCATGTACTACGACCCCATGATTGCGAAACTGTGCACATGGGGTCCGACCCGTGACGCGGCAATTGAACGGATGCGCGTGGCGCTCGACAGCTTTGAGGTTGAGGGGATCGGGCACAACCTGCCGTTTGTTGCAGCGGTAATGGATCATCCAAAATTTGTCTCGGGCGACATGACCACGGCCTTTATTGCCGAGGAATACCCCGACGGGTTTGACGGGGTCGCGCTGCCAGATGGAGAGTTGCGCCGGATCGCTGCGGCTTGCGCGGCCATGCACCGTGTCGCCGAAATCCGCCGCGCACGGGTCTCCGGACGTATGGATAACCACGAGCGTAAGGTCGGGACCGAGTGGAATGCCCGTCTTCAGGGGCAGTCATTCGACATGCACATCGATGCCGATCAGGAGGGGGCGTCTGTCACTTTTGATGATGGTTCAACGTTGCGTGTCGCAGGGGATTGGACGCCCGGTGACAAGCTGGCGACGATGACAGTTGAAAACGCGCCACTTGTACTCAAAGTCGGCAAAATTTCTGGTGGTTTCCGGATCCGGACCCGGGGCGCTGATTTGAAAGTTCACGTTCGCACGCCACGGCAGGCCGAACTGGCGCGCAAAATGCCTGAAAAGCTGCCGCCGGACACGTCAAAGATGCTGCTGTGCCCGATGCCTGGCCTGGTCGTAAAGCTGGATGTCGCTGTTGGTGACGAAGTGCAGGAAGGTCAGGCGCTGTGCACCATCGAAGCCATGAAAATGGAGAACATTCTGCGGGCAGAACGCAAGGGTGTTGTCTCAAAGGTCAATGCCTCTGTCGGCGACAGCCTTGCCGTCGATGATGTGATCATGGAGTTCGAATAGCATTGATGGCGGTGCAGCAGGTGACAAAACCGGCAAAAAGGACGCGTCAGCGTGCGCCAGCGCGTTCTTTCTGCTCGCGGATTTCGCGCTTGCGGATCGGCATTTTGTCTATGCTTCGGGTGATTTCGCGCACGTCCCAAGGAAACGGTTTCCGGATTTTCACACCGCCGTCTTTGCCGATCAACACAAGCATGAAGCCCCGCGGACGTAATTTGCGCCGCAAGTTTGAAAGCGGCTCGGGTTCTGTGTCGGTTATCACGACGACATCCCGGGCGCGCAACTCGTCTTCGCGGGCGCGCAACAACGACATCTGTTCCGTAAAAGCAGGGTCGAGGGCTGACTCTGCAAACACGACTACCGGTCTTTGGCGCCACTTGAAGTCGTCAAGATCCACCTCGTCCATAGAGAAGAACAATGGCAGTTCAACCGCCGGATCGGTATCTTCCGCAAGGGCGTGTGTGGTGAAAAGGCCAGCCATTACAAGGGGTAGTAGCGTCTTCATCTTATCTCCTATTGCCTTCAATATAGGCAGTTATTTCGCAGATGCGATAAGGGACATGCGCAATTTTAACTTTAAATCTCCGGCAAGGGATTTCGGTTAATGCTGGCGCAACCCTCTTATTCCTGGCCGGGCGGGGCGGTCTTTCAGCGCTGGATGAGCAGCCTCATGGACGTAATACTGCATATAGGTGCGCATCGTACTGCGACGACGAGTTTTCAGTCTTATATGCGCGGGCATGCCGAGAGGCTGATCGAGCATGGTATCGGCTATTGGGGGCCGGATCAGACGCGCGGTGGCGTGTTTTCGGGTATGTACGCTTTACCCCGCCGGAAAAGTTCTGATTATCAGAATGACATGCGGCGGGTTTCTGACAAGCTGAAAGAGATTGAAGACCGGGGCGCGCGCACTCTTGTCATAAGCGACGAAAATCTGATGGGGTCTGTGCGCCAGAACATTCGCGAAGAGGTGATTTATCCTCAGGTCGCAGGCCGTGTTGCGCATGCCCTCGGTATTCTGGACGGGCGTGTGCGCCGGATCAGCATTTCGATCCGCAGTCTGGAGGCATATTGGTGCTCTGCTCTGGCCTATGGCGTGGAGCGCGGTGCGCCGGTACCATCGCGCTCAAAGCTGGCGCGCATCGCGGGCAGTGCCCGTACTTGGCGCGACGTTGTGTCTGATATCGCGCACGCGGCCGGTGACGTTCCGATCAAGGTGTCACAATTCGAACGGCAGAGCGGGCGACCTGACGCGTTTTTGGCTGATATGGAGGTGGCACATGTCCCGCCTGTGACGCGGCGCGTGCGTGCCAATGCCGCGCCCGACCTGCCGAGTTTGCGTCGGGCCCTGACCGCGCGGGGAGCAGAGCCAGATATTCTACCCTTTGGCATGGGGCGCTGGAATCCATTTACAAACGCGGAACACGCTGCTCTGCGCGAGCACTATGCGGATGATATAATGTGGCTGACTGCCGGTGCTTCCGGCATGGCCAGCCTGACCGAGGATCGCCTTTCTGAAAGAGCGGGCATGAACCCGCCCCATAAGGCAAACTGCAAAGGACAAACCGATGAGTTCGAAGAAAGACACGTGGCGCGACCTCGCTGAAGGTGAGCTGCGCGGCAAGCCCGTCGATGATCTGACATGGAAAACCCTTGAAGGCATCGACGTTCAACCGATCTACACAGAAGAGGATGTCGCCGGACTGGATCATCTCGGCTCAATCCCCGGACAGGCGCCGTACACACGCGGGGTGAAGGCGACGATGTACGCCGGACGCCCATGGACGATCAGGCAATACGCCGGGTTTTCCACCGCGGAAGAATCCAACGCCTTTTACCGCCAAGCGCTCGCCAACGGCCAGCAAGGGGTTTCGGTGGCCTTCGATCTGGCGACACACCGTGGATATGACAGTGATCACCCGCGGGTCGAAGGCGACGTGGGCAAGGCCGGCGTGGCAATCGACAGTATCGAGGACATGAAAATCCTGTTCGACGGTATTCCACTCGACAAGGTGTCAGTATCGATGACCATGAACGGTGCGGTGATCCCGATCCTCGCCAACTTTATTGTCGCAGGCGAAGAGCAGGGGCATGACCGTGCGGTGCTATCCGGCACGATCCAGAACGATATCCTCAAGGAATTTATGGTGCGCAATACCTACGTGTACCCGCCAGAGCCATCGATGCGGATCATTGCAGACATCATCGAATATACATCCAACGAGATGCCGAAATTCAACTCGATCTCCATCTCTGGCTATCACATGCAGGAAGCGGGCGCGAACCTTGTGCAGGAGCTTGCCTTTACCCTTGCCGACGGGCGTGAATATGTGCGCGCTGCCATCGCACGTGGTATGGACGTGGACAAGTTTGCCGGCCGGCTTTCGTTTTTCTTCGCCATTGGCATGAACTTTTTCATGGAGGCGGCAAAGCTGCGTGCGGCACGACTTTTGTGGTCGCGGATCATGTCGGAATTCGAACCCAAGAACCCGAAATCCTCGATGCTGCGCACCCATTGTCAAACCTCTGGCGTCAGCCTTCAGGAACAGGACCCGTACAACAACGTGATCCGCACGGCCTATGAGGCGATGTCGGCGGTGCTGGGCGGCACGCAGTCGCTGCACACCAATGCATTGGATGAGGCTATCGCGTTGCCCACCGAGTTTTCGAGCCGTATTGCGCGCAACACGCAATTGATCTTGCAAGAGGAAACCGGGGTCACAAATGTGGTCGATCCGCTGGCGGGATCTTACTACGTGGAAAAGTTGACCCATGATCTGGCCGAAGCTGCGTGGAAGCTGATCGAAGAAGTCGAAGATATGGGCGGTATGACCAAGGCCGTCGCCACCGGCATGCCAAAGCTGCGCATAGAAGAGGCTGCGGCGATGCGGCAGGCCAATATCGACCGAGGCACCGAGGTGATCGTGGGCGTGAACAAATACCGCCGCGACAAAGAAGACCCAATCGACATTCTGGACATCGACAATGCAGCAGTCCGGCAGAGCCAGATCGCGCGTCTTGATCAGGTGCGCAGCACCCGTGATGCGGCAGCTTGCGATGCCGCGTTAGAAGAACTCGGCCGTCGCGCCGAGGCAGGCGGCAATCTTCTTGAAGCGGCAGTAGAGGCGGCGCGCGCCCGTGCAACAGTTGGAGAAATCAGCATGGCAATGGAAAAAGTGTTCGGCCGACACCGTGCGGAGGTCAAGACACTGGCCGGTGTGTATGGTGCGGCTTACGAGGGTGACGAGGGCTTTGCCGCCATTCAGAAATCCGTCGAGGAATTTGCCGAAACCGAAGGGCGCCGTCCCAGAATGCTGGTGGTCAAAATGGGACAGGATGGCCACGACCGGGGCGCCAAGGTCATCGCAACGGCTTTTGCCGATATCGGCTTTGACGTCGATGTGGGCCCTTTGTTTCAAACCCCAGCAGAAGCCGCGCAGGACGCGGTGGATAACGACGTCCACGTCATCGGGATCAGCAGCCAGGCCGCGGGTCACAAGACTTTGGCACCACAGCTTGTCCAAGCGCTTAAAGACGCGGGTGCCGAAGACATCCTTGTCATCTGCGGCGGTGTGATCCCGCAACAGGACTACCAGTTTCTCTATGACGCAGGGGTCAAGGCGATCTTCGGCCCGGGCACCAATATTCCCAAAGCCGCACAAGACATTCTGAAGCTGATCGCAGAGGCGCGGGGGTGATCGCGCTTGATCATCTTGCGGTCGCGGGCGAGACGCTGGATGAGGCGCGCATCGCTGTAGAGAGCGCGCTAGGCGTGACGCTTCAACCCGGCGGAGAACATGACGTATTCTTCACCCACAACATGCTGCTGGGATTGGAGGACGGGTTATATCTCGAAGCGATTGCGATAAATCCCACAGCCCCTGTGCCCGAGCGCGCGCGCTGGTTCGATCTTGACCGCTTTTCCGGTCCGGCACGGCTCACCAATTGGATTTGCCGCGCAGATGATCTGGACGCGGCGCTGAAAGCAACCCCCGATGGTATGGGCGATCCGGTACAGTTGCAGCGTGGCGACCTGCGCTGGCAAATGGCTGTTCCGCACAGCGGTATTCTGCCGTTTGACGGGATCGCGCCGGCTTTGATCCAATGGCAAACTGCCACCCACCCTGCGGGTCTTTTGGCCGCGTCAGGGGTTCGGCTTAGACGTCTGACTGTCCGCCATCCCGAAGCCGATAGTCTGAAGCAAGCGATGAAGTCTCTTTTGAGCGATGACCGGGTGGCATACGAACAGGGTCCCCACGCCTTACACGCCGCATTTGACACGGCGCATGGCCCGCGTGAGTTGTCAGGGTGATCCGCGCGGCCGCGCCAGCAGACGCTGCGCAAATCTGTTCCCTGTGGAACTGGATGATCCGCGAAACCCTTGCCACCTTCACAACGGTGGAAAAGACCCAATCCGACATAGCGGCATTGATCGAAACGCGGGCGTTTTTCATCGCTGAACGCTCGGGCCAGTTGGCGGGGTTCGCCACCTATGGGCCGTTTCGCACAGGGCCCGGTTATGCCGCGACGGCGGAACATTCGGTCATTGTGGCAGCACCCTTTCATGGCACCGGTGTCGGTCGTGCCTTGATGACCGCCGTAGAAGCGCACGCCGTGACAGACAAAATACACACTTTGGTTGGCGCGGTGAGCAGCGCCAATCCCGGAGCGATCGCCTTTCACGAGGCATTGGGGTATCGCGTTGCCGGTCGGTTAACTGACACCGGACGCAAAGCAGATCAATGGCTTGATCTTGTTTTGATGCAGAAAATTCTGGCTGCGCCTGATTGAGCCGCTGACACCGTGTCGCGCAACGTCTAAGGTGCGCGCATGTCAATTTGGTCACGTATCACTGCCGCGCTTTCTGCGCTGACTGCCGGGGAAGGGCTCTCTGCGGTATTTGACCGGCTGCAACGCCCGCCGGAACGCTCTGTCGCTTTTACCATCGCGGTCATTGCGCTGGGTGCCAAAATGGCCAAAGCGGACGGGCAGGTGACGCGCGACGAGGTCACCGCGTTTCGCGAGGTTTTTCATATCGCTGCCCAAGATGAAGCCGGTGCGGCGCGTGTTTTCAACCTCGCCCGTCAGGATGTGGCCGGTTTTGAAGATTACGCCGCGCGCATTCAGACTATGTTCGGTGGTCAGCCGGAAACCCTAAAAGACTTGCTTGAAGGCTTGTTTCATATCGCGATGGCAGATGGGTTTTACCATCCCAATGAAAACGCCTTTCTTGAAAGAGTTGCCGCCATTTTCGGCGTGCCAGAAGCGGATTTCAACGCCTTGCGCGTTCGCTTTGCGCCGGACGCACCCCAAGATCCCTATACGGTTCTTGGGGTCTCGCCAGATATGCCTGTTGCGGAAATCCGGCAGGTATTTCGCCGGTTGGTCCGTGAAAACCATCCCGATGCGATGATTGCCCGTGGCGTCCCCGCCGAAGCGATGCAATTGGCGGAAAAGCGTATGGCTGATATCAATCGCGCGTGGGAAGAGATCGAGGGCAAAAGCGCCTGATGCGGATCGCCACCTATAATGTTGAGTGGTTCAATTCTTTGTTTGATGAAAGTGATGCCCTGTGTCGCGACGGTGAGTGGTCGGCGCGCTACAAGATTACACGTGCCGAGCAGGCGGACGCGCTTGGCACCGTGTTTCGGGCGCTGGACGCGGATGCCGTCATGGTCATCGAAGCGCCGGATGCAAGTGCCAAGCGCAGTACTGTCGCCGCCTTGGAACATTTTGCGGATGTCTATGGGCTGCGGTGCCGCGAGGCTGTCATCGGTTTTGCCAATGATACCAAACAGGAAATCGCGCTGATGTATGATCCGGATGTGTTGGCCGCGCGCCACGCACCGCGCCCCGGCACGGCGGATATCCCGCGATTTGACGGAACCTTTGCTATTGATCTCGATATCGACGCCACCGAAGATCTAGTGCAATTTTCCAAGCCGCCGCTTGAGCTTGCCGTGACGACCAAGACGGGTTTTGAGATGCACCTCATCGGAGTGCATCTGAAATCCAAGGCGCCGCATGGCGCGAAGTCGCAAAAAGACATTGCCCGTTTGAGCATCGCGAACAGGCGCAAGCAATTGGCGCAGGCGATCTGGCTGCGTGCACGCATCGACCAGATCGTTGCCGAGGAGACTCCATTAATCGTACTTGGGGATCTGAACGACGGACCCGGGCTTGATGTCTTTGAAGACCTGTTTGGCAAGTCCTCCGTTGAGATCGTACTCGGGGATGCTGAAAAGGGTGCCCTTTTTGATCCTCACGCGAACCGCGCGTTGAGTCATCGGTTGGGGCCGGTGCCGACAACGGCGCGGTTCTGGATTAGGCCGGAGCAAAGGTATTTGCAGGCGCTACTAGACTACGTGATGGTTTCCGAAGACATCCGCGGCTTTCAGCCCAAATGGCGGATCTGGCACCCACTCGACGACCCGCAGTGCTGGCAGGATCCGGTGTTGCGTGACGCGTTGGTAACGGCCTCGGATCATTTCCCGGTAACGGTAGACTTGGGTATATGATCTGTAAAACGGCCGCGAGATGCCCTATATTAAGGGAATGAAGCAGCTTAGCGCATACCTCTTTGCCCTGTCGTTTGTCGCGACGCCCCTTGCGGCGCAGGACGATGCCCCGCCCTCGCTGATGGAACGCGGGGCGCAGCAATTTCTTGAAGGGTTGCTGCAGGAAATGGAACCGGCTCTGGACGGTATGCGGGAATTCATGGACGAAATGGGGCCAGCGATGATGGAGTTGCTGGAAGACGTCAAAGACTGGTCGAACTATGAGCCGCCGGAGGTTCTTGAAAACGGCGATATCATCATCCGTCGCAAGCCAGACCCAACCCCGGTGCCGCCCAAGGTTGCGCCGGAAGATTTGCCACCTCAGATCGAGCTCTAACGCAGTTTCCTCACCTCAACCGAGGCTTCCATCGAGCTTGCAAGTGAAAGCAGTCGCGCCTCGGCCACTTCGCCGAAGAGCGGTAACATGTCCCTTGTCAATTTCAGCTGCAGCAGCTTCTTTTTAGGAAACCAGCGAAGCGTCCCGCGTTCTGCGTCCTGCGTCATCCACAGCATTGCGCCAAATCGCATGGCCTTGCCCAGAATTTCCGCGTCTAATTGGGCTTTTTCATCAATGAGTTCATAGAGATCGGCAAAACGCGTGCCTTCCCTGTTGTTCGAGTAACGATGCAGCAGAGCGAGCCCGAGAAAAACGCGTTCGGAGTGTTTGAGCCCGCCGAGGTTTGCGCGTGTCGCGTTGTCAAAGCAGGTTTCGGCGCGGTAATCCGGATGCGCACGCCAACTGACATCGTGCAAAAGGCAGGCGGCTTTGATCAACCTTTTTCGCGCGGGGTTGGCTGATTTGAAGAGCGGAAGAATAAACGCATACAGCGCCTTGCCAAACCCTGGCATGCGCGCGTCCTTTGCTTCGGCAAAATGGCAGGCTTCGATCAGCGGATCCCGGTCACGCAGACGCTGCGGCATCTGTTCGTAAAGCATGCCTTCGCGGATACCATAGCTGGAAATTGCGATATCTTTGGGCCGGAATTCTTTCACAAGGCGGCGCAGAACTTCCGTTGCCAATGGCACGAGGCTCATCCGGGCTGAAGATATCCCGCAGGCAGCGCGCAACTCATCCAGATCGGATTTTGCGATAAAATCTGCCGTCGCGGTGACCGATCGTGCGGTCATGCGGTATTCGTGCAAAACGTGCAAAGGATACCCGCGCCGGTGCATGTCGACACGCGCGATTGCACGCCACGATCCACCTACCAGAAAAAGGCGGTCGCGCTGATTGCCCATCACCTCTTTGAGTTGGGCAACTGTCTCCCTGATATGCGCCTGTCTGCCTTTTTTGCCGCCCTTGATCTCGCGGAGCTTCAGCGGACCAAGTGAAGAGGTAACGCGACGTCCGACGCGACCTTGGGATATTTCGGCCAGTTCCATTGATGACCCGCCAATGTCGCAGACCAATCCGTATGACCCGGGCCAGCCCAACAGCACCCCTTGCGCGGACAGACGTGCTTCTTCCTCGCCGTCGATCACCCATATGCGTAAACCGGTTTCGCGCAGAACTTCCGCGCAAAAGTCAGCGCCGTCGCTGGCATCGCGCACAGCAGCGGTCGCCACTACAGTCAACGCCGGCAGGCCCATTCCGTTGGCCAGATGCTGGAACCGGCGCAGCGCGTTCAGCGCGCGCACACGGCCCTCTGGGTTCAGCACGCCTGATTTTGACAATCCCGCGCCCAGAGCGCACATGATTTTTTCGTTGTAGAAATACGCGGGGCTGCGTGCCGCGCCGTCAAAGACAACCAGTCTGACCGAATTGGACCCGACATCGACAACGCCGACACGCGCCAGAGCACGGGCGCTTGGATCCTCAAAGAGCGGACGGCCGAAAAATCCGGCGTCGGCGCTTGCGAGGTCTGTTGCAGCGGATTTTTGCGCTATTTCGGTCATGCGTCCGTTTTGGTATTTTGTGGCGCACCCTGTGAAAATTCACGGCGCGGGTCAATCCAACCCGCAAAGATTCTTGTCGTTTAATCGTCGGTGTGGGTCAGTTTCGGAACATCGGATGCGCCGGCAGAGCCGCGACCGGACAAAGACGGGTTTTCCATAAAGAAACGGTGACAGTTGAAGGCAAAAGTACCTTCCTCAACGGGGGGGCGCAAAAAGCTGCCATCTGGCTGCATGACCCAACTTTGCGCCACATCGGCGAGATTTGCGGCCATAATCTGACCGACAATCTGGGCTTTGACCGTGGGGTTTTCCGTTTCCACCAGCGTTTCCACGCGGCGATTGAGGTTCCGCCCCATCCAGTCTGCTGACGAGATGAACACGCGCGCTCTCTTGTGCGGCAGACCATAGCCGTTTCCGAAACACACGATGCGCGAATGCTCCAGGAAACGTCCGACGATGGATTTTACCCGTATATTGTCGCTGAGCCCTTTGACGCCGGGGCGTAACCCGCAGATGCCACGGATCACCAGACTGATCTCGACGCCAGCCTGACTGGCAGCATAGAGCGCGTCGATGACTTCGCTTTCGATCAGCGAGTTCATCTTGGCCCAGATCACCGCAGGTTTGCCGTTGCGTGCATGTTCAGCCTCGGCCGCGATCAGTTCCAACAGCCTTGGCTTCAGTGTAATTGGCGAGATCGCAAGGTTGTCGAGTTTTTCCGGCTGCGCGTAACCCGACAGGTAATTGAATACTTTGGTTGCGTCGCGTCCAAGCTTGTCGTCGCAGGTGAAAAAGGACAAATCGGTATATATCCGCGCCGTGATCGGGTGGTAGTTGCCGGTGCCATAGTGCGTGTAGGTCACCAACTGATTTCCCTCGCGGCGTACAATCGTCGAGATTTTTGCGTGGGTCTTCAGGTCGAGAAACCCATAAACCACGTGCGCCCCGGAGCGTTCCAGCCGGCGTGACTGCCGGATGTTTGCGGCCTCGTCAAAACGCGCCTTAAGCTCGACCAGCGCGGTGACCGATTTGCCGTCTTCAGCTGCTTCGCACAAGGCCTCGACAATCGGGCTGTCTCTGGAGGTTCGGTAAAGCGTTTGCTTGATCGCAACAACCTGCGGATCGCGGGCTGCCTGCTGCAAGAACCGCACAACCATGTCGAAGGTTTCGTATGGATGATGCAACAGCATGTCCTTGTTGCGGATCGCTGCCAGCATATCACCGTCGTGATCGGTAACACGTTCGGGCACACGGGGGGTAAAGTTGGGCCACAACAGATCGGGGCGGGTATCAATCACCAGTTCCTTGAGGTCGGTCATCCCGATCATGCCGTTCAGTTCGATCACCTCATCGGGGTCGACACCAAGCTCTTCCATGATGACCGCTTTCAGCTTTTCCGGAGCGCCCGCTGAATGGGTCATGCGGACTACCTCGCCGCGGCGCCGGCGTTTGAGCGCCACTTCGAATTCCCGCACAAGGTCTTCAGCTTCTTCTTCAACTTCCAGATCGCTGTCGCGCAGCACGCGGAATTCAAAATGGGATTTCAGTTTGTAGCCGGGGAAAAGCTGCGAAATATTCATGACCAACAGCTCTTCGAGCGGCAGAAAACGGTCGTAGCCTTCATCCGACGGCAGCCGGATAAAGCGGTCGATCTGCCCCGGGATAGGCAACAGCGCCTGAAGCGGACGCTTGTCGCGCGTGCGCTCCAGTTGCAAGGCCAGCGCATAGCCTGTGTTGGGGATGAAGGGGAACGGGTGGGCAGGGTCGATGGCCAGCGGCGAGAGAACCGCAAAGACCTGAGTCAGGAATACATCGTCCAAATACGCCAAATCTTGGCGAGAAAGGTTATCGCGGCCCAGCACGTGGATATGCTCGTCGACCATTTCGGTCAGCAAAGCGGTCAGAACGCGCTGCTGCGTATCCATCAACTGGCGGGCGTCCTTGTCGATAAGGGCCAACTGTTCGCTTGGGGTTAACCCGTCCGCCGCCGGTGTTGTATTCCCTGCTTGGGCCAGCTCGCGCAGACCGGCGACGCGTACCGTGTAGAACTCGTCGAGGTTCGCGGCGGAAATTGACAAAAACCGCAGCCGTTCCAGAACAGGTACGCGCGGGTTTTCCGCTTCTTCCAGAACGCGCCAGTTGAACCCCAGCCAACTGAGCTCGCGGTTGAAAAAGCGGGCGGGTCCGGAGATATCCAGATCCGGCATTTCAGCAGGGGTGTTGAACTTGGCGGTGAGAAAGTCGGCGTTGGTCATGCTGGCCTTTTGCGTGGCAATTGTAACGGGAGAGTGACAGTTATCGCGCAGAGCCCCGGTCATTGTCCAGTACTGCGGCCGCTAACGCACGGGTAAGTGGCCGTTTTTGTGCAAGAGATGCAGCATCGAGACGGGCCACCACATCGCGCGCGCTGGCAAAAGAACGATCGATTCGACGGGTCAGATAGGACAAAAGTTCTGGTTTCACGATGATCTGCCGGTCGGCAAAGAGTTTTGCCAGAACTGCGGTCAACAGGGCATCATCCGGCGCATCCAGCGCCACAGACTGCGTGCCTGCAATGCGGCTGACCAGATCCGGCAGGGTCAAGGGCCAGTGCGCAGGCGCGCCTGTGCCGGTCAATAACAGCGCTTGCCCCTCGGCCAGAACGAGGTTGTGCAAATGGAAAAGCGCTGTTTGTCCGGCGCGATCGTCCATTAGGTCTGGCACATCTTCGACTGCGACAGGGCTGCGTGCCAGTTCGGGCACGTCGGCGCTTGCCAATGCCGATGCCGGCACGACTGTCGCCTCGCTGAGCGTGGCCCAGACGTGCGTGAGATGGGTCTTGCCCGCACCAGCAGGCCCGTGAAGCACAAGTTTACGGTTTGGCCAGTCTTGCCAGTTTTCTATCAGGGCAACCGCCATCGCATTCGAGGGCGCGACCATGAAGTCCGCACGGCCCAGAGCCGAGACGCCGGGCAGGTCAAATCCGAGTTGTTCGGCCATTTCAGAGGTGGTCCTGTCCGGAACTGCCTTTGTAGAGGAGAGAGGATTTATATTTGTCCACGGCAAATCGCGCGATGACACCAAGCGCTGCTGCCATCGGTACGGCGACCAGCATACCGACAAAGCCGAACAGCGCACCGAACACCGAAAGTGCGAGGATCAGCCATACCGGATGCAACCCGACTGAATCGCCAACCAGTTTGGGGGTAAGAAAGTTGCCCTCAATCATCTGTCCCAACACAAAGATACCAGCCACAAGGCCGATGTGCAGCCATTCGCCCCAGAACTGGAACAAGGCGAGACCGATGGCCAGAACGCCTCCGATGAGCGCCCCGAGGTAAGGGATGAATGTTACAATTCCGGCGATAAAGCCCACGACCAGCCCGAATTGCAGGCCGACCAGCATAAGTGCGATGGCGTAGTAGGTGCCCAGAACAAGGCACACCGTTCCCATTCCGCGTATGAAAGCGGCGAGGGTTTCGTCGATATCGCGGGCCAGTTTGCGGATCGTGGGCGCGTGGTCACGTGGCAGCAGGCCGTCGATCTTGGCCACCATGTTGTCCCAATCAAGCAGAAGATACACCGACACCACCGGCACGATGACCAGAAGTACCAGCACGTTGATCAGCGAAGCCGCCGAGGTCAGGGCTGTTTCAAGAAGCTCGGCGCCGCGGCTCTGAATCGTTTCGCCGACTGTATGGATCGACTGCCGCAAGGTTGATCGATCATCCAGCAGCGTGGGAAATCTCTCGGTCAGAAAGCTGGTGATGTTTTGGGTATACTCCGGAGCCGCATTAACCAGCTGTAGGGCCTGATTGACCAGCGTGGGTACAACCAGCAGCGCCAGCACGACAAAAAGCAGAACGCCCAGCAAGGTGATGACAGCTGTCGCCGCGACGCGACTAAGCCCCATTTTTTCCAGCCGGTCTGCGACCGGATCGAGGAAATACGCGATAGCACCGCCAAGGACGAAGGGGAGAAGCTGATTGCCGAGAAACCAAAGCACGACAAGGAATACGACCGTCGCGCCGCCCCAGTATGCCAGTTGTTCTCGGACGGGCAGCGCCATCGTCGTTCTCCGTTCTGCTTTTGTATTCACATTGCCTATTGCGCCCGCGCTTTCAAGAGCCAGCGGGTAAAATAGCCGCGGGCCCGGATACTGGGGCGCGGATTGATGATTGCGGGGCCAGACGCTTTGGCCTAATCAGTCAGCGACTTGCACCAAAGAGGACGTCCCATGCGTTTGAGCCGCTATTTCCTGCCTGTGCTGCGCGAGAACCCAGCAGAAGCGCAGATTGTAAGCCACCGACTGATGCTGCGCGCGGGCATGATCAAGCAAAATGCCGCCGGCATATATTCGTGGTTGCCACTGGGCTTTAAGGTGCTGCGCAAGCTGGAAAACATCGTGCATGAGGAACAGATCCGCGCCGGTCACATTCCAATGCTGATGCCAACTCTGCAGTCTGCGGATTTGTGGCGTGAAAGCGGACGCTACGATGCCTATGGCCCTGAAATGCTGCGTATTCGCGACCGGCAGGATCGGGACATGCTTTATGGGCCTACGAACGAAGAGATGATCACAGATATCTTCCGCAGCCACGTCGGCAGCTACAAGGATTTGCCGATGACGCTCTACCACATCCAGTGGAAGTTCCGCGACGAGATGCGGCCGCGCTTTGGGGTGATGCGGGGCCGCGAATTCTTTATGAAAGACGGCTATAACTTTGATCTGACCAAAGAAGACGCCTTACACGCTTACAACCGGCACCTTGTCAGCTACCTGCGCACATATGAGCGGATGGGGCTTCAGGCGATTCCGATGCGCGCCGACAGCGGCCCGATTGGCGGGGATGACACACATGAATTCCTCGTGCTGGCGGAAACGGGCGAGTCAGAAGTCTTTTACGACAGCAAGGTGACTGAGCTTACCTTTGGTGATCGTGATATCGATTATGATGATGTCGCGCAGTGCCAGTCTATCATGGAAGAATTCACCAATCTGTATGCGCGGACCGACGAAACCCACGATGCAGAGGCCTTTGACGCCATCCCCAAGGAACGCCAGCGTACCGCGCGCGGTATTGAGGTGGGGCAGATTTTCTATTTCGGGACAAAATATTCCGACGCGATGGGGGCCACCGTGCAGGGACCGGATGGCAAGCCCACGCCGGTGCATATGGGCAGCCACGGCATTGGGGTGAGCCGGTTGGTGGGCGCCATTATCGAGGCGAGCCATGACGACAACGGCATCATCTGGCCCGAAGGTGTCACCCCGTTCCACTGTGGCATCGTCAATCTCAAGCAGGGCGACGAAGAGGCGGATGCCGCTTGTGATGCGCTTTACGCATCGCTGAAGGCTGCGGGGCTGGACCCGCTTTATGACGACAGAAACGAGCGGGCAGGCGGTAAATTTGCCACGATGGACCTGATCGGTCTGCCTTGGCGGATCACTGTCGGACCGCGCGGTTTGAAAAACGGCGTCGTGGAACTGACCAGCCGAAGATCCGGTGTCAGCGCCGAGTTGCCGCCAGAGCAGGCCGTTGAAAAGCTGGTGAAAATCTACGCGGCGCACCGGGTGAGCGGAAATCTGTAAATCTGCGGTCCCGACAACTTGCGGCATTGTTTTTTGCTGAAGCTTTGGTAGCTTGGTGTTCGTGCCACCGGGGGGTGAGCAGGAGCAGACGATGTTCATCCGCACGATTGTGCTGGTCGCAGGTTTGTCCGGTGCCTTAGGCGCCGCGCAGTTTCCGGCCTTTTCCCAACAATACATGCAACGCTTGGGCGGCGCCGTTGATGCACTGGCTGTGGTCGTGGCAAATTTTGACGCATCAGCCAAGGCGGTCGGTCTGACCCGCAATGACGCGTTGGCGCAAATGAACGGAACACCCTTCATGGACCGCAGGCGCGCCGATATGCGTGAAAGCATCGCGCGCCATGCAGCATTGAGCGAAGATCTGGCGGTGCTTGAGGGGCAGGGACCTTTCATGCGCGCCTACCATGCGAGCCGCTTTACCGACCCTCAGATCGCACGCGGTGCGCTGAGGGCCTTCGAGCCAGCCCTGCCGCTGACATTGGCCACCGGGCTGTTTGCTGCATTCGGGTTCGTCATCGTCGGAGGCAGTGCGGCCTTTCTGGCGTCTTTCGTCCGGGTGCGACCGCGCCCGCAGCCATTGCCTGCTTGACCCTGCCGGCGCAACGTACCAGTTTGCGCGCAGGTTCATTTCGGGATTTGCATGGCGTCCACACCTCCTCCTTTTGCTGCGTTCGAGTGGATGATCGCGTGGCGCTACCTGCGCGCGCGGCGCGCAGAGGGCGGTGTCAGCACAATGACGTGGATCAGCCTGATCGGCATCACGCTCGCTGTGTTTGCGCTCATCGCTACCTTGTCTGTCCGGTCCGGCTTTCGGGCAGAGTTCGTGGGCACGATCCTGGGTGCGAACGCGCATGTCACGGTCTATGCCATTGGTGATGTCCGCGCGAACGGGCAGATCGACCGCTCGATCACCGATTTTGATGCGCTGCGCGAAAGAGTGTCGGCGGTGCCCGGTGTAACGCGCGCGGCTCCCCTGATCCGTGGGCAGGTGCTGGGCTCCAAAGATGGGCGTAATGCAGGCATTGAGGTTTTTGGCATCAGTCCGGAAAACCTTGCCAGCCTGCCCGCCATTGCCGCACCCGAGATCTATTCCGGCGACATTGGCAGGTTTTCCGAAGGTATCGCTTTGGGCTCCGGCGTGGCGCGCGAGCTTGGCGCGCGCGTCGGCGACAGCGTGAAACTGATCTCGCCCGACGGGGTCAAAACTGCCTTTGGCACGTCGCCGCGCGTGAATGCCTATGAGGTGGTCTATATCTTTTCTGCCGGCCGCTATGACATAGACAGGGTCCGGGCGTATCTGCCTTTTGAAGAGGCGCAAAGCTACTTCAACCGCGAAGGCACGGCGGACGAGTTGGAAGTCATGGTTGATGACCCGGAACGCATCCGCGCGATGGAGCCTGCATTGCTTCAGGCCGCAGGCCCCGGCTCCCAGATCTGGACGTGGCAGGACGCGTCAGGCGGTTTTCTGCGCGCACTGGAAGTCGAAGACAACGTGATGTTTATTATCCTGTCCATTCTCGTCCTGATCGCCGCGATGAATATCGTCTCGGGACTGATCATGCTGGTCAAGAACAAGGGGCGCGATATCGGCATATTGCGTACGATGGGGCTGAGCGAAGGCTCGGTTCTGCGGATTTTCTTTATTTGCGGTGCATTCACAGGGGTGATTGGGACCTTGGCGGGCGTCATTCTCGGGTCGCTTTTCGCGATATATATCGATCCGATTTTCTCGCTGGTGAACGTGCTGATGGGCGGCGGCGTCTGGGACCCGTCGATCCGTGGCATTTACGCGTTGCCCGCACAGTTGCACCTTGCCGATGTGCTGTCTGCGATGGCGTTGTCGCTGGGCTTGTCCTTTGTGGTCACTATCTTTCCGGCGCGCCGAGCGGCCCGCATGAACCCGGTAGAGGCCCTGCGGTATGAGTGATGCGGTGCTGCAACTCGACGGGATCGAGAAAGTGTACAACAAGGGCGCCCCGAACGAGGTTTCGGTCTTGCGGGGTGTGAACCTGCACGTGGCCAAAGGCGAGGTTGTAGCACTGGTCGCCCCGTCGGGTGCTGGCAAATCGACGCTGTTGCACATTGCCGGACTTTTGGATGTGCCAAACGCAGGGACGGTCGCCATCAGCGGCGATGACATGACTGGCCTGAGTGATGGGCGACGCACCGCTGCGCGGCGGCAAGATATTGGCTTTATCTATCAGTTCCATCACCTGTTGCCGGAGTTTTCTGCCCTTGAAAACGTGCTTTTGCCACAGCTTGCCAACGGCGCGTCGCGCAGCAAAGCGCAGTTGCGCGCGCAAACACTGCTGGAAAGCGTGGGAGTAGGGGCGCGCGCAGACCATCGGCCTGCGGCGCTGTCAGGCGGCGAACAACAACGTGTGGCCTTTTGCAGGGCCTTGGCCAACGCACCACGCCTGCTGCTGGCGGATGAACCCACGGGCAACCTTGACCCGTCCACTTCGGACACGGTCTTTGACGCCCTGATGTCACTGGTCCGGAGCACGGGCCTTTCGGCGCTGATCGCGACCCACAACCTTGAGTTGGCGGCGCGTATGGACAGGCAAATTCGCCTAGACGCGGGTCAATTGCACGCTTTATGACGTGTGTCCGAGCGCAGGCGTAAAGAACGCGCGCAGAGTTTCGAGGAAACCATGGGAAAAAATCATTCGCTTGACGAGATTGAAAAGCTGACGCGCCAAGCACTGGCAGCGCACGGTGCGGCCCCCTTCGCCGCAGCCGAGGTCGCGCGCGCTGTGCGTGTGGCTGAAGGCTACGGCAATCGGATTTGCGGCCTTTACTATGTCGAGAGTTATTGTTTGCAGTTGCAAACCGGACGTGTCGATGGCGGCGTGACACCAAAGGTCGGCAGACCACGTCCCGGCTTGGTCGAAGTGGATGCAGGTTACGGGTTTGCGCAACCGGCATTCTCGCGTGCCCTTGTACCAGCGTTGGAAGCGGCGCGGGAAAACGGCACAGCTACGTTGGCCGTTTCGCACGCCCATACCTGCACTTCGTTAGGATACTTCACTGAACAAATCGCGATGGCGGGGCTGATCGGGATCGGGTTCACCAATGCCTCGCCCATCGTCGCGGCGCCGGGCGGCAAGACCCGCGTCATTGGAACAAACCCGATTGCGTTTTCTGTGCCGGATGGTGCGGGCGGGATTGCGATGCAGTTTGACCAGTCGACGACGACCGTTGCCTTGGGAAAGATCACGATGGCCAAGGCCATGGGGCAACCGATCCCTCTTGGCTGGGCGCTGGATCAAAACGGTGATCCAACGACGGACCCGGACGCTGCTTTGCAGGGATCGCTGGTTTCAATGGGGGGCTACAAAGGCTGGGGATTTGGCCTGATGGCGGAAATTCTCGCCGCTGGCATGACGGGTTCTGTGCTGTCGCGCGATGTCAAGCCGCTGAAGTTACCTGACGGGCCACCGCATGATCTTGGCCAGTTTTACATCCTGATCGACCCCGGAGCTTCGGATTCCTTTTACAAGCGCATATCCGCGCTTGCTGACACTGCGTCGCAGGATGAAGACGCCCGTATGCCGGGTCAGAAGCGCCGCATGATGGATACCGTCGAGGTCGCGGATCAGGTATGGCAACGGCTGGAAGAACTGGCGCAGGGGCCTAAACCCGCTGGGTCATAAAAATGCCGGCCGCCATCAATGCAATACCGATCGCGCGGGTCGGTTCCAGCGGGCTGATGCGGGCGCCGAACAATCCGAAATGATCGATTGCAGCGGCGCTGATCAACTGGCCCAGCAGCACGAAAAAGACAGCATTTCCAATGCCGAAGTGCGGCGCGATGTAAGTAATGGTCAGCACATAAAAGGCGATCAAGACCCCTGCCAGCAGCAGATGCTTTGGCGCCTCGGTCACACGCGTCAGCGCGGCGGGGCCGGTCACAAGCACCACCACGGCACAAGAGCAAAACGCCACGACGAATAACACCAGCGCAGCCGCTGCAGGTGACCCGATCCGTATACCCAACGCGGCGTTCAGTGCCGCAAGCAGCGGGATGCCGATCCCCGCCAAAAGCATGATGAAAGCATACTGCGCCATTGAAATCCCTCGTCGGTGGTGCCTGTGCAAACCATGGCCGCGCATTACCGGTTCGGCAAGACTATGATGATAAACTTGTTGCAACTGCAGACGCAATAACGAGGAATTCATGCGCCATCTGATGCTCGCGGCTTTTGCGCCCGTGATCCTGTTGCTGACCGCCTGCGGGTTCGACCGCCCGGCGTCGCGTGGTGCTGTGTTGTATCTGGAAAACTGTGCGATCTGTCACGGCGGCGATGGGCGCGGGGGCGGCGGTGCCAATGTCGCAGGGTTGAGTAAAACGCCCATCGATCTGACAACACTTGGTACTGGAAACGGCGGCGGATTCCCATCTCTCCTGATCATAGACACAATGTCGGGCTATGCCGCAGGCACACATGCGGGCCGCCGAATGACGCCCTTTGCGGCGTTGACGTCAGATACCCGGCGCCGGGTGAAAACCAGCGACGGGCGCAAACGCATCCCGGCGCCACAAGCCGATCTTTTGGCCTATCTCGAAACACTTCAGCGGGATTGATCAGCTGCAGATGCCGTTCAGTTCGACACCTTCCCACGGCAAACCGACGGCGTAGGTGCGCGCCTCTGGCAGGGGTTGCACAGGCAGTGCTTGAGAAATCAGCCCGTGCAGCCGTTGTGTTCGGGGTGCCGCCGGGTCCAGTGCGCGACAGCACACGAACTCTTCCATGATCGCGCCCTGCTGTTCGAAACCGAATTCGGAAAATTGCCTTTCCTCTTCCAGATCAAAGAGATAGGGGTCGCGCGCGCCGTTGTGTTCAAACGCGGCGCGCAGCGGCGTATAGCCCGTGGTGCGCCGGTTCTGCCATTGCCAGACATGCACCAGTTCATGGGCAAACAGCATCGCTGCGATCAGCCCGATCTGGTCGGGGTATTCGGGCAGATAGTCGTCAAGGTACCAGTCCTCGTCGAACAGCACGTGATTGAACAGGGCCACGGCTGCCGGTTTGGAGGTGACGACCTTTTCGGTGATGGGCGGCAGGATCCGTTCGCGGCAGGTCACCCGGGGGCGGGCAGGCCTGCGGAAAGTGACCGCGCGGGTGGGTGCGCCGTCGACGATGCGCACCTTGGAGACGTCGATGGAGTCGCCATAGATCGTCCGGGCATAGGCGGTTTCCGTGTCCGTCATCGGGCGGCCACACGCCGCGAGGATCATCATCACTGCCAGACCGAAATACCGCATTCCCTATCAGTGCCGAAACCGGCCAAGGCAATCAAGCGGACAATCGAGTGTCGCAGAAAATTGATCGATATCAGAGCGCGGGCTGGCGGCCTGTGCCAGCATGGGTCAGGTTGCACATGGAGGTGAGCATGCACATCAAGACGACAGCAGCCCTTGTGGCATTGACGATCGCGGGGCCGTTGGCCGCGCAGGACGCGGCACTGGGGTCCGAGCTTTACACGCGGCACTGCGCGACCTGTCACGGGCTTGAAGCCAAGGGTAACGGCCCGATGGCTCCGGTTCTGGTCTTGCAACCACCGGACCTGACGGCCTTGACCGAAAAATACGACGGGGTCTTTCCAATCGAGCGGATCGTGATGCGGATCGACGGGCGCGACCCGCTGGTGAGTCACGGGTCTCCGATGCCGGTCTATGGTGATTTCTTCGACGGCGACGAACTGATCCTGAAGGCCGAGACAGGCCAGCCGGTGCTGACGTCGCGCCCCATAGCCGACCTAATGGCCTATCTGGAAGGGCTGCAGGAGTGATCATCAGAACCTGACGCCAGCGTGCGCGCAACAGCACCGTACGGGCAGGTTGTGCACCGGGATGAAAGACACCCGAGGCCCTGTAAAACAAAGGTTTTCGCGCTGTCGGTACCCAGTCGGTATGACGTCGGTATTGCGTCGGCGCGCGCATAGGTTTTGGGCCGCCTGCGGCCCGAATTTAACCGCGCTTTCACGATTGTTATGTGCGGATGAATGCGGCGCACGCATGTTACAGGGCGGGCACGGGCTGGTGAAAAAGGGTGATGGCTGCGGCCCTTTTTGTGTCAGACCACGCGGCTTATCTCTTTTTCATCATCGCGGGGGCAGACCTCGCGGAATGCACCGCAGGCCGGACGCGTCTGCCCGGAAAGGAGAACTGAAATGGCAAAAGTCATCATCCCCACCGTCGTCGGTTTCATGTCGATGATGGGTGTCTGGGTCGCCTTTGATGCGGTCCACACGGTGGTCATGTAACCCCCCTCGCATGACCCCAACGCGCCGCGGCGGTTCCCTGCCTTTTCGCCGCGGCGCTTTCCCTCGCGTTAACTTTCGTTAACAGCTTTCGAAATCCTATGTCATAGTGCGCTCATTCATTTAGGAAAAAGGGAGGCAACTATGGCCTATATGACAATGAGTAATTGGACCACGACCGAGTGGAATGACGATTTGGAAGCAATCGCGCGCGACAAATACGTGCCGATGATTATGGCCATGGGGGCAGATGCCGTAAAGATGGTCCGCACGGGCGACAAGAGCTTTACCGTGATGACCCACTACAAGGACGAGGCGACCGCCACGGCCGCGGCAGAAAAGATCGCCGCCATCCGTTCCGAGGCCGCCGAAGAGTTGCCGATGTCCATGGATACCTCCATGGCCGGTCCTGTGTTTGCGGGCAGTTAACCGAAAGCGCGGAATGCAGGGGCGGCCTGTTCGATATGGAGCGCCCCTGTCCACCGCCCCCGATGCAAACGCGGTCGGGAGTTTCCTTTGCCGTAGGTTGCAGGGGTCAGGCGGGTCACCTTGCCGTTGGGCAGGCGGACCTTCCATTGCGGGAAAGACCCTGACTGGTACCGTGCCGCCCGGCCAGACCACTTGCACAACGGGCAGGGCGGTGTGGCCATCTGCGTCTGTGGGCTCCAGAAGGCTGGCAAGGGTCACCCCGCCGAAGATCAGGGCAAGCCCCAAGGGGACCGCGATGAAAAGGGCGCGCAAGGCTTTCATGGGGGATGGACGCCCGGCAGTGGTGCGAGTTTGTAACGGGATGTGGGTGTTTCGGGCACAAGGCGCGTTGGTCGGGGATAGGTCTGGGCCGCGCCCGTCGGGGCGCCGCCCGTTCGAAGGGGCAAACATCCGCTGACTGCTTTCTTTATCCTGTCTTATCCTCGGGCCGGAGGGCGTTTTGCATCGGAGGAGGTTGCGCATGCGATACTCGGCACATTTTGCCCTGCGGAAAGCCCAGCAGGACGATTGAGGCCGGAACGGGCGCCGCACAGGGGCACGCAGTGCGTCCTGCCTGTGCGGAGAGGGCCGGTGGTTGGGCAGAGCTGATGAGGCAGCCAGTTAACACGACAAGCCGCGAACGGGCGAAGCCTTTGGCGCGGCGACGAAGCGGCACATCAGAACCGCGCCCGACCTCGGGCCTGAGGGCGTGGTGCAAACTGTCCGGTAGACAGTTTGAGGCTGAAGCGGTTCGCAGAACATTGGAGGCATGAAACGCGCGCGCCGGTCGCACCAGAGGTGCGCTGTTTTGTTCTGGCACCCTCTGGCGTGACGGGGGAGGGTGAGACCTTTCTCGGAAACCTTCCAGTGGAAGGTTTTAAGGTCGAACGGGCGGAGCCTTTGCAGACTCGATGTGAAACAGCGGATCAGGGTTGCGCCCGACCTCGGGCCGGAGGCTGTCTTGCAGGCTGTCCGGTGGACAGACTGAAGCCGGAGGGATGCGGTAGCATCGAGGGAGCACGCAGTGCGCCCTCCCCGTGGGGGAGGTCGGGCGCGGCCCGAGGCGGGGCCTCGGGCTTGCAGTTAAGCGAGAGGATTATGTTTTGAACTTAAAATCGATGTATTTCTCGGGGTGTCTAGCGAGTTCAGTAATGATCACATCGTAGTAGATAGGTGGACCTGACTTGAAGTTCTCACGGATGTAGCTTTGTGCCAGTTCGTATTGCTGGAATGTCTTGATCGCACCCATAGAAACACGACCTTTAAAGATTGGAACTCCAATTATTTTTTTGACCAACGGTGTCAGTGAATACTTGTCTAACGGTGCATCGACTCGTTGCAGGAGGTTATCGTCCAATTGTTCCAAAGCTGCTAAAGCCTTTAAAGACAGGTCAAAGAGTTTAAGGACCTTGCACTGAAATGCTTCTTTTTCGGCCGGTTTACCTTTGTTAGGGTCAGTGTAGGAGAAGTGCTCGGAAACCCTTTTTGCGAAACAGAACTTGCGCTTCCAGCGCTCTTCTGTGCCGGGTATCTCCGTCAGGTTCAAAAGCTTGGTTTTGAGGTCCATTTCTTTGAAAGCGCGATTATACGTATCGGATGGTTGTCGAATGCCGGCGAATGAACGATAGGTATCGCCGATTACTCCATAACCTCTGTAATATTCTGCTCCTCCTTTGTTTTTCCAATTCTGAATCATTTGTTGGCGAACCTTGTCAGGGACGTCATCGAGCGCCATTGTAATGCCGCCCACGATCGCTTTCTCAAACATCCAACTCCTCCACGAACTTCGCGTTCTCCTGAATGTACTGAAAGCGCAACTCCGGCTTTTTGCCCATCAGGCGCTCGACCAGATCGCCGGTTTCGCCCGGCATGTCCTCGTCGATGCTCACGCGGATGAGCTTGCGGGTTTTCGGGTCCATCGTGGTTTCCTTGAGGTCTTTGGCGTCCATCTCTCCCAGACCTTTAAAGCGGCTGACGTCGATCTTGCCTTTGCCGCCCAAGCCCTTTTCCAGCCATGTCTCTTTTTCCGCCTCGTCGAGGCAGTAGACGCGTTTGGCCCCTTGGGTCAGGCGGAAGAGCGGCGGGCAGGCGAGGTAGAGGTGCCCGCCATCGATCAGCGGGCGCATCTGGGTAAAGAAAAACGTCATCAGGAGCGAGGCGATGTGGGCCCCGTCCACGTCGGCGTCGGTCATGATGATGATCTTGTCATAGCGCAGGTCATCAAGGTTGAACTTGGTGCCCATGCCGACGCCGAGCGCTTCGCACAGATCGTTGATCTCGGCGTTGGTGCCCAACTTGGAGGAGGCCGCGCCCAGTACGTTGAGGATCTTGCCCTTGAGCGGCAGCAGCGCCTGCGTCTCACGGTTGCGCGCACCCTTGCCTGAGCCGCCCGCTGAGTCGCCTTCGACGATGAAGAGTTCGGTGCCGGCGCGGTCCTTTGACGTACAGTCGGTCAGCTTGCCGGGCAGGCGCAGTTTCTTGGTGGCGGATTTGCGGGCGGTTTCCTTTTCCTGACGACGGCGCAGGCGCTCTTCGGCGCGCAGCACGAGGAAGTCGAGGATGGCACCGGCGGACTTCGTATCGGCTGCGAGCCAGTTGTCGAAGTGGTCGCGCACCGCGCCTTCGGTCATCTTCTGCGCGGCCTCGGTCGAGAGGCGGTCTTTGGTCTGGCCGACAAAGGCGGGATCGGCGATGAAGCAGGAGACCAGCGCGCAGCCGCCCGAGATCAGGTCTTCGCGGGTGATCTGGGCGGCCTTGCGATTGTTGGAAAGCTCGCCATAGGCCTTGATGCCCTTGAGGATCGCGGCCCAGAAGCCGGCGACATGGGTGCCGCCTTCGGGAGTGGGGACGGTGTTGCAGTAGGACTGGATGAAGCCGTCGCGCGAGGGCGTCCAGTTGATCGCCCATTCGACCTTGCCTGCCTGACCGAATTTCTCTTTGAAATCGACGGTGCCGGCAAAGGGGGCATCGGCGTAGGTGGTGGCGGTGCCGAGGGTTTCGCCCAGATAGTCGGACAGGCCGCCGGGGAAGTGGAAGGTTGCCTCGGTCGGGGTCTCATTGTCGTCGATGGCGGATTTCCAGCGAATTTCGACGCCGGAGAAGAGATAGGCCTTGGAGCGGATGGAATTGAACAGCCGCGCAGGCTTGAAGCGGTGGGAGCCGAAGATGTCGGCATCCGCGTGGAAGGTGACGGTGGTGCCGCGCCGGTTGGGGGCATGCCCCACCTTTTCAACCGGCCCCAGCGGCAGGCCGCGCGAAAAGCGCTGTTCGAAAAGTTCTTTGTTGCGGGCGACCTGCACGACCATGCTGTCCGACAGGGCATTGACCACGGACGCGCCGACGCCGTGCAGACCGCCGGAGGTCTCGTAGGCCTTGCCGGAGAATTTGCCGCCCGCGTGCAGGGTGCACAGGATCACCTCGAGCGCGGATTTGTCGGGGAACTTGGGGTGCGGGTCGATCGGGATGCCGCGGCCGTTGTCGCGGATGGTGACGGCGTAGTCCGCGTGCAGTTCGACCTCGATCCGCGTGGCGTGGCCCGCGACGGCCTCGTCCATGGAGTTATCCAGCACCTCGGCCACGAGGTGGTGCAGGGCACGTTCGTCTGTGCCGCCGATGTACATGCCGGGGCGTTTGCGCACCGGTTCGAGCCCCTCGAGAACCTCGATGGAAGAAGCATCATAGTCCGTGGGCTCTGCTTGCGTGGACAGAAGGTCGCTCATACCGCTGCTCTTTTTTGTTTGTTTCACCCAGAGTACGGCAGAGCAGCAGGGGGGAGCAAGCCTGCATTCGTTAATGCAGGTGACGTCGGGGGCATAAAAAAGCCCGGGCCGTGGTGGCCCGGGCGTTGTGGTGTCAGATGACAGCGTGGTGTCAGCTTTGTTTGCTGCGCAGGCGGCGCATCGCGCCAAGACCGCCCAGACCGGCAATCAGCATCCAGCCTGCGGCAGGCAGTGGCACCTACGGCGTTGTTGGCAGATCGATGCTGATGTCTTCGTTCAACTCACCAAGAAACAGGAAATCCTGTGTGCCCGAGCCGCCGACCCAACCTTCGCCGACGTAAAGCTCGTCGTTGGTGTTGGGGTCACGGTTGGAATCCTCGGTGAAGTAGAAGTAGACGCCATCGCCGCGGGCTTTCGCGCCAAGCGAAATTGATGTTCCCGTTTCGGAAATCGAACCGGAGCCGTTTCCGGTTTCGTCCAGAAACAGACCGCCGCCCAGATCGGTCAGCATGTCCATCGTATAGCTGACGGTCCACAGAGTGCCGAAGAGGCGGGTTGCGCCATCCGTGTCGAAGCCCAGGCTTTCCCGCATGGTGCCGCTGATTTCAGCTGTTTTTGCAACATCATCATAGCTCAGCGTGGCGGAGGCGCCGTTCTCGAATGAGAAGAACTTGTTGGAGTCATCCAGCCGCAGACCGTAATCGTAGCCGTTGCCTGTTTCCGATCCGTCCGGATTGTCGAAAAGGTCGTAAACATATGTCGCGGAAGTGGCAGCCGTGGCAGATATTGCCAACAGGGCGCTTGTTGCTGCCTATATCACCAGCGCCTTTACTTTTATAGTCATTTTAAATCCCTCGAAGACTAGTTACCCGCACAGTGTAACAAATCCGGACGCCATAAGGCACTGATTTGTAACGCTTTTGTCAAACTTTTGACACATTCATGTATCGGGCGAATGCGGGCACAAATCTGCATTTTAAAACAGCTCTGACATGCGTTTGCTGTGCTCTGGCGACACAGTTTCCGCGATTGTTTCCATTACAGCGTCAGTGCAGCGCGGGCCGCTCATTCTTTCGGAAGGCACGGCGGTGCGATTGTCCGGAAAAACGCGAATCTGTGGTTATTCGCCTTTGCGCAGGGTTTCGAAGGTAAGGCCCTTGGCGGTGCGCTCGGCAAATCCGGTCCAGTAGGTGTGATCCTCTGTTGGGTTGGCCTCTTCATCCAGCGCCATCACGCCATCGTCCGCGTGCACGATCAGGTCGAAATAGGGTCTGCGCGATACGTCGCCCTTGAGGTGCAGATCCATAAAGGCGGTGGCAAAGTGCTGCGCGATATTATTCATGCGCACCGAGTCCCAGACCGGATCAGCGTAGTGGTCGAACGGCACGAAATCGAGGGTTTCGACCGGTTGCCAGCTTTCGAGAGGTGCAGGCATCGGGGCGGCGGCATTGTGGTTGGCGTTTTCGAATGTCAGCAGGTGCCGGTCTGTGCCGGTGCTTTCGGCAAAGATTGTGCGGATTGCCTCGTAGACGGACACATCGTCTGACCCGCCGGCCATGAGCATGGTTGGCACACGCAGGCCGGCAAGCCCGTCGACATCCCAGAACCCCGCGTTACGCCCCCATGGTCCGATGGCAATGATGCCGCGCACGCGGGGGTCGAACAGGTCTTCGTGGCTTTGCGAGCCGGCAAGGTGACGCTGCAGCAATCCGTTCGGCGTGCCCCAGCTGTATTCGGTGGATGCCTGCGTGACACCAGCCCCGCCAAATACCAGCGCGCCGTACCCGCCCATGGAATAGCCGATCACACCCACGCGGCTGCTGTCGATAATGGCCCCAAGGTCGTCATCGCGTTCGGCCATGTGGTCGATGACAAATCGCTGGTCAAGCGGTCGGTTCAGCAACGTCGAGCCGAAGGCAGCCTGATCGGCATAGGTGCTGTCGGTGTGATCGATAGAGAGCGCGACATAACCCTTGGAGGCGAGATTTTCGCCCAGGTGGGACATCAGGTATCGGTTGCCGGGATAGCCATGGCTGATCACCACGAGCGGATAGCGTTCGCCTTCGACAGGGGCGGCATCGCGGATCGCGCGCCCGGTAAGGGTCACCGGCGTCTGCCCGTCACGCAGAAACGTTGTGTAGGTGCCGCGTTCATCGCTGCCCTCGGCCGCGGGGTACCAGACTTCGACGGTGAGAGGGCGGTCGTAGCGTGGCACCTCATCACCATTAATAGAGATCACGTCAATCTGGTTGGGATTGACCATCGAGAGTGTCTGTACGCCGACTGGCAACAAGCCGTAGTCGGCCAGTTCGGGTGCATCGGGGCGTATCTGGTCTATGGGATTTGCGCTAGCAGCCGAGGCCAATATGCCCGCCGCGACAGCGGCCATTGTGTTTGGTGTCTTCATCTTCGGGCTCCGCCTAAAGGACGCTCTCCCCAGCCTTCTTGCGCTCAAGTTGACAGGTTTTTTCAAAATTTCAAGAAGTTATGCCGATGCAGGCTCTGACTGCGCTGGTCGCCTGGATGCAACCACTGGTTGGTACTGCTAAAAAAACAGGCGCAGTGATCCGTCAAGTCTTTCGCTTGGCGAAGTGCAGGCGTATGGCAAGGATATGCAGGCAACGCTGACATACCCCGGCCATGTGCGCGCGATTCTGACATTGGGTGTCCCGCTGATTGGTGGGCATCTGGCGCAGATGGCTATTGGCGTGACCGATACGCTGATGCTTGGGCGCTATAGTGTCGATGCGTTGGCGGCGGTGACGCTGGGGTCGACATATTTCTTTGTGCTGTTCATTTTCGGGTCGGGCTTTGCCTGGGCGGTGATGCCCATGGTGGCGTCTTTTGCGGCCGAGGGCGACGACACCGGGTTGCGCCGGGCCACACGCATGGGGTTGTGGCTGAGTTGCGTATTTGCGGTGGTCTCGCTGCCGCTTATGATCTGGTCTGACCCGATCCTGCAGCTTATGGGGCAGGGCGAGAGCGTGGCGCGTGACGCCAGCGTCTACTTGCGGATTGCGGGGTTCGGGATATTTCCGGCGCTGCTGGTCATGGTGCTGAAATCCTATCTGGCCGCGTTGGAGCGTACACAGGTGGTATTGTGGATCACCGTGCTGGCTGCCGTTGTCAACGCGTTGGTCAACTATGCGCTGATCTTTGGCAATTGGGGCGCGCCGGAGCTTGGCATCAAGGGGGCGGCGATTGCGTCTGTCGTCACGCAGGTTGTATCGCTTTTGGGCACGATCGTTTATGCCCGTTTGGCCTTGCCCGAACACGCCCTGTTTCAGCGCCTGTGGCGTGTTGACGGGCAGATGATGTGGCAGGTTTTCCGGTTGGGTGTGCCGATCGGGTTGACCGCTTTGTCCGAAGTGGGCCTTTTCGCCGCCTCGGCCGTAATGATGGGCTGGCTGGGGACGGTGCCTCTGGCGGCGCATGGCATCGCGGTGCAATTGGCCTCGGTCACCTTTATGGTACACCTCGGGCTGTCGAACGTGGCCACGATCCGCGCAGGCAATGCCTATGGCCGCAACGATCCCGGGCATATGCAGCGCGGCGCACTTACGGTGACATGGATGTCACTGTCTTTTGCGGTGGCGACGATCATCGTCTACGTATCCGTGCCCGAGCCGCTTATCCTGTTTTTCATGAATGACACGGACCCACAGCGCGTGGAAATCCTTGCGATCGGGGTGGGGCTTTTGGCGATGGCTGCGCTGTTTCAACTGGTAGACGGCGCGCAGGCGGTTGCCTTGGGCCTGCTGCGCGGTGTGCAGGACACCAGCATCCCCATGGTCATGGCTGCCTTCAGCTACTGGGTGGTCGGGGTGCCGTGTTCGTATCTCTTCGGGTTCACGCTGGGGCTTGAGGGCATTGGCGTCTGGCTGGGTCTGTCGTTGGGGCTGGCCTTGGCGGCCGTTTTGCTGTCGGTGCGCTTTTGGATGGTGATCCTGCGCGGGTTGCGGGCGGCGCCTGCCTGACGGCTTCTATTGATTTTGCCTGCTGTCGCCGCGTAGCCTAGTGAGAACATACAAGGCGCACAGCCGGGGGGTATGAGATGCTGAAAGACCAATACGACAACGATCTGAGCACGGCAGAGCCGGCGGCGCGCGATGCCTATGTCGATGGGCTGGACCTGATCCTTTCGGGGCGGTCCGGCGTGCAGGATGCCTTTGCCCGTGCGGTGGCCGCTGACGAGGGTTTCGCGCTGGGCTGGGTGGCGCTGGGTCGGGCGCAGCAATATGCCGACGACATGGCGGGCGCACGCGCGTCTGTTGCCCGTGCGCAGGACTGTGCGGCGGGGCTGACAGATCGCGAGGCCTCTCATCTGAATGCCTTTGCGCTTTTGTTCTCTGGGCAGGTGCCGGCGGCCTATGCGGCGATCCGCGCCCATGCCGAAGTCTGGCCCCGCGACGCGCTGGTGGCGCAGACCTGTTCTTCGGTCTTTGGTCTCATCGGGTTTTCCGGACAGCCGGGGCGCGAGGCTGAAACGCTGGCTTTTGTGGCGGGGCTGCTGCCGCACTATGGCGAGGACTGGTGGATCATCAGCCAATACGCTTTTGCACTGTGTGAAACGGGCAATCTGGCCAAGGCCGATCAGGTGATCGACCGGGCACTGGCGCTGAACCCCGATAGCGCCCACAGCGCGCATGTGCGCTCGCATGTCACCTACGAGATGGGCGAGACTGCGGCGGGGCGCGCCTATCTGGCAGACTACATGGCCGGGTATGATCCGGGCGGCGTGCTGTTTACGCATCTTAACTGGCACGAGGCGCTCTGGGCGCTGGAGCAGGGCGATCTGGCGACCATGTGGGCGAAGGTTGACGGTGCCGTGGCACCGGAGGCCGGATCCTCCAGCCCGGCGATCAACATCCTGACCGACACGGCCGCAATCCTGCACCGCGCCACGATGGCGGGTGTCGAGGTTGATCAGCACCGGTGGCGCAGCGTCAGCGAATACGCCAGCGAGAAGTTTCCCATGCCGGGGCTTGGTTTTGTCGATGTCCATGCTGCGCTGGCCCACGCCATGGCCGGGCGCGACGACGCTTTGGAAAAGATCATCAGCGCCCCGGCGGGGCCTATTGCCGATCTGCTGCCTGACTTCGGTCTGGGTTTTCGTGCGGTGGCCGCCAAAGACTGGGCAGGTGCGGCGCGGCATCTGACCCGTGCCATGGGTGATCTGGCCCGTATGGGCGGCAGCCGCGCGCAGCGCGACATGGTTGAACAGACCCTGCTGACCGCCCTGATCAAGCAGGGCAAAACCGAAGCCGCACGCGACATCGCGGCGCTGCGCCGTCCACTATTGTCGGCGGCGATAGCCGCTTAGAGGCTTGCGGCCCGCGCCGAGCCGCACAAGCGCATCACAAAAGCCGTGGCGCAGCGCGTCGCATAGCTGTGCCGCGCGAACCGGGTCGATGCTGTCGCACCATCGCGTGCCCGCCATGTAGAGTTCGGCGCTTACTTCGATCTGCACGGCGTAAATCCGGCGCTCGGGGCTCGAATATCCGCGTGTGATCCACCCCGTCGTGTCAGGTCCGGCCAAGTCGCAGGTAAAGCGGCCACTGGCGCTGATGCCGGTTTTCAGCCAGTCTGCGATGTCCTGCAAGACCGGATTCTGCGTCGGGGTGGCAACGAAAATACCGGTGCCGGATGCGGCCACATGCTGGCTTGGATGCCGTGTCTGAAAACTGGCGAGTACCGCATACCCGTGCCGCGCGCGCACCCGCGCGATCTGTGCACGCAGCGCTGCATGAAAGGGCGCGTAGAACAGCGCGCGCCACTGCACCGCCTCTGCCATGGTCGGCGGCCTGTGCCAAAGCGGATGCCCGTCGCGTGTCGTGGTCGGCACCACGCCGATCCGCTCAGCCGCCGGCGCATCGGCGTGCGAGGGGTCTGGCGTATTGACGTCGCAAACACATGGATGAAACTGCGCCGTTACCAGCGATATGTCTTGGCACATGGCACGCACCACCTGATCGAGACTGGCGTTGGCAGGGTCGGCAAGGTCGAGATCGGGCATCATCCGGTCGCGGATCAGCTGTGGGATGTGCTGACCGGACCGGGGCAAGGCGATCACAAGGGGGCCATCGCCCAAGGCAACTTTTATCGGCATGCGGCCACCGTGGTTATTGCTCTGCTCCGGCAGGCATACCCGACAGGGCGCTAAGGTGGATTTACGTCAGCGTTCGGTGGCGGGCGCGTGTGCGAAAGGGGTGTGCAGCGCGCGGTCTACAAGTTCGAGGTGGTCCTGTCCGTAGAACATGTCCCCGTCTACCCCATAGGTGGGAGAGCCGAACAGCCCAAGAGCGATCGCATGTGCCGTGTTTTGTGCGTGGATCGCCTGAACCTGTGGCGACAGCGCCGCCTGCATCAAGGCGGTCCCGTCCTGACCCAGCGCATCGGCCAGCGCGACCAGCGTGTCGGGGTCCGCCATATCGGCGTCATCGCGCCAGTGCGCTTGCAGGATGGCACGCGACAGCGCATCCGCATCCGTGCCGGTCTCTTGCGCGGCGATGATCATGCCGTTGCCGGGGCCCAGTGGATTGTCATGATAGGTCGGGCGGCGCGGCAGGATCGGAAGGCCGCGGTATTCTGCCCAGCGGGCCAGTTCGCGTCCGAAAAAATAGGCAACATGTGCCGCGCTACGGTCACGAAAAGCGGGGCTGCCCGCGGCGTCGAGCACCGGGTTCAGATCAATGGGGCGGTGAATGATCCGAGCGCCGTGTTCCGTGGCGATATCCTGCAGCCGCCATGCCCCCAGATAGGCATAGGCAGAGTGGCAGCTGTAGAAATAATCGATTTTTTTCATTGGCTTAAATCTGATTTGCCAAGGCCCGCGCATCGCGGGCCATCATCGCGATAATGTCGCGCCAGCGATGCAGGTTTCCGGGGTTTGACGCGTTGCCATCCAGTCCGCGCCGATAGACGCCCTGCAGGATTGCGAGCAAGCGGAAGTAGGAAAAGACCACATAAAACTCCCAGTTGTCGGGCCGGTTTATCCGGCGCCGCGTGCAGTAGGTTTCGACATAGGCGTCTTCGCTGGGCAGGCCGATCGTATCGCGGCTCAATCCGCCCAAACCGCGAAAGTCACCCTTGTAGGGCAGGCGCCAGTGCATGCACTGGTAAGCGAGATCCGCGAGCGGATGCCCCAGTGTCGAGAGTTCCCAGTCCAGCACAGCGCGGACGCGCAGCGTCTGGGGCGTAAAGATCATGTTGTCGATGCGATAGTCGCCGTGCACGATGCTGCTGGCGCCGTCGTCGGCCACCATATGTTCGGCCAGCCATGCCATCAGCCAGTCGGCATCGGGCAGCGGTTCGGTCGCGGCCTGACTGTACTGGCCGGACCATCGGGTGACCTGCCGTTCAAAGTAGTTGCCCGGTTTGCCGAAATCCGACAGCCCGACGGCGGCAGGGTCGACGTTGTGCAGCGCGGCAAGGACCGCGTTCATCGCGTCGTAGATGCGCGCGCGTTGCGCATTGTCAAACTCGGGCAGAGCGGGATCCCAGTAAATCTGCCCATCCACCATTTCCATGACCATGAACTGCGTGCCAAGCGGGGTTGTTTCCCCTGAAAGGTGCAGGACACGGGGCACAGGGACGTCTGTTTCGGCCAACGCGCGCATGACACGGAATTCGCGATCCACCGCATGGGCTGATTTCAGCAGCTTGCCCGGCGGTTTGGCGCGCAGAACGAAAAGGTTCGGTCCGCTGGTCAGCCGGTATGTGGGGTTCGACTGCCCGTCGGAAAACTTTTCAAAGGCGTCGAGCGTGTCAAAGCCGTCGACATGGGCGTTCAGGTAGGCCTCAAGTTCGGCATGGTCGTAGGTGTGCACGCGTTTCTCCCTTGCTTGCCCCATGGACATTGCCTGCTGATCTAAGCAAGTCTGGGCGCAAGACGAAACCCCGAAGATCGCCAGCAGGGAGGTGCAGCAATGGACATGAATTTTGGGATGCGCGCCGAGAACCGCGCGCTGCTGGACCGGGTCGCCACGATGATCCGCGACGAGGTCATGCCGATGGAGGCCGAATACCACGCCGAAATCGCCAAGGGGGACCGCTGGGCCTACACCGAACGGCAAGCGGAAATTCTTGAAGGGCTGAAGGCAAAGGCAAAGGCCGAGGGGCTGTGGAACTTCTGGCTGACGGACAGTGAACGCGGGTTTGGCCTCAGCACGGTGGAATATGCCTATTTTGCCGAAGAGATGGGGCGCACGCCTTTGGGGGCCGAGGTATTCAACTGCTCGGCGCCGGATACGGGCAACATGGAGGTGTTCGAGCGTTACGGTACGGATGCGATGAAGGCGCAGTGGCTGTCTCGGCTACTGGAGGGCGAAATCAGGTCCGCTTACCTGATGACCGAGCCCGACGTGGCGTCGTCGGATGCCACCAATATCTCGATGTCCTGCGTGCGCGACGGCGACACCTATGTGCTGAACGGCGAAAAGTATTGGGCGAGCGGGGCGGGTGACCCGCGCTGTGCTGTGTACATCGTGATGGTGCGGACGGGAGGCGAAGACGCGCCAAAACACAAACGTCATTCGATGATCGTGGTGGACGCCAAAACACCGGGGATCGAAATTCTGCGCCCGATGATGGTGTTTGGTCACGACGATGCGCCGCACGGGCATATGCACATCCGCTTTACCGATGTGCGGGTGCCTGCGGAAAACATGCTCTTGGGCGAGGGTCGCGGTTTCGAGATCGCGCAGGGAAGGCTGGGGCCGGGGCGGATTCACCACTGCATGCGGTCGGTCGGGCAGGCAGAAGCAGCGCTGGAGCTGATGTGCCGCCGATCTTTGCAAAAAGAGGCCTTTGGCAAACCGCTGGCGCATCTGGGGGCAAATTTCGACATCATCGCCGAGTGCCGTCAGGAGATCGAGATGGCCCGGCTGTTGTGTCTCAAAGCCGCGTGGATGATGGATCAGGGGGATGCGCGCGCCGCAGCCCCATGGATCAGCCAGATCAAGGTTGTCGCCCCCCGCATGGCGCTCAAGGTTTTGGACGAGGCGATGCAGATGCATGGCGGGCAGGGGATCAGTCAGGATACCCCGCTGGCGATGGCGTGGACGTGGCAACGCGCATTGCGCTTTGCGGACGGGCCGGACGCGGTGCACCGCCGGCAAGTCGCCCGTACGGAGTTGCGAAAATACACGCAGGAAAAGATTTAATAAATTTATATCAATGACTTGGGTGTTTTCGATGTCTTGATGTCGGCAATGGAATTGCCGCGTCAGGTCATCCGGGTTCGACGCCCAAAGCCTCCAGTTGCTTGCCGATCCGGTCAAGCAGCTTGTCGGAAAAGACCATCGCCTCCTTGAACTTGGCGACGGTGAAATTGGGATAGTATTGCATCAGCGTCTTGCAGGTTGCCTCTGCCTCGGCGAGGCGACCGGCCCCCAAAAGGGCCGCTGCATGGTTGCGCAAGACCCAGACTGCGTTGGGCCGTTCCTGCATCGCGCGGTCGAAATATTCCGCCGCGCCTACGTCATCTCCGGCAACCTGACGGGCGCTGCCCAGACCCACGAGGTTGTTGAAGTTGATCGGGTCCAGAGGACTGAGCCGAATGGCACGTTGAAAATATTGCTCCGCTTCGTCTGCCCGATCTGCATAGACGGCAAGCCATCCCAGACGGCTCAAGGTCCACGCGGCGTTCGGGTCAAGTTGTAATGCACGTTCCAGCAAAACCCGCGCGGCCCCGTAATTGCGGGCAAACGTGTGGACCGTGCCGAGTATGGTCAGGATGAGCGGGTCTTCAGTCGAATTATTGGCCGCTGATTCCGCAAGCGCCAGCGCCTTGTCACGGGCGGCCTTTGTGTCATCGACCCATGTGTAAACCGAATGCTGCGCCCAGCACCATGCCGCCAGCGCACGTGCCAGCGGGTAGGTCTCGTCGATTTCCATCGCCTTGGACAAAAGCTCCAGCGCTTTTGTCGCGGCGTCCTGTTCCAGCTGCCAGACGTGGGGCAGGGAACGCATGGTATAGTCATAGGCGCCCAGATCCTGCGGGCGTTTGCGTTTGGAACGTTCGACCTCGGCCAGCCGGATCGACGGCTGCATGGCACCTGCCACCTGTTCGGTGATCTTGTCCTGCAAGTCAAAGATGTCGTCCAGCGCGCCATCGTATTTTTCGGCCCACAGATGCGCACCGTTGGAGGTGTCGATCAGCTGGACAGTGATGCGCAGCCGGTTGCCGGATTTTTGCACCGACCCTTCCAGCACATAGGCCACGCCCAACTCGCGCCCGATCTGCTGAACGTTGGTGGCGCGGCCCTTGTAAGCAAAGGCCGAATTGCGGGCGATGACGAAAAAACTGCGGATGCGCGACAGGGTTGCGGTAATTGCCTCGACCACTCCGTCGGCAAAATACTCCTGATCCGGGTCGCCGGACATGTTGTCAAAGGGCAGCACCGCGATAGAGGGTTTGTCAGGCAGGTCAGGGGCGGCTGCACCGGTGGGCGGGGACACCGGCGTGTCGCGTGCCCAAAGATGGATATGCACCGGCTCTGAAATGTTTTTCAGCGTGTGGCGCCCGCCATCATCAAACAGCGTTTCGAACCGGCTGGCGGCGTACTCGAATGCCCGCCCGCTCAGCGCAACACCACCCGGCGGCGCCACTTCCTGCAAGCGGGCCGCGATGTTGACCCCGTTGCCGTATATGTCGCTGCCTTCGCGAATGATTTCGCCCACATGCACGCCGATGCGCAGGGCGATGTGAGACAATGCTTCGCTTTTGGAAATCTCCTGCTGCACCGCCATGGCGCAATCCACGGCATCCACGACCGAGCCATACTCGACCAGCGCACCGTCACCCATGAGTTTGACGATGCGCCCGCGATGCGCGTTCACACGCGGCGCAAAGACTTTCTGGTGCAGGTCTTTCAGCGTGCGCAGTGTACCCTCTTCGTCCGCGCCCATCAGTTGCGAAAAGCCCGCGACATCTGCGCAAAGCACAGCGGCGAGTCGGCGGTCCGCACGATCTGTAGTCATAGGATTTTTTGCCGTTTCTAAAATAGCTTTGCGCAAATCTCTCGTGCGTCAGCTTAACACGCAAGGATTTGTCCAAGGCAAGCATTGTTTTGCGTTGTTTTCATGGGCAAGACGGCGCCGTGCGCGTATTTGCGCTTGCAAACGGCGTGATTTGGCGCTCAGGCTATCGGCCATGCGTGCGCCTGTGATCGATAATCTGCAATACGCCAACTTCTCGCCGGAGATTTTTTCCCAGATGCGGTCGGGCGGCGTTGATGCGGTTCACGTGACGATCGCCTATCACGAAACCTTTCGCGAGATGGTGCTGAACCTCGAGCAGTGGAACCGCTGGTTCGAGGCGCATACGGACCTGATTTTCAAGGGATCGACCGGCGAAGACGTGCGTCGCGCGCAGCAAGAAGGGCGCACGGCGGTGTTTTTCGGGTTTCAGAACCCCAGCCCGATCGAAGACGACATCGGCCTTGTCGAGATTTGCCATCAGCTTGGCATCCGGTTCATGCAACTGACCTATAACAACCAGTCCCTCTTGGCGACAGGATGCTACGAGGATGACGACACGGGCCTGACGCGCATGGGCAAGCAGGTGGTGGCCGAAATGAACAGGGTCGGTCTGGTGGTGGACATGTCGCATTCCGCCGAGCGTTCGACACTGGAGGCGATCGAGCATTCGACGCGGCCTGTCGCCATCACGCATGCCAACCCGCATTGGTGGCATCCCGCATTACGCAACAAATCCGACCGCGTCTTGACCGCGCTGACGCAGGCGGGCGGGATGCTTGGGTTTTCGCTTTACCCCCATCATCTGAAAGACGGCAGCGGCTGCACCTTGGGCAGCTTTTGCGCGATGATCGAAGAGGCTGCCGGGCGCTACGGGGCCGAGCACCTCGGCCTTGGCAGCGATCTTTGCCAGAATCAGCCCGACAGCGTGGTCGAATGGATGCGGGTCGGGCGTTGGTCAAAGGTGGTTGACTACGGCGAAGGCTCTGCCGCCGCGCCCGGCTTTCCGCCCATGCCGGACTGGTTCGCGGACAACCGCGATTTTGGCAACATTCGCGACGGGCTATTGCAGACCAGCCTGAACGAAGCCGAGGTGGATGGCATCATGGGCGGCAACTGGTTGCGTTTTTACGACGAGAGCTTTGGCCCGGTATGAAGGACGTATTGGATATCCCGCAGGCACCGCTGCGCCCGCCGTCGGATGTCATGCGGCTGGCGCGGATGGGCGCAATGTTTCCCACGCGGCTGTCGTTTCTGCGCGTACTTACGCGGGCGCTGGCACGCGAAGGCGCGACAGTTACCCGTCCGGTCTGGCGCATGGATGGTGACGGATACGGCCATGCGGTCTACGCCATCCCCTTTGGCGGTCATGTCTATTCGCTGGTTGCGGTGACACAGGCGCTGGCCCCGCAGGACCGCACGGATCGGGTCATCGCGACGCGGTGGGACAGCGCTTATGTGCTTTACGATGGCGTACCGGATGACGCCGAGATAGCCCGCATCATAGCCTCGGCACCGCAACAGGAGGCCGCGCGCTTTACCGAACGCGATCTGGTGCTGAGCCGCGCCAACAAGTCGGTCCGCCTGTTTTCCCACGTGGTCGACAGCCTGCGGGCCGGGCGCCAGCCGGATGCCGACCTGATCCGGGCCACAGGATACCTGATGCGCACGACGGCGGTTTACGGCAATGGCAAGTTCGGCATTGCTGACCGTGCCGATTTTGCCGCACGTCCGGGCATGGGCGGGCCGTTCGCGGCAGAGATGCTGACTGTCTGGCTCATCCGGCACTTTACCCACGATCTCGTGGAGTTTCTGGGCGGCGCGCCGCTGGACCGGCACCTCAAGCGCTATCTGGGCATTGGCAATTCCACCGGGCTTGGCATGGCGCCGTTTCTGGTCAACCATCCGGTTTTGCTGAACAATTGGGTGATCGCGCGCGAAACGGCGCTGGCACGGGTGGCGGCATTGGACACGCTGTGTGACAAGGACGCGGCACGGCTCGAAGCTTTGGCTGACAGGGCCGCCCGGCATCTGGCCGAATGGCAGGTGCCGGACCCCGCGCATCAGGCGCGCATTGACCGGTTGCGCGCGGATTGGGCCGAAATTGCCACCGGCATCACCCAAGACCGGCTGACCGAACCCGACGCGGTCACAACCCTGCTGGACCGCGCGCAGGCAGGCAGCCTCGATCTGCAGGAACTGCTTGTGGCGCTCCTGCTGGAACCCTTCGGCGACCTCGTCGACGGGCTGGCCGACTGCATGTCAGACCCGTTTGGCGCGCGCGTTATGCCCTTCCGCGACACCAAGGCCATTTCCAAGGCCATTGCGCGCGATTGCGACTGGGCGCTTCGCCCGCAATATCATGACATCGCCCAATGCCGGCAGTTCTGGTATGTCAGCGCCGCCAAGCAGGAGCCGCGTCTGGGGGACCGCTTTCTCGAAACGGGTGCCGAACTGGAAAGCCCGCTGGATATCGGCCGGCGTATCAAGGCGCTCAATGACGACCTGCCGTCGCGCGCCGAACCGGTCTCGACCTTTCTGGCGCGTCACCCCGAACATGCGCTCGCAGTCGCGCGGGTCGCGGGGGCTGCGACATATCCCTACGGTGAAATCCGCGACAACCTGATTGCGGAAACCTGCCTGCCCATCGACATGCTGCGCTGCAAGCTGTCGTTTTTCGGGGCGTCCAAGTTCGATCCCAAATCGGACCGCTGGACAAGGATCACACTTTGTCAGGGGGCACCGCTGGCAGATGAACTGGATGAGAGGGCCGATGACTGGTGGTTGCCGGTCTTTCAAGCATGAGCTTTTCCGTCACCGAGATCAGCGCGCTCGCCACCAAGGCGGCGCGGGGCGCGGGTGCACCGGCGGGTCAGGCTGCGCGCTTTGGCCCCGTTGCCGCGCGGCACATGCAGGCAGGTCGGGACGCCAAGGTACTGACACTGGCGCTCGACGCGCTGCCGTGCGGGCCCATCATCGATCTGCCGCGTACGCTTGACGCCGCGCTGACGCGCGCCGCGCCGCTTGTTCAGGCCGATCCTTTGCTGCAAAGCTATCTCGATGTTCTGCCGTTTCTCGCGACTTATCAAGATGATAGCGGAAGGCTTGAGGTCGACAGGCAAAGACCCGCGCCCGTTCATACCGGTCGTATCCGCGGGTACGCTGCGCTGATCGCTCAGATGGAACAGCTTGCCGCACGCACCTTTGTACCGGACAGCGCCGCGTCACGCGAAGCCGGCGCAGGCGCCGGACTTACAGACAACGACTAGTCAAACGGCGGCGCGTCATAGCTGACATGCGCAAGATAAAGCCCCTGCGGCGGGCACACCGGACCACAGGCCGCACGGTCGCGCGCTTCCAGTGCCGCCGCCACATCTACCGCGTTCCAAGCACCTGCGCCCACGCGTTCGAGCGTGCCGACAAAGCTGCGCACCTGATTGTGCAGAAAGGATCGCGCACGCACATCGAAATGCACCTCCGGCCCCCACGTACCCGTCACGGCGCGCACATCCAGACGGTCCAGCGTTTTTACCGGGCTTTCGGCCTGACAGATGGTCGAGCGGAAGGTGGTAAAATCATGCCGCCCGACCAGCCTGTCTGCGGCGGCCTGCATCGCCTGCACGTCCATTTTCTGTTTGACCTGCCACACAAGTCCGGCCAGATGGGTCGCGGGTGCGCGACGGCAGAGCATCCGGAAATGATACTGCCGCTGGGTGGCGGAAAAGCGGGCATGCCAGTCATCTGCGACCTCGGCACAGGCCGTGATTGCTACAGGCGCTGGCTTGATATGATAATTCAGCGCTTCGGACAGGCGAAACGGCTCCCACGCGTGGTCCAGATCGCAATGAGCGACCTGCCCGGTGGCATGTACGCCGGCATCTGTGCGCCCTGCCGCAGCGATGGTGCGCGGGCCGGGCGCGATTTTGGTCAGCGCCGCTTCGATCGCGCCCTGAACGCTGGGCTGATCCTTTTGCCGTTGCCAGCCGGCAAAGGGCGCTCCGTGATATTCGACTTTGAGGGCGTAGCGGGGCATGGCGCAGGCCTCTAGCCTGCATGGGCGCGCCAGTCAAATGGCTTTGAGGTACTGGTATGCGCGCACGCGGCGTCTTATGTTCGTTTCAAGGAAGACGCTTGGGGCAGAACACTTTGGTTATCTCTACACTTGCCGATACGGTGCTGCGCCAGGTTGAAAATGTGCAAGACGCCATGGCGGAAACCCTGTTCGAGCCGGTGATCCGTGTCGGTGTGACCGGGTTGGCCCGGTCGGGTAAGACCGTGTTTATCACATCGCTGGTGGCCAACCTCATGGACCGCGGGCGCATGCCGCATCTGGTCGCTGCTGCTGAAAACCGCATCGAGGCGGCGTTTTTGCAGCCGCAACCCGATGACACGGTGCCGCGGTTTGATTTCGAATCGCATCTGAATGATCTGACCGCACCGGTCCCGCGCTGGCCCGACAGCACGCGCGCGGTGTCCGAGTTGCGCCTGTCGCTGCGGGTGCGTCGAACCGGTTTGCTTGCGGGCGTGCAGGGGCCGCGCACCATCCATGTGGACATCATAGACTATCCCGGCGAGTGGCTGCTTGATCTGGCGCTGTTGGACAAAAGCTATGATGACTGGTCGCAAGAGACCTTGGCGCGCGCGCAGGCACGGCCCGAGGCGGCGGCGTTTCTGGATGGTCTTCCGGCTCTGGACAGCGAGGCGACGCTGGACGAGCCACAGGCCAAAGCGCTGGCGGCGCGGTTTACGGCCTATCTGAACGCAGCGCGTGACGCGGGCTATTACGACTGCACGCCGGGACGGTTTTTGCTGCCAGGCGATCTGGAGGGGTCGCCGGTACTGACCTTTGCGCCGCTGCCCGGGTCGGGCACCGGCTCGCGCGGCAGCCTGCGGCGCGAAATGGCACGGCGTTTCGAGGCCTACAAACGCTCGGTTGTCCGGCCATTTTTCCGCGATCACTTTGCGCGCATCGATCGTCAGGTCGTGCTCGTCGACGCATTGGGAGCGATCCACAAAGGGCCCCGTGCGGTTGAAGATATGCGCCGGGCAATGGCGGATATTCTTGGCGCGTTCAAACCCGGTCGCAATGCGTTTCTGACACAGCTTTTCGCGGGAAAGCGGGTGGAAAAGATCCTGTTTGCAGCAACCAAGGCCGATCACCTCCATCACCGCCAGCATGAAAAGCTGACGGCGATCATGACGGCGCTGCTGCGTGGCGCGGAGGACCGCGCGCGCTTTGCCGGGGCCCAGGTCGAGGCGATGGCGCTTGCGTCACTCCGCGCCACGACCGAAGACACGATCACGCACGAGGGCCAGCAACTGGACGTGGTGCGCGGCACCTTGCTGGAAACGGGCAAACAGGCGGCCTTCTACCCCGGTGATCTGCCGCAAGACCCCGCCCAGCTTTTGTCGCCGGCGCGCGACGGGGCAGAGACCTGGCTCGATCAGGACTACCGTGTGATGAATTTCGCACCTTCCGTTCTAAGTTTGCGGCCCGGCGATGGCCCGCCGCACATCCGGCTTGATAAGGCGGCGCAATTCCTTCTAGGGGATAAGTTATGACGGAAGTGATCATAACCCCCGCGCGCAGCCTCGATGCAGGCGCCGTCGGCAATATCCTGTCGGTGTCCAATGACGAGATGCCATGGCTGCCCCGTGTGCACTCCGCCGCCGAAGAAATCATGTACGCGGGCGATATGATCGACGCGGGCTGGGTGCGCGTCGCCAAGATTGACGGCCGCGTGGTCGGCTTCATCGCACGTCACGAAGAGCGCGTGCACGCGCTTTACGTTTTGCCCGAAGCGCAGGACAAAGGCGTGGGCACAGCCCTGCTGCAGGACGCCAAGGCGTGTTGCGATACGCTGCGGCTGTGGAGTTATCAGGCCAACGGGTCTGCCACGCGGTTCTACGGGCTGCGCGGATTTATCGAAATTGACCGGACGGACGGGGCGGAAAACGAGGCGGGTCTGCCGGATATCCACTTTGAATGGACGCGGGTGCAGGGCTGATGGCCAAGGGACCCGTGCTCATAGATATTGAACCGGACGCGCCGGTGGTGTCACCAGCCGACGCACCTCCCGTCCCCGACACGGGGCCCGCGCCCGATGCCGTGCAGGGGCGTGCAATGCAGCGCGCAGCACGGCTTGCCGCTTTGCGCCCTTCGCGGCTTGCGCGCTGGTTCTGGGGGCTGGGCGCGGCCTCAATCGGGGCAATCGCCTCCATCGCCGCATGGGATTATCTGACCGGGCTGGTGTCGCGCAATGCCTATCTCGGCTGGGGTGTGACCGCCCTTCTGGGGGCTTTTCTCGCGGTGCTGATGGTCATCTGCTTTCGCGAACTTGCCGCGCTGGGCCGTCTGTCGCGTGTGGATGGGCTGCGCCGTGCCGCCGATACCGCGCTGGCTGAAAACGACCTGACCGCCGCGCGCGATGTCTGCGACCGGCTGACCGGTCTTTACCGGGGGCGCGAGGATACCCGTTGGGGGCGTGACCGGTTTGCCGAGTTGCGCGGCGACCAACTGGACGCGGCAAGCCTGATGGGCCTTGCCGATGCCGAGCTTCTGGCGCCGCTGGACCGCGAGGCCTCGCGCGAGGTTGAGGCGGCCGCGCGGCAGGTGGCCACGGTCACTGCGCTGGTGCCGCTGGCGCTGGCGGATGTCGCGGCGGCGCTGACGGCGAACATGCGCATGATCCGGCGCGTGGCCGAAGTCTATGGCGGGCGTTCGGGTACGCTGGGCAGCTGGCGGCTTACCCGCGCGGTACTCAGCCACATGGTCGCGACCGGTGCGGTTGCTGTTGGCGATGACATGCTTGAGCCGGTGCTCGGCGGATCCATCGTTGGCAAGCTCTCGCGGCGCTTTGGCGAAGGGCTGGTAAACGGTGCCCTGACGGCGCGGGTCGGGGTGGCCGCGATGGAGGTATGCCGCCCGCTGCCCTTTGCTCCGGGCAAGCGGCCAAAGATACGCGAACTTGTCGCGCGCAGCCTGAGCGGTATCGTAACGTCTGGTAAGGCGTGACCGCGATGCCGGGACGCGCAGAAAGCAAGAGGTAGGGGAATGGAAAGCTTTGCTGCCGATCTGGCAACCCTTGTGCGCCGTCCGCTTGAGCCGGAGCACGTCAGAGCGATGCGCAAGGTGGGACAGATCGTTCAGTTCGAACCGGGTGACATGGTGCAGGAACCGGGCGCGCCGACTGCGCTTTTCCACTACGTTATCGAGGGTGAACTTGAAGCGGTGGACCCGATGACCGGCGACCGGCTGGGCAATGCCACGCTCGGGCCGCGACAGTTTTTCGGCGATCTTCAGTTTCTGTCGGGCGGGGTTTCGCTGGCCGGGGCGCGGGCGCTGGAGCTCAGCACGCTTTTGTGTGTGCCGCGGGACAAGATGCTGGGGCTGATGTCCGACATGCCGGAGATGAGCGATATCATTGTCACGGTTCTCGCCGCGCGGCGCCGCGCCGCGATGGAGCGGGCGGACGGCTCGCTCACCCTGATTGGCGCCGACCAGAGCCGGGACCTGCGGCAGGTGGCCAGTTTTGCGGCACGCAACCGGATCCCGTTTCGCGAGGTCGCACTCGGGTCCGATGAGGCGGCAGTGCTGGCAGAGCGCTGCGGCATTGAGGCCGGGTGCCCCGGTCTGGTCTTTGGCGGGGCGGTCAAGGTGGACCCGCCCACGCCCAAGGCGCTGGCCGAGGTTCTGGGCTATGATCTGGACGCCGAAGAGGGCGAAAGCTTTGACGTGCTGATTGTGGGGGGCGGGCCTGCGGGCGTGGCCGCCGCAGTATATGCCGGTGCCGAAGGGCTGAGTGCGCTGGTGCTTGAGGATATGGCAATCGGCGGTCAGGCCGGCACGTCGAGCCGGATCGAGAACTACATGGGCTTTCCCACCGGCATTTCCGGTGGAGACCTCGTCGGGCGCGGCGAAGTGCAGGCCATGAAATTCGGCACGCGGTTTTCCGTGCCGCGCCGGGTCACGGCGCTGCGCCAGTGCGGGGACAGGTATTTTCATGCCTGTCTGGACGATGGCTACGAGGTGAATGCCAAGGCGCTGGTTGTGGCGACGGGCGTGCAATACCGCAAGATGCCGCTTGACGGGCTGGAGACGTTCGAGGGCGTGGGCGTCTACTATGCCGCAACAGAGATCGAAGCGCGCTGGTGCAAGGACGCGGAAGTCGCGGTGATCGGCGGCGGCAACTCGGCCGGACAGGCGGCGATGTATATGGCCCGTACCACGCGGCATGTTCACTTGCTGGTGCGCGGCAACGGACTGGCCGAGACGATGTCGGACTACCTGTTGCAGCGGTTGCAGTCGCATCCGCGCATCACGATCCATCTGCGCACCGAGGTCACCGAACTGCACGGCGAGGACAGCCTGCGCGAGATCACGATCCGCGACAAGGCTGCCGGTCAGTCTTGGATGCTGCGTACGCAGGCGCTTTTTGTGATGGTGGGTGCCGCGCCCAATACCGGCTGGCTTTCGGGGCTGGTGGCGCTCGACGACAAGGGGTTTGTATGCACCGGACCCGAGGCGGGCGGCGGCAGTCAGTTTGAAACCTCCTGTCCGGGCGTCTTTGCGGTCGGCGATGTGCGCGCAGGGTCGGTCAAGCGCGTGGCCTCGGCGGTGGGTGAGGGGTCGGTGGTGATTTCCAGCGTGTGGTCTCACGTCAACCGGTGAGGGGGCGCTGCCCCCGCCGCGCGTGCCGCGCGTCTCCCCCGGAGTTTATCTGGCAAAGTGAGGGGAGCGGTTTGTCTGCCATACAGGCGGGCGGCTTTAGGCTTGCCCGTCTTACATGTGCTGCGTATAAGGCCGCGCATGAGTATAATCGTCGCGATCATCCTTCGAATTATATCCCCGGCGCTCTGATTGATGAGACGCCGGGCAAAGGTGTTTGAGCCATTCGCACCGACCCCTCATTGTTTATTGCTGACCACCAAGGACAAGGACGCCTGTAATGTGCGCCGATACGCCTCAGACACCTGACTACAAATCCACTCTGAACCTGCCGAAGACCGATTTTCCGATGCGGGCAGGCCTGCCGAAACGCGAACCCGACTGGCTGGCGCGATGGCAGAAGATCGGCGTTTATGACCGCCTGCGCGAGAAAACCGGTCGCGCGCCTTTTACGCTGCATGATGGCCCTCCCTATGCCAACGGGCATCTGCATATCGGGCACGCGCTGAACAAGACGATCAAGGATATGATCGTGCGCAGCCACCAGATGATGGGGTTTGATTCCCGCTATATCCCGGGGTGGGACTGCCACGGGCTGCCGATCGAGTGGAAGATCGAAGAGCAGTACCGCCAGAAGGGCCGCAACAAGGACGAGGTGCCGATCAATGACTTCCGCGCAGAGTGCCGCAAGTTTGCTGCGGGCTGGGTGGATATCCAGCGCGAGGAGTTCAAACGTCTGGGTGTTACGGGCAACTGGGCCGATCCTTACCTGACCATGGATTTCCATGCCGAGCGCGTCATCGCGGAGGACTTCATGAAGTTCCTGATGAATGGCACGCTCTATCAGGGATCCAAGCCGGTGATGTGGTCGCCGGTTGAAAAGACCGCGCTGGCCGAGGCGGAGGTGGAGTATCACGACCGTCAGACCGATGCGATCTGGGTGCGCTTTCCGGTCGTCGCGGGCAGCCTCGCTGACGGGCGTACCTCGGTGCTGATCTGGACGACCACACCTTGGACGATCCCGCAGAACCGGGCGATCTGTTTCGGACCCGGCATTTCTTATGGGCTGTACGAGGTCATCGGCCGGCCCGAGGAATGCTGGGCGACGATCGGCGAGAAGGTCATCGTGGCCGATGCCCTTGCCGGGGAGATCTTTGCGCAGGCGCGGTTGGGCGGCGACGATATGGTACGCCGCCTTGACGATGTCTCGGTAGAGGCGCTGGCCGGTCTGACCTGCGCGCATCCGCTGCGCGGGCTGGAAGGGGCCGCGGGCGAGTGGGACTTTGAGGTGCCGCTCCTGCCGGGCGATCACGTGACCGACGACGCCGGTACCGGCTTTGTACACACCGCGCCCAGCCACGGCGACGACGACTACGCCATCGGCCTCAAACACGGCCTGCCGATGACCTACAACATCATGGACGACAGCGCGTTCCGCGATGACCTGCCGTTCTTTGCAGGCCAGCAGGTGATCAAGCCCAACGGCAAGCCGGGCGGGGCGTCCAAAGCCGTAATCGAAAAGCTGAAGGAGCCCGGCGCGCTGATCGCGATGAAGCGGATCACCATCTCGGACGCGCATTCATGGCGTTCCAAGGCGCCGATCATCCGCCTGAACCGCCCGCAGTGGTTCGCCGCCATCGACAAGCCCGTGGGCGACGGGCTCGACCAGCATGGCACCACCATCCGCGAGCGCGCGCTCACCGAGATCGACCACGTGAACTGGACCCCGCGATCGGGCCGCAACCGGCTCTACTCGATGATGGAGACGCGACCCGACTGGGTGCTCTCGCGCCAGCGCGCCTGGGGTGTGCCGCTGACCTGCTTTTCCAAGGTGGGCGCGAAACACGACGATCCGGACTACCTGCTGCGAAACGACGCGGTAAACCAGCGCATCGTCGACGCGTTCGAGGCCGAAGGGGCCGACGCATGGTACGAAGAGGGCGCCAAGGAACGCTTCCTCGGCGGCATCGTGAACCCCGACGACTACGAACAGGTGACGGATATTCTCGATGTGTGGTTCGACAGCGGGTCGACCCACGCCTTTACCCTGCGCGACCGCCCCGACGGAACAGACGACGGCATCGCTGACGTCTACATGGAAGGCACGGACCAGCACCGCGGCTGGTTCCACTCGTCGCTGTTGCAATCGGTGGGCACCACCGGCCGCGCGCCCTACCGCAACGTGATCACGCACGGCATGACGCTGGATGAAAAGGGCTACAAGATGTCCAAATCCATCGGCAACACCATCGTGCCGGAAAAAATCGTGCAGCAGTACGGCGCAGATATCCTGCGGCTCTGGGTGGCACAGACGGATTACACGCTTGACCAGCGGATCGGGCCGGAAATCCTCAAGGGCACCGCCGACAGCTACCGCCGGCTGCGCAATACCATGCGCTACATGCTCGGCTCGTTGTCGGACTTCAGCGAGGCCGACCGCACAGATCCCGCCGACATGCCCGAACTGGAACGCTGGGTGCTGCACCGCCTGTCCGAACTGGACGAGATCGTGCGCGACGGCTACGCGCGGTTCGACTTTCAGGGCGTCTGGCAGGCGGTATTCACCTTTGCCACGGTTGACCTGTCGGCCTTCTACTTCGATATCCGCAAGGATGCGCTCTACTGCGATGGCGACACCACCCGCCGCCGTGCCGCGCGCACCGTGCTTGATCTGCTCTTTCACCGGCTGACAACATGGCTGGCCCCGATCATGGTCTTTACCATGGAAGAGGTCTGGCTCGAACGGTTCCCCGGCGAGGAAAGCTCGGTGCACCTGCAGGACTTCCCAAAGACGCCGCATGACTGGCGCGATGACGCGCTGGCGGCGAAATGGTCCGGCGTTCGCAGGGCCCGTCGCGTCGTGACCGCGGCGCTGGAAGTGGAGCGGACCAACAAGGTCATCGGCGCCTCGCTCGAAGCGGCGCCAACGGTCTACGTGGATGATCCCGCACTGGCGGAGGCGCTGAACAGCGTCGATTTTGACGACATCTGCATCGTCTCCGACATCCGTGTCGACGTCGATGGCGAGATGGTCGTCCTCGGTAAGGCGGGCGCTCAGGCAGAAGACGAAGAGCTTGCCTCCCGTCAGGCCTTTTCGCTTCTCGGAGAGGACGGGATCGCGGTTGTCTTCAAGAAAGCAGACGGCGAAAAATGCGCCCGCTGCTGGAAAGTGCTGCCCGATGTCGGCACTCACTCGCACCAAGGTGTTTGCGGCCGCTGTGACAGCGCGGTCGGATGAGGCGATTGCCGCGGTCCTGATGGACCTTGCGTACGAACGGGGGGCAGAGAAAACGTTCTGCCCCTCCGACGCTGCAAGGCGGCTGAGCGCAGACAACTGGCGTGCGCTCATGCCAGATATCCGCCGCGTGGCGGCATCCCTGCCGCTGCTTGCGACCCAAAAGGGCAGGGCGATAGACCCGCTCACTGCGCGCGGCCCGATCCGGTTGGGATTGGCCAAGCACTGAAGGCGTCTCGTCCTACGCCAGAAAAGCTGACCGGTCTGTTCAAGGATGTGCTACCCATAAGTCTGAACTGGGAGGAAAGCATGTCCGACATTTCTGTGATTGGGTTGGGAAAGATGGGGGCAGCGCTTGCTGTCACGTTGTTGGAAAACGGTTATGGGGTCACGGTCTGGAACCGTTCACCTGACAAGGCAGCCGCGCTGACAGAGAAAGGCGCGCATGCCGCGGCGTCGCTCGGCGCTGCCGTTGATGCGAGTAACGTGGTGATAATCTGCGTCAGAAACCACCATACCTCGCACCAGCTTCTGGCAGGGCAGGAGAGCCGGTTGGCCGGAAAGGTCATCATTGATCTTTCCACCGGTGGTGCGGCAGATGCGGAAAAGCTGGTAGAGATGCTGACATCGGCGGGTGCTGCGTGGCTGATCGGTATGATCAACGCCTATCCGACAGGCATCGGTCAGCCGGAAACAGCTATTCTTTGCGCAGGCCCAACAGATGTTTGGGACCGTTGCGGTGATATCATCCGCGCATTGGGCGGTGCATCAGCCCATGTCGGCACGACCGCCGCGTCAGTCCCGGGGCTGTTTGCGGCCATGTTCACCGCGCGGCAGGCCTGGATGTTCGGCCTGATCTACGGAGGAGCCGTGTGTCGCAAGGCGGGTCTGCCGCTGAGTTCTTTTGCCGAACAGATACCGGTTACCATGGGCGTGGCCCAGAAATACGCGGAAGTGTTCATGGAAACGGTGCCAGACGGCAATTATGATGGCGCAAACGCGACCGTCGCCGTTTACCGCGATGCGCTCGACGACGTGATGGAGACTTTCGAGGCGACCGCTACGGCAGATGCGCTACCGCGACTGATGCGTGATTTGACGCAACGCGCGATGGATGAGGGCCTGCAAGACAAGCAACTGACCGCGCTGGTTGAGCTTGTCGCCAAATCATAGCGGCCTCTGCCCCATGCAGCAGGATTCGGGTTGCGTCTGAGGCACGATGCGATCAACCCTTGGCCATGAAATCGGCAAGCCTTGATACCCAGTTCGGCGCGCTTTGCGTGACCGAGGCAGACGGCGCAATCGTTGCGTTGCGCTGGGCTCACGCGCCCCGACAGGACAGCAGCCCGGTGCTGCGCCGGGCGCTTGACCAGTTGGCCGCCTATGATGCCGGCACGCTGGAGGCGTTTGACCTGCCTCTGCGTGTAGAGGGCAGCGCGTTTCAGCGCGATGTTTGCGCGCAGATGTCGGCAATCCCCTTTGGCGAAACCGTCACCTACGGCGATATTGCCCGCACGCTTGGCGCCATGCCACAAGCCGTGGGGCAGGCCTGCGGGGCCAACCCGATCCCATTGATCATTCCCTGTCACCGTGTGATGGGGGCCAAGGGTCTGACCGGATTTTCCGGCGCAGGCGGTGTCGAGACCAAGGTGGCCCTGCTGCGCCACGAGCGGGCAGGCGGTTTCCTGATCTGATCGCAACAGCGCGCGGTGCGGTCAGGTTTTGGCAGGGTTTACGGCCCGAACGGTGTGTTACCGCCGGATTTTGCGGATATGGCCGGTTTGCACCGACGTAATACCGACGTTGTACCGACGAGATACCGCAGCGTGTTTGGCCCGTGAAACAAGGGAAATCAGGGGATGGCGCAGGCGCGCGTCCGGTGGGCCCCGCGGGCGTTGCGTTTACGTGTTGCGCGCCGGAATGACCTGCTGCGCGATACCGGCAAAAGTCAGGTAGAGGCTGGTGACCACCAGACCCCAATGCGCCCAGCTTTGCGGGTGAAAATCGACCCATGCTGCCCAGCCCGCAAAAAAGGTCCAACTTAATGCCATCGGCAGCGTGATCGCCCGCCAGCGTTCGGTGCGAACCGGATGGACAAACTTCAGCGGCAGGAACATGGCAATCGCAAGCGCGCTCACCAGTGCGAGACTGACCCAGAAATTCGGCTCCAGCGCAAAGATGACCAGGACCAGCATGTTCCAGCAACCGGGAAAGCCGGAAAAGGAATTGTCCTTTGTTTTCATACGTGTGTCGGCAAAGTACATGGCCGAGGCAAAGGTGATGATGATAATCGCGAACCAGCCGGTCCAGCCATCCATCAAGCCCGATTTGAACAGGGCAAAGGCGGGGATGAATACATAGGTCAGGTAGTCGATGATCAGGTCCAGCAGAACGCCATCGAACTCCGGCGCGTTGATCTTGACGTTCGTCTTGCGCGCCAGCGGGCCGTCGATGCCATCAACTGCAAAGGCCACCACCAGCCAAAGAAACATCAGATCCCACTTGGCCTCTACCGCCGCCAGCATCGCAAGCATTGCGAACACGGCCCCCGTGGCCGTCAGTAGGTGCACCGCCAGCGCGGCCATTCTTTGTGTCATATCACTGCGTCTTTCGTCCTGGTCCGCTCGGGCTGCCGTCGCGCTCGGCACCTGTCATGCTTTGGGATGGGCGCGGGCATACACCTCCATCAGACGCGCCGTGTCAACTGCGGTATATGCCTGCGTGGTCGACAGGGATGCATGGCCCAAAAGCTCCTGTATTGCGCGCAGATCGCCTCCTGCGTTCAATAGGTGGGTGGCGAAGCTGTGGCGCATGGCATGCGGTGTCGCACTGGCCGGCAGACCCAGTTGCATCCGTGCCCGCGCCATCACTTTCTGTATCGCGCCCGGTCCAAGCGGGCCGCCGCGCACGCCCCGAAACAGCGGCGCGTCCGATGCATCCAGATCGTAAGGGCATAGGTCCATATACCGCTCGACGGCCTGTTGTGCGGCTGGCAATACCGGCACGATCCGTTCCTTGCCACCCTTGCCGGTGATCCGCAGGCTCGCGGCCAACGGCGCGTCTGCCCCGCGCAAGGAAAGCGCCTCTGAAATGCGCAGCCCGCAGCCCCAGAGCAACGTGGATACTGCGACATCGCGCGCTGCGACCCATGGTTCTTGCGACTGGTCTTCGATTGTATCGATGAGAGATCGCGCTGCGTCCTCGGCCAGAGGACGCGGCAATTTCTTCTGAAATTTTGGTGCCCGCACGCTCAGTACTGCAGTCGCTTCAAAGTTCTCCCGCTCGGCAAGCCACCGGTAAAACGCTTTGACCGCCGAAAGCTTGCGCGCGAGAGACCGCGCGCCGACACCGTCGCTTCGGGCATTCGCCATCCAGGCACGCATATCTGTAACCGACAGCCGCGCAAGCGCGCCAAGCCCCTGAGGTTCAGCCTTGTAGGCGGTCATGAACGACACGAACTCGACGATGTCACCGCGATACGCGATCAGCGTGTTTTCCGTTGCCCCGCGTACCGCGCGCAAGTCATCCAGCCATCGCGACAGAGCGTCGCCTGCGGCGGCACTGATCAGGCTCACGAAAGCCAGCGTCGCATGACGCGTTCAAAGACGCCGGCAAAAAAGATCAGCAGGTCAGTGCCCTGTTGCGGGCCAAACATGTGCGGGTCTTCCGCGCCCAACAGCAACATGCCAGGCAAACGGCCCGGGCCAAAATCGAGCCGCAGACAAGCCTCCGAACGGATAAAGTCGGACTTGTCGCCAAACAGTGTATGCTCGGCCCCCTGCACCTGTCGCAATACCACGGGGCGGGCATTTCCCGCGACCTGCCCGGACAGATAATTGTCGCAATATCCGGGCGCCATGATCGACAACACATCGCCCAGTCGCGCCAGCGACGGGTCGGTTTCTGCCTGCTCGGTTTCCAGCACCAGCCGGACCGCGTCAACGCGCAGTATTTCGGCAACTTCGCCGCGCAGATCGGACAGAAAGGTTTCGAATTCCACGGGATCGAGCATGCGCAGGATCGCACGGTGGATCTGGTTCGTGCCGGCTAGGTTTTCGTATGCCGCGGCAATCACCGATCTGTGCGTATCTTCGAGCCGGTCCAGACGAAGCTCCAGCCTGTCCATCGCGATGCCGCGCAGGTCTACGATATTTGCGCCCATGGTCTTTTCATTGGCGGCAATCAGCGCGTGCATGACGTCTTTGTCGTCCAGAATGACATTGGGTTGCGCGATGATCGCCTCGCGCAGGGCATCCTCAATCTTGGGCTTGGTGCTCATTGCCTGCTCTGTTTGTTTTTTGTCGCGCTGTGCGCTTTGTTGTGCGCTTGTAGCACGATGTTGCGGCAAAATCTGCCATCATTTCGCAAATTTGTCGCGACGGCACCGTGTTGTTGCCTCGACGCGCCACTCGAAAAATCAAATGACGCGCCGTACTGTTTATGCGTGACGGATCACAGGATCTTCTGACCGGTCTTTGCCCAGTCTGCCATGAATTGCTCAAGACCCTTGTCTGTCAGTGGATGGCCAGCGAGTTTCTTGATCACATCCGGGGGTGCGGTCATGACGTCTGCGCCGATCAGCGCAACTTGCTGGACGTGATTGACCGAGCGTATAGAGGCAGCGAGGATTTCGGTTTCGAAACCATAGTTATCATAGATCGTGCGGATGTCTTCGATCAAGTCGACTCCATCAAGGCTCATGTCGTCCAGCCGTCCGATGAACGGGCTGATAAACGAGGCACCCGCCTTGGCTGCCAGTAGAGCCTGATTGGCCGAAAAGCACAGGGTCACATTGACCATCTTGCCCTCGTCCGAGAGGACTTTGCACGCTTTCAGGCCGTCCCACGTCAGGGGCAGCTTGACGGTGATGTTTTCGGCGATTTCTGCCAGTTTACGACCTTCGGCAATCATCTCTTCTGCTTCGAGGGCCACGACTTCGGCGCTCACCGGGCCTTCCACGATGCCGCAGATTTCCTTAGTCACTTCCAAAATGTCGCGCCCGGATTTCAGAATCAGCGAGGGGTTGGTTGTAACGCCGTCGACCATACCCAGATCGTTCAGCTCCGAGATGGCTTGCGTGTCCGCCGTATCGACGAAGAATTTCATGGGTTGCTCCCTTGGTTTGCATAAGCGATAGCCAGACGAGGCTGATCGCGCTTGGATTTACCGCATGATCTGCCATGCTTAAACCCTCTAACGTCATTTTCTGCCGGAGCGGCGTGCGTGCAGCAGCCAGAATTCTTTCACGAAGGGGACCTGATTTCGGTGCTGACGACCCAACCGCTTGGGCGTGCACTGGATTATCTCGCCCCTGAAGGCGGGTGCCGCCCCGGTGCGTTTGTCGAGGTGCCGCTGGGTCCGCGCAAAGTCTTGGGCGTGGTATGGAGTGCTGGGCGTGGCGACTATGACCGATCCAAGATACGTGCGGCCTACAGGGTACTGGATGCAGCACCGATGCGGGACGAGTTGCGCATTTTTCTCGAACGGGCGGCAGAGTATACGTTGACGCCCATGCCTGCGATGCTGCGGTTGGCCACCCGCGCGCCGGGGTTGGGTGATCCGCCATCGATGCGCAAAATTTACCGACGCGGCGGCGGCGACCCCGACAAGATGACCGCAGCGCGGCGCAAGGTTCTGGGTGCGCTGGCAGAGTATGGCGACCTGTCGTTCACGCTCAAAGAGTTGGCAGAGATGGCCGGCGTGGGCACATCGGTGGTAAAGGGGCTGGTGTCGCAAGGCGCTGTGACAGAAGAAGACAGCCCGCGTGATTTGCCTTTTGCCCGGCTGGACCCGTCGCGCCCCGGCAAGACGCTGACCGACGATCAACACGCGGCAGCACAGCATCTGGCGGCGCAGGTCGCAGCCGAAATCTACGGGACCACTCTGCTGCGCGGGGTGACAGGCTCTGGCAAGACCGAAGTCTACCTCGAGGCCGTGGCCGAAGCCTTGCGCGCGGGGCGACAGGCGCTGGTTCTGTTGCCCGAAATCGCGCTGACGGCCGAGTTTCTGACCCGTGTCGAGGAGCGGTTCGGCGCGCGCCCCGCCGAATGGCATTCGGGGGCTACGATGACCGAGCGGCGGCGCATCTGGCGCATGGTGGGGCAGGGGGATGCCCAGCTTGTCATCGGTGCGCGGTCGGCACTTTTCCTGCCTTTTCAGAACCTTGGTCTGATCGTTGTCGATGAAGAACACGATACCTCGTACAAGCAAGAAGAAGGGGTGTTCTATAACGCGCGCGACATGGCTGTGCTGCGCGCCTCGATTGCGGGCTGCCATGTCGTGCTCGCCTCTGCCACACCGTCTCTGGAAAGCTGGGCCAACGCGGAAGCGGGCAAATACACAAGGCTGGAACTGACGTCGCGTTTTGGCTCCGCGGTGCTGCCGGAAATGCGCAGTCTTGATATGCGGCAGGAAAAACTGCCCTCCGATCGCTGGATCAGCAAGGCGCTGCAAGACGAGGTGACAAAGCGTCTGGAGGCAGGCGAGCAGTCGATGCTGTTCATTAACCGGCGCGGCTACGCACCTATCACGCTGTGTCGCGCTTGCGGGCACCAGATCGGCTGCGATGACTGCGACGCGCGTATGGTCGAGCATCGCTTTCTCAAACGTCTCGTCTGCCACCAGTGCGGCGAGAGCAAGCCGATGCCCAGCAAGTGCCCGGCTTGCGAGGCCGAAGATCGTCTGGCCCCTGTCGGTCCGGGTGTCGAACGGTTGGGGGAAGAGGCAGCGGCGCTTTTCCCACAGGCACGGATTGCGACGCTGAGTTCAGATATGTTCGGATCGGCGCGCGCGCTGAAGGCGGAAATCGGTGAGATTGCCGAAGGGGCCGCAGACATCATCATCGGCACGCAACTTGTCGCAAAGGGGCACAACTTTCCGGGCCTTACCCTTGTTGGGGTCATTGACGCCGATCTTGGTTTGCAAGGCTCTGATCTGCGTGCAGCCGAACGGACCTTTCAACTGATGCGGCAGGTGGCGGGGCGCGCGGGGCGGGCGGAAAAGCCGGGGCTGGCTTTGTTGCAAACCTATCAGCCGGAGCATCCGGTTATTCGCACAATACTCGCCGGTGACGAAGAAGGGTTCTGGGCCGCAGAAGCGCGTGAACGCCGCGCCGCGCAGGTTCCGCCCTATGGCCGTATGGCGGGCATTATTCTGAGCGGGACCGATGTGGGCAAAGTGTTCGACGCGGGCAACCAGCTTGCTCGCAACGACCATGCCTTGCGCGAGGTCGGCGCGCAGGTTTTTGGTCCGGCACCTGCACCGATTGCCCGTGTACGTGGCAGACATCGGGTGCGTCTGCTGGTCAAGGCCGACAAGGCAACCGCCCTGCAACCCGCGCTGGCGCGCTGGGTCGCGCCGCTGCGACTGTCGGGTGATCTGCGGCTGGCCATCGACATCGACCCGCAAAGTTTCTTCTGACTGCGGCTGCGCGGATGGCGGGAATTGCAGCGCTTTCCGCCTCCGCCCTGACGCACAGGGCCTGTGCCAGTTCGCCTCTCGTCAATCGGCACAAAAAGGCATAATGACGTCACATGGCCCGAATTGTACCCTTAGCCGAGGCGAAGACCCGCCCGCTGCTGCAGCGGCCGATCGCGCTGTTGTTTCTGATGGCGCTGGCCATGCCTTTGGCGTTCAACACGTGGTCAGCCCTACTGAACAATTTCGTGATCGAAGCCGCTGCGTTTGATGGCGCCGATATCGGCTTGCTGCATACCGTCCGTGAAATACCGGGATTTTTTGCTGTTGGCGTCATCGCGATCATTATTTTCATGCGCGAACAGGTGCTTGGTCTGGTGTCGTTGCTTTTGCTGGGGGCCGCCACCGCCGTGACGGCGTGGTTCCCGTCGATGGGCGGCATTCTCACGATCACGATGCTAAGCTCCATCGGGTTTCACTACTATGAAACGGTCAACCAGTCCCTGCAATTGCAATGGCTGACGAAAGAAGAGGCACCGCGCGTCCTTGGTTGGTTACTGGCCGCAGGATCCGGCGCGACGCTGATTGCCTACCTCGCAATCATGGCCCTGTGGGAAACTCTGCAGTTGTCATACAATACGGTTTACATGATCGGCGGTGGCGCCACGGTCGTCATCGCGATCGTGGCCATGCTAGCCTACCCGCAATTCGAGGCGCCCGATCCGCAAGTTAAAAAGATGGTGCTGCGAAAGCGTTACTGGCTCTACTATGCCCTGCAGTTCATGTCTGGTGCGCGACGGCAGATCTTCGTCGTTTTTGCGGGCTTTATGATGGTCGAAAAATTTGGCTATGACGTCCACGAGATCACAACGCTGTACCTGATCAACCTTGTCATCAACATCATTGTTGCGCCGTTGCTCGGGCGTGCTGTTGGTCATTTCGGAGAACGCCGCACTTTAGGGTTCGAATATATCGGGCTGGTGTGCGTTTTTCTGGCCTACGGAGGTGTCTATTTTCTGGGCTGGGGTGTGTTGGTTGCGGCGACGCTATACGTCATTGATCACATCTTCTTCGGTCTGGCGCTGGCGCTCAAAACCTACTTTCAGAAGATAGCGGATCCGGGCGACATCGCGCCCACAGCGGCCGTTGCGTTTACGATCAACCATATTGCGGCGGTCTTTTTACCGGTCTTGCTAGGCTTTATGTGGCTTTGGTCACCGGCGGCGGTATTCCTGTTGGCGGCAGGCATGGCGGCGATCTCATTTGCTTTGGCGATGCTGATCCCGCGCCATCCCGAAAAAGGCAATGAAACCATCTTTTCCAGACCCTTGGCAGCGCCGGCGGAATGAGCGAAGCGCGTTTCCTGACAGGCTCGACCATGGGGCATGTCGTTCGCATGACCGCCACAGGCGCTTTCGGAATTACCTTTGTTTTCCTTGTTGACGCGGCCAATCTGATTTGGATTTCGCAGTTGGGCGATCCGACGCTTGTCGCGGCAATCGGATTTGCCTTTGCGATACAGTTCTTTTCCGTGTCGTCCGGCGTCGGGCTGATGATCGCCTCGACAGCAATGGTATCGCGCAGCATTGGTGCGGGGCAGCGTCAGGCGGCACGGCGTCAGGCCGGCAGCGCGGTCATCGTTGCGGCGGCGTTTCAAGGGGTCGTTGCCGCGCTCATAGTTGCCTTTCGCCACGATCTTGTGGCTTTGGCTGGCGCTTCGGGCGACACTGCCGCACTTGCCGCCCGCTACCTCGCGATGACGGTGCCGTCATTGGTGGTAATGGCGGTTGGCATGACTTGCTCTGGAGTATTGCGTGCCGAAGGGCTGGGCGCCAAGGCGATGTATGTCACGCTGATTTCGGGCACGGTTTTAATGGTCGTCGATCCGATCCTCATCCTCGGTCTCGGCTGGGGATTGGATGGGGCGGCAATAGGCCTTGTGCTGTTCCGGTTTGCACTGATGGGATTGGGTCTTTATTTCGCCGTTGCGCAACACCGCCTCATCGCGCGGCCCACATGGCACGACATTCGCTGTACGCTGCCGCCCTACATGGCCGTTGCGGTGCCCGCCATTGCAACTCAAATGGCGACACCTGCCGGCAACTACTTTCTAACGATGGTCATGTCCGCATTCGGAGATACGGCCGTCGCGGCTTGGGCCGTGGTCGGGCGCCTGACTGTTGTCGCTTTTGGCGGCATCTTTGCCTTGTCCGGCGCCATCGGCGGCATCTTTGGCCAGAATTTTGGCGCAGGCCATTTCGAAAGGCTGCGCTCCGCGTACCGCGATGCCTTGATCTTTTGCGCCATCTACACGCTCGCCACTTGGGCGGTGTTGGTGCTTGCCACCCCGATGATCCTGCGGCTCTTCGATCTGTCGGGGGAGGGAGCAGAAATCCTCTGGGCATTCAGCACCATTGGCGTTGGAGGTTTTGTCTTTGTAGGTGCGCTCTTTGTGTCAAACGCCGCGTTTAATAATCTCGGGCGTCCGGGGCGTTCCACACTGGTGAACTGGCTGAAAGACGGGGTGCTCAGCTGGCCGGCTGCCGCAGCCCTGGCTGCGATCTACGGCGCGCCCGGCGTGATCTACGGGCAGGCGCTAGCCAGTTTGCTTGCGGGCAGTTTCGCCTGCGTTTGGGGCTGGCGTTTTGTGCGCACCCTTGGCCACGAGGATCAAACGTCGCTTGACCCCGCGCTCCCACGGCCCTACCCGAACCCCGACAGATACCGGAGCCGCTGATGACCACTTATTCCGCCCTGACCACACTGCCTGACAAGGCAGCCGCCGAAAAGCTTGGCGAGGCATTGGAAAATATTACGCCTGAACCGACGGGTGTTGGTGTGTTCGAGATGGAAGATGGCTCGGGACTTTGGGAAGTGGGCGCATATTTCACCGACGCGCCAGACGAGACAGCTTTGTTGCTTCTGAGCACGGCTCTTGGGGCAAAACCGTTTGTCGTCTCTGAGATACCGCAGACGGATTGGGTTGCGCATGTGCGGCGCGAACTTTCCCCGGTGCAGGCTGGTCGCTTCTTCGTTTACGGCAGTCATGATGCCGACAAGGTGCCAGAGGAATGCGAACCTTTGCTGATCGAGGCTGCGATGGCATTCGGCACGGGGCACCATGGAACAACGCTTGGGTGCCTGCGCGCGCTTGACCGGCTGGCAGACGCGAGGTTCGTCGGTAACAACGTGGCCGATATCGGTTGTGGCACGGCCGTGCTTGCGATGGCGGCGGCGCGCATCTGGCCCAACCCGGTGTTGGCAAGCGACATAGATGAGGTTGCCGTCGACGTGGCGCGCAGCAATGTGGAGGCAAACGGTCTGGCGGGGCGGGTGGTCTGCGTCGAAGCTGCAGGTTTTGCAAACCCTCATCTGTCAGAACAGGCCCAGTTTGATCTGGTCTTTGCGAATATCCTGAAAGGTCCGCTGATATCGCTGGCGCCAGATATGGGTGTGCACATCGCGGCGGGAGGGTATGCGATTCTCTCGGGGATTCTGAATGAACAGGCTGACGAAGTTGCCGAAGTTTATGCACGTTCCGGCTTTAATCTGGTGCACCGTGAAGAGATTGTTGACTGGACGACGCTAACGTTGACAAAACAGGCTTCTGAATAGCCCTAATTTGGCCATATTCAGGCGAAATGCCATCAAATTGCCACATTTCGCAAGCATATCATGCATCGATCCGGTGGGGGCCTGATCTGCAGGAGAGTGGGATGTCTGACGCATTCGCTCAATTTGAACAAAGACTGTCCAGCCTGGAGCGCAAGCACCGCGAGCTTGCTAATGGTTATGTGACCAAGATCAATCCGGACGGGTTGATCGTCGTTGCCCCCAAGCATCCAAAAGGGCCCATGCGTACCCGCATTGCCGTCGGCGTGGTGCTGGGATTCTTCCTGTTTAAATGTGTGACCATGATCCTTGTAGGACCGGCAACTTATGAAAGCCGTCTGGATGCGCTGCGGGACGGCACAGGTCCTGAGCGTTTCGGCGCTTGGATTATGCAGGTCGATCCGATTTCCGGTTATGTAGCGGACACTGCGCGTCAGTGGGCGCGATAGAAATTAGTAACGGTCGGCGTTTGCCGGTCGGTTGAGTACCCGAAAGTCCCTCCAAGGTTTTCGATTGTTAAAAAAAGCCGCGCTCTTCCATTTGGAAGGCGCGGCTTGATTTTTGGTCCGTTGAATTTGGAGCCGCTTGTAGCGCGGCGCAAAAGCTCAGCGATTCATTTCGCTCGATGCAACGCCCTCGATGTCTGCACGGCTCAGGCCGATGTCTTCGAGTTCGCGATCTGTCAGCGCGGTCAGTGCGTTGCGGGTGACGCGGGCGTCATTCCAGGCAACGACAGAAGCGATAACAGCGCCGATTGCTGCAAAGAAACGGCTCGCTGCGGTGGCGGAACCGTAAGTGGTGCGGGAAGTGTCAAAAGTAGCCATTGTAGCCGTCCTTTAGTAGAAGGGTTGACCGGTCATGCCGGTGTGTTGTGAAGCGCATGTAGGATGTGCCTCATTTTTCAGCAAGGTGAAAAAACGCATGATTGATATGCAGTTTTTGCATAGGTGGCTATCTGGGTTAACCCGCCGTAAACACTTGGAAAAATTACGACGACAAGTGTCGAAAACAGACCTCGGAGCGACGGTTTTGAACCACATTTTCGGGCAAACCCGCTCGCGCGGCGTTTGGAGGCTCGAAAACGTATTGCTTGGCGGATGTTCGCCTTTCGTGCTAAACAGCAAAAAAAAGCAAATTTGGTTGGCAGAGCGGGGCGCTAATGCGGGTGATCGGTATTGATCCGGGGTTAAGAAACCTCGGGTGGGGCGTAATTGATGTATCCGGAAGCAGGTTGTCACATGTTGCCAACGGTGTGTGCACGTCGGCGGGAGAAACCCTCGCTGACCGGCTTTTGTCACTTTACACGCAGCTGACGGATATCATGGCGCTGTTCGCCCCGGACACCGCTGCTGTGGAGCAGACCTTTGTGAACAAGGATGGCGCCGGCACGCTAAAGTTGGGGCAGGCGCGTGGGATCGCGATGCTCGTGCCTGCGCAGGCAGGGCTATCGGTCGGCGAATACGCCCCCAACAAAGTCAAGAAAACGGTTGTCGGTGTGGGGCATGCGGACAAGGCACAGGTTCTGCATATGGTGCGCATGCAGCTTCCAGGGATAGAGGTTCAAGGCGCTGATGCGGCTGACGCTTTGGCGATTGCGATTTGTCATGCGCATCATGGCGCGGCCTCAAGGTTCGGCGCCGCTGTTGCGAGGGCGGTCGGATGATCGGCAAGATCAGCGGAAGGCTTGATTACAAGGCAACGGACCACGTGCTCATTGATGTACGGGGTGTGGGATATCTTGTGTTTTGTTCGGATCGTACCCTTGCCGCCCTGCCGGGGCCGGGCGAGGCGGTTGCGCTTTACACCGATCTGGCTGTCCGGGAAGACTTGTTGCAACTTTATGGTTTCCCCACCTTGGTCGAGAAAGAATGGCACCGGTTGCTGACGTCGGTGCAAGGTGTAGGCGCCAAGGCGTCTTTGGCAATCCTTGGCACGTTGGGGGCTGACGGTGTAAGCCGGGCGATTGCCTTGGGCGATTGGGCGTCGGTCAAGGCGGCCAAAGGCGTGGGGCCGAAGATCGCGCAACGGGTCGTGCTTGATTTGAAAGACAAGGCACCGGGTGTCATGGCCATGAGCGGCGGTACCGCCCAGCCGGACGCCGACGCGGTATTGGAGCCTGTGACGGATGTATCCGCAGCCCCGACCACGTCGAGCGCGTCGCTGGCGACAGTATCCGCACAAGCTGAAGCTCTTTCGGCATTGGGTAATCTTGGGTATGGACCGGGTGATGCCGCCAGTGCGGTCGCGCAGGCCTCGGGGGACGTGCCGGAAGCGGATACGCCCGCACTGATCAGAGCGGCGTTGAAACTGCTGGCCCCGAAGCAGTAGACAGGGGCGATCAGTGAAGGAAGCAATGTGAGCGACATCGACCCCACCGTCCGACCAGATGTGCTGCCGGAAGATATGGACCGGGCGCTGCGCCCGCAAATGCTGGATGATTTTGTCGGTCAGGCAGAGGCGCGCGCCAATCTGCGCGTGTTTATCGCATCTGCACGGCAGCGTGGCGAGGCGATGGACCATACGCTGTTTCACGGGCCGCCGGGCTTGGGAAAGACGACGCTTGCGCAAATCATGGCCCGTGAACTCGGGGTCAATTTCCGCATGACAAGTGGCCCTGTACTGGCAAAAGCCGGTGATCTGGCGGCAATCCTGACGAACCTTGATGCACGAGACGTGCTGTTCATCGATGAGATACACCGGCTCAATCCCGCGGTTGAGGAGGTGCTTTATCCGGCGCTGGAAGATTTTGAGCTTGATCTGGTCATCGGAGAAGGACCGGCCGCGCGCACGGTGAGGATCGAATTGCAACCCTTTACGCTTGTGGGGGCGACCACACGTATGGGGTTGCTGACAACCCCGCTGCGGGATCGCTTTGGCATTCCGACCCGGCTGCAGTTCTACACGGAAGATGAGCTTTTCACGATTGTGGATCGTAACGCGCGCAAACTCGGAGCGCCGGCAGACAGTGGCGGTGCCAGAGAGATTGCGCGGCGCGCGCGCGGGACGCCGCGCATTGCAGGGCGCCTGTTACGGCGTGTGGTGGACTTTGCCGTGGTCGAAGGAGACGGTCGTGTGACCCGGGACCTTGCCGATATGGCGCTCACCCGTTTGGGCGTAGACAATCTCGGGCTTGATGGCGCAGACAGGCGTTATCTGTCGCTGATTGCGGAAAATTATGGTGGCGGTCCCGTCGGCGTGGAAACCTTGAGCGCAGCCCTGAGCGAAGCCCGCGATGCGCTCGAAGAGGTTATCGAACCCTATTTGTTGCAGCAGGGCCTGATACAGCGCACCCCGCGCGGCCGCACGCTGGCGCAAAAGGGCTGGTCGCATCTTGGGCTTACCGCGCCCAAGGGCCAGCAAGACCTTTTTGGTTAGCGTGTCTGATATAGTGCCTCCCGCGGGGATATTTTGAGGTCAACGAAACCAATGATGGATAAAAGTGAGGTCGAGGCGCTGTTTACCCGTGGTGACGGCCAATATGCATTCGCACGCTGGGGCCGGCCGATCGCGCCTGTGATATTTGGTGTAACGGACGAGACTTTGTCTGTCGTCAAAGGGGCGCTGGAGGCGGTCATGGTCCTGTCGGGGCACAAGATGTCTGAAACCGATCCTGAGCTTGGCAGCAATTTCATGGTGTTCTTTTTCCGGTCTTGGCAGGAGTTGCCGGAGGTTCCCGGACTGGACCGTCTCATTCCTGATCTGGGGCCGCTGGTGGACCGTCTGGAGAAGAGCGATGCAAACCAGTACCGTATCTTTCGCTTTGATAATTCGGGTGCGATCAAGGCTTGTTTCGTTTTCCTGCGCATGGATTCGCATCTGGAAGCGCTACCGGCGGGAACACTTGCGCTGAGCCAGATTGCCCAATCGGTGTTGCTGTGGTCGGACGTTGCATTCCGCAGTCGTTCGCCTCTGGCGCAGGTGGAGGACAAAACTGTTCTGAGGCCGGATATCGCGGCACTTATCAGGGCAGCCTATGACCCGGTCATGCCGGCGTTTTCGGATGACCCAAGCCATGCGATACGTCTGGCTGCGCGTATCGGGTTGATGCAGTGACAGTTTCCGACGCAATGGTATTTGCAAAGCGCTGGGCCGCTGCGTGGAACAGTCGCGACATCGAGAGCATCCTGATGCATTACGCACCGGATATCGTATTCAGATCGCGTAAGGCGTTGGACCTTGTGGGAACCGGCGAGGTTGTTGGCCTTCAGGCGCTGCGCGCCTATTGGACGCTCGCCTTGTCACGCCAGCCGGATCTACATTTTGAGGTGACGGAAGTTTTCGCCGGTCATGACACGGTCGTGATTACCTATCGCAATCACAAGGGTATCCTTGCGGCCGAGACACTTCAGTTTCGCGAAGATGGGCTGGTGGATCGGGCGTCGGCCTGCCACGCCCCGCTCAAGGAGGAGACATGAGCCACACGTTTCCAATCCGGGTCTTTTATGAAGACACCGACATGGCGGGGATTGTCTATTACGCCAACTATCTGCGCTACATCGAGCGGGCACGCAGCGACTGGGTGCGCCAGATCGGAATTGATCAGCTGGCCATGAAATCGGACGGTGTGGTATTTGCCGTCCGCCGCGTCGAGGCCGATTATCACCTGCCGGCGGTGTTTGATGACCAGTTGGAAGTGCGCACAACCCTGTCTCAGCTGACTGCAGCGCGCATGGTCATGGCGCAAAAGCTCTACCGTGATGACAACTTGTTGTTTGAGGCAGACGTGACGATCGTGTGCATTGGCGCGGGTGGGCGACCCGCCCGTTTGCCAGCAAAACTCCGCTCACTGCCGCTTTCTGCTTCCGGGTAACACCATAGTGATGGCTTTTCGCCTGTTGCTGGTTTAACCTGCAGCCTAATGGAGGTTCAACCAATGAGCCCCGGGTGTATTGAGCAAAGAGCAGGCACATGGAAGCAGAAACGCTGGCAGTGGCGCATGAGATTGATTTCTCATTTTTCGGGTTGTTTGCCCGCGCCACATTAATCGTAAAAATCGTGATGTTAATGTTGATCGTGGCCTCGTTCTGGTCGTGGTCCATAATTGTCATAAAGCTGATGACCTATCGCAAAGCGCGGGCCGAAGCTGCGGCCTTTGATCAGGCGTTCTGGTCGGGTGAGCCACTGGATACACTTTTCCAAACGGTGGGGCCTGCGCCGTCCAATAGTGCAGAGAAGATCTTTGCAGCCGGGATGATGGAATGGGAGCGGTCGCACCGCGAAGATGGCGGGTTGATTGCGGGCGCCACGTCACGGATCGACAGATCAATGGATGTGGCGATCAACAAGGAGGCCGATTACCTGCGCAGCGGGCTGACGGTACTTGCCACAGTTGGATCTTCAGCGCCATTTATCGGCCTGTTCGGCACGGTGATCGGGATCATGAATGCCTTTGTTGAAATTGCCGAGCAGCAGAACACGAACCTTGCCGTCGTGGCCCCGGGGATTGCCGAGGCGTTGCTTGCCACGGGTCTTGGGCTTTTGGCCGCGATCCCTGCGGTGATCTTTTACAACAAGCTCAGCGCGGATGCGGATCGTATTTTGCACGGGTATGAATCCTTTGCAGACGAATTCGCGACCATCCTTAGCCGCCAACTGGACAGCTGACCGATGGGCGCGGGAACCATCCAGAAAGCGGACGGGGGAGGCAAGCGTCGCAGACGGGTGTCGCGGGCGCAGCCAATGGCCGAGATCAACGTTACCCCGTTTGTCGACGTAATGCTGGTATTGCTGATCATATTCATGGTCGCCGCCCCGCTGTTGACTGTCGGTGTGCCGGTCGAATTGCCCAAAACTGCCGCGGGCGCTTTGCCAACCGATCAGGAAGAGCCACTGACCGTCACCATTACGGCAGAAGGTGCGATCCAGATACAGACAACAGAAATTGCCGGAAACGAATTGGTGCCAAAACTGCGTGCGATTGCGGCGGAACGGACATCAGACCGGATTTTCCTCCGCGCCGACGGCGCTGTGCCTTACGCCCGCGTCATGGAGGTGATGGGCGCGTTGAACGCTGGTGGTTTTTCCAACATTGGTTTGGTGACCGATATCGGTGGCCCGACGATGGACGGGCGGCCAGACCCCGCCGCGGCGGATCGGTAGAACCGCGTGCACGCGGGGCATTATATCTCGGGTGCCGGCCACCTTGCTTTGCTGGGGTGGTTGGCCCTTGGTAATGTATTCGCCGCCGAGCCTTTGCCCTTTGAAGCCACGGATGTTGCGGTGATATCGGGTGCCGAATATGAGGCGCTGGTCAATGCAGCACAGCCGCCGCAATCAATCACAGAGGTCGCGCAACCGGCAAGTCCGGACGAAGAGGCAGGCGCGCCCGAGGTGACTTCGGACGTGGATCTGCAACCCAATCTCCAACAACCGCAAGCGGCGGCCTCGCCTGACGCGGAAGCGCCGCCTGATGTATCTGAGATCACACCGCTGCCGCCGCCGGCAGATGTGTCCGATCAGGCGCCGATACTTGCTCTGCCTTCGGCCGAAATCAATGTGGATGTGCCTGAGGTCAGCGACACTCCGGTTCCGGAAGCCGCCGAGCGTGTCGCACCCGAAGCTGTGGCACAACCCGATCCCGAAGCTTTGCCAGATGATGTGGTTCAGGAAGCTGTGGCGCAAGACGACAGGGGCGAGAGCGAGCAGGAGCCCGCAGACGCGACAGCCCCCGAAGCTGCGGCCACCGAAATTGTCACCGAAGCAGAGCGCCCTTCGGCCGCACCGACACGTTCACTACGGCCACCCGCACGGCGACCAGAACCACCTGTGCAAACTGCGGCGCCCGCTCCGGAGTCAACACCGGCTCCGGATGCGCCGCCTGCAACGACAGAAGATGCCGTCAACTCCGCGCTGGCCGAAGCGTTGGGAGGTGACACAGGCACTGCGTCTGTCCCGCAGGGGCCACCTCTGTCTGCGGGCGAGAAGGAAAGCCTGCGCGTGGCGGTATCAAGTTGCTGGAACGTGGGATCACTTTCCACTGATGCGCTGGGAACAACGGTTGTTGTCACGGTTTCCATGACGCAGGATGGCAAACCAGTTGTACCCAGTATTGCGCTGACCTCTTACACGGGTGGTACCGAGGCCGCGGCCCGTCAGGCATTCGAAGCGGCACGGCGTGCGATTATTCGCTGTGGCGCGCGCGGCTACGAACTGCCGGTCGAAAAATATGGGCAGTGGCGCGAAATAGAGATGACGTTCAATCCTGAAAGGATGCGGGTCAAATGAGACTTCTTTCTATCTTTTTATCAGCCTGCATGGCCTTGGGCGCTGTTCACGCCGCGCCGGCATACGCACAAGACGGGCCATTGCGGATCGAAATTACGGAAGGGGTCATCGAGCCGCTGCCCTTTGCGCTGCCCGTTTTCCAAGCAGAGAACGCCGATGCGAGCGGTTTGGCGGCACAGATCAGCCAAGTGATCGCGTCGGACCTGATCGGAACGGGACTGTTTCGTCAAATCAGCAGTGAAGCCTTCATCAGCAACGTCAGTGATTTCAATGCGCCAGTTAAGTTCGCGGACTGGAAAGCGATTAATGCGCAGGCACTGGTTACGGGGGCGGTGTCAGTTCAAGGCAACAGAATGACCGTGAAGTTCCGGCTGTATGACGTGTTTTCCGACGCTGAGATGGGCACCGGCCTTCAATTCAGTGGTACAACCGAAGGGTGGCGCCGCATGGCCCACAAAGTGGCTGATGCAGTTTACAGCCGGATCACAGGTGAGGGCGGATATTTCGATAGCCGGGTTGTCTACGTCTCAGAGACTGGCGCCAAGAACGCGCGTCAAAAACGGTTGGCGATCATGGATTATGATGGTGCAAATGTTCGCTATCTGACGGATAGCAGTTCAATTGTTCTTGCGCCCCGGTTTTCACCTGATGGTAAACGCGTGCTCTACACCAGTTACGAGACGGGGTTCCCGCGCATCTATGTGTTGGATGTGGGTTCCGTTCAGCGCCGCGTGCTGGAAAGCCAGGAAGGAACGATGAGTTTTGCGCCACGCTTTGCGCCTGACGGTGATACGATCGTCTATTCGCTTAGCCAGGGCGGGAACACGGATATTTACGCCATGTCTGTGAGCGGGGGCAATGTTACGCGTCTGACTTCAACGCCTGCCATTGAAACCGCGCCGAGCTTTTCGCCGGACGGCAGCCAGATCGTTTTTGAAAGTGACCGGTCAGGATCGCAGCAGCTGTATGTCATGTCCGCGCGCGGCGGCGAGGCACAGCGGATTTCGTTTGGCCCCGGGCGTTACGGGACACCAGTTTGGTCACCACGCGGCGATCTTATCGCCTTTACCAAGCAGAATGCCGGCCGCTTTCATATCGGTGTGATGCGTACTGACGGGTCAGAAGAACGGCTGTTGACGGCCTCCTTTCTTGACGAGGGACCAACCTGGTCGCCGAACGGCCGCGTCATCATGTTTACCCGCGAAACCCAAGGCGAGGGCGGGCGCAGTTCGCTTTATTCCGTGGACATTACGGGGCGCAATTTGCGCCCGGTGCAAACGCCGGAGGGCGGTTCGGACCCTGCGTGGTCACCGCTGCAGCCGTGATTGTGATGCGTTGGCCCGTTTTCAACGGGCGGGCGCTGTGATATCGTTAACCTAACTATAAAAACCCTTTTGACCAAAAGAGGCAAAGAGCATGAAACTAACGCGAAATATCGTTCTTCTGGTGGCCGGGCTGGCTTTGGCGGCCTGTACAGACCCGGGGCGCTTTGGCGCTGATGGCAGCGGTGCCGGAGGCGTAGGAGCCGGCGGTGGCCCGATCGTTCCGGGGAGCGCGAATGACCCGACTTCTGCGGCGTACTTCAACCAGACAGTTGGCGATCGCGTCCTGTTTGCGGTTGATGAATCCACTTTGTCCGAGGCCGGGCAACTGACCCTGAACGGACAGGCGACATGGCTGACGTCTAATCCGGATTTCACCGCCGTGATAGAAGGTCACGCAGACGAGCAGGGTACACGCGAATATAACGTGGCGCTGGGTGCGCGTCGCGCGAATGCCGTGCGCGAATATCTGGTGTCGCGGGGTGTCGCAGGGAACCGTCTGAGTACTGTCAGTTACGGCAAGGAACGCCCGATTGAGATTTGCAGCAACGAAGCATGCTACGCAAAAAACCGCCGCGCCGTCACCGTGCTGGCCAGTGGTCTGAGCAGCTGATCTGATGCGTGTTCTGACAGCCTTCGCCATGATCGTGGCTCTCTCGCCGTGCGGCGCGGTGGCGCAGAGCGATCAGACCCTTGCGGATATCCGGCAGGAACTCACGGTACTGTACGTTGAGGTGCAACGTTTGCGCCGCGAGCTTTCCACCACTGGAACGGCCTCGGTCCAAACCGGAGGCGAAACCGTACTGGATCGGATGGCTGTGATCGAAAGCGAGTTGCAGCGTCTGACCTCCAAGACCGAAGAGCTTGAATTCCGCGTTAACAGTATTGTCGAGGATGGCACAAACCGGATCGGCGATCTGGAATTCCGTCTCGTCGAATTGGAAGGTGGAGACATCAGCACTTTGGGCGAGACCTCTACCTTGGGCGGTGATCTGCCTGCAGGTGCTGCGACCGGGGGCGATCAGATCGCAGCGGTAACGCCGCCTGCATCGGGTGTCGGTGCGGGCATCGGTGCCGGTGCCATCGCAGGCGGCGGAGTACAGCTTGCAGTGGTCGAAGAAGAAGACTTCAAACGTGCACAATCGGCGCTCGCGGAGGGCCGCTATCAGGAAGCTGCGGATCAGTTCGCGCAATTCTCTGCCAGCTATCCGGGCAGCCCGTTAGCGGCTGGCGCAGAACTGGGCCGCGGCGAAGCACTTGAAGCGCTTGGCAATACCCGCGAAGCGGCGCGTGCTTACCTTGGGAGTTTCAGCGCCGCACCCGAAGGCCCGATTGCGCCGGACGCTTTGCTGCGTCTGGGTCGGAGCCTTGGTGCATTGGGGCAAACAACGGAAGCCTGCGTCACGCTCAGCGAGGTAGGTATCCGGTTCCCGGGCGCGCCCGCTGCAGCACAAGCGGATGAGGCGCGGGCCGCGCTTTCCTGCTCCTGAGGCGATGGCGACGGGGCTTGCTGAGCAGGTTGCGCACCATTTGCCAACTGACCACTCCCAGCCACTTGGCGTTGCCGTCTCGGGCGGCAGCGACTCCCTCGCGCTCTTGCATCTTGTTGCCGACATAGCAAAGCAACGCGGCACCGCCGTGCATGCTGTTACCGTTGATCACGGATTGCGCCCGGAAGCGGCACAGGAAGCGCGGGATGTCGCCGCGCTGTGCGCCCCGCTTGGTGTTTCGCATCAAACCCTTCAGTGGGATGCATGGAAAGGGCAAGGCAACCTGCAAGATGCCGCGCGCCGTGCACGCTATGATCTGATGGCGCATTGGGCAGGCAGCAAAGGCATCAGGCACATTGCGCTGGGACACACGCGCGACGATCAGGCTGAAACTCTTTTGATGCGCCTCGCGCGGGGAGCCGGTGTCGATGGGTTGAGCGCCATGCGTTATGAAAAGCGTGATCGTGAAGTGATCTGGATCAGGCCACTCTTGGACGTCCCGCGGGCGGCGTTGCAGCAAGAGTTGACCCATCGCGGGATCGGATGGGCGCATGACCCGTCAAACGATGACCTGCAGTTCGACCGTATCAAAGCCCGCCGAACCCTGCAGGCGCTTGCGCCGCTAGGCGTGGACGCCGCGGCACTCGCACAGGTCGCAGCCAACATGCAGGCGGCACGGGATGCTTTGGAACACCAGACCCAAGAGGCCGCACGCCGCCTCGTAACGGCGCAGTGTGGCGCCATCCGTATCGACTGGACTGGGCTTTGCGATGCGCCGCGCGATATCCTGCGCCGTGTTGTACTAGCCAGTTTGCGTTGGGTGTCGCGGGCCGAGTACCCGCCGCGCGCGCGTGCGCTGGACGGTGTTTTGGAGCGTCTTACAGAGGCTTCGTCGGCCACGCTTGACGGATGCCTGCTTGTGTTGAAGGGAAACAATCTGTGGATCAGTCGCGAATTGAATGCAATTGAGCGACAATTTGTTCCGCTGGGAAGCACGTGGGACAAGCGCTGGATGCTAGCAGGCGGGGTCGCGCTTTCAGATGGTCGCATTGGTCCTTTGGGCGTGAACGGCTTGGCAGCGTGTGGCGACTGGCGCGCTTTGGGGCTTCCTCGCGCAGTTTTATCTGTCACACCCGCCGTGTGGCAGGGCGAAAATCTTGTTGCCGCCCCTCTGGTAAAAACAGACGGTACATGGCAAGCAGTGCTCAAACGTGACAAGTCGTCCCTGCTCGATGCCGTTTTCGCGCATTGAAGTAGTGCGCTGAGTGTCTATCTTAGGCACAACATGGTATGATACCGATGCGCAATTCGCGCAGTATTAGGAGATTTTCCTTGGGAAATGCACGCAATATCGCCTTTTGGGTTGTTCTGTTTCTGCTGATCCTGGCGCTTTTCAATCTTTTCAGCGGCCCGGGCAGCACAATGCAGAGCCGAGAGATCAGTTATTCGGAATTCGTCAACGCGGTTGAGTCCGGTGAGGTCAGTAATGTGACACTGGATGGAGAGCAGGTGCGCTTTCGCCAGTCTGACGGAACGGATTACGTAACGATCAAGCCAACGGACGCCGAAATCACCGAGTTGTTGATCGCCAATGACATCGCTGTTCGCGCGGAACAGCAGCAGCAATCGGGTTTCCAAACCTTCCTGATGTCGTTGTTGCCATTCCTGCTGTTGATCGGGGTGTGGGTCTATTTCATGAACCGCATGCAAGGCGGCGGCAAAGGTGGCGCGATGGGCTTTGGCAAGTCCAAGGCCAAAATGCTGACCGAAAAGCATGGGCGTGTCACATTTGATGACGTCGCAGGCATCGATGAGGCCAAGGAAGAACTCGAAGAAATCGTCGAGTTTCTGCGCAATCCACAGAAATTCTCGCGGCTTGGCGGCAAGATTCCGAAAGGTGCGCTTCTAGAGGGCCCTCCCGGCACCGGTAAGACGCTTTTGGCCAGAGCCATCGCGGGTGAGGCTGGTGTGCCATTCTTCACTATTTCCGGTTCTGATTTTGTGGAAATGTTTGTTGGTGTTGGTGCGTCTCGCGTGCGTGACATGTTCGAGCAGGCGAAAAAGAACGCGCCTTGCATCGTGTTTATCGACGAAATTGACGCCGTGGGCCGGCACAGGGGTGCAGGCTATGGCGGCGGTAATGACGAGCGGGAACAGACGCTCAACCAGTTGCTGGTAGAGATGGATGGTTTCGAGGCCAATGAGGGCGTCATCATCATCGCTGCGACCAACCGGAAAGATGTGCTTGACCCTGCGCTGCTGCGCCCGGGCCGGTTTGACCGGCAGGTCACCGTGGGCAATCCCGACATCAAAGGCCGTGAGAAAATCCTTGGTGTACACGCCAGAAAGACCCCGCTTGGTCCTGACGTGGACCTGCGCATCATTGCGCGCGGCACCCCCGGTTTCTCCGGTGCGGATCTTGCCAACCTTGTGAATGAGGCCGCTCTGGGCGCTGCACGTGTTGGTCGGCGTTTCGTCACGATGATCGACTTCGAAAGTGCCAAGGACAAGATCATGATGGGGGCCGAACGCCGCTCCATGGTCATGACGCCAGAGCAAAAAGAGATGACCGCGTATCACGAGGCGGGGCATGCTCTGGTGGGTATCAAGCTGCCGAAATGCGATCCGGTTTACAAAGCCACGATTATTCCGCGTGGTGGTGCTTTGGGTATGGTGATGAGCCTGCCCGAGATGGATCGTCTGAATATGTTCAAGGACGAATGCCACCAGCGTCTTGCGATGACGATGGCCGGTAAAGCGGCCGAAATCATCAAATACGGTGCGGAAGCTGTCTCTAACGGACCTGCGGGCGATATCATGCAAGCCTCCGCACTGGCCCGTGCCATGGTACTGCGCTGGGGTATGTCCGAAAAGGTGGGTAATATTGACTACTCCGAAGCTGCTGAAGGCTATCAGGGGAACACCGCCGGATTTTCGGTCTCTGCCAATACTAAGGAATTGATAGAGGAAGAGGTGCAGCGCTTTATCCAGGAAGGGTACGAGTGGGCCCGCAAAATCATCCTCGAAAACGAAGAGGAGTGGGAGCGGCTTGCTCAAGGTTTGCTCGAGTTTGAAACCCTCACCGGTGACGAGATCAAGCGCGTGATGAATGGCGAGCCACCCGTGCCGCCCGCTGACGAAGAAGACAAGTCAGATAGCGGATCGGCCCCGTCACTAACCGGCATTCCAAAGGCGAAAGCCAAGAAAAAGCCACCGGCCGCCGACGGCGGCATGGAGCCGGAACCTTCTACCTGATCAGCACTTGCTATCTGAAGATCACAGAAAATCATGGGCCCCGCTTCAGCGGGGCCTTTTCTTTCGCCCCTGTCCGGCACAAAATGCACCCCAGAGCTTTCATGAGGGGAGAGCATGCCTGCACTAAAGCCGACAGAATTCAAAGCCGAGGTCGTTTGGCTGGGGCGGGTTGTAGACCAGCAAGAAAACCTCCGTTCGGAGGTTTTGTCTCAGTCAGTCTTGTCCTTCTCCGGTGTTGAAGGCGAGATGCACAGTGGGCTGACACGTCGTGCCTGCAGCCGGACGCTTGCACAGTATCCAAGAGGTACAGAAATCCGCAATGTCCGCCAGTTGACCGTGCTGTCGCAAGAAGATCTCGACGAGATCGCACGGGCAACTGGAGTGGGTGAAATTGACCCTGCGCTTTTGGGGGCCAGCATGGTGATCAAAGGCATTCCCGACTTTACCCATGTGCCACCCTCATCGCGGCTTCAGATGCCCGATGGCGCCTCTCTGGTTGTGGACATGGAAAACCGGCCCTGCACCTACTTGTCACGTGATATCGCCAAAGACCATTCTGTCCTCGGCCATGGTTTCAAACCGGCCGCGGAAAACCGGCGCGGTGTGACAGCTTGGGTAGAGCGGGAAGGACGTGTTCAGCTTGGCGACATCGTCACCTTGCATGTTCCTGATCAGCCCGTTTGGGCCTACCTCGACACAGCGCGTGGGTAACATTCGTTTCCGAAAAGAAACGATTGCGGCCAATGCCGCCGCAACGAGTGTCGAAAATGTCGGAATTGCCCCTCATACCGAACGGCGCACAGATGTATGCAAACACAAGCAACATCGCCAACCGGCGCATCAGGGGATTCTCACATGGCCTTCAAAACCGATATTGAAATTGCGCGCGCAGCCAAGAAACTGCCTATCCAGGAGATTGGTGCAAAGCTGGGCATTTCCAGCGATGACCTGCTGCCCTACGGCCACGACAAGGCAAAGGTCAGTCAGGATTTCATCAACTCGGTACAAGGGAACGCGAATGGCAAACTCATTCTGGTTACTGCGATCAACCCGACGCCTGCTGGCGAAGGCAAGACCACAACAACAGTAGGTCTGGGCGATGGCCTGAATCGCATTGGCAAGAAAGCTGCAGTTTGCATCCGCGAAGCTTCGCTGGGGCCAAACTTCGGCATGAAAGGCGGCGCTGCGGGAGGCGGCAACGCACAGGTCGTACCGATGGAGGAAATGAACCTCCACTTCACGGGCGATTTTCACGCGATCACCTCAGCGCACAACCTGCTGTCGGCGATGATCGACAACCACATTTACTGGGGCAATGAACTGGAGATTGACACCCGCCGTGTTGTCTGGCGCCGCGTGGTTGATATGAACGACCGCGCCTTGCGTACAATCACCGCGTCTCTGGGCGGCGTTGCAAATGGCTTCCCGCGCGAAGCCGGTTTTGACATCACCGTTGCGTCCGAGGTGATGGCGATCCTGTGTCTGGCCAAAGATCTGGCTGACCTGCAAAAACGACTGGGCGACATGATCGTTGCCTACCGTCGCGATAGATCTCCGGTCTACGCGCGCGACATCAAGGCAGATGGCGCAATGACCGTACTGCTGAAGGACGCCATGCAGCCAAACCTTGTGCAGACACTGGAAAATAACCCAGCCTTCGTGCATGGCGGTCCGTTCGCGAACATCGCACATGGGTGCAACTCGGTAATCGCCACGACCACAGCGCTGAAATTGGCCGATTACGTGGTGACAGAGGCCGGATTTGGTGCCGACCTTGGTGCCGAGAAATTCCTGAACATCAAGTGCCGTAAGGCCGGGTTGGCCCCGTCATGCGTCGTGGTCGTCGCAACCGTTCGTGCAATGAAGATGAACGGCGGCGTGGCCAAGGCAGACTTGGGAGCGGAGAATGTCGAAGCCGTCAAGAAGGGTTGCCCGAACCTTGGTCGCCACATTGAGAACGTCAAATCGTTTGGCGTGCCAGTTGTCGTCGCGATTAACCATTTTGTCACGGACACAGACGCCGAAGTGCAGGCGGTCAAGGACTATGTGGCCGAGCATGGTTCCGAAGCGATCTTGTCGCGGCACTGGGAGCTGGGATCGGAAGGTTCGGCAGATCTCGCGACCAAGGTGGCAGAGATTGCAGATGCAGATATGGCGAATTTTGCACCCATCTATGCCGATGAGATGAGCCTGTTTGACAAGATCGACACAATCGCCAAGCGGATCTATCGCGCTGATGAGGTTCTGATGGACCAAAAACTGCGTAATCAGCTGAAAGACTGGGAAGCGCAGGGTTATGGTAACCTTCCTGTTTGTATGGCGAAAACACAGTACAGCTTTACAACTGATCCTGATCGCCGTGGCGCACCCAATGGCTTTTCCGTACCGGTCCGTGAGGTGCGCCTGAGTGCAGGGGCCGGGTTTGTCGTCGCAATCTGCGGTGAGATCATGACCATGCCCGGTTTGCCGCGCGTACCATCAGCAGAGGCCATTAAGCTCAACGCCGACGGCGACGTCGAAGGTCTCTTCTAAGCCAGGTTGAGACAACAGCGCCATCGGGCAATTTGCTTGCCCTTGGCCACTTCCCGCCGCTAGCCTGCCGAATGACCTGAAGGAAGGAATGCACCTATGATCAGAATGATTTCCCTGTTGGCGGCTGTGATGATGGCAACCGTGGCGACCGCCGAAGAACGGTACGAGGGCTACTATTACCCCGAGATCACTTCGGAAGAGAATTTTGACCGGGTCGTGCGGGCCAGCCAGGGTGCTGGCAAAGCCGTACGCATCGATTTTGTCAATGTGCTGACCTCCGCACAACTCGAAGCACCGGAAAGCCCTCGTTTCGTGTTCTTTTCAAAAGGTTCGGATTCAAAAACCCTGATCCTCGTTGCCCTTGACGACGAAGTATTCAAAACCCCTTACCGGGCGCGTGCCATTCTTGCCCAACTCACTGTAAGCGTCAGAAAAGGCGGATTTTTCCGCGAAGAAGAGTTGCAGTACGTAGCGACGTTCTTCGATCTATTGCAACTGATGCAATTCGATGAGTTGGTGATCAGCGATGGCGAGAACTGGGCGCATCGGGTCAACTTTGTGAGACAGTAGGATGAAAGACATGTCAGCCACCCTGATCGACGGAAAAGCCTTTGCAGCGCGTGTACGCGAGCATGTTGCCGTGCACGTATCCCGCCTGAAAGAAGAGCATGGGATCACCCCCGGGCTGGCTGTCGTGCTGGTGGGTGAAGATCCTGCCAGTCAGGTATACGTGCGGTCCAAAGGCAAGCAGACTGTTGAGGCTGGCATGAAGTCGGTGGAGCACAAGCTGGACGTCGACACGTCTGAGGCTGATTTGCTGGCAGTGATCGAGCAGTTGAACACTGATCCCGAAATACACGGCATTCTCGTGCAGTTGCCGTTGCCGGATCATCTTGATGAGGACTTGGTGATCAACAGTATTTCTCCCGCTAAGGATGTGGACGGCTTTCACATTTCCAACGTAGGGCTGTTGGGAACTGGGCAGAAAAGCATGGTCCCATGCACGCCGCTGGGATGTCTGATGATGCTGCGGGATCATCACGGGTCACTTTCTGGCATGGATGCCGTGGTTATCGGGCGGAGCAACATTGTGGGCAAGCCCATGGCGCAACTGCTGTTGGGGGATAGCTGCACTGTGACCATCGCGCACTCTCGCACCAAGGACTTGGCAGAAGTGGTGCGGCGCGCTGATATCGTGGTCGCAGCTGTTGGCCGCCCAGAGATGGTTCCCGGCGACTGGATCAAGCCCGGCGCCACTGTCATCGATGTTGGTATCAACCGGCTCGACGCGCCGGAGCGTGGCGAGGGCAAGACACGACTGGTTGGTGACGTGGATTTCGAAAGCTGCGCAGCCAACGCCGGCGCGATAACCCCGGTGCCTGGCGGTGTTGGGCCGATGACCATCGCATGCCTGCTGGCCAATACGGTTACTGCCTGTTGCCGGGCCAACGGGCTGGCAGAGCCAGAGGGGCTTACTGCCTGAAGCCGGCAAGGGGCTGGTTGGGCCCCATATCTTCTTTGGTCCGCGAGAACCGGTTCGCTTGCGTTTTTGCAGTGACATCTGACCTTTTTAGGCGCAGGCAACGTGATCTCAGACGGGCCGATGGGCGCTTGGGTCGTTGTCTTTTAAGCGGGTACGGGGACCATTGTGCCTTGAATGACGGCGATAAGCGTCTCATTGCCTTTGTCGCGGGCGTAGACATCTGCTGCCACCACAACGAGGCGTCGCCCCGGTTTTATCACTCGTCCGCGTGCAACCAACAAATCACCACGAGCAGGTGCGAGCAGGTTGATCTTTAACTCCGCCGTTACAACTTCGCTTTCCATCGGGAGCATGGTCAGCGCTGCATAACCCGCAGCACTGTCTCCGATAGAGAAAGTCAGCCCTGCATGACCAAAGCCTTGCTGTTGCAAGCTGCCAGGTAAGAGGGGCGCGGTGATCTCGACATCTTGATCTGCGACGCGGGAAAGCTTCGCGCCAAGAGTCGTCATCATGCTCTGCGCGGCGAAGCTCTTTTCGATACGGGTGCGAGCCTCTGGATCCATCTCCGTCTCCTAACGTGGCATAGGAATGCAGGTAGGCACAGGTCCGGTCAGGATGGCAAGAGCACGTGCCCCCATCAATGCGTCAAGCTGCGCGTGATTGCTGTGTAGCCCGCCGGTGAATGTACCGTAAGCGGGCAGAATAAGTCGTGTTTCATCGACCAGAAACGCGGGGCGGGTGATGGTGCGGCCACGGGTGATGAGCCGTGCTTTGGGGTGATAATGACCCGAAATTTCACCCTTGGCGTCAGGGGTCGCGATGTGGCGGAACGTCAGCGTGTCGCGGATCAGTTCCGCAAGATGCGTGCCGCCGAATTCCACAGGGCCAGGATCGTGATTTCCTTCAATCCAGATCCATTCGCGACCAGCTTGGAGGCGGGCAATCCATAGCTTTTCTTCCTCGGGAAGTGCATCTGCGGCTGTCAGGTCGTCAAAGCTGTCCCCGAGGCAAACGACAGTTTTTGCCTTGGTTGCTTCAAGGTCATGGCTCAACCGGCCGAGGGTATCACGGGTCTCGTAGGGCGGCAGAGACTGACCGCTGCGTCGGGCTACCCGTTCCGCTTTACCCAGATGCAGGTCAGATACACAGAGCAAGCCACGGGATCGCCACCAGAGCGCACCAGAGGACAGGGCGCTCAGGGTGGCGCCGCAAAAGGTGAATTCGTGCCGGTTCATGGTTTGTTCGTGCATGGTGCCTCTACATTGCGCTGCGCGCGCAAATTGGCAAGGGGCCTACCACCCAACACGCCACTTCGGGGTCGCGCTTGGTGGCGGCGTGATCGTTGCAAGGCCCGAACTTTGCATCAGCCTATCCGCCTCTTCGGCGAGCAGCCGTTCCTCTGCAGCCCCCTTGACCGGCACCCGCCCCATTTCCAGCAACATGGGTGCCGCCAGCGGGCTGACACGGGGAAGTATCTTGTGATCGATACGCCCTGCGACCCGCTGCGCCATTTCCTCGATGCGGCCAAAATCCACTAACCCGCGATGTGCCTCTTCCCGGGTGATGTCAAGCAGCAGGTGGTCCGGGTCATACTTCTGCAAGGTATCATAGAGAATATCAGAGCTGAACGTCGCCTGTCGTCCGGTCTTGCGTGCCTGCGGCGAGTTGCGCTGGATGAGCCCCGCGATAGTTGCAGCGGCGCGGAATGTCCGTTTCATGACAGCGTTGCCCGCCAACCATGTCTCTAGCCCATCGCGCAGGTTGTCGATTTCGAACAAGGGCGCGGGGTCCTGCACCTCGTCCAGCCCCCAGATCAGGGTCGCATAATCGGTTGCGACGAACCCTAGCGGGTTGAGGCCGAGTTCTTCCATACGTTTGGTTAGCAAAAGCCCAAGCGTCTGCTGGCCGTTGCGTCCCGCAAAGCCGTAGATCGCGGTTTGAGCGCGCCCGTCGTGCGGAAAGCTTTCGATGAGCAGTCGACCGGGTTTTGGCAACTGGCTGAAGTCGCGCTGAAGTTTCAGCCAGTCCGCTGTATGTGCCGGCAGCTCCGGCCATGATTTTTGCTGGAAAATGCCTACAACGCGGGCACTTAACTGCGTGGAGGTTGCAAATTTGGTGCCGAGAAACGTGGCAACCTTCGGCTTTTTCGCGGCGTTCCGGCTGACTTCGACTGTCATTTCGCGCAAGCCTTCGTAGCGCACGATCTGACCGCCGATCAGAAAGGTATCGCCCGGTGTCAGCGTTGCGGCAAATCCCTCTTCGACTTCGCCCAACGGCTTGCCGCCGCGATTGCGTTTCAAGCGCACCTTGAGTGTGTCGGTGTCCTGAATGGTGCCGATATTCATTCGGATCTGCCGGGCGGCGCGAGGGTCGCGCAGTTGCCAACACCCGTCATCGCGCTGGATCAGCCGTTTCCATTGATCGTAGGCCCGCAGGGCGTACCCACCGGTAGCGCAAAAATCCAGACAATCATCAAACTCGGCTTGCGACAGAGAGGCATAAGCGCCAACGGTCACGACTTCTTTGTACAAGGTCTCGGCGTCGAAAGGACCGGCGCATGCGGTGATGAGAATGTGTTGGCAGAGAACGTCGCGGGGTCCGCGCCCGCGCGGGTCACCGTCGAGGTCGCCGGCGCGCACCGCATCGAGGGCTGCGCGGCATTCGACAACTTCAAAACGGTTCGCAGGCACCAGCAGCGCCTTGGAAGGGGCATTGTAGCGGTGGTTGGCCCGCCCTATCCGTTGGACCAGACGTTTGACGTTCTTGGGCGCGCCGATCTGGATCACCAAGTCGACATCCCCCCAATCTATCCCGAGATCGAGGCTTCCTGTACAGACGATTGCGCGCAGGTCACCGCGCACCATGGCGGCCTCGACGCGTTCTCTTTGCGTGCGGTCAAGAGACCCATGGTGGATGCCGATGGGCAGGCTTTCTTCATTTGCCAGCCACAGGTTGTGGAAGAAGATTTCGGCCTGCGCCCGGGTATTATGGAAAATAAGGGTGGTGGTATGGTTTTTGACTTCCTCCAACACTGCTGGAATGGCGTATGCGGCGTTTCCACCCGACCACGGTGGCGCTTCGTCTGTGGTTAACATTGAAATGTCCGGAGCGGGGCCGGGGTCCGCCATCAGGATCTCACACGGGTCAGGGTGGCGCGCAAGCAGGTGCGCAATGGCGGCTGGATCTTCGACTGTCGCAGACAGGCCCACGCGTTTGAGTTCCGGGCACATACCCTGCAACCGTCCGAGAGCAAGCAACAGTTGATCGCCTCGCTTGCTCTCGGCCAACGCGTGAATCTCATCGATGATCACCCGTTTGATACCTTGAAATATGCGAGGTGCGTCTTCGTATGACGTGAGCAGGGCGAGGCTTTCAGGGGTGGTCAGCAGGATGTGTGGCGGATCTGCGCGTTGTCGTTTCTTACGGTTCGCCGACGTGTCGCCGGTTCGGTCTTCTATCCGGATGGGCAGGCCCATTTCGGTCACCGGGGTGGTAAGATTCCGCTTGATATCCGCTGCCAGTGCTTTCAGGGGAGAAATGTACAAAGTGTGCAAGCCGACATGCGGTTTTTGTGCAAGATCGACCAGAGTTGGTAGAAAACCTGCAAGTGTCTTGCCGCCCCCAGTGGGTGCTATTAGCAGCAGTGCCGGTGCTTCAGCGCGCGCCAGCATTTGTTCTTGGTGCGGATGGATTGACCATCCACGGCTGTCAAACCACTGCACGAAACTGTCAGGTAGGTGAACCATGTAAAAGAAGATAGCGGATGTGTGGCTAGGGGCCAGCCCCCAGACATCCCGGGATGTTTCAGAAGAGCAGAAAGCTGTGGATGACAACAAGTTGGTCAGCAAGGATTTCGTAAGGAGTCACGTGTATCGCTACGACACACCGGTACGGTATTTGGAGAACGGAATGCGGTATTTGTTGAGTAGTCTGAAGCGTGGCATGACCGTATCCGTCATGGTCCCATTAGTATTCGCCTGCGTCGTTTCGGCGGTTCTGATGATCAGTCAGGGGCGTGAGTTTCTGAGCGCGCGAAGTGTCTTTCAGCAAAAGGAGCTTATCTCGTCAATGAGTGCGCTTATTCACGAGCAGCAGAAAGAACGCGGCGCAACGAGTGTCTTTCTCAGCAGTGAAGGCGCGCGATTTGAAAGTGAGTTAGCCGAACAGCGCCGATTGACAGATCAGGCGGCGGCGGCATTTCTGACAGACTTTAAACAGCTTGGTCGTCAGGTGGAAGATGAATTGGGGAAGGTTTTGCAGCGGGTTTCAGCAGGGCTGGACAACCGCGCGTCTTTGCGTGCTTCAGTTGACAGCTTAGCAATCGCCACGCCGGATGCGTTGGGGCATTATACCGTGCACAACGCTGACATGATGGAGGCAATCGGGCGAATTGGCGGGTTTTCAAAAAACCGTCTTATCGCCAGCGAAGTTGCTGCATTGGAAGCCCTTTTAACCGTCAAAGAGTTTTCCGGTATAGAACGGGCAATCGGTTCGGGAGGCTATGCTGCCGGGCAATTTACGATCGACCGGTTGTTGTTGATGCAAGAGTTGCTTACGCGCCAGAGCGTTGCAATCTCGCGGTTTGAAAAGCTCGCGAGGCCAAGTTGGGTGCAGACATTGCGTGACATTGATGCTTTGCCCGCAACGGATGATGTTCGCCGGATGCGTTCAATCGCCATACAGTCAGTCGAGACCGGCGATTTGCAAGGCGCCAGTGCACAGGATTTTTTTGGTGCAACTACTGTGCGGATTAATGCTTTCAAGGAACTTGAAGATGCCTTGATTGCCGAGGTGACTGCGGCGAGCAAAACAGTTCTGACACGAACTGCCTCTGTGTTTGCTCTGGTTGCCGCAGGAGTACTTATTGCTTTCGGCGGGGCACTGTTTTTGATGTGGTTCATCACCCGCAACATGTTGCAGTCGGTTCGAAAAATATCTGATGCAGGCGACCGATTGGCGCGTGGGGAAGAAGACGCTGTATTGCCGAACGACAGCCCCGTGGAGTTGGGACGGATTGTGTGGTCGATCAATCATTTCCGTGAAAGCGTAATTCAAGCCAAGGAAAGAGAGAAAGAATCGATCGCAGTGCGTCGCGAGTCCGAAGAAGCGGTACGGGCGGAGAAGGAAGCGCATCAACTGGCGGAAACCAAGCGCGCGGAGAAAGAGGCACGTGCCGCGCGAGAAGAGCAAGCACAAATGAACGCCTACGTTTCAGAGCTTTCTCAGATGGTAAATTCTTGTGCAAAGGGGGATTTCAGCCAACGGTTGTCCGTCGAGGGAAAAACCGGCGCGCTGGCAGAGATCACGGATGGGTTGAACCGGATCAGCGAAGGTGTGGCGACCAGCCTTGAAGAGATAAAGCAGGCGCTGGCACATATGGCACAAGGAGATATGACCTATCAACTTGACGGTAACTTTGAAGGTATCTTTGCGGAAATATCAGATGCGGTGAAGGATGCGACGAGCAATATGTCGTCCACATTGGCACGGGTCACACAAGGCACCGAAACCGTTAGCACGTCATCTAACCAAATTGCCGGTGCCACACGGGATTTGTCGCAACGCTCTGACGAGAACGCCAAAATGCTGCGCGAAACGGCAAAAGCCATAGAGGACATGTCCAAACTGGTTCAATCTGCGGTGCAATCTTCGCAAGATGTGCGAAATAATGCCGTACAGGTTTCGGGAAGTGCAGCCCAAGAAAGCAAAGTGGCCGCGGAAACAATCGAGGCGATGGAGGCGATAAAAACCTCTTCGGAAGGCATCGTGAAAATTCTGGGTGTGATTGATGAAATCGCGTTTCAGACGAATCTGCTGGCATTGAACGCAGGCGTAGAAGCTGCGCGTGCCGGCGAGGCCGGTCGCGGGTTTGCCGTGGTCGCCACTGAAGTACGCGCGCTCGCGCAGCGTAGCGCCGAAGCTGGGAACGAAATCGCGTCATTGGTTGAGGCGTCAGCTGAAAACGTGCAGCGTGGTGTTGAAATGGTGGATCAAACTGCGAACTCGCTAAACACCGTTGTCGAGGAAATGCGCGGTATTTCTGAACAGATTGGCGAAATCACAACGACCTTCGAACATGCAGGTAGAAATATTGACCAAGTCGCCGAAGCGACGGAAGCGCTGGACCGTTCAACACAGCGAAATGTCTCAATGATCGACGAAGCGCACCAATCCGCCCAAGTTCTGGATCAAGAAGCGCAAGCATTGAAAACGCAGGTGGAAACATTCCGCGTTGAAGGCAATGCGACGAGCGCATCCAGGCATCGTGCTGTGGCTTAGTGTTTTGCGTAAAAGGTATATGTGCGGCTTGAATTGTGAAGCGCGTTTGTACTGGTTTAATGAAAAGGCAATTGAGACGTAAGCGCGCGCGGTAATTGCCTTACCTACAGGACACGGACAACCATATCCCTTGCCAGAATGTTGCGCAGCGCAGAGACCCGAGCGACGGGTCCCTACGCGATCCAACTTTGACTACTTAACGATTGTCTCGTCTTTCACAAACATGTTGGCCCAAGCCCGATCCACAAGGTCTGGTGACATTTGATAGGGAATGCCCTCGAACTCACAGATTGAGATCATCTGATCGATCAGGAAGATTGGCTGATAGTTCGCATAGACATTGTCGATCTCAGGGTACCTCACCTTGAGCAGATGCACCAAGGTCGCTTCATCAAGCGGCATGCCGCGCTTTTTGGCGACCATTGCAAAGATCTTGAGGAAGTTTTCCTGGTTGGGACCGTCAATCTTGATCTTGAAGAAAATCCGGCGCAGGGCCGCTTGGTCGAAGATTTCATTTGGGTGAAAGTTGGTAGAGAAGATTACAAGCGTATCAAACGGCACCTCAAATTTTTCACCTGATTGCAGCGCCAGAATGTCTTTGCTTTCCTCAAGCGGAACGATCCATCGGTTGACCAGCGCCTGCGGCGGTTCCGCCTGACGGCCAAGGTCGTCCACAATAAAAATACCACCGGTTGATTTCAACTGAAGCGGGGCTTGATAAGTTCGCGCTGTAGGGTTGTACACAAGATCGAGCATGTCGAGGCTCAATTCACCACCTGTAATGACGGTTGGGCGCTCGCATTTCACATAGCGCGCGTCAAAACCCTTGCGCTTGCGCAAAGAATTTGGGTCTTCTGCTTCTTCCGGCACAGCGGCGTGCACAATCGGGTCATAAACAGTAATGACCTGACCGGAATATTCGATTGCGCGGGGCACATAGACATTGTCACCAAGCGCGTCGCGGATGCCGTTCGAAATCGAAGACTTACCGTTTCCGGGCGGGCCATACATCAGGATCGAACGCCCGGCAGATACCGCTGGCCCAAGCTGGTCCAACAGCATGTCAGGCAAAACCAGATGGCCCATCGCGCCAGTCAACTGATCGCGGGTGACCTGAATGTTACGAATCGACTGGCGCTTGACCTGTTCCTGATAAACTTCGAGCGGCACAGGCATAGCGCCGAAATATTCTGACTGCGCAAGTGCGTCGAGTGCACGCGCCTTTCCCTGTTCGGTCAGTTGGTAGCCCATCTCATTGCCATTGTTGGCATTCAGCGTACCTGTCGCCTCCAAGAGCCTTTGGGTACGCGCCAAGTCCACAAGCTCTTGCGTCACTGGGATCGGCAGGCACACCGCTTTTGCCAGATCAGTCACCATGTCGACGTTTTTACGGAACATGGTTTTGAGAATGATGTCGCGCATCATAACAGTCGAAAGTTTCATGTCTTCCAGCCGGTTAGGGGCCGGCGGGGCCATGATGTTGGCGGTTTGCATGTTCATTTTGCGTGCCTCAATTACCTGATCGATCTCGCGCGTGAGCGCGCATTAATCAGGACAATACTGTGCGAAAATGGCGTAAATCAGGCACCATTAAGGGCGCCAAGGCACAGATAAGCGGCGAGGGTTGGGCCAAGAGCTAATCCCATTGGAAAGCGTTTGCGTTCCGTCCAGCTCGCCCAGTGGGGAGCTATGCGGCGCAGCGGCGATACCCGCGCCAAGCGATGCGTAAAAAACGCCGCAAGCATCAGAGCAGCAAACAAAATCATCACTGTTTGCCAATCGCCAAGAGCGACGAAAGGCGCAGCCGCAGCACAGAACTTTGCATCTCCCGCCCCCATCGCGCCAGCCGCGTTGAGCATGATCCCCGCAAACAGGACCAAGCCGACATGAGCCAACCGCCAAGCGTATGCTTCAAGACTTGGCAAAACCAGCGGTCCCAGCAGGACAAAGACCGCACCCAATACGAGCACGGCCTTGTTGGTGATCTTCATAAAGGCCAGATCGGTATATGCAACGTATAGGCAAATGGGCAGCACAAACGGCAAGAACCAAAGCGCCTCGAATGCAGTGATGGCCATTATTCAGCCGGGCGTATTCAGCGCTTCCAGCGCACGTGCCGCTGCATCAAAGTGCTGCGGGTGGGTATCTACAGCCTCTTTCAACATGCCCTTGCCCAGTTCGGTATCGCCTTGCTTGATCGCCGAAAGCGCCATGGTGTGCAAAAGCTGCGCACGTTCGGCTTGCGTCATCGGGACGACGGGCAAAGTGTATTTTCGTTGCGCGCTGCGGGCCAGTACAAGGTTGTTCTTTGCTGTGAACAAAGTGTCGTCTTGCCGAACCGCTTCGCCAAAAAGCCTTTCAGCTTCTTTGAAGTCGCCGCGCGTCAGTTTCGAATACCCCCAGTTGTTGAAGACACCGGCGGGTGTCGTGGTCAGCCCTACGGCGATCTCGTAAAAGCTGTCCGCCTTTTTCCAGTCTTTGTTGCTGTCGGCAATCATTGCTTCCAGCCTGTACCGGTCAAAGGTTTCGAAAGTAGGGGGAACAGTGTCTAATGTGGTTTCGGCCTTGGCCCAATCACCGGACCGGATCAATGCATCCGCATATTTTACTTTGTCACCATTGCCTGAATCGGGATGCTCTGTCGCGCTTTTCCAAGCCAATGCTGCTTCTGGATACCGCTTTGCTCTGACATATGAATTTGCCAAGTTGCGGCGCAGATCGAGACGATCGGGATTGTCTTTCAGTGTCCGCGAAAAATAAGACACAGCTTCGTTCGGATCAGCCACGGTCAACATGATGTCCGACAAGTTGGACTCTTCGATCACGTTCACGTCCTGAAAGGCGCGTTCTACTGAATCTTCGTCTTTTTCTTCGGCACAGCCTGCTACAAGAATAATACCCGCCAAACCGGCGGATAGGATATATGGGTGGCGCATCTTTGGCGTCCTTTTACTGCTCTGACCTTCATCTTGGTGTCGCCTCGATCGTGAATTGAGTACTACCGCGACGCACCAGCTTATATTCGCTGTCTTGTTTTGCAGGTAGTGTAGCAGAGTTTTCCATTTTTGCGAGCGCTAAGCGCAGATTGTCCCTTATTTCGACGCTTTCCCCATTACTGAGCGCAAACGCCCGCTTGAATATTTGAACGGCCTCCGACGTTTGACCCTTTTCCATCAACAAAACACCGAGGTTGTTGAAATCGACAGGTGCTGCGTCTTCGCGTTCTGCCGCCTGTCGCAAAAGATCCTCTGCAGTGCCTAACCGCCCCAACCCAAGGTTTGCAGTGCCCAAACCGGAAAGAATTTCGGTATCCAGCGCGCCACGATCCAAGGCCGCGCGATTGAACGCCTTTATGGCTAGCTCATATTCACCGGCAGCAATCAGGCGATGCCCAACTTCGGCGGGATCAACCCCGCTGCGGGCTTCGGCGCGAACATCGACCCCGGGGGCGAAAACATCATCTCCTGAACCGGAAAAGCCGCCCGTGCTATCACAGGCGGCAAGACCGATTATCAGTGTCAGGCAGGTGGCCCCTCGTGGGGCCCACCCTGATCCTTTTGTCATTACCCGGCGCCCAGTTTACCCAGCTGTGTAATACCGTGGACCGACGGACCAACGAGAATGATCAGCAACGGCGGAACGGTGAGCATCATTGTGGCAAGGGTCATCTTGGTTGGCAACTTGTTTGCGGCCTCTTCAGCGCGCATAACGCGTTTGTCGCGCATCTCACCAGCGTAAACCCGAAGTGCTTCGGCAATCGACGTACCAAACTGCTGCGACTGGTTTAGCACGGTCACAAAAGATGAAACGTCCTGTACGCCACAGCGTTCGCCAAAATCGTTCAAGACGGTGGTCTTTTCCTTACCGGCCTTCATTTCATAGGCCACGACATCAAACTCTTGCGCAAGGGCAGGGTAGGAGGCGTGCAATTCCTTGGCGACGCGCACGATACACTGATCCAGCGATTGGCCCGCTTCGACGCATACCAGCATCATGTCGAGGCTGTCTGGAAAACCGTGCACGATCTGCTCTTTGCGCGCATCGACACGACGGCGTACCCAGTAGACCGGCAGATAATATCCGATTGCACCTGGGATAATGGTGTAAACCATCATTTTTTGTGTGGAAAATCCTTCACCTGCGCCCAAGAGATTCAACCAGACAAAAGCGAGAATTAGGCCCAGAATACCCAGCGCGAACTGGGCAAAGTGGAACATGCGAACGGCGTCCTGGCTTTGATAACCGGCTTGACGCAGTTCCATCTGGCGCTTGCTGAGCTCGGCGACATCCTTCGGTTCGAGAAACGAGGCGAACTTTTCAAGCTGTTCATTGCGCCCGCCCTGCCTCAGTTTCTGCATGGGCTGGTCCGTTGTCGGCGCTTGTTGCTGCCGTTTCAGCTTGGTCATCGGGTCTTCGGGTTCCGACAGCATGATCGAGACCGTCAGGACCACCATAATAAGGCCAACGGTGCCCAGCAGGATCATAGGACCAAGCGGACCAAGGTAGGCGACGATTGTTTCGTGGATGTTTGCAATCATGTCCATGGAAGTGTCTCCTTACACCTTGATGTCGGTCAGAATGCGCATGACCAAAAGGTTCACAGCGAGGAAGATACCGACGACAAAGCAAGCCGGAATAAAGAATGGGTGGTCGCGTACTTCGTCGTAGTAGTTAGGGTCGCTGACGTTGATGACGATCAGACACACGATCGGGAAGCCGGACAGGAATTTGCCTGACCATTTTGCTTCGGCGGTAATCGCTTTCACTCGACGGAACAGGCGGAACCGGGCCCGGATCACCTTGGAAAGACCGGCGAGGATCTCGGCGAGGTTACCACCGGAGGTTTGCTGAATGCTCACGGCAACGGCCAGAAAGCGCAAATCCTGCATGTCGAGCCGTTCGGCCATCTCTTTCAGGGCGTCGCCGATATCTCGACCATAAGCCGCCTCATCCGCGATAATACCCATTTCAGAGGCCAGCGGATCCTGTACCTCCTTTGATACGATTTGCACTGATGACGAAAACGGGTGACCGACGCGCAAAGAGCGCACCATCAATTCCACCGCATCGGGCAATTGTTCTTCGATCATCGAAAGGCGCTTGTTGGCCTTTGAGTTGACCCAGAAGTACACCGCGCCCACGCCGATACCAACTGCCATCACGATGCGTACCGGCAGCGATGTGCCCGTGCCTACGGTCAGACCGAGAAAAGCGACACCTGCCAAAAGACCCATAATCATCACCAACTGGCGCGGTGAGAAGGCAATGGCCGCCTTTTGCGCTTTTTCGCCCAAAAGCGAATAAAGCGGTATCGACTTCGTTTTCATGTGCTGCTGCATTTCCTTGCGCAGCTTTTCCAGCACTTCTTCGCGATTGGTCCCCTTGTCCAGCATCTCAAGCCGGCGGTTAACCTTGCTGTTGAGGCTGATGGACTTGCCGAAGGTGACCAGATAGAGCCCCTCGACGAGCACAAGCACGGCGACAAAGATCAGGCCATAGATAATTGGTTCAATACTCATGATTCCCGATCCTTATTGAGCAGCAATGGGTTCGTAGATGGATGGTGGCAGATCGTAACCCCACAAACGGAAGCGCTCGGCATAGTGCGAGCGCACGCCCGTGGCGGTGAAATGCCCGATGATCTTGTTGTCTGGCGTCAATCCGACGCGCTGGTAGCGGAAGATTTCCTGCATTGAGATGACTTCGCCCTCCATACCGGTGATTTCGGTGATCGAAGTCATGCGGCGCGAACCGTCCTGCAAACGCGAGGCCTGCACAATCAGGTTCACAGCAGAGGAAATCTGACTGCGCACCGCTTTGATCGGCATCTCAATGCCGGCCATAGCGATCATGTTTTCCAGTCGCGAAATACCGTCGCGCGCAGAGTTCGCGTGGATCGTGGTCATCGAACCGTCGTGGCCGGTGTTCATGGCCTGAAGCATGTCGATAACTTCTTCGCCACGCGTTTCGCCGACGATGATGCGGTCCGGGCGCATCCGAAGCGCGTTTTTCAGACAGTCGCGCGGTGAAACTTCGCCCTTACCTTCCACGTTCGGTGGTCGGCTTTCCATGCGGCCCACGTGGGTCTGCTGCAGTTGAAGTTCCGCAGTATCCTCGATGGTCAGGATGCGCTCCGCATTGTCGATAAACGACGAAAGCGCGTTGAGCGTTGTTGTTTTACCAGAACCGGTACCACCCGACACGATTACGTTAAGGCGTGTCGCCACAGCGGCCTGTAGATAGGCTGCCATTTCTTCCGTGAAAGCGCCAAAGTTGACAAGGTCATCAATGCCGAGCTTGTCTTTCTTGAACTTACGAATGGAGACAAGGCTGCCATCCACGGCCACTGGCGGGACCATTGCGTTAAAACGCGAGCCGTCTTTGAGACGCGCGTCAACGTAAGGGTTGGATTCATCGACACGTCGTCCGACTGCAGACACAATCTTGTCGATGATACGCAGAAGGTGGCGCTCATCCTTGAAGGTGACGTCCGAAAGTTCGAGCTTGCCGTCACGCTCGACAAAGATCTGTTGCGGGCCGTTGACCAGAATATCGTTGACTGTGTCGTCTTTCAGCAGCGTTTCGAGCGGTCCAAGACCGGTTACCTCGTCGTAAAGCTCTGAAGTCAGCGTCTGGCGGTCTTCACGGTTAAGCACGATACTTTGCGCTTGCAGGTGTTCAGAGGCGATTGCACTGATTTCCTGCCGCAAATCCTGCTCTGTCGCTGTTTCAATAGCTGACAGGTTGAGGTTGTCGAGCAGAACGCGGTGCAAATCCAGCTTGATCTCCCCCATACGCTCTTTGCGTTTGCGCTCCTTGTCCAGGGGCGCGACCTGAGCGGGAGACATCGGCGCTTTTTTACGAATTAGATTGGTCGCCGCCTCTGCCTTGGGCTTTTCCATCGGTGTGACCTTTGGAGCCGCTTCGTCTAATGCGACGGGGGCGGGGGCCTTGTCTTTTTTGTACTTAGAAAACATGCGCGATTTCCTTTATCGGATCAGGCTGCTTGAACGTCGTTCTTGCCGAGCTCGTGGATCGACAGTGCGAGTTTTGAAATTTCACGGCGCAAGGGGTTCTTGGCCGCCGACAAAGCGAGGGGAAGGCCATGGTCCGCCCCTTGGGTAATTGGCTTGCCACCGTCCGGCATATGCACGTCAATCGAAATGCCAAGGCTTTCCGCCATGCGTTTGACGCGGCTCTTGCCGTTGAGATCGGTGAATTTGGGCGCCCGGTTCATCACGTAGCGCAGCTTTTCGACCGGTAGCTCTTCGGACTGTAGCGCGCGTTTGAAGCGCAGAGTGTTTTGTGCAGACCGCATGTCCAGTTCGACCATCGCAAAATAGACATGCGCTGCGTTCAGCACCGCTTCAGACCAGCTGACAAGAGTGGACGGCATGTCGACGACCACGTAATCAAAGTGGCGGCGCGCGGTTTCCAGAATGCGGTTGATGTCATCGGCACCGATGAGATCCAGGGGCAGCATGTCTGTTGGCGCTGTCAGCACCTGCAGCTTTTCCTGGAAGGTCAGCAATGACTGGCCAAAGATTTCGTCATCCATACCTTCGGTGTCGGAAAGCATGTCATACACCACTTCGCGACGTGGAAGGTCGAGGTAGGTTGCGACCGATCCATACTGGAGATCGAGGTCGAGCAGGCACACACTCGGTTCTTCGTCCTTAGTCTGGGTCGCCAGTTCCCACGCGAGATTCACCGCCATTGTGGTAGAGCCTGTCCCGCCGGCCAATCCATGCACGACGATCACGGCGCCTTCCTTTTGCATACCGGACTGCAGTTGCGGCGCTTGTGCGGCAAGTTGCTCGGCTGCGCGGACGCGTTCGATTGCTTCGGCCAATTCGTTTTCGGGGAGAGGGTAGGGAACGAATTCGTCCGCACCCTGACGCAGCAGCGTATGCAAAGACGCCGGGGTCACATCCTCGGCAATCAGGATCACTTTGATCTTACGCTTTTTGGCTTGCTTGATGATTTCACCCAGCATGCCGAGGTTTTCCTCGTCGGTTTCGTCAATGGCGAGCGCGATAAATTCCAGCGCTTGAGCCTCTGGCTGGCCAAAAAACGACAGAACTTCTGAGAAACCCAGATCGCCCCAGTTTTCGCCTAGGGCCAATTCCATGTCTTCAATCAACAAATCAAAGTTTTGAACATCCCGGCTGACGGTGCAGGCCGCGATTAAGTTCATATCGGGTTGTGGCATTGTGCTGCTCATTGCCTCATAATCCTTTGCTACGCGAGGCTGTGCAGAGGCGGGTTTTCCACTGTTTCCAGATCATCCGCTTTATCCCTACGACGCCCCCGCCCGGCGAAAACCACCGGACATAAGTGTCCCATTGGAGGGAAAGTCGCAGTGAACTTGGGCGAGATTAGGGCTTAATCCGGCTAATTGTTGGGTATCTAAACACAATGGTCCTGCGACTTGGTCATTGTCGAAATCGTCCCAAAACCGGTTTTCCAATAAAAAAGGCAGAGCCGAAGCTCTGCCTTTTTCCGAGGTAGGGCAGTGTGCCGTTATTCGCTTGATGCTGCCTCCACCGTGTCTTTCTCGACAGCGCTGCCCACATAATCGCGGTAGATGATCGAGGCGTATTTGCCATCGAGACGACCATCGCAGTGCACACGGTAGACAGGGTTGTTGTAGGTGCTCTTTGGATCGAGAACCACAACCGGATCGCCTGCGCCTGCGCCTTTGGCTTTGGCAAAACCTGTTCCGTTGGATTTGCAGGTTTGCACAAGTTGGTTGTGCAGGGTTGCGCGTCCAAAGTCACCGGTCTCAAGCTGAACGCCTGCTTCGCGGTAGAAAGTGCCGTAGATACCTGGCTCTGATGCGCAGCCTGCGAGGGCGACAAGACCAGTCAGGAAGGCGACGGTGCGGGTGTGTTTTTTGACGTTGCTCTGCATCGGATCACTCCATCACGTAACCGTAGGAACCGGAGAAGTCTTGTTGAGCAACTTCACCTGCAGCACCACCGGCTTTGATTGTTTTGACCGTGTGGCCGTTGAGGAACAGATCAGCCTCGGTAGGTGGCTTGATCCGGTCGGTTGGCAGAGCCAACGCTTCGCCTCGTGTCGGGCTCACAAGGTGGGCCGTTACGATGATGACAAGCTCGGTTTGCTGACGCTCGTATTCGGAGCTGCGGAACAATGCACCAAGGATCGGCACGTCGCCAAGCCATGGCACCTGAGCCGCTGCATCGGCGAAGTCATCTTCGAGAAGCCCCGCGATTGCAAAGCTTTCACCGTCGCGCAATTCCACAGTGGTCGACGTTTCGCGGCGTTCGAATGCAGCGATGGCAAAACCGTCTTCTGTGGTGACACTATTAGACAGATCCGGCTTCGATGTGGCGGCAGAGAGCTGCAAGTTGATGAGGTCACCGTCTACAACGCGCGGAACGAAGTTCAGCTCGATGCCGAAGGGTTTGAATTCGACGCTGATGTCGCCTTCGTCAGAGATCGGCACCGGATACTCGCCACCGGCAAGGAAGTTTGCTTCCTGGCCCGAGAGAGCAACAAGGTTCGGTTCGGCCAGAGTGCGTGACATCCCTTTTTGTTCAAGGGCTTCAAGCAAAAGACCGACTTGGAACGACCCTACGTCAAACCCGAACCGGATTGCGCCTCCAGCGCCGGCGAAGTTGCCCGCGGTGCCGTTGCCAAGCGCGGTACCATTGGGGCCGCTGATGGCGTTTGTGTTGTTGCCTGTAATCGGCCCGTCGCTGAACGACAGCGAGCTTTGCAGCGATTTGGAGACCGAACGGCTCATCTCTGCAAAACGAACTTTCAGCATAACTTGCTGAACGCCGCCAACCGACATCAGGTTTGATACACGGTCGGGCGCGTAGCGTGCGGCCAGTTCCAATGCGCGGCTCAGTCGTTGCGCGCTGGAAACAGTGCCGGAAAGCACGATCCCGTCGTTTGCTGTGCGGACTTCGATCTGCTCACCTGGCAGGATCTGGCGAAGCCGCTCTTTAAATTCGGTAAGATCCGGCGCCACGCGTACTTCTACGTTCGTAATCAGCGCACCTGCCGCATCCAGAAGGGTCAGCGTTGTAATTCCGGGTACTTTACCCAAAACGTAAATGCTGCGATCCGAAAGCGACGAGATATCCGCGATGCCGGGGTTTGCGATGCTCAGTTCTGCAAATGGCACCTCGCTTTCCACAACAACAGCGCGGTTTTGCGCCACGTTGAGGGTAGATTCAGTGTCTTTCGCAATTACTCGCAACGTTTGAGCATGAGCAACACCGGCCCCGGTTAAGGCCAGCGGACTCACGCTGATTGCCAGCCCTAGGAGAGCTGTCTTCCATAGTTTCATAATGTTCATGTGACCTGCCCTTTTTGATCACGCCTCGGTTTCGGGTCTAGTGCCCGGGTATGCGCTACTGTGCGCGGGTTTTGATTTTTTTGCAATAATCAACGGGTTCCGTGGCGTTGTTGCTGTGGATAAATGGCAACACGCTGAAATTGAAAAAGGCGCCGCCCGACGGGCAGCGCCTTAGTAACATGTTGGTTTATATTAGTTTGTGCAGGGGATCGGGATCGCTACAACCTCTGCGCCGCGACGGGTTCGAATAGAGCAAACACGCTTTTTTGGTGCGGCTGCTACTGGTTCTGGAACCGTCAGACCCAGCAACGACACCTGATTGACTTCGATCTCTTCCACCTCGGTGTCGTCTCCAGCGCCAACCAGCGACAGCGACAAACGACCCGTCGATTGAGCTTGTGCAAGGGCCGCTACCTGTTCTGGGCTGGCCTCTACAGTGACCGTGCGCGCGATGCGTGCGCCGTTGATCTGGTCATCGTTCTGGTCGACCGCAATGAGCCGCACAGCAGATTCAATCAGTTTGGTGACTTCCTCACGGTTGCCCGCAAGGTTCACGGCACCAGTCCAATACACATCAACCTTGTCGCCCGGACGCAGGAAGCCGGAAACACCCGTTGCAACGTCAACGCGGATCGCAAAGGCGCGCATGCCTTTCTCTAGACGCGTGGTCAGTCCGATGTCTTCGCCGGGCTCCGTGACCTTCACCTTCATCAAAGCCTCGTTCGGCTCCATCGGGCGCACGATCAGGCGGTGCTCCTCGCTTTCCTCGGGGAAGATAACAGCCTTGTCTGAGAAACTACCGCTTGGAACGGCATCGACGGGCCAGCGAACGGGGCGCACGTCTCCGGGCTTGAGTACGTCACCATACTTAAGCGCCTTTGTCGCCACGTAAACGGTTTGTGTCGGTACGATCTGGCGCTGCATTTCCTGCGCTTTGGCCAGCTCGTTTTGGTATTGGCCAATATAATCTTTGGCCATGTAAACGGCACCACCGGCAAGGCCCACGCCCGCCACCAGGACCATTCCGAAAATTACTCGCATGTCGTCACCTCATTTTGCAAGACCGCTCGATAAACCTCTGGAAGCGGTGGTTGTTCGTTGAGCAGCGTGCTCTGTGAATGTGGCAATTTCAGGATTGCCTAATGTCTAATGCGGGGCAGGATGTTCGAATTGTGCGCGTCCGTGAGACAGTCTTTGACCAGCCAAAACCGCGACAAGGCGCGGTGGTGTCGGCGTTCGTACACCTGCGGAATTCATTGCGTCAGTTGGTGGAGCGGGAACCACGCCTTCTGCGTGTCGTGCAACGGCAGGATCGCTTTGCGTCTCTGCGCGCGAAGTTCCACCCAAAGTTTAGTCGGCAGGGGCGCCTGTGTCGTGGATGTTCCGGCCTGCCGCGGCTTCTGGATCCTGAGCTGCCAAATAATCAGCGGTCAAATTGCTCAGGCTGGCAGAGTCGTTTTTGAGTTCAACAATGAATGCAATGCACATACCAGCAACGGCGGCGGTCAATACGACCCAGTCCACGGTAATCGCACCGTCCTCGTTTTTGGCGAAACTCTTCAAATATGAAAACATTGTAACGTCCCTCTAGATGCGAATACTTTTTCATAAAAGAGGGCCGCGTCCTGCAAGAGAAGGCGGCCCCCGATTTTCTAGCTCAAGCGCCGAGAATTAGTCGGCTGCTGGAACTGCTGCGTCGCCACCAGCGTCGGCACCAGCGTCGGCAGCACCGCCACCGTCTTGGATGTTGCCGCCAGCTGCGAGGGCTGGGTCTTGAGCGGACAGGAAGTCAGATGTCTTGCCTGTCAGTTCAGTCGCGCCACCTTCGATGGAGCTGTAAGCAGCAACTGCCAGACCAACAACAGCAGCTGTCAGTACAACCCAGTCAACCGTAACGGCACCGTCTTCGTCTTTGCGGAAGTTTTTGATAAATTTCATCATGGTATGTCCCTCCAAAGGATCACTTGATTTACGTACACTAACCTTGCCGTCCTTAGTGACCGTATCTCTCGTTGTGGTCCGTCCGACTTGGTATGGCGTCATATAGACGGGGGATTGGGGCATGAATTTGACAGCAAATGTGACTTTTCCTGCCGACGCCTTAAAAATTGGAAACTTTTTATTAAGCCGCTGTTTATAATGGATTTAAAATTTGTTCTGAGGGGGTGAACCGGACAAAACAGGGGGGATTGTGGCGAAATCGCCGCCTTCATGCACCGGATTCTCTGGTCAGAATGGGCAAGCTCTGCAATAAGGAGCTTATAAAACAATGCAAACGAGGCTCGAGCAGGTCCAATGCATGTACTTTTTTCCGCAGCGATGGTCGCAGCGATCATTGTCGCATCTCCTTTAGCGGCTGAAACACCTGCGCCATTTCCAGACTTCAGCGCCAAACGGGTGGGGGTGCCAAAATCGGGCACCAAACGTTTGACCGTTCAGATTGATCCGGCAGAGCAAGCGGCTGTCCTCGATCGGATGGCACGGCGGGAACCGCCGGAAATCGTGACACCGGCGCCGTCACCGGAGTTGAACCCGGATGGCAGTATCCGGCGCGATATCGGATCATATGGATGGTTCTGGAAACGTATATCACCTGCACTAAGCGATTCCGGACCCGGTCGCCTGTTCAGTGCGATGGACGTCATCACCGGCATTGGCGAGGTTCCGCAACCAAGATTGCAGCATATGCAGAACATTGCGCGCACCAACGGGATCGACATCCTGCGATCAACAGTTGGCACCCGTGTGTCACCAGCGTTGGTTCTGGCTGTGATCTCGGTGGAATCGGCAGGCAAGTCTGATGCTGTCAGTCACGCCGGTGCAACGGGCCTGATGCAACTGATGCCTGCCACTGCGGAACGCTTTGGTGTAACCGATATCCGGTCACCCAGTCAGAACATCAGTGGTGGCGTTGCATATCTTGATTGGCTGATGGAAGAGTTTGATGGCGATCCGATCATGGTTTTGGCCGGATATAATGCCGGTGAAGGATCGCTGCGCAAGTACAAGGGCGTGCCTCCCTTTGCGGAGACACGGGATTACGTGCCCAAGGTACTCGCCGCGTTTCAGGTCGCGAGAGGCCTTTGCCTGACACCGCCGGAACTCGTTTCAGACGGCTGTGTGTTTGCCGGACTTAACTGAGTTTGAAGCCGTGTGCCCATTCGCGGCGACGGTCGCAACATGCGTTCACCATAGGCCGCAGCGGTGCGAGCCTGGCGGTTTTGTCCCTTGCGCTGATGATCAGTTGCTTAACCAAGGCGTGCCGCGCTGCATCTGAACCGCGCAAGGCCTAGGTCATTCCGATTTTGGCCCGCGAATACGAACGATGTGTTGTTTTAAAGTGTGCAGACCTCGTTTCGGCACCGTCACGTGACAGCACACGAATGGCTATTGTGCCATAGACCGCGCAGTTTATCCCGTTGTCAGACGATCGTCGCTTCGGTTGCGTCCCGCAACTCCTGCTCTGTCACGCCGTCTGCGCATTCCACGATCCGCAAGCCGCCATCGACCACATCAAGAACACCCAGGTTGGTAATGATCCGGTCAACCACGCCTTTGCCGGTGAGGGGCAGGGTACATTCTTTCAGCACTTTGCTGTCACCGTGTTTGTTTGTGTGGTCCATCACGACGATAACCCTGCCGACACCTGCAACGAGATCCATTGCACCACCCATGCCTTTGACGAGCTTGCCGGGGATCATCCAGTTCGCAAGATCGCCATTTTCAGCAACTTCCATCGCGCCGAGAATTGCTGCAGCGATTTTGCCGCCGCGGATCATGCCAAAGGACGTGGCGCTGTCAAAATAAGATGTGCGCCGCAGTTCAGTGATCGTTTGTTTGCCAGCGTTGATCAGATCAGGGTCTTCGTCTCCTTCGAGCGGGAAGGGGCCCATACCTAGCATGCCATTCTCTGACTGCAGCGTGATATCCTTGTCGCCCACGTAATTCGCGACGAGCGTCGGAATGCCAATCCCGAGGTTCACATACATGCCGTCTTCAAGCTCTTCAGCCGCGCGCGCGGCCATCTGGTTTCGATCCCAGGGCATAACTCGTCCTTTTAGTCGGTGACTGACGCGCCCGCTGGCACGTCTATGGTAATGAAGCTGCCAGCCGCGCCACGGCCCAGATGCAAAGTTCCCTCCAGCCCTTCAATCAGACCGGTAATCACACGACCTCCCATAGTTTCGCGGCTTGGCCACGCCACTTTGGAGGGTATGCCGATTCCATCGTCGGAAAGGATCAGGCGCAAACCGCCCGCGCTTAACTGAGACATGCGAATCTCGACCAGCCCCGAATCCATCCGCTCAAAGGCGTGTTGGAATGCATTGGTCAAAAGCTCGGAAACCACAAGGCCAACACGCGTTGCTACCTCAATCGGCACCTCAAGGGGTTCGATCTGCATGTTCATGCGTATGCCGGGGCGGCCTTCGCTGTGCGCAATGGCGCTGGCGAGACGCGAAATAAAACTGCCCATCTGGATCGAATCGCGATTTGATTGCTGATCAGACAGTTTCATCTCTTCGTAAAGCAACTGGAGCGTCTCAACACGACGGGCGAGGGCCACGTAGTCGTCCGGCACAGAGGTTGCTGCAGTCTGCTGACGGATCATGCCAACGATCATCGACATGTCTGACCGAACGCGGTTTTGCACTTCCATCAGCTGCTCGTTGATCGAACCTTTCTCCGCTTCACGTTCTTCCGAGGTCAGCTCTTTCTGGAACGCGATGAAATATTCGGTCTTCCCGCTTTTGTCTTTGATCGGCGCTATAATGATGCGGTTCATAAACGGCGCGCCATTGGCTTTGTAATTGAGAACGTCGAGGCTGACGGTATCTTCGGACTCGATTGCCGCGCGCATGCGATCAACCGATTGTTTGTCCGTGTCCTCACCTTGCAGAAAACGGCAGTTCCGTCCGATAGACGCGGATCTGGCATACCCGGTGGATCGGGTAAATGCCTCGTTTACATAGACGATCGGATTGTCATCCAGATTTGGGTTGGTGATGATCATAGAGACATCGGCACGCGTAAAACTGTCGAAGCCCCGGTCGTCAAACGCGAGGTCTGCGTTGCTTAAGTTCTCTTCAGTTCCAAAAGACGTATCAGCCATGCAAAGCCTCAGGCGGCGCGTGTTGTTCGTTGTTCGATGCGTTTTTCATGCTCGCCCTGTATCAGGCGGTGCACGTAAATACCGGGAAGATGAATCTGATCTGGTTCAAGGCTGCCAAGCGGCACGATCTCTTCAACCTCGGCCACGCAGATCTTGCCGCACATTGCGGCCGGAGGGTTAAAGTTGCGGGCGGTCTTACGGAACACAAGGTTGCCCGTTTCGTCCGCTTTCCATGCTTTCACGATGCTCAGATCTGCAAAGATACCTTCTTCGAGGATGTAGGTCTCGCCATTGAAATCCTTGTGCTCCTTGCCCTCTGCAATCACGGTTCCCACGCCGGTTTTTGTGTAAAAGCCGGGAATACCGCATCCGGCTGCCCGCATGCGCTCGGCCAATGTCCCCTGCGGATTGAACTCCAGTTCCAACTCGCCGGAGAGGTATTGCCGCATGAATTCTGCGTTCTCGCCCACGTAAGACGAGATCATCTTTTTCACCTGCTTTGTCTGCAAAAGGATGCCAATGCCGAAATCATCCACACCTGCATTGTTCGACGCAAACGTCAGATCTTTGGTGCCAGCTTCCTTGATCGCCTGCAGCAACAACTCGGGGATGCCGCACAGTCCGAACCCACCGGCGGCAATTAACATGCCGTCATGCAAAATGCCATCAAGCGCCTCTGACGCTGATCCATAAACTTTTTTCATGTTGCTTCCTTGCGTCCGGGTGGCAGTCCGGAAGTTTTTGTCCCTCAATCGCTACGCCGTAGCTGAATTCTTCAATTAGCTTAAGCTACGTCCCTGAGTTTCACAACCCTATGTGCATGTGCAACATACTGCAGAAAGGTGAGGAAAAGCTGGCGCTTACGCCGTCTTTTTGACTGTGGTTTTCTTTTTGGTGGCCGTCTTTTTGGTTGCTGTTTTGCGGCGTCCCTTACCTTTTTTGGCTGCCTTTTCCTCGATCAACTCTACGGCTGCTTCCATCGTAAATTCAGCAGGATCGCTGTCTTTCGGGAGGGTGGCGTTAATCTTGTCCCATTTCACGTAAGGCCCGTATTTGCCTTCCATAATCGCGACAAGCCCGCCTTGATCAGGGTGTTCACCCAACTCTCGAAGTGTTTTTGCCGGCTGCCCGCGGCCTCCACGGCTCGCGACTTTTTCAGCCAGCAATTGCACCGCGCGGTTCATCCCGACAGTCCAGACTTCATCAATGCTTTCAAGGTTGGCGTTGGTGCCTCCCCGTTCCGATGTGGATGCGGCATGCTTCAGATATGGGCCGTATCGCCCGATATTTGCCCAAACTGGTACACCGTCTTCGGGGTGAGGGCCGATCTCGCGCGGAAGCGACAAAAGCTTTACCGCCTGTTCCAGATCCAAATTCTCCGGTGGCCAGTCCTTTGGGATCGACTGTCGGGGCGGTTTTTTGTTGTCGTCTGTGACTTCGCCGCGTTGGACATAAGGCCCGAAACGTCCTTTGAACGCGAATATCTTGTCGTCGGAATCTTCGCCAAGAAATTTGCCTTCTGGCGGAATGCCGCTGTCGTCTTCTTGGCCGGGGGGGCCGAAGGCGCGGGTATATCTGCACTCCGGATAATTGGAACACCCGATAAAAGCGCCACCAGATCGCGCGGTGCGCATGGACAACCGGCCGGCGCCGCAGTTCGGGCACAGACGCGGATCAGTTCCGTCGGCGTTTGGCGGGAATAGGTGCGGTTCCAGCACCTCGTTGATCTTTTCAAGAACCTCGGTGATCCGCAAATCTGCCGTCTCTGCGACCGCGGCTGAGAAATCGCGCCAGAATCGCCCCAGCACTTCTTTGTAGTCCGCGTTACCGGCACTGACCGTGTCCAGTTGGTCTTCGAGGTCCGCTGTAAAGTCGTAGCCGACGTATTTACGGAAGTAGTTCGTCAAAAAGGCGGTCACCAACCGTCCCTTGTCCTCGGGGATCAGGCGATTCTTTTCTTTCCGGACATATTCGCGGTCTTGGATTGTCGTTACGATAGAGGCATAGGTCGATGGTCGGCCTATCCCCAATTCTTCCATGCGTTTGACCAACGTCGCCTCGGTGAAGCGGGGAGGCGGTTGCGTAAAATGCTGTTCGGGCGTGACGCTGCGCTTGTCCATTGCATCCCCCTGATCGATCTGGGGAAGCCGTTTGTCGTCATCATCGACAACCACATCGTCGCGGCCTTCCTCGTAAACACGCAAAAACCCATCGAACATCATCACCTGACCTGAGGCGCGCAAGCCGACTTGCCCGTCTTCCGAGGCGATCTCGACCGTGGTGCGCTCCAGACGGGCCGCTTCCATCTGGCAGGCCAGCGTGCGCTTCCAGATCAGGTCATAAAGCTTGCGCTGGTCGGCATCGGAGGTCTTCAGGTCCTCCGCTTTGGTCATCATGTCTGTTGGGCGCACGCATTCATGCGCCTCTTGCGCGTTCTTGGCTTTGTTTTTGTACATGCGCGGTTTGTCCGGCACGTAGTTTTCGCCATAAAGCGTTTTGATCGCTTCCCGGGCCGCGGTCACCGCTTCGGGTGCCATATCGATGCCATCGGTTCGCATGTAAGTAATATAGCCGGCCTCATACAGGCGCTGGGCTGTGCTCATTGTCTGACGCGCGCCCATGCCGAACTTTCGGCTCGCTTCTTGCTGCAGGGTCGAGGTCATAAAGGGGGCAGATGGATTGCGGCTTGCTGGCTTGGCCTCAACTGAGGTGACGTTGAGATCCCTGCTTTGAATGGCCTGCACGGCCATTTCCGCCTGAGTCCCGTTCTCGATGTCATATCGGTCGAGTTTATTGCCTGCCAGAACTGTCAGACGTGCCTCGAACTCCTGACCGCGCGGAGTTGCCAACAAAGCTTTCACCGACCAGTACTCGCGGGCGCGGAAGGCCTCGATCTCCATTTCCCTCTCGACGATCATGCGCAGGGTCACGGATTGCACACGACCGGCAGACTTGGCACCGGGCAACTTGCGCCACAGCACTGGGCTGAGATTGAAACCAACAAGGTAATCAAGTGCGCGGCGGGCCAGATATGCCTCGACCAGCGGCATGTCTACCTGGCGGGGGTTCTTCATTGCGTCGGTGACAGCGGATTTGGTGATCGCGTTAAAGACCACGCGGCTGACCGGTGTGTCCTTTTTGATCGACTTCCTCTTGGTTAGCGCCTCGTGCAGGTGCCAGCTGATTGCCTCGCCTTCACGGTCGGGGTCAGTCGCCAGAATCAGTGCGTTGTCTTCCTTGAGCGCATCGGCGATCGCTTTGACATGCTTGCGGCTGTCGGACGCCACTTCCCACTGCATTTCAAAGCCGTCATCGGGATCGACAGAACCATCCTTGGGCGGCAGATCTCGCACGTGGCCATATGACGCCAAAACCGTGTAGTCCTTGCCCAGATAGCTGTTGATGGTTTTTGCTTTTGCAGGAGATTCGACAACAACAACCGGCATGAAATAGAGTACCTCTGAGCGCAAATGTGACGTGTCTATGGCCGTGACAGAGGTGGGGCGCAAGCAAATATTTTCAATGGCGCGAAAGACCATCGGTGAAACGACCCTGGCGCTGAACGACGAATGGCCGGTAAAACAGAGCAACTGACGATGCTGATCAGATCATTGATATTATTCATTTTATTGCTGCCAAACCATGCTGTTGCGCAAAGCTGGTATGAACCCGCCAGAGGGTCCGCAGAACGTGTGGAGTTGCTTGATGCCCTGCGTCCATTTGCCGAGTTCGTTGTTGGTCCGCCGGTGGAATTTGTCGTCAGCAGTCTGCGCATTTCGGGCGATGTGGCCTTTGTCAGCGCCACAGCACAACGGCCTGGAGGGGCGCCGATCAACCCCGTGGAAACGCCGGCATATCGCCGCGGCGCGCATGACCCGGTTGCCGGAAATCTTGATCGTTATCACGCGCTATTCGTGAAATCATTCGGCGTCTGGCAGGTCAAGCATCGCAGTTATGACGCGCAGGATGTGTGGTGGTCTGATCCCGCGCTCTGCGCGAGGTTCGCCCCTGTCACGCCCGAGGTGTGCTAAAACCAATTTACCCCCGAGACAGTAGCCCGCCGGCTTGCCGCTTTATCTGTCCGTCCAGTTCCAGATCGAGCAAGGCGGGCGCTGCTTCTGATGCAGTAACCGACAGGTCACGGAGCAGCTGGTCTTCGGCAACTGGTGCCGGGCTGAGGCGGGATAGAATCTGTTGGTGCAGTCTGGCGACCTGACGGAGATGTTTTTTGACAGGAGCGGGGGGCCGCTCTGGTTGCTGTGGCGCGGGCGTCAGGGGAAGATCTGCCTGCACCGGGTGCAGTGGTGCCAGCGCCTCCAGCACGTCATCGGCAGAACGGACAAGTGTCGCGCCGTCGCGGATCAACTGATTGCATCCCGCAGCACGGGCATCCAGCGGATTGCCCGGCACCGCCAACACATCACGCCCCTGATCGAGCGCATCGCGCGCTGTGATCAGGCTGCCGGATTTGCTGGCGGCCTCTACCACGACGGTTGCGGCACTCATCCCAGAAATAATCCGATTGCGTGCCGGAAAATGACGCGCCATGGGCTGCAAACCCATGGGTTGCTCTGAAACGCGTAAACCCTGAACCGCTATGGATGCGGCAAGGTCCGCATTTTCTGCCGGATAAATTACGTCAACACCGCCTGCCAGCACCGCGAGTGTTCCGGTTTGCAGTGTTGCCAGATGCGCTGCCGCATCGACGCCGCGCGCCAGACCCGACACCACGACGTAGCCTTCAGCACCCAGATCTTGGGCCAGTTTTTTTGCCATGCGAGTCCCGAGCGAGGATGCGTTGCGCGCACCGACAAGCGCGATCATGGGACGGTGCAGCAAGGATGTGTCACCGATCACCCACAGAAAGGGCGGCGCATCCTCGATCTCGGCAAGCTGGGCTGGGTATGCGGCTGTTCCTTCACATACCAGTTGTGCGCCGGCAGCGCGCGCGGCGTTGAGTTCGGCCTGTATGACTGCCTCGGGGCAAATTTCGTAAGACTCAACGCCCGCGGCGCGCGCCACCTCGGGCAGCGCGGCCAGCGCGTTCTGCGCGGTGCCGTGTTCAGTCAGTAGTCGTTTGTACGTCGTTACACCAACCCGGCGCGAGCGCAAAAGACGGAGACGAGAAAACCTGTCATCTTCCGAGGTGGGTGGGAGTGGGGGGTGAGTGGAAGAAGGATCGTGGTCCTTTTCAGTCATCCCGGCCTCCGTCTGTTGCAGAATCAGTTTTAAGTTCTCTTGGTTAACAAGCTATGAACTGATGCGGCGCAGACACTCGCTATTTATGGGGAGGCAGGCCCGTTCAGGCTGCGGCTCCTCCGACGGTCAAGCCCCCGATCATAAGCGTCGGCTGGCCCACGCCCACCGGTACCCATTGCCCGGCTTTTCCGCAGTTGCCCATGCCCGGATCCAGAGCCATGTCATCGCCGATGGCCCTAATCTGTTTGAGCGCGGTCGCCCCGTCACCGATCAGCGTCGCACCTTTGACCGGTGCGCCGATTTTACCATCTTTCACCCGATAGGCCTCGGTGCAGGAAAAGACGAATTTGCCGTTCGTAATGTCCACCTGACCGCCGCCAAAGCCGACGGCGTAAATACCGTCTTTCAGATCCGCAACAATGTCTTCGCGGGTCGCGTCACCGCCCAGCATGTAGGTATTCGTCATGCGCGGCATCGGTGCGTGCGCAAAGCTTTCGCGGCGCCCGTTGCCAGTTGGCGCGACGCCCATCAGACGCGCGTTTTGACGGTCTTGCATGTACCCAACCAGAATACCGTCATCAATCAGGACGTTCTTGCCTGACGGTGTCCCTTCATCGTCAATCGTGATCGAACCGCGTCTATCCGGGATTGTTCCGTCATCAAGAACAGTAACACCTTTGGATGCGATACGTTCGCCCATCAGACCGGCAAAAGCCGAAGAGCCCTTTCGGTTGAAATCGCCCTCCAGCCCGTGGCCGATGGCCTCGTGCAACAAAATGCCGGGCCAGCCCGGGCCCAATACCACGTCCATAACTCCGGCAGGCGCGGGGATCGCTTCGAGATTGACGAGCGCCACGCGCAGCGCTTCCCGTGCCTTGGCCTGCCAGTCGGCAGGGTCTATCAGGCCGTCAAGGCCGACGCGTCCGCCACCGCCGGCGGAGCCCGCCTCGCGGCGACCGTCTTTTTCGACAATCACCGACACGTTGACGCGCGTCATCGGCCGGGTGTCACGCAGATGCTGACCGTCTGGGCGCAAAATCTCGATTTCCTGAAGGCTGGCTGCGATTGTGGCCGATACTTGAACCACCCGCTTGTCCAAATCGCGTAAAAAGCTGTCGATCTCGCGCAGGGTCTCGACCTTGACGGGAAAACTTGCCCCTGCAATCGGGTCCGCATCTGTGTAAAGGCGCTTGTTCGTCCGGTTGGGCGCATCCGCCCATGTCCCGCCGCCATCGCCCACGGCAAGACGTGCCGTTTCCGCGGCCCGTTTCAGTGCTGTTTCGGAAATGTCGGTGGAATGCGCGTATCCGGCGACTTCGCCACGCACCGCGCGCAGCCCGAACCCTTCAGCGGCGTCGTAGCTTGCCGTCTTTAACCGGCCATCGTCAAAAACAAGCGCTTCAGAGCGGCGTCTTTCGAAAAAGAGTTCCCCGTCATCTGCACCATCGGTCGCGGCACGCAGCACATTTAGCGCCGCATCCCTGTCCAGATTGTCCTTAAGGGGAGAGAATGGGGCGTCGCTCATGAAAAATGCTCCGGAAGTGGTGTTTATTTCGATAGAAGCGTCTGAATGACGCAAGCAGAACTCTTTATCTTGGCTTCAGAATATGATTGTTAGGACCAGAAATTCAACGGAGAGGGACGGTGCGCTACCAATCCCCTCTCACAATGCGCAACATGATCCAAAGATCAGCCTAAGATCAGGACGGCATATGACACGACTATTCACACTCGCGGGCCTCGCAGCCGGTTTCGGAGCCACGGCCGCGCAAGCGCAGGAAAACCTCGAAATTATTGGCGTTCCAGTGGACAAGGGCACCGGGTTTCAACCTGCTGTGACCGAACTGGCGTCAGATCTCCAGTGGCTGGACGGCATGATTCTCGTGATCATCACGATCATCACGCTGTTCGTAACCGCGCTGATGGGGTGGGTGATCGTACGCTACAATTCCAAGCGCAACCCCAACCCGGCGAGCTTTACGCACCACACGCCAATCGAGATTGCATGGACCGTAGTACCGATTGTCATTCTGGTTTTTATCGGCGCCTTTTCGTTGCCCGTTCTGTTCAAGCAGCAGGAAATCCCCGAGGCGGACATCACCATCAAGGTTACAGGGTATCAGTGGTACTGGGGCTATGAGTACGTTGACGAAGGGTTTGCCTTTGACAGCTACATGCTTGGTGCGCCCGCGACACTCAGCGAAGCAGACCGCCCCGATGACGCCAATGTGACGCCCTTCGTTCTGGACGAACACATGGAAGCCAAGCTGGTTGACGCGGGCTACTCGCGCGACGAATTCCTGCTGGCGACGGACACGGCAGTGGTGGTGCCTGTGGGCAAGACAGTCGTGATGCAAGTCACCGGTGCCGACGTGATCCACGCGTGGACAATTCCGGCGTTTGGCGTGAAGCAGGACGCCGTACCCGGCCGTCTGGCGGAGCTTTGGTTCAGCGCGGAAAAAGAAGGTATTTACTTTGGCCAGTGTTCTGAGCTGTGCGGCTTCTACCATGCGTATATGCCGATCACCGTGAAGGTGGTGTCCGAAGAGGCCTATCGAGTGTGGCTGGGCGAGGCGAAAGAGGAATACGCTGGTATTCCGCGCACCCGCGTTCTGGCTTCCAACTGACAGTAGGGCCGGCGCGTGATGCGGGCCGGCTATCAAACCTGAAACGGATTTGTGAATGGCCGATGTAAGTTACACATCAACACCGCAAGACAATGATGCGGAGCTTGGCGATTACTTCGCGCTGCTCAAACCACGCGTCATGTCACTGGTGGTGTTCACCGCTTTGGTCGGGCTTTTGGCCGCGCCGGTTGCTGTTCATCCGGTAATTGCTTTCGCCTCGATCCTGTTTGTCGCAATCGGTGCCGGGGCTTCCGGTGCGCTGAATATGTGGTGGGATGCCGACATCGACGCAGTGATGCGGCGCACGACGAAACGCCCGATACCGGCAGGTAAGGTCGAGCCGCGCGAGGCGCTTTACCTTGGCTGTGCTCTGTCGGGGCTGTCCGTGATGATGCTGGGCCTGTCGGCAAACTTGCTTGCGGCAGCGTTGCTGGCGTTCACAATTTTCTTTTACGCTGTGGTCTACTCGATGTGGCTCAAGCGATCGACACCGCAAAACATCGTTATCGGTGGTGCGGCGGGAGCATTTCCGCCGGTCATCGGCTGGGTCATTGCCACCGGTAGTTTCTCTCTTGAAGCATGGTTGATGTTTGCTCTCATCTTCATGTGGACACCTCCGCATTTTTGGGCGCTCGCCCTGTTCATGAAGTCTGACTACGACGATGCGGGTGTACCGATGCTGACCGTGACGCACGGGCGTCGCGCAACGCGCGTGCATATCATCGCCTATACCGTGTTGTTGGCGCTGCTCGCGGTCGGAACAGGCTTCACTGCTATTGGCGGGCCGGTTTACCTTGCCGTGGCCGTTGTCTTGAATGCGCTGTTCCTCAAAGGGGCGGTCGACATCTGGCGGCGGGATGAAAGCACGGCAGAGGCGGACGGCTACGTGGTGGAAAAGAAGTTCTTCCGCCTGTCGCTGTGGTATCTTTTTGCGCACTTCGGCGTCATCCTTCTTGAGGCCGCGCTGCGCCCGTTTGGATTGGGAGGTTGGTGAAAAATGGCACTTCGTGCGGAACATGAACTGCATAATCGCCGCCGGGGCCGCAATATCGGCGTCGGTTTGATGCTGGCCGGTTTTGTGGTGCTGGTGTTGGCGCTGACCTTTACCAAGGTCACCAACGGCGACTTTGAAATGCCTTCTGCATCGGAGCTGTCGCAATGATCCGATTTGAAGGGCCAGCCAAGACAGTGGCGCAGACCGTTGGCGTGGTGGTGCTGATGGGCGGGCTGGCTTGGGCTTCGGTACCTTTCTACGACTGGTTCTGCCGCGTGACCGGATTTGGCGGTGTGACCGGCGTATCTGATGTGGCCCCCGAAGACGTTCTGGACCAGACGATAACCGTTCGGTTTGACGGATCGCTGAACAACTACATGCCGTGGGAGTTCAAGCCCGTTGTGCGCGAAATGGAAGTGCGCATCGGGGAAACAGGGTTGGCCTTTTATGAGGCCTACAATCCGACGGATCGGCCCGTAGCCGGCTCCGCAAGCTACAACGTGACACCTTATCAGGCAGGTGGGTTTTTCAACAAGATCCAGTGCTTCTGTTTCGAGGAGCAGGTTCTGCAGCCCGGCGAGCGGGTGCAAATGCCGGTCACTTTCTATGTTGACCCGGAGATCGTGGACGATCGCGACGGCAAGCACATCCACACAATCACACTCAGCTACACCTTTTACGAAATCGACCTGCCGGAAGACACCGCAAACCTGCAGGACAGTGACGCAACGCCAGTTCAGACAAGTCTGAACTAAAGAATAATAAGGCAAGAGGGACACCGATATGGCCCATGAAAAAAATCACGACTATCACATCCTGAACCCCTCAATCTGGCCGCTTCTTGGCGCGCTTTCGGGGTTCGTGATGCTCTTTGGTGCTGTGCTCTGGATGCAGAACATCACACCTTGGATGTTCTGGATCGGCTTTGTTGGCGTGTTGTACGTCATGTTCGCATGGTGGTCAGAAGTTGTCACGGAAAGCGGCGTCGGCGATCACACACCTGTGGTGCGCATCGGTCTGAGATACGGGTTCATCCTGTTCATCATGTCCGAAGTAATGTTTTTCGCGGCCTGGTTCTGGAGCTTCTTTAAGAACGCCATCTATCCGATGAGCGAATATGTCGGCACCGAGTACATCCAGCCCGAGATTTACCACGTGGATGCGTTCCACCTGCCACTGATCAACACGCTGATCCTGCTGCTGTCCGGCTGTGCCGTGACATGGGCGCACCACGCCTTGGTGCATGAAAACAACCGCAAGGATCTGATTGCCGGTCTCGCGATCTCTATCGTATTGGGCGTACTATTCACGGTGCTTCAGGCCTATGAATACTCCTACCTGCTCTACAAGGGCTGGGAATTCGGCGGCGACAAGTTCTATTCGAACTTCTTTATGGCAACCGGTTTTCACGGCCTCCATGTGATCATCGGGACAATCTTCCTGACCGTGTGTTTGTTCCGTGCGATGAAAGGCCACTTCACGCCGGAGAAACACGTCGGTTTCGAAGCTGCCGCATGGTACTGGCACTTCGTTGACGTCGTCTGGCTGTTCCTGTTCTTCGCAGTGTACATCTACGGCGTGGGCCAGATGCCCGGCGCGCACTAAGCACTGATCAAATAATAGAGTAAAGCGCGCGAATTTCGCGCGCTTTTCCTTTGGATCGCAGCCCATGAAGAGATTTGCATTCCTGTTGACGATAGGCCTTGGCGGGGCCGCCATCCTGATGTCCCTCGGTGTGTGGCAGGTCCAGCGGCTTGCGTGGAAAGAGGGTATTCTGCAGGAGATTGACGCGCGCATCTCCGATGCACCGGTGGCACTCCCGTCGGCCCCCGATCCGACAACGGATGCCTACCTGCCAGTCGAAGTTACCGGGACGTTGCGGGCAGAGTATCTCAGGGTTCTTGTTTCCAAAAAGCAGGTAGGTGCGGGTTACCGCATCATCCGCCCGATGATCCACCCTGAAGGAGATATCCTGATCGATCTGGGCTTTGTGCCCGTATCTCAGACCCAGCAACTCCGCTTCGAAGAGGGGCCTGCGACGCGCGTCATCGGCAATTTGCAGTGGCCGCAGGAAACGGACAGTTACACGCCAGAGCCTGATCTGACTGATAACATCTGGTTCGCCCGCGACGTTCAGGCCATGGCAAAAGCACTCGACACCCGACCGGTACTGGTCGTCCGGCGTGATGCGCCGCAATCAGGCGGTCCGGTGACGCCAATGCCTGTAGACACTGCCGCCATTCCGAACGATCACTTGCAATACGCCATCACTTGGTTCTCATTGGCCGCAATCTGGTTACTGATGACCTTGTATTTTCTCCGTCGCGGCGCTGCCGCCAAGCAAAACTGACCTGTCATGCGATACATTTCTACTCGTGGCACCGCACCGGTGCTGAACTTCGAAGACGCCATGCTGAGCGGTCTGGCCCGTGATGGCGGGCTGTACGTGCCCGAAACCATCCCGCAGATGTCGGCAGCAGAGATCGCCGCACTCGATGGGCAGGCCTATGAAGAGATCGCCTATCTGGTTATGCGCCCCTTCGTTGGCGATGTGTTCACCGACGACGAGTTTCGTGGCATCATCGACCGGGCCTATGCCAGCTTTGGCCACGCGGCGCGTGCACCTCTCAAACAGCTCGATCAGGGACACTTTCTGTTGGAGTTGTTTCACGGGCCGACCCTCGCCTTCAAAGATTTTGCGATGCAGCTGATCGGCCAGATGTTCCAGACAGCGCTTGGTCGAAAGGGCGCGCGGGTCACCATTGTCGGTGCAACTTCGGGCGATACGGGTTCTGCGGCGATCGAGGCATTTCGCGGGTTGGAGAACGTCGACGTCTTTATCCTCTACCCACATGGACGCATTTCCGAAGTCCAGCGCCGGCAGATGACCACACCGACAGAGGCGAACGTGCACGCGCTGGCGATGGACGGCGACTTTGATGACTGTCAGGCGCGGCTGAAGGATATGTTCAACGACTTCGAGTTTCGCGACAGCGTGCAGCTTGCCGGGGTCAATTCGATCAACTGGGGTCGTGTGCTGGCGCAGGTCGTGTACTATTTCTCCTCTGCCGTCAGCCTCGGTGCGCCGTACCGCAACGTCAGCTTTACTGTGCCGACCGGAAACTTTGGCGACATCTTTGCCGGATACATCGCCAAACAGATGGGCCTGCCGATAGACCGGCTGGTTGTCGCGACGAACCAGAATGACATCCTGCACCGCTGTCTGACAGGGCAGGGCTATCACAAGGGTGACACTGTACCATCCATAAGCCCGTCAATGGACATTCAGGTCAGTTCAAACTTTGAGCGCGCACTGTTTGACGCCTATGACCGCGAGGGCGCGGCAATCGTGCAGTTGATGGATGAGCTTAAGGCCGGGGGCTTTGAGGTCAGTCAGGGCGCGATGCAGGTCTTGCAATCACATTACAGTTCTGGCCGTGCATCCGAACAGGAAACGTCGCAGACAATCGCCGCCACGCTGAAAAGCGCAACAGAGCTGTTGTGTCCGCATTCCGCCATCGGAGTGAAAGTGGCTGAAGAACACCGCCAAAAGGGCGTCCCGATGGTAACGCTGGCAACGGCACACCCGGCAAAGTTTCCGGCAGCCGTCGAAGAGGCAAGCGGCATTCACCCCGACTTGCCTGCGCGTATGGCTGACCTGTATGACAGGTCGGAACGGGTAACACGCGTGCCAAACGACCTAGAAGCACTGAAGCACCACATCAAGGGACAGATTTCCACGTGACATTGAAACAGCACCAACTGGACAACGGCTTTCGGATTGTCACTGAAGAAATGCCGGGGCTTGCCTCGGCTTCCATTGGCGTCTGGGTCACTGCCGGCGCGCGTAACGAGACGTCACGACAGAACGGTATTGCGCATTTTCTTGAGCACATGGCGTTCAAGGGGACAAAACGACGGTCAGCGCTGCAGATCGCAGAGAGCATTGAAGATGTTGGCGGCTACATCAATGCGTACACCAGCCGCGAGGTCACAGCCTACTATGCGCGGGTGTTGCAAAACGACGTGCCGCTGGCGTTGGACGTGATTGCCGACATCCTGCTGAACCCGACGCTGGAAGCATCCGAAATCGAGGTCGAGCGCGGGGTGATCCTGCAAGAGATCGGACAGGCACTGGATACGCCCGATGATGTCATCTTTGACTGGCTTCAGGAGCAGGCGTATCCTGATCACCCCATGGGACGTACCATTCTTGGGCCCGCCGAGCGGGTGTCTGCCTTTACCCGGGACGATCTGAAGGATTTTATTGCGCAACACTATGGACCAGCGCAGATGATCCTGTCTGCTGCCGGTGCCATTGATCACGATGAAATCGTCAAACAGGCAGAAGTGCTTTTCGGCGACATGAGAAACAAGCCGTCAGAAGCAGCCGCCGGGGCACAGTTTTTTGGCGGCGAGCGGCGGCAGGCAAAAGATCTCGAGCAGGCGCATTTTGCCTTGGCGTTCGAAAGCCCGGGGTACTGCGATGATCGTATCTATACGGCGCAAATATACGCGTCCGCTCTTGGTGGCGGCATGTCGAGCCGGTTGTTTCAGGAAATCCGCGAGACCCGCGGGCTGTGTTACTCGATTTTTGCGCAGGCGGGTGCCTATGCTGACACCGGAATGACGACGATATACGCCGGCACGTCGCAGGAAAAGCTGGGAGAGTTGGCGGAGATCACAATCGACGAGATGAAGCGCGCGGCTGAAGATATGTCACCGGCCGAAGTCGCCCGCGCGCGCGCGCAGATGAAAGCCGGCTTGTTGATGGGCTTGGAAAGCCCGTCGAACCGCGCAGAGCGGTTGGCGCGGCTTGTGCAGATCTGGGACCGTGTGCCCCCGCTGGAAGAAACCGTCGCCATGATCGACGCCGTCACCACCGGTGATGTGCGCGAATTTGCGGCAACGATGGCTCAGGCGGCGCCTGCTGCTTTGGCGCTTTATGGGCCTGTCGAGGCGGCACCCACGCTGGCACAACTACAGGAGCGGCGAGTGGCGTGATGCTGCGCAGCTTCCGCAAGCTGAAGATCGAGACGGAGCGGATGACGCTGCGCCCACCGGTGCATTCGGATTTTCGGGCCTGGTCAAGCCTGCGGGCGGCATCAGAAGACTACCTTGTTCCGTGGGAGCCCAGCTGGGCCGAAGATCACCTGAGCAGAAAAGCCTTTACCAACCGCGTGTACTGGGCGCAGCGATCGGTTTCAGGCGGTACCGCCCTGCCGCTGTTTCTCATCCGCCGGAAGGACGAACAGCTTCTCGGTGCGATCACGCTGGACAACATCCGCCGCGGCCCCGCGCAGGCTGGCACATTGGGGTATTGGACCGGCGAGGCCTATGCCCGTCAGGGCTATATGCGCGAAGCAATCAAAGCCATTGTGCATTATGCCTTTTCGCAACTTGATCTCAGCCGGATTGAAGCTGCCTGCCTGCCGGAAAACAAGGCGTCACGCGGTTTGCTTGAAACCTCTGGTTTCAAGTATGAGGGGGTCGCGCAGAGCTATTTGCAGATTGACGGTCGCTGGCGCACGCATGTTCTGTATGCCGCGTTGCGGTCAGACCGGCGCGGCAAGACCGACGTCAGTTAAACGGCGCGGCTGCGCCGCATTACATTCTCCGTCATCCCGCCTGTTGCCTGCGTTTTAGGCGCAATGCAGTCAAATTTTCAGTTGCTTGCGTTGGGAAACATGAAAATTTTGCTGTCCGTGCTAGGTTTCAGCCCAGGAGGTGGATGCTTATGTTCAGAATGTTTTGCATTGCTTTGACCTTGGTCTGGGGTGCCGTAGCGCAGGCGCAAGACGCGGCACGGACACCCAGCCATTGTGTCGCGCTGGCTCAGAACACCCCGGGTTTGGAGTATGTGGTGCCAGTGAGCCTTGGGGCGGTGCCTGAAGAAACGGTGCGCATTCACTACATCAGCCACGCCAGTTTCCTGATACGCAGTCACGGCGGATTGAACATGGTCACGGACTACACCGGATTTACCGGTAGCCTGCCGCTGATCCCGGACGTGGTCACGATGAACCACGCCCATGGTACGCATTGGACGCCGAATCCGGATCCGGCTATTCCGAATGTTCTGCCGGGATGGGGGCCTTTTGGCGAGGGCATTACCCACAGGCTTGATCTGGGGGAGGTCTTGGTCCGCAATGTCTCGACCGACATCCGATCGCAGTTTTCCGGTGTGGAGCAGAAGGGAAACTCGATTTTTATCTTTGAAATTGCAGGCCTGTGCATCGGGCATCTGGGGCATTTGCACCACGAGCCGGACGCCGAGCAATACGCGGCCTTGGGGCGGGTAGACGTCGTTATGGCGCCTGTTGACGGTGGCTATACGCTGGACCTTGAAACCATGACGCGTGTTCTCAAGAGGCTGAGGTCGTCCGTTGTGATCCCCATGCACTGGTTTTCCCTTTCCGCACTCGACGATTTTCTGGCGGGCATGGCAGACCAGTTTACCGTAGTCGAAGTTGGCGGCCCTGCGCTTGAGATTTCACTGGACCGTTTGCCGTCGCGACCGACGGTCATGGTTTTGCGGCCTGCTTTTCTGAGTGAGTGACAACGCGGCTTGCATCCGCGCATCAGGCAGGTGAATACAGGGACATGACACTGAATGCAGCGGATGCAAGTTTTGAAGCGCGCCTGCGAGAAACCCTGTCGGCGGAAGTCTTCCGACCCGTAGAGCCACGGTACCTAGACGAGCCGCGGGGACGGTGGCCGGGTCACGCGGGTCTAGTGGCGGCCCCAAGGTCCGTCGAAGAGGTTGCGGCGCTTGTGCGTCTTGCCAGCACTGCCCGCGTGCCGGTCGTGCCCTACGGCGGCGGTACCGGGCTGGTTGCGGGGCAAGTGGTTCCCCGGAACACACCTGCGCCATTGATCATCTCGATGGAGCGCATGACGGCGATCAGGGCCGTTTACCCCGAAGAAAATGTTCTGATTTGCGATGCCGGAGCCGTTCTGGCGGATGTGCAGTCGGCTGCCGCGGAAAACGACCGGCTGTTCGCCTTGTCTCTGGCCGCGGAAGGCACAGCCCGTATCGGTGGCAATCTTGCGACGAATGCCGGCGGCACAGGCGTGCTGCGCTACGGCAATGCCCGCGACCTGTGCCTTGGGCTCGAAGCGGTCCTGCCGGACGGGCAGGTCTGGCACGGCCTTAAACGGTTGCGCAAAGACAATACCGGCTATGACCTGCGCCACCTGTTGATCGGTGCGGAGGGGACGCTGGGTGTCATAACTGGGGCTGCCCTGAAACTTCATCCACGGCCTGCGGCGACGGGTACGGCGATCCTGACGGTTGCCTCTCCGCGCGCGGCGCTGGACCTTCTTGCGCTGGCCCGTGCGCATCTAGGTGAGCTTGTTTCTGCCTTTGAACTGATCAGCGGGCAGGGGCTTGCCTTTCTGCGCGAGCATGTAAGTGACATCCGTCAACCCTTTGAAACCATTCCACTTTGGAGCGTTCTGGTCGAAGTGGGGCTGGTCGAAGGGATGGACCCGTCGGTCGCGTTGGAGCATCTGTTCGAGGCGGGCAGTGCGGCGGGGCTGGTCACCGATGGCATCATTGCGCAAAGCGACGCACAGGCGGCGGCGTTCTGGTCAGTGCGCGAACACATCCCGGTGGCCAACAAACGTGTCGGGGCGGTGTCTTCGCATGACATTTCGTTGCCGCTGGGTGTGTTGCCCGGGTTCATCGAAGCTGCGGAGGAACGTCTCAAGGCGCGGGGCGATTTTCGGATCAACTGTTTCGGCCATCTGGGCGACGGAAACCTGCATTTCAACGTTTTTCCGGCCGCTGGCAAAAGCCTGTCCGACTATGAGGACAAGCGCACCGAGGTCAAAATGCTGGTGCATGATCTGGTGCATGAAATGGACGGGTCGGTCAGTGCAGAGCATGGCATCGGCCGTTTCAAGGTAGACGATCTGGAGCGCTATGGCGATCCGGCAAAACTGTCCGCGATGCGCGCGATCAAGGCGGCTCTCGACCCCAATGGCATCATGAACCCGGGGGCGGTTCTCAGGATGTGAAGGCACCGGACGCCCGCGTCGGTGCTTCCCAGCCGTATGTCGCGTAAGTCTCTGAAAACAGGAAAAATCCGGCGTCGGTATTTTGTCGGTATCGCGTCGGTGTCTGCGCCGGTTTTCCGCCCTTGTTACCTGTTTGCAAAGGCGGCGCACTGTGGGCTCAGGGCTTTGTCGCCTCTTTGAGAAAGGCGATCAGGTCGTCACGGTCGGATGGCGCGGTGATCCGCTGCATGGGCATCTTGGAGCCGGGGATGAAGTGATCTGGCCCCAAGTCAAACAACTGATCCACTGTCGCCTCGGACCACACCAGTTCGGCGTTTCGAAGAATGGGCGAATAGGGGTATCCGTCCACCGCTCCGGCCGGGCGTCCGAACAGGTTGTAGAGCGTGGGACCGGCGCGGCGTTCGCTGTCTGGCCCTAAGGTATGGCAGATGGAGCATTTGCGCTGAAACTGGCGTTCGCCGTTCGACATAAGCTCCGGGTCTGTGAGAAAGCTGCGCTTGGTGTCGGCCATTGGTCCGCCTGCGGCGAGTGCTTGGACGGGCCAGCTGTAAAGCGCGTTGTCCAGTCCGCCGGCATGAATGTTCCGGCCGTCAGGCGAGAAGGACAAAGCCCAGATCGGGCCGGACAGGGTTGCCTTGAAGTCGTCGGCGATGCGCCACTCTTCGGTGTCGATCATCATGATGTAGCCGTGGGCATCCCCGATGGCGATACGGTCGCTCTCCGGGCTGTAATCCATGGCGAGCACCGGCCTGCTGTCTGCTGTGTAGTCCCCCATCTCTTCGCCACCGGGCAAGGCCAGCACACGGGTGCCGCCATCGACGGCGCCGTAGGCGATCCAGCTTTCGTCTTCGGCTATTGCCAGCGTGTTGATCCCGAACCCGTGCTCGACAAGGCGGCGTTGGATGTCGCCTGTCTCTACGTCCCATATACGGATCGAACCGTCCGAGGAGGCGGTATAAAGCCGTTTGCCGTCGGGCGAAAACACCACATCGTTTACGGTGTTGGCGTGGCCGCGCATTTCTACCGGCGGGGCGTTGCTGAAGAGCGGCCAGACCCGCGCTGTGCGGTCCCAACTGGCCGTAGCAAAGCTGTTACCCTGCGGGGAAAGGTCCATTTGCAGGATTTTGGCATCGTGCGTGCCGAGTACCGAGGTAATGCCGAGGGCCGTGTCCCAGTACCGCACGGCAAAGTCGTCGCCGCCCGACACCACGCGACCCTCGCCAAGATAGAGGACCGCATTCACCGCGGCCTCGTGGGTTTCCATCCATTGCGGGGTGCCATCGCGCCACAAACCGACGGAATTGTCGAAACTGGCCGTGACGATGGCACCGTCTGTGCCTGCATCAATGCCCTTGATCGGGCCGCCGTGACCTTTCAGCGTGAAAAACTCCTGCGCTGTTGCAAGGCTGCTGCCCAACACAAGCGCACCGAAAAAGGCGGCGTACAAGCGGCTGCGGTTCATCGCGGGCGTTCGATCATCGGTGTCATGGCTGAAAAGTTTAACGCAGCGGCAGCGTCGCGCAAGAGCACGCGCGATTTTCCGCCGTGCAGGTCACAGCCCGTCAAAGGCACAAAGCGCATGCACCTCGACGCCCATGGCCTCGAGCTTTTTGCGGCCACCCAGGTCCGGCAGGTCGATGATGAAGGCGGTGGAGACGATTTCGCCGCCCAGACGCTCGATCAGTTTGATGCCTGCTTCTGCCGTGCCGCCTGTTGCCAGAAGATCGTCCACGACCAGCACCTTTTCACCCGCTTCGATGGCGTCGTCATGGATTTCGACAATCGCCTCGCCGTATTCCAGTTTGTAGTCCTGACTGATGGTCGTGCCCGGAAGCTTGCCTTTCTTGCGGATCGGGACAAAGCCGACGGAGAGTTGGTGCGCGATGGCCCCGCCCAAAATGAAACCGCGCGCTTCGAGCCCGACGACCTTGTCGATTTCGAGCCCGGCGTAGGGGTGGAGCATCTGGTCGATGGCCATGCGAAAACCGCGCGGGTCTGCGAACAGGGTTGTCACGTCACGGAACATGATCCCTTCATGCGGAAAATCGACGATGGTGCGGATATAGTCCTGAACGTCTTTACGCTTCATTGCGGCATCCTTCAGTTGGCGCGGCGCAGGGTCGCTGTCAAAACCCCCATGCCGATCAGAGTAGCCCCGCCTGCGCGGGTGATCCATGTCAGTATATTGGGTTGGGCAATCATCCGGCGCAACCTGTCGGCGGCCAGCGCATAAGACAGTGCATTGATCGCGGCGAGGGCGACGAAGGTTGCAATGAGAATGGCAAACTGTGGCAGCAGAGGTGCCTCGGGGCGGATGAACTGCGGCACAAAGGCGATGAAAAAGGCGATTGATTTCGGGTTGAGCGCGGTGACTGCGGCGGCGTGGCCAAAAACGCCGCGCGATGTGACCTCTTTTGCGGGTTTCAGCCCTTTGCTTGGCGCCGACCGGATGAGCTTGATCCCAAGCCAGATCAGGTAGGCCGCGCCGATCCACTTCAGCACGGTGAAAGCTGTTGCAGACGCCAGTACGAGCGCGCCAAGCCCCATCAGAGAGGCGGTCATGGCGATCAGATCACCTGCCGCGACACCGGCGGCGGAGGCCACGGCGACGGAGCGGCCCTTGGACAGCGCGTAGCTGAGGACAAGCAGGACTGTCGGGCCGGGAATGAGCAAAAGCGCGGCGGAAGCCGCAACAAATGTCAACCAAAGATCAAGGGGCATCAGGTTTTCTTTCCGGCAAGCGCGGGGCGTTGTGCCCGAACTTGCGCGCGCGTCCCGTCGAGCGCAACCGCAAATCGGCAGATTGCCTGTGGCGGGTGGCGGGCCGTGCGGGTGGAAGTCTGCAAAGCTTTGGCATGGCACGTGCACGGAGTGTTATGGCGCGGGCCGTCGTATCGGTCACAGGACGCGGCCTGCTACGGCATCGAGCTTGGCGACAATGTCGGGATCGCGGGCGTCGGGTTGGGTGAGGATGGCGTATTCCAGCGCGCGATCGCAGCCATGCGGGCAAGGCGCGCGGTCTTGGCCCAGCAGGGCGGGCAGGCGGCGTACCAGATTGCGGGCTTTGTCTGCGTTCCCCATCAGCGTTTTGATGATCTCCGAGACGTCAACCTCGCCGTGGTCGGGATGCCAGCTGTCGTAGTCGGTGATCATTGCGACGGAGGCGTAGCATAGCTCTGCTTCGCGGGCGAGTTTGGCCTCGGGCATATTCGTCATGCCGATGACGTCACACCCCCAGCTTTCGCGGTACATTCTGGATTCCGCAAGCGTTGAGAATTGTGGTCCTTCCATCGCGAGGTACGTGCCGCCGTGGTGCACGGTGATGCCCGCGTCTTTTGCAGCGGTCGCGCAGGCGTCGGTCAGGCGCGGGCATGTCGGGTGTGCGACGCTGACGTGCGCAACACAGCCGGTGCCGAAAAAAGATTTTTCGCGCGCAAAGGTGCGGTCGATGAACTGGTCTACCAGCACAAAGTCGCCCGGTGCCATTGCCTCGCGGAACGAACCGCAGGCGGAGACAGAGATCACATCGGTGACCCCAAGCCGTTTGAGCGCGTCGATATTGGCGCGGTAGGGCACGGTCGTGGGGCTGAGCTTGTGGCCGCGTGCGTGGCGGGGCAGGAAGGCCATTTCGACCCCGTCGAGGCGGCCGGTGAGAATGGCATCGGAGGGCGACCCCCACGGGGTGTCTACCGCTGTCCATTCGGGGTTTTCCAGCCCGTCGATGTCGTAAATGCCCGAGCCGCCGATTACGGCAATTTTTGTCTGTGTCATGGCGTACCTGTCCTGCTAGTCGGTTTGGATCGTGGCGGGGATTGTGCAGGATTTCAAGCGTGCAGGCGGCGCGATGAACCGCATGCCGGGACCTGTGGACAGGGCACCGGGGTCAAGCGCGCGCGCATGCGCCCTGTCGGCTGAAATCACCAAATCCGGCCCCCGCGTGACGGTGTGATGCCCCCTTGTTCATATGGTATTTACAACGCTGCGCCATAAGATCGCATCGTCTGCGGGGTTTCCATTTCGGCTGAAAGGGTCTAGTGAGCCCGCAACTGCATGCTGCGACCAATTGGATTTTCCTGTCGTGGCTGATTTTGACCCAAGCACTCAGGAAGAATTGATATGGCGCGTACTTCGTTCCGCACCTTTACCCGAAATTTGGATGTCACCGATCTGCGCTGGATGCCGGAAGACGGATTTTCTGGCCAGCGTTTGCGGATTGAATTGCTGTCCGGCCTGACGGTGGCGTTGGCACTGGTGCCCGAGGCGGTTGCTTTTGCCTTTGTGGCGGGGGTGCATCCCTTGGTCGGGCTTTACGCCGCATTTCTTGTCGGGCTGATCACGGCCCTGATCGGCGGGCGCCCGGGGATGATTTCGGGCGCGACCGGTGCCCTGGCGGTGGTCATGGTGGCGCTGGTGGCCGAGCACGGTGTCGAATACCTTTTTGCCACCGTTGTGCTGATGGGCCTGTTGCAGGTTTTCGCTGGCATCATGCAGTGGGGCAAGTTTATCCGGCTTGTTCCGCATCCTGTCATGCTGGGCTTTGTCAACGGTCTGGCGATCGTGATCTTTCTGGCGCAGTTGACGCAGTTCAAAGTGCCCGGAACCATGGAAAACACCGGTCATGGCATGGGCGGCGGCGAGTGGCTGACCGGCATGCCGCTTTACCTGATGCTGGGGCTGGTTGCGCTGACCATGGCAATCATCTGGGTGATGCCACGGGTGACCCGCGTGATTCCGGCGCCGCTGGCAGGCATCGGGATCGTGGCGGGGCTTGTCATTACCTTTGGTCTTGAAGTGCCCCGTGTGGGCGATCTTGCCTCGATCCAGGGTGGATTGCCCAGCCTGCACATCCCGATGGTGCCGCTCAACTGGGAAACCTTTGAGATCATCTTGCCCTATGCTGTGATTCTTGCCGCCATCGGCTTGATCGAAAGCCTTTTGACCCTGAATCTGGTGGGTGACATGACCAACCAGCGCGGTGGCGCGAGCCAGGAGTGTATTGCGCAAGGTGTTGCAAATACAGTCACCGGATTTTTCGGCGGCATGGGGGGCTGCGCGATGATCGGGCAGTCCATGATCAACGTGAAATCCGGTGGTCGGACACGGGTCGCGGGGATTGCGGCGGCGGTCTTTTTGCTGCTGTTCATTCTTGTGGGGTCGCCGGTGATCGAGCTGATCCCGCTGGCAGCCCTTGTCGGCGTGATGTTTATGGTGGTCATCGGCACCTTTGCGTGGAACTCGCTGACGATCCTGCGCAAGGTTCCCCTGACCGATGCGTTCGTGATCCTGCTGGTCACGGTCGTGACGGTGATGGAAGACCTTGCGGTTGCGGTTGTTGTCGGTGTGATCGTGAGCGCGTTGGCCTATGCGTGGAACAACGCGCGGCGCATCTATGCCAAGACCTACCGGACGCCAGAAGGCGCAAAAGTGTATCAGGTGCAGGGGCCGCTCTTTTTCGGGTCGAGCGAGGGGTTTGCCGAACTGTTCGACGTGAAAGATGACCCGGCGGAGGTCATCGTCGACTTTGCGGACAGCCGTGTGGTTGACCAGTCTGCTTTGCAGGCCATTGAGGCAATCGCGGCAAAGTATGATGCGGTGGGCAAACGGCTGCAACTGCGCCATCTGAGCCGGGATTGTCACCGGTTGCTGACCAAAGCCGGTCACCTTGTGGTCGACAGCGATGACGACCCCGATTACGCGCTGGCGGTGAATTATCAGGTACGCACCGGCATTCTGGGCGGTCACTGACGGTGGTCCGGCGCGCTTGACCCTGCGGGTCAAGACGCCCCGCCCACCGTCCCGCATGTGCGGCAGGATCAGTAGAGCTTGAAGCTTGCGACAAAGGGCAGGTGGTCGGACACTTCTTTGCGGAATGCCTCGCGGCCGAGGTTCATTGTCCAGTGCATCGGGAAAAGGCGAAGCGACCCTTTTATGTAATCGGTTGAGTACTTTCGACTGACCGCAAAGCCATCGAGCAGATTGGCCCGCCCTTTTTCCAGAATGTGCGAAAACCTGTCCTGCAAATCCCAGCTCGACACGAAATCCATTACATCATCGCCGCCGAGGTGGTGAAAGTTCGACACGTCCTGACCCGGGATCATGTTGAAGTCGCCCATCAGAAACACCGCGCGTCTTTTGGTACCGGGGGTTGCCTGCAGTGTCGCAATATAGTCGCCGACGGCTTTACACTGGCTGTCGCGCAGCTTTTGCTCGGGGCGGTCCCGGCCTGATTTCAGGTGGACCCCGATGATCGTGGCAGTCAGCTTGTGTATCTTGATATCTACCGCGAAGGCTTGCCGCCCGCGGCCGTAGTCGCCTTCTGATCCGGGGATGAGGCGCGGGTTGGTCACCTCGATACCAGGTTTGTGCAGAAAGCCGATGTGGATGTTTCCATTCGGCTGCGCGAGGATCGTCCGGTTGTAGCAAAGGCCGAAATCCTGAAGCTTGCTGACCAGCGTGTCGATGTAGCTCAGCGGTGATATTTCGACGAGGGTTACGAATTCGGCGTCGAGAAGGGCGAGGCCTTCTGCCTGTCTGCCTGCTTTTTTGGACCGCGGGGAGATACCGACCGGTTGGCCGGGGCGTGTGTATCCGGCAAGGTTCCAGACCGCGGCGCGAATAATGGAATGGTTGAAAGTGCTCATGATAAATCTGTTCCTGCTGAAGTTCCCGTATGCCGAGTGTAGCACGAAACCAGCAATTTTACCGAACAGGCGGGTTAAGGAGCCAAGGCCGCCAGCGCATCGAGGTCAGCCGCGCAGAGCACGTCTTGGGCGGCTGCGATGGTTTCGGCAGGCCAGTCCCACCATGCCAGCTCTTTCAGCCGCGCGATGGTCGACGGCGCGAACCGGTGGCGCGCGACCGTGGCCGGGTTGCCGGTCATCACGGCATAGTCCGGCACCGCGCCGCGCACGACGGCACCGGCCCCGATGATCGCTCCGTCACCGATCCGGGCACCCGGGAGTATCAGCGCGTTGGCCCCGATCCACACGTCATTGCCGATAACGGTATCGCGGGTGTCTGGCTGGTAGCCTGCGCGGCGATCGGTGTCGAAGACGGGAAAGGGAAAGGTGGTGAGCCCGCGGGTGTCATGGTTGGCCGAGCTGGTGATGAACCTTGCGCCGTGGGCGATCTGGCAGAAACGCCCGATGACGAGGCGTTCGCTGGAGAAGGGAAAGAGGTAGGGGGCAAGCCTGCCGGCCCAGTCAGCGGCGGTGTCGGGCGGGTCGAAATCCGATGCGTAGGTAAAATCGCCTACCTGAAACTGCGGGTGTTCGATAACCGCCGAGAGCAGGACCGTCCCTGTGTGCGCCGAGCCATCGGGCAGCAGTATGGGATGCGGCTTTGTCGGATCAATCATCGGGCCGGGTCAGTTCGAACACTTCGGTGACGCGCGTGTAATCGCGGTACCCCATGCGGCTGAGCGGTGTGTAGCGTGTGACGTCGAGTTTTCCGTCTACGAGCACGTCGTCGCGGATGTGCACGCCCACCACCTCGCCAAAGACAACAAAGTTGTGGTCGCCTTCGACTTTGACGATTTGTGTCATCCGGCATTCAAGCGCTGCGGGCGCGTCTGCGACACGGGCACAATCGATTTCCCGGCAGGGAGTGGTGTCAATGCCCGCGTGGGCGAATTCATCGACCTCGCGCGGCAGTGTCTCGGAGGAGGCGTTCATCACGTCGCGCATGTCAAAGGGCACGATGTTCACACAAAATACGCCGGTTTCGCGGATGTTGCCGACGGAGTCCTTGGTGTCGTCGCGGTCCGGTTTTGCCGCCGTCGAGGCGAACATCACCTGCGGCGGGACGTAGGCGACGGCGTTGAAAAAGGAGTAGGGCGCCAGATTGTTTTGGCCCGCGGCGCTGCGTGTCGAGATCCAGCCGATGGGGCGGGGCGTCACGATCGCGTTGAAGGGATTGTGGGGCAGGCCGTGACCTTCGGCGGGGCGGTAGAACATGAGCGGCTCCTGAAAATTTGCAGCCGGTGTAGCGCATGTGCTAGGGGCGGGCCAGCCTTATCACCGAACCGACCTCATCAAGACAGACACCGCCACCCGTGTACACGCTTGCCCCAGAAACTGCGCAGGATGCCTATGAGGTCGAAGCGCTTTACGATCTGTGCTTTGCCCCCGGTCGCGAGGCGCTGTCGTCCTACCGGCTTCGCGATGACATCCCGCCGGTGCCGGGGTTGAGCCGTGTCGCCCGCGACGCGGAAGGTATCCTTGCCGGTGCGATCAGGTTCTGGCCGGTTCACATCGGATCTGAGGACGCGCTTTTGCTCGGGCCGGTGGCCGTGCACCCGACCCGGCAGGGCGAAGGACTTGCGGCCCAGCTTATTCGCGAAACGCTGGCGCTGGCCGCAGAGCAGCGCTGGGCGCGGGTGTTGCTGGTCGGTGATGCGCCGTATTACGGCCGGTTTGGGTTTCAACGGCTGGATGACGTCATCATGCCGCCGCCGACGAACCCCGAGCGCGTCCTTGGGTACGAGTTGTTGCCGCGCGCGTGGCGCGGCTTGTCCGGAGAGGTCAAGCGTTGGGCCCGTGATTGAAAACGCCTGCCACATCGCCCATCTCTAGGGCAGGAGGAGCCGCATGGACCTGATAGAATCGCCACACCACGTCGACGTGGACGCCACGCTGGATGCGCTTGCGCGCCGGTACCGTCGTGCAAACGGCTATGGCATCGATTTGCTGAACATGGTGGGTGGCAAAGCGGAGGGGCTGCTGGATCGCCTGCCGGCTGCGGCGCGCTCCGGTCTTGATCAGGCGACGCAACGGGCGCTTGAACAGGCAATGAAAGCGGCGAATGAAAGCCGCGGTGTGGTGCCCGACCAGAAAAGCTGGATCAATACCGCCATCGGCTCGGCAATGGGGGCTGTCGGGGGCATCGGGGGCCTGCCGACCGCACTGGCAGAGTTGCCGGTGACTACAACCCTGCTGCTGAGGGTTATTCAAGGGATTTCCTCGGAGTACGGCTTTGATCCAGAAGCGGAAAGCGTCCAGTTCGATTGTATCAAGGTTTTTTCCGCTGCAGGCCCTCTGGAAGCGGATGATGGCGCTGATCTGGGCTTTATCACGGCTCGGGTCACGCTGACTGGCGCGACAGTGCAGGGATTGATCGCCCGGGTCGCACCACGGCTGGCGACGGTATTGGGGCAAAAGCTGGCAGCGCAAACCATTCCCGTGCTGGGCGCTGTGGCAGGTGCGGCCACGAATTTTGCCTACACCAGCTATTATCAGGAAATTGCGCATGTGCACTTTGGCCTGCGCCGTCTGGCAATTGATGCGGATGTCCCTGTCGAGCAGCTTGTCGACCGGCTGCGTGCGCGCATGACGTCCCGCTCGCTGGCTTAACAGATTGCCGATATAGCCCAAGATGTAGTGGACGCGTTAACTAATACGCGCTTAAATTGTGATATATTTTCCATTGTGTATTGGAATTTGAGTCAAAATGTCGCATTATGTTTACAATTTTAAAAAAGAATGCCGATGAGCAGTCAGAGGCCGACAATGGTTAGACAATCCCCGATATCGCTTGAGGGCGTCCAGAAAAAAGACGTCAGGACGCAATTTGCGGCGTTGTGCTACAAAGTCGTCAAGGACAAGGTCAAAGTGCTGTTGATCACGTCGCGCGATGCCGGACGGTGGATCGTGCCGAAGGGCTGGCCGATGGACGGCAAGACGCCGGCAGAGTGTGCCTTGATCGAAAGCTGGGAAGAAGCCGGTGTCAAAGGCACGACAGACGGTCGGTGTATCGGTATCTTTTCCTATGCAAAGGACAAAGGAACCAAATACGAGTTGCCGGTGGTTGCAATGGTATTTGCGATTGAAGTGACAGGGACGGCAGACGACTATCCAGAAGCGTCGGAACGCGAGCGGGTCTGGGTGTCGCGCAAGAAGGCGTCCAAGATGGTTTGCGATCCTGAATTGGCGCGCATCCTGCGGGATTTTGACCCACGCACCCAGCAGTAAGCTGACTTGACCTTGATGCCTGTGAACCCCATTTTGGCGGGGTAGATATCTTTTTGGCTCAAGGTTCGGCATGATCCACTACACGTTGAAATGCGAAAACGGGCACCAGTTCGACAGCTGGTTCAAGTCTGCTGCCGCTTTCGACGGGTTGCAGAAATCAGGGCATTTGTCCTGCGCGGATTGTGGCACCGGCGCAGTGGAAAAGGCGATGATGGCCCCCCGTGTCGCGCAGGCATCCAAGCAGGAGGCGACGACCGCACCGCTGCGCGACGCGCAAACGGATCAGGAGCGAGCGCTGAAAGAATTGCGGCAGCACGTGGAAGACAATGCCGATTACGTCGGGGAACGTTTTGCGCAGGAGGCGCGCTCGATGTATCTGGGAGCGACGCCTGATCGCGCTATCTATGGCGAGGCGAACGCGGATGAGGCGCGCAAGCTGATCGAGGACGGGGTGCCCGTGGCGCCGCTGCCCTTTAAACCGACGCGAAAGGCAAACTAACAACATGACAGTAGTAATCACTGGCGCGAGCCGTGGAATAGGCGCGGGCCTTGCGGCTGCCTATGAGGCACGCGGTGATGAGGTCATCGGCACGACCCGGGCCGCGCAATGGACATTGGATGTGACCGATCCTGCATCGCAGGCGGCATTTGCGGCAAAGCTTGGAGATCGGTCTGTTGATCTGTTGGTCTGCAACGCCGGTGTCTATCTGGACAAAGGGCATGCGCTGGAAACCGGTTTTGGTGCTGATCTGTGGGCCCAGACCTTTGCGGCCAACGTGACTGGTGTTTTTTTGACTGTGCAGACGCTCTTGCCGCATCTGCGCCGCGCCACAGAGCCAAAGATCGCGATCATCTCGTCGCAGATGGCGTCGAGCACCACGGCGCCGGGGGGCAGCTATATCTACCGCGCGTCCAAGGCGGCGGCGCTTAATCTGGGGCGTAATCTGGCGGTTGATCTGAAAGCAGACGGAATCGCGGTGGGCATCTACCATCCGGGGTGGGTCCGCACGGACATGGGCAGTGACGCGGCTGATATCTCTGTGCACGAGGCGGTGCAGGGTCTGACGGACCGGTTTGACGCGCTTGATCTGGCATGCACCGGCACCTTTGAGACGTGGGACGGGCGGACGCACGCTTTCTAGCAACATCCTTTTTCCGTTTTCGCAAAACCCGTTTAACGCGGGTCATTTGCTTGCGCCCCGGCCTATTGCGGCGTAAACCGCGCCCGACGACAGCAAGGGGCGGGACATGCCGGTTCTGGTAATGAAATTCGGGGGCACCTCGGTGGCCACGCTGGACAGGATCCGGCGTGCGGCCAAACGCGTTGGTGTCGAAGTGGCCAAGGGCTACGATGTAATCGTGATCGTCTCGGCGATGGCCGGCAAGACGAACGAACTGGTCGGCTGGGTCAACGAGACGTCACCGCTTTATGATGCGCGGGAATACGACGCGGTGGTGTCGTCGGGCGAGAACGTGACAGCCGGATTGATGGCGCTGACGCTGCAGGAGATGGACGTGCCTGCGCGCAGCTGGCAAGGTTGGCAGGTTCCCGTCAAGACGACGTCGGCCCATAGTTCGGCGCGTATCGAGGACATCCCGACCGACAACATTACGGCAAAGTTCGGCGAGGGTATGCGTGTGGCGGTGGTCGCCGGATTTCAGGGTGTCAGCCCCGAGGGGCGGATCACCACGCTGGGACGGGGTGGCTCGGACACCACCGCGGTTGCGTTTGCGGCGGCCTTCGGGGCAGAGCGTTGCGACATCTATACGGATGTGGATGGTGTCTACACCACCGACCCGCGTGTCAGTTCCAAGGCGCGAAAGCTTGACAAGATCGCGTTCGAGGAAATGCTGGAGCTTGCGTCGCTGGGTGCGAAAGTCCTGCAGACCCGGTCAGTGGAACTGGCGATGCGCTACAAGGTGAAACTGCGGGTGCTCAGCAGTTTTGAGGAACAATCAGACACGGCGGGCACGCTGGTATGCGATGAGGATGAGATCATGGAAAGCAATGTTGTGGCCGGTGTGGCCTTTAGCCGGGACGAGGCCAAGATGACGCTTGTCAGTGTCGCGGACCGTCCGGGCATCGCGGCCACCATCTTTACCGCGCTGAGCGATGCGGGCGTGAATGTTGACATGATTGTCCAGAACATCTCGGAAGAGGGGCGCACGGATATGACGTGGTCCTGTCCGACGGATCAGGTCACGCGGGCGCAAAAGGCGATCGAGACCGCCAAGTCTGACGGGATCATCAATTTCCATGAAGTTATCGCCGATACGGATGTTGCCAAAGTGTCCGTTGTTGGCATCGGCATGCGCAGCCACACTGGCGTCGCTGCCAAGATGTTTCAGGTGCTCAGCGCCGAGAGCATCAACATCAAGGTCATCACGACATCAGAGATCAAGATTTCCGTGCTGATTGACAGAAAATACATGGAACTTGCCGTGCAAGCCCTGCATGATGCCTTCGAGCTTGAAAAGGCCGCCTGACCTCTGCGTTTTGACACAGGCGGGGCGCTCATGGGAGGATTGCACCGTTGGCTGAACGGCAGGAAACGGAATCGCGGAAGCTGCTGGGGCGGTTGCGCGACGCAATGGCGGGGCATGCTGCTGGGCAGGAGCGGCTCGACGCCATTACCTCTTTGATTGCCGGTAGTATGGGCTGCGAGGTCTGTTCTATCTATCTGTTTCGCGATGCCGAAACGCTGGAGTTGTGCGCCACCGAGGGCTTGAACAAGGAAGCGGTGCACCAGACCCGGATGAAGTTGGGTGAAGGTCTGGTTGGCCGGGTGGCGCGGTTGCGCCATGTCGTCAATACCGCTGATGCACCTGCGGAAAAGGGTTTTCGCTACATGGCGGAGACCGGCGAAGAAATCTATTCGAGCTTTCTCGGGGTGCCGGTGCAGCGGTTGGGCGAGGCGCTTGGGGTGTTGGTTGTGCAGTCCAAGGCCGCGCGCGAGTTTTCCGCCGATGAGGTCTATGCGCTCGAAGTGGTCGCGATGGTCTTGGCCGAGATGACCGAACTGGGCGCTTTTGCCGGCGAGGGCGCGGCTTTGGCCGCGCGGCATTCACAACCGGTGATGTTCCGGGGAACGGTAGGGCAGGAGGGGGCCGCGGACGGGCATGTCTGGCTGCACGAACCCCGCGTCGTTGTCACGAACCCGATTGCCGACGACCCCCATGCAGAACTGAAACGGTTGAACGAAGCGGTCGAGCAGTTGCGTGTCGGGGTCGACAAGATGCTGGAGATGGCCAGCGGTGACAAAGACCAGATGCAGGTGCTTGAAGCTTACCGGATGTTTGCCAACTCGAAAGGCTGGATGCGACGGATGGAGGCCGACATCAGCAACGGTCTTTCTGCAGAAGCTGCCGTCGAGAAAGAGCAATCCATCGCGCGGGCGCGCATGGGCCAGGTTACTGACAACTACCTGCGTGAGCGGTTAAGCGATCTGGATGACTTGTCCAACCGGTTGCTGCGTATTCTGACCGGGCAGGGGTCGGACACGGGTGCGGAAATGCCCGCAGACCCCATCCTGATTGCACGAAATATCGGGCCTGCAGAATTGCTGGAGTACGGCCGTTCGCTGAAAGGTATCGTGTTGGAGGAAGGGTCAGTCGGCAGCCATGCCGCCATCGTTGCGCGCGCGCTGGCCATTCCGCTGGTGGTGCATGCGTCACGCGTTACAAACGAAGCGTTGAACGGCGATCATATCATGGTCGACGGGGAGCAGGGGATCGTGCATCTGCGTCCCGACGATTCCGTGGTGTCGGCCTTCCGCGACAAGATCGCGATGTTGGAGGCGGCGCAGGAGCGCTACGCCTCGATCCGTGACAAGCCTGCAACGACCCTCGACGGCGAGACGGTGACGTTGCACATGAACGCGGGCCTGATGGCGGATTTGCCCTCCCTGCCCAGTTCGGGTGCCGAAGGTGTCGGCCTTTTCCGCACCGAGTTGCAGTTTCTGGTACGTAACCAGATGCCGCGCCGCGCCGAGTTGGTCGCTCTGTACCGCCGCGTGTTGGATGCGGCCAAGGGCAAGCCTGTCACCTTTCGCACACTCGACATCGGGTCGGACAAGGTGCTGCCCTACATGAAGCCTAACGACGAACCCAATCCGGCGCTGGGTTGGCGGGCAATCCGTGTTGGTCTCGACAAGCCGGGGATCATGCGGATGCAACTGCAGGCGCTGATCCGTGCTGCCGAGGGCAGACCGCTGACAGTGATGTTTCCGTTCGTTGCGCAGATGGAAGAGTACACCGAAGCGCGCGGATTGCTGGACAAGACGCTGGCTGCAGAAGACCGTTTGGGGCACGTATTGCCTGAGAAAATCCAAGTGGGTGCGATGCTGGAAACCCCCAGCCTTGCGTTCGCACCGCTGAAATTCTTTGAAGACGTGGATTTCATTTCGATCGGTGGCAACGACCTAAAGCAGTTCTTTTTTGCTGCGGACCGGGAAAACGAGCGGGTCCGGCGGCGCTATGATACGCTGAACGTGTCCTTTCTGAGCTTTATTGAACGTATCGTAGAGCGGTGCGACGCCACAGGCACGCCTGTGTCGTTTTGCGGAGAGGACGCGGGCCGGCCGGTCGAAGCCTTGTGTTTTTCTGCTATCGGCCTGCGGTCGCTATCCATGCGGCCTGCATCGATTGGCCCTGTCAAAAGCCTGTTGCGGCGGTCCGACCTTGGCGAGGTGCGCAAGGTGATCGCCGATGCGCGGCATCGGGGCGAGATGTCTGTCCGTCCGGCCATTATGGAATGGCTGCGCACGCAAGGCTGACCCGTTGCAACGCTGCCATGCACCAAGAGCCCTGTTCATTTGAGCGACAGTGTTGTATCCGCTGGGATACAAGAGGGGTTCTGCAATGGCTGCCAAGCCGAAAACGGCTGAAGGATCACAGGGCGCGCTGGCGTATGACCGCGTGATTGAAGCGCTGCGGGCGGGGACCTATGCACCCGGCGACCGGCTGCGCGAAACAGAAGTTGCCGCGCGGGTCGGGCTGTCAAGGACGCCGGTGCGCGAGGCGTTGCGGCGGCTCGAAGCAGAAGGGATTGTCGAGCACAGCCCCCGTGTGGGCGCGGTGATCCGGCGCCTTGGGCACAATGAACTGGTTGAACTTTATGAAATGCGCACGGTTCTGGAACGCACCGCGGCAGAAATGGCCGCCAAACACGCGGCCGCCGCCGAAATTGACGTTCTGGAGCAGCGTAACACGCAAATTGCCCAGTGTACGGATAACCCTGTCCGCGCGGCCGCGCTCAATCAGGCATTTCACCAAGGGCTTTATCTGGCTGCGCGCAACCGGTTTCTGGTGGATTCGGCACGGGCGCTGAACCATGCGCTGATGCTTATGGGGCCGACAACACTGGCCGGGGCAGAGAGACTTGAGACTGTCACGGCGCAGCATTCCGAGATCATTAACGCGTTGCGCGCGGGAGATCCGGAACGGGCAGGGGACGCCGCCGAGGTACATCTTCAGACCTCGTTGCGACACAGGCTGGAGGTTTTAGGACGATGATGCAGTACGCCACGCCTTTTGCCGTCGCGTTGGCGGGGGTCGTGACTTTTCATCTGGCCGGGTTGCCCCTGCCATGGCTGCTGGGCCCGATTGCAGGGTGCCTGCTGGCCGCTCTTGCAGGTGTGAAGATGCGGGCCGTCGGCGTGCTGAATACCGCCATGCGGACCATTCTGGGCGTCGCGGTTGGCGCGACGTTTACGCCCGCAATACTTGGCTCGATGGCGGGTATGTGGCCGACGTTGTTGCTGATTCCGGTCATGACCGTGTGCATCGGGCTGATCGGGGTGCCGTATTTTCAGCGGGTATGGAAATACGATTTTGCCACGAGTTATTATTCGGCGATGCCGGGCGGGCTGCAGGATATGCTGGTGTTCGGCGAAGAGGCCGGTGGCAACCCGCGCACCCTGTCCTTGATCCACGCAACGCGTGTTCTTGTTATCGTTGTGTCGTTGCCCTTTATCATGCAGGGAATCTGGGGCGCGGATCTGGGCCAGCCGCCCGGTGCCCCCGTGACAGAGATCGCCCCCGGTCAACTGGCGTTGATGTTCGTCTGTGCTCTTGCCGGATGGCAGATCGCGGCAAGGCTTGGCATGTTTGGCGCATCCATTCTGGGCCCGATGATCGCGGCGGCAATTGCCGCTTTGGCCGGTTGGCTCGAACACCGCCCGCCGGCAGAGGCGATCTGGGCCGCTCAGTTCTTTATCGGCATGACCGTAGGGGTGAAATACACCGGTATTACCGTGCAAGAAGTTCGGCGCGACCTCACTGCGGGTCTTGGTTTTTGCGGTTTGTTGCTGGTTCTGACCTTTATCTTTGTCGAAGTCGTTTACGGATTCGGGCTGGCACCCGGGATGGAAGCGCTTTTGTCCTTTGCGCCCGGCGGGCAGGCGGAAATGGCGGTGCTGGCCCTTATTGTGGGGGCGGATGTTGCCTTTGTCATTGCCCACCACGTTTTGCGGATCATCATCGTGATTCTTGGTGCGCCGCTGTTTGCGCGGATATTCAGCGACAGCTAGACGTCGGACAGCGCATCCTGCGTCAGACGTTGCAGGACGTGAAGGGCGTCATCCTGCCGACCATCCGGCACGAAAAGGTGGTCATGGAAATAGCCCGCCACGGGATTTACCCCCATGCCTTCGCGCGCCAGAGCGGTCGCAATACGGGCGATGAAGCCCACCGCTTCCAGCGCGCTATGCACATTCAGGGTGATCATCCTGCATGGAAACTCATAGGCAATCCCGTGCGCTTCGGCTTCTGTACGCAGCAGGATCAGCGTTGTGCCTTCTTCTTCGTGGAAGGTCATGCGCGCGTCGACGCCTTCCGGCACATCATGATCAGGCAGTGTCGCGAAAACATACACGCCTTCGACCAGACGGGCGGTCATGGTCCGAAAAAGCGTTTCAAGGTCGTGCTCGCCGCTCATCTGCGTCTTTCTCCGGGGGTGCGCGCCGGTACGTTTGCGCGTCAAGGGAAGGGGCGAGAAACCCGCAAGCATCCTGCGCGATTGTCTTCATCAGGCCGCTGATCGGGCCGCCCGATACAAAAGAAGCGGTAAATGAGATCGGGGGCAAGTTAAAATCTGTTTCAAGCACGGCGAGCTGCCCCAGCGCCAGTTCCTGACTGATGACGGCGCGCGGGACGGCGCAGATGCCGTATCCGGAAAGAGCAAGGCGGATGAGCGCGCCAAGAGATGAAGAGGTCGTCATCGCGAGCGGCCCTGTCCCGTGTGGGAGAAGCATCTCTTTGATCTGGCGGCTTGGTTTGGTGTTGAGCGCGAATGTCAGCACGGTTTGCGCCGCCACGTCGGCAAGGGTCCAACGGGCGTGTTGTCCTGCGCGATCGGGAACGGCGGCAAAGACCATGTCAAATTCGCAAAGTGCGCTGTTGGTAATGCTGACTTCGGCGACGGGCCCCATGAGAAACGCAATATCCAGATCGCGCGCAACCAATCCGTTGCGCAAGTTGTCCGTCGAATCGACCATGAGGTCGAACGACAGGCTGGGCAGTTTCGCCCCGAGCTGATTGAGGAAGTCGGGCAACCACGTCGAGGCGATCGTTTCGGAGGCGCCAAGCCTGATGGTTTGCGGGATGGAGGTGGTGTCTGTGAAGGCTGTCAGCACCTCCTGTTCCAACACCATGCTTCGTTCGGCGTAGGGCAGCAGGCGGCGTCCCATGTGGGTAAGCTGTGCATTGCGCGCTTCGCGGGTGAACAGCGGGACGCCGAGATCCTGCTCAAGCTGCTGAATTCGTGCGGAAATTGCCGGCTGGGTTAGGTTCAGCTTTTCAGCGGCAGCGCGAAAGCTTTTGAGGGTCGCAATCCAGTAAAACGTGTCGAGATTTCTGATGCGCATCCTGAGGACTCCAACCGATAAAAAAATTCTATCGAAAACAAGAAAAATAATCAATTTGACGATACGCCCGCCGCTGGTCAGCCTGAGAGCGACGCAGGATGATGCAAAGGTGGGATATCTTGGCGCTGGATCAAAAATCGCTGGCTCAACTACCGGCTAAACAACTGCGCGCGCTCATTCGCAAAGGTGCCTATGATCGGCACACTGCCGGATTGGCGCAGGGAAAGCTGCAATGCAACCTTGCGATCCTGCCTGCGCACTACGCGGATGATTTCATCACCTTTTGCCGCCGCAATCCGAAGCCCTGCCCAATCGTCGGGATCGGGCGTGCAGGCGATCCGATGATGCCGGACCTTGGCGCGGACATTGACATCAGGACTGACGTGCCGCGCTACCGGATCTTTGAGGACGGTAAGCTCTGTGATGAGGTCACCGACATTCGCGCGCATTGGCGCGATGATCTTGTGACGGTCGCGCTTGGCTGTTCGTTCACGTTCGAGAACGCACTGATGTCGCAGGGTATCCCTGTTAAACACATCGCCCTTGATCAGACGGTGCCGATGTATCGCAGCAATATCGCTCTTGTACCGGCGGGCCCCTTTGGTGGCGAGATGGTCGTTACCATGCGTCCGATTGCCAAGAGCAGGGTGCGTGACGCGTGGGACATCAGCGGGCGTTACCCGCAAGCGCACGGCGCCCCCATCGGACAGGGGGACCCAAGCGCAATAGGCATCGCGGATTTGGCCGAGCCAGACTGGGGCGACCCGGTGGAGGTCGCTGATGACGAGGTGCCTGTTTACTGGGCCTGCGGTGTCACGCCGCAAAACGTACTGATGCACGCGCGCGTTCCGTTCTGCATTACCCATGCGCCGGGCCACATGCTGATCGCCGACATTGCGGAGGACGCAGATGTCCCCGCCTTTCATGACACCGACAAAACAAACTGACACTTAATGATAGAGGAAACATACATGCGTAGATCCCTAAGCCTGCTGGCGACTGCCAGCCTCATGGCCACGCCCCTTGCTGCAGAGACGCTCTCGGTTGTCGGTAGCTGGTCAAGCCTGCCCTTGCACAAGCAGTACGAGGCACCGTTCTGGAACGAAACGTTGCCTGCGGCATCCGATGGCGCGTTATCGATTGAATTGACCACTCACAACCAGATGGGTCTGGGACTGGGGGATATTTATCCTTTGTTGGGTCAAGGCGTATACGATGTGGCGATGACGGTGGCGGATTATGCGGTCGCTGATGCGCCCGAACTCGAAGGTCTGGACGTCCCTCTCTTGGCGCTAACGGCAGATGAGGCCCGCGCCATGGTTGACGCGGCGCGTCCGATGGTCAGCGACATCTATCGCGACCGTTTCAACAGCCACGTTCTGGCCATCGCGCCTTATCCGCCGCAGGTGGTGTTCTGTAATCATGAGATCGCCGGCCTTGACGATCTGCAGGGCTTGAAGGTGCGCGCCTCGGGTCGGATGACGGCAAAATTGCTTGAAGCGCTGGGCGCCGAGGGTGTGAACGTGTCTTTCTCCGAGGTGCCGGGCGCGTTGCAAAACGGAGTTGTTGATTGTGCGGTCACGGGCGCGGGCTCCGGCTACAGCGCGGGATGGTGGGAAGTCTCCACGCATCTTTTGCCGCTGCCTCTTGGCGGCTGGGATTCGGTGGTAACGGCCATCAATATGGACAAGTGGAACAGTCTGGATGCCGATATGCAGAACACCATCACAACCGCGGTAAAAGCGTCTTTTGAAGACCCGGCATGGCAAAGTGCCCAGACGGCTCTTGTAGATGACATCGCCTGCCTGACAGGTAACGGTGATTGCCCAGCAGGGGACAGCCGTTCGATGGTGCTGGTTGAGGCGTCGGATGCCGATTTTGCCAAGGCGCGTGACATTCTGACCTCTGAAGTGCTTCCTGACTGGGCAGAGCGCGCAGGCGGCGACTGGGCGGAGCGCTGGAATGCGTCGGTCGGGCAGGTTGTCGGCGTAACGATCGAGTAATGCAGCACGACGGCGTCGGCATGGAACTCAAGATCATATCGCTGCTCAGGCGCATCAACCGTGGCATCGCCCTGTTGGTGGGCCTGTTGCTCTTTGTCTGTGCGGCCGTGGTATTGCTGGATATTGTTCTGCGTCGCTTTGGCGCTTCGCTTGGGGGGACGGACGAGATCAGCGGATATGTCATGGCAATCGCAACCTCCTGGGGAATGGCCTACACGCTGCTTGAGTTGGGCCACGTCCGCATCGACCTGTTGCGTGCACGGGCAGGGGACATGGTGCGGTCTTTGTTCGACATCTTTTCAATGATCGTCATGAGCGGCGTTGTCTTGATGGTCGCGATCAAGGCCTGGCCCGTTCTCGAAAGGTCGCTCAGTAACGGGTCGCGCGCGAATACACCGCTGGAAACGCCGCTTGCGTGGGTGCAACTGCCCTGGTTTGCAGGATGGGTGTGGTTTGCGGTGGTTTGCTGCGTTCTCACTTTGGCGGCCTTGTCGTTGACCCTCAAGTCGCGCCACGCAGACGTAGAGCAAGCCGTGGGCGCCTTTGCAGAACAGGATATGCTGTCATGATCGCATCGGTTGCTGCGGGATTGTTAGGATTGCTTACGCTGTCAATTCCTGTTGGCATCGTCCTTTTTTTGCTGGGGTTTGGCGTCGACAGTTTCTTTTCGTCGTTTCCGCTGACCCGAGGCCTTGGCAATATGGTGTGGTCCGCGTCAAATTCCGCGACGCTGATCGCAATCCCGTTTTTCGTGTTGCTGGGAGAAATTCTGGTCCGCAGCGGGGTCGCCGCGCGGACTTATGCCGCGCTGGATCGTTGGGTGTCGTGGCTGCCCGGCGGGCTGGTTCACGCCAATATCGCAACGGCGACCATGTTTTCTGCGACGTCCGGCTCGTCTGTGGCAACCGCTGCCACGGTCGCCACTGTTGCCATGCCGCAGGCTGAGAAGCTGGGATACAACCCCAAGCTGTTTTCGGGGGCGATTGCTGCGGGCGGAACTCTTGGGATCATGATACCGCCATCCATCAACCTGATCGTTTACGGGTTCCTGACACAGTCATCGATCCCGCAGTTGTTCCTTGCCGGGCTGCTGCCCGGTCTTGGTCTCGCGCTGGCGTTCATGGTCATAACCGTCATTTTGTGCCTGTTGCGCCCGTCCTTGGGCGGGATCCGACGTGTTTTTCCCTTGGCCAAGATGCTGCGCGCTCTGGTCGATCTAATCCCGATCCTTGTGCTGTTCGGCCTGATTGTCGGGTCCATTTACCGCGGATGGGCAACACCGACAGAGGCTGCTGCTGTTGGCGTTGCCGGAGCGTTGGTCATCGCGTTCTGGTTTGGCGGGATTTCTTTTGAGATGCTGCGGCAGAGTGCTCTGGGCACGGTCAAGATCACGTCAATGATCATGTTGATCGTCATCGGTGCCTCCTTTCTCAACTTCACTTTGGCGTCAGCGGGGCTGGGACGAGAACTGACTGCGTTCATGAGCGGATTGGGGCTGACGCCACTGGGCACGATCCTTGTGGTTGTCGTGCTTTATATCGTGCTGGGGTTCTTTATCGAAACCTTGTCGCTGATGGTGGTGACGATCCCGATCATTGTGCCGCTTGTGGTCGCGCAGGGGTATGACCCGATCTGGTTCGGCATTCTGATGATCGTGCTGATCGAAATGGCGCTGATTACGCCGCCTGTTGGTCTGAATCTGTATGTGGTGCAGGGGGCGCGCAAATCAGGGACTTTGTCCGAGGTCATGCTGGGGTCGATACCCTTCGTTCTGGCGATGCTGGCGATGGCCTTTGCCTTGATCGCGTTCCCAAGCATTGCGCTGTTTCTGCCGCAGGCGTTGCAGTAGGGCGGTCAGCCGAATGGAACGATTTCGTCGGCAGAAAGGGCGTAGCCGATGTTGATTTGCTGGGTGCTTGTCGCAGCCGTGCCAAACATGCCGATCACGTTGACCGCTTCGAAAATGCCTTTCATTTCATAAGGCGTTTGCGTGGTCACAAAAACCAGCTGATTTGGCGGCGGTGGTGGTACGTGAACACAGGCGCCAACAAATGGCACGAGGATAAAGGCAGTTACCCCTGTGCCGTCATATTCGGTCGGCAGGACGTAGCCCGGAAGGCGGACGATCATGCCGTTCCAATCCGTGCGCACTTCGCTTGATGTAGGTTGCGACGCGAGCGGCGTGGCCGTCTCGTCATGCGGCAAGAGCGCGCGCAATGCGCTGGGCAACGCGTCGCTGCCTTCGGGCAGCAGGTCTTGCCAGTTGAGGTCAATGTAATCTTGTGGCCAGGCCGCGCGCGGTGTCGCAACAAGCGCGGTTGTCAGGGCCATGATCCGTCGCCGGGTCAGCAAAGGCCCGGTTACCATTCGTAGCGCTCCATCTTGATGGCTGTTAGGGTGTAGCCCGTTTCTGCGATGTCAAAGGTGTTGAAACCGGTGCCCATACGCCCTGTCACCCAAACTGCTTCCCAAAGTTGGTCGCTGGGCCATGGCGTGGCTGTGTCGACCAGTACAAGCTGGTTAGGGGGCGGCGGTGGAACGTGGATACAGGCGCCCACATAGGGCACGAGGATAAACTCGGTGACCCCTTTGGCGTCCAGTTCCAACGGGATCATGTAACCGGGCATCCGGATCAGTTCGCCCTCGAGCGCTGTGTTCAGCTTGGTGGCGTTTTCATCGTAGATCGGGTTCCACAGATCATTTTCGATATCCATGGCACCTTCGCCAATGATCTCGGCGTAGGCCACGCCCGGCGGGATAAGATCGTCCCATGACAGATCGCGCGGCGCCTCGGCCCGGGCCCAACCCGGGATCATTGCGCTGGCCAAGCCTGTCGCGATCAGTTGTCTTTTTGTTACGTGTGTCATGTCTTTACCATCATACCATCAGAAAGAGACAAGCGGTAGGCGCGCAGGGCGGGGATCAAGCTCACAATCGCGCTAGCGGCCACCACGGCTGCCAAAGTCAGGTATTCGCGGGCCGTGGGTGGATCAATAGGCAGATACAGGCCGTATGTAGCATCGATCATCGGCTGTGCAACGACCAGCGCGGCATAAAGCATGGCAATCCCCAAAAGCGCACCCAGCGTCGCTGTCACGGCAGCTTCTAACAGCAGCAAAGCAGCAATCGTCATCGGGCTGGCTCCCATTGCGCGAAAAATAGCCATTTCGCGCCGCCTTTCGTTCAGGCTGGAAAAGACGGTCGCCATCATTCCGATCAATGCTGTAACCACGACCAGCAGCGATACTGCCAGAAGCGCGGTCTCGGCAATGCCGACGATGCCCCACAGTTCCTGCAGCGCGACACCGGGCAAAATTGCCAGTAACGGCTCTTCCGGATAGGTGTTGATCGCGCGTTGCAAGCCAAAGGTCTGCAATGGGCTTGCAACGCCAACCAGAGCGGCCGTTACCGCCTTTGGTGTCAGGTCCATTTCGCGGATCACCTCGGACGGCGTCGCAGCGCCGGGCCGGCGACCGCCGCCCTGCCAGTCCACGTGTACCGCTTCGATGGCCTCCATCGAGACGATGACTGTGCGGTCCACCGGCGTGCCGGTTTTCTCTAGGATGCCGGCTATGCGAAACGGGTGTTCTTTATGGTCGGTGAACGAGGCGACCCCGTGCGAAATCACAATCGGGTCGTCGATGCCGTAGCCGAGTGTGTCCGCAACGTCCTTGCCAATGACCGCGTCAAAGAGGTCGTCCATGACGGCGCCGCTTTCAAGCGTCAGCCCGCGGTCTCGACGGTATTTGTAGTGGTCGAAAAAGCCGTTGCTGGTGCCCATCACACGGAATTGCCGATGGCTGTCGCCCAGCGAAATCGGTACGATCCAGTCAACTTCGGGCCGGGCGGCGATGTCTTGATAACTCTGCCACGTGATGTTGTTGGTCGCGTTGCCAATGCGAAAGACGGAGTACAATAAAAGCTGAACCGACCCGGAGCGCGCGCCGACAATCAGGTCGGTCCCTGAAATGGTATCAGCAAAACTCGCCTTGGCGCCTGTGCGCAGTTTCTCGACGCCCAGAAAGAGTGTTACCGACAGAGCAATTGCCAGAACGGTCATCGTGACTGTGACTGCCCGCGCCATCAGCGAGCCTGCGGCCAACCTTAGCATCATGTGATTGGCGCGGCCTCGGCTACAATATCGGACATCTGCAAATGGCGGTCGAAGCGGGCGGCAAGGCGCGGGTCGTGGCTGACCATTACAAGGCTTGCGCCCTGAGCATGCACCTGCGCAAAGAGCACGTCGAGAAATTGCCGTTGGTGGTTTTCGTCGAGCGCGGACGTTGGTTCGTCCGCGATGAGCAGGGGGGGCGCGCCGATAAGCGCGCGTGCCACGGCAACGCGCTGTTGCTGGCCGACGCTCAGATCGGCTGCCCTGCGCGTTTCGATGGCGTCGGGCAGGCCGAGCGACTGACACAGGCTGGTCACTTCGGCGTACGGGTCAGTCACGTTGCGGCGCCGTTTTGCTGCAAACTGCAGGGGCAGCACGATATTGTCGCGTACTGTCCCGAATGGCAGCAAGTTGAACTGCTGAAACACCACGCCGATATTATCGGCGCGGAACTTGTCGCGCGCGCCGCCGCGCAGCTTGGTGATGTCAGTGCCGTTGATTTCGACCGTCCCTGATCGCGGCAGCACCGTACCGCATATCAGGGAAAGCAGTGTCGATTTTCCTGACCCGCTCTCGCCCAGCAACAGCACGGTTTCACCGCGTTCCACAGCAAAGGCGGGAATGCCCAATTCAAAACCGTTCTTTCCTGGCCAGCCAAAGGCGACATGGCGCACGTCAATGACGGTCGTGTCGGTCACGATCAGAAGAGTTCCGGCAGTGTCAGAGAGGGTGCCTGATCGGTGACGGCAAACGCCTGAGCGCCTGCTGAACCGACGATTTGCACCCGGATTTCCTGTGCATTCGGAAATTTGTCGAAGTATGCGAACTGCAATTGCGACAACTCTTTTGGCGCGCTGCACGTCAGCAGGTACTTGGCCTCAAACTCGCTGTGGCCGCCAGAAGCTTTCTCGGCGTGATCCTCGTCATGATCATGGGCTTCGTCGTGGTCATCGTGACCGTGATCATCGTCGTGGTCATGCTCTTTTTCAGCATGGTCGTCGTGACCATGGTCATCTTCGTGATCGTGCGCTTCATCATCTTCAAGGATCAGGCGTGCTGTGGCTGACACCACCGTACACGCGGCTGATGCCGGTGGGGTGAACAGCGCAAGCGGATCGGCAAGTGCCGCAATTGCGTCGTCTACGGCAGCCTTGTCTGCGTCCGTTTCTGGTTGATATTCGAAACCAACGATGTCAGCGCCGGGAGCCGCCAATGTCATGGCGATGTCCGTGCCTTCAACCGCTATATCAAGCGTGCTTATTCCGTGTTCGTGGCTGCCCAGTTCGCGCGTTTCGGCGTTGGCAGCCGTAGCGGCGAGCATGGCAAGGAACAGTGAACTAGGTCTGAACATTCGGGGTCTCCTGATAAGCTGCAGGTTTTACGCGCAAGACGCGCATTGTCCTTGGATTTCAATCATATGTTTTGTGGGGGAGAACCGGTTGCTTCCCGCGAGTGTTGCCAATGCATCAAGCAAGTCGGTTCCGTCATGTTCTTCGACCGTGCCACAGGTGTCGCAGATCGCCAGTACCTGAAGCGCGCGGCCGTGATCACATCGGCAGGGCACAAAGGCTTTGAGTGATGCGAGGCGGTGCGCTTTGCCTTGCGCCATCAGCGCGTCGAGTGCCCGGTAAACGGTCGGTGGCGCGATCTCGGGTTCGCCTTCGCGCAGCGATTCCAGAATTTGATAGGCGGTCAGCGGTGCCGCGGACCTTTTGAGGACCCCGAGAATATCGGCTTGTCTGACTGCTGCCTGTTTGCGCATGTATCTACCCCCTCAGCTTTTGTTATTTTATAAAATAACAAACAGCAACAGATTATTATGAGCGGATTGACCGCACCGTGTTGGGCTGCCTGCTTTTGCGGCGCTGTCGCGCAGGTCTATCAAACGGGAGAAAGGAGTAAGGGCGCAGAAATCTCTGCGCCCCTTTCGCTACGACTGCTTAGCTTGCACGCGTTTTTGTGTGCGGGAAGATGAAGTTCGCCATGTATTTGTGCCCCGGCACGATGTGGCCGAACGGGAATTTGGCCATGTATTTGTGCCCCGGCACGATGTGTGCAAACGGGAACTTGGCCATGAACTTGTGGCCTGGCACGATATGGCCAAAGGGGAACTTGGCCATGTATTTGTGCCCTGGCACGATGTGGCCAAACGGGATTTTAGCCATGTACTTGTGCCCCGGCACAAGATGCGCAAACGGGAACTTGGCCATGTATTTATGCCCCGGCACCAATGCGTTCTGGCCCTGCTTGCCGTTGATAAGCAGCGGAAAGGGCCAGTTTGCCATGCGCGGGTGGCCGGGAATGATGTGGCCGAACGGAAACTTGGCTTGGAACTTGTGGCCCGGGATAAGGTGGCCAAAGGGGAATTTGGCCTGGAACTTGTGACCTGGAATAAGCAGGCCAAAAGGAAAACGCCCGTACCGCTTGCTGCCCGGCAAAAGAAGGCCGATGGGCCAGTTTGCCTGATGCTTGTGTCCCGGGATGAGGAAATCAAACGGGAAGCGGCCAAACCGTGTGCTTCCCGGTAGCAGCAATCCGATGGGCCAACTGGCCATGCGCGAATGCGGTGGAAAGACACTCTGGCGGAATGGTTTGCGCCGGCTGATCAGGCCAATCGGCCAGTCGGCCATATGATGGTTGGACGACAGCGGATCGCGCGGGCGGTGCAGGATGTGGGGATGGTGCCGGAACACACTTCCGGGAGGGCTGTTGTCATCGTTGACGTAGACCTGCTGCGTCAGGTCTGGCAACGCTTCGGCGCCCATATCATCCATGACGGTGCGGGCTGTCTTTGCGACGCCAAGGGGCCTGTGACCTGCCTCGACCATCAGAACGGCACCGGTTTGCGCCACTTTGTTTTGATAGGTCTGCGCAGTATCAGCATCGACCTGCATCCGTGTCAGCGTGTCGGCAAGACCGGCGCCATCTTCGAACAGATGAACAATTTTCAGTGGAAAACGCCTGCGGTGCAAAAGTTCAAAGCGGGCGTCGCGGGCTTTTGCCGCGCTGTCAAAATATCGCGTGATTACCAGTGTCATGGTGGCGCCTCCAGCGGGGTTCTTTGTGTATGCGGCGCGTTCTCCTGCGCCGAGGTTGTAAGGGTGCGCACTGCGAGCGGGACGGCCACCAGAATGGCCAGGCCAAGAAAGAGTATCTCGACCGTGAAGACTATATTATAGGGTGTTTGTGGCTGAAGTCCCGAAAATGCGGGCAATGCGACCAAAATATCGCGCACAATACCTGCCAGGGCGATGCCAATGCCAGCGCAGGTGGCCTGCACGGCGCCCCATGCACCAAGCGACAGACCGATCTGCCGTGGTGGCGCACAGCGTATGGTCTGCGTCAGCGTTCCGTGCCCGAAAAGGCCTGCGCCGATCCCGGTTGCTAAGGTGCCAAGCACGAAAAGCAGGGGGCCTACCAGAGACGACGACAGGATGATTGCCGCGAACCCCGGAATGCCAATCGCAGCACCTAGTGTTGCCAGCCGAACAGGGCAGCTTCCTGTTGACAGGACCCGCGATGCAATCCCGAAGCCGACAAGCGTGCCGCCCGCCAGTATCGCCGTCAGTCGCGTCGTTTCAGCGACCGAAAATCCAAGCGCCTGACCGCCGTAAGGTTCCAGCAGAACGTCTGCCATCCCGAAGCCGAAAGTGCCGCATCCTATCACGACCAGCAGCCGGACGGTTCCGGGCTGCGAGATCAATTGGCGCCATGCGGTCGCAAAGCTGATGTGTTCTGCCATCTCCATCCGGCGCGCGCGTTCACGATCGCGGCTTTCCTGCTTCCACATGGCAACAAGGTTGAGCGCGACGGTCACAACGGCAGACCCCTGGATGACCTGAATGAGCCGTCCGGGCGTATAGCTGGCTAGCAATGCGCCGTAGATCAGTGCGCTGATGACCATGCCGATCAACAGCATAACGTACATCAACCCCACGACTTTCGGGTGATCTTCGCGGCGCACCAGATCGGTTGCCAAAGCAAGGCCGACGGTCTGCACCATGTGCAAACCCGCACCAACCAGCAGGAATGCCAGCGCGGCGGACGACAGACCAACCCAGCGCGGAGCATCCACGGCTTCGCCGTAGCCTGTCAGCACCAGCAGCGCAAAGGGCATGACGGCGAAACCGCCAAACTGGTACATTGTCCCTTTCCAGATATAGGGGAGACGTCGCCAGCCAAGCGCAGAGCGGTGGGTGTCGGATTTGAAACCAATCAGTGTACGAAAGGGGGCAAATAGCAAGGGCAGGGCCAGCATACCGGCCACCAGCGTCGCCGGAACGGCCAGTTCGACGATCATAACTCGGTTCAATGTGCCGACCAGCAAAACGAGCGCCATGCCGACAGTGATCTGAAAAAGGGAAAGTCTGAGCAAGCGGGAAAGCGGAACTTCTTCGGATGCGACATCTGCAAAGGGCAGGTATCTCGGCGCAACGGTTGCTATCTTGCGCAAGGCGAAGGTGCGGTAGTCGAGCATTGCTTTCCCGTTTCAATGGGCAGCGCGGCGCTGGGCGGGAGGACGTCCGGTGCCGGTCTGCCGGAAGGTTGCCCGCGGGCGCGAACGCCCGCGGCGCGGGATCGCCTAATCAGTGGCAATCAAAGGTGGTGCCGCCGAGGCAAGGACTTCGTCCTGCTTCAGAATTGCACGCGCGACGGTGCCATCGGGCAAGACGACCGTAATTTCCTTCGACCCATCAAGTTGGTCGACGGCATACGATGCCTTGGCCGCGTCTACGTCCGGAACGGTTGTTGCCGCTGCCATCTGATCGCCGCTTCCAATAGGTTTGCCAGACAGGAAGTCCGACACCCATGAAGTGTTGCTGAGAACCGCAACGTGGACTGCGAAAGAGCCCACAGCTACTGCGCCTAGAAACACCGGTACCCCTACAGCCGCGGGGACTACAAGCCACATTTTTGCATTGTTCATAACGTAATCCCCTTAGCCCAGCCAAGGCGTCGAGAACGCCACAAGAATGTGTGCAAGAAGCGCGATGAGCCCGAATACACGGGTGCCATCGATGAGGTAGCTGTGAACCTCTTCAGCTTCTTTTAAGGTCAGACCGGTTGGCCATACCTTATCTGGATCGTCGGACATATCCGATCTCCTCCATAGTTGAAGTAGGGAGCAGAGCGTGGCTGTGCGGTGTTAAGAACAGCCCCGCCGTTGCACCCACGCTGCACCAGAAATGGCACAAACGATCCTAAAATGATGTCAATTTTAACTTACACTGTAAACAGTAAACTTTGATTGACAGTTTTTGATCTGGGGAAAATTGGTGGTTAGTGTTAAAAATCAAAGCCTTACCGGGAAGTCGCATCACTTGTGTTCTGCCGCGGAGTCGTGATGACGGCTGGATAAGGCCAAAAAAATGGTGGGCAATTCAGCTTTTGCCCTTGTAAGCGCATGTTTTGAAAACACCGCGTCGGGCACGTGAGGGGATGCCAGATAGCAAGGTAAAGTCGTCAGGCGGCTGCACGCCGCCTGTGCCTTCTCCGGTATTGGCGGAAATCGCGCCGAAGGGAAGGTGTTTCGCATAGCCGAGACGGGTTAATGCGAAGTAATTGATCGATAGAGGAACCAGCCCGGTATTGAAAACAGGCGTCAATGGTGTGCCGGTCGTCAAATATGATGATCTGCTCGCCATTCGCCATTCGCCATAACCGGCAACCGCGGGATCCGTTTTGCAATATCCTGACCTTGCAAACCCGTCATGTGGCCGCAGGTATGCGACCAGATAACCTCATACCGCTGGTGCGTCAGATCATATGAGGCGCGGGGCACCGCATGCCGGCACCGCCACGGTTTACGGCCAATTGGCCGTAAAGTGGGTACACCCCGTCCGTCAAATAGGCATCACGCGATTTGGCCTCGAAAAGAGGCAGGGCCAGTGCCTTGGGCGTGTCCGGACCGCGTGACTTTGTTGGAGGCGAGTACCGCAATCGATCTGCTGCACGCTGATCTGCAAGAGTTAGAAAGCCGCTGATAAATATACACTTTATGTTGGCGTGTTTGGCGGAAAGCCATTTTGCGCATTGCATCGCATGAATGGTTAGACGCTTTTCGCCAGTCCTCAATTCATGGCTGAAATTCGCAAAGAGTTGGCAAACAACAACAAGAACCGATCAAGACGATTGCTTAGAAATCTTCCAGAAGGAGGAGGGTAGCTCATGCTGTCTAAAGTAACCGCGGTTCTTTTTACGGCTGGTTCGGTTGTCGAAACAGTGTGTTTTCCATTTCCTCCAAGATTCACAGGGACACTACCGGAGGTTGTTGTTAGTAAAGGGCAATGTTAACAGTTATGCAGATAAATTCACCTCCGCCCACAAGCTCACTTCGGCCCAAGATGCGGGGCGACGAAACAACCAGCGCGGTCGAGACGGAAATACCTACTTTACCGATTGGGGGCGTAAGTCTGGAGGAAGTAGTAATTGCAGCGGTTTTGCTGGCGCTTCTTTTCCTTTTGTTACGCAAGCGAAAGTCGCGAAAGCATCTTTCCGTAGTAGAGACAGACGAGCTCCCACCTTTGGACTTGCCCAGGTCGCGGCACTACGGGGCCCGCACGGCGAGCCTGCGTCTTGTGCGGGGAAACGGGGGCACTGAAGGTACACTCCCGAAGACAAAGCGGCCCAATGGACCCAGACGTATTTCCTCTGCAGGGGATGCTTGGAAAGACCCCGAACCTTTTGACGCGAAAACTTCGGAGCACGGACACGGGCATCAGGTAGTAAGCGGTACTGCCTATGTGACGGATGGCGACACCATCGTGATCAACAAAACCCAAATCCGGCTGTTTGGTATCGACGCACCCGAGCTGGACCACCCGTATGGTCAAAAAGCAAAATGGGCGATGGTCCGACTGTGCAAAGGCCACAAGATACGCGCCGAAGTAACAGACACAGATCATTATGGCAGAACGGTTGCGCGCTGTTATCTGCCCGATGGTCGCGATCTTTCCGCCGAACTGGTCAAGCAAGGATTGGCGATAGACTGGCCGAAGTTTTCTGGTGGCATTTACACCAAGCTCGAACTGCCCGGCATTCGGAAAAAGCTGTGGCTCGCTGACGCCCGTCAAAAGGGTCGAATGTTTGTTTGGGAAAAGTTTGAAGCGCGCCGAGACTGCTGATCTTTGTTCTCAAAGCCTACGTTGATACATTTCTTGGCAAACGGCAGTTCAAAGACCAGTGGCAAAGATGGTGTGACAGCACCGAACGGCAGCATAGAGCCCTGGGTGACAAAAGCAGCGCTTTGAGCCAGTAGCGCAACCGCGCTGAGACCTGAGCGGGGTTACAATCGTTAAACGACAATACGCCAAAACTAGCGACGCCAGATATCCTCCCGGCCGCGTTCGTCAATGCGATGCGCGAGCCCGGTAAATTCGGCATCCAGAAATTTTTGAAATCGCCGGACTGCTGGACGGACAGGCCGGTCGACATGCCACAAAAGCCCGAGTTCGCGTTCTGGATGTTCCAACTTTACCGGCAGGGCGGTAATTGTATTCGCTGCCCGTTGCATAAAGACGACAGAGTACGGAAGCACGGTCAGCGAATCTGACCCGGCGATAACGCTGAAGATCGAAGCAAGTGATCCTCCTGTGAAGCTGACACGAAAATCCGTGATGCCGATGCTGTCCAGCGCGCCCTTAAGATCGGTATAAAGCGGACTTCCAGCAGGTGGCGCGATCCAAGGATAAGCTGCAATGTCATGCAGCTTGAACGCTGACTGGCGCGCGAGCGGATGCGACGGCGCACAAGCGATGACATTCCGTCCACGCAAGATCGGCTTGAAATTCAAATGGGGGGGGACTTCGCTTGGACGCACCGGGCAAATGGCCAGATCAATGTTGCCGACACTCAGTTGCTCCGACAGTTCGGTGAAGTACCCATAGGATTGATGGATCGTGACATCAGGGTAGGCGGCTTGAAAGGAAGCCATCATGCCAGCGATCACCCCGTCCATAAAAATCGGTGTTCCGGCGATTCGGGCTGTCCCGGCTTTGCCTCCGGAATATCGTTCCACGGCGGTCTGGGCCGCCACCCCAGCGGCATCTATGATACGACCCTGTTCTGCCAGCGTCCGGCAAAGTTCGGTTGGCCTGAGCGGTCTTTTCCCCTTTTCGAACAGACGTGATCCCAGCCGCTTTTCGAGCATGGCAACAGATCGAGAAACACTTGGCTGAGACTTGTTCAGCACGCGGGCGCCTTCACTCAACCCCCCGGAATCGATGATAGCCGAAAGCATATGGAGATGGTTTGGGTCTATTTTCATATCATCAAGTTATATTCTTTGCTGCACATTCGATCAACAAAGGAAATTCCGCCGCTATTCTGACCGTAGTAGAGATTTGGAGACACTCTTTGGGACAGCCAGCCGAAACGACAAGTCAGGACGTTCGTGTTGTTTTTGGCGCAGGAACACGGGAGACGGTCGCGACCGAACTACGCAGACAAGGGCTGTCCAAAGCACTGGTGCTTTCCACTCCTCAACAATGCGACGCAGCCCTTGAAATCGCAGAGCATCTCGGCCCCTTGGCTGCTGGTGTCTTTTGCAAAGCGGAGATGCACACCCCTGTGCATGTGACCCAAGAAGCGCTGGCCCATGTCAAAGAAACCCAAGCCGATTGCGTCGTTGCCATCGGCGGCGGCTCGACCACAGGTCTTGGAAAAGCGATCGCGTACCGGACAGACTTGCCGCAATTCGTCATCCCGACGACTTATGCGGGAAGCGAATGCACGCCAATTCTCGGCCAGACCGAAGACGGCGTAAAAACAACGCTGAGCGATCCAAGCGTGTTGCCAGAGGTGATTATTTACGATTCCGAGCTGGTTATGACCCTTCCGCTTTCTATGACGGTTACGTCGGCTTTGAATGCAATGGCTCATGCGGCAGAGGCGCTCTATGCGCCTAACAAAACCGTCGAGACGACTGCGATGGCCATCGATGGGCTGACCGCATTTGTCCACGGTTTGCCCAAGGTGTTGCTAGACCCCGCAGACCTTGATGCGCGCGAAGCCACACAGCGGGGTGCATGGGCTTGTGGCACCGTCCTGGGCCGGGTCGGGATGGCTTTACATCATAAGCTTTGTCACACGCTGGGCGGCTCATTTGGTTTGCCGCACGCCGAAACGCACGCCATCGTCTTGCCGCATGCCATTGCTTACAACGCCCGAGCTGCTGCCGGAGACCTGCGCCCGATTTGCGATCTTTTGGGCGGAAGCAATGCCGGGACAGCCTTGTACAACTTTGCGAAAGAGATGAATGCGCCAACCGCGCTGCGTGATCTGGGGCTTAATGAAGAAGACCTCGACCGCGCCGCCGATCTTGCCACCACAAAACCCTACCCGAATCCGCAACCCGTCACGCGCGTGGAAATCCGCGCGCTTTTGCAGGCGGCTTGGGCTGGGGACACACCATTAGAATAATCACAACGACGTTTGGGAGGACATCATGATCACACGCCGCAGACTTCTGAAATCAACTGCCGCCACAGGGCTGACCTTTGCTGCCGGGGGTCTTGCTGCCCCTGCTTTGGCGCAGGGGGCAAAGATCCGCCTTGGTTATGTGAGCCCGCAATCGGGACCGCTGGCGGCGTTCTCGGAAGCCGATCAGTTCATCATCGATGGCTTTCTGGCGTCTGACGCTGGTGCCAATTTCGAGGTGATCGTAAAGGACAGCCAGTCCAACCCGAACCGAGCAGCAGAAGTTGCCAAAGAGCTTATTATCGACGACGAGATCGACATGATGCTTGTCGCCTCGACGCCTGAGACAACCAACCCCGTTGCGACGACCTGCGAGTCCGAGGAGATCCCGGTCATCTCTACTGTCGCGCCGTGGCAGCCCTATTTCATCGGTCAACAGGGCAATCCCGGCAATCCGGGCAGTTGGCGTCCGTTTGATTTCAGCTTCCATTTCTTCTGGGGCCTCGAGGATGTGATTTCGACTTTCACCGCTATGTGGAACCAGCTCGACACAAACAAATCGGTCGGGGCGATCTTCCCTAATGATGGTGACGGCAACGCTTGGGGCGATCCGAACGTTGGCTTCCCGCCAGTGCTGGATGCGCAGGGGTTCACGTTGACCGACACGGGTCGTTACCAGAACCTGACAGATGATTTCAGCGCGCAGATCAACGCGTTCAAAGCTGCAAACTGCGAGATCGTGACTGGTGTGCCAATTCCACCCGATTTTACAACGTTCTGGACGCAGGCCAAGCAGCAAGGGTTCAACCCCAAGGCGGCCAGTATCGGTAAGGCGATCCTGTTCCCGCAAGCGGTCGAGGCACTTGGCGATCAGGGGCACAACCTGAGTTCGGAAGTTTGGTGGTCCCCTTCACACCCGTTCGCATCATCATTGACAGGCCAGTCGGCCGCTGATCTTGCCGCGGGTTACACCGCGGCGACGGGCAAGCAGTGGACCCAACCCATCGGTTTTGTGCACGCCCTGTTCGAGATGGCAGCCAACGTTATGGGTCGCGTGGAAGACAGCCGTGACCCCGATGAAGTGGCTTCTGCCATTGCGGCGACTGAGCTTTCTTCGATGGTCGGTCGGATCGCTTTCGACGGCGCCGGTTTGCCTCCTTTCGCGGTTCAGAATGTCGCCAAGACCCCACTTGTTGGTGGCCAGTGGCGGCTGAAGGATGGCGGCGGCTATGATCTCGTAATCGTGGACAATTCGGATCACCCCGACATCCCGACCGGCGGCACGATGGAAGAGATTTCCTAAGCCTTCCAGTCTGGCGATCCGGCCAAAGCGTCGGGTCGCACGCCTCCACTTTCAATCGAATGGCCAATGTTTTCGGTCAAGGAACCCGCATGTCGATCCTGTCACTCAATTCAGTCTCTAAAAGTTTCGGCGCCCTGACTGTAACGGACGACGCCAGCTTCGATGTCCCTCAGGGTCAGGCGCTCGGTATCATCGGCCCGAACGGGGCTGGCAAATCGACGCTGTTCAACCTGATCACGGGCAACATCCGCTCGGATCAGGGCAGCATCCACTTTGAAGGTCGTGATGTGACGAAAGTCTCTGCGATGGAACGGTGTTTGTCCGGGATCGGGCGGTCGTTCCAGATTCCGCAACCTTTTGAAAAGCTTACCGTGTATGAAAACCTGCTTGTCGCCGCCACGCACGGGCGCAACCTGTCAGAGCGGGAGGTGCGCGATGATTGTGCCGACGTGCTGGAGCGCACCGAACTCATCCAGCGCGCCAATGTACCGGCGGGGCAGCTCTCCTTGCTGGAACGCAAGCGGCTGGAACTGTCTCGCGCTATGGCGACACACCCGAAACTGCTTTTGCTGGACGAGATCGCGGGGGGCTTGACGGAGGGTGAATGCCAGGCGCTGATCCGCACCATCAAGGATATTCACGCTCAGGGTGTCACGATCATCTGGATCGAACACGTACTGCATGCCCTGACATCGGTGGTCGAACGTTTGCTGGTACTGGACTTTGGCAAGGTGATCGGCCTTGGCGATCCGGATGAGATCATGGCCAGCCGCGAAGTGCAGGAAATTTATCTGGGCATCGAAGTCTGATGGCCCTTTTACAAACAAATGACCTGGTCGCGCATTATGGCGATTTCCAAGCACTCTTCGGTGTCGACATTGAACTTGGCGAAGCGGAAACCATCGCGATCATCGGTGCAAATGGCGCCGGAAAAACAACTTTGATGCGCTCTATTTCCGGCGTGCTGCGCAACGATGCGGCGTCGGTAACCTTTGACGGGGCGTCGATAGGATCCAAAGCCGCCGACGAGATCATGGCCCAAGGGGTTGCGATGGTGCCTGAGGGGCGCAAGTTATTCCCTTCGCTAAGTGTCGAGGAAAACCTGCTGATCGGCACATATGGGCGCAAGATCAGCGGCCATTGGAACCTGAAGACCGTTTACGATCTTTTTCCAATCCTTGGCGAACGTCGCAACAATCCCGGTACGGCCCTGTCGGGTGGACAACAGCAAATGGTCGCCATCGGGCGGGCGCTGATGAGCAACCCGCGCGTGCTGCTCTGTGATGAGATCAGCCTTGGCCTCGCGCCGGTCGTGATCAAAGACATTTACAAGGCAATCCCGCAAATCAAGGCGGCCGGTGCCTCGTTGATTGTGGTCGAACAGGACATTGCACAGGCCATGGCCGTCGCCGACCGCGTTTACTGCATGATGGAAGGCCGCGTGACGCTTTCGGGTACACCCGAAAGCCTGTCGCGCGAAGACATCCATAACGCATATTTCGGAGCGGGCCATTGATCTGGATCGACACAATCATTCAAGGCATCCTGTTGGGCGGGCTTTACGCACTTTTTGCATCAGGGCTCAGCCTCGTCTTTGGTATTATGCGGCTCGTGAACCTCGCCCACGGCGACCTGATCGTGATGGGGGCTTATCTGATCCTCGTTCTGGTAACACTGCTGGGGTTGTCGCCGTTCGTTGCCGTATTGATTGCAATGCCGTTGATGTTTGCGCTCGGGTGGTGCTTGCAGCGCTACCTGCTGAACCGCACGCTTGGCGATGATATCCTGCCGCCGCTTCTGGTAACCTTCGGGTTATCAATCGCTTTGCAGAACGCGTTGCTGGAGGGGTTCTCGGCCGACAGTCAGCGCCTGCCTACAAATGCGCTGACAACTGCGTCTGTGGATGCCGGACCGATCACGCTGGGCGTCATGCCGCTCTTGACGTTTGCCTCGGCAATTCTCGTAATCGTGGGGCTGAACCAACTCTTCTACCGGACCGAGCTAGGTCGCGCGTTCCGAGCCACCTCGGATGACGCGACAACCGCGAGCCTCATGGGGATCAAGCCTGCCAATATCTTCGCAACCGCGACCGGCATCGCACTCGTCATCGTCACAATTGCCGCGCTCTACTTGGGATTGCGGGCGAACTTCGATCCCAACATCGGACCCGCGCGCCTGATCTATGCGTTCGAGGCGGTCATCATCGGTGGCCTTGGCTCGCTTTGGGGCACGCTTTTGGGAGGAATCATTATCGGTGTCGCACAAACTGTCGGGGCCGCGATCAACCCGGAATGGCAAATCCTTGCGGGGCATCTGGCATTTCTGATCGTCCTGCTTGTCCGGCCCCGTGGCCTCTTTCCGAGAGCGAATGACTGATGGCTTACTCTGTAACAACCCAAACGCCCGCCTCTCGGATCGCCGCTATCCTTGGCGCGATACTCGTTGTCGCTTTACTGGCGCTGCCCTTCTACGCTGGACGCGGAACCATTCAGGACATGTTCTTTATTCTGACCATGCTCGTTCTGGCGCAGTTCTGGAACCTTCTGGCGGGATACGGCGGGCTGGTGAGCATCGGGCAGCAGGCATTCGTAGGGATGGGTGCCTATGCGCTCTTTGGCGCTGTCATTCTTTGGGGGCTCGATCCTGTTCCATCGATTCTGCTTGCCGGAATCGCTGCCTTGATAATTGCAGTCCCAACTGCCTTCTTCGCATTCCGTCTTAACGGGGCCTATTTTGCGATCGGCACATGGGTCATTGCCGAGGTTGTCCGACTTCTTGTCGCGCAGTGGAAAACCCTTGGTGGCGGCACGGGAACCTCTTTGCCGCGTGAAGCAACGCGCGATATGTGGTTTGTCGAGATGATTGAAGTGGCGCTCGGCGTTCGGTCGGCTGCTGCGCGTGACATCCTCGCCTATTGGCTGGCATTGATTCTGGCCCTCGCTACGATCGGCGGCATCTACTGGTTGCTCCGTACCCGTCGCGGGTTGGCGCTGGCTGCCGTTCGGGACAATACCGAGGCTGCAAAGTCTGTTGGCGTCGACGCTGGCCGTATGAAGTGGATCGTCTTTTTGACCTCGGCCTTCGGCACGGGCCTCGCCGGTGGTCTCATCTACATGCAGAAGGCGCGGATCAGTCCCGACGCGGCCTTCAGCGTTACGGATTGGACGGCATACGTCATCTTCATCGTGGTGATTGGTGGCATCGGCACCATCGAAGGTCCAATCATCGGAGTGCTGGTCTTTTTTGCGCTGCAATCGCTGCTCGCTGACTTTGGCAGCTGGTACCTGATGACCCTCGGTGTGCTGGCCATCGTGATCATGCTGGTAGCGCCCCGCGGGCTCTGGGGCTTTTTGTCAGAGCGCACAGGCTTGCACCTTTTCCCAATTCGCCGCCGTCTTTCCGGCGGACAACTTAAGCTTTCGGAGGAATGAACATGGCTGATATTACAACTGAGGTCCTCGTTATTGGCACCGGTCCGGCCGGTTCGACGAGCGCGGCATTGTTGTCCAGTTATGGTGTCGAGAACATCGTCATCAACCGCTATCACTGGCTGGCAAACACGCCCCGTGCTCACATCACCAACCAGCGCACAATGGAAGTGCTGCGCGATCTGGGCAAAGAGGTCGAAGACGAAGTCTATCTCAACGCGATGGATCAAAGCCTGATGGGCGAGAATGTCTTTTGCGAAAGCCTGGCGGGAGAAGAAATTGGACGGATGAAGTCTTGGGGCACGCATCCGCTCTCCAAGGCGGAACATCTGTTGTCGTCGCCCAGCTTCATGAACGACCTGCCGCAGACCTTCATGGAACCGATCCTGTTCAAGACGGCCTGCAAACGCGGCACGCGCGCACGGATGAGCACGGAGTACAAAAGCCACGTGCAAGATGCCGAGGGCGTCACGACCACTTGCCTTGATCGCCTGACAGGCAAGGAATTTACGATCCGCTCCAAGTATCTGATCGGCGCTGACGGCGGCAATTCGCTGGTCGCCGAGAACGAAAACCTGCCATTCGAAGGCAAGATGGGGGTCGGTGGGTCGATGAACATCTACTTCCGCGCAGACCTGTCAAAGTACGTCGCCCACAGACCTTCCGTTCTTTATTGGGTGATGCAACCCGGGGCTGACGTAGGCGGGATCGGGATGGGCCTTGTGCGTTGTATCCGCCCTTGGAACGAGTGGTTGATTGTTTGGGGGTACGACATCAATGAACCTGCGCCCGACGTAGATCAGAAGATGGCAACTGACGTGGCCCGTCAACTGGTCGGTGATCCGGAGTTGGAGATTGATTTGATCAGCGCCAACACCTGGACGGTCAACGATGCCTATGCCACGCAATTGTCCAAGGGCCGGGTGTTTATCATGGGCGATGCCGCGCACCGCCACCCACCCTCAAACGGGTTGGGCTCCAATACGTCCATTCAGGATGCCTTCAATCTGGCGTGGAAAATGGCCGCCGTCGTAAAAGGCGAAGCAGGGGAGCATCTGCTGGACAGCTACTCAGAAGAACGCGCACCGATTGCCAAGCAGATCGTCACTCGAGCCAACCAGTCTATCGGTGAATTCGGCCCGATCTTCGAGGCGCTTGGCATGACTGGCGGCACGGATATCGAGAAGATCAAGGCCAACATGGATGCCCGTTGCGACAGCACCCCCGAGGCAGAGGCGCAGCGCGACGCGCTCAATGCCGCAATTGCCTTCAAGAAATACGAGTTTGACGCCCATGGCGTTGAGATGAACCAGCGATACAAATCGGATGCGACTGTGACCGACGGGCAGATCGAGCCCGATTTCGCCCTTGATGCCGATTTGCACTATCAACCAACGACCTGGCCCGGTGCCCGTATCCCCCATGCGTGGCTTTTCGATGACCAAGGCGGAAAGCACTCCACGCTTGATTTGGCGGGAGGAGGGGCCTTCACACTTTTCACAGGGCTGGGGGGCAAAGGCTGGGCTGACGCTGCGGAAACCGTGGCCAAAGACCTTGGCATCAAGCTGGAGGCACACGTGATTGGCCCACGGCAAGAGTATGTCGACCACACGGGTGACTGGGCGCGTGCCCGTGAGATCGGCGATTCCGGCTGCATTTTGACCCGCCCGGACCAGCATGTGTGTTGGCGCAATGATGCGATGGCCGATAATCCAGTCGCGGAACTTACCCGCGTCATGACGGCAATTCTGGCGCGATAGGAGGCAACAATGTCCGCTCAAGATCAAGGCTACTTCACAGAAGAAAACTCGGCAGATGTCGTCGTCAGCCAGATTGCCGAAACCACAGAACCAAGACTGGCACAGGTGATCGAAGCGGTGACACGTCATCTGCACGCCGCCGTGAAAGAGATTGAACCAACGCAGGAAGAGTGGTTGGCGGCAATCATGTTTCTGACCAAAACCGGCCAGATGTCGGATGATTGGCGACAGGAGTTCATCCTGCTCAGCGATATTTTTGGCGTGTCGATGCTGGTAGATGCGATCAACAACCGCAAACCGAGTGGCGCGTCGGAATCGACCGTACTGGGCCCGTTTCATGTTCCGGACGTGCCAGAGCTTCCGATGGGCGCCAATATCTGCCTAGACGGCAAAGGCCACCCAATGCTGATCAAGGGCCGCATACTAAACACCAACGGAGACCCTATCGAAGGCGCCAAGATCGATGTCTGGCAGACCAACGACGACGGCTTCTATGATGTTCAGCAAAAGGGGATTCAGCCGGACTTCAATCTGCGGGGCGTGTTTCGCACGGGCGCTGACGGAACCTACATGTTTTGGGGCGCAAAGCCTCGGTTCTATCCTATCCCGGACGATGGGCCGGTTGGAAAGCTGCTGGCCAGCCTCGGCCGGCATCCTTATCGCCCCGCGCATTTGCACTACATTCTTGAGGCGGACGGTTATGAGACATTGATCACGCATATTTTTGATCCTGACGACGAGTACATTCGTTCTGATGCGGTGTTTGGTGTCAAAGAGAGCCTGCTTGCCAAGTTTGACCTCATCGAGGATCCCGCGCGCATCGAAAAAGAAGGTGCAAAGGGGCCTTTTTATGAGGTGGTTCACGACTTTGTACTCGCGCCGGTTCAATGACCATTCCCTGCATCATTTGCGTGGCGATCACCGGAAGCCTGCCACGCAAATCCGACAACCCCGCCGTGCCAATCTCGGTCAGCGAACAGATTGAAAGTACGCAGGCCGCGTTCGAGGCGGGCGCAAGCATTGTTCATGCCCATGTGCGCAATGATGATGAAAGTCCATCAAGCGACCCTGCGAAATTTGCAGCACTCAAGGAAGGGTTGGAAAAACACTGCCCCGGTATCATCATTCAGTTTTCCACGGGGGGACGGTCCGGCGCCGGCAAGACACGGGGCGGTATGTTGTCATTAAAGCCGGACATGGCGTCATTGTCGGTAGGGTCCAACAACTTTCCAACGCGGGTTTATGAGAATCCACCCGATCTTGTTGACTGGTTGGCGGCTGAAATTCTGGAGAATGAAGTGAAACCCGAAATCGAGGCATTCGATTTGTCACATATCCTCAAAGCTGCCGAGATGCACAAGCGGGGTCAAATCAAAGACACGCCATATGTGCAGTTTGTGATGGGGGTAAAGAACGCCATGCCAGCAGATCGCGATGTCTTCGACTACTATGTCCGGACGGTCAGGCGTCTCTTTGGCGAGGATGTCCCGTGGTGCGCGGCCGGGATTGGCGCGAACCAATCGGTTCTCAACGAGTGGTCTGTGTCTTCTGGCGGCCATGCGCGGACCGGCCTTGAGGACAACATCCGGTTGGACAAGGATACTTTGGCACCCTCCAATGCCGCATTAGTAGAACGTCTTGTTGACATCTGCGTGCAGCACGAAAGACCGGTGGCAAACCCGGCTCAAGCCCGTGCGATCTTGGGTTTGAGTTAGGTTAGCATTTCTGGCTTAGCTGACGGGTTACGAACCCCACCGACCCCAAGCGATTGCCGGTCCATCGCAACAGGAAAATTTCCAAACCCCATCGTGTTTAATTGCGCGACGAAGTGGTTGTTCTATCAGGGAAGCTGAAAGGCGGCCCAGCCCGCAGAGCAGTCATTGATGCTCCGCCGCGCGAAAGTCCTCTCAGAGCCCAAACCTACACCACAAAGTACAGGCCAAGCGACGTTTCATCAGTTATTCACTGGAACCAGTTGAGGCATGTCCCAAGAGCCGTCTATGACGTCCTGCTGAGGCCGATAAAGGCGCATCAAATACTTCCAGTTCTCGGGCAGATACAAATAGTTGGGGCTATCCGGATCTCCACCAAAGTGGATGATAACGCTTCCATCTTCTTCGGTTTTGGCAGTCAGATTGTTAATGGAGTATGCATCGTATTCGTTTTCAACAAAGTAACCGTCTTCGTTGTAGACGCTCAGTGACCAGAAACCATCGACCGGCACATCTTTCATTTTCATCGTGAAAGCCTGAGTGCCATCGTTCTGTTCCGGTACCAAAGGGAAATAGACGGCCGCTTCACGCGGGTTGCCCCCCCAACCAATCGCTGCCCCAATCAGGAAATTTACAGGGTCAATTTCATCTTCATCGGCAAAACGACCAACTGTATCGGGCTCGTACTCGGCAAGTGCCTTAAGCTTCTGCCGCACGTCATTCAGAGTGGTCATGTCCCAATCGGTAAGCTCTAGCGTTCCCGGATCAGTCTGACTGACAGAAATGCTGTCCTGTGCGGCGTGGGCCAATTGAACGTCGTCTGCATTGTCTACGTCCACAAGAGTTCGAACAAGCACAGTAACGTAACGCGTGCCGATGTCCTCTTGCGTCAACTCAATGGTTGCCGGAGCGTATTCAACACCCTTCACAAAGTTCTTCTGATTTATGATTAGGAAGGATTGAAATCTTCCGTCCTCATTTGAAGCTGTAATTGTGACTGGCTCAGTCAAGTCAAAGACTGCACTGGAATACAGAGTATCCCTGTTCATTTGAACAACCGTTTGGGCGTCAATTGGCGCCAATTCACGTTCGTGGGTGATCTGGCCCAACGCCCCTTGCGCCACAATCGCTTTGAAATAGGTTTCCGTTTCGGCTTGTGGAAAGTTCCTGACATTCACGAGTTCCGCTGCAGTAGCTGTAACAGCGAAGGACAATGCCAAGACGATGGAAATTAGCGGCGTGTTCTTTGACATGACTTCCCCTTTCCGAGGCACTTGCGATTGAAGCATATCCAAGTGTCAGGCGAACAATCAATGATTCAATGGGACCCGATCTCTCACAACGATGATCCGCAGTAGCCGGTTGGCGGCTTTGTCCGCAGAGCGGAAGTCGACTTATTTTTGGGAAGCGTCCGCTCAAGTGGTAAGCTGTCATTCAGAACCAAAGTTTCAAATTTCTATTCGCGAACAGCGGCTTAACGCGAAACAGCCGAAACTCACCAAAATTCGATGAAGGACCGCTCGGAGCCCAAAGCAGTTTTCGTGAAAGCAGTGCTTTTGGAGAGCTATGCCTTTGGTGTTGGCGATCCCTTCTCAAAAATTTCCATTTCCTCCGGGAAGTGCACCCAAGGTCGCTTCTCACTGGCCCAAACCACCCGCACCGGATCAGGACGCGAACTGTCAAATGCGCCGATCAAGACGCCGAAATGGTCTGGTCGAAAATCCAGCGTCCAATAGACCGTCGTTCCGCATGTCGGGCAAAAGAAACTTTCCACATCCCTGCCTGAATCCGCGGTCCGCCTCCAGCTTTTGCGTTCGCCCTCGATCGATACGACTGATTTAGGTATGTACGCAACGGTCGCGAAGGCAGAGCCTGTGCGTTTCTGACAAGCGATACAATTGCACACAATACATATATCAGGGTCGTTTTTCGCCGTAAGTTTCAAGTTACCGCATTGGCACGATGCACTATGCCGGGACATCTCTTTTCCTTCTGAACAAGCCGATTGGTCAGATCATACCATATCAGCTTATTTGAAGTGGTATTTAACGAAGTACAAAAGAACAATTTCCCTTCAGGCGAGCGATCTGGACCCAATGCTGACACTCATGGAATGACTGAAATTGTTGATCTCAGACCATTCCTTGATCCTAATGGCTGATGAAGTGAACAGGTTGGAGAGCGACATGTCATCCGGATACAAGGGCCGCTGTCTGTGTGGCAAAGTCAGCTACGACACTGGAAGTGAACCACTTTGGGTGACCATCTGCTATTGTCGATTCTGCCAGCGCGCCACCGGGTCAGATCGAATGATCGAACCAATTTTCGAGCGTGGGCCATTCACGTTCACCGGGAGTAGCCCGTCAATCTATACGCTGCCATCAGAAGGCAGTGGTAAGGATGTCAATGTCCATTTCTGTGCCGATTGTGGGACCAAGCTGGCGCTCACTTTCGAACGTTGGCCCGATAGGATTGGACTCCTTGTCGGAACGCTGGACACACCGGCAGCAGTTGTCGTGACGCCCGAGAACAGCAAGCATATCTTTGTCTCCGAAGCGCGCGCAGGGACAATTTTGCCGGCGGATTGCAAAACCTTCGAGCGTCACGCCACCGAAAACGACGGCAGCGCGATTGAACCAATTGTTCATTCCTCGCCATTCACGGTGCGGGGCGGACCCACGTCGTAGGTACAAAGGAAATGGCGGCAAAGTCCCGCAGAGCGTAAGTTGACTTATATATGCAAAGCTTCCGCGCTCGTGGTAAGCGGCCATTCAGAAACAAAGTTTCGAAATTCTATACGCGAACGGCGGCTTGAGGCGAAACAGCCGAAACTCACCAAAATTCGCTGAAGGACCGTTCTGATCGCTAGGCAGTCGTGCGTCAGCGCCGAAGGGACATTATTGAGCGATTTGATCAGGGAGGGTTCCCTCACGGTTCGTTGTAAAAACTTCCTACCCGCCTAGTCAGGAGGCGGTGGCGCACTATTCTTTCCGGTTCCGCGACTCGCACAATGATGAGGAAAAGTGCCGATGAAACTGAGATACGCGATCGCTTTAAATCTGATAATTGTCGCCGGATGCGCGCAAACTTCTGATGTAACGCATTCGACGATTACCGTGAACGGTGAACAGTACCCTTTTCGGACCAGGATAGCGGACGGCCCCAATGGCCCATACCAGTTGTCCGGTGTCAGGGTGCGCAGCCAGTATCACAAATGCCTGCCGGAAAGCCCCGGAGATTGCGAAGCGGTCGTGCAGTACGCGGTGGACCAACGCCCCGGCCGCAATTGAGTAGCACCTACGGCACGCTGCAACAGTTCCGAAACGCATTTAGTCGGCATATTACCGCCAGAATGGAAACAAATCGTCTGCACATCTGAAACAGCGTCAGCGACCGGTTCTCACGACGACCGGACATTCAAATTGGTGCGGTGAATGAGGGATATTTCTGCAGCGCGTTTTCGCCCAATTTTGACCAACGTCCGGTGCTGACGAAAGCGGTCTTTGACAGTCGCTGATTTCCACATTTGCGAGTAAATATCAGCTTTTGCGGTGCAAGCAGGTCTTGCCCGGAAAAGCTCCGGGTCCGAATTGCGCGACAATGCTGTCGTTTCGGAAAAACGGGCCAATGCCTGCAGTGAGGCCGAAGCGGAAATTTGTTTCGACGATTGCTCTGTGACAGCGCAGGCAGCCTGCGATTGTCAGTTGGATGGCATTTTCCCTCTTTTGGTCTGGAAAACGCCGGGCGGAACGGCGACAAGAGACACTCTGCCGTTTGTTTTGCTCTATTTCAGGTGATCAACTGTACCGCGATCATCGGGTGTAAAGGATGACCACGGGCAATAACTGCTCCCCGAGACAATACTGAGACCGGAATGATCGCAAAAACCAAGTTGAGCAGTGCCGGGTTGGGCATCTTGTTAATGATCGCCACGATGTTCTTTTTCAGTGTCATGGATGCGATGGCAAAGGAAGTGGCACATCGCACTGACACAGTTGTTGCGATCTGGGCGCGCTATGCCGGGCAAACTGTTGTGGTCGCGGTATTGATTGCGCCGCGCATGAAGACTGTTCTGAAAACCGGATATCCCGGATTGCAGTTGTTGCGTTCGATTTTTTTGCTCATTGCAACGTCGTTCTTTTTCTTTGGATTTGTATCCATTGGCTTGGCGAACGCAGCTGCAATCATGTCGATTAATCCAGTCCTTATCACCCTGGGCGCGGCATTGATCCTTGGTGAACGCTTCGGTTTGCGACGCGCGATTGGCGTGGGGGCGGCGTTGATCGGTGCTTTGATCATTATTCGGCCCGGCTCTGATGTTTTCTCAAGCGAAGCGATGCTGCCGCTGTGCGCCGCCGTGGCGTATTCGGGATATGCATTAACGACACGGTTTGTGGGACGTGACGAAGATCCCTGGACTTCGCTGCTTTACACCGCAGCCTTCGGTGCCTTGGTGCTCAGCGCGATTGTTCCATTTTATTGGGTGCGCCCTGATTTCACGGCTGCAGTTTTGATGATTTGTTTGGGCAGCGTCGGTGCACTTGGCCATTTCTGCCTGATCCGGGCTTTGATTATTGCGGAAGCCAGTGCAATCGTGCCCTTCTCCTATGTCGGATTGCTGTTTGCGACGGTTTGGGGAATGGTTATCTTTGGTGAATTTCCCGACGCCTTTACGTATTTGGGAGCATCAATCATTGCGCTTGCGGGTATATATGTCTGGCACCGTGAGACTAAAATATCGAGAGCGACTTAGCCCGAATGTAACGGAAATAGGGTCCGGTGCCGAAGGATATTTCCGGCAATTGTCATATCGAACCGCAGGCTCAAATCCTATCCTGCACGGGACGGATACGCGGCATGTCGCGGCGTCAGAACCACGAAGGGTTCCTCGTCCGTCACCGCATGTCCTTCCACCGTCGCAAAAGCCAGTACCACTGGTCGGGTTTTTCCAGAATCCGGGCGGATAGATTTTCGTTGAAGCTACGCGTCATCGTGCTCGGGTCAGTGGGCTCGATCGGGGCTTCGAACTCCACATCTATGTCGCTGCTGTTTTCGCGCCTTGTGCCAAAGACCGGCATAAAAGGAACGTTGTATTTCAGAGCGAGGCGCGCGGCTGCAAGTGAAGTAAGCGCGTCGAAACCCAAAAACGGCAGCATCTCGCCGTCTACGGTTTTTTCATCCAGCAGTATCGCAACAAACCCCCCTGACCGCAGGTGGCGAACCATGGCTTTTGTGCCAATTGGTCCGGTGCTCAGGGCAGGCTTGCCGCCTTGCTCGATCCCGCGGGCCAATAGTCGTTGGTAATGTCGGTTGCTCTGAGGACGGTATACCCCTGCGGTTTCCATTCCCCGGTGTTTTAGCACCGCTCGCACGGCTTCCCATTGACCGAAATGTCCTGAGACAAGGATCGCGCCTTTTCCCTCGGCACGCGCCTTTTGCAGTATTTCGAGGCCCGGGCCTGATATGTGGAACTTGTCCTGCCGTTCCTGAAACTTGGTGTTATGGAAGACCTCAAATAGGGTACGCCCCATATTCTGCCCCATCTTGCGACTAAGGCTCAGGCGCTCGGCACGGGCCATATCCGGATAGATGCGCAGAACCTCGCGGTCAAACCGTCGTCGCGCAATTGGTACCCAGCGCATCGCCCAGCCAAAAATATTGCCCAGGCTGCGAGCTCTGTCGTCAAACCCGCGCCATTTCGAATAGGTTAGTGCCGTCCACAAAGGGATATAGCGAAGGTGTTGCCAGATATACGCGGCGGGTCGTGCAAGCATCTGTCCTGTATGGGGGTGTTTGCGAGTAAGTCCACTTGTATTTCCGGAAATTCAAAAAAATCTCAGGCTAGTCATCGCAAAACAGGCTCAAAAAGCTTTTGTTCGCCAAAGGCCGGCGAATGGTTGCTCGTTCGCGGAGAGGGCGGTCAGTATGCAAACAGAATCTTTGTATCCCGCCAGAAGACGGCAGTGTCAGATTCCGCAACCCAGTGGGGGGGCGAATAGCAGCCCTTTACCTGCGGGTACGGCGGCGTCTGCTTTCATTTTTGCCGGCGGGCCACACAAAGCGGCCCACCATTCGGTTACTAATGACCTGCGACTATTCGACGAGTTCGATCTCACCTGGACGCCAGGTTTGGTCAAACCAAGGCTCAAGCGGGCCATAGAGCCGCAGAATTGTGTTCCAGCCTTTCCCCGGCACGGTTTGAAGCCAATTGCTCTCTTTGCCCTCAGGCGCTTCAGGTCCAAAGTAGATATCGACTGACCCGTCGTCGTTCTGTTGAACGCCTGCATCGTTGCTTCCAAGGGCTGGGAATTGCTTGTCGGTTTGCAGCATGGACCGCGTCTGGTTGTCATAAAGTGTGAAAGACCAGAAGTCTTTGGCAGGCGGGTCAGCGGGCACATTCATAACGTAGGTTTTGGAGCCATCCAGCGCGTTCCCATCCGCGTCGCGGTAGGTAAAGGCGTATTGGGATCCTTTGCCCGGGGACTTGAAGGCCATGGCCGGGGTGATCCCGGTAGCATAGAAGTGGAACGCTGCGCGGAAATCATGCTGCATCGCACCGTTGAGCGTGAAGGTGTACTCGTTGCCGGGGAAGGCGTTCTGCCAATAGCTCTCGCCCGGATACCAATAAGCAAGATCATCGCGTGGCTTGGAAATCAGGGTTTTGACCGTGACAGACCCGGCAGCAGCAGCACGTTCGAGGATACGCTGCATACGCTCATCCGGCGCGAATTCCTGACCTTTTACGATGCCGATTGCATCCAGATATCCCAGAAGCTCCGGGCTTTCGCCCATCAGAGGCTCTCTTTGCACGATGTTGTTGATCTCTTCGAAAATGCGCCCGTCCATCAAGTGGATCGTGTTGAACTCCACGCCGGAGACATCAACAAAGGTCATCTCGGGCGGATTATCGACCTGAGACAGCGGATACATTTTGAACAGATCTTGCGTCTGCTGGACTGCCAAGTCAGGGGAGCCGTTCTCGTCCGTGAAGCCGCGCCAGATCACCCAGTGCGAATAGGTGTTCGTGCGCACAACATCCGTGTAGCCTTCGGTGGGGACCTCGCCGTCGTATCCGGGGGGAAGGATCAGGAACTTGCCACCTTGCCCTTCATCCGGGCCGAGATTCCCGAAATCCATGACGTATTTGAACCACGCATCATTCAGAAAGCCGAGCACGTTCGGTGGCGTTTCGATGACCCAAGGCTCGTCCGTCATGCGCAAGGATGCAGTCTGGTAGACGCTCGTGGTGTTGGGCGTCAGGAACAGTGTTTTGGAATCCATCAGAGTAGCAAACTGCGCTACATGGGTATTTGCGGGGGCCTGCTCTTCAATCCCGCGCAGCATCGCATCCATCGACGCGATTTTTACCCCGCTCATATAGGCTTGATAGGCTTGGCTAAAATCATAAAGGTTGTAGATTTTTTCAGTCGCTTCCGCATCCGGAACGCCATCAAAGAAGTTGAGATCACCCAGTTGGGTTTCAATGCTGTCAGGCGTGGTGATCCCATCTGGTATCTCGGTCGTCATCTTCATCTTTGGGGGTTCCTGAGCCGAGACATCTGTTAGCGTAGCTGTCCCCAGAACCGCGATAGAACTGGCCAGCAAGGCTATTCGTTGCGTCAGTTTCATTACATGCGTCCTTTGCTTGTGATTGGTTTGTGTATCCGGCATTAACTGCCGATTTTCTTATTGTTATTGGGTGCCGATTGTTCGTTTTGCTGGACCAAAGCGGAGAGCTTTTTGGCGTCGGCTGGATAAAGCGTCGAAAGCCAGATGCGCAAAATAGCCGATAAAACGTCTTGTTTGTTTGCTGTCGCCTCACGAGCAAATGCACTGATCAGGATACTGGCATCCATTCTGTTAAGTGCGTTTGCCACCGGATATGGATCAAACTGGGGGACGACGCCTTTGGCCTGATCCTCGGCTATGCGTGCGGCCACAAGTTCGTCAAAAGACCCAAGGAAAGCCTCCCAGACCTGTTCCAGCCGGTTATCGGTGGACGCAGCATCTGAAACGGCTTTGAGAATAAACCCATATTCAGACCCGACGTCCACGAGCGCCGCAAGGCTGAGCTGCAGACTGGAGGCTGAATCGCCCTCGCCGGAAAGCCAAGCTTGTGCGCCATCAACGATGTCACCTTTCACGCTGTTCAGCAGTGTTTCCATCAAACCGTGGAGGTCGTTGAAATATTGATAGAAAGTGGCCCGGCTGTATCCCACGTTTGCCATGAGATTGCCGACGGTGAGGTCGCGAAAATCGTTTGTTTGCAAAAACTGCATAGCCGCGTTGAGGATGGCTGTCCTCGTTAGTGCGGATTTACTTGGCGCCATCACATTCGCAGAAACAGCTTTGCGGCGGAGGTCGGATGCGATTCTTTCTGACATAGTGTCAGTTTAACTGACACAGCGTCAGATTGGCTAGAATAATCAGACTGTCACGTGATCCTGTCCGGAAGTCCTATTTGTTTCCTGTGCTTTGAACGGTTCAAGCCTGAACCGCCCGCGTTCCCTTTGATGCGTCGAACATCGGGCGGCTGCCCATCTTCGATTGGCTGGATGAGCGTTCGCAGTCGCCGCAGAGCCGACAGCCAACTATGCACATTTAACGTGTGCATGACGCTGAAACCACGCACAGGCTTATCTACGCTAGATGTCCTATACCGCTGAATTGTGTGGGCGAATCTGGCAGCGTAGCGTATACTTTTACACGCAACGGGTGTGAGGACTGATGTGATGCGAATACTGTACTGTGCTGCTGCAATAGCGGTTTTGGCTGGAACTGTTCAGGCTCAGGACGCTTCTGGCGTCTCTGAAGATATCTTTACCGGGCGACCATATTCTCCCTACGCCGACCGGTCCTTTCCAACGAATGTGTATTTTGGCGATACGCATGTTCATACCGGCCTTTCTGCCGATGCGGGTGGATCGGGAACAAGGCTGATGCCGCGTGATGCGTATCGTCTTGCAAGTGGCGAGCAGGTGACCTCCAACACGGGGCAACCCGTCAAGCTTTCCAGACCTCTCGATTTTTACATGATCACGGATCATTCGGACGCCATGGGTGCCATCATTGATATCTTGGAAGGTGCGCCGAACATTATGGCTGACCCTGACGGCAAGTCTTTTCACGAGGATTTCAATCAGGGTGGGACGGTTGCCGCAGATGCCATGTTCCGGCTGATCAACCAGTTCGCGCAGGGAACGATATCGCCGGAATTGAATTACCAGCCAGGCAACCCTGCATATGAACGTGTCTGGGACGACATCGTTCAGGCAGCGGAAGAGTTTTATGATCCGGGAGTTTTTACGACGTTCATTGCCTTTGAATGGACCTCGTTGGTTGCCGGCAACAACCTGCACCGCAATGTGATCTTCAGAGACGGGCCTGAGCGTGCGGGTCAGGTCTTGCCATACACAACGACACCGCCGCTCGGCTCTCGCAACCCGCGGGATTTATGGGCGTGGCTTGAAAACTACGAGCAAACAACCGGCGGCGACGTCACTGCCATTCCCCACAACGGAAACCTTTCAAACGGTATGATGTTTGCGCTTCAGGACGATTTTGCCGAGGGTGCTGAACTGGATGCTGAATACGCGCAGACGCGCCAGAAATGGGAGCGGCTGTACGAAGCAACCCAGATGAAAGGTGACGGAGAGGCCCATCCGTTACTGTCGCCAGATGATGAATTTGCTGACTTTGAAAACTGGGATGTGGGCAATCTGGACCTTACAGAATTGAAGACACCCGAAATGTTGCCGGGCGAATATGCGCGTTCAGGTTTGCAGCGCGGTTTGCAACTCGAAGCCTCATTGGGAGTGAACCCCTTTAAGTTCGGAATGGTCGGCGCGAGTGACACGCATGTCGGTCTGACTACAATGGAAAACAACAACTTCTTTCACAAGTTCACAACCTACGAGCCGTCACCGGACCGTGTCGTTGAGAACGGCGAGATTCACTTTTCCAACAAAACCGAAGATGGATCGGCGGGTATTGCAGCGTGGCAGTACATTACTTCCGGGCTGACCGCTGTCTGGGCCTCGGAAAACACGCGTGGTGCGATTTTTGATGCAATGGAGCGCCGCGAAGTCTATGCCACCACCGGCAATCGTATGAGACTGCGTTTCTTCGGCGGTTGGGATTTCCAAGCAGATGACGCAAACACCCGCGATCTTGCACAAGTCGGCTACGCCAAAGGCGTACCGATGGGCACGGATCTTCCCAGCAATCAAGGTGCGGATACGCCGCCGAGTTTTCTGGTCTATGCCTTGCGGGATCCAATCGGTGCCAACATTGACCGCATCCAGATTGTCAAAGGCTGGCTTGATGCCGAGGGAAACACGCAAGAACGCGTCTACAACGTTGCTTGGTCTGATCAGCGGGTCCCCGATGAAAACGGGAAATTGCCATCGGTGGGAGATACGGTGGATTTGTCGGTACCGACTTGGACCAATACAATTGGTGCATCGGAACTGGGGGCGGTCTGGACGGACCCTGATTTTGATCCATCCCTCAGGGCGTTTTACTACGCTCGGGTGATAGAAATTCCAACGCCGCGATGGACTGCCTATGACCGGGTGAAATTTGACGTTGAGTTCCCTGAAAGCGTGAAGCTGAAGGGGCAGGAGAGGGCGTATTCATCTCCGATCTGGTACAACCCGTAAATTGGAGTGTGGTGACCTAGCAGTCACAAGTAAGCTCAAACCTGTGTCTGGTTTATTTGCCACGCGGCAGGTCGCGTATGCACATTGCGCGTCTTCTGTGAACCCAAAGCAGGCGTAGAATAGGCGGCATCACCAAATATGGTTTTGCACGTCCAGTCAGGTTTCATGCGTTGCCAATGCACTCAGAAGCGCGTCGCGATCTGTGATTTCTATTCCATTGTATCGGGTTTCAATCCAGCCTGCGGTTGCAAGTTTCCGCAGGATCGTTCCGACCCAATTGCGAGACAGGTTTGTGGCGCCGGCGAGTTCTTGTTGGGTTACCGGAACAAGAACCGGATCGTCATTTGGTATTGCGCCCCGAAGTCCGGCAAATCGCAGCAAAACCGCAATCAAACGTGCCTCGGCATTGGCAATCAGCAGATCAGCGCCGCTCAACGCGGCGGCATCGCCATATTCAAGCGACAGGGTAACGAAATGGCGCCACCAGTCGGGTCTGTCATCCAGCATGGCCCGAACGCGCCGCCGCTTTATTGTCGCGCACCAGACTTTTGATTGCGCCGTCGCTGTCGCAATCCGCGCCTCATCCGCCACGATTGGCCGATAGCCCATCCAGAAAACCGGCGATCCGATGTGCAAAATAGGGGCCGAGGGTTGCCCAAAGGCTATGTGGAACGCAACAAAACCCTCTGCCAAACCGATCAGGTCGCCTTCTGTATCGCCGGCAAGTGTGATTTGCTCTGCGGCATCGAAACTCCGCCACTCAGCGTTTTCCAGAAGAGTTTCTCTGAATTCGTCATCGACGCGGCTCAACCAGCCGCGGCGCGCCAGTAATTCTAACCCCTTGTCCCGTTCCATATTTTCCACCGTATGAATTATTCGTGACATCGGCGCACTTTGACCACTAATTGTCAATGTTCGACCGAAGGGGGCGCTAAGCTTCTGGCAGACAATGATTCATGCAGATCGCAGATTCAGTTTTGCAAAGCTTAATTGGGAGATTTCTAAATGAAGAAATTAGGGATGTCGGCTGCGGCCGTCAGTCTTTTATCCTCCGCAGGATATACGCAGGAAATCGTCACGCCAGACACGTATATCCGCGCAGAAGTCGACATGTCCTTTGCGCAATTTCAGTTGAATGCAGGTAGCGACGTCAACCGGTTCTATTACATTCGCAAGCCCACGCCGCTGGATGCACAGGCTGTGGTGCGCATGAACCTCGATACGCTTTATGCAGGGGCTGTGGTCGACACAGAAGGCGGCGCGACGCTGACCATCCCCGAATTCCCCGATGACCGGTATTTTTCTATCCTTGTGATCGACAACGATCACTATGCGCCGGTGGTGTACTACGAACCCGGGACCTACGAGTTACCCGACGATACGAAATACATCAGCCTGATCCAGCGAATTCAGGTCATGGACACGGAAGACCCTGACGACATTGCGCTGGTCAATGAGATGCAGAACAAGTTCATCATTGAGGCCTCGAGCCATGATCTGTTTCCACAGCCAAAGTGGGACGTTGGCAGCATGTTGAGCCTGCGCGCCGAGTATGAGACGGAATTCCAGAAATACAGCCAGTACGAAGCAGATTGGATGGGACCACGCGGCACAGTAAATGAGGAAACGCGGCACCTGGCTGTTGCGGGCGCTTGGGGTCTCTTCCCTGAAAAGGACGCGGTCTACATCAACTACACCGGGCCGGGCCCTGCCGACAAGTGTTACAAAGCGACCTATGATGTGCCGCCAAATGACGCTTTCTGGTCCATCACTCTTTATGGCGATGACGGTTTCATGAAGAGCGAGAATGCGATCGTAAACGACCGCAATGTCACACTGAATGACGACGGAACGTTCACGGTTTTTTACGGGTCCGAGGAGCATTGCAAAGAACAACTCAACCGAGTGGACATCACAGACGGCTGGAACTTTCTGATGCGGATTTACCGGCCAGATGACGCGGTACTCGAACGCACTTACCAATTACCTGATGTAGAGGAGGTATCCTGATGCGTATGGCATTTGCAGCAATTTCTTTTGTTTTTGGTGTCGGCACGGCTTTGGCTGACGATGTCGAAGTGACGGTGGAAAACTTCACCATCGCCGAAACCGATCTGTATATGTCGGACCATTCTGCGGAACATGCGGTCAACACCATCCGCCATTCCAGAGAGCCTTCCAGCCCTGAAAATCAATTCGTCATCACTGAGAACAAAGACGTTCTGTACAGTCACGCTGTGGTAGATACCGAGGGCGGTGCCACGATCACCAATCCTGATTGGGACTACCTGTCGATGATCCAGATCATCGATGAAGCTCACTATACATTGCATGTGCTCTATGCAGGCGAGAGTGTGACGCTGACGCCAAGTGACCTTACCACCGGTCGGTATGTCTTTCTGAACATGCGAACTGGTTTGAAGTCCACTGATGAAGCCGGGCTCAGCGAAGCGCACGCACATCAGGATGGGTTTCTGATCGAGGCAAGCTCTGCAGAACCATACCCGCCAAAAGGGTTTGACCGGGACAGTCAGGATGAGGTGCGCGCGGCGTTGGTTGCTCGTGCGGGCGAAGCGGACCAACCCGAAAAGTTTTTCGGACGTCCTGAAGATGTCGATCCCGAGATGTTCTTGATCGCGACGGCGAAAGGCTGGGGGGGACTACCTTATAAAGACGCGGTCTACATATCGACGATTGTTCCGGAAGGTGATGCAGCAGAGGGCGCGTGTGCCCGTATGACGCTGCCAGAACCGCCGTTGAAATTTGATGAAGGTGCGTTCTTTTCGGTGACAACATACAGCGCGGAGAGTTGGATCGTCGAAGAGAACTATGCGCTGAATAACCGAGGCGCAGTCGTGAATGACGATGGCTCTGTCACCTTTCGGTACAATTGTCCGGGTGAGGCGAACAATCTCGACGTACAACCCGGATGGACACAGGTCATCCGTCTGTATCAGCCCGAAAGCGCGGATGCGATTTCGGAGTATGTCGCCGAGATCGCGTCAAGCGTCAAAGTCATTCCGGGCAAGTAGAAAACGTCGCGGTTCCGATGCGCAATTCCGTCAGACGCCTTTTTCTCTTGGGCCTGACGCATCAGGGGCGGTGCACTTCCTGACACCGCCCCTTCCTCACTTATAGTATTTGCCAGAGCTTACGTTCTGGTGCTTGGTCGATGACGTTTTGCCTGCAGTGCGGACCGTCAATTTGTTACTTTGTGGGCCTGCACCCAAATGGAAATACCTGCTGGGAGCTTTTTGCTTTGGCTCTTGGCTGGTTTCAAAAACCGTTTTGTCACAGGAATGGAACCGTCGGCATTCTGAGGCTGACACTGACGCCCCAGCGCTCCGAAGTTCATCCCTGCTTTTGAATTTCCACGGAGTGTGGGTAAGGGATGGTGATGCCCTTGTCGTCGAAAGCCTCTTTGACCGTTTTGGTCAGGGCAAACTTCAGTTCCCAATAGTCATCCGCTTGGCACCAAAGACGGGCGGTCAGGTCGACTGAGCTTTCCCCAAGATTGGTTACCCTGACCCAAGGCGCGGGGTCTTTAAGAATGCGAGGCTCTGCCGTTGCAATGTCCATGATGATATTCATCGCAGCGTCGGCACTGTCCTCGTAGTCGATTCCAAAAACCAAATCTACGCGTCGTGTATCGTGCGCGGAGAAATTGGTAATCACCGAACCCCAAGACTGGCCATTTGGAACGATGATTTGCACATTGTCCGGCGTCACCAATTCCGTCACGAAAAGGTTGAGGTCTTTTACAGTTCCGGTCGTGCCATTGATATCTACGTAATCACCCAGCTTGTAGGGCCGAAATAGAATGAGCATGAAACCCGCGGCAAGATCGCTGAGCGTTCCTTGCAAAGCCAGACCGATGGCCAAAGACGCCGCGCCAAGAACAGCCACAAGACTTGTTGCCTGAACGCCAAAAAGGCCAAGCACCATGACAAGCACAATGAGCAGGACGCCCCATTTGACCATGCTGCCCGCAAAATTCGCAAGCGTGGCATCCATTTGCTCAATAGAGTTCAAACGTTTGCGCATTGTGGATCCTGCCCAAACCGCAATTGTCCAGCCAACAATGATGACAACCAGCGCCTTCGCTGCGTTGATCAACAGCGGCCAAATCCCACCAAGGTCTTGCATCATTTCCATTCTAAAAAGCCCTTTTCAAATAGATCCGGAACGAAGCTGCCAGATCGATCATAAGACAAGATCAAATCCAGCTTTTCCAGCGAGAGATAGAGCGGATTTTTTGGCAGGTTTCAAGTCGATCTGAACCTGACCGTTTTGTCCGCAAAGCGGACGGTGCGATGTTCGTACCTTAAGTCTGCGTCGCGCCTCTATCGACATCTACTGCATAATTTAGATGCGGCCGGTTTTCCGAGGGCTTCACCGAGACACTATTTGACGCCGCCAGATGTCATTTATGCCGCCGCGTCTGCTTGGCATGCGTTCCCGGATACTTGGAAATGCTGGGTCAGTTCGTAAAGGGCCTTTGCGCCGTTTGCCAAGTTTGCGCAAGCGGCACTAGTCTCTTCGAACATAGCTGCATTTTTCTGGGTCACTGCTCCCATATCGGCAATTGTTGAATTGAGCGACGAAATCTGGTCCCTCTGACTGTGGGTGCTTCCTGTAATTATGTCCATTTTGGAAGCGATTCCAGAGATTTCGGTTTCGACGCTACCCAGAGAGTCAACTGTCTTGGAAATCTGCGAAGAACCGTTTTCGACTTCGGCATTTGACCGCTCGATCAGAGCGCGAATGCTGGTTGCGCTCTCGGATGATCTTTGCGCCAGCCCCCGAACCTCTGAGGCGACAACTGCGAAGCCTTGGCCCGCTTCACCCGCGCGCGCGGCCTCGACACCCGCGTTCAGCGCCAAAAGATTTGTTTGAAACGAGATACCTTCAATGAGCTCGACGATTTTTGCGATTTCGCCCGCTTCGGTCTTGATCGCTTCCATTGCTTGAGAGGCTTGGGAAACGACACCGCCGCTTGTCTGAGCGTTGGATTGCGCGGACTGAGCAGATCGGTGAGCATCCTCAACACTTGTCGCGTTCTCGCGCACACTTTTCGTCAATCCGTCCAACGCTTCCGAAGTTTCGTTAAGGTTTTGAGCTTGGATTTCAGTGCGACGCGCGAGGTCATTTGTTGCTGTCGAAATCTCACGGATATCTGCATCCATTTGTTCTGATCTTTTGGCCACCACAGACACCATCTCTTCCAGTGTTTGCATAGCGGCATTGAATTCCGTTCGAAGCGTTTCATACTCGTCGGGGAATTTTTGCGTGATACGGGCCGTAAGATCACCTCCTTCAAGTCTGGTCAAGGCGACGCGCAAGCAATCAACAACCTCGGCTTGCTCCTTGGCTCGGGCTTCGTCCGCTTTCCGGCGTTTCTCATCCGATGCCTGTTTCTCAAGTTCGGCTGCTTTACGTTCTTCTTCGGCTTTTTGCACCTTCTCCAGAGCTGTCTCTGCTTTTGATTGGGCAACAAGCGCTTCTTTTTGTGCCAACTCGGCGCTCTCTTTGGACACGTAAGCTTCTTTTTGAGCGCGGTCCGCATCCATCAGGCTGTCTTCAAGTGCCTCCTTTTGAGCACGCATCTCGCGGTCAGCGCTATTGAGTTGATGAACTGTCCCCACCAGCGCGGCAGTTTCCATCAACACGATAACGGCGTGAAACAAGGTACGCGCCAAATTCTCAAAAAACCCGACAGCAGGATAAATCAGCGTGGGCAGGATAAAGGATAGTGATAGATGATGCAGTGCAATGATGATCGTGCCGGCAAGAATTGCTGCAATACTGCGCAGACTTACCAAGCATGCCAACAATGCGAAGAACATCATGTGGCTATCGAGTTGCCAGGGATGCCCCTGAAATGCAGCGGTAAAGGCGATTGCCTGACCGACCAAGGCAATGGCGGCACCGACAGGTGCCAGTTTAGGTTGGCTGCGGGCCATTGCGCCGCCGAACGCGAGAAACGCCAACGAAGTTGCCAGTGAGGAGACCAGTGGTGATCCGGTACTTAACGAGGCAATTGCAACACATACAAGCAAGACCGCCGCCAAGCCAAAAATCATGCCAATCGGGTTCCGAGATTTCAGACGATGCATATCAACCAGTCCTGTTCAGGGTGTTTGTGTCGGGTTCAATTCCGCAAATTGCGGACAGTGATCCTGCTGGCAACATGAAGTACCCAGCCCGCAAAAGTTGATTTCGGGCAGCAGGCGGGGCATGCACCATTGTTGTCAGTACACCGCGCAAAGGCCCAACGCCGCTTGCCCCATAGTTTCTTAGCGTCTGTTGGGAGAGCGATGGTCTGCCAGGGTCAAGGACGATGTACAGGTCAGCCGGGTCAGCGCGACCTGTCTGTGAAGCAAAAAGCGACAAAGGGCCCACAAGCAGGGTCAGCATTGCACCAGTACATATCCAAACCGCAGACTTAAACATCTGCCCCAATTAGCAACCGGAGCTTAAAAACCGCCTAACGCGAAAATTTTGCAGGAATTTCCCAGCCTCTGAAAAAAATCGACAAGAATTGATACGCCGTCTGAAGGAAAAGGGGGCCTTCGCGCGGGGGTGCGAAAGTTTAAGAAAGCCCCAAAACACGGTCGGTTTGATACTGACACTGCAGGACTGCCTTGCGCCGCAACGAGTTGGTGTCGGTGAATAAGGTGGAGCCGCGGTTTTCGTGTAGAAAGAACAGGCCGTTGGATGGGTACAGGCCTCGTTCGCGCCGCGCGCTTTGCAGGAAACTGGCGCATTGCCTCCATGTTTTGTAACACTACTGCGAAATCGATGTCCGATGCGTCCGTCGTCAGGAGGATGAACAACTTATGAAAGTGCGTCTGCAGATTGGCGTGGCGGCAAGTTTCACGCTCTTGACGGCGATACTTTTGAGTATTGTTGTGGCTTTTCTCTACTTCGGAAATCGCAATCTGGCGCTGCGCACGGCTGAAACAGAGATGGTTAAGGCGCGCGCGCAATCGGTGGAGGGAATGCTGTCGAGCATTCGCGTCACGGGCCGCGCGGTGACCTCGGCCGCAAGCTTTGTCGGTGAATTTCCCGAAGAGGCCCGGTCGCTTGCCGGGCTTGACGTTCTGCATGCGCTGGCGCGCGGGAACGATCATTACTATGGGCTCTTTTTCGGTTTTCTCGAAGACGGCGCCTTTTACCAGAACGTTTTGCTGACCGACGAGTTTATGACCTTCGGCCCCGAAGACGCGCCTGTGCCTGAAAATGCGACCCGTGCTCTGAGGATCATTGACGGGCCACCCGACCTGCGTACCGAAACCTTCTACTGGGCCGGCGAAGACGGCGTGCCAAATGCCTTCTATCAAGGCGCGCCGGCATATGACCCCCGCGAACGGCCATGGTTTCTAGGGGCGATGGAAACCGACGAATTATACATTACAAAGCTCTACCGCTTTGAAAGCACCGGGGAGCCGGGGGTTACCTTCGCGCAGCGGATAGAGGACGAAACCGGCGCTATTATCGGAGTGGCCGGCCTCGACATGACACTTGCCGCGCTGTCACGGCTCCTCGAAGACCTGCGGGTCGGCGAGGATGGTCTGGTCTTTATGCTGGATGATGCGGGGCGCTTGATGTCTTACACAGGTTCCCGTTCAGAAGGCGAGGGGACGCGGTTTGTCACTTCGACGGAAGAACAGGAGGTCGACATTCAGAATCCAGTGATTGAGGGTGCGGTGTCACGCTACCGCGCAGGCGGCGAGGCTTTCTTTCGCTTTTCGGTCCCCGGGACCGAAGAGCAGGAGCAAGCGGTCCAGCTTGTGTCCGTCGCTCCTATTCCACGCATCTTCGGTGCACAGCCAACGCTGGGGCTGACTGTCCCAGAGGACGAGTTCGTGGGCGAAATCAAACGCACGACCACGCGTGCCATGCAAATTGGCGGCCTCGCTTTGATTTTGGCGATCGCCGGTACCATGATCGTGTCGAGACTGCTTGGGGCGAGCCTGCGTCTTTTGGCCGAGGAAGCGCGTCGCATCAGCAATTTCGAGCTTGGAGAAGATCTGAATCTGCGCTCGGCTATTCTGGAAGTATCCGAACTGGAAACGGCGATGACCGGTATGAAGGCGGGCCTGTCGAGTTTCGGTGCCTACGTTCCGAAGGACCTTGTCCGTTCCATCGTGTCAAGCGGGGCACAGACCGGTGTTGGCGGCACCGCGCGCGATGTGACGTTGCTGTTCTCGGATTTGCAAGGCTTCACGGCAAGCACTGAAAGCCTTGAGCCTGAAGAACTGATGCCTGCTTTGTCTCAGTACTTTGAGATCATGGAAACGCGTATTGCCGAAACAGGCGGTACTGTTGACAAGTACATCGGTGACGCAATCATGGCCATGTGGAATGCACCGCAGGACGATCCTGACCATACCACGCATGCATGTCGCGCAGCTCTGGCCTGTTTGAAGGCCGAGGACCAGATGAACGAAGGGGCGCACGCCTCACCCCTTCTTCCTTTCCATACGCGGTTCGGGTTGCATTCAGGCCGGGTGATCGTCGGCAATGTCGGCTCGCTGTCACGGATGCAATACACGGCTCTCGGCGCGGTCGTGAACCTTGCCTCGCGGTTGGAAGGTTTGAACAAGCAGTACGGCACCCGCGTCCTCGTGTCCGAGGATATCGTTAACGAGACCCGTGATACGTTCTTCTTCCGTGAGGTTGATGTTGTCTCTCCGGTCGGGACCAGCAAGCCTGTCAGGATTTTTGAGCTTCTTGGCGACACGGAGAACGACGGGCCTTTCGCCGTCAGCGAGGCGATGCGCGCGGAAGTCGCCGACTGGAACGATTGCTATGCGCTTTACAAGGCACGGTCATGGGGCGAGGCGCTGACGGCACTGGAGCGGTGTAGGGAAAGGGCGAGCAACACCGCGCTGTTTGACGCTTATATCGGGCGATGCCGCAGCTTTCTTGAAACACCGCCGCCGGTGGATTGGGACGGCGTCTACAGCTTCAAGGTCAAGTAACGACCAAATGCGCCCTCTGATGTGCCGTGACGCGTTCACCGCGACAATCCGCTGCGTGATGTCTGGAAAGTCGCAGCGTTCAAGGCAAATGCCGGTGAAGTCGCTTGTGTTCGCCCTTGGAACAGCGGCAAAGTCGGCAGAACATTCACACTCCACGTTTGCTAGTGCCTGAAACAGCATTTTCGACAGACGCATTTTGTGATGCCTCCCTTGACCTGAGCCAACAACTTGCAAGAGGCTCAAGTTGAGAAAGGACAGCAAATTGGAAGCCAATCTCCCGCGTACCGGATACAGCTTGCAGCCGAGCTTGGTGGCGGATCGTTCAGACGTGGCGGACTACATTTTTGGGGACGCCGAGGTCGCAAAAACGCTCGTGCACAATGTTTCTACGCCTGAGGGTGTTTTGGCAGCGACTGACGCGTGGATTGATACGCTTTGCATCGACGGAAAACGGAACACAGGCAATGCAGAACACATCGGCATGTGGACAATTCGCGACACAGCCAGCGATAACCGATTTGTTGGAATACGCGGTGTATTTGTCGCGCCGGGTTTACCGGATAACTCTGTGGTGACGTTTGTGGCGGTGGCTCGTGCCTACTGGGGCAAAGGGGTGTCAAGCGGGTCATCACGACTACTTTGCGGGCATGTTTTCGACACCTCCGACGTCGATGCGATCTACACCCGCGTATGGCCTGAACTGAACCCCGCAAGCGATGCAGTTCAGCGTCGACTTGGCTTTGTTCCGGCAGAGCGACATACGCTACGCCAAACGTTTGGCGAAGCGCGCATGAAAGAGGTTCTCGAATTTGATCTTTGGAGGCTGTCAAAATTGCAGGGCGACGTCCTGAAAGGGCCACTGCGCGACGTTTCCGTTAGAATTGGCCAACTGGCAGCTGAAGACTTGTTGGACATCGAGGTGGCAACTCAGAAAATTCTGGATGCACTGCCCTCACAAGTGGCGAGATCTGATAACGTTCGGAGCAAAGTCGCTGACAATTTGCGGCGGGGGTTTCAAAACCCAGCTTGGGCAAGTTATCGAATGTCGCGGGACCGTTGGCTCACGACACGACCCAGTTGAGCATTGAGTTATTGCGAACGTCTGTCTTGTCCGCCAACCGCCAGTCAGACAATTGCATTGCTGGTCTGCGCCGCGCGCGACTTGCGCTTCATCTTTAGACCAGTGAATGTCGTGCTCATGCAAGCGGAGGCGATTGCGGGTGAAAATAATGTGTCTGAACGGCTGGGGCGGAAAGCTCTGCAATGAGCTTCTGCCGTATGTCGAAACCACCGCGCCCGATATCCTTTGCCTTCAGGAGGTGGTTAACAGCCCGGATAGCAAAAAGGACTGGCTGACCTACCGAGACGGGGATCACGTTTTACCGCAACGCGCCAACTTTTTCCGCGATGTTTCGAATATCTTGCCTGACCACGTCGCGGTCTTTTGTCCGGCAGCACAGGGCGTTCTTTGGGACGGTGATGAAACAATCCCGTCGCAATGGGGGCTGGCGACCTTCGTGCATCGATCCTTTCCGGTAATAGGTCAGGTTCAGGGTTTTGTTCACAAAGACTTCTCACCCGTTGGTTATGGCGATCACCCCCGGTCTCGCAGTGCCCACGGTGTCAGGGTCTACGACTACACGGCCAAACGGACTGTGAGTGTCACGCATATGCACGGATTGCGTGATCTTAATGGGAAGATGGACACGCCTGAACGTGCCTCTCAAGCGCGAAGACTTCTTGATATATCCCGTCAGGTGACCGAGCCGGAAGACGTGGTCGTGGTCTGCGGAGATTTCAATGTCGAACCAAACAGTGAAACCCTGTCGATCCTGGCGGATGCTGGCTTGACGGAACTGGTGACAGGACGCGGCTTTGAAAGCACCCGAAACTCCCAATACCAAAAGCCCGGGCGGTTTGCGGACTACATGTTTGTAAACCGCGAAGAAATCGTGACATCATTCGAAGTGATCCATGATCCGGAGGTTTCGGATCACTGCCCGCTTGTTCTTGGGCTTTAGCGCCGAACTTTGAAGGGGCGTTTGTCCTCATTACATGAAAGACGATTATATCCGCCGAGCGGACAACTCGTCTTCAAACCGCAAGCCAGCGCCGAACCTTTAACCGACAGCAGTTACGCTTTAAGTCACTTGTGAGGGCGACCACTGATTTTTCTAGTAGACGACCATCACTCGCGAATGCTCACTTCAAGGTGTTCTTGAAAATGACCCCATCTTTCATAATGAGGTCGAAATTTTCATCTGGGTCAGCAATCAGATCGATGTCCTCAAGCGGGTTTCCGTCTACGAGGATTAGATCAGCGTATGCACCTTCCTTGATGACACCCAGAGGGCCGTCTTGGTAAGTTGATCGCGGACCGGACAAAGCGAGTAATTCGGCATTGTTCGATGTGACCAGTGTCATGATTTCAGGCGGCGTAAACCAGCGGTTCATTTTGGCGACGAACGCCCCTTGCTTGGCGGCCAGTTTCGGATCAAAGAGCATGTCGGTGCCGAAAGCGATCTTGACGCCTATTTCCTTTGCCAACTCTATCGTTCTTTCCGTACCGTCGGTGACAAGCTTGAATTTCGCGGTACTGACCGGATCGTCGAACTGAATGGCATCTTCATCATCGAGGATCGGCTGTACGGAAAGCCATGCATCCTTTTCCTTCATCAATTCGAGGGTCTCACGACCCATCAGGTTTCCATGTTCAATCGACTTTACCCCGGCCTCCAGTGCAATCTGCGCGGCCTCGTCTGTGAAAATGTGCGCCAGAACGTAAGTATTATAGGTGTCTGCGACCTCTACAAAGGCTTCCAGTTCGGCCTTGGTGTATTGCCGGACATCCAGCGGATCATAAAGCGACGAGACACCACCACCGGCGGCAATTTTGATCTGGGACGCACCCATGCGCATCACCTCGCGCGACCGAAGTATAACTTCAGGCACCCCGTCGGCTTGAATCATCAAACCCGTATAATACCAATACCATTGGCTATCACCCGGGTTTGTTGGAACGGCCTGATACGGACGATAGTCAAGATGGCCACCTGTCTGGGTAATTGGTGGACCCGAGGGCAAAATACGTGGCCCCGGAATTTCGCCTGCGTCAATCATTTTTTTGATCGAAAAAGTGTTTCCACCGGCGTCGCGTACACTTGTAAACCCACGCATCAGCGTATCTTCGGCGCCCATTGCGCCACGGATGGCGACCTCTAGAATATCGCCGGTAATCACGGTGCTCTGGGCGGCACAGCAATAGGTGACGTGCCAGTGCATATCAATGAGGCCGGGGATCAGGGTGCGCCCGTCACCGTCGATAACCCGACCTCCGGCGACGGCGAGCTCATCTGTCGATATCTGCGCGATCAGATTGTCTGCCACAACAACGTTCGCATTTTCGATCAGCGCTTCGTTGACACCGTCGAAAACATTCACATTTGTGATCAGTATGGGGCCTTCTTGCGAAACCGCGTGGGACGCTGTCAAAACGAAAAAGACGGATGAAATAGCTGCTCGACTTAGTAAATTCATCTGTGCCGCTCCAATCATTATGTCACGGAAACCCTCGCAAAAAATATGCTGTCCAGCAATGCGTTTTTGCTTTCCTCAACGGCAGCTTCGTCCGCCAAGCGGACGGTCGGATAATCATACTCTTGGTCTGCTTGAAGCCCGTCTTGTAAAATGCTCACTTATCTCGAACGGCGGATATGCGTCTTCTGTTGCAAACCGCTTGGCAACTTAACCGCAATTTTTCGCCGACTGTTCAAGTGACAATAGCAGACGCAGATATCTAAAGAAAAAAGCCTAAAGCGTGAGATTGCTTTGGGTGAGTTTGCGCCAAAACCAACTGTCCGGCACTCGCTTTATGTTTTGGTCTTGAGCCGAAATTCTTGGGGTGTTTGGTACGTACGTTCTTTGAAAAAACGAGTGAACGCAGAGGCATGAACGTAGCCGAGCTCGAAGGCGATTTCGGTGACCGATATTGAAGGATCAGCGAGCAATTTCTCCGCCTTGGACAGACGCGCGTCTGAGACCAACTGACGGTGCGAAAGCCCCAATTGTTGCAGGTGTCGCCGATAGGACCGGCGGCTCATTCCAAAAGCTGTTGCCATTCTTTTGGATAGGCACTCAGGAGTTGTGTAACCAAGATAGGTCTCAAGACACGAACGCAGTTCGAGAACATCTGCCTCATGCGGCACACTGCCTGAACCATTGACCACCACGACGCTTCCACATTCGGACACCAGATCATCAAGGGAAAACGCCACGCCTATGCTCTGCCGGCTCTGCTCAACGGGTAATTCACGCCATTTTTCTGGCAAAGAGGTCTTTGGAACGGGGCTAGTGAGGCGAAGTGCACAGGCAGGGATGGCGTGTCCGATAACCTGTCTTACAGAGTGCAATGCGACCGCCAAGTTATATTGCTGCACCGGCCAGAAGTCGGTGTAATCTGTTGTGCCGGCGGTGCGCAAAATCCAAATCCGGTCTCTATCGATTTCAACAAAAAAACTTGCGCCATGTAGAATAGAAGAAATGCATTGCGCCACCATGTAAACGGCTTCCAGCCCGGTCAGGCTTCGTGGCAGTTTGATATTCGCGACCGACGCTGAGCCTGACGCCTGCGGATTTTGCAATGTTTCAAAAAAATAAGTCGGGTGTTTGATCCGCCGGTCAAGCTGAACCATGAACTTTTCAGCAGCGCGTAAGGAAATCACACCCGTTGGTTGAGATATTAAGGCGCCGGGCAGTCCGGCGTTTTCTGCCAATTGTTCTAATTTGGTCAACGGAATCGGAGCTGCGTCAAAAAAAGGCTGAGCAACTGCTGCATGTACGGATGCGAATCGCGTCATGTTACACCTCCTATTGATGGGCCAATGCTCAAGTATCAGAGCCTCGAAGAGAGGCGGCATTTGGCCGGAAATGGTAAGCGTACGGATCCAACTTGGCTTTCCATGGTAAGACGAATTGTCTCAAAAGGAAGCCCAATAATGGATTGTACGAGAAACTTGCGGCTGCTGTGCGCCGCAGTCACATCAAGCGTGACCCTCATTGCGAGCACATTGCCCGCTAACGCCCAGGAGCAACCAAATATTCTGGTGATATGGGGCGACGATATCGGCCAGTTCAACATCAGTGCCTACAACAACGGAATAATGGGGTATCGAACGCCGAATATAGACCGCATAGCGGAAGAAGGCGTCATGTTCACCGATTGGTATGGAGAGCAAAGCTGCACCGCTGGGCGCGCAGCCTTTGTCACAGGTCAATCTCCGATCCGTTCAGGGTTGACCAAAGTTGGATTGCCCGGAGCCCCAGAAGGTATGGATGAACGCGACCCGACCATCGCCACCGTGTTGAGTGCCGAAGGATATGCAACCGGTCAGTTCGGAAAAAACCATCTAGGCGACCGGGACGAGCACTTGCCCACCAATCATGGTTTCGACGTTTTCTTCGGCAATCTTTACCACCTCAACGCCGAAGAAGAGCCTGAAAACGTGGACTACCCAGGCGATTCCGTTCTGGCGGACGGGCGTACGTTCAGGGATGCTTTTGGCCCTCGCGGCGTCATCCGTTCAACCTCTGACGGGGAAATCGAAGACACGGGGCCGCTTACGAAAAAACGGATGGAGACCGTTGACGACGAAACGCTCGTTGCCGCTCTTGATTTCATGGACACAGCCAACGCACAGGACAAACCCTTCTTTGTTTGGTGGAATTCAACCCGGATGCACGTTTTCACGCACCTCAAAGAAGAAAGCGAAGGTGTCACTGGTCAGGGCATTTATGCTGATGGGATGGTCGAGCATGACGGCCACGTGGGGCAATTGCTCGACAAGCTTGATGAGCTTGGCATCGCAGACAACACCATCGTGATGTATTCAACCGACAACGGGGCAGAGACTTTCACCTGGCCTGACGGCGGAACGACAATGTTCCGCGGTGAAAAGAACACGCAATGGGAAGGTGGCTTTCGCGTACCCACCATGATCCGCTGGCCGGGTGTGACAGAACCCGGAACCGTCATCAACGAAATTGGCGCGCACAACGATATGTTCACGACCATTGCGGGCGCGGTCGGCCAGACTGAAATCAAAAAGCAATTGCTCGATGGTCTGACCATTGGTGATACCGAGTACAAGGTGCATCTGGATGGCTACGACCTCGGCCCGGCTTTGCGGGGTGAGGCGGAATGGCCACGCAACGAATTCCTGTATTGGACCGACGACGGATCGGTAGCCGCTCTTCGCTATGGAGACTGGAAACTCAACTTCCTCGTTCAGGAAGCGCACGGGTTTGACGTTTGGTCCGAACCTTTCAAAGTTCTTCGCTTTCCTGCGCTTACGAACTTGCGAATGGATCCATTTGAACGGGCAAAGGAGGAGGAAGCAATGGGATATGTCCGGTGGGCCGCAGAGCGTATGTACGTAATCGCGCCAGCGTCGGCCTATGTGGCTCAATGGTTGCAAAGTTTCCAGGAATATCCACCAAGGCAAGCGCCCGGAAGCTTTAATCTGGAGAACGTGATGGACATGGTTTTGGCAGGTTCGAACCAGTAACTCCCGAACTTTTGTCCGTACCATTGAGAAAGAAGGCGACCAGTGCCAAGGGTCGCCTTTTACTTTTTGACGGCGCCACATTCAGACTATTGGCAAAGCTCTCTTTTGTTTACTTCAAGAATGGCCATTCGAATATATTGCACAGACGGCATCTAGGTCTGCATAGCGGACCACTGGCTCATCAAACCGTAAGTCAGCATTGGACCTCGAGCCGCCAGATTGAATTTCGATGCTTCGCAAAGGACGCGTGTCTATCGCTCAGATCGTGGTGAATGCTCTGTTGCGCTGCAACAACCCAATGTCCTAAACTTATGGGACGTCGGGGATTGGCGATACCCGGAAGACTTCGCCAGTACGGGGACGCGTTCGGCTGACAGGAACTTTTAGACATGCGGCATACTCTGTTAATTTTGGTGCTGGCGTCGACACCCGCTGTCGCCAATGAGGTTCGCGACTGGCGCAGCGTTGCAGGTTGGGACATCAAAGAGCGTATCGGAAGTGCGCGCGCCTGCTTTGCCTCGCGCGTTACGTCCGATGGAACCGAGGTGCAGATCGGTGTCGCGCCGACGCTGGACGGTGGCTACCTTGCAGTCTACAACCCCGATTGGACGCACATTGTGGAAGGCGAGACCGGTCGCGTTGAGTTTGACTTTGGCGTAGCTCGGTTCGGGGGCGAGGCGGTCGCGCGCTACGAGGACGGCGTTCCCGGCGGTTACGCTTATTTCAATAACCCTGCATTCGTTGAGGAGTTCTCGCGCCGTTACGATGTAAGGATTACAGGCAGTCGCGGCACGACATTCGAAATGGATCTCACAGGCACGCGTAAGGCGGTCGCCGAAGTGCTTGCATGCCAGAGCGGCACCACGCCCTGACGGAGAGGATCCACCCTAAAAGTTCACTGCAGTTGCAGGATGTCCCGCTGGCAGGGTACTCGCTGCGTGGGCATCTGATCAGCACCGTCCGCACGGCGTTGACGTGATCCACCGATATCGAGCTTGAATTTAGGCTCGGAGAGTTTTCCTGTCACGTCGAAGGGCCAGGCCGAACGAGCAAGCGGTCTGCCCACGGGGCGCGGTTCGGCGCGGAGCGCGATCGCGTCGGCATTCCAGTCGACAAACCCCTGCGCCACCATCTGTACGCTGCGGGTTTCCGCCACCACCTGATCGAAACTCATGCGTCCCGCTGAAATGCGAACCGGCGCCTGCACGCAGACCACGTCGGTATAACCCTGGCGCCGCTCTTGAGAGAAGAGCCAGGGAAAGATGCCGAGACCTGCAAGCTCAAGCAGACTGGTGGCCACCTGGCCGTTTTTCATGTCAATCTCTGCGCTCCCGTACATGGAGTTGAGAAAGCTGTCGACAGACGTGCGGTTGCCACTCAGGCTGAAGTTTCCAGCGAGTGCACCATTGGCCTGGAAATCGATATTGAGCGTTCGCAAAATGTCCGCCAGGTCCCATCCGCTGGTGCTTCCCGAAACCGACAGAAGGTGCGGCGTTTCGATCAAGTCCATGCGTGCGCCGAAACGGAGCGCGCCGCCGGCGAAAGCCAAATCGAGCGGACCGAGGCGTGCCTTGCCTTCGACCAGTTCGAAATCGCTAGACACCGACGTCAGCCCCGGCACCCCGCTAATCCGCTTGAAATCGATTGTGACATTGGCGTCGGTTTCCGCGAGCAGGGCGGTTCTGTCAATCAAGTCGCCAAGACTGGGCTCTTCCTCGGGCAGGACAAGCGGCTGGATTTCGATCTCGTCGGACTCCGATGCTTCCGACCCGGCATCTGCTTCGCTCCGTTCCATTACTTTCTGCAATTCCGCAATGGCGGCGAACGCCTTTTTCGCGGTGGCAACATCCAGTGCCTCGCTGACGATGCTGGCGTCTATCCGGCGCGGAGTTTGGCGAAGGTCGAATGACAGCGCGCTCGACAAATCCGAGCTTCCTGATTTCAGGCCGAGTTCGGCGTCAAGCCCAGCGTTATGCCCGCGCACCATAGCCGAAAGACTGAGCGGACCTGTAAAGACAGGTTTGAGGTTCAACGCCGAGAGAAACTGAGCACCATCGACGAAGCCGAGCTTCGCATCCACTTCCAGGCCGTCGAGGGAAGTGACGGTTTTACTGCGTGCGCGCGCATCAAACTCCCAGATTTCAGTGTCGGTCGCACGCGCATCAAGTTCGCGCAGGCTCAGCACGCCGTCCGCATCGTCGACCACGAAACTGGCTTCCAATCCGCCAAAAGCCTCTGCCACCTCGTCACCCAACTGGGCGAGAACCAACGATGCCGGTGCGTCCAGCGCGCCAGAAAAGGAGAAGTCGGTGAAATTCAGCACGTTGCCAACGTCGCCTGTCGCCTTGATGTAAGGCGCGTCCCTTGGGCCTGCTTGGATCGAAATATCCTCTAGTACCAAGGCGCCTTCGGTACTGCGCTCAATGCGCCCGATCCGCACCGGCCCGACCTCACTAATTTCTTGGTTGAAGGCGTTCGAAGACACGAAGAACTCATCAAACTCGAAACCGCCTGCCTCGCCACGTAGCGTTGCAGACATATCAGTGAGACGCAACTCCTCGAGGCTGCGCGCTGGTGCAGGCGGTTGGCCTTCAGGGTAAAGCCGCAAGACCGCGGACAGATCGACGCCTTCTCTTTGCCCGAAATTCTCGACGCTGCCGGTCACACCGACAAAGTGCCCCTCGGCAAGGTTCACCTCTATCGAGAGATCGGCCAGCCCGATCTGTTCCGGGGTTGCCTCGACACGCGACGACATTCGCGCGGTGCCGGAAAGCGCGGGCTGCAACCGAAACGCTTCAAAAAAGCTGCTGAGTTCTCGAACGTCGAGCTCGAATTGAGCATCGTAGCCGGCTGCATATCCGCTCTCTGCGGGCGTTCCGCTATAGTTCATTGTTGCGTCGCCGAATTCGAATGTCACTTCGAAGGGTCGATCATTCGGAAAGTAGCCCTCTAACCCGAACGATTGATCGTTGACAGCGCCTTCACCGAAGACATTGAGCGCTTCTCCGTCTTCGACCTGGTCGAAGTCTAATTCTGCCAGTTCGAAGTCGAATTCAAAGCCGTTGCGCGTGTTCACCGCAATTAGCGTGACGTTGGTGATGTCGACGGTGCGAGTGCGCAAAAAGGACAGTATACTCTGCTCACTCTCGGATTTCTCGGATGCCGCTTCGGCGCCGTCGTTTTCGCGAACTGGGAGTAGACGCTCAGCCTCTACACTCACGTGCAGGTCCCAGATGCGCAGATTGTCGAGGTTGAAACGGCCATTCCAGAGGTCAACCAGATCGACATCAACCTCAAATGTGCCGAGGTCGGCGCGGTTAACGTGTACCATGTCCTCAGTCGGAATATACAGACCGCTTGCATTCAAGCGCGTCACGCGCCCGAGCCGCACAGAAACGTCGCCATCTATCACCACGGGGAAGCCCATCTGGTCGCTCAGGAATCGCTCGGCGAAGGCGCTGCGGATGTCGCTGAAGAAGGGTACCGCGAGGATCAGCCACACTGTAGCAGCACCCGTTACAAGCAGGGCGACCAATCCGATGAGTAGTTTCATGATCCAGTGCACTGGCGCTCCATGTCTTTCGAGGTGTCTGTTTACCCGTCTGAATATCAGGTGGCACCCGCAAGCGTCATCTCATTTTTGGTTTCATGGGCGAGATAGCAGCGGAACCCGTGTTGCTGTCAACTTCGGGTTTTAATCATGCGGGTTTTTCCGTTTGTCAGACACCCGTGAACGGCGCGCCGGACAACCTGCTACGACATCGGTCAACTTGGCGGCGTTCCGTCCCTGCTTTCGCTGGATCGATCTGCTGTGCCGCAGCAGAACACGAAAATCGACGTTCTTGAGGAGAAGGATGCCTATCAAAGGCGAGAGGTCGAAAGCGCCGCAGAGCGGACTGAGGTACTCACTCGGCGGTCTGCTTTGATCCGCATGAGACAGCGGGCTTGATTTGCGTCAATGCGCTTCAACCAAGCTCAGAATATAATGCTTGTCCATTGGAGAGGGAGGTCTCCTGTGGCTCGAAAAAGCGGTGGGAAAAGAAACGCGACAATCAGTCAGCGCAGCACTCTTTCTTTTCTTTGTGCAGCCTTGGGGCTTTTCATGTTGTCAAGTTGCGAAGAAGCGGCGCCACTGTTGCTGACAGGTCCGGGGTTAGTCATCGCAGCCCCTGTGGGTGCAGCAATTGACCTCGCTGACGGTTCCGAAATCGAACAACCTGTTTTGGTACGATCGGCAACAGGAGATATTCTTGCCGCGCCGTTGAAAGGTAATCCAAAAGCCAGCTTTGTCATTGACGAGGCTAGGGCGCAAAGATTTTACGAGCCAGCCATGCAGTTCTGCTTCATCAAACACTCTGTTCAGCGCCGCATTGTGATTATTGATGCCGCTCTGCGAAAACGGCTTTTTGTTCTGCTCTGTGCGCCATGCGTCAAACGCTGTCAGAGCGGCCAAGTCAATCTTCGCAATATCTGTAGCTTCAAAGTATGGTATGAGCCAACGGCGCAGTGCTGAGATGTAATCTTTGTAAGCTTGCTTGCCCGTGCCGCCATCTAGCTCGTTCTGCATTCGCTTAATTGCGTATTCAGCAACGTGTTTGAACTTGCGGGTTTGGGCTGGGAGCTTGTTAGCAATGCGTGCTTCAGTCTCAAAGTAAAGCTTCAAAGCCCGCTCTTTGGCTTGCTCTAAGTCGTCCGTTTTTGTGCTACGTACGATGCGTTTTCCGTTGTCCAGCGTCAGTCGCGCATACCAGTTTTCGCTGCCGCTGCGTTTATCCAGCTTCAGCTTCTTGTGCACATTTACAGTATCTACGCCGTAGCTCATTCCTAGCCGTCTTCGTTAAGTGTCTGTTGCAACACACTATACGGCAAATCGGCGAGAAAAAGCAGCAGAAACTGCACGCGGACTGTGTACGAATTGTGTACGAAACTCAATTCACAGCATCTTGTGTGTGGTGATGTAAGTAACGCAAAATGTTGTGAAAATTTGGAGGCGAGTAGGGGAATCGAACCCCTGTACACGGATTTGCAATCCGCTGCGTCACCACTCCGCCAACTCGCCCCTCGTGGTGTGTCGGCACTGCTAAACGATAATGCAGGGTGCCGCAAGTGCCACATATCGTCAAAAACTCCTGTATTGGCGTTGCCGGGTCACTGCAGATGTGCAACATCAGTGGCAACTTGTTCTGAACGTATGAGTTTAGCTATATGACAAACTTTGCCGCCCGCCGCACCGTGATGGTCGATACGCAGATTAGACCGTCCGATGTGACCAAATTTCCCATTATTGACGCGATGTTGACGATCCCCCGCGAGGACTTCGTCCCGGCTGCCATGCGCGAAGCCGCCTACGTCGGCGAAAATCTGGAGCTCGGGTCCGGTCGCGTCATTCTGGAGCCGCGTACACTGGCAAAAATGCTCGACGCCCTGAACATCGGAAATCAGGAGTTCGTCTTGGATGTTGGCGCAGCCATGGGGTACTCGTCGGCGGTGATCGCACATATGGCCGAGGCCGTGGTGTCAGTAGAGGAAGACGACGCGCTGGCGCATGAAGCGCAGGAGGCCCTGACTGCCGCCGGTGTGGACAATGTGATCGGCCATGTTGGTCCGTTGACTGACGGCGCAGCCGAGCATGGGCCCTATGATGTGATCGTGGTTCAGGGCGGGATCGGTACGGTACCGCAAACCCTGCTCGACCAGCTCAAGGATGGTGGTCGGATCGCGTGCCTCTTCATGGAAGATACCCTCGGTGAAGTGCGCATCGGGCGCAAACGAGGTGACACGGTATCGTGGCGCATGTCTTTCAATGCAGGGGCGCCCGTGTTGCCGGGGTTTGAGCGAGAGGCAGCTTTCGAGCTTTAATAATTTATTGACCGGCAAAAGGTCGAGGAGAGCAGGGAAATGACAGGTAAACTTGGTTTCAGAAGGCGAACACCGCATTGGAAAGCTTCTGGTCTGGCGCTTGGGTTGGCAGCGGTACTCGGGGCAGGTGCAGTGCAAGCCGAGACACTGGCCGACGCGCTCGCGGGCGCTTACGAAAATAGCGGCCTGCTTGAGCAGAACCGGGCGTTGCTGCGCGCCGCAGACGAAGATGTCGCCACCGCGGGCGCTGCACTGAAGCCTATTATCAATTATTCTGCCTCGGTTCAGCGGGATCTCGGACGCTCCCAATCAAACAACGCTTTGGGTCCTGTATCAACCGGATTAGAAAGCACGGACTCCAGCGTCGGTCTGGTCGCAAGTCTGCTGTTGTGGGACTCTGGTGCGAGCAAACTGACCGTTGAGGCCTTGAAAGAAACGGTACTGGCCACCCGACAGCAACTTGTCAGCGTAGAGCAAAGTGTTTTGTTGCGCGCAGTTGCGGCCTATTTGAGCGTCCGCTCCGCAGCTGAATTTGTCGAATTGCGCCAGAACAACCTGCGCCTGCTAACGCAGGAATTGCGCGCGGCCCAAGACCGTTTCGAAGTGGGCGAGGTGACGCGGACCGATGTTGCGCAGGCCGAGTCGAGCCTTGCAGAGGCCCGCAGCGGTCTAGCCACAGCGCAAGGCGACTTGCAGCAGGCGAATGAAGAATACCGCGCAGCGGTCGGGCGGGCACCGGGCAATCTGGAACCACCTCCCGCGTTGCCACAGCTTGAAAGCAATATCGATGCGGCCCGTGCTCAGGCTGTACGGGCGCATCCTGATCTACTGGCTGCACAGCATCAGGTGTCTGCGGCCGAACTGAATATCCTTCAGGCAAAGGCCGAATATAACCCAACAATTTCAGCCGTTGGGTCATGGTCTTATGCTGATGATCTGGGCAGTGGCGACTTTTCGAACCTGACCCGGCTGGGCGTAGAGTTGAGCGGTCCGATTTATCAAGGTGGCGCGCTTTCGGCTGCCGAAAGACGGGCCTTCGCTGTGCGTGACGCGCAACGCGGCAACTTGCTGACAGTGCAGCGGCAGATCATACAGGATGTCGGAAATGCTTATGCGGCGCTCGCGGCGCGGCGTGCGAGCCTTGCGGCGAGTGAAGAACGTATTCGAGCGGCGCGAATCGCGTTTCGTGGTGTCCGTGAAGAGGCAACACTCGGCGCACGGACAACGCTTGATGTGTTGGATGCCGAACAGGAATTGCTCGACGCTGAGACCGCGCGCATTTCGGACCAGGCCAATCTTTATGTCGCGGCTTATGCTGTTTTGCAGGCTACCGGTCAGCTGACAGCGCAAAATCTGAACCTTGGCGTTCAACTCTATGATCCGGCGGCGTATTACAACCTCGTCAAGGACTCGCCGGCTGTCTTGTCCGAACAGGGTCGCCAGCTTGACAAGGTTCTCAAGTCTCTGTCGAAAGAGTAAGCGGCCCATCTACCCATTGTGCAACGGACAGCACCACGCTACACTATGTGGAGGTTTAGTGTGGTGCAACAATGTCAGATCCAGTTACGAACGCTCAGGTAGAGGACGTCCTTTCTTCCATTAGGAAACTCGTGGGAGAGAACAAAAGAACGCCGTCTATGTCTGAAAGCGACGCAACGCCTGACCGGTTGGTTCTGACGCCTCAACTACGTGTATCCGATCACGATGTGCTCATGTTGAACCCCGATAGCGCGATAGACCCCGAAGAGGAATGGTTCGAATACGAAGAGCCGCCTTTCGAAATGCACGACAGCGCCGATGACGAACCGGCCGACGCGTCTCAGCCGTTGGCAGATGACATATCGGACGAAACGGCCGAAGAAAGCGCATTGGAAGTTGGGTTTACCCACAACACGGTGCATGACGAGTCCATCGAAGCATTCTTTGCGAAGGCAAAAAAACCGTCATCGGCAGAACTGACCGAGCGCATTGCTGCGTTGGAAAACGCCATCGAGCGCGCGAGTGAAATCTACGAGCCCGAAGGCGATGAGGACGAAGACATGGTTGTCGCCGAAAGCAGGGCGATAGAGTGGGTGCATCAGGTTGATCTGGATGCGACAGGCGCGCCGATGCCCGATGTTTCAGAGGAACAAGATGTCGTTGTCGACACTCTTTCCGACGAAGAGCAAGTAATCGACGAAATGGCTCTGCGCGATCTGGTTGCTGATATTGTTCGCGAAGAACTGCAAGGCCCCTTGGTTTCCCAGATTGTGCGCGCCGAATTGCAAGGTGATCTGGGCGAGCGCATCACGCGCAACGTGCGCAAGATGGTGCGGGTTGAAATTCAACGCGCTTTGGCCGCACGCGCGCTTGACTAAGCCCAGGTTGGCAGGCTTGCTGGCCCGATGACCATCGGGTTTTATCAAAATCGTCCCAACCTGCTGGACCGGCAGGCGTGAATACACCGGCGCATTTGCTTCTTGGCGCGGCAACCTGCGGGCGGGGGCAGCCACAACCGGTGATCTGGGCGGCGATGTTGGGCGGGTTGCTTCCGGATCTGTCGCTTTACCTACTGGCTGGAGCCTCTCTTTTTCTGCTGGATATCCCGCCACGGATCGTATTCGACGAGCTGTATTTCTCTTATCTGTGGCAGACGATCTTTGCGATCGACAACTCGTTTTTTGTCTGGGGCGCACTGATGGCCATAGCGCTGATGGTCAAGCGCCCTTGGGCAATTGCGCTGTGCGGTGCTGCGTTGCTTCATGTGCTGTGTGATTTTCCGTTGCACCATGACGACGGGCGGGCGCACTTCTGGCCCGTCAGTTCATGGGTATACGAAAGCCCGATCAGCTATTGGGACAAGGGAAAAGGAGCGTTCTGGGTCGCACCGGTAGAAGCAACGCTTGCTCTGGTGGCCGCAGTAATCCTGTGGCGGCAACGGCAGGGTTTCGCGCTCGCCGGCGTAACCGCCATGTTACTGGTGGCAGAGTTCTGGATCGTCCGCCAATGGCTTTTTTTCTTCATCGACACATAAAAAACGCCCCCGTCAAGCGGAGGCGTTTCTAACGAAATACGTGATTGACGTTACGCGGCTTCTGCTTGCTGCGCAGCGTTGCGACGTTCGGATTCTTCGCGCGACAGGGCGACGGATGTCCGCACGCCTTTGCCAACAAATTCCATGAGACCCTCGACCACCCGTTCGTTCGGGTCGATACCTGCACAGCTCAGCACTTCGCGGCCATCGCGAGACCGTGCCCAGCGTGCAATCTGCTCGGGTCCATTGCCATATTTCTTGTCGTCCGCAATAGCGTCGTCAAGCGCTGCCAGTACCACGGCAGCAAAGAGTTTACGCGCACGATTGCCTTGCTCGTTGTTAAAGGCTGTGCCGTCAACGAAATCTCTCATCTCGTCGTCCTTTCCATTATTCTTGCTCTTGTGTTTTCGGCGTGACGCTCCTTATGACGGAGTTTGGTCGATTCGGATACCCTCTTATTGCATGGCTTATATGCAAATTTTGCATAACTAGCCTCGTATCTAGCACGAGATATCGTTGTCTTGTCACCCAGCATCCTCCCAGATATAGGGGTCTTCAATCTTTCATCAACCTTTTGACACGGTTCAGACACATGCCAAAAATCAACGGTAACGAAATACGCCCCGGAAATGTTCTGGAACACAATGACGGGCTTTGGGCTGCGGTCAAAGTCGATCATGTAAAACCAGGCAAAGGCGGCGCCTTCGCTCAGGTGGAACTCCGCAACCTGCGCAATGGTTCCAAACTTAACGAACGTTTTCGGTCTGCCGACAAGGTTGAGCGCGTCCGGCTTGAGCAGAAGGACCAACAGTTTCTGTACGAAGACGACGGAATGCTTATTGTCATGGATACAGAGACTTACGAGCAGGTACAGCTCTCTGCAGATCTGCTGGGAGAGCGGCGTCCGTTCCTTCAGGACGGTATGACAATCGTCGTGGAATTTTACGAAGACGAAGCCTTGAACGCGACTCTGCCGCAAAAGGTAATCTGCAAGGTGATCGAGACGGAACCCGTGGTCAAAGGCCAGACAGCGGCCAATTCGTTCAAACCTGCGGTACTGGATAACGGTGTAAAAGTTATGGTGCCGCCCTTTGTCGGGCAAGACGAAGACATCGTCGTGAACACCGAAACGATGGAATATTCAGAGCGCGCCTAGTTGCTGCTCACAGTCGCCGGGCGGGGTGCATGGCGTGATGCGGGGGCGATTTGCGCCGCCGCAAGTGACGCCACGTCATTTTGCGCGTGTCACCACAGAAGCGCCTGCGCGCATCTCGCCGTTGGCCCGGTCAAAGCGCAAATAGGCCAGCGCATGCGATCCAGACCGACTCAGCAGGCGGCCCACCGGTTTGCCGTCTGACAAGATTTCGGTCCCTTCTTCGGCGGGGCCGTCGACATTGACGCGGGCCAGCCCCTTGCGCAGTTCGGTCTTGTGTTTCATCCGCGCCGTCACTTCCTGACCGACGTAACAGCCTTTGCGGAAATCAACTCCGGACAGTCTTTCAAAGCCGACCTCAAGGATGAAGGTATCTTCCCTCAGTTCGATGCCGGTTTCCGGAATACCGAGTTTCACCCGCAATGCGGTCCAATCGACCGTGTCCTCTTGCGGTGGTGTGTCGCGGTATGCCCGCCAGCCAAGCTCGGCGTGGCGCGGGTCTGCAAAACCATCCGGTGGTGGTGTCCCGATGCCTTGATGCACAAAGAGCGCCGTGGGTTCGATGGTTACATCAGCACGAAGTTTGTACATCGACAGTCGTGTTGTCAGCATATCGGCGTGGCTCTCTGCCACGTCGAGCAATACGCCTTGTGCATTTTTCGACAGAAAAAAGTCCGCGATGTATTTGCCTTGTGGCGTCAGCATCGCGGCATAGACCAGTCCCTTCTCGATGCCGGTGACGTCATTTGTTACAAGCCCTTGGAGAAAGTCGGTCACGTCTGACCCTTTGAGTTGCAAAATGCGACGGGTGGTCATGAAAGGCTCCTCAATTATGTTAGGTCGCATATAACCGTCATGCGACAAGTTGAAAGGGGTCAATCCATGCGGGCGCCGATTTCGGTGATCATACCGACGCTGAATGCGCAGAATGTGCTGGGGCCATGCCTGACCAGTCTGATGGCCGGGCTGGAAGCCGGGTTGATCCGTGAACTAATCGTGACCGACGGCGGGTCTACCGATGCAACGCTCGAACTGGCGAAGGAGTGGGGAGCGGAGCTTGTGATGGGCCCCGCGTCGCGCGGTGGGCAACTTCAACGCGGATGCGCGCAGGCGCGCGGGGACTGGTTGCTGGTGTTGCATGCCGACACAGTGCTGGATGCCGGATGGGTCGGTCCTGTCATTTCGCACCTCGACACCCACCGAGCCGGCTGGTTCCGACTGGCGTTTGATCGTGGCGGCATGGCAGGGGATATCGTCGCGGGGTGGGCAAACCTTCGCAGCCGCTTTGGCTTGCCCTATGGTGATCAGGGCCTGTTGGTGCCGCGCGTGCTCTACGACAGTGTTGGCGGCTATGCCGACCAGCCGCTGATGGAAGACGTGGCGCTTGTGCGCGCCTTGGCCGGAAAGCTCACCCGGATTGACGCGGTCGCACGTACCAGCCCTGAACGGTACCAGAGCCAGGGATGGTTGCGTCGTGGCAGCCGAAACCTGTGGACGCTTGCACGCTACTTTGGCGGCGCGTCGCCGCAGCGACTGGCCGACAGCTATCGCGGTTAGCGGCTGAAGAGGCTGGTCAGTCGCTGGATCAGGCCCGAAGGTTCTGCAGTATCAGGTGCGCTGCGTTGCGCGGGCTTGATCGACCGGCTGTCGCTGACGGTTTTTCCATCCTCGAATTGCAACCGGTAGAGATCGGCGTAGATGCCGCCCCGATCCAGCAATTCATCGTGCGTGCCCTCATCGACGACACGCCCGCGATCCATCACGATAATCTTGTCTGCGCCGCGTACCGTCGATAGCCGGTGTGCGATGACCAGTGTGGTGCGGCCGCTTGCCAGCTTGTCCAGCGCTTCCTGCACCACGTGTTCGGATTGGGCATCAAGCGCGGATGTCGCCTCATCCAAAAGCAGGATGGGCGTATCCCGCAGCAGCGCACGGGCGATGACCACCCGCTGCCGCTGGCCGCCTGACAGGGCAGAGCCGCGCGGCCCGACCTGTGTATCCAGTCCTTTGGGCATTTTGGCCAGAAAGTCGCTGACATTCGCCGCATCCAGCACATCCTTGAGGTCTTCGTCGCTGATACCTTCACGGCCCATCAGAATGTTTTCGCGCAGCGTCTCGTCGAACAAGAGCGATTCCTGCGTGACCACAGAGCAAAGCTTGCGCAGTTCGGGCAGGGCCATTTCGGCAGTGCCGACGCCGCCAATCAGCACCTTGCCCGCGGTCGGGTCGATCAGCCGCGTGATCAGGTTGAAGATTGTGGATTTTCCCGCCCCCGACGCGCCGACAAGGGCCGTCGTCTGACCGGCTTCTGCGGTGAGGCTCAACTGGTCCAGCACTTCGGTCTCGCCATAACTCAGCGAGACTTTGTCCAGCACGATGCTTGGCGTTCCCTTCGGTGGCGGTTTGGGGTTCGCAGGCGAGGTCAGCAGCACTGGCGCTTCCAGCAGTTCCTTGAGCCGTTCGATCGAGGCCGCGGCCACCTGCCACAACCCGCTGATTGCCCCCAGCCGCCGCATCGGGTCAAAGGCAAACCCCATCGCGGTGAAAAAGCTCATGAACTGGCCCACGGTTTTTTCGCCCGCGATGATCTCGGAGCCGCCGTAAAGGATAACTGCCATGAACCCCAGTCCGGACATGATGTCGACCATCGCCGGGATCGCGGCGGAACCAAAGATCGTGCGAACCTGCGTGCGGACATATTGTCGGGTCAGGCTGCGATACTGGTGAGACTGATAATCCTCCGCAGCATTCAGCTTGATCTGCACAATCCCGTGGAACACTTCGTCAAGGCGGGTGGCAAGGCTTGCGCCCAGATCACGTGCCTCCCGCGCCCTGTCGCGCACGAAGCGCTGCGCAAGCGCGGCGGGCAATACCATCATCGGGATGCCGACACAGGCCAGCAGCGCCCAGATAGGGTCAACATTGATCGCCACGCCCAAAAGGACCACAAGGCCGATAGCGTCTCGCCCGGCACCGGTGATGATCGCGCGCCAGACATTGTTGATTTGCGCCACGTCCGTCTGGACGCGCTGAATAAGGTAACCCGGCGGGTGCGACTGGTGGAAAGCACCGTCCTGCTTCATCATGTGGCTCAGCAGGTCATTCCGCACCTCGGCGGCTGTCCTTTCGGAAATCCGGGCCAGCAGGACTTTTTGCAGCACGCCTGAAAAGGCGCGGACGACAAAGATGCAAATCAGTACAATGCCCACGACAAACAGCATGCCGCGGTCTCCGGCGACGAATACGTCGTCAAACATCGGCTCGACCATATAGGCCAGTGCCCCAAGCATCGAGCCTTCGATGATCATGAAAACGACCGCCACCGCCAGCAGGCTGGTGTGCTTGCGCAGATACCCGCGCCACAGCCATGCCAAGAGCTCTTTGGACGATTGATTGCTTTCGCTCATTGCGGCCCTTCTTGGATTGTCGGCGCGTCGCCGGGCGTAGGCCTTGGGTCTAAGCTGCGCAGCCCCGGTGTTCAAGTGCGCGCGGAATTGACCCTCCAGTTCAAACCGCTACTGTTGCCGCAAAACAAAGCGGCCCATCAATGACTCAAAAGACCAATCTTTCCGCAGGGCGAGGTTATCTGGCAATCCCCGGCCCGTCGGTGATGCCAGAAGCCGTGTTACAGGCCATGCACCGCGGCGCACCCAATATTTACGCAGGCGAGATGATCGAAATGGTGCCGGGCATTGCCCGCGATCTGTGCCGCGTGGCGCGGACGGACCACAATGTCGCGATGTACATCGGCAACGGGCACGCCGCGTGGGAAGCGTCACTGGCCAATGTGATTGCGCCGGGTGACATGGTGCTGGTGCCCTCGTCGGGGAGCTTTGCCGACGACTGGGCGGATATGGCGCGCGCGCTGGGCGCCGAGGCGGAAGTTCTGAGTTTTGGCACCTCCGCACCTTTCGATAATGAGCGGATCGCGCAGGCACTTGCGGCGGACAAAGAGCGCCGCATCAAGGCAGTTCTGGCTGTCCATGTAGATACGTCAAGCTCTATCCGGAATGATATTGCGGCGCTGCGAGCAGTTATTGATGATATCAGTCATCCTGCCTTGCTGATGGTCGACTGCATTGCATCACTGGCCTGCGATGTTTTTGAGATGGACGCATGGGGCGTGGATGTGATGGTGGCGGGCAGCCAGAAGGGGCTGATGGTACCGCCGGGCATGTGCTTTGTTTTCTTCAACGACAAGGCGGCGCTTGCACGTGCAGACATGCCGCGAGTCAGCCGCTATTGGGATTGGTCCACCCGCGTCGATCCGGAGGTGTTTTTCCACTACTGGAACGGTACTGCGCCCACCCATCACCTTTACGGGCTGCGGACAGCACTCGATATGATCCACGCAGAAGGGATCAAAGCGGTTTGGCAACGCCACGCTGTACTGGCAAGGGCAGTGTGGACGGCCTGCGAAATCTGGGCGGAGCGTGGGGCGTTTGCGATGAATGTCAGCGATCCGGCGTTTCGCAGCACGGCTGTTACGTCCCTCCAGCTCAAGACCGCGCAAGCCACTGCGTTGCGCGAGTGGACGCAGTCACAGATCGGCCTGACGCTTGGCATTGGCTTGGGGATAGTGCCGGCGCATGACCCCGAATGGCACCGGTTTTTCCGGCTGGGGCACATGGGTCATGTGAATGGCCATATGATCATGGGCCTGCTGGGCGGGATTGAGGCCGGTTTGATTGCGCTTGATATAGATCACGGGAAGGGTGCGCTTGCCGCAGCCGCAGAGGTGATCGCGCAGGCCTAGGACTGTCCGGATGTCGGGGTAGCGGATGCTTCCTGAATCGCGCGGCGCCTTTGGTCGAGCCAGTTGAGCCAGTGATTCACAACAAGGCAGATGAACACGGCCACGACCAGCCCGTAGACGGCAAACAAGAGCAACAGAACCCATCCCAGATTGACACCGAACATAACGATGCAGGCCCCTGTGTAGTTTGGCGCACGGCCCAGTTTTTGATGCTCCATCCTTTTTTGCCTCGCGTGTCTCTCCCTTAATAAAATACTATAGGGCGCCAGCCCGACGCGTCAGCTATTTTCTGCAGCACGCAGCGCGCGTGGCAGCACGTCGGAAACGAGTTCGAGGTCCGCAGGTGTACCGCAACTGATCCTGATGCAGCGGTCTTGCGGTGCCACGAAGGGCATGCGGACGAAGACACCTGCCTCCACCATTTCGGCGAGGACTTTGCGGGCAAAATCGCCGTCTTGCTTGCAGTCGATTGCCACGAAGTTCGTCGCCGACTTGATCGGATTGAGGCCGCAGGCGCGGGCGATGCTTTCGATACGCAGGCGCGAGGATTGTATGCGGGCCAGAACAGACCGCAGCCACGTCTGATCCGCCAGCGCGGCCAATGCGCCTTCTTGTGCGGCCCGGTTCATGCCAAAATGATTGCGCACCTTGTTGAACGCGGCAATCAGGTCTGGTGCGCCCATGCCGTAGCCCACACGTGCCCCTGCCAGCCCGTAGGCCTTGGAAAAGGTGCGCAGCCGGATCACGCGTGGATCATCGACGGGCAACGGCAGGCACGCGGACGCAGGCGCGCATTCGATATAGGCCTCATCCAGTACCAGCAGAGCATCCTCGGGCAGTTTGTCCAGCATCTGCGCGATATACGCACCCGAATGGACAGTGCCCATAGGATTGTCCGGATTGGCAAGGTAGACGAGTTTGGCGCCGACCTCTGCCGCTTTTGCGAAAAGTGCCTCGGGGTTCTCGTGGTCGTCGGTATACGGCACTTTGTGCAGAACACCGCCATAGCCTGCCACGTGATAGTTGAACGTCGGGTAGGCGCCGTCAGAGGTGACGACCGCATCGCCGGGCGCCACAAAGAGGCGCACCAGATAGCCCAGCAGTCCATCGATTCCTTCACCGACCGTGATGTTATCCGGCGTCACGGCGTGGTGGCGGGCGAGGGCTGCACGCAGGTCAAAGTTTTCCGGATCGCCGTACATCCAAAGCGGCGTTTCTGCCATGGCCCTGATTGCACTGGGAGAGGGGCCAAAGACATTCTCATTTGCCCCCAAACGGGCATTGAAACGCTGCGCGCGCGCGCGTTCCTGTGTCTCGGGCCCAACGAATGGCACTGTTGCAGGCAAGGACGTTGCGAGATCTGTAAAGCGGTAAACGGTCATGATCATTTGATTACCGACAGCGCGTTTCCAGAGCAAGCCTCTGATGCCGTCACGTTCTGCTGGCCATTTCAGGGCTGTTGCGTTTTGCTGCCGCCATGACAGTCAGGAGAGACAGCGTGCCACGCATCACCGTTGAGATCGCAGACCACATCGCCGAAGTCACTTTGACCCGGCCTGAAAAGAAAAACGCAATGGACGATGACATGATCGCCGGGTTGATTGCCGCGGGCGAAGAGATTGCGGCGTCGACGGCGCGTGTGGTTGTGCTGTCTGGCGCGGGGGACTGTTTTTGCGCCGGTATCGATCTTTCTGCGCTGACCAAGATGGTCGGGCAGGAGATGGAGGCGCTGATCCTGCCGCGAACCCATGGCGAGGGCACGACCAACAAGTGGCAGGAAGTTGCGATGATCTGGCATCGCCTGCCGGTCCCCGTGATCGCGGCGCTGCATGGTGTGGTCTACGGTGCGGGCATGCAGATTGCGCTGGGCGCTGACATACGCATCGCGGCGCCCGAAACCAAGCTTGCCGTTATGGAGATGAAATGGGGCATCGTGCCGGACATGGGCGGTTTTGTGCTGCTGCCGCGGCTGGTGCGTGAGGATGTGATGAAACAACTCATTTACACCGCCGAGCCCATCGGTGCGAAACAGGCGCGCGACTGGGGGCTGGTCACGACGGTGGCAGATGACCCTGTGGCTGCCGCCAGAGCGCTGGCGCAGAAGATTGCGCTCAAAGGCCCCAATGCCATTCGCACGGCCAAACGGTTGAGCGATCTGGCCTATGAAAAACCGGCCAGCGACGTGCTGCTGGCGGAAGCGAAAGAACAAGCCGGCCTGCTGGGTCAGCCCGAACAAATGGAAGTCATAGCGGCACAGTTCGCCAAGCGCGCGCCGGTTTTTAAATGACGCGCGATGCCGCAGGCGCGGGGACACGCGCCGACAAATGGATGGCTCCCGCTCGCGCACTGTCGCAGAACATGGTTTCCGAAGGCTTAACCACGCGTTCAGGCCACAGCGCGCGCTGTGCTGGCTAAAGCTCTTGCAGGCGCTGAAGCGCGTCGTTCAACTGGGCCTCTTCTTCCTCACGCAAGGCAAGGTTGGCACGGGTTTCTTCGACAACTTCTTCGGGGGCGGAGGCCACGAACTTAGGATTTTTGAGACGCCCGCGCAGGCCGCCCAGTTCCTTGGCCAGCTTGCCCAGAGATTTCTCAAGGCGCGCTTTTTCCTCTGCAATATCAATGATATCCGCCAGAGGTAGGCCGAATGAAGCACCCGGTACAGCCAGTGATACCGTCCCTTTCGGGAAAGACGGTTCTGACGACAAGGTATCGACGCGCGCAAGCCGTTTGATCATTGCCTCGTTGCGATCCCACGCTGCCTGACCTGCTGCGTCTATGTCCGTCACCACCAACGGGACGTAGAGACCGGCAGGCACGTGCATCTGCGCCCGCGCAGAGCGGATCGCCTCGATCAGTGTGATGACCCAGTTAAGCTCTTGATCTGCTTCGCTATTTACCAGATCAGCGGCCCTGTACGCCGGCCAGTCCGCGTGCACGAGCATCGTGTCGCGGGTCCCGGTCTGGGCCCAGAGCTCTTCGGTGATAAAGGGCATGATCGGGTGCAGCAGGATCATGCACTGATCCAGCACCCATGCCATGGTCGCGCGGGTTTCTGCTGCAATTTCAGCGTCTTGTGTGTCCTGCAACAGGGGTTTGGACAGTTCCACATACCAGTCACACACCTTGCCCCAGACAAAGACATATGCCGCGTTCGCCGCGTCATTGAAACGGTAGTTATCAAGCGCGGTGTCGATCTCTTCGCGGACCTTGGCGGTCTCTCCGACGATCCATTTGTTCACGGCCTGTTTCGCATCGGTTTCGGGTCGGTACGACGTCGGTAACACGTCGGTGCCTTGCGCGCGCTGGGCAAAGACATCGTTCATCTCTGCAAAGCGGCAGGCGTTCCACAATTTCGTGCCGAAATTGCGGTATCCCTGAATGCGCGCGGTCGAGAGTTTCAGGTCGCGCCCCATGGCCGCCATCGCCGTGAGCGTGAAGCGCACCGCGTCCGCGCCGTATTCGTCGATCATGTCGAGCGGGTCGAGCACGTTGCCGAGCGATTTGGACATCTTCTTGCCCTTCTCGTCACGGACAAGCGCGTGGACATAGACCGTGTCGAACGGTTTTTGGCCCACAACGGCGTATTGCATCATCATCATGCGGGCGACCCAGAAGAAGATGATGTCGAACCCGGTGATCAGGATCGAGGTCGGGAAGTATTTTTGCAGCGCCTCGTTGGCCGCGTCCGCCTCGGCGTCACCGGTCCAGCCAAGTGTACCGATGGGCCAGAGGCCGGAGGAGAACCACGTGTCGAGCACGTCGGGATCGCGCCAAAGCCCGATCATCCGCCCCTTGTCGGCGTTATGACCCGCTTCATCCGACAGGCTGTTCGACGCCTGCGCGCTTTCGATCTCTTGGTCCGCAAAATGTCCGAATGCGCCCTGACCACGATAGTACTCTGCCGCCTTTTCAAGAGCCTCGCCGTAGCTTGGCGCGCAGAAGGATACAGGCTCCTGCCAGTTCCATACGTCCCCTTCGCCGCCATCTTCGAATGTGAGGTGCGTGACGCTTGGCCCATACCAAACCGGTATCTGGTGCCCCCACCAAAGCTGGCGCGAGATGCACCACGGCTCGATGTTTTCCAGCCAGTTGAAATAGACCTTCTTGTCCTGCTCGGGGAAGATTTCGGTGTCACCGTTGCGCACGGCATCAATTGCCGGACCGACGATCTTGGAGGTTTCCACGAACCACTGGTCTGTCAGCATCGGTTCGATGACGACCTTGGAGCGGTCACCGAAGGGCTGCATGATCTTTTTGTTTTCTACAAGCGGCACGAGCGTGTCTTCGCGCGCCTCGCCGCCCTCTTCGGGGGCGAGCGGTTTGCCGCCGCCGACGCGCGGGTCATGCGCAGGGACCATGACCGCGAGGCCCTCTTCGGTGATCTGGGCGATCACTTTTTTCCGCGCCTCGAAACGGTCAAGCCCGCGCAAATCATCGGGCACAAGGTTGACTGTGTCGGCTTCGGCTTCGGTGAGTGTCTGTTCGCCTTTGGCCACGGCCATGGCGATTGCCGCAGCCTCGGCATAAGGCGCGCCGTCGTCGCGCATGGCGGCGCGGGTGTCCATCAGACGGTAGAGCGGGATATTGCCGCGTTTGGCGACGCCGTAGTCGTTGAAGTCATGGGCACCGGTGATCTTGACCGCGCCCGAGCCGAAATCCGGATCGGGGTAGTCGTCGGTGATGATCGGGATCAGGCGGCGATGCTCTTTCGGGCCGACAGGGATTTCGCACAGCTGGCCCACGATGGGGGCGTAGCGCGCATCGGACGGATGGACCGCGACCGCGCCATCGCCCAGCATGGTTTCAGGCCGGGTGGTTGCGATGGAGATGTAGTCGCGCGTCTCGCGCAGCACTTCGTTGCCGTCTTCGTCTTTCTCGACGTATTCATAGGTTGCGCCGCCCGCGAGCGGGTATTTGAAGTGCCACATGTGGCCGTCGACTTCGAGGTTTTCGACTTCGAGATCGGAGATGGCGGTTTCGAAATGCGGGTCCCAGTTGACCAACCGCTTGCCGCGATAGATCAGGCCCTTGTTGTACATGTCGACAAAGACCTTGATCACGGCATCGTGGAAGTTGGGTGCGCCGCTGTCCTTTTCCGGGTCGCCCGGAGCACCGCCCATGGTGAAGGCTTCGCGGTCCCAGTCGCAGGAGGCGCCGAGGCGTTTGAGTTGCCCGATGATGGTGCCGCGCGATTTGACCTTTTGCTGCCAGACGCGTTCGAGGAATTTCTCGCGCCCCATTTCGGTACGCGACGGTTCGCCGTTGGCGGCCATCTCGCGTTCGGTGACCATCTGCGTGGCGATGCCTGCGTGATCGGTGCCGGGCTGCCAGAGCGTGTCGTGCCCGCGCATGCGGTGCCAGCGGATCAGGATGTCCTGCAAGGTGTTGTTGAAGGCGTGGCCCATGTGCAGCGAGCCCGTCACATTGGGCGGGGGGATCATGATTGAGAAGGTCTCTGCCCCGTCTTTGGCGTTGGCCCCGGCTTTGAAGGCGCCGGCCTTTTCCCAAGCGGCATAGAGCCGGTCTTCGGCTTCTTTTGCGTTGAATGTTTTGTCGAGCGCCATGATCTCGCGTCCTTTGTTCTCTTGGGGCGATGATCTAGCGGAGGAATGGGGGAAGGGAAAGGTGGGGCAGGTGGTTTTTACAGTGGCGCGGGCATCGCGCGACCAAAGGTGGGGCTAAAGACCCCACCCGCGGGGCGGGTCGGAGGGGGCGGGGCGACATGGCGTTAGTGGCTCGAGCCGGGGGCGGGCCGGTTTTGTGCTAGCCGGCGACCAAAGGTTCGCGTTCGCCTGCGCGGATCACCGCCGGATCGTAGGGTGTGCGGGCAAAGACCTCGTGCACGCGCGCGGCGAAGTGGTCGATGGGCAGGGTATCGTAGGCGGGATCAAAGCTGGACTGGTCCCATCGCTCGCAGAACGTCGCGCAATCGTCGAAATAGGGGTGGCCTTTGTAGACGTCGCGTTTGTGCGGGTCCGCGCCAACGTGGTGGCCGTAGTACACCAGTTGGAAGTCGCCGTGTTTCTCGACCACCCAGGTGCATTGTTCACGCACGAAGGGGCGCAGGATGGCGGCGGCGTATTCGTCGTGATTGTAGGGCGCAAAGATGTCGCCGATGTCGTGCAACAGGGCTGCGACGACCCAGTCGGTATCGGCGCCGTCGCGTTCGGCGCGCGTGGCCGATTGCAGCGAATGGCCCAGTCGCGTGATCTGGTAGCCAGAGAGGCTTTCATCGAGGCTGACGAGGGCGTTCAGCAGGCGGTCTGCGGTGCCTTTGGTGTATTCGACTTCGTGTTCGGTGAGGAACTCGTAGTCCTCACGCGTGCCGTCTTTCATGGCGGTAAAGCTGACGGTGCGGGTCATGCGTAGAGCGCTCCTTGTTTTTTCGCGCCGGACATCATCGCCTTGGCCTGAGCGCGGCGGATTTCATCGTATTGCGCCAGTGCTTCGGGAGCAAAGTTTTCCGTGGGGGCGGGGACGGATTTGAAGTGGCCGTGGCGGTCGTGGCCGCGCACGAGAATTGCATAGTCCTCATCGGCGACCTGCTGCTGGATGTCCGGCGTGCAATACCGGATGACCGCGGCGATGCGCCGGTCATCGGTGGTGTTGGGGCCGGAGCCGTGGATTGTCAGCCCGTGGTGCAGCGAGATTTGCCCGGGGTGGATTTCGATGGGCACCTTGTCTTTTTCGGCCACGTCGACCTTTACCTCCTGACCGCGCGACAGAAGGTTGTTCTCGTCAAAGGAGTCTTCGTGTTCGAGGATCGGGTTTTTGTGGCTGCCGCGCACGAAGTTCATGCAGCCCGAGGCGGGGGTGGCAGGAGAAAGAGACAACCAGGCGGTCACCAGCCCGTCGATGGCGCCAAGACCCCAGTAGGTCAGGTCCTGATGCATCGAGACAATCTGGCGTGTGTTGGGTTCCTTGATGAAGAATTCGACCGCGTAGATCATGATGTCGGGGCCGAGCACGCCTTCGACCGCGTCGAGGATGCGTGGATCTGCCCCGATGCGGTAGGCCATGGGCATGACAAAATGCGCGTTGATCCGCTTGTAAGTGGACAAAGGTTGCGGCAGGTCGGCGGCAAGCCAGTCCTGTTCCAGTTGCTCCAGTTCGGCACGCAGCGCAAGCGCGTCTTGGGTGGGCATGACCTGAAGCGGAAACAGGTAGCCGTCTTCCCAGTACTGTTTTTGCAGCTCGGAACTCAGGCGGCCGTTTTCAAGCGGTAGGGGTGTCGGCATGGCATCCTCCTTTTTCGCCCCAAGTTGGGGGCAAGCGGGGTTGGCGTGCTTTTCCGAATGCGACGCATCAGGCGGTCGTAAACCGACTGTCTGTTCGGTCAACTCAGGAGGGTAGGCGGGACGGTTCCGGTGCCGCGGAGGCGGTGGCCGCCTCTGCGGCGAGTTCGTCATACATCTGCGCGACGCGCTGGTGGAGCTGATCTGCAAAATCGCGCGCGTCCTCTTCGCGCAACCCGATGGTCGCAACCGGAGCCCCCAAGCGGATGCGGATGGTGCCGCAGCGGGCGCGCAGTGACTTTAGCGGCATGGTATGGTGGCCGCCGTGGACCGCGACCGGGATCACCGGCACTTGGGCACGGATGGCGACCAGACCGGCGCCGATCTTGAACCGTCGTATCCCGTCAATGCCAGAAAGCCGACCTTCACCGCCCCAGATGACGCGATCGCCGCGGCGAAGCCGTTCCACGTTTTTTAACATCAACGCCTCGGTTGCGCGCCGATTGCCGCGCTGAACCATATCGAAATCGATGCGTGCGAAACATCCACGGGCAAAAGGGAAAAACCTGTAGATGTCGGCGGCAGCGGCGCAGTCGGTGTGGTCTAACATCGTGACCATGTAGGCCATCAGATCCGGAAAGGAGGATTCGTTGTGGCACAGCACGCATCCGTGGCCGGGCAGGGGCAGATCGCCTTGCACCTCAACATTGATACGGCAGGTATCGAGAAATCGCTGGCAATGACGCACCATAATCGCCCGCCCTTCGGTCTTGGTACTGGCGACGTAAGCAACCTTTGCGTTGGCAAATGGTATTCCGGCAATCCAATTGGCACTGGCTGTTATGCCCCGGGCGGTTTCGGTAAGGCTGCGCATTGCCGAAAGCCTTGACCGCACAGATGACGCCGCGCAAGCAAATTCTGTAACAAGCGTGCGGTCTGACAAGGTCTTTGCGGACAGGTTTTGTCGGGCCGCTGTTTGTCTTGTGGCGCTTTGCGTTGACCAGAACGGTCTGACAGTTTTACGGCGAGGCTTGTGTCATTATGACCTGACCACTGGACACGGCCCGCTCTCCCGCTAGTGTCCGCGTTAGGCTCGCCATTCCAAGTTACGAAGGACACGCATCATGGAAAAATTCGGAAAATCACAACCGGTGCTTCGCGTTGAGGACGTTCGCTTTCTCACCGGACAGGGACGCTACGTAGACGACATCGCGCCTGAAAACGCACTTTACGGGTATGTGTTTCGCTCGTCGGTTGCCCATGCGGTGATTACCGACCTCGATGTGGCGCAAGCGCGTGGTGCCGAGGGTGTACGCGCGGTGATTACAGCGGACGATCTTTTGGCGGCAGGGATTGATTTTGCGATGGCCGGCGCCACGGTCAAGAACATCGATGGCAGCAGCGGGGCCAGCCCGCGCCGCGCGCTGCTGGCAGAGAAAAAGGTCAACTTTGTCGGCGAGCCTGTAGCCTTCATCGTGGCAGAGACGCTGGATGCGGCGCGCGACGCGGCGGAGTTGATCGGATTTGATTACGATGATCTGGACGTCAAGCTGGATCTGGAGGCGGGCGGGCCCGCGATTCATGACGTCGCCCCGGACAATGTCGCGTTCGACTGGGGTATGGGCGACAAGGAGGCAACCAATGCTGCCTTTGATGCAGCGGCACGCACGGTCAGCCTTGAGGTGCCGGACAACCGGATCATCGTTAACTCGCTAGAGCCGCGCGGCTGCTTTGCCGAGTGGGATGGCGACCGGGTTCATGTAAGTCTGGGCGGGCAGGGTGTTTGGGGCCACAAGGCAGAGATTGCGCGTGCCTTGGGTCTTGAGCCTGCGCAGGTACGGGTCACCAACCCGGATGTCGGCGGTGGCTTTGGCATGAAAGGGTTTCCTTACCCCGAGTATTTCCTGTGCGCGCATGCCGCGCGTGTGGTGGGCCAGCCGGTGCGGTGGATGTCAGAGCGCACCGAGGCGATGCTGACGGACAATGCCGGGCGCGACCTGACCAGCCTTGCCGAGTTTGCCTTTGACGCCAACAACAAGATCACGGCCTACCGGGTGCACAGCAAGTGCAACATGGGCGCGTACAACAGCCACTTTGGCCAGTTCATTCAGAGCCAGTTGTTCAGCCGTGTTCTGATGGGCACCTATGATGTGCAGACAACTTGGCTGCGGGTGCAGGGCATCTATACCAACACCACCTATGTCGATGCCTATCGCGGTGCGGGGCGGCCCGAGGCGATTTACGTGCTGGAGCGTCTGATGGATCGGGCGGCGCGCGAGTTGGGTGTGGACCCGCTGGAACTGCGGCGCATCAACTTTATCAAGCCCGAGCAGTTCCCCTACAAGACAAGCACCGGCGAGACCTATGACGTGGGGGATTTCAACAAAGTGCTGAAACGGGCCGAATTGGAGAGCGATTTGCCCGGGTTCGCGGACCGCAAGGCGGCAGATGCGGCGCGTGGTTTGCTGCGGGGCGTTGGCTTGTGTTACTATATTGAAAGTATTTTGGGCGATCCTTCGGAAACATCGAAGGTGACGTTTAACGAGGACGGAACGGTGAATATCTACGTCGGCACGCAGAGCACGGGACAGGGGCATGAAACTGTCTTTGCCCAGTTCCTGAGTGACCAGACGGGTATTCCGGCGGATCGTATCTTTGTCATTCAGGGCGACAGCGACCAGATCGCGCAAGGCGGGGGTACCGGCGGTTCACGGTCTGTGACCGTTCAGAACACCGCAACCCTCGCCACCGTCGAAGCCATCAAAAGCGCCTTCACCGCGTTTCTGGCAGACGAGATGGGGGTGCCTGCGTCAGACATCAGTTTTGACGATGAACGCTTTCGCGCCGAGGGCAGCAACTTGACGCCGACAATGCTCGAGGTGGCGGAAATGGCGCGTGAAAAAGAGCTTCACGATCTTTTGACCCATGAGGAGCGGACCACGCTGGAGGCGCGCAGTTTCCCCAACGGATGCCATGTCGCAGAGGTGGTTATTGACCCCGAGACCGGTGTGACCGAGGTGGACCGGTACACTGTCGTGGACGACTTTGGTAATCTTATCAATCCGTTGCTGGCTGAAGGGCAGGTGCACGGCGGCGTGGCGCAAGGCATTGGTCAGGCGATCACGGAACATGTTGTCTTTGACGAAAGCGGGCAGCTGTTGACGGCTACTTTCATGGACTACGCCATGCCAAGAGCGGACGGGATACCCTATATCAGTTTCACTTCCGAGCCGGTGCCCTCAACCCACAACCTGATGGGGATGAAGGGATGCGGCGAGGCGGGCACTGTCGGTGCTTTGGCGGCGGTGGCCAATGCGGTGCAGGATGCGCTGTGGGATCATGGGGTGCGGCAGGCCGATATGCCGTTTACCCCGCTTAAAGTTTGGGAGTTGATGAACAGTGAGGCTTTGGCGGCGGAATAACAGTTGGATCCACTGGCTCCGCGGGCGCTTGTGGAAGCGCCCCGCCGCTGATTTCGGGCCGCGTCGTGGCCCTGTCACACATGTCATCATACTGGACGGCACCATGTCGTCGCTGGAACCGGGATGCGAGACCAACGCGGGTCTGAGCTATCGGTTGATGCGCGAGATGGGCAGTCAACTTTCCATTTACTACGAACCCGGTTTGCAGTGGCAAGACTGGCGCTCGGCGCGCGATGTGATGGTCGGGCGCGGGATCAACCGGCAGATCCGGCGGGCCTATGGCTATCTGGCGTCGCGCTATCGTGCGGGCGACCGTATCTTTCTGATGGGATATTCCCGCGGGGCCTACGCGGTGCGCAGCCTTGCCGGGGTGATCGATCTGGTCGGTCTGTTGAAGGCCGAACACGCGACCGAGCGCAATATTCGCGACGTCTACCGCTTTTATGAAAACGACCCTGACAGCCCTTGCGCGCAGGCGTTTTCCGAGGCGCACTGTTTGCGGGGGGTGCCGATCGAGATGATCGGGGTCTGGGATACGGTGAAATCGCTGGGGATCAACGCGCCCGTGCTATGGCGGCTCAGTGTCAAGCGTCATGCGTTTCACAACCACGAGCTTAGCGAAAATGTGCGTGCCGGTTACCACGCGCTTGCCCGAGACGAAACCCGCGTGGCTTACAAGCCGGTGATGTGGACCACGTCAGAAGGTTTCGGTGGGCGGGTGGAGCAGATGTGGTTTCCCGGAACGCATGGAGATGTGGGCGGACAGCTTGGGGGATTCGAGGCCGCGCGGCCGCTGGCCAATATTCCGCTGGTCTGGATGCTGCGCCGCGCGGAGGCGCATGGGTTGCCGCTGCCCGAAGGATGGGCTGCGCGCTATCCGCAGGATCCACTGGCGCCCTCGACGGGAACCTTTCGCGGATATGGGCGTTGGTTTGTCACCCGGCGCGCTCGGGTGGCATTTCAAGATCCGTCCGAAATACGCCATACCTCGCTGGATCTGCGCGAACGCGCGCAGCAGCGCAGCAGCACGTGGGCCTTGTTCGGGCGGACGACCTGAAAAACCCCAAGCGTCTGGGCATGCAGCACCGGCAGGTGCCGCACGTTGTACCCGTATCTGGAGGTTATCATGCAATTCCCGACCCTTACTGCTTTCGCCCTGATGTGCGCTTCTTCGGTTGCCGCCGAAGGACCGTTCCGCGACCACATGATCGATTGCAGCGCGCTTTATTCTGTTGCGGCGGGATGGGGCAGCACCGCGGATCGGGCGGCGCGCTTGCACGCGGTCGCGGGCTCTTACGCGCAGGTCGCAGAAGCGCAGGCGCGCGCCGATGGTGTTACCGCGCCGCGCCGCTTTGTGGCCACGCGCTACAGCGAAAGCCGGAACGCACTGACAGAACGCGGCCCTCTTTATATCGGGAGCGCGCATTTTGATGCAGGGATGCGCGCGTGTCGCGTTCTGGGCCACGAGGCCGGTGTATCCGCGCGCCTGTGGTTGCTGAGCGACTAGATCTCGAACACGAAATCCGCGTTGACCAACAAATCGGTGTCCGGATCGACAAGCTGGGCCACTGTGGCATTCACTCCCTGAAGCGTGATTTGTGCCTGCCCGAAAATATCCGGTTCAGCCTGATAGGTCAGGACGGTCTGGTCGTTCGTCGCGTCGTAGGTCGCAGTAAAGGCAGACAGGTCGAAGGCCTCATTGCTGAGAAACACCAAACGATCCTCGCCCAGAGTGAAGTCGGTGATGACGTCCGCGCCTGCGCCAAAGCCTGCGTCTTCGGGCGTGCCGGGCGAGGCGGTCAGCCCGTCTGCTACGCGCAAAAAGACAAAGGTGTCTTCGCCGCCGTCGCCTGTCATTGTGTCATTGTCAAAGCCCCCGACGATCGTATCACCCTGCGCACTGCCCACGATAAGGTCGTCGCCTTCTGCGCCGTCAAAATGTACGGCATGGGCGCCGCCGGTCAGCACATCATCAAAATTACTCGCGACCACGCGGTGGATATTGATGAGGGTATCGATGTCTCCGGAGCCGTCGGCTGTCTCGTTGGTTGAAACGAAGCTGCCGGCTTGTGCGCCTGCGCTCAATGCGATGCCGGCGTCCGGATCTCCGTCGCCACCCACATCAACAAAACTGGCTGTATTGATCTCGCCAACCATGCTGCCGCCGTCGATCTGGTCTGACCCGAGGCCGCCCTTGAGGGTGTCATCGCCGCTGCCGCCTGCCAAAGTGTCACCGCCCCAGCCCGCCTCGAGGCGATCATGATCGGCGCCGCCGTCCAGCAGATCGTCTCCGTTCAGCCCGAACAGAGTGTCGTTTCCCGCCAGTCCGGTCAAAACATCATTGCCGTTGTCCGCAAACAGGAAGTCGTCGCCGGAGGTGCCTGTCAGGTCGAGGTTCTTGACCTTGCCCTTGCCGCCGCCGCCGCCACCAGAGCCGCCACCGCCGCCGCCAGATCCTCCGCCGCCATTGCCGCCGCCTTTACCGCCTTTTGGCATGTCAAATCCCTCGCCTTGTAAATGTCGTTCTATAGAATCCGGTCAAGGTTAGCACATCATGCCGCGTCCCGATTGAACTGACGCGTGCATTGGCAAAATTGTCTCATTTGAAGAAACAATAAGGTCTGATTTTTGCTGATTGATGCTGAAACGAGTGAAATGCCCGACTAGGCGAGTTTCATGATGATGCAGGTGGTGGAGCCTGTGGCGTAAAGCTTTCCGTCTTCCTTGCCGCGGATTTCTGCATGTGCGATCCCGGTTGACCGGCCTGCGTGATCGACAATCGCCGTGCAGGTCACAGGGGTTTCCAGTGGCACAGCGCGCACGATATTCACCTTGTATTCAAGGGTCGTGTAAACAGACCCTTTCGGCACCGTCGTCATAACTGCGCAGCCAAGCGCGCTGTCGAGCAAGGCACCATACCAGCCGCCGTGCACCGCGCCGCTGGGGTTAAGTGCATTGAACAGTGGTGTGCCCGCAAAGGTGACGCGGCCTTCTTCGACCTCGGTCAGGGTGAAGTTGAGTGTTGCGGCAATCGGGGCACCCGCGATCTGGTCATTCAGAAAACCCAGCATGAAATCCAGCCCTGACATGGTCAGGATTTTTGCGGGGGGTGTCAGATCTTCGGGGCTGCGCGCGGCGTAGGGCATTGCGGTCTCCTCATCCTGAGCGGAGATGCTAGCGGACCGCCGAAGGGCGGCAAGGATTACGCGACGTCGCGAACGCCGGTTATCGCCTGTTTGACACCCAAGGCATGGCAGATCTCGCGGGTGAGTTCGGGGCGGTTGAGCGTGTAGAAATGCAGCGTCTCAACGCCTTCATCCACGAGCTCTGAACACAACTCGGTGCAAAGTGCTTTGGCCAGCAAATCGTGGCGGTCGTCCCGTATTGCGGCGTCAAACGCCTGATCGAGCCAGGATGGCACGGTGGCACCGCAGCGCGCGGCAAACGAACGGGCGTTCTTCCAGTTAATGATGGGTAGGATGCCGGGTGTGATCGGTGCGTTGATGCCTGCTTTGACACAGGCATCGCGAAACCGCAGGAACGTTTCTGCCTCGAAAAAGAACTGGGTGATCGCCTCGGCGGCGCCTGCGTCGACCTTGGCCTTCAACCAATCGATGTTTGCGCGCTGGCTTTCGGCTTCGGGGTGCTTTTCAGGGTAGGCGCCGACCCGCAGGGTGAACTGTCCGGTTGCGGAAAGCGCTTCGATTAACTCGACAGAGGTTGCAAAGCCGTCAGGGTGGGGGGTGAAACGGTCGCAATCAGCGGGCGGGTCTCCGCGCAGCGCCACCAGATCAGTGACCCCGGCCGCGGCAAAACGCTGGGCGGTGGCCATTGTCTCTTTACGTGATGCACCAACACAGGTGAGATGCGCCGCGACTGGAAGCTGCGAGGATTTGCGCAGCGTGTATGCGGCGTCATGCGTCAGGTCGCGGGTGCTGCCCCCGGCGCCGTAGGTCACCGAGAAAAAACGTGGTTCGAGCGGAGCAAGCGCCTGAGCCGTGTCCCACAGTTTGAAAGACGCATCAATCGACCGGGGCGGGAAGACTTCAAAGGAAACGGCAGGCACAGGCATGAGGTACTCCATCTGGGATAAGCTCTTGTTTCATGAAACTTAACGTGAGACAAATTCATAACTTTCATCTTTAATATGAGTTCGACATGCATATCGAATTTCGCCACCTTCGCACCATTCAGGCCATACACGAGGCGGGCGGTCTCGCGCGGGCGGCTGACAAGTTGCACATTACGCAGTCGGCTTTGTCGCATCAGATCAAGGGGTTGGAGGATCAGGCGGGTGTTGAGCTCTTTGTCCGCAGGTCCAAGCCGCTCAAGCTGTCGGCGGCCGGTATGCGCCTGTTAAAGCTGGCGCAACAGGTGCTGCCGCAGGTCGAGGCGCTGCAAGATGATTTCAGCGGGTTGCGGGCGGGCAATCTGGGGCGGATGCATATCGCCATCGAGTGTCACGCCTGTTTCGAATGGTTGTTTCCTGTGCTTGAGCAGTTTCGCAAGGACTGGAGCGAGGTGGATGTCGATATTCGCCCGGGGCTGGCGTTTGATGCGCTGCCGGCGCTGCTGAAGGAAGAGGTTGATTTGGTGATTTCGTCTGATCCGGAGGATTTGCCGGGCGTCGAATTCGTCGAACTGTTTGATTATAATGCGGTGTTTGTCGCGTCGAGTGCGCACCCGTTGGCGCAGAAGGACTTTATCGAGGCTGCCGATTTTCGCGGCCAGACACTGATTACATACCCGGTGGAGCGTAGCCGCCTTGATGTCTTCAGCCAGTTGCTGATCCCCGCCAAAGTGGAGCCCGCCAGCATTCGGCAGGTCGAGTTGACGGCTGTCATTTTGTTGCTGGTGGCGTCCAACCGCGGGGTGGCGGTTTTGCCGGACTGGGTGGTGCGCGAGGTCAAGTATTCCTCCGACTATGTGACCCGTCCGCTGACACCGCAGGGCATTACGCGCAGGCTTTTTGCCGCGGTACGACAAGACGATCTGGTCAAGCCCTACATGCAGCAGTTGCTGAAACTGGCCGGCGAGGAAGCGCGCAGGCTGCAGGCGCAATAAAAAAAAGGGCGCCTGTCAAGGCGCCCTCGTTTTTGTGCGTATCGGCGTGTCTCAGCCTTCTGAAACGTCCTCGTCGGTTTCGATGATTTCGTCATCGGCCGAGGCGGAATCGTCGGGGTCTGTGCCATCATCCGTTTCTTCATCACCGTATTTGGTGTCGTATTTCGCCAGCGCGTCTTCGATATCTTCGTCTGCGGGCAGGGCGTCGTGCATTGCGTCGAGCACTTCTTGCTGTTCGTCCTCGTCGAGCGCGTCGAAGTCACCCTTGTAGGTCGCCAGGGCCGCCGCTTCGGCGTCATCAAGCGCGTCGCCGACTGTTTCTAGGGGATCCTCGTCGTCGCCAAAGTCGGACAGGGTTTCCTCCGCATCGGCGATCTCTTCTTCGGTGGGCTCGTCGTAAGCTTCGCCGGTGTCGGGGTCGATGATACCCTCTTGCGCTTCGCGGACGGCCTCTGCGTCGGCAATCTCTTCCGGCGTCACCTCGTCCTCTTCCATGGCTTCAAGATCTTCGTCATCGAAAATGCCGTTGCCGTTCTCATCATATTCTTCATAGAGCGCATCGGCTGCATTGATCTCGTCTTCGTCAAAGGCGTTGAGTGCTTCGTATGCGTCGGCGGCGGTGATCACGTCGACTGCGACTTCAACCTCTTCGAACTCGTATTTTGCAACGGCAAGACCTGCTGCGAGGCTGACCGGTCCAGAGCCGGACAGATACTGGCCGTTGGCGATATGTGCGAGTTTTGCGTTCGGGCTTGAGTTCAGAAAGCCGTTCATCTTACCCAGATTGCTGGGATGCAACGGGTCGTCCTTTTTGGATGTGGCGGTTTTGCCGGCTGTCACAGAGCGCGCAGGCTTGTTGTTTTTGCCTTGACCCAGCAGCGCTTTGAAACCGCCCTTTTTAAAGACTTTCAGATCGTCCTGAATGGTGCGCGTGTTCTTGGCTTTGCTGCTTTTGCTGGATTTCCAATTCTTGCCGCTGGCTTTGGCGCTTTTCTTACCCTTGTTGCCTTTGGCGCCTTTGTCACCGCTTTTACCTTTGCCAGCGCCCTTACCGCCTCCTTTTCCGCCGGCGTTATCGCTTTTGGCGTAGGCGTAGTCAGCAGTGATGACAGTGGTTGCAGGGGCCAGTACCAGCGCCGAAAGCGCAAGGGCCGACGCGCTGATTTTCAGGTATTTAAGCATGTGTCGTATCCTTTTGCGTGAGCAGATCGCAATCATTTCAGAGACCTACCGGTAATTCGGTCTTGTGGCGCGTTTGAGGCGCATTCATGGCAAGATGCCACGAACGAAGGCGCATGAACTAATTGTTGTTGCATTACTGCGTGGATTGTCGCTCATCCGATGCCTAAACAGGACCGGTCCGGCGGTTTGATGCCGATCAGGCGACGACTCAGGCTTTTAACGCGCCAGACGCGCGGCCCGACCGCCACGGCGTTTGGCGATTTGGCCCTGACGCTGAGGCAATTCTGCCATCACCTTGCGTCGCGCCTCGGGCGACATGCGGGACCAAGCGGTGATTTCGTCAATCGACCGCAGGCATCCTGTGCACAGGCGGGCTTGCGGATGTATGACGCAGATTTTGATGCAGGGGCTTTCCACTTCGTCGCGGCGCCAGATTTCATCGTTCATTCATGTCTCCATCTGGTTGCGAATGACGCGCAACCGGTCCAACGCCCCTTGCAGGATATACGCAGCCGCGACGTGATCTATGACCTCTGCGCGACGTTTTCGTGACGTATCCGCCTCTAACAGCGCGCGCTCTGCCGCAACGGTGGACAGGCGTTCGTCCCAGAATGTGATGGGCAGCGCAATGCCGGCCGTTTGTTCAAGGTTGCGGGCAAATGCGCGTGTAGCCTGACACCGTGGTCCTTCGGTGCCGTCCATATTGCGCGGCAGGCCAAGCACCAGCCCGGCGATCCGGCGTTCGGCAATGATTTCCGACAAGCGTTTGGCATCCACGGTAAACTTGCGCCGCTTGATGGTTTCCAGCGGCGAGGCGACTGATAACAGCGTATCGCTAACGGCGATTCCGATTGTTTGGGTGCCCAGATCGAGGCCGATGATCGCCTGCATCGGGGGCAGGGCGGCGAGAAACGCCTGCGTGTCCTCGTATGTCATTCGGCCACTTGCGCTCTTTGTCCGGCGCGCAGCAGCAGGTCGAGGGCGCGGGTGTCGCCATCAAAGACCTGAACGGCGTTTTCATAGATCGCCCGCGCGTCCGCTGTACGGCCCAGAACGCCAAGCGCTGTAATCAGTTGCGCCCAATCCTCGACCGGGCCGCCCTCGGTGGCGAGGCGTTCAGACAGGCCGGACACCATGCCTTGGATCATCTCCATGCGCTCGGCTGGCGACAACTCCTGCGCGGCTTCGATGTCGTCCGCGGACGGTCCGCGCCCGGTGCCGATTTCAGGCAGCTGGTAATTCACGCCTGCACGCCATGCAACATCTTCGATGTTTGCCATGATCAGCGGGATCCATGGCGCATCGGCCGGTCCTTCGCGCAGCAACTGGTCCCAGACGCGGAAGGCGGTATCCGGACGGCCATTCTGCGTCATCATCTGGCCCACGTAGAACCGTGCGATGCCATTGCCCGGATCCTGCGAGAGGATTTGGCCAAGCACGGCTTCGGCTTCTGGAGAGACGTATCCACCGGCGGCAAGCACCATCAGATCCGCGTATGAGACGAGATCGGCAAGGGTGGCCTCCTCGCTCTTTATCTCAAGCACCCGTTCCTGCGCGCGTACCGCTGCTCTGTAGTTGCCAAGCTCGGCCTCGTAGCGCACCAGAAAGCTGTGCCCCTGCAAATCATCGGGACGGTCTGCAACCACCGTTCTCAGCCTGTCGATCAGCGCCAGAGTGTCCGGGCTGACATTCGGCGGGGCAGTGAAGGGTGGCAAGCTGTCCTCGGCTGCGGCCTGTGTGGGGCGGTTTGCACGCATCTCTTCGGCGATTTCGATGCGATCGGCGAGGGCGAGGTCGCCATAGCCCGGTGCGCCGAGGGACCAGTAAAGCGACAGGCTTCCGCCGATCAGGGCAACGGCGAGAAGCACTCCGGTCGCAAGTGGCGCGCCTTTGTTGGCGGCACCGGCGTCAGTACCCTGCTGCAGGGCGGCGTCTGCGGCCAGAATGCGACGAGACACCTCGGCCCGAATGCGCTCTGCATCGGCTTGCTCGACCACGCCGCGCGCGAGATCGCGATCCACTTCGCGCAGCTGGTCCCGATAGACCTTGAGGTCGTAGGCTGCAGCAGGGCGCGCTGCACCCCTGTCGGGCGCGCGCAAGGCCAGCGCCAGAAGCGCTGCCACCAAGGTCGCGAGACCTGCTGATATGATCCAGAACGTCATTTCCGCTCTACCCTTTGCTGACATCCCATGTAACCTTGTCTGGCAGTCGGCAAAAGAGACAAAAGATCACGTTGGCCCAAAGACATGCGGCAAAGCCGCCCGGTGTCGCAAAACTGGCTCAAAGTGACGCGACGAGTATCCTCTTTTCTGCTCATTTACGCAGATGTATGGAAACGGCGCGGCGGAGTGATTCCGACGCGGTTTTGCAGTGCGGAGACAGAACCATGAAACGATATTCGGTTTTTGCAGTGGCACGCGAGGCAGCGCGGTATCACAGCGGCTGGGAGCGTGCGTGGCGTGCGCCAGAGCCGAAGTCGAAATATGATGTGATCATCATCGGTGCGGGCGGGCACGGGCTGGCCACGGCATACTATCTCGGCAAGCGATTTGGCGTAAAGCGCGTTGCCATCCTCGAGAAGGGCTGGTTAGGCGGCGGCAATACCGGGCGGAATACGACGATTATCCGGTCGAACTACCTGCAGGACCCTTCGGCTGCGCTTTATGAAAAGTCGCGCTCTCTTTACGAGACGATGAGCCAGGATCTGAACTACAACGTCATGTTCTCGCCCCGTGGTGTGATCATGCTGGCCCAGACCCATCACGAGGTACGGGGCTATCAGCGTACGGTGCACGCAAATGCATTGCAGGGCGTCAAGACAGAGTTCATCACCCCGACGCGGGTGAAAGAACTGGTGCCGATCATCAACCTCAAGGGCCCGAGGTATCCCGTTCTTGGCGGGTTGTGGCAGGCGCGAGGCGGTACGGCGCGGCATGATGCTGTTGCATGGGGTTACGCGCGGGCGTGCTCGGACATGGGCATGGATGTGATCCAGCAGTGTGAAGTGACAGCGATCCGCCGTGACGGTGGCAAGGTGGTGGGCGTCGATACGACCAAGGGACAGATCGATTGCGACAAGCTCGGGATCGTCGTGGCGGGCAATTCGGGCCATGTGGCCGGGCTTGCCGGGTTCCGGTTGCCTATCGAAAGTGTGGCGCTGCAGGCGCTGGTATCGGAGCCGATCAAGCCCTGTATGGACGTGGTGGTGATGGCAAATACCGTGCATGGCTATATGAGCCAGTCTGACAAGGGCGAAATGGTGATCGGAGGCGGTACAGACGGGTACAACAATTACACGCAGCGGGGATCGTTCCACCACATTGAAGAAACCGTGCGCGCGTTGATCGAGACCTTTCCGATGGTCAGCCGTCTGAAGATGTTGCGCCAGTGGGGCGGCATTGTGGACGTCACCGGAGACCGCTCGCCGATCTTGTCAAAGACGCCGGTTGAAAATGTCTTTATCAACTGTGGTTGGGGCACAGGCGGTTTCAAGGCAACGCCCGGGTCTGGCTGGGCCATGGCCGAGTTGATGCACAAGGGGCATGGCCCGCTGACAGACGATTTTGGTCTAGACCGCTTTAGCGAAGGACGGTTTATCGACGAAAGCGTTGCCGCCGGGGTGGCACACTAATGTCAGTCTGCTGTATGCGAACTGCCGGAGCCACCGCCGATGTCCGACTTGTTTTTGTCGGCATCCGGTTTGGTGCGATTGCCGCGCCGCACAAGAAAAACGGCGAGTGCAATCAGTACAACAAGCGGCAGCAGTTGCAGAATGTCTTTCATGGCGCGCGCCTATTCGTCTTGCGGCGGCTTGCGTTGCTCGCCGGGCGCGCCGAAGGCGATCAGATGGCTCACGTCCACCTCGCGCCCGCCACGCGCTGCCTTGCGTGCAGCGACGCCCCTGCGTTCCAGAAAAAACATCACCAAAGCGAGGGCGCAAAGTGCGCCAAACCCGATGACAGCCAAAGTCGTGTTGCTCATCTTTCTCTCCCACAGACAAACAATACCCGGATACTAATACAAAAAACGGCCGTTGAAGAAGCGATTTCCGCATTTTTTCAATACCTTTGCGCCCGCGCGGGTTTGGCCACTGCGAGAAATCATGCCGTTTGCAACGACACAAAGGCCTTTGCTGCGCAACATAAGCGCCACCTGCGTCCGAATAGCGCAACTCGGAACAATCCGGCAAAGCCGCGCGTTCCTGATGTGAACGCTTATCAGAAAGGTGGTGCACAATGGCTCATCCCTCGAAGATCAACAGCAGCGCCGGTTTGGGTTTCACTCTTGGCGCGCTTTGCGTCGTCGTTCTGGGCGTCGCTTATGCCCTGTTTGCCCGTGACGACGGTTTCGCCTTCTCCGTTGAAGGAGAAGACACAACGCTTGAGAAAGCTGCCGAAGCTGTCTCTGACAGCTGACGTATTCAAAACACAGCATTTTGCAGCCAGTGGCCCGTCGGCGGCCGCTGGCTGTTTTTCGTTTCACCTTGCGCAAGAGGGGAGTTTGCCGTGCTTCTTCTGACCTGTCCTGTCTGCGGCGTCACTGCCGAAGAAACCGAATTTCACGGCGGCGGCGAGGCGCATCTGACCCGGTATGGCCCCGGTTCTGATGACGCGGCGTTTGAAAACTACTTGTTCATGCGGGAAAATCCGCGCGGCGTGCATTTTGAACGGTGGCGTCACGCCTACGGCTGCGGCAAGTGGTTTCATGCCGCCCGCGATACCACGACACTCGAGGTATTTGGCACCTATCCCGCACAAACCCTCGAGCCTCCGGCAGAGTTGCGGCGCAAGATCAGCAAGAAGCGCCCCGGGTGGACTTGGAGGGATTTCAAATGATCTGCCGCCAATGCGCTGAGCCACCTGTGTCTTTGACCCCCAATTACCCCCGCCGGAGGCATCCGGCGGTCCAAACCGCGATGAGGTTTCCCGCATGAGCACACGGCTTTCAACCGGCGGCCGGCTTCTGGACCGCACACAGACCTTAAGCTTCTCGTTCAATGGTAAAACCTTGCACGGGTATCAGGGGGACACTCTTGCGTCTGCCCTTCTGGCCAGCGATCAGATGATGGTGGGGCGCTCGTTCAAATATCACCGTCCGCGCGGCATCGTCGGATCAGGTGTCGAGGAGCCCAACGCGCTCATGAACATGGGCGAGGGGGCACGGTTCGAGCCGAACCAGCGCGCCACCACGACCGAGCTTTTTGACGGGTTGCAAGCGCGCAGCCAGAACCACTGGCCCACGCTCGAATTCGACATTGGTGCAATCAACACGCACCTGAGCCGCTTTCTGCCAGCGGGCTTTTACTACAAAATGTTCATTCATCCGCGCCCGTTCTGGAAATACATCTATGAGCCTTTCATCCGGCAGTCTGCCGGCCTCGGGCAGGCGCCGGACGCCGAAACCCGCGATGCCGATACATACGAGCATTACTATCATTTCTGCGATGTGCTGATCGTCGGCGGCGGCATCGCCGGCTTGCAGGCCGCGCGCACAGCGGCAAAGTCGGGTGCTTCTGTCACAGTGATTGAGCAATCCGCCCATTGGGGCGGGCGTGCACCCGTTGATGGTGGCACTGTCGCCGGCGCGCCTGTGGATAAGTTCGTGGAACAAATCGTTTCCGAACTGGAAACAATGGACAACGTGACCCTGCGAACTCGGTTGATGGGCGCAGGCGTCTACGACCACGGGTATGTGCTCGGATATGAGGCCGTGGGCGATCACAATCCGGAAACACCCGGGCCGCGGCATCGGTTGTGGCGCATCCGCGCGGGACAGATTATCACCGCGACCGGCGCGATCGAGCGGCCTTTATCGTTTGCGGGGAATGACATCCCGGGCGTCATGCTTGCCGCTGCGATGCGCGATTATGCGGTCAATTACGGTGTTTCCGTCGGTGCAAGCACTGTCGTCGTGACCAACAATGACGACGCTTATCTGACGGCATTTGCCTTGAAAGACGCGGGTCTTTCGGTGCCTGCGATCGTTGATGCGCGCAGTGCCGGTGCCGGAGATGTGCAGGAACAGGCCCGGTCGCGGGGCATAGAGGTGCTGAACGGTCACGCCGTCGCCAAGGTCAAGGGCGGCAAGCGGGTGACCGGCGTCGTGCTGTGCCGTCAGGACGGCAACGGCGGGTCTGTGCGAGAGATTTCCTGCGATGCGGTTGCGATGTCGGGCGGATGGTCTCCGGTGGTGCACCTGTGGTCGCACTGCGGTGGCAAGCTGCACTGGGATGCCGATCAGGCGCTGTTTCGCCCGGATGTGGATAAAGCGCCCACGGGAAATGACGGCGCGCCATTTGTCGTGGCCGCTGGCAGCGCTAACGGCCTGATGTCTCTCGGGGATATTCTCGTCGATGCAGATGAGGCTGCGCGCCTTGCAGCGTCCCGCATGGGGCTCAAAATCCGCAAAACGAAGAGCCCGCAGGCTGATGTGCGGCATGAAGCACCGATCGAACCGGTCTGGTTGATGCCTCAGGGCGCCCCGGTGGAACTGCGCAGCAAGGCGTGGCTGGATTTCCAGAACGACGTAAAGGTTTCCGACGTGCAACTGGCGGCCCAAGAGGGATTTGAAAGCGTCGAGCACGCCAAAAGGTACACCACGCTCGGCATGGCGACGGATCAGGGCAAGCTGAGCAACATCAACGGTTTGGCAATTCTGTCGGATGCGCTGGGCCGACCCATCCCGCAAACCGGCACCACGACCTTTCGCCCGCCCTATACGCCGATCTCGATGGGAGCCATCGGTGGCGAAGCGCGCGGCGACGTGTTTCAACCGCTGCGCCGGACGCCGATGCATGGATGGCATGACGGAAATGGTGCTGACTGGGAACCGGTCGGTCACTGGCGGCGCCCCTACGCGTATGTCCGAGAGGGCGAGCGGGTCAAAGAGGCGGTCAATCGCGAGGTCCTCAATACGCGACAAAACCTCGGGCTGCTTGATGCTTCTACCTTGGGCAAGATCCTCGTGAAGGGGCCGGATGCCGGACGCTTCCTCGATATGATGTACACCAACATGATGTCGACACTGAAACCCGGTAAATGCCGCTATGGTCTGATGTGTTCGGAAAACGGGTTCCTGATCGATGACGGTGTCGTCGCCCGTATCGATGAGGACACTTGGCTGTGCCACACGACCACGGGTGGCGCGGACCGAATTCATCAGCACATGGAAGAGTGGCTGCAGACCGAATGGTGGGACTGGAAAGTGTACGTCGCCAATGTGACCGAAGCCTACGCGCAGGTCGCGGTCGTCGGCCCGAAGGCGCGCAAGGTGCTTGAAAAGCTGGGCGGTATGGATGTGTCGAAAGAGGCGCTTGGCTTTATGGAATGGGCAGACGGGGAAATCGGTGGCTTCAAGTGCCGCGTTTACCGTATCTCGTTCTCTGGTGAGCTAAGCTTTGAAATCGCAGTCGATGCAGGCCAGGGCCTCGCCTTCTGGGAAGCATTGATGTCTGCGGGCGAAGAATTCGGTGTGATGCCCTACGGTACGGAATGTCTGCACATCCTGCGCGCCGAGAAGGGCTTTATCATGATCGGTGACGAAACCGACGGTACGGTCATCCCGCAGGACCTTGGCCTGCACTGGGCGCTGTCCAAGAAAAAGGACGATTACCTTGGCAAGCGCGCGCATGAGCGGAGCCATATGGCGGATACTTCTCGCTGGCAGCTTGTCGGGTTGGAAACGGTGACCGGCAGTGTGATCCCCGACGGGGCCTATGCGGTGGGTGAGGGCAAGAACGCCAACGGCCAGCGCAACGTCATTGGTCGCGTCACCTCGACCTATTACTCGGCGACATTGGACCGTGGCATTGCCATGGGGTTGGTCGAACACGGTCCATCGCGCATGGGCGAGATTATCGAGTTCCCCGGAACCGAGGGTGCAACGTTCCGTGCGCGCATCGTCGATCCGGTGTTCTATGACAAGGATGGGGAAAAACAGAATGTCTGACTTTGTTACGGCCCTGAATGGCGCGAATAGCGCAGATGGCATCGCCAAAATATCCGAAGTAGGTGTGCAGGGCATGATTACCTTGCGTGCGGATTTGGCAGACCCGACCGTGGCAAAGGCGGTGAAAAAGGCCTGCGGGCAAGACGTGCCGCAAGCTGGCACCGCGCACATCAGCGGTGAAGCGGATGTAGCGTGGATGAGCCCTGACGAGCTTTTGATCCTGTGTCCGCATACTGGCGTTGGCGCAAAGCTTGCGCAAATCACTACAGACCTGAAAAGCGTCCATCATCTGGCGGTGAATGTTTCGGCCGCCCGCGCGTCGTTCAAAGTCGAGGGCGCACAGGCGCGCGAAGTCTTGGCCAAACTGTGTCCGGTTGACATTTCGGCGCAGGCTTTCGGGCCGGGCAGCTTTCGCCGGACCCGAATGGCGCAGGTGCCGGCTGCTATGTGGTACGTCAGCGACGCGGCCTTTCAGGTGATCTGCTTTCGTAGTCAGGCGCGGTACGTTTTTGATTTGCTCAGCACGGCGGCGCAACCCGGAAGTGAAGTTGGGGCAATGGGCTAAATCGCGTCTGACACCTTAGCTTGCATTCTTCCGCATTCGGCCAAGGGTGGACCGGCCTGCGCATTAGGGTTGATCTTGAAGGCCGTTTTCCCGGGCCGGGCCGCCACGCCCGGTCAGCATCTCTTGGTTGATCGATCCTGATAAGATGGAAAAAACTATGCGTATGCACGGAACCATGTCAGCCGTTGCGCATTCCATCCTAGGGACCGGCCGCTGTGAGACTGGCATTCTAAAGGCAAATTAATTGCCTCATTTCATCTCGCGCGGTTGATCTTGCTGAGATTTGCACAATCTGTCATGGACAGACGAGAAATACCAACCGAAGGGGACCTCTCATGGCTTTCGAACTTCCTGATCTTCCTTATGCGCACGACGCGCTGGCATCCAAAGGCATGTCGGCAGAGACGCTCGAGTATCACCACGACCTGCACCACAACGCGTATGTCACTAACGGCAACAAGGCGATCGAAGGCACGGAATGGGCCGGAAAATCCCTCGAAGAGATCATCAAAGGCACATATGATGCTGGCGCTGTGGCCCAAAACGGCATCTTCAACAACATCAGCCAACTGTGGAACCACAATCAGTTCTGGGAGATGATGGGCCCCGGCGACACTGGCATGCCGGGTGAGCTGGAAAGCGCACTGACAGAGAATTTCGGCTCGGTCGACAAGTTCAAGGATGAATTCAAGGCCGCCGGTGCAGGGCAATTCGGATCGGGCTGGGCTTGGCTGGTCAAAAATTCCGATGGATCGCTGGCCGTGACCAAGACCGAAAATGGTGTGAACCCGCTTTGCTTTGACCAAACTGCCTTGCTGGGCTGCGACGTATGGGAGCATTCCTACTACATCGATTTCCGGAACAAGCGCCCTGATTACCTGTCGAACTTCCTCGACAATCTGGTCAACTGGGAAAACGTCGCATCGCGGATGTAATCTGAAATTGACTTGATGCGTAAAAGGCCCGCTGGTTCAGCGGGCCTTTCTTGTTTTTATGACGTGGCCGGTCGCAAAGCATGAATTCCTTAAAAAAGCCTTTTAAGACAACAGGGTAGTGGGTTTTCGTGCCGAATTCTGAACACTAGCAGTATACCCTTCACAGGTCCGGAGACGGGCGACGCATAAGGCGGTACAGCCTGAAGGCCAATTTGCTGTTTGACGGAATGCTTGGGTCACGGTTGGCGATGACACCGTATAGGTCACGCCGCCGATGTTTTGATCGCCGTGACCGTGCCAAATTGAATTGCGTGAAGGCACCTCTGTGATCGCCTATGTGACCCGACCGCATCGCTGCGGAAATCAAGACGCGCCGTTGGGCACTCCAAATGCGGTGTTGCTTTTTCGCTTGTCGTGTTCCGCAGTTATCCGTCACATGGCCAAGGTAGGTGGGCCAGCGATGAGCGAGATGTCAAAAGGGGTAGCAGCAGTTCTTGGATCAGCGGTGATCTGGGGCGTGTCGCCGATATTTTACAAGGCCCTGAGCCACGTTCCCGCACTGGATGTCCTCGCGCACCGTATGATCTGGTCGCTGATATTTTTCGGTGGTGTTTTGGCCATGCAGGGTCGGCTGCATGAAATCCGCCCTGCATTTTCCGACAAACGCAAGGCGCTCATGCTGGTTGCGGCATCCGTCATCATCATGCTCAACTGGGCGCTTTTCATCTGGGCCGTGCAGGCGGGGCTGACGACACAAAGCTCTCTTGGGTACTATATTTATCCCCTGCTGTCGGTCCTCTTGGGCTTTGTGCTGTTCCGCGAGGCGTTGACGCGCGTGCAGTGGGGGGCGATCGGGCTTGTTACGTTTGCAGTGCTTTTGCTGACTTGGGGCGTAGGAGTGCTGCCATGGGTGGCACTGGTTCTGGCCGTGTCCTTTGCCTGTTACGGTGTCGTGAAAAAGCAGCTGGACCTTGGACCGGTGCTTTCTGTCACAATCGAAGTGCTGTTGCTTGTCCCCCTCGCCGTGATTTTTCTTGCCTACCGCTACCAGGCAGGGGCGGATATTTTTGGCGGTGATGCCACGAGCCTGGCTTTGCTTGTGTTGTCCGGCCCTATGACGGCGTTCCCGCTTGTTTTGTTCGGGTACGGCACACGCCGTATGAAGATGGCAAGCGTGGGCCTGATACTTTATGTGAACCCGACCCTTCAGTTTGCCTGCGCCGTGTTTGTGTTCGGAGAGCCGTTCTCTGGCTGGCATCTTGCCGCGTTCACGCTGATCTGGATTGCGCTTGCGATCTATTCCGGTGCCGCGTGGCGTCAGGACAAGGCGCGTCGCACCGCATCTCGACAGGCTTCGGCATCTGGTACCGCAGTGTAAAAGCCGTGCAGCGTGTTATCCGCAAACCCTTCTGCTGTGACGTGGCTTAGCAAAACTAATAGCGGGTCCCAGTATCCATTGACGTTCATCAGGAAAATCGGTTTGTCGTGCAGGCCGAGCTGCCGCCATGTCAGGACTTCGAACAGTTCGTCCAGCGACCCGGCACCCCCCGGCATTACGACCACAGCGTCGCAGTTCATAAACATCACTTTCTTACGCTCATGCATTGTCTCGGTGACGACGTAAGAGGTCAGGTCGGTTTTTCCAACCTCCCAATCTACCAGGTGTTTCGGGATCACGCCAAATGTCGGAGCGCCGGCCGCCTGAGCGCTGCGCGCAATTGCCCCCATGAGCCCGACATCCCCGGCACCGTAAACCAGCCGCCACCCTTCTTGTGCAATGGCACGCCCAAGATTTTCGGCCTCTTCGAGGTAAGCCGGGTCCGAGCCGTGACGCGAACCGCAGTAGACGCAGAGTGATTTGATCGACATGGCGCAGTGTTTCCTCTTGAAGAATAATGAAAAAGTGAGCCGATGGGTTTTGACCACTGATAGGGCAGTTGCTATTAAGGCTCAATGCTCGCTTGGGGACACAGGCGGCAAACCTGGGGAAGAAAAGAAAAATGCGCAAACAAGCGGGCGTTGGCACCTCCGCAGGCTCCGGTCTGCTGATTGGCGGGGTCGCGGTGGTATTGATGATTGCGGCCGGCACGATGCTGCTGCTTCAGCAAGACGACTTGCCGAGTGACGAAGATGTGTCGAGCCTTGTCTCAGAGACATCTCCTGCAGCCGTGACCGAAACAGATGCCGTGACTGCAACGGATGCGGATACTGACGCCTCGGTTTCAAGCGTCGGAGGAGATGCAACTTCTGAAGCGGCAACGCCTGAAGCGGTGCCGCCGGCTTCGGATCAAAGCGTCGCCGACGCCGAAGATGACGCCGTGGTAGCCGAGAATACTGCGGATACTGAGGCGTCTACGCCCAGTATCGACGAGGTGCGTCTTGACACAGACGGCGTTGCGGTAATCGCGGGGCGCGCCGAACCCGGAGCACAGGTGGATGTGGTTGTCGACGGCGAGATCATTGCAAGTACCGAGGCCGATAGCGGCGGGTCTTTTGCTGCCATCGGGATCGTCGATGCGAGCGACCAACCCCGTGTCCTTTCTTTGAGCGCATCAGGGGAGAATACGACCATACCGTCAACGGACGAGGTCATCATTGCGCCGCGTCAAACGCAAACGGCAGATACCAACACGGCATCGGGCGCGCAGAACCCGCAAGAGGAACCGGTCGCTTCGGAACAGGTCGTGCCATCAGAGCCGGTTGCGGCGGCCGTGGCAGAGGCGCCGGTGACGATCGCTGACGACGGAGAAGCCATTTCCGAAGAAGCGCCATCGCAACAGCTTGAGACTGAGGCTATTGCCTCGTTGGAAACCGGGTCATCCTTGCCTGAGGCCTCTGCGACCTCAGACGCAGAGGTTGCGACCACAACCGATGAAACCACTGTCGCAGAACCAGACGCTGCTTCTTTGCCAAACACTACAGGCGAAGCGGGTCAGACGGTGGTCGCAGAGGCGCCGCAGCCTCAGGCTGTGCCTGAAGTGGCAGAGGTCGGCCCGCTGGACAGCCCTGACGCCGCGCCGCAAATCGCCCTTTTGAAATCAACTTCTGAAGGTGTCGAACTGTTGGGCACGGCCCCAACGCCGCCACGCCAGATTCAACTTGATACCATTGGGTATTCGGACGGCGGGGTCGTGCAGCTTGCCGGTCGCGCGAGCATCGAGGCGGTTGAGGTGCGCGTCTATCTCAATAACCGGTCTATCGCCCGGTTGCCTGTGGACAGCAACGGCAGCTGGCGCGGTGATGTGCCGGGGATTGATGCCGGTGTATATACTTTGCGCGTTGACGCACTCGATGACGGTGGCCGCGTAACCAGCCGCCTTGAGACGCCGTTCAAGCGCGAGGCGCCGGAGGTACTTGCAGCGGCAGCTTCTGCGTCAGATGGACCGGTCAGCGCCATTACTGTGCAGACAGGCGATACGCTGTGGGCTATTGCACGTGACCGCTATGGTGAGGGCGTACTCTATGTGAGGGTTTTCGAGGCGAACCGGACGTCGATACGTGACCCGGACCTGATCTATCCGGGACAGGTATTTGACCTGCCTTCGGACGAATAGCGGAATATTGGCCCGCGCAACTGGCAAATCCCGCTTTCGTGGATTAGGTAACACCTCCTGAGAACAACGCAGGATGCCCCATGGCCTCTGACACCACCGCTGCAAAGCAGGACGCGCAGACCCTGTCGTCAATCGAAGACGAAGAACGCCGGTCAGGTTTGCGGACGATCCGACGGGTTGCGCCGTATTTATGGCCATCCGACAAACCCTGGGTCCGGTGGCGTGTCGTCTGGGCGATGGGCTTTCTCATCTTGTCCAAGCTCATTTCTGTGGCCACGCCGTTCTTTTACAAGGGCGCAGTCGATGCACTGGCAGAAGAAGGCGTGCCCATGCTGGCCCTTGGGGCGGTCGGGCTCACGGTGGCCTATGGTGTTGCCCGGCTAATGACGGTTGGCTTTCAGCAATTGCGCGACGCTGTATTCGCGCGTGTCGCGCAACGCGCCCTGCGCCAGCTTGCGCTTGAGACGTTCAACCACATCCACCGCCTCTCGATGCGCTACCACATCACGCGCAAAACGGGTGGGCTGAGCCGCATCATCGAACGTGGTGTAAAGGGTGTTGAGTTCCTGCTGCGCTTTTTGCTGTTTTCGATCGGTCCATTGATACTGGAGCTGCTGATGGTGGGGATAATCCTCGCCGTTGTGTTCGATTTTTACTATCTGCTGGTGGTGGCGGGTACCATCGGTCTCTACGTTTGGTTCACTTTTGCTGTGACCGAATGGCGGGTAAAATTGCGCCGCAAGATGAACGACAGCGACACCGACGCGAACCAAAAGGCCATCGACAGCCTGCTCAATTTCGAGACCGTCAAGTACTTTGGCGCCGAAGAGCGTGAGGCGGAGCGCTATGACAAAGCCATGGCGCGGTACGAAGACGCAGCCATCAAGACAAGCTATTCGCTTGCGTTTCTTAATTTCGGACAATCGTTCCTGATCACTGCCGGGTTGGTCGGCGTGATGGTAATGGCCGCCATTGGCGTGCAGCAAGGCACGCTGACCGTCGGCGATTTTGTGATGGTGAATGCCTATATGGTACAGATCACTGTACCGCTGAACTTTCTCGGTACGGTTTACCGCGAAATCCGACAGGCCCTGGTCGATATGGGCGAAATGTTCAATCTGTTGGAACAACCCGCTGAGGTCACTGACGCACCTGATGCAAAGCCTCTTAAGGTTACCGGCGGGCGCATCGAGCTTGACGACATACGCTTTGGGTACAACGAGGATCGTGCAATCCTGAAAGGCGTCTCGGTTACGGCAGAGCCCGGTGAGATGGTTGCGATTGTCGGGTCGACCGGCTCTGGCAAGTCCACAATCGGGCGGTTGCTCTTTCGGTTCTATGACGTTGGCTCGGGCGCTTTGCGCATTGACGGGCAGGATGTGCGAGAGGTTACTCAAACCAGCTTGCATGCGGCCATTGGTGTCGTGCCGCAAGACACGGTGCTGTTCAACGATACGATCCGCTATAACATCGCGTATGGCAAAGACGGGGCAACCCAGGAAGACGTGATAGAAGCCGCAAAATCGGCGCAGATACATGATTTTATTGAAACTTTGCCTGACGGGTATGACACGACAGTGGGCGAACGCGGCCTCAAGCTTTCAGGTGGTGAAAAACAACGCGTCGGCATTGCGCGCACACTGCTGAAAGATCCGCCGATTTTGCTGCTGGATGAGGCGACATCGGCGCTGGATTCAGAAACGGAATCCGATATTCAAGATGCGCTGATGCAAGCCGGACGCGGGCGCACTGTTCTGGTCATTGCGCATCGGCTCAGCACAATTTCCGAGGCTGACAGGATCATCGTGCTGGAACAGGGCGAGATCGTCGAGCAAGGCACACATGAAGCTTTGCTCGGGCAGGAGGGCCGCTACGCACAGCTATGGCGGCGCCAGCAGTCTGACGAGATCGCGTGAGCCGCGGCAAAGACTATCCACACACGCCGGATGGTCGCTACTTTGTGGCCAAGGGTCGACTGTGGCGTTGTACTGACCCGCGCCTTGATGACACAACGCGGCGCGCTCACATCAAGGCGTTGATGCAGGCCCGTCGTGCTGTGATGCAAGCCAGTGACGAGGATACAGAGCGCGCAGCGCGGGAACGTGTGGACGTTGCCAAACGCGCCTTGGGAGAACGCGGCCCGGTCTGGTGGGACGATGGCGCGCATGATGAAGGTGGCAAGCACCCGGAAAATTCCACCTATGCCGATTGGTGGGCCGCCCTGGACGAGGCGGACCGCAAAAAGGCGATTTAGTCGGCAGCCACCGCCTTGCCGGTAAGCTTGTCCAGTGCACCGGTCATCATTTGCAGGTATTTTGCGTCACTTGGCAGATCATGGGTCGCGGCCAGTCCTGCGGGGGCGTGGTATGCAACATGCACTACGCCTTTCTCGTCGGCATAGACAAGGACGCGCAACGGCAGATCAAGGCCTGCAGTCTGCCCATCCTGCATCGCGGGTGTGCCGAGTTTGGGATTGCCAAAGATCAACAGTTGGGTCGGTCGCAAATTCATATCCACTTTCTTGGCGCCGGCGGTGTGATCCACGCGCGCAAAGACTGTGGCCCCGGCGCCGTTTACTGCCGCCTCCAGCCGATCCATTGTCTCCGACACCGAATGTGGACTGGTTTTCTTGAGCAGATCACCGGCAAAGCCGGAAGTGGCAGAAAGTGCAATGACTGTTGTAGAAATTATCAAGGTACGCAGCATAAATCCTCCGAAGGGTTACCCACCCAAGTAGGTAACACCAAAGCGCGGCATTGCGCGTCACGCTTGCGTGAGAGCGTTATTCGGCCGCTTTTAACTCGGCCGGTGTTGGCGAGACGCCTTCATCGTCGTCCCAGATCAGTTCGGTGCCACCGATACGTGCCGCTTCACGCATGAGGGCCCAGTCGCGCGCCGCTTGACTGGCGCGCCCCATGGACATTTTGGCAAGCAGCGTTGCGATCCAGCGTACGTAAGTCGTCGCCCAGACGCGGATTGCAAGCATTGAAGGGGTCACCACCAACGTCAGCACTGTGGCGATGCCGAGACCGAAGACCACCGCAGTTGCCAGCTGTTTCCACCACAGCGCTGTGGGGCTGTTGACGGTATATCCGCCCTCGGCGAAATTCAGGCTAAGCCCGAACATCATTGGCGCCAGCCCCGCCATAGTGGTGATGGTGGTCAGCAGCACGGGCCTGATGCGGGCCTGCGCAGTGCGGATGATAGCCTCTATTCGAGGCATGTACTGGCTGTACTCCTGATAGGTGTCGATGAGGATGATGTTGTTGTTCACCACGATCCCTGCAAGCGCAACAATGCCCGTTCCTGTCATGATGATCGAAAAGGTCTGGCCCATGACCAACATTCCGATCAGCACACCGGTTGTCGACAGAACGACAGCAACCAACACCAGTACCGCGTTGTAAAAACTGTTGAATTGCGCCAGCAGGATGATGAACATCAATCCAAGGGCTGCCGAAAAGGCGGTCTGCAGAAACGCCCCGCTTTCCGCCTGTTCTTCCTGATCGCCTGTCCACTCCCACGCGACCCCATCAGGCAAAGGGCTAGTTTCCAGCCATTCCGTCAGCACGCCGATCCGTTCATTGGCGTTGACCGGCACCAGACGAAGATCACCGTCGCGCAATCCGCCTGCAATATCGCGCTCGGCTCCGGTCGTGCGGTCAGCTATCTTGAAAGCAGAACCGTCAGGCATGGTGATGTCTGCGTCGGTGGCGGCAGGGCGCAGGATCGCCAGAGTGGTGTCGACATCAGCGTCGTTTTCTCGTGTCGTCTCAACGACTTTCATGAGCCCGGGGGCAACATCGGCTTTCACGTCGAAATAACGTGTCTGATCGATGCGGCTGATTTCAGCCAGTTTTGGAACAGGGGTGCGGGTAATGAAGTTGGACAGCGGGACCAACCCGTCGTTTGTGCGCACTTTAAGCGTGTCGAGTGTCGAAAGCACGCGGTCTTCGGATGGAAGCCGCACGCGGATATCAATTTCCTCGTCGGAACTGTCAACGCGCATGGTGTCCAGCAGCAGACCGCGTGTGACGAGTTGGACCATCGCGCCGACTGTTTGCACATCAGCGCCGTAGCGGCCTGCTTTTTCGACGTCCACGTCGATCTGCCAGTCGATACCGGGCAGGGGGCGTGTGTCTTCGATCAGCGTAAGGCCGGGTGTTACGTCGAATTGCGCTCGGGCACGCGCCGCGGCTTCTGTCAGCGTGGCGAAGTTGTCGGTCTTGAGCCGCAGGTGCACCGGTTTGCCAGACGCGGGGCCTCGCGCTTGCGCAAGGATTTCGATCTTGATGCCCGGCAGTGCCGATAGCTGTTCAGTTAGCTCGGCGATGACGATATCGCCATCCAGATCAGGGCGGTCGGCACGGTCATCCCACGGGATCGTTTCGAACTGAACCTGTCCGATCATCTCTTTGGGTGTGCCCGCACCTGAAGCGTCAGTGTTCAGGCCGCCTTCGCCCGCGAATGAAAAAGCGTTGATAATACCGGGATGATCAAGAACGATGTTCTCTGCTTGCCGGACCAGTGTATCTTTTTCTTCGAGGCTGAGGTTGCCGCGGGCCAGCACGTAGACGATGCCTTGCTCCGGTTCACTTTCGACAAAGAACTCCACCCCGTTGTTGTTATTGGTGAAATAGATCAAGACCGAGCCGACAAAGATAAAGACAGTACCCGCCATCACCAAGGGCATGACCGGGTTGCCGGCGATCCCGGCCATCACGTGGCCAAAGAAGGAACGGCGGTAACCTGCACTGATCTTGTCGGGTTCGCTGCGGAACAGGCGGGCCGCAAACCAGCGGCCGGCGCGGCCCATGCGCGTCAACAGGGCAAATGTCGAGATCAGCATGAGCATGAAGCCGCCAAGCGCCACGGCAATGGTCGCCGCCGCCGCCACGATGAACAGGAAAACGACCAGAAAGGTCGGAACGACAGAGCCGATAAGGTTGAGTTGATCCATTGACGCAAATTGCGCCCCGATAGCGCCAAAGACCGGACCCAGAAGGGCAACTGCGGCCATCATCGCCGCCGCAATAGGGAAAAGGAGCAAGTGCAGATACCAAGGCAGATTTGCCACTGATTCCATGTTGTCCGCCATCCAGCGCTCTAAACGACCGGTGACGCCACCCATCACAGGCAGGTAAATCAAAGCCACCATCAGGCTGGCGGAGAGAACGAAAATTAAGGTGATTGGCAACATCCCCATGAATTCACCGGGAACACCGGGCCAGAACAGCATGGGAAGGAAGGCGCAGAGCGTCGTCGCTGTCGAGGAAATGATCGGCCAGAACATGCGTTTTGCCGCTTCGACATAGGCGCGCATCGGGCCCACGCCTTCCTGCTGGCGCTTGTCTGCGTATTCGACCACGACAATCGCGCCGTCGACAAGCATGCCAACGGCGAGGATCAGCCCGAACATAACGATGTTGGAAATCGATATGCCCATGAGCGCCAGAAAGGCAAAGCACAGCAGGAAAGATGTGGGGATAGCAAAGCCGACCAATAGGGCCGCGCGGATGCCGAGTGCCGCCAAGACGACGATCATCACCAGTGCGATCGCCGTAAATACGGAGCCCTGCAACTGCTGCACCATACCATTCACTATACGCGACTGGTCATTGGACGTTCCCACCTCGACAGCGGCTTGAAGGCCTTCTGGCCAGTTGGCCCGCTGTGCCGCGACGATTTCTTCGACTTGAGCGGCTGTGTCGATCAGATTGAAGCCTTTCCGTTTGACCACCTGCAGCGCCACGGTGTTTTCGCCGTTAAAACGGGCGGTTCCGATCCGGTCCTCGAATGTCAGGTTGATCTGGGCGAGGTCGCCAAGCGTCACGACGCGGTTTCCATTGGTCTTTACCGGCAGATTGTAAACATCGCGCGGTTCATCAAAAGAGGAGGGTATTTTGACGGCGAATGTGCCTTGTGCCGTTTCGACCTCGCCCGCGGCGATCAACTGGTTGTTGTTCTGGACAGTTGCGATCAGTTCGCCAGCCGTGACGTTGTAAGCCTCGAGCCGCAAAGGATCGATCAAAACTTCGAGCATTTCGTCGCGACTGCCGGCAATTCCGGCTTCCAAAACGGCATCAACTGCTTCAAGTTTGTCTTGTAAGTCTTTGGCAACACGCACCATAGTGCGTTCCGGGACTGGGCCTGTCAGATTGACAATGATGATCGGAAATTCCGAAAAATTGATCTCGTTGATCGTATATTGTTCGGCTCCGTCCGGAAATTCTGCCTCGGCTTTGCTCATCGCGTCGCGCACATCGGCAAGCACTGCTGATTTGTCCCAGCCAAACTCAAACTCCAGCGCCACGCCCGCGTAGTTTTCGGCTGCTGTTCCGCTCATGGATTTCAGGCCGTCTAGGTCGGCCAGTTCGGTTTCCATCGGCTTGACGAGCAAGGTTTCGCTGTCCGCCGCAGAGATGCCGGGAAAGGGCACCGATACAAACAACGCCGGGATTTCGATATCTGGTTCACCCTCCTTGGGAAGGGTGGAATAGGCATATCCGCCGACAACAAGGCTGAGCAGAATGAACGCCAGAACCATGCGCGCCCGGGCGGCGGCCCATTCGACGATACCGGTCATTGGCTAAGCTCCATAAAGGTCGGCGCGACCTGGACGCCGGCAACAACGTATTCCTGTCCGAGAACGATCACATTAAGTGTTTCGGGCAGGTCCGTTGCCCAAATGCCCTGCGGCGTGTCTCGCAACAACCTTACCTCGTGAAACGAGACGATGTTGTCATCACCAACGGCGCGTATACCCAAAGTGCCCTGGTCGTTGAGGGTAAGTGCGGACTGCGGTAGCAAGTGCGCTTTTGCCCCTGCGCCGGCGATCATGATTTCGGCAGTCTGACCGTCTGAAATGCTCTGATCCGCGTTGGCAACTTCGATCTCGACGCGGAAGGTTCGGGTCGTTTCATCAGCTGAACGCGACAAGAAGGTGACTGTGCCTGTTACGTCGCCTTCGCCCGTGGCCAGTGCAGCTCTGGCTTGTGCGCCGACCTTGACCCGGTTGACCTCGGTTTCGGGTACGAAAGCCACCAATTTGATCGGATCCAGTTGAATAATTGACGCACAAAGGCTGCCCGGTTGCAAAAGACTGCCGAGTTCAGCGGTATCGCTTTCCAGCAAGCCTGCGAACGGGGCGGTAATGCTCAACCGCTCGATCTCCTTTTCTGCCGTGGCAACAGCGGCTTGTGCAGACTGGATACCAGACTGAGAGGCGCTCAGACCAGCGCGAGCTGATTCCACCGAAGCAAGCGCCGTGGCAACATTTGCCTCCGCATTTGCCACCCGTGTCGTCGAGGCAAACCCGCCTTCGCTTAGCTTGGACGACGCGTTTTGATTGATGCGCGCCTCTTCCAGTTGTGCCTGTGCCTGTTGCAGCCGCGCTTCGGCTTCTGGAACGCGGGAACGTGCTTCTTCAAGTTGCGCGCGGGCTTGTGCCAGAGCGGTCCCTCGAGTGCCCTCGTCAAGACGACACAATAACTGACCTTCTTCCACGCGGGCACCTTTGCGCAGCGGATCGGACACCACCACAGCAGATGTTTCCGCGCGTACATCTACGGTACGCGCCGCATTGGTCTCGCCACGCAGGCTAACGGCCGTATCAATTGCCTGTGCCGTGGATGTCTGAACGACCACTTTTACAAGATCAACCGCAGGGGCCTCGCTGCTTGGCGATTGCGCCGGTTCCTGCTCTGCAGTGGCGCTTAGTTCGGCTGTATCCTGGCCGAGAAACGCCAACAGGCTTTGCCGGTCTACAATCGCATAGTAGATCAAGGCGGCCACTAAAATGGCTGCTACAATAGGAAAAATACGCATAACCGATGCCTCAACTCAGGATGCAGCGCCGCTTGCCGTCCCGGGAGGTGGCGTGCCAAAGTGCTGCGTTCACCCGGAAATACGCTAAACTGACCAGTTTAGATTAAAGATTCTTGGCCAGGTTTGCAATGGGCCTCGCGGTCGCAGGGACAACGGGTCTTGGCTTGCCCCTTCGGGCGCGTTAAGAGGGGCCAGATCAAGCGTGGCAGGGTTTCATGAGCGACACGGAAAGTTTCATCAGCGAGGTTAACGACGAAGTGCGTCGTGACCGCTTTTATTTCATGTTGCGGCGCTATGGCTGGATTGCGGCGGTTCTGGTTGTTCTGATCGTGGGTGGCGCGGCCTTCAACGAGTATCGCAAAGCGCAGGCGCAGGCCAAAGCGCAAGCCTTTGGCGACGATGTGTTGGCAGCGATGTCACAAGGCAGTGCTGAGGAACGGCTTGATCGCTTGTCGGTGATTGATGCGCAGGATGCGACGACACGTGCCGTATTAGAAATGCTTATTGCCGGCGAAGCGCAGGCAACCGGAGATACCGAGGCTGCAATCGCTTCCTTGGAAGGGGTCGCAGTTAATGGCGAAGTACCCGCAATCTATCAACAAATAGCTTCGTTCAAGTTGCTGGTGGCGCAGGGTGACACCCTAGATGTCGATACCCGTCGTCAACAATTCGAAGCTTTGGCGCAACCGGGCGCGCCGCTCAGCTTTCTGGCGCAAGAACAACTCGCGCTGATTGACATCTCGCAAGGCGAAACCCAAGCGGCGATTGAGCGGTTGCAAAACATTGCGCAGGCTGCCGGCGTAAGCTCGGACTTGCAACAACGCGCCTTACAGGTGATTGTGTCGTTGGGAGGCGAGCTGGACGTGGCAAACCTCCCTGACACCGGGAACTGAACCGGTTATAAGCCGGGCACGATGAATGCCCTGCAAGAAGGGACTGAGCGAGCGGGGCGTCATGAAGAAGCTAATCCACTCTGGCGAAACGCTGTTGCCACGCGTTGCGATGGCCTTATGTGTATGTGGTATCCTTCTGTCCGCCTGCGCCGAGCCGGAGTTCATCCTTCCGGGCAAACGTGAAAGCGTGCAGTCCATCCTTAGCCCGGATCAGCAACCGCAGCAGAATGAAACACGCCCGGTGTCGCTGCCGACCGCAAGCACAAACGCTAACTGGACGCAGGATCAGGGCACACCCGCGACACGTGTTGCACATCCTGCCTTGGCGGCGCCACTGACACAAATCTGGAGCGCTGACATCGGCGCGGGTGACAGCCGAAAGCAGCGCATCAACGCTTCGCCTGTCGTAGCGAATGGCGTGATCTACACGTTGGACGCAGAGGCGCGCGTCACGGCGACCACTTTGTCCGGTGCGCGGGTCTGGGACGCTGACCTCGTGCCGGTGCGGGGGCGCAGTGGTCAGGGTGCTGGCGGTGGTCTCGCCTTTGCCGGTGGTCGGCTGTACGTGGCGTTGGGCTTTGGTGTCTTGGTCGCTCTTGATGCGACCAACGGTCAGGAAATCTGGACACAAAGCTTTGAAGGCACGGCGTCCGGTGCACCAACAGTGTCGGGCGATATTGTATATCTGACCGTGAGCGACGATCGCGGATGGGCCGTTTCAGCGGATGACGGGCGCCAGCTTTGGCAACTCGCCGCTTCACCGGATGTGAACAACGCCTTTGGCGCGCCTGCGCCGGCGGTCAGCGGTGATCTCGCGATCTTTGCATTTGGATCAGGTGAAGTTCAGGCTGTTTTCCGGCGCGGTGGTCTGCGTCGATGGGAGGCTTCAGTGGCCGGGGTTCGTCCCGGTACCGCGTTGGGTGCTGTTGTAGATGTGACTGGCGCGCCAGTTATTGTTGGGAATACCGTGTACGTTGGCAACCTGACTGGGCGGACAGTTGCACTTGACCTCAATACGGGTGAACGGCGGTGGACAGCCGACGAAGGCGCGGTGAGCCGTATTCTTGTGGCGGGGGGGAGCGTTTTCATCGTTACCGACCTGAACGATCTGGTACGGCTGGATGCCTCTGATGGCTCCACCATCTGGTCGGTGGATCTGCCACGGTTTACCAACGAACGGCCTCGTCGTCGGGCGGCGGTGTTTGCCCATCACGGCCCCGCATTGGCGGGAGGACTGATCCATGTCGCCTCAGATGATGGTCTTATTCGGTCTTTTGACCCCGCCAGCGGCGCGCTGAGGAGCTCTGTTGAGGTGCCCGGTGGTGCCTCGTCGGCGCCTGTGATTGCAGGTGGTGTAATGTACGTCGTTTCTACCAAGGGCAAATTGCACGCTTTCCGTTGACCGCACTTTGCGGTAAAGCCGCAGCTTAATCTGGCATCCGGAGCCTGTGTCATGTCTTTTACTCTGGCCATAGTTGGGCGTCCCAACGTTGGGAAATCTACGCTATTCAACCGACTGGTTGGCAAGCGCCTTGCGCTGGTGGACGACCAGCCCGGGGTTACCCGCGATTTGCGCGAAGGTGCCGCACGGCTGGCCGATCTGCGATTTACAGTGATCGACACCGCCGGGCTGGAAGAGGTCACGGACGACAGTTTGCAGGGGCGTATGCGTCGTCTGACGGAACGCGCCGTCGACATGGCGGATGTGTGCCTTTTCATGGTGGATGCCCGTGTCGGGATCACGCCTTCTGATTTGGTTTTCGCGGATATCCTGCGCAAACGCGCCAAGCACGTTATTCTGGCAGCGAACAAGGCAGAAGGTGCCGCTGCTGACGCTGGCGTGATCGAGGCTTATAGTTTGGGGCTTGGAGAGCCGGTACGTCTGTCTGCAGAACATGGCGAAGGGCTTACCGATCTCTATACCCATTTGATGCCCATTGCCGACGGGTTCGCTGAACGCGCCGCGCAAGACGCGCCCGACGTTGATGTCAGCATTGATGAAGACGACGGCGATATGGACGCCGATATTCCCATGCCGAGTGCCGCCAAGCCGTTGCAGGTTGCCGTGGTAGGGCGCCCAAATGCCGGGAAATCAACGCTGATTAACCAGATCCTCGGTGAGGATCGGTTGCTAACCGGACCAGAGGCAGGCATCACCCGTGATGCGATTTCTTTACGTACCGATTGGGTCGGGCCGGACGGAACGACGTTGCCGATGCGTATCTTTGACACCGCTGGGATGCGAAAAAAGGCGAAGGTTCAGGAAAAGCTCGAAAAGCTGTCTGTCAGCGATGGGCTGCGCGCGGTCAAGTTTGCCGAAGTGGTGGTCGTTCTACTGGATGCTGCCATTCCGTTTGAGCAGCAGGATTTGCGGATCGCTGATCTGGCAGAGCGCGAGGGGCGGGCTGTGGTTGTTGCGGTCAACAAATGGGATGTTGAAGAGAACAAACAGGCCAAACTCAAAGAGTTACGCGAAAGCTTTGAGCGTTTGCTGCCGCAATTGCGGGGGGCGCCGCTGGTGACTGTTTCAGCGCAAACCGGTCGCGGACTGGACCGGTTGCATGCAGCGATTTTGCGCGCGTACACCGTCTGGAACACGCGCGTTACCACAGCTCAGTTGAATCGCTGGCTGACAGGCATGTTGGAGCAGCACCCGCCACCCGCGCCGCAGGGCAAGCGGATCAAGCTGCGTTACATGACACAGGCCAAGACCCGGCCACCGGGGTTTGTCGTCATGTGTTCGCACCCCGACAAAGTTCCGGACAGCTATACCCGCTATCTGGTTAATGGGCTGCGTCTCGATTTCGACATGCCGGGAACGCCCATCCGCCTTTGGATGCGCAGTCAAAACGATGCGAACCCTTACAAGGGGCGGAAAAAAGCGGCGCCTTCCAAGCTACGCAAGCACATGGAGGGGCGGCGCAAGGACTAGCTGCGCGCTGCGCGCCATGTTGGCAGGCATAGCGCGGCAGCACCGCCTGCGGCGAGTGCCGCAATGGTTGGATCGCTCGACATGTTCTGCACGACAATTGCGATCAGGGCCCAGATCGCCCCAAGCCCGTAGGTCGGCGCGCGGTTGAGCTGGCTTTGCACTGCCGAGGCCAGTACAAGCGCCACAAAGATAAAGATATATGCGGCAACCTCGGCGGAGGTGTAGCCGTATCCAGCGGCCAGCAAACCCAGCGATACGCAGCTTGCCGCGCTGAGCCACCCGGCATAAAGACCCACCGGCAAAAGCGCCCATGCCGTGTCGGTTGCCGGCGCGCGGAACAGCGCATAAAGCGCCGTTATTAGCATGGCCCAGATCAAAATGGCTGCCCAGACCGGGCTGGCAACGGCGACAGCGAGCCATATCGAACCGATCGCGAGTGAAATGCACAAGGGAACTCGCATCTTGTGCCAATCTGCATTGTCCGCGCGCTTGAGGGCGCCATAGGCCATTCCGATGATCAGCCACAAATAGACCAACCCCCAGATGGCAAATGCGTATCCGGCAGGCTGCACGGGGGGATTTTCCTGCGGCACCGGGAACTGGTCCGCGTCGAAACCGCCAAAATCGGGAACCCAAAGGGATGACCCTGCAAAGCTCAGCGTCAGGAGGGCGGTCAGATAGGCGATGGCTTTCATCATGTTCTGGGTCTTTCAGTTTGTATGTCGATGGATCGTTAACGCCGAGATCGTGCGATTAGGTCCATCGCCAGAAGTACCTGTCTAGGTCTAGAGCCACCGGCAGGAGAGGCAAATGGCGATTATTGCGATTTTTTGTGACGGCACTTGGAACAGCCCAAAAAGCGGCGCGGAGACACATGTGTTGCGACTGGCGCGGTCTTGCGCGCAAACGCCCAACCAAAAAGTACTGTACTTTGCTGGCGTCGGCACGGGTACCGGAATGGTCAGTCGGCTGGGCCGCTGGCTGAGCAAGGCAGGCGGTGGGCTGTTTGGATGGGGTCTCAATCGGAACATTCGTGCGGCATATCGCGCCCTGTGCCGCTGTTATCAACCCGGTGACAAGATCATGATCTTCGGGTTTTCGCGAGGGGCCTATACGGCGCGGTCTCTGGCGGGGATGGTCCGTAAATGTGGCGTCCTTGCCGACCCGTCGCCGTCACAACTGGCGCGGGCGTTCCGGCTTTATCGCGCGCGCGGCGCACACAATGCACCGGATACACCACATGTGATGCGCCAACGGCGGCGACTGTCTCCGGACTACGCGACAAGCCCCGCAGATGTAATTTGGCGCAACGATCATAGTTACCTTGTGCGCATAACCTATCTTGGCGTGTGGGACACGGTGGGCGCGTTGGGCATTCCGGCCAGCGTGCTTGGGCGTATCGCAGACTGGTGGAATGCGCGGTACGCGTTTCACGACACATCCCTGTCGCGCCTTGTCGAGGCCGCGCGACACGCCGTGGCATTGGATGAACGCCGCGTTTTCTACGAACCCACTCTGTGGGAAAACCTTGAAACTATAGAAGGAGACGCCGGGCTCAATCGCGGCGATGTCTCTGATCAGCGCCCTTACCAGCAGGTGTGGTTTGCGGGTAACCACAGCATCGTTGGCGGATCCGGGGCAGCACAGGCGCTCGCGGCGGCACCGCTTTTGTGGGTCTGGCAGGGCGCTTTTCAGTGCGGATTGCGCAAAATGGTTGGTGCGCAGGTGCCGCACGTTCCGGTGGACGCGGGTGAGCCTGCGCCTGAAATGACACAAGTTCGGGCGATATACCGTCTTGCGCCGTGGCTGTTGCGTTGGCGCGATGGCCCCGCGCATGTGGGTGATCTACACGTGACAGCGCGGCTGAGAGCGGAGCGGCTTGCAACCTACCGCCCGCACGGTCTTGTCAGATTGTTGCAGCGCACCGAAAAATTGCCGTGAATAAAATAGCCACAGCCCCTTGAGGCCCCTGTCGCTCACAAGGTAGGGACACGTCAGGGCGCAGGGGAGTGACGCACATGACAGCTATAGAGAAGGACGAGGTGCTGGCTACGGTCAAGGCATCAGCGGGCCGCCGGTTGCTGGGCATTGGGTTGTTGTGCCTACTTGCGGTCATGGTCATCTATGTCGCGATCACAACGCCACCATCAATTGGTTGGCAGATCTTCCTCATCGTTCTTGGGGCAGGGGCGCTGATGATTGCAAACACCATGCGCAAGTCCACCTCTGAAACGCTTGAACTGACCCGCGAAGAACTGCGGGACAGCGCAGGCGTCGTTCTTGCCCGTATAGATGACGTCACCAGCATCGATCGCGGCGCTTTCGCGTTCAAACCTTCAAACGGTTTCCTGTTGCGCCTGTCAAAGCCCTATGACCGCGCGTGGCGGCCCGGTTTGTGGTGGCGTGCAGGAACGCGCATTGGTGTGGGCGGGATGACTCCGGGGCGTCAAACAAAGTTCATGTCGGAAATTATCGCCGTCATGATCGCAGAGCGGGACAACGAGTAGTTACCCGAGCACGCTTTATGAGGCGGACGGCCGCCTCTTAGCGAAATGTTCATAAGCTGCCTAAAAAACTGGCAATTATGAAGGTGCGGTCCTAGGCTGGCACCGAGTCGTCCGTGGCTGACGACATCCAGTTACAAGGAGTGCCCGCCCGTGTCTCAATCCTCCAAAGAGCCCAGTTTCCGCGAGAGCGTTGACCAGATGTTCAACCGTGCCGTCAGCCTGATGGATTTGTCGCCGGGACTGGAGGAAAAGATCAGGGTGTGTAACGCAACCTACACGGTGCGCTTTGGTGTGCGGCTGCGCGGTGAGATCAAGACATTCACGGGCTACCGGTCGGTTCACTCGGAACACATGGAACCGGTTAAAGGAGGCATTCGCTTTGCCATGGGTGTGGATCAGAACGAAGTCGAAGCCTTGGCTGCGTTGATGACGTATAAATGCGCATTGGTCGAAGCTCCCTTTGGCGGCTCCAAGGGCGGGTTGTGCATTGATCCGCGCGAATGGGATGCGCATGAGATGGAGGCGATCACACGCCGCTTTGCATACGAGCTGATCAAGCGCGATCTGATCAATCCAAGTCAGAACGTGCCTGCACCGGACATGGGCACCAGCGAGCGCGAAATGGCGTGGATTGCCGACCAGTACAAACGCATGAATACAACTGACATCAACGGCAACGCCTGTGTGACGGGCAAGCCGCTAAACGCCGGCGGCATTTCCGGACGTGTTGAAGCGACAGGTCGTGGTGTTCAATACGCGTTGCGCGCGTTCTTTCGTGATGAGGAGGGGGTCAAGAAAGCAGGCATGCAGGGCGATCTTGACGGCAAGCGGGTCGTGGTTCAGGGGTTGGGCAACGTGGGATACCACGCTGCGAAATTTCTGTCTGAAGAGGATGGCAGCGTCATCGTCGGTATCATCGAGCATGATGGCGCACTGTTTAATCCCGAGGGATTGGATGTAGAGAAAATCCGCAGCTGGATTGCCAAGCATGGCGGCATTTCGGGCTATTCAGACCGCCACCACGTGTCTGACGGGCCAAAGGTGTTGGAGGAGGATTGTGATATTCTTATCCCTGCGGCGCTGGAGGGGGTTATAAACCTCGACAACGCCGAAAAGATAAAAGCACCTTTGATCATCGAAGCGGCAAACGGGCCGGTGACGGCGGGTGCAGACGAAATCCTCCGCGAAAAGGGTACAGTCATCATCCCGGATATGTACGCAAATGCCGGCGGGGTAACAGTCAGCTACTTTGAGTGGGTCAAGAACCTTAGCCACATACGTTTCGGCCGGATGCAACGCCGTCAGGAAGAAAGCCGGCATCAACTGCTCATCAACGAGTTGGAGCGGTTGTCAAAAGACCGCGACCTCGACTGGGAACTCAGCCCTGACTTCAAAGAGAAATACCTGCGAGGCGCAGGCGAGCTTGAGCTTGTCCGGTCAGGTTTGGACGACACGATGCGGATTGCCTATCAATCGATGGCCGATGTCTGGCACGCCCGCGACGATGTGGAGGACCTGCGCACGGCAGCCTATCTGGTGGCGATTGGCAAGGTGGCAATGAGCTATCAGGCCAAGGGGCTTTGACAGCGGGTGGACCTTGTCAGAGACGCATCCGAAAGAACTTCATGTTTTTTTCAAGTTCCGGTGCCGTTTGCAAAGTGGTGCTCTCTGGGTACGGGCCAATTTCGTCAAAACCCATCTTGCTATAAAGCGCGTGCATCTCATGGCTGACATCAAGCGTGTCGATCAATACTTCTGACAGGCCCATGTCGCGGGCATCTTCAAGCCGTCGCGCGACCAGTGCGCGACCCAGCCCGCTTCCGCGCATCTGCGGGGCGACGTAAAGCCGCTTTAGCTCGCCCTTGCCATTCGGCAGCGATTTCAGCGTTCCGCACCCAACCGGCGTATTTTCGGTATCATAGGCAATGTAGAGGCGGCCCTTGGGCGGGAGGTAATCCGTGATGTTTGTCCAAAACTCGCGAATAGCGCCATCGGCGGCGTCATTCACCATCCTGCCTTTCTCGCGCATACGGGCAATCAGCAGGCCGTAGTAAGCGTTGAGCAGCGGCTCGATTTGTTGCGGTTCAGGCCGTGTCGTGAGGCTGACAAGTTTGAAGTTGGACATGTTTTCAAAGCGTATCGGGGTAATGCCTTGAGCTTCGGTGTTATGGCGACGTTGTCAAACGAAAAAGCCCGCAGCACTGGCCGCGGGCTTTGTCAGCATTTGCAGGTCTTGGTTTGTGCTTAATTCACCATTCGGAAATACGGTGCGGCAACGAAATCCTCAGTGCCATCACCATCACAGAAGCCCATGTCGCCGTTACTTGTACCGTCAATCACGCCTCCAGCAATGAACGACACCCCTTCCATGCCGTCCGCGTTGGCGGTGAAGTCAATGTCGCCGAGTGCAAGAATTTGTGCACCGTAGCCTTCCAAGCCACTGGTTGCCTGGAACGAACCATATGTCCAAATGGCAGATCCGCCGCCGGGATCGCAATTGTCGTCAAGTCCCATTCTTGTGTGAGATGCGGATACATCGCCTTCGGCAGCGATAAGTGTACCGTCCAAAACAACGGGGTTAGAAGAGCCGGAGTTCATGTTGACTTCGCAATTTGTAATGATCGTGATGTCTGTATACGTGCCGGGATCCAGGTTCAGCCGCGCGTTTCCCGAGCAATTGACACGGTAAATGCGATTGCGCGGGTAAAAGTTCATGGGAGTGAGCGTTTTCGTCGCGGTGTCTGAGTAAAAGTATCTTGGCAAGTCTTCCAACGCGGTGCTGGTTGGATCCGCTGCCAGTGCTGCAAGCGCATCAATGACGTCCTGCTCAGTCGCGCCAGCATTGGCGCCATTGCCTTTGCCTTCAAGATCGAGCGGGTAAATGACGTCGTCGCCCTCGGTAAGGCCAGACAAAGTACCAAATTCTTGAGCACCGTAAGACGTCACTCCATTATAAAGCGCTGTGAACATCTGCGGAAGTTGCCGCAAGATACGCAGTCGGTACTTTGACGTGCGCAGAGCGGCCTGCAGACCTTCGTTCTTTTCAAACCCAGCTGACGGTATGTCGAGATCTGCGAGGTTTGGCATCGACACAACAGTGCCCGGCTCGAAGAAGTTGTTCTGGTTGAGGCTGACATACGTATTCGAGTGCATGCAAAATCCGTCGAAGTAAGCGGCGTTGGATTGCATATCCACGACACCTTCGGCCACAAAGCCTTCGTTCAGGCAGGCTGGGTAATAGGACGCATAGATGGATGACACGCGGATAGTGAAGTTGTCTTGCCCAACTATCGACAGGAAGATGTTGCGTGATTCATTGTCGCGTTCTGGTTCTAATTCGGCGATTGCGCGGACAGCACTGCGGCGTGGGTCGTCTTTGTCCTCTTCAAAGGATGGGTCAATCGTGAAAGCACCAGTTGCCGGATCCCAGAAACCGTAATCTATGTCACTTTCTTGCAGCGCGTCGCGAAAGGCGATGTCCGGCAACATTCCGGAGACTGTCGCCATGGCGGTGTCGGTCGATAAATCTGTGGATTTAAACTCCCATGTATATGCGGCGGCGTGGGCGGCACTATCGACAGTCATTTGCATTTGCGTCCGCTCGCCCATGGCCTTGTTGTAGTCAACGGCCAAGCCTCCGAGCACAATGAAAATCACGCTGAAGCCGATCGCCAGCGGGGTCGCCGAACCGGATTCGTCGCGGACGAATTTGACGGGCATGTTGGGGGTCACATTTTTCATATCAAAACTCGATTATGTATTGGGTTGAGACGCCGATCGGCACGCCGTCGAAGGCCCCCGACATCAGTTCGAAGGGCATCAGTTCTGCGGCTGTGGTAGACACCACCGACTGTGCAACCAGACCGACCGTTCGGGTATCGACTGATATTTCAGCGTCAATGAACGCGAGGCGCTCGATTATGTATGCTTCTGCTTCTTGCTCGGTCAGGCGTCCCAAGGAATAGGCACGCGTCGCATCCTGTGTGATGCGCAACATCTGGGATTCATAGAAGAACACCATGGAAAGGTTCATGATGATGGCAAGCAAAACGGCAAAAATGGGCATCCAGATCACGGCCTCAAGCGTGAAACTTCCGTCCTCTGAGCGCCTGAACCGACGCAGGAGTGCGGCGGGGCGACGTAATGGGGTAAACCTACGCATTGTTATTCTCTTTCCTGCAAGCACAGTTACTGCTTTGGTAAGACCTTAAGAGCCAATTGCGGCGTTTCGTGGGGCGCTTTAAGAAATTATGAATTTTCTCGGCATGGCTTTGAGTGGCAAATGTGGCGGAAGCTGCATGAACCTTCTAAGACCGTGTGATGTAAGAAATGAGGGAATTCTGGATATATTACAGTGTCTTGAGTGGTTTTCTCTGGCCGGTCAGGTCGGGTTTTCAGAATTTGGATCATGGCGAAAAGGTGGCCGGATCAGGGCGTGCAGGCTGGGTTCGCGCGGCTATTGCGTCAGCCGAGTTTTGCATGCGGTGCTGTGGTGGGGGCATGGCTTTTGGCCGAATGAGATCGCGCTAAAAACGACGTAGAACGTCGTCTATGGTCTTTCTGACAACATGTTACGTGTCTAAAGTTGGCGGGAAGTAAGCGGGGAGTGGTCGAAAGGCTATGCGATTTTCTGGATGGCGGGTCTTCCGCGAAGGATTGAGCGGCAACAAGGGCTGGCAAGGGCATTGGCGTGACCCGGCCCCAAAGCCCGAGTACGATGTGGTCATCATCGGGGGCGGTGGGCACGGTCTGTCCACTGCATATTATCTCGCAAAGAACCATGGCATTACGAATGTTGCGGTCCTGGAAAAGGGCTATATCGGCAGCGGGAATGTCGGGCGCAATACGACGATCGTTCGTGCAAATTATTATATGCCGGGCAACTCCGAGTTCTACAGCCATTCGCTCAAGCTGTGGGAGGGGTTGGAAAAAGATCTCAACTACAACGTCATGCACTCTCAACGGGGCCAGATTGCGCTGTTCCACTCAGACGGCCAGCGGGACGCTGCCGTGCGCCGTGGTAATGCGATCCACGCGCAGGGAGATGATGCGATCCTGCTGAGCCGAGATGATGTGCGCGACATTCTGCCGTATCTTAATTTCGACAGCGCCCGTTTTCCCATTTACGGTGGCCTCTTGCAAAAGCGGGCAGGATCAGCGCGACACGACGCAGTTGCCTGGGGTTATGCGCGAGGCGCGGATCAACGTGGGGTCGATCTGATCCAAAACTGCGAAGTCACGGGAATAGATATCGAAAACGGCGTGGTACGCGGGGTGCAGACCTCGCGGGGGCCGATCCGGGCCAAAAAGGTCGGGATCGTTGTTGCCGGGCGATCCGGTCAGGTTGCCGCGATGGCCGGCATGCGCCTGCCCATCGAAAGCCATATCCTGCAGGCTTTTGTTTCAGAAGGTCTCAAGCCCTGCATCGATCACGTGGTCAGCTTTGGCATGGGCCATTTCTACATCAGCCAGTCCGACAAGGGCGGTCTCGTGTTTGGTGGAGATCTGGATTTTTACGCGTCCTACGCGCAGCGGGGCAATCTGCCGATGGCCGAGCACGTGATGGAAGCTGCCATGACGCTGATGCCGATGATTGGTAAGGCCAAGGTTCTGCGCAGTTGGGGCGGGATCATGGATATGACCCCCGATGGTTCTCCGATTATCGACCGGACCGACACAGAGGGATTATTCATCGACTGCGGCTGGTGCTATGGCGGGTTCAAGGCTGTGCCTGCGTCCGGGTATGCGTTTGCCCATCTGATGGCGACCGGCACACCGCATGAAACAGCTGCGCGCTATCGACTCGACAGGTTTCGCACCGGCAAGGGTTTGATGGATGAAGAGGGCACCGGTTCCCAACATAACTTGCACTGAGGGCGCGTAATGTCAGAGCCATTGAAAATTGACGATCATCGACTGAGGGGGGGCAGATGCAGTTGACATGCCCATTGTGCGGTGCGCGCGACCGGCGCGAGTTCTACTACCAGGGAGCCGCGGTCATGCTGGAGCGACCCGCGCCGGACGCAGGTGAGCAGGCATGGGATGAATACCTGCACTTGCGTGACAATCCTGCGGGGCAAACTCGGGATTTGTGGCAGCATGAAGCAGGCTGTGGAGCTTGGCTTGTCGTGACGCGAGACACGACCACGCACGCTGTTGAGGACGTGGCGCTGGTAAAGCCTTCGCAGGAGGGTGCCGGATGAGGATCAAGGACAAGGGATTGATCGACCGGAACGCACCGCTGCTTTTCGAATTTGACGGCAAGGGCGTCAGCGGCTTTGCCGGAGACACAGTCGCCTCGGCGCTATTGGCATCGGGTAGGCATCTGGTCGGGCGGTCATTCAAGTATCACCGCCCGCGCGGGATCATGACGGCGGGCAGCGAAGAGCCGAACGGATTGGTCACCGTCGGACAAGGTGGCGCGCAGGAACCAAATGCGCGCGCTACAGTGATCGAAGCGGAGCACGGATTGAAAGTGCGTAGCCAGAACGCGTGGCCGTCGCTTGGCCTTGATGTGCTGGCCGTGAATGATCTGGCTTGGCCGTTTCTGGGGGCGGGATTTTACTACAAGACATTCATGTGGCCTGCATTTTTCTGGGAAATGGTTTATGAGCCCTTCATCCGACGTGCCGCGGGTTTGGGAGCGTTAAGTGGTGCGCCGGCGTCTGAAAAATTTGAAAAGGCCTTTGCGCATTGTGACCTGCTGGTTATCGGCGCAGGCCCGACCGGGCTACAAGCCGCCATGACAGCCGGAGAAGCTGGCGCAGATGTAATCATTGCCGAAGAGGACAGTCTGACCGGTGGGCGGCTGAACGCCGAAACAGAGACAGTTGGCGGCGAAGCCGGTGCGGTTTGGGCGGCGTCTGTCACAGCCAAACTGGCGCAGATGCCGAACGTCAGGATCATGACCCGCACCGCCGTGACGGGCGCGTATGATCACGGAACTTTTGCCGCTCTTGAGCGCGCCGGACCGGGAGCCGCACCCGGGCGTCCACGCGAAACTTTCTGGCGCATTGTGGCCAAGCGCTGCGTGCTCGCGGCGGGTGCCTTGGAACGGCCAATCGCTTTTGCCAACAACGACAGACCAGGAATTATGATGGCGGGCGCTGTGCGCGCGTATCTCAACCGTTTTGGCGTGGCCGCAGGTCAGCAGGTTGCGGTCTTTGGCAACAATGATAGCGCCCGGCGCACCGCGGATGATCTAATCGCTGCCGGGGTGGAGGTCGTCGGGTTGATCGACACCCGTGCTGATGTCGCCGGTGCTGATCGGCCGTATCCTGTTTTTGCGGAAAGTCATGTCAGAAACACCAAGGGTCGCGGTCGCCTCAAAGAAATTACACTGGGCGGCGCGCACAGCGGGCAGGTGCTCACTGTTGATTGTCTTGCCGTCTCAGGCGGGTGGAACCCCACGGTACATCTGACGTGCCATATGAACGGTCGTCCGACATGGCGCGAAGACATTGCAAGTTTCGTACCCACGCCAGATGCCGTTCCGGGGTTGGAGGCTGCGGGTGCCTGCAACGGCGTGTTTGACACGGCGGGGTGTCTTGCAGACGGCGATGCGGCCGCGCGTCGGCAACTCAAAGCGCTGGGAATATCAGCGAAGCGGGCCAAGCTGCCGAAGGCCGACGAACGTTCCTATGCAATTGCACCATTCTGGAACGTACCAGGTTCGGGACGGGCGTGGCTGGATTTTCAAAACGATGTGACGGTGAAGGACGTGGTGCAAGCGGCATCCGAGAACTTCCGCTCTGTCGAGCATATGAAACGCTACACCACTCAAGGCATGGCCACTGATCAGGGTAAGAACTCCAACGTGGCGGCGCTGGCCGTTCTTGCCGATGCAACCGGGCGGGGGATACCAGAAACTGGTACCACAACCTTCAGACCACCGTACATCCCAGTGTCCATTGCCGCGATGGGCGCGGGTGCCGCCGGAGAGGGTTTCGCCCCACGCCGTTTTACCACATCGCACGCTGCCAGCATTGCGCGCCGCGCGCCGATGATCGAGGCGGGGTTGTGGTACCGCCCGAGCTATTTCCCACGAGAAGGGGAAAGCACGTGGCGCGAAGCATGTGATCGCGAGGTCAACATGGTACGCGCAAAAGTCGGTATTTGCGACGTCTCCACGCTGGGAAAAATCGATATTCAAGGGCCGGATGCGGGTGCGTTTCTCGATTTCGTCTATACCAACACGTTCTCAACGCTGCCGGTTGGACGTGTGCGATATGGGTTGATGCTGCGCGAAGACGGGCACGTTATGGATGACGGGACGACGGCGCGATTGGGCGAGACACACTATCTGATGACAACAACGACCGCGGCGGCAGGGCAGGTGATGCGGCACCTTGAATTTGCGTCTCAGGCGCTGCGGCCCGATTTGGATGTACGGTTTGCCTCGGTGACGGAACAGTGGGCGCAATTTGCTGTCGCCGGCCCGAAATCCCGCGCGCTCCTAAACGAGGTGCTTGACGAGCCGCTGCCTGCGGATGGTTTCAAATTCATGCACTGCGGCGACGTCTCGGTCGGCGGGATTGCCGCGCGGCTTTTCAGGATCTCGTTTTCTGGTGAGCATGCCTATGAGATTGCAGTACCAGCCCGCTACGGTGCCAGCCTTTTTGACTGCCTGCTAGCGCAAGCAGAAGCGATGGGTGGCGGCGCTTATGGGATGGAAGCGCTCAATGTGCTGCGGATTGAAAAGGGGCACATTACGCACGCAGAAATACATGGGACGACAACTGCCTTTGATATCGGTTTTGCGCGCATGGTCAGTACAAAGAAGGATTGTATCGGCAAGACAATGGCTGCGCGTCCTGGTTTGGTAGACGAAAATCGCGGACAGCTTGTTGGCCTCAAACCCTTACAGCCGGATCAGGAGATGTACGCAGGATCTCATCTGTTCGAACGTGGCGCGCCCGCGCGCCGGGTCAATGATCAAGGTCATGTAACGTCCGTTGCGTATTCGCCGACACTTGGTCATGCGATTGGGTTGGGTTTTCTCGATCGCGGGCGCGCGCGCCACGGTGAGATCGTGCGACTTGTAGAAGCCCTTCGGGGTCACGAGATGCTCTGCGAAGTGTGCGACCCGGTATTCGTTGATGTAGAAGGAACCAGGCTTCGTGATTGAGCTTAGAGCACAAACCGCTTGCGATGGCCTGCTGCCGGTGGCGACGGACGAATGTACGCTGGAAGAAGTGTCGCTGGGGCAGATGTACCAGGTGTCCCCATTCGCCGGCGCATGGGCGGCTGCATCAGATGATCTGAAAAAACTGTTCGGGGTCGAATTACCTGCGGCAGGTGGGGCTACTAAAAACGGAGACGTGCGCCTGATTTGGTTCGGTCGGGAAACGGCCTTGCTGATGGGGGCGGAGCACGCGCCGGACTTGAAATGCGCTGCTGTAATAGACCAAAGCGATGCTTGGGCCAGTGTCGTCCTGCGCGGTTCGTCCGCTGTGGATGTTCTTGCACGACTGGTGCCGACGGACCTTAGACCAACCGTTTTTGGTGCAGGCGCAACCGCTCGGACGCTGGTGGGTCACATGTCGGTTTCGATCACCCGCACCGAAGCGGATGCTTTCCTTATCCTTGTTTTCCGCTCTATGGCGCAAACTTTGATCGAAGAAATCACCGAAGCTATGGAAGCTGTGGCCTCACGAGGCTAAGTTAAGCGCAAATCGATTTTACAGGAGACGCGCGATGTTGCGACCAACCCTCGTTCTGGCCCTTGCGGTTATTGCCGCCCCGGCATTTGCCCAAAGCGAAAAAGAAGTCAGCTGTGGACATCAGGCAGACCTTGCCGCGGCGATTGCTAAGGCGCGCCTCGACGGTGTGCGCGAGAGGGACTTGCCGGCCGAGTTGGCGAAAGTCGCGACGTGGCCGAAGCAATACGCCGACGTGGCGATTCCCGTTTTTGCGCCGTTCATTTACGAACAAAAGCGCAGCGAGCTGAAGAAAAGCGATCTTCGCCAATCAACCTTCGACCAGTGCATGTCTTTGAACTAAGTCGCTGATCACACATCGCAAACGACCTGCCTGCCGGCGCGGTATGTGCATATTGCGCACGCCGGATGGTGCTTCGGCTACTGGACTCTGTTCCTGCCCTTTAACATAAGTGTGTTATGAGCCTGCCGCCCGGATTTTTAGATGAATTGCGTTCTCGCAGCAGCCTGGCACAGGTTGTGGGGCGAAAGGTTGTTTGGGATGCCCGCAAGTCCAACCAAGGCAAAGGCGACATGTGGGCGCCATGCCCTTTCCATCAGGAAAAGTCCGCTTCGTTCCATGTCGATGATCGCAAGGGGTACTACTACTGCTTTGGTTGTCACGCCAAGGGCGATGCCATCTCATTTGTGCGCGAAACCGAGAACGTAGGTTTTATGGAGGCTGTCGAGATTCTCGCACGCGAAGCCGGTATGCCCATGCCTGCGCGCGATCCTCAGGCTCAGGAAAAGGCAGACAAGCGTACCGCTCTGGCCGATATCATGGAACTGGCCGTCAAGTATTTCAGGCTGCAGTTGAATACGTCTGCTGCGGCTGACGCCCGTGCGTATCTCGAGCAGCGTGGCCTTGATGCGGCTGCGCTTGAACGGTGGGAAATCGGGTTTGCGCCTGATCAGTGGCAAGGGCTGTGGGATCACCTGAAAAGCAAGAATATCGATGATGCGCTGATCCTCGGCGCGGGGCTTGCAAAGCCGTCGAGCCGCGGTGGCAAACCCTATGATACGTTTCGCGGTCGTATTATCTTTCCGATCCGAGACGGACGGGGACGAGCCATTGCGTTTGGCGGGCGCGCGATGGATCCCAACGACAATGCGAAATACCTTAATTCGCCCGAAACCGAACTCTTCGACAAGGGGCGCAGTCTTTTCAACGTAGGTCCAGCCCGTACGGCTGCCGGGAAAGGCCAGCCGTTGATTGTTGCCGAAGGCTATATGGATGTCATCGCGCTGACCGGAGCAGGGTTCGAAGCTTCGGTTGCGCCCTTGGGAACGGCAATCACCGAAAACCAGCTTGCCATGCTGTGGCGCGTCGCGCCCGAGCCCATCATTGCGCTGGACGGTGATACGGCTGGGCTTCGCGCGGCGATGCGGCTCATTGATCTGGCGTTACCTTTGCTGGAGGCGGGTAAGTCGCTGCGCTTTGCTCTCATGCCGAGCGGCAAGGATCCCGACGATTTGCTGCGCGAACAGGGCGCGCCGGCACTGCAAAAGCTTTTGGACACCGCGACGCCGATGGTGCGTCTGCTGTGGCAGCGTGAGACCGAAGGACGCGTTTTTGACAGCCCTGAACGCAAAGCGGCGCTGGACAAGGCCCTGCGCGACAAGATCATGTTGATTAAGGATCCTTCGATCCGCAGTCACTACGGTCAGGAAATCAAGGACCTGCGCTGGCAGCTCTTCCGCCCCGCCCGGCAGGGGCAAGGCCGCCGCGACAACAAGCCCTGGGCCGCATCCGGCAAGGCGGTCAAACCCACAACAAAAGCATCCGCGCTGGGCGCGGCTGTGGATCCGGCTGTTGCTGAGCATTTGCGGGAGGCGGTTATCCTTGCGGCTTTGGCCAGATGTCCTCAGGTTATCGAGGATTTTGAAAGTGATATCGAAAGAATGCGCTGCAGCGACAGCTTTCACGCGCGTCTACGTGACCTGCTGTTGCAGTGTCTTGGGGATAGCCCTGAAACGGTCGCGTCGAAAATATCCTCGCAGTTGGGCGAGGGCGCCCTTGAAAACCTGCTGTCTCAAAGCCATGTGGCAGTCATACCTTGTATCCGTGCGCCGGGAGACTTTGAGAAAGTGCAGATGACTGTCTCGGAGGAATTAGCCAAACTGAATGCCGCACATGGGCTGGACGCGGAGATAGCAGAAGCCGCCGAGGACATGGGCGGCGTACCCGACGAAGGCATTACGTGGCGCCTGTCTGAAGCGGCCAAAGCTGCCGATCTTGCGCGGCGCAGTGGGCAGGAAGACAGAGCCGAATACGAAGTCGGCAAGAATGGAGCGCGAATCAGTCGTGACGAGCGCGACGCATTTGACGCATTGTTGGCGACTATAAAGTCGCAAAAACCGCACGGTTAACCATATTTGAACCGTAAAGACTGAGAAATTAGAGCCACATGGGTGGCCGAATCAGTGAAAACACGAGATGATTCTCACTGATTCGGAACTGTGTTCCGCCTGGGCGAATCAACGAGATCTCTGAGGAGCAGACATGGCCGCGAAAGATACCAACGAAGACGCAAAGTCAGACGATCAGGATGCCGGCCACTCGCTGGACATGAGCCAAGCCGCGGTCAAGAAGATGATCAGCGAGGCGCGCGAAAAAGGTTATATCACTTACGACCAGCTCAACACGGTTTTGCCGCCGGATCAGGTAAGCTCGGAACAAATCGAAGACGTGATGTCCATGCTCTCGGAAATGGGGATCAACATCATCGAGGATGAGGACGCTGAGGAAGAAGAAGCCAAAGGGTCTACCGAACTGACGACCACGGAAGGCACCCGGGAAGTCGCGCTGGGCTCAGGTAATCAGGAAAAGCTTGACCGTACCGATGACCCGGTTCGCATGTATCTGCGCGAGATGGGCTCTGTTGAGTTGCTCAGCCGCGAAGGTGAGATCGCGATTGCCAAGCGGATCGAGGCCGGGCGCAATACGATGATTGCAGGGCTTTGCGAAAGCCCGCTGACATTTCAGGCGATCACGATCTGGCGCGACGAATTGCTTTCCGAAGAGATTTTGCTGCGTGACGTCATCGACCTTGAAGCCACTTTCGGCAATCAAATGGATGAAGAAGGTGGCGTGGAAGAGCCAGTGGTGACCGCTGACGGTGCTGCCCCAAAGAAAGAGGAGGGTAGCAGCCCCGAACTGGATGCCGATGGTAATCCAATCGCTCAGGAAGATGACGATGACGACGACGATCAGGCAAATATGAGCCTGGCCGCGATGGAAGCTGCGCTGAAGCCGCAGGTGCTTGAAGCGCTGGATACCATCGCCGATGACTACGTCAAGCTGAGCGAAATGCAGGACAGCCGGATTTCAGCCACTCTGAACGAAGACGGCAGCTTTGGCGTTGCTGATGAAGAGCTCTATCAAAAGCTACGCGCAGAGATCGTTCTTTTGGTGAACGAGCTTCACCTGCACAACAACCGTATCGAAGCTTTGATTGACCAGCTTTACGGCATCAACCGCCGGGTCATGCAGATCGACAGCTCCATGGTGAAACTGGCCGATCAGGCACGTATCAACCGGCGTGAATTCATCGATGAGTACCGCGGTTACGAGCTTGATCCTAACTGGTTGGACCGGATGGCTGAAAAGTCCGGACGCGGGTGGCAAATGTTCATTGAGCGTTCCACCGATAAGGTCGAAGATTTACGTGCGGATATGGCGCAAGTAGGCCAGTATGTAGGCCTTGATATCTCGGAATTCCGGCGCATCGTACAACAGGTGCAAAAGGGCGAGAAAGAGGCGCGTCAGGCCAAGAAAGAGATGGTCGAAGCGAACCTGCGTTTGGTTATCTCTATCGCTAAAAAGTACACGAACCGCGGCCTGCAATTCCTTGATCTTATTCAGGAAGGTAACATTGGCCTGATGAAGGCGGTCGACAAATTCGAATACCGTCGCGGTTACAAATTCTCGACCTACGCGACATGGTGGATCAGGCAGGCGATTACGCGTTCCATCGCGGATCAGGCCCGCACGATCCGTATTCCGGTGCATATGATCGAAACAATCAACAAACTGGTGCGTACGGGTCGCCAGATGTTGCACGAAATTGGGCGCGAACCAACGCCGGAAGAGCTTGCGGAAAAGCTGCAGATGCCGCTGGAAAAGGTGCGCAAGGTAATGAAAATTGCCAAGGAGCCTATTTCTCTTGAGACACCAATCGGCGACGAGGAAGACAGCCAGCTTGGTGATTTCATCGAGGATAAGAATGCCGTGCTGCCGTTGGACAGCGCTATTCAGGAGAACCTCAAAGAAACTACGACGCGTGTACTGGCCAGTCTGACACCACGCGAGGAACGCGTGCTGCGGATGCGTTTCGGTATCGGGATGAACACAGACCATACGCTTGAAGAAGTGGGGCAACAGTTCAGCGTGACCCGCGAGCGTATTCGTCAGATTGAGGCGAAAGCGCTGCGTAAACTGAAGCACCCCTCACGCAGCCGCAAGCTGCGCAGCTTCCTGGATCAGTAATTCTCGCAAAAAAGAGAGGCGTTTTCTTTTCCTGGAGGGCGCCCTTCTTATTAACCTCCATCCGCTTGGCGCAGGTATTGTGTATCTTGCTGGTCGGAGCATGGCAATTCTGACCGGTTTATTCGTCGGTCTGCGGTCAATCGAGTACGACCCTGCCTGAAAATCGCTTCATACAAAACGGCATCAATAGTCTCGCCCTCGGCTGTATTTATACAGGGTGGCGGGAACAGTAATCGCCCCGTTTCTGTCTTCACACTTTTCCCAGCCGTTTCTGCGCGCTAGGCTCGTTCGCAGTGAGCCGGGAGCAGGTTATGTCTTTTTTGAAAAAACTTTTTGGTGGCGGCGGCTTGGCGGCGGAAGAGGCGGTCACGGAGACCTACAAGGAATTCACGATAATTCCGACGCCTATAAAGGAAGGGGGCACGTATCGGGTCAGCGCCACGATCGAGAAAACGATTGATGGGGAAAGACGCCAGCACCACTTGGTGCGCGCTGATACAGTTGAAGGCCTGCAAGCTGCGCAGGAAGCGTCGGTGCGCAAGGCGAAACAGGTCATCGACGAACAGGCGGAGCACATCTTCAAGTGAGTAAATATATGAAAATTAAAGGTGTTTGTGCGACGATCCTGACGTGCGTCATTGCAACGACTTCGACCGCGAATTTTCTGGCAATCAATCGCCTGAACGTGATCCCGCTTGACGCTACAACGTTTGAAGTAATCGAAAGCCGCGGTGCGGGGGCGGCTGACATCTGGTGTGCGGCTGCGGATTATGCGCAACGCGCTGGCTTGGATGCGCCACGCAAACGCATGTACATTGAGAGCCCACGAGGGCCGTCGCGTACAGTTCCCAACGCGAAAGGCGTTGTATTCACGACCTCGCCGGATGAGGAGTTGAGAGATTCGCCGACCTCATATTCGGTCACTGTCAAACGTCGGGGCGAAAACCTTTCGATCAGCCACGCGCATCAATTCTGCGATCGCTTTTTCGACGACTACTTTGACCGGTTTTAGGGACAGCCGATTACCGTTGTGGCCGTGATGCAAACCAGTTTCCATATCGCGACACGTGGTGCAGGTCTTTACGAGTTTACCGGGCTGCCTGCGCGATGGCTCGCAGGGCAGGGTGATGGTTTGCTTACCCTGATGATACAGCACACGTCAGCTTCTCTGTTGATTCAGGAAAACGCGGACCCGGATGTGCAGACAGACTTGCAGGCGTTCTTTCAGCGCTTGGTGCCGCCCGCAAATGACCCGTCAATGCGCTACCTTCAGCATACGCTGGAAGGTCCAGACGACATGCCGGCACATATCAAGGCGGCGATGATGCCGGTGAGCCTGTCGATTCCAGTGTCATCTGGCCAGATGGTTTTGGGGACATGGCAGGGTATTTATCTCTTTGAGCATCGCGACCGACCGCACAACCGGCGGGTCGCCGCGCATTTTGCCACTGGCTGATAAGCCACGGTTCCCCATACAACATCTGGACCCGTAATTTGAGGCTACCCAAAACTTGGGGCGTATCCTATAAGTATGCACAAGTGGGGCGGTGATCCCACAAGCAGAGGCAGAGACTAGAGAAAAAGGGGGACGGCCTATGCGCTGCCCGTTTTGCGGAAACATTGACACTCAGGTAAAGGACAGCCGACCGGCGGAGGATCACGTTTCGATCCGGCGCAGGCGTTTTTGCCCGGCGTGCGGTGGACGTTTCACAACCTATGAGCGTGTGCAACTCCGCGATCTGATTGTCATCAAATCGAATGGAAAGCGCGAAGACTTTGATCGCGACAAACTCGAGCGCTCAATCCGCATCTCCATGCAGAAGCGCCCCATCGATCCTGAACGCATCGATCAGATGATCTCGGGTATTGTGCGGCGCTTGGAAAGCATGGGTGAAACAGACATCCAGTCAAAGCAGATCGGCGAGATTGTCATGGAAGCCTTGGCACGGATCGATACTGTCGCTTACGTGCGTTTTGCGAGCGTTTACAAGAACTTCCAGGCGGCGGACGACTTTGACAAGTTTGTCAGCGAATTGCGTCCGGACGTTCCACCAGAAGAGTGAGCGCCGATACACGATTCATGAAGCTGGCGCTTTCGTTGGGGCGTCGTGGCTTGGGCCGGACCTGGCCCAACCCTGCTGTGGGGTGCATCATTGTTAAGGACGGTTTGATCGTCGGGCGCGGATGGACCCAGCAGGGGGGGCGTCCGCATGCCGAGACGCAGGCGCTGGCGCAGGCGGGTGCCGCGGCCCGTGGAGCTGAAGTATTTGTCACACTTGAACCCTGTGCGCATGAGGGTCAGACGCCACCCTGTGCGCGTGCATTGGTCGAGGCAGGGGTGGCGCGGGTTGTCGTCGCAGCGCGTGACCCGGACACGCGCGTCGACGGAGCAGGGCTCCGCATGTTGCAAGAGGCCGGCATAAAAGTCGCGCAGGGTCTTTTGGAGGAAGAGGCGCTCGAAGATAACGCAGGCTTTTTTGCGCGGGTCGAATTGGACCGTCCGTTTGTGACACTCAAACTCGCCAGCAGCTTTGACGGCAGGATTGCAACGGGCACAGGCGAAAGCAAGTGGATTACCGGGCCACAGGCGCGCCGGGCCGTTCATGCAGCCCGTGCCCGGCATGACGCCGTTATGGTTGGCGGTGGCACAGCACGCAAGGATGACCCCTCGTTGACGGTGCGTGATCTGGGCGTGGATTGGCAGCCTGCACGGGTCGTAATCAGCCGAAGACTCGATGTGCCATTGATGGGCGCATTGGCGCGCAGTGCCAGTGCGGTGCCTATAATTCTGTGTCATGGGCAGGATGCCGATGCGACCTTGCAACGAACGTGGAGCGACCTTGGCGCGAGTTTGTTGTCGTGCCAGACCGTTGGAGGGCAGTTGGACCCAGCAGATGTCCTGACACAGCTTGCCGCGCAAGGCATTACACGAGTGTTTTGTGAAGGGGGCAGTGCGCTGGCCGCGTCACTGCTCGAAGCTGACCTGGTCGATCAGTTGATGGGATTTACTGCGGGGCTTGCCATCGGCGCTGAAGGGCTGCCGTCGATCGGCGCTCTCGGGTTAGGGCGCCTTGATGAGGCGCCACAGTACGCTCTTGTGTCATCTGAAAGGATTGGCACGGATGTATTGCACATCTGGCGCCGTCCGCGAAGCTGACGGGGGCTAGCGCCAGCGGTGTGCGTGGCTGGCAAAGATGCCCTGTAGTTTGGACAAAAGTCGATTGAGGGTGGATCGTTCCGGGGTTGCGATCTGTTGTGACAGGACGTTGACCGCATGCTCGACAGGGCAGGGCAATCCTGTCTTCGGATCAAAGTAGCGCGGGTAGTCGATCAGGCTGGCGTGTACCAGACCGGCAAGGCTCGGTTCCGCGCGACGGCGCGGCGGTACGGGCCCCAGATCGTTTGTCAGGCGCCAGCCTGCGTAAAAGGGGGCGCCCAGAGTTGTGACCGGCACACCGCGCAACAATGCCTCGAATCCGAGCAGCGAAGTTATCGTCCAGACTGCATCGACCTGCGACACCAGCCAGTTTGCATCGGCGCCCTCGGCAACGATGTCAGCGGCACTCTCAACACCGCTACCACCGGCACGAAGGCCCGCCTCGACGTCAGGATGCGGTTTAAAGATCAGACACGCGTCCGGACAGGCTGCTCGTGCTGCTTCGAGCAACGCGGCATTTGTGCTAACCTCGCCTGCACCACGAGTGATAGACGCGTCGTCTTCGACCTGACCTACAACGAGGATCTTGCGCCCGGCCGGCAAATCCAACTGTGTGCCGCCCAGATTGTATTTGTTCACGCCGAGCTTACGCAGTCGGTCGATTAACGCTTCAGCCCGTCGTTCCTGATCAGGTCGCAGGGTGGCGCGTGCCGCAATCAATTGTTCAAGCCTACTTGGCTTTTGCGGGTCATAATAAATGCCCGTGTCATCGACGATCAGCGACACGGGCGGTACCAATTCTGCGCCCAGACCACGTGACCGGAGAAAACCGTCTTCGACTTGTACAGCTTCGGCCTGACCGATGGCTGCTTTGCTCGACCAAACCATCCAACGCCGTCCGCTCGCACGGGCGGGCCCAGGAGCATCCTCAAAGAGGACGGGCTTTTCTCGGCCAAACATCGTTTGAAGGTGGGGACGTTTCCATAACCGCATGCCCGAAGCGACCCACCCGTGCCGATCCTCACGCCAAGCGCGGGCAGAGGCCGCGAGGTTTTCAATCACGGTGTCCACCTGACAAAGCTCGTCTGTCAGCGGATCATACCAGTTGGGGTAAAGGATCATTGCTGCGGCAAAGAGTTGCGCGCGGGTCAGATTACGTTGGCGACGCTGCACTGGAAACTCATCTGAAGTAAGCCCCCATCCTGCATAGAATGGCCCGCCGAATACACGCGGTTTGTGGCCTGCGAATATTGCCTCGAAACCCAGTTGCGATGACACGGTATAAATCGCAATTGCACCCTCCATCAGCGCCCACGGGCTTACCGGGGCGGAAAGGAACTCGACCCGCTCGTTTAGATCATCGTCACGGAAGTACCCGTTTCTGTGACCCGCAACCGTTTCAGGGTGCGCTTTGATAATTATTCGCGCAGCGGGATGCTCTTCCTGTGCGACAAACAGCATTTCCAAAAATCGATTGCGGTCGGCACCGCAGGCTGTGACGGAAGCATCGCCCTCGGTCTGGTCGATTACGAGGACATATCCCGGTGCTGGGACTTCAATTTGGGGGTCCACAGCACTGTATTTCGTCAGATGCGCTTCTTTCACCCGTTCAATCAGGCCTCTCGCCCGATTGAGGAGCGCCGTATCATCCAGCGGATGCGAACTGAGTATTTCTTCAAGGTCAGAGGGCTGGGAAGGGTCGTAGTGGACCCCCTTGTGGTCGATCACGAGGCCGGCAGGAACATCGCCGCTGCGACCGGGGTGTAGCGACCGCAGCCAGCTGTCTTCAACCCGAACTACTTGTGCGCCTTTCTTTCCGGCGACCGCCTCGCCACGGTGTGCTGTAGGGCTATTTCCCCAAACGCCCACAATGTCGTCGGGACCGGGAGCACCTAGGGTTACCGCGTAACCGCTGAGCGCCAGTATCCTTTTGACCCTGCTTTGAGTAAGAAAACCGCCATTGAATACAAAAAGCCGCCGGGGATCAGGATCACCGGCGGCCTGCGAAATATCGCCTGTGTTCATCGTCCTCAGTTGGCCAGTTGGTCGATATTGGCTACCGGTCCGACCAGCGACCCGAAGATAGCAGAGACACCTTTGTTCCATTGGACGAAAGGCGCTTCGGTAACATAGATTGTGTCGTTCTCACGGATCACGAAGTCACGGGCGAGAAACAGACCGTTCGGCTCGGTCAAATCGAGCAGGTAGACCATCCGTTGTGCGCCGACGAGGTCTTGGCGGCCCAGAACATTCCCTGCAATTTCAGCAGGTTCATTGCGGAAAATGAACACGCCGGTTGCATCGGAGGTGTTAGAGACCAGCCCGCCTACTTGTGCGATTGCTTCCAGAGCCGAAAGGTCCTGAGTGAAGAAGGGGACACGTGCCTGTGCGCCGGTTGCACCCAGTGCGGTGAAAGCCCGCGTGTCTTCTTCTACTAGGATGCGGTCACCGCCGCGCAGGGCGATGTCGAGCTTGGGGTTGTGGTATAGGTCCTGAAACCAGATCTGGCTGCGGTGATTGTTGCGAATGACGGTGACTTGCGCGATTTCGGGTTCAATGGTGACGCCGCCAGCGCGCGCCAGCATAGTTGAAAGTGTGCGTGTCGGACGCTCAATGGCATATACGCCCTGAGCCCCTACGGCGCCGACCAGTGAAACGGTCGACCCGTCGCCTGCTTCGCGGCGGACTTCGACTTGCGGATCCGGCGTCTGGTCTTGCAACCGTTCCGTTATGATGCGGCGGATGGTTTCTGGTGAATTGCCAGCGGCACGAATACGACCTGCATAGGGAACAAAGATAAAGCCCGCGCCATCCACCTGAACTGTTTCAAGTATGGTGGCGTTCTGCGCTTCACCCGCAAGCAGACCGTCGTCAACGTTTTCCCAAATGGTCAGTCCCAGGACATCACCTGCCTGAATGGTGTCGGACCCCACTTGAGCGGCTTGGGTCAATTCATCGGAAAAGCCAAGTGCGGGTACAACGGATGTGGCACGTGTCACACGGTCGTTGACCTGAACGATAAAGGCGTCACCCTCTTTTTGAACTGATCCGGCAAAGATCTCTTCCTTGTTCGGTCCAACCCTGGGCAAACCGCAAGACGCAACAACTGCAATAGCTGCCAAAAACGCAATGGGACGCGCCCACCTGATCCTGAAAGGTGTCACTGCTCGGTCTCCTCGACCTATTCTAACTCTGCCTCGACGCGCCGATTTTTCGACGTCATTGGTTTCGAGCATAGGTCGGCTTTGGCTAAAACGCCAGCTATTCCAGCGGTTTCGATCACTTCACGATCCGAAACTGTTGCTTATCTGCTTCGGTTTGTGGTGCGTGCAGGACATAAGGATCGTCGGCTCGTAGCATCAGATCGGTTACTTGCCGCATCACTTGGCGTCTGCCACCTGCGGAATAAAACCCGCCCGGCAACTGGCTGGTCGCCAGCAGAAAATCTCGAAATGCGCTATAGCTTTTCGGGTCCGGATACGTGGGGTCGGCAAAAAAATCAGCAATCGGCTGCCGCGATACGAGCGATGATTTGTCATAAACGCAGGCCCCAAAGCTGCGTAGGGGCAAACCGCGCCAGAGCACTTGCTGGCCGGCGGTGGAATTCACGGTAACAGCTGATTTGGCTTGATCCAAAAGCGGCGCGAGCTTGCCGCCGCGGACAAAATGCAAGCGGTCCGAAACGCCGTACTGCATACCAAATCGCCGGATGTCGGCGTGTAGCGGTGCGCGACCGTTTTCCAGTGGGTGCGCCTTGAAGACCAGATGATGGTGTTTGGGCGCACCTTGGGCGAAACCCTCTATGACGTGATGTAGAAAGACGCTTTGCGTATCAAATTGCCCATGCATTTGAAAAGAGCTGTCATGTTCGAGTTGGAGCAAGACCAGATGATAGGGAAAGTGCCCGGTTCGGATGCGTCGGGTCGCCACGGCGCGCGCAGCCGCGTGTAGCGGCATGAGGGTCAAGCGTTTGAAATATAGCCGAAACTCAGCGTCAACCGAGAGGGCGCGATGCGGTTTGAAGTGGTTGTAGCCCTTGTTCGCGAACATGACGAACCAATGATAAAGCGCGCCGTAAAAGATGTGCTCGCGCATGTCGCCCCAGTGACCGGGGGGAACCGGCTTGTCCAGGAGATTGTCAGCTTGTGCACGCTGCATTCGGCGCAGCGAAATACCGATCAACGGTGAATTGCCGTTGCTGCCGCCACGTTCATAAGTGACCCAGTAGGGGCGCAGATAGCCTTCCTCGAACACGTGGACCTGCAGTTTGAGTTCGCTTGCAATGGACACAGCCTGCGCATGAACCGGACGCGTGTCGCCATAGAGGACAATGTCTGTAATGTCATGGCGAGCTATGATCTGCCTCAGATGGTCGGGCCACGCGTCAATGGCGTGATTGAAACGCAAATAATTGGAGCGGGTTGGCCAGAACGCCCTGTCTCCCGCATTGAACCCGACACGGTACGTTCGAGCGCCTGTGTACTGCAGGGCCTTGGCAAGGTGGTGAAAGAACGGCCCATGCGGCCCCTGCAAAAACAGGAACGATCGGGTCGGTTTTTCCGTGTTTTGTGCCATCTCAGCATCTTTATTACTGCTCGACGCAAAGACACCAGCGAATTGCGGCAGAAATGTGGCGACGCCGCCCTCGCCGTGACAGGTCAGGGCTTGTTCTTGTGCGACCGGCCCGCTACCTCAACAGTGTTTGCACAGCCAGAAGGGGTCTTGCATGTTTACCGGGATCATTACCGACGTTGGCGTAATAGCCAAGCTGGAGCAAGAAGGAGACCTGCGGGCGCGGATCTCGACGAACTACGATACGCACAGCATCGACATGGGCGCGTCAATCGCCTCTGATGGTGTGTGTTTGACCGTGGTTGATTTCGGCGATGACTGGTACGAAGTGCAGATCAGCGCGGAAACCGTTGATAAAACGAACCTCGGGGAGTGGACTGTCGGCAAGCGCGTAAACCTGGAACGCGCACTGCGCGTCGGGGACGAGTTGGGCGGGCATATCGTTTCCGGACATGTGGATGGTGTCGCCGAGATCGTTTCAGTCTCCGACGAGGGCGACAGCACGCGCGTGCAGCTGCGCGCACCCGCCGAGCTTGCGCGTTTCATTGCGCCCAAAGGATCGGTGGCGCTGAACGGTACATCGCTGACAGTCAACGACGTCGATAGTGATGTCTTTGGCATAAATTTTATTCCGCACACCAAAGAAGTGACCACCTGGGGCGATGTCGCTGTGGGAGACAAGGTCAATCTGGAGATCGACACGCTGGCTCGTTACGTTGCGCGCCTGGCGGAGATGTCCACGGGCTAACGCTGGTCAAGCTCGCGTGCCTGCGGTAAGAGCCTCCAAAGACCACAAAAGGCAATCTTGGCATGAGTTTTGTAACACCGGGACCGGTTGAGGCCAACCTGCGCGACAGCATTTCACCGATCTCTGACGTGATCGATGCGGCGCGGCAGGGCAAGATGTTTATTCTCGTGGACCACGAAGATCGCGAAAACGAGGGCGATCTGGTCATTCCTGCGCAATTTGCAGATGCCGAAGCGATCAACTTCATGGCAACTCATGGCCGCGGTCTGATCTGTCTGCCGATGACCGCGCAGCGCATCGAAGAGTTGGGTTTGCCCATGATGGCAGTCAACAATTCTTCGCGACATGAAACAGCCTTTACGGTGTCGATCGAGGCCCGCGAAGGCGTCAGTACCGGCATCTCTGCTGCAGATCGCGCTTTGACAGTGGCGGTCGCGATCGACGAGAGCAAAGGGCAGGCCGACATTGCGACACCGGGCCATGTCTTTCCGCTGCGGGCGCGAAACGGCGGGGTCCTAGTGCGTGCCGGCCATACAGAAGCTGCCGTTGATATCAGCCGCCTTGCGGGGCTGCATCCGTCCGGCGTGATCTGCGAGATTATGAAACCGGACGGTGAGATGGCGCGTCTGCCAGATCTGGTGACATTCGCGGCCGAGCACGGGATGAAAATTGGTACGATCAGCGACCTGATTGCCTATCGTTCGCAACACGACAACCTTTTGCGCTTGCGCGACGAGCGGGCTGTTCAATCGGCTTATGGCGGTGAATGGCAGATGCGGGTCTTTGCTGATGAGATTACGGGCACGGATCATGTCATGTTGTCTAAAGGGGATATCTCCTCGCCCGAGCCGGTACTGGTTCGGACCCATGCGCTGAATGCGCTGGAAGATGTGCTGGGTCTCGGCCCCAGCCCTGCGGATGAATTGCCCAAAGCGATGCAGATTATTGCAGATGAGGGCAGGGGAGCCGTCCTGCTATTCCGCGAACCCCATCCAAAGCTGCGCTTTGCGGATGAAGAGGATGAGGGCCCCCGCACCGTCAAGCGCACCGGAGTAGGCGCTCAGATCATGTCTACCATGGGCATGCGCGATATCATCTTGCTGACCGACAGCCCCGAAACCAAGTATCTGGGCCTTGAGGCTTATAACCTGTCGATCGTTGGTACCCGTCCCATTACAAAGGAATAGGCCATGGCATCCTCAACCCAACACTATGTTCTGCCACGCCCAAATTTTGACAGACCGGTAAAGATCCTGATCGTTGTGTCCCCTTACTACAAGGACATTGCAGATAATCTGGTGGCAGGAGCAAAAGCCGAAATCGAAGCGGCTGGCGCCACATGGGAATTGGTGGAAATGCCCGGTGCCCTCGAAGTTCCAACTGCCATTGGTCTGGCTGAGCAGCTGAGTAATTTTGACGGCTTTGTCGCGTTAGGTTGTGTTGTTCGCGGTGAGACGACGCACTACGAAACTGTGTGCAACGACAGCAGCCGCGCGCTTCAGTTACTGGGCTTGCAAGGGCTCTGTATTGGCAACGGAATCCTTACTGTGGAAAATCGTGAACAAGCCGAAGTGCGCGCCGAAGTGGGCGGGCAGAACAAAGGCGGCGGCGCTGCGGCAGCGGCCTTGCATCTTGTCGCGTTGGCCCGTAAGTGGTCCCGCGACACGAAAGGTGTCGGTTTTAAACCAGCTGGGCAGGATACGCTGATGGCTGGTGATCCAGACGGAAAAAACACTGCATGAGCTCGCACCACGGTAATCTTTCCGGTAATCAGCGTCGCAAGATGAAATCTGCCGCCCGCCTGTACGCGGTGCAGGCACTGTTTCAGATGGAGCATTCCGCGCAAACCGTTGAAGCGGTCCGTTCAGAGTTTCTCAGCTACCGGTTCGGAGAGGTCTACGAGGGACAGGAGATGCTCGACGGGGATGTGACGCTCTTTGAAACTGTGTTGGATACCGCCGTCAATTTTCAGGCGCCGATTGACCAGATGACTGACAGGGCGCTCGTCGCAAAATGGCCGATCGCGCGTATTGATCCGACGCTGCGGGCGCTTTTTCGCGCTGCGGGGGCGGAACTTCAGGCCGCCGACACTCCTCCGAAGGTCGTTATCACCGAATATGTTGACGTGGCACGTGCCTTCTTTCCTGAAAGCAAAGAGCCCAAATTCGTAAATGCTGTCCTTGATCATATGGCACGGGAAGTACGGCCCGAGGCGTTTTGACAACTTGATACAAGTTGTGGCGGCGTTAAATCTTCCTAAATGAACGCAAAGCCTAAAATTCCGCGTGTTTTTCGCCTGTTCCTCGTCAGTGGGTTGAACGGATTCGCGATTTCCTTGGCGTTTTGCGTGCTCATCCTGTTTTTCAATGTGGCTGACCTGCGGCGGCTTGTTTCTGGGTCAGATGACGGGGTGATTGCAATGGTCGCCTTCTGGGTGCTCAACGGCATTGTTTTTTCGGGTGTTCAGTTTGCGCTTGCGCTCAACCAGGCTGTACGCAGTGACACCCCCCAGAACTATGGGCCAGACAGCTGAGAAACCTGAAGTGAGCAAATTATTAACATACGCGCGATATGCTGCCGCAGTTTCGACTTCTTAGGCAAAAGTGCTGGACATTTCGCCTCTGAGTGCCAAACTATACAGTGAAGGAGAGCAGTTATGTTTGATACAGTCATCGCATTTTTCCGGTCGCTCTTTGCGGAGCCACGTCACGATGAAGTACTGATCCCCGTTCGCGTTGAGAAAAAACGCGATCTGATCAAGCGCCGCTGACAGCGCCCCCAATCTCTTACTGCTTCGATGGGCGTGACGGGCCCACAATAACCGTTTGGTTCTTTATTCCCGAGGACCTGTATTTACAGGTGGGCGCCAGGTAACCAGACCAGAGCCTGAACAGAGCCAGCTCCCTCGGATTTGCTTAAGGCCACTGGAACGTAACCAGTCACGAGAGATGCAGCACCCGCCACCCCTCGCACTTATGTGTACCCGGCACTCGGGGCAAGGGGCGTGATCGCCGCAGGCAATAAATTTCTTGATTGATGTTCATGGTATGTTCATATTCTCGCTATGGCACATGACGATTTACGCCCCATGCAACCCGGACAGCTTTTGGCGCGCGGCACTGCGCGGTTGATGGCGAGCCATGGCTTTGTGTCGGTCGAAGAACTCGTGCCCGCACGTGGCTTGCGGGTCGATGTGATGGCATTAGGGCCAAAGGGAGAAATCTGGATCATCGAATGCAAATCAAGTCGCGCCGATTTCCAGACCGACAATAAGTGGCAGGGCTATCTTGAATGGTGTGATCGGTTCTTCTGGTCGGTGGACAGTGACTTTCCCACTGAACTCTTACCGGAAGACTGCGGCTTGATTCTTGCCGACGCATATGGCGGGGAGATCATGCGCATGGCGACTGAGGACAAGCTGGCACCGGCGCGCCGAAAATCGGTCGTCCAAGGGTTTGCACAGGTCGCGGCGCGGCGCTTGCACGGGTTGCGTGACCCGGACGCCGATGCCTTCTGGAGCTAGCGTTTGCGCTAAGGTTGGCTGCCGCGGGCACGAGATGCGGCGGCCACGATTTCGTCTGCAATTTCCAATGCATCGTCAGGCGAGAAGTCCATAGGAATTTCAATACCATCTGACTCAACGTAAATTCGGACCATGCCTTTGTCGGTCGGTCCGATCTGCAGGTTCGCTTCGATGTCGCGTTCTGTATCGATACCCATGACGTATCTCTCCTAGGGGTTCAGTTTGGCTACAGCGCGTTGTCTTGAAATGCAAGCAGTCGTCCTGTTAGTTGCCTGTATGGATGATCCGAAATTACGCCTTTTGACACAGGACGACCGGGATTGGCTGGTTGATCAGCATCGAATTCTTTATGCGCGCGACGAAGGCTTTGATGATACCTTCGCAACACTCGTGGCAGAGATTATCGATACGTTTTTGGCAACGCACGATCCTGCTGTGGAAAGAGCGTGGATTGCCGAGCAAGACGGTCTGCGCCTAGGCTCTGTGTTCTGTGTGAAACTGGATGAAAAAACCGCCCAACTCCGACTGTTCCTTTTGGTGCCAGAGGCACGCGGCAAGGGGCTGGGCAAATCGCTTTTGCGCAATTGTATGGCGTATGCAAAAGACAAAGGGTATTCGGGCATGCGCCTGTGGACACACCGTAGCCACGAGGCGGCCTGTCGCCTTTACCAGGATTTCGGATGGCAATGCATTGACGCGAAACCGGATCGTCATTTTGGTCAGGATGTCGTCGTAGAGACCTACACTTACGACTTTTAAGCCTCTTGCAATCCGTTCGCGCGGAGGCTAAATGCGGGTTTGTGCCGCCTTAGCTCAGTTGGTTAGAGCGCCTGATTGTGGATCAGGAGGTCCCTGGTTCGAGCCCAGGAGGTGGTACCACTTGACTCCACAACAATACCGCCGTCGCTGGTCAGCTTACTCGCCCCTGCGCGCAATACGCGCGCAAGAGGCCTTAAGCATTGAGATGGTTGGATTATTCGTCCTGATTGGCGCCGCCACCGCGACCTGGGCTTGCGCCCTCGCTGCCGTTGCCATTGCCGTTGTTGCCATTTTTGCCGTTACCGCCAGTATCGCCGCCACCAGTGTCGTCACTGCCTGTATCGTCGCCGCCGGTGTCGCTTCCGCCCGTGTCGTCACTGCCAGTGTCAGCGCCGGTATCCGCCCCGGTGTCGCCGTCTCCTGTTGTATCCGGGCCGGGGTCAGGGGTCGTCGCGGGCTGCTCTTCGTCGGGCGTCGGGTTGGGGGCGGGTTCTTCTGACGGTGTAAGCGCAGATGCTGAAACCACCAGCGTTTCAGGTTTTGCGTCCGCCCCGACGAGATCAGGGCAGGCATCGTCCAGCTCCCGCAAAAGCTCGGTGCCTTCTTCTGTTTCCAGCAAGCTGCGTTCCAGCGTTTTGCTCAGAACATCACGCGTACAGTCGCGGCGAGGCTCATTCAGCAAATCGTCAATTTGCGAGGCGCGGGTGATCGTGGGGTTTGTTGCGTCCGTACAAGCGGACAGCAGTCCTGCAGAAATGACCGCCGATACGAACAAGGTGCGTTTTACCAATACCATTTACCTAACTCCCGAGAAGCAATGCAGCCTCTCAAACAAGAAAACAAATTACTGGAGCGTCCCAACACACCACGCTCTTGGGGAGGATAGATGCCACAAACGTGCCACATTTTCACCTTTTTTACGCCACTGACTGTTTTTGCGAAACAATGGCGAAACGCGCGCCGGATTGATTTGTGGAAAATGGCGCTCGTTTTTGAAAGGGCGACAATCGTAAAAATTTGCCGCGATTGTCGGCAGCTGTTTCGCGCTGGTGATGCCGCGAATCGCTTGTCAGTCGATGCGGATTGTCTGTTTCAACTGGCCCGTGATCCTGTCAAAGATCAGGATTTGATCGTCAGAGGTGACAACTGCGTACCAATCGGGCCCTTGTGTAAAGGCCGTTGCCTTCACACCCTGCGGCAGGTCGATCGCTTCGGGCAAGGCAGGGGGAACATCGTAGAAGCGGATGACAATCAGCGCAATGATGAGTAGAACCCCGCCAATCATCGTGGCGGTCAGGACCGTCACCAACCGTCGCAGGAACTTCAGGTTCGCAGGCTCGGCCTGTTCGGATCCGGGGGGCAGCTCAGGATGTTCCATGTCATTTCGCCAGATAGAATTTACCATTGGTGACGCGCCACCGTCGCGCCTTGATAAAGCGCTGGCACGGGATGTGCCAGTAGAGGCCGCATTGTCGCGCACCAGACTGGCCAAATTAATCGAAGCGGGCAGTATTCGCGTGGACGGCACGGTTGTCACTGACCCCAAGGCCCGGATCGCTCAGGGGGCTGCAGTCCTGATAACGATAGAGGAGGCGCAGGACAGCCACATCTTGCCAGAGAACATTCCACTGGATGTGGTTTTCGAGGACGCTGATCTTGTCGTGGTCAACAAACCAGCGGGAATGGTGGTGCATCCTGCGCCCGGCACGCCTTCCGGGACCCTTGTTAATGCGTTGCTGCATCACTGCGGAAATGATCTTTCCGGGGTGGGGGGGATGAAACGACCCGGCATCGTGCATCGCATCGACAAGGACACCAGCGGCTTGCTCGTTGTGGCCAAGACTGACGCCGCGCATCACGGGCTGGCAGTGCAATTCGAGTCGCACAGCGTCACAAGGTACTACAAGGCGCTGGTGTACGGTGTCCCTGACGCAAATGATCCGCGTTTGCGTGGGGTGAAAGGCGCTAGTTTTGAGCCCGGCAATATCCTAAAGCTCACAACGCAGCTTGCGCGCCACAAGACAGATCGACAGCGTCAGGCGGTTCTGTTTCAAGGGGGGCGCCATGCGGTGACACGCGCCCGTACGACAGAGCGTTTTGGCAATCCGGAAGTTCTGGCGTTAATGGAATGCTGGCTGGAAACCGGCCGCACCCACCAGATTCGGGTGCATATGGCGCATGCTGGCCATGGGCTGGTTGGTGATCAAACCTATGGCGGACGGCGCAAGATACCGGCAAAAGCCCTGTCAGAGGCGGCGGTTTCCGCTGTTAATGGCTTTCCCCGACAAGCGCTGCATGCAGCGGTTCTGGGGTTTGAGCATCCTGTAACCGGTAAAGCTGTAACATTTGAGGCAGATATTCCGCCCGACATGTCGGAACTATTGCGTCAAATAAGGGTTTGACTGACACATTAACCAATTTCTTGTGACGTCACCGCGCTGTGTAGTGTCAAATCAAGCGCCGTCTGGCAGGCTTTCATTAAGAAATATCTGGCAGGTTTTGGTTAACAATTTCCACGTCAGGAGACTTGAACCGATCGGTTTAGTCCCCATATGATGTTAAGAGCGTAAACATTCGGAGGCTCAACATGGCCAATTATGCAAATCTCCCCGCGCCGACACCGGAAGGTGGTCTGAACCGCTACATGCAGGAAATTCGCAAATTTCCGCTGCTGGAGCCGGAAGAGGAGTACATGCTTGCCAAACGCTGGGTCGAAGAACAGGACACGGAAGCAGCTCATAAGATGGTGACGTCACACCTGCGTCTCGCGGCCAAGATTGCCATGGGATATCGCGGATACGGCTTGCCGCAAGCCGAGGTGATTTCCGAGGCGAACGTCGGTTTGATGCAAGCTGTAAAGCGGTTTGACCCCGAAAAAGGCTTTCGCTTGGCGACCTACGCCATGTGGTGGATACGCGCGTCAATTCAGGAGTACATCCTGAGGTCGTGGTCTCTGGTTAAACTTGGCACGACGTCTGGACAAAAGAAGCTTTTCTTCAATCTGCGCAAGGCCAAGAACAAGATCGGTGCCTTGGAGGAGGGCGATTTGCGCCCTGAAAATGTCAAGCAGATCGCCACCGATCTTGGAGTCACCGAAGAAGAGGTGATTTCAATGAACCGCAGGATGTCTGGCGGCGATGCATCACTTAATGCGACGGTAGGTTCTGAAGGCGAAGGTGCCATGCAGTGGCAGGACTGGCTTGAAGATGAAGATGCTGATCAGGCCGGCGAATACGAAGAACGCAACGAGTTGGAGGCGCGAAGAGAGCTACTCGCCGAAGCGATGGGCGTACTGAACGATCGCGAGAAGGATATCCTTACGCAGCGCCGCCTTTCGGACGCGACTGTCACACTGGAAGACCTGAGCACGGAGTATGATGTCAGCCGCGAACGTATTCGCCAGATTGAAGTACGTGCGTTTGAAAAGCTGCAAAAGAAAATGCGTGAACTGGCCCGCGAAAAGGGCATGCTGGCCAGCGCTTAAATCCGCAGACTTGACGAATTGACGGCCCTGCCCACAGACTGGGCAGGGTTTTTTTGACGTGTGAGGGTGATATGGCTGGTGGTTGGGCGCGCGATGGCGCGGTGAATGAACAGATAGAAGCTTCAATCAACGATGAGTTGGCGCGCCTCAAGTCCCGCACCGCGCCCGTCGGAGAAAGTCTGACGCATTGCGCTGAATGCGAGGAGGCAATCCCAGAGGCGCGTCGGCAAGCAATCCCGGGCGTAAAGCTTTGCATCGATTGCATGCAGGAACGCGATGCTCGCTTTCAACCACGCGGCGGGATAAACCGGCGGGGATCCAAGGACAGCCAACTAAAGTAAGCGAACCTGCGCAATTGCAGTTCACCTTGCCATTGCCGATGCAGTACGCTTGAGCCTAACAGGACAGCGGGGGACACAGGCATGACACATCTGAGATGGGGTATTTTGGGGGCAGCAAACTTTGCGGCAACGCATATGGGCCCCGCGATACATGCAGCGCGCGGCGCGGAATTGGCAGCATTGGCGACATCATCAGAGCATAAGGTTGAACGGTTTGCAGCATTTGCACCGGGCATTGTTGTGCATGAGAGTTACGATGCTTTGCTGAACGACGCTTCTATCGACGCCGTCTATATCCCGCTGCCCAATCATTTACACGTCGAGTGGTCACTGAAGGCCCTCGCGGCAGGCAAGCATGTGTTGTGCGAAAAGCCTATGACGCTAAACGCCAGTGAATTTGACCAACTGATTGCTGCGCGCGATGCCAGCGGCAAACTGGCGGCAGAGGCCTACATGATTGTGCATCACCCGCAGTTCCTGCGCGCGAAAGAACTGGTCGCGCAAGGTGCTATTGGCACGCTGAAACACGTCGAGGCCGTGTTTTCATACTTTAACAGCGACAAGAACAACATTCGAAACCAAGCCAGTGCTGGCGGCGGCGGTTTGCCTGATATTGGAGTCTATACTTTTGGTGCTGCGCGTTTTGTCACCGGAGAAGAGCCGGAAAGCATTCCTTTTGCGCATATTGAATGGGAAAATGATGTCGATGTATTCGTTCAGATGGCAGCGCAATTTCGGTCATTCACCTACGGCGCCGTAGTGTCAATGCGCTTGTTCAATCGCCAGCAGTTGGTCTTTCATGGCGATCAGGGGATTCTGACTGTATCTTGCCCCTTCAATGCGGCGGTTCATGATCAGGCTGAACTGGTCCTCGAAACGGCTGGAAAGACACGCACGGTAGTGCGCTTTCCCGGTGTCAATCATTACGTTTTGCAGGTTGAGGCATTTTGCAATTCGGCCCTGACAGGTGCGCCCTATGCCTGTCCCCTCGAATTTTCGAAGGGAACGCAGCGGATGATGGATATGACATTTGGCGCAGCGCAATCCGCTTCGTAGCAAGTGTGGGCCAAAAACCGCAGTTGCACTCACACTATAGATTGACTGAGCGATCTTTTTTAGTCCAGATGTTGTGGAGCCTCCCCATCGATTTCGCGGGAGGTCTGCAATATGTGACACGGGGATTAGCAGGAGAGGGATATGGCAGGTAAATTTGAACTTTACACGGATAAAGCGGGGGAATTCCGCTTTCGGCTCAAGGCTGGAAACGGGCAGGTGATCCTTGCCAGCGAAGGTTACAAAGCCAAGGCAAGCGCTTTGAATGGCATTGAAAGTGTTCGCAAGAATTCACAAGACGATGCGCGGTTCGACCGGACTGAAACCAAGGGCGGTAAGCCTCGGTTCAACCTGAAAGCCACAAACGGACAGGTGATCGGCGTATCGGAAACCTATGAAAGCACGTCCGCGCGGGACAATGGGATCGCGTCAGTGGCAAAGAACGCGCCCGACGCCGCTTTGGACGATCAGACCGCCTGATTTATTGAAGTTTTGGAACAAAAAACCCCCGCAGAAATTCTGCGGGGGTTTTTTTGATTGTAACGGATCGTCAGCCTTCCATCGCTTCCAATTCGTCGATGAACCCGGATATCATGCTCAGGCCCTTGTCCCAGAAGGCCGGGTCAGAAGCGTCAAGCCCGAATGGGGCGAGCAACTCTTTGTGGTGTTTGGAGCCGCCAGCTTTGAGCATTTCAAAGTATTTGTCTTCAAAACCCGGATCGCCTTCCGCGTAAACCGCGTAAAGCGCATTCACGAGGCCGTCGCCGAAAGCATAAGCATAGACATAGAACGGCGAATGGACAAAGTGCGGGATATAAGCCCAGAATGTCTCGTAGCCGTCCATTAATTCAAATGCGGGCCCAAGGCTTTCTGCCTGAACTGACATCCACAGCGCATTGATGTCTTCTGGCGTGAGTTCGCCGGCGCGGCGCGCGTCATGCAACTTGCACTCAAAATCATAAAAAGCGATCTGACGGACAACGGTGTTGATCATGTCTTCCACCTTGCCTGCCAAAAGCACTTTTCGTTGCGCATCGGTTTCGGCAGCGTCGAGCATTTTGCGGAAAGTCAGCATTTCGCCGAACACGCTAGCCGTTTCTGCGAGCGTGAGGGGGGTGGACGACAGCATTTCGCCTTGTTCGGCGGCAAGCACTTGATGAACGCCGTGCCCAAGCTCGTGCGCGAGCGTCATCACGTCCCGCGGTTTTCCGAGGTAGTTTAGCATGACGTAAGGGTGCACATTGGTCACGGTCGGATGAGCAAAAGCGCCGGGGGCTTTGCCCGGTTTTACTGCAGCATCAATCCAGCCTTTATTAAAGAACGGCTCTGCAATATCCGCCATACGCGGATCAAAGGCCGCGTAAGCTTCCATGACCGTTTTTTCCGCCTTTTCCCAAGCGACGATGCTGGGGTCTTCCAGCGGGAGCGGCGCGTTGCGATCCCAAACCTGCATTTGATCGAGGCCAAGCCACTTGCGTTTAAGCTCGTAATACCGGTGGCTGAGCTTGGGGTAGGCCGCAACCACGGCGTTGCGCAGGGCCTCAACAACCTCGGGTTCGACCTGATTGCTCAGGTGACGGCCCATCTGCGGACTTTCCATGCCGCGCCAGCGGTCAACGATTTCTTTTTCCTTGGCTTGGGTGTTGTGAACCCGCGCAAAGGTTTTGATGTTGCTCGAAAAGACTTGCGCCAATTCGCGGGCGGCCGCCTCGCGCTTGTCCCGGTCGACATCAGTCAAGAGGTTGAGTGTGCCTTCGATGTTCAGCGCCTCACCGGCCACCTCGAATTCCAAGCCCGCGATTGTTTCGTCAAACAGCCGCTCCCATGCGTCTCCGACCACGCCAAGATCGTGCAGGAATTTTTCCAACTCGTCAGACAGTTGGTAAGGCTTCATCGCACGGATGCGATCGAAAACAGGCTTGTAGCGCGCAAGATCTGCGTTTTGCGCATAGAGGCCATCGAGGTGATCATCAGGCAGGCGATTGATCTCGAGCGTGAAAAACACCAGTGGTGTCGTAAAGTTGGTGATCTTTTCCTGCAGGTCGGACATGAATTTCGCGCGGCCCGCGTCGGTGGTGAGCTGATAATATCGCAAGCCAGCAAAGGACATGATGCGTCCGGCAACCTGGTTTATCTTCTCGTTGCGCAGAACGCAGTCGAGAAAACCTGCCGCATCCAGACTTGCAAGCTTGCCATCGTAATCGCTGGCAAAGCTGCTGCAGGCCTGTTCCAGCCAGTCCAGATCGCGTTTGAGCTCTGGCGCATCTTCTCCGGTATAAAGATCGTCCAAGTTCCATTCCGGCAGATCACCCAGTGGGGTCGCTGCACCGTTTGCATTGGCATCTTTTACAGGAAAGGGCAGGGTCAGCATATTCGTCCTCGCAGTTCAGTTTTGACTTACCTATGCCGCACATCGCGCAGGAACAAGCGACGCGCGATGAATTCGAGCCTAAAACCCAAACAATTTGGCGGGATTGTCGACGAGAATGCGCTGGCGCGTTGCATCATCAGGCACCACGCGGTCAAAGGCATCCAAAAGTGCGTTGGCATGTGGCATCTCGGCATCCGCAAGCATCAGGTGCGGCCAGTCAGAACCCCACAAGCAACGGTCGGGGTTGGCTGCAATCAATTTCGCCACCAGTTCGTCCACGTCGCAGTAAGGCGCGCGACACATGCGATAGACTGCAGATAGCTTCACCCAAATGACCCCTTCTTGCAAAAGCTGGCACATCTTTTCAAAACCTGCGCTTTCGGGTGATCGGTCGTTTGCAGGCCAGCCGATATGGTCAAAGACAACATCGACGGGCATCGCGCGGATATCGTTGGCTAGAGCTTCCATATGCTGGTCGGCGTGGGCAAGCATCTGAATGTGCAAACCCCGGTCCCTTAGCCGGGGCGCCATTGCGCGTGCACCGTCCCAGCTCAGAACGCCCCCGTGAACGTAGTTGAGACGTACCGCCGCCATGTTCCATACAGCAAACTCATCCAAATCGCGATCTGTTGCACTATCCGGCAGCAGGCCCACGCCGCGAAATTCATCCCCGAGCCGCTTGACGGTTTCTACAGTAATGCTGTTGTCGGTACCGTATAAAATTGAGTGTACGATTACGCCACGCGAAAAGCCCAGTGTTTGTAGGTGGTCGCGGTACAGCTTCAGCCACCCCTCATAATCAGGCCCGGGGGCCGGGTCTTCGACGCGCCCGGACCAAAGCGGGAAGTCTTCCGGCCCGCCTACAAGGTGCACATGCGCGTCGCATGCACCCTCGGGGGCGCGTCTTTTGGGTTCTGCCGGCGTGGGCGGCATTGTTGCGGTGGGTTTGCAAGTATCAGCCATAAGTTTTCAGCATGTCTTTCAAATCGTCCAGCGTATTGGCTTCAGTCAACGGTTTGTCTTGGCGCCACCGTGACATGCGTGGAAACCGCAGAGCAACGCCTGATTTATGTCGGGGGCTGGCTTGTATTCCTTCGAAAGCAATCTCAAAGACATGGTACGGCGTGACCTGCCGCACCGGGCCAAAGCGTTGCTGCGTGTTTTTGCGCACCCATGCTGTGATCTGGCGGAATTCGGCGTCTGTCAGACCTGAATAAGCCTTGGTGAAGGGGACAAGATCGTCACCGTTCCAAACCGCAAAGGTGAAATCCGTAAAGAGGTTCGCGCGGCGCCCGCTGCCAGATTGCGCGTAAATCATCACCGCATCGATAGTCAGCGGATCCAGCTTCCATTTCCACCAGTCACCTTTCTTGCGACCTACCAAATACGGGCTATCCGCACGCTTGAGCATAACGCCCTCGGCCTGAGCGTCGCGCGCCGTAGCCCGCTGCTGTGCCAATCCCGTCCAGGTGTCAAAGCCAAGCTGGGGTGACAGCTTGACCGGCGCATCGGCAGGTAAATCGGCACATGCTTGCTCCAGTAATTCACGACGTTCAGCAAATTCCTTACTGCGCGTGTCGTTTCCCTGCCACTCCAACAGATCGTAGGCGTGCAACACGACCGGAGCCTCGGCAAGCAATTTTTTGGGGACTGTCTTGCGCCCGATGCGGGCTTGCAGCGCATTGAAGCTCTCAGGGTGCTCGGCTCCGGGCCGCCAAACGAGCAGTTCGCCATCCAACACCGTACCGGGCGGGATGAAATCTACAGCACGCGCAAGTTCCGGAAACCTGTCCGTCATCAGTTCTTCACCACGGGACCAGACAAAATAGCTGCCGTCTCGCAGAATGAGCTGTCCGCGGATGCCATCCCATTTCCATTCAGCCCGCCATTCATCCGGCGCACCAAGGCTTTCAGGCTCAGCCTCCAAGGCATAAGCAAGGTAAAACGGGTAGGGGCGCGATGCATCTGCCAGCGGATCGTCGGCCTCAATCAGGTCCGCCCAACTGATCGTATCTGGTTGCCATTTGCCCATTAGCCTGTGCGCAAGTTCGGTTTCCGGTTTTCCGGTGGCTTGCGACAGCGCACGGGTCATCAGTTTTTGGCTGATACCCATCCGAAAGCCACCGGTAATCAGTTTGTTGAACACGAAACGTTCGGTGCCACCCAGTTGCGACCACGCCTCTAACACATAAGCTTTGCGTTCGGCTTCATCGACATCGGCCAAGTCTCGTAGCTCATTGATCCAGACAGACAGCGGCTTGTTGGTTGACGTTTCGTTCGGTGGCAACGCGAGGGCGATTGTTTCTGCAAGGTCACCGACGATTGGATAACACTCTTCAAAGAGCCATAATGGAATAGCACCTTGTTCAGCGGCCCATTCGCGCAATCGCGTTGTTGTGACTGCACGCCGAGGGCGACGGCCAGAAAACAACGCAATTGTCCACAGTCTGTCATCGTCAGACGCAGTTTTGAAGTATTCGGCGAGCGCGCGGGTTTTGACTGTCGATTTAGTAGTTTGATCGATGGTGTTGAAAAGCGCGGCAAAGTCTTTCATGACGCGTCTTCCTCTTCGGCATCTTCGCCACCGAATTCTGTGGGAACGACCTGCGCATTCCAACCGTTGTCACTCAGATACCGCGTGAAGATATCCGTATAACCATGCGTTACATATATATTTTCCGCCTGCGTTTCTTTGACGGCCGACAGTAAACCCGGCCAATCAGCATGATCCGAAATCACAAAGCCGCGGTCACCAGCGCGCCGCCTGCGCACGCCGCGCAGCGCCATCCAACCGCTTGCAAAAGCATTCTCCTGCGGACCAAACCGGCGCGCCCACGCGCTGCCCAAAGCAGACGGGGGCGAGACAACGATTGCGCCGGGATGGGACTTGGGGGCGATGGCCTTTGTCGCAGCGATCGTGTCGGGCAGCGAAATGCCTTGCCGGCGAAGGATCTGGTTGGTTGCCTCGACCGCACCATGGGTCAAAATCGGCCCGATGCCGGTGTCCAGCATTGTCAGAAGCCGCTGAGCCTTCCCCAAGGCGTAAGCGCCTAAAAAAGCAGTCTTGCCCGAGGCGGCACAGGCACGCCACCAAGAGTTGATTTCCTGCGCCACGTCGGACTGCGGTCGCCAGCGAAACACCGGCAGCCCAAAAGTGGATTCAGTAATGAAATGGTGGCATCGCAGCGGCTCGAAAGCGTCTGACAAGCCATCGTCCTCAACTTTATAATCGCCCGATGCAACCCAGACTTCGCCGGCGACTTCTACCCTGATCTGTGCCGAGCCCGGCACATGGCCGGCTGGGTGAAACGATACGGTCGCGTCGCCCAAACGGATCTTTTCCCCGTAGTTTATTCCTTGTGCGGTTATGATTCCAAGCCGATGCCGCATGACAGGCAAGGCCGCGTGTGTAGCCAAATATTCCCCGTGACCGTAACGTGCATGATCCGCATGCCCATGTGTGATCAGCGCACGCTCCACAGGGCGCCAAGGGTCGATATAAAAATCACCCGCCGCGCAATAGATGCCTCTTTCCGTAAATGTCAGTATGTCTTGCGTGCCCATAGCATAGAATTTAGGCACTTCGCGGCAAAAGCCCAGCAGCTACGCGTTCTTGGCCCCGTTGAAAAGTTGTGCCATCCGGTCAAAGACCGGCCCGGACACGTCAGGTGCGTCCATCAGCACTTCGTGCTCGCCATCCGGAACGAGCTCGAGCACGCCGTTCTTCCAATCCGACATGCGCCGGTGAATATGGCCTATATCGACGATGCGTTCGTTGCTGCCAAGAAAGGTAACGCAGGGCATGCTCGGCGAGGGGCGCCCGGCAAGGTGTTTGGTCTCAAGAAGCGCCTCGCGCAACCAGACCAAGCTTGGGCCCCCCAAGGACAGTTCGGGATGTTTTGTCAGTTGCTCTCGCATGATTTCGAACTGCCGTCGGTCGCGTGTTAGCAGGTTGCCCTCAAAACCGTCGGCAAGCACATGATGCTCTATCCTTGTGCTTGGCGTAAGACGGTGACCCTGACCGACGCGAGGCATCAGATGACTGAGTGTCCACGCCATCGGCTTTAGGTGTGGGGCGATCTTGATCCCCCACATTGGCCCGCTGAAAGCAACGGCCTTTACAGCGAGACCTTCTATGGAGGCGCGCAGACCGATGGCCCCCCCCATGGAATGCGCCAGCAAATAAAAAGGTCTTGGCAAATTGAGTTCACGTGCAGCACGTATCAGGGCGGCTACATCTTTCTGGTAATCGGAAAACTGATTCACGTGTCCGATCAACGGATTGTCGAGCAAACGCTCCGCAAGCCCTTGCCCACGCCAATCGACAGCGAGGCTGGCGAACCCGCGATCAGCGAAGTGCGCGGCGGATTGCCCGTATTTTTCTATAAACTCAGTGCGCCCGGGAAAGATCAGCACAGAGCCTTTTGCCGCGTCGAGCGGCCAGTGCCCGACGCGTATCTTGACGTTATCCGAAGTGTGAAGCCAATAGGCGGCCCCGCCATCCGGTCCATAGGCGATGTCGTCCAGGAACGGCGCGGGAACCAATGGCATCAGGCGAGGGCACCCGCGAGTTGCATGGCAAGACCCATGTCGCCGTCTACTGTCAGCTTGCCGGACATGAATGCGCCCGTCGGATCTGTTTCACCTTCGAGGATGGATTGGAATGTATCCGCGTCCGCCGACAGGGTGACATCAGCAGGATCGTCGCTGATGCGCGCACCGGAACTGTCCATGATGATCGATCCTTCGCCGTCTATGTCAAATTTTGCTGTTCCGCCAAAATCCGAACCGGCCATTTTTTCGTTCAGTTTCGCGACTGCAGTGTCGAGTGTCTCGCTCATGGATAAGCCCTTTTTACCTGTTATGCATCCGGGCTCTGGATTTGCCGGACGCGGCTGTTACATTCATTAGTGTTATGGCTAGCTCTTTACAGATTCTCAAACTGATCGTTACGGCACTTTTGGCAAGTACTGTTTTTGCCAGTGGTGTTGGGGCTCAGGATCGCGAGGCGGAACTGCTTCTCGCTCTGCGTGACGCGCCCGAATCAGAAGCGCAGCGGATCGACCGCGAACTCAGTTTGATTTGGGATAATTCCGGCTCTGCTGCGATGGACCTGCTGTTGAAACGGGGACGAGAAGCAATGGAGGCCGAGGATTATATACTCGCAATCGAACACTTTTCTGCCCTGACAGATCACGCACCGGATTTTGCCGAGGGCTGGCATGCCCGCGCGACGGCCTACTATCGGGCAGAGCTCTTTGGTCCGGCGCTGGATGACCTGCAACGTGCTCTCTCTCTTAACCCGTATCAATATGACGCAATCTTCGGGCTTGGTATCATGTTTCAGGACTTTGGTGATTATGACAGGGCGGCCCGCGCCTTTGATCAGGTTCTTGAAATGAATCCCCACCATGAACACGCTAAATCCGCACGCGAACGACTGGCCGGTCGAGGGGGCCCACAGACGCTCTAAGCCGAACAACCAAGGATTTCTGCCGTGGCAGGTGAACAGAGGGTTGTGGCCGTTTTAGGCCCGACCAATACGGGTAAAACAACCTACGCGATAGATCGCATGCTGGGGCATCGTACCGGCATCATTGGGCTTCCTCTGCGGCTTTTGGCGCGCGAAGTGTACGACAGGGTGGTCGCGGCGCGCGGGCCGTCCGTTGTGGCATTGGTGACGGGCGAAGAGCGGATTGTACCTCCCCGCACGCAATACTGGGTCTGCACGGTAGAAGCGATGCCAGAGGGCATGGGGTGCGACTTTCTCGCAGTTGATGAGATACAGCTTTGTGCCGATCCAGAGCGAGGGCACGTTTTTACCGACCGGTTGCTGCGCGCGCGGGGGCTTCACGAGACGTTGTTTATGGGCTCTGACACCATGCGTGGTTCAATCCGCGCGCTTGTGCCGGGTGCTCAGTTTATTCAGCGAGAGCGTATGTCTCAATTGACCTATATTGGTCAGAAAAAGATAAGCAGAATGCGGCCTAGAAGTGCAATAGTCGGATTTTCTGTTGAAAATGTATATGCGATTGCGGAGCTGATCCGACGCCAGAAGGGCGGTGCGGCGGTTGTCATGGGCGCGTTGAGCCCGCGCACGCGGAATGCGCAGGTCGAAATGTACCAAAATGGTGACGTCGACTATCTGGTGGCCACCGATGCGATCGGCATGGGGCTGAATCTGGACGTGGGTCACGTCGCTTTCTCGGCCTTGGCCAAATTCGATGGTCGCCGGATGCGCCCTCTGGCACCTAACGAGTTGGCGCAAATCGCCGGTCGTGCAGGCCGTGGCATGAAAAACGGCACCTTTGGTGTCACTGGCGAGGCGGGCGCTCTCGATGAGGGGGTGGTGCAGGCGATATGCGATCATCGCTTCACGCCTCTAAAGAAGCTGAACTGGCGAAACCACGCCTTACAGTTTGGATCCATCGAACGGTTGATACAGTCTTTGGAGCGTGCGCCAGAAGACGAAATACTCGCCCGCGCACGCGAAGCGGACGACCTGCGAGCCTTGAAAGCGCTGTCGCAGGTCACCGACGTTATTGCGCGGTGTACGGACGGCCCTTCGGTGAGGCTTTTGTGGGATGTATGTCGCATCCCGGATTTCCGCGGCATCAGTTATGTGGAACATGCCAGCTTGCTGGAGCAGATCTTTGGCTATCTCCATGAGAAAGGGCAGTTACCTGACGCGTGGCTCGGTCGTCACATCCAGCGTATCGACCGGACCGAAGGAGACATTGATGCCTTGTCCAAACGACTGGCATATATCCGCACATGGACCTACGTGGCTCAGCGGAAAGGTTGGACAGATGAGATAAGCCATTGGCGTGAGCAAACACGTTCTGTAGAAGACAGGCTGTCGGATGCGCTGCACGAGCGTCTGACCCAAAGATTTGTAGACCGGCGCACATCCGTGCTCTTGCGGCGGCTCAACCAGAAGGAAGCCATGGTGGCAGAAGTATCGAATACCGGCGAAGTGACCGTCGAAGGAGAATATGTCGGTAAGTTGGAAGGCTTCCGTTTCAGTCAGGACAAAAGCGCCACAGGTGCCGAGGCCAAGACAATCAAGTCGGCCGCGCTGCAAGCTCTGGCACCTCAGTTTCACCTGAGGGCTGACAGGTTCTATAACGCTCCGGACACCGAGATTGATTTCACCGAACAGGGCGGCCTGATGTGGGGCAGTGATGCGGTGGGCAAGCTGGTGCCGGGCGCTGATCCTTTGAAACCACTGGTTTCGGTCTTTGTAGATGATGTTGCCGGGCCTGATGTGGCACAGAAAGTTGAGCGGCGGTTACAGCACTTTATTGATCGCAAGGTTGCGGCACTGTTTGAGCCTTTGATGAACCTTTCGCGCGATGAGACATTGACGGGCCTGGCCCGCGGGTTTGCCTTTCAGATGGTTGAGGCCATGGGTGTTCTGCCGCGTTCTCAAGTTGCGGAAGACGTCAAAGCGCTGGATCAAGATGCTCGTGGTGCATTGCGCAAGCATGGCATTAGGTTTGGTCAGTTCACCGTTTTCATGCCATTGCTGCTCAAGCCTGCACCGACACGGTTGCGGTTGGTGCTGTGGTCGCTGACAAAAGGGTTGGATACTTTCCCCGAAGCGCCGCCCCCTGGATTGGTCACTATCCCAACCGATCCGGAGATGCCGGAAGGCGCGGACACCATGGCAGGGTATCGCGTGGCGGGTGAAAGAGCGATCCGCATCGATATGCTGGAACGGCTTGCCGACATGCTGCGCGTCGAAGATTCGCGCGGTGGGTTCGAGGCGAAAGCGGATATGCTGTCGATTACGGGCATGACGCTGGAACAGTTCGCAGATCTGATGCAAGGGTTGGGCTACAAAGCCGAACGCGGCGAGCGCGCAAAGGTCAAACCCACAGAGGTCGTGGACACGAGCGGCGATGCGCAGGAAAATCCTGTGATGGATACCGCGCGCGAACTGCCGCCTGATGCGGTCTCAGAACTCCAAGACAATGCAGAAACGGCTGCGCCTTCTGATGCACCGCAACTGGCCGAAGAGACAACGTCGGACGACGCCATAACAGACGCGGAGGGTGTCGAGGTCGCTGACGCACTCAGTTCGGTGCCTCAGGCAGCAATGTCAGTCAACTCGGACGGTGAAATGGACGAAGCTGTGCCGGAAACAGAAGTTTTCTACACGTTTACTTGGGCGCGCGCGCCGCGTGCCAACCAGCGGCCTAATCGTGGGGGCGACAAGCCGCAAGGCAAAGGTAAACCTGGCCAGAAGGGGCGTCGCGGCGGCCCGAAAAACGACAAGGGTCGAGGCGGCAACAAGGGCGCACAGAAGTTTTCAGCCCGCCCACCCAAGGCAGAAAAGAAAATTGATCCGGATAATCCCTTTGCGGCCGCGCTTATGGGGTTGAAGGGCGACAAGTAGGTGGCAGACAAGCTGCGCATCGACAAATGGCTTTGGCATGGCCGGTTTTTCAAGACCCGGTCGCTGGCCGCATCTGTCGTCGCATCGGGCCATGTGCGTGTAAATGGGACACACGCGCAAAAGCGCAGTCACATGGTCAGCCCTGGCGACGTTCTGACCTTTTCTCAGGCGGATCGTGTCCGGGTGATACGCATCGAGGCGCTTGGGGGTCGTCGGGGCCCGGCCGCCGAGGCGCAAACACTTTACACTGATTTGTCCCCGCCAGAGGCGTGTTCGCGGGAAAGTGCCCCTGAAAACCCGGGTTTCGAAGGAAAAGGTCGCCCGACCAAGCGAGATCGTCGCACCCTTGATCTTTATCGGGCGCGCTCTCTTGATTGATGCAAGCGGCTGATTTAGCTAGCGGTTACAGTTACGTTTCAGAGGCTCACCAATGACCTACATCGTCAACGACAGTTGCATCGCCTGCAAATACACCGACTGCGTCGAAGTTTGCCCGGTTGATTGCTTTTACGAAGGCGAGAACATGCTGGTCATTCACCCGGATGAGTGCATCGACTGTGGCGTGTGTGAGCCGGAGTGTCCCGCGGATGCGATCCGTCCGGACACCGAGCCGGACATGGAAAAGTGGGTCGAATTCAATCGCAAGTATTCGGAGCTTTGGCCCGTTATCATAACCAAGAAAGACCCTTTGCCGGATGCGGAAGAGCGTGACGGCGAAACTGGCAAGCTTGAGAAGTACTTTTCCGAGGCACCAGGTGAGGGAGGCTGACCATTCAGTCTCTGATTCGCTTGCGGAATAGTGCGAAAAATTTGTTAACGGCCCAATTTTACATGACTAAACAGTCTCAAAACCGTGCGCTGCTTTCGCCCGCCTGTTTTTTGTGATACACTGTTGTTATAACGAAGACAGAATGGCGGCTCGCTGCGTCGTGCTTTGCACGATTTGCACTCATTATCAGGAATAACACACTGGCTTGCGCGGCTTTCAGGGCTTCGCTCCGTGTGTTTTTGACTGTCGAGTGTGCGGGTTGGCCGTGTCAGCCGAGGAAAACTGAATGTCAAAATCTAAGAAACTTGATTTCCGCCCGAACGAATTCATCGTCTACCCAGCGCATGGTGTAGGGCAAATCCTGTCCATCGAAGAACAGGAAGTTGCGGGGATCAAGCTCGAATTGTTCGTCATCTCCTTTGAAAAGGACAAGATGACCCTGCGGGTACCAACCCACAAAGCGACTGAGATCGGAATGCGCGCACTCAGCAGCCCCGATGTCATCACGCATGCGATGAAGACGCTGAAGGGCAAGGCCAAAGTAAAACGCGCGATGTGGTCGCGTCGGGCTCAGGAATATGAGCAAAAGATCAATTCCGGAGACCTGATTGCGATCGCCGAGGTGGTGCGCGATCTGCATCGCACCGATGATCAGCGTGAACAGAGCTATTCCGAGCGTCAGCTTTATGAGGCAGCGCTGGAACGTTTGACGCGCGAAGTTGCGGCAGTTGGCGGCGGTGACGAGTTGGCAGCGGCAAAGCAAGTCGGTGATGTGCTGGATAGCCGCGTCGCAGCCTGAACAGCCGTTTCAACGAATATCTATCATGAGCCGCGCCCAACTCGGGCGCGGTTTTTTCGTCATGTAAGTGTTGCTGTCAGTGTGAGCAGAGCGGTCACTTCGCAGAGTTGTTGCGTGGCTCCGAGAACATCACCTGTCTGGCCACCGATCTTGCGGCGCGCAAGCGCCGCAACGCCCATGGCAGTTGCCGTCACCATGACAATCGGGGCAATGGCCTCGTCGCCCAGACATAGGACCGCAATGCCAAGCGCTATGGCGCAGCCTGCGACCACCGACGCGGTTTCCGGCCGACCGACGCTACGTGCCAGACCGTTTTGACGTGCGTGCGGGAGCGTATGCATCAACGCGGGCATTGCAGCGCGAGACAGCGCTGCAACAGAAAACAGCACAGCCGGTCCGGCGAAAATCAGCATGCTGTAGCAGACCCATCTCAATCCGCCTACGACGATCAGCGCCAAAGTGCCATACGTGCCGATCTGACTGTCCTTCATGATTTCGAGGCGGCGCTCCTTGGTGTAGCCCCCCCAAAAGCCATCTGCGGTGTCTGACAGGCCATCCTCGTGCATGGCGCCGGTTGCCAAGATCATCACGCCAAGAGCAAGTCCTGCGGTGATCGGATCTGGCAGACCCACCTCTTGCGCCACCACCATGCAAAGAGCCGCGCATCCGGCGATCAGAAGGCCTGCAATGGGATAAGCCCAGGTTGCCCGCGCGCCTGCGGCAAACGCTGTATCGCTTAGCCGCGGCAGGGGCAGGCGGGTCAGCAAACTGCCCGCAACGAGCACGTCTCGCAGAAAAAATGGCAAACTGTCGGTTTTCATACGCGATACGGCTTTGCTGTCCTTGATGGTGCCGCAGCTTTGGGTAAACAGAGTGCAAAGATCAAGTATCGAGGGACCCTGATGACAATTGAATTCACCGATTTGGCCGGGTTTCGGTCGCTCTTGCAAACGCAGTCGGCACCTTCTCAGGAGGCGATAGCGGCGGCAAGAAACCGGAACAGTCAATTGACAAAGCCGCCGGGAGCCTTGGGGCGTCTTGAAGACCTCGCAATCTGGTATGCAGGCTGGCGCGGTGAGGAAAAACCTGTGGTGAAAGCGCCGCAGGTTATTGTTTTTGCTGGAAATCATGGTGTTGCTGCCCAGGGTGTTTCAGCCTTTCCACCTGAGGTCACCGAACAGATGGTGTTGAATTTTCTGCACGGTGGCGCGGCGATCAACCAACTGGCAAAGTCAGTGGGTGCGCGGCTTGATGTGCATGCGCTCTCCCTCGACACGCCGACACAGGATTTCACAAAAGGCGCCGCGATGACCGAGGTGGAGGTCGTGGAGGCGCTGCGTGTTGGCTGGCAATCGGTGGATACCAATGCGGATGTATTGGTGGTGGGAGAAATGGGAATCGGCAACACGACCTCGGCCGCGGCTTTGGCAGCGGCTTGTTTTGGTGGAGATGCGGATGCGTGGACAGGGCGGGGTACCGGCGTCGACGACGCAGGTCTCGCTCTGAAATCGCGGGTCGTTGCGGAAGGGGTGTCGCGTCATGCTGATGCAGGCGACGGGCTGGAAATGCTGCGTTGTCTTGGCGGGCGTGAACTCGCAGCCATGGCTGGGGCGATTGCAGGGGCTCGGGCGTCGGGTATTCCGGTCATTCTGGATGGATTCATTTGCTCGGCTGCGGCGGGCTGTCTTTTTGCGACGGCACCGAATGCACTCGATCATTGTGTTGCAGGCCATCTGAGTGCTGAAGGCGCCCATGCCAGTCTTCTCAGTGCCATGGGTAAGGAACCGTTGATCTCTTTGGGTCTGCGTCTGGGGGAGGCGTCGGGTGGCACTCTGGCCATCGCGGTCTTGCAAGCAGCAGTGGCTTGCCTCAGCGGCATGGCCACCTTTGCTGAAGCAGGCGTCTCAGACAGCTGATGGCACGGGAGGTCAGGATTTGGCCTCCTTGTTTTCTTTTGCGTTGTCGCGTTCAAGAAGGGCTGTTTCCAGTTCTTTCTGAAGCTCTTTGGCGCGGGCAACGTATTGCGGGTTCTGGCTGACAGGTTTGGAGGGATCCCATAATTCTGCCAGTTGCCGCACCGTATCTCGGTCATGCCGATAGAACAGTCGCTCGACCTCACTTGCCTCATATTCGCTCAGGCCGAGGTTTTCCAAAACGTAGCGCCCAGCGCGGAGCGAACTGTCAAAAAGTTCACGCACGATGTCGTCTGCCCCTGCTTGGTACAAGCGATAAACATGCGTGCGATCATGAGCGCGGGCGACAATATGCAGGTCCTGCCGCACGCTGCGGGCATAAGTCACCAGTTTGATCGTTGCTTCAGGATCGTCGAGGGCGACCACAAGCACCCGCGCTTCCTGAATGCCTGCGGCGCGCAGGATATCGGGCCGTGTAGGGTCGCCCAGAAAGCCCTTGTAGCCAAAGCGGCGCATCACCGCGATGGTTTCAACATCATGATCAAGGACAACTGTGTTAAATCCACTGGCCTGCACCAGTCTGTTTACGATCTGGCCGAAACGCCCGATCCCCGCGATGATTACGGGACCTTCGTGATCTATTTCATCAGCTTGATGCGTTTCTTGCGCTTGGTCTTCAATTCGTTTCGACAGGTAGTCGTAAAGAATGAACAGCAATGGCGTGATCAGCATAGACAGTGCAATCACAAGGAGGAGCGTTTCCGCGATGTCCACAGGCAGCACGCTTCGCTGGACCGAAAAAGAGACCAGCACGAAACCGAACTCGCCTGCCTGCGCGAGCCCCAGCCCAAAAAGCCACAAGTCGCGACCGCGAAGGCCGAACAAGCGGCCCAGAACAAGCAGGATCATTCCCTTTACGATGATCACCAGCAGGGCCATTGCAATAATCGCTGGCGTGTCATCGAACAACAGGGTGAAGTTGATGCCCGCGCCCACAGTGATGAAGAACAGACCCAGGAGAAGCCCCTTGAAGGGTTCAAGGTCTGTTTCTAACTCGTGACGGAATTCGGAGTTGGCAAGTACAACACCCGCTAGGAATGCTCCAAGCGCGGGCGACAGGCCTACAAGTGTCATCAGAAAGGAAATACCCACAACAATAAGCAGGGCGAGGGCAGTATACATCTCGCGCAGGCGTGCAGTATGGATAAAGCGAAATAGCGGCCGTGTCAGAAAGACACCGGCGACCACGACTGCCGCGATCGCAGCAAGGGTCACAAGTGTGACCCCCCAAGCAGGCAATCCTTCGACAAGCGACAAAGAGTGATGTGCGTCGTGGCCGTCGCCGCGGTGTGCCACTCCCTTGGCCAGTTGGATCGAGCCGTCCGGCGAAATTTGTGCCGGGAGCGTCACAACCAGTAGGGGCAGGAAGGCAAGAATCGGGATAACCGCGATGTCCTGTGTCAGCAGGACGGAAAATATGTTGCGGCCGCCGTTTGTCTGCATCAGCCCTTTTTCGGACAGGGTTTGTAAGACAATCGCAGTGGAGCTCAGTGACAATGCCAGACCAATCGCCAGTGCAACTCCCCATGGCTGATTGTAAGCCATGGCGATCAACATCAGTGCCAGCGTACTGACAACGATCTGCAAACCACCAAGCCCGAGCAGTCGGTGACGCATGTCCCACAGCGCACGAGGCTCCAGTTCAAGACCAATAAGGAACAACATCATGACCACGCCAAACTCGGCGAAATGCTGAAGGTCTTGTGTTTCCGAACCGACAAGCCCGAGGGCAGGGCCGATGATTATCCCGGCCGCGAGATAGCCCAGGACAGACCCCAGACCCAGCCGCGCCGCGATCGGCACGGCAAGCACCGCTGCGGCCAGATAAATTGAAGCCTGATAAAGGAAGCCTTCCACGGTAGTGTGATCTCCGGTTTGGTCAGGTTGGCAAGGGCCCGTCGGCCTTGAGCTGATCCATAACGATTTGACTATGAACCTTTGCCACAGATGGATGTGACAGAAGGACTTCGTGTATCAGTCTATGCAGGTCTCCTAGGTCGGCACAATAGACCCTTAGCAGGTAATCTGCATCTCCTGTCATCGTCCATGCGCTGACGATTTGCGGTGTTGTTGTTACAAGGCGTGCAAATGCCTTGGCTGTTTCGGTGCCGTGTGTATGCAGATGAACCTGGACAAACCCCTGAACGTGTAACCCAAGATGTTCAGCGCTGAGCCGGGCTGTGTATCCTCGTATGTACCCATCTGCTTCCAGCTTTTGCCGCCGCCGGCCTGCCTGACTGGGAGAAAGGTGCAGTAATTCGCCCAGATCCTGCGCGGTCAACTGGGCGTTTTTTTGCAGCGCGGAAAGCAGCCTTTGGTCAATTTCGTCTAGCATGTCGATAATACTCCGCGTGTATTTTAAAAATTATGCGAGATGTACGCGCAAATGTCGAGTTCTGGGCTGAAAAATGCGGAAACTTATCTTGCGCCATGCGTTAAAAAATGGCGGAACGCCACCACAACCGACTGGAGAACGACAGATGGGTCCATTCCCGCATGATGCCCCGAAATCCACGATCACGGCCGAGAATCCGGCTGGGACGGACGGTTTTGAATTTGTCGAATTCGCACATCCGCAACCAGAAGAGTTGCGCCGTGTGTTCGCGCAAATGGGTTACGCCCACGTTGCAAATCACAAGACCAAAGAAATTGAGCTCTGGCAGCAGGGCGACATCACTTATATTCTGAACGCAGACCCTGACAGCTTTGCCGCGCGCTTCGTTGAAGAACACGGACCCTGTGCGCCATCGATGGGGTGGCGTGTTGTTGATGCGCAAAAGGCTTTCGATCATGCCGTCGAACGCGGCGGCGTGCCTTACGAGGGCGAAGGCAAAGCGCTGGATGTGCCCGCCATTTTGGGCATTGGTGGTTCGCTATTGTACTTTGTCGATCAGTACTACGACACAAGCCCTTACAACGATGAATACGAGTGGATTGCGATGTCCAAGCCAGCGGGCGTGGGCTTTTATTACCTCGATCACCTGACGCACAATGTGCACAAGGGAAATATGGACAAGTGGTTCAAGTTTTACGGCGATTTGTTCAATTTCCGCGAGATACGATTTTTTGATATTGAAGGTAAATTTACAGGCCTGCTTAGCCGCGCGCTCACCTCGCCTTGCGGGCGGATTCGTATTCCAATCAACGAAGATCGTGGTGAAACAGGGCAAATCGTCTCTTATCTGAAAAAATACAACGGCGAGGGTATTCAGCACATCGCAGTTGGGGCGCGCGACATTTACGATAGTACTGATGCAATTGCAGAGAATGGGCTCAAATTCATGCCAGGCCCGCCTGATACATATTATGCGCTCAGTCACGACCGCGTTGTCGGCCACGAGGAGCCGGTCGACCGCATGAAGAAGTACGGGATTCTGATCGACGGCGAGGGTGTCGTAAATGGCGGAGAAACCAAAATCCTGCTTCAAATCTTTTCAAAGACGGTCATTGGACCAATTTTCTTTGAGTTCATCGAACGCAAGGGTGATGACGGATTTGGCGAAGGAAACTTCAAAGCGCTCTTTGAAAGCATTGAGCAGGAACAGATTGCCAATGGGGAGATCGCTGCCGAATAAACGGCAGAACGTCATGGTCCATGGGGAGGGCCGGATCAGAGTGTCATAACCGGGAGGGGGCATTCGGGTCATCAAGGGCGCGTCCGACACCGGGCGCGCCTTTTTAGTGTCAACGGGCGCTAGCTCTTAGGCATTTTGAGAACATAGGCGCGGCCTTTTTTCTGGTACCGCAACTCCGAGTCCCCAATGGCCGACACCCGGCCGCCGTCAATTTTGTCTCCAACCTCAACCTTTTGAAAACGTCCATTGCCCAGTCGGACCAGCGCGCGCCGACTTGATGGCGTCCCATAGACACCGATCAGGTTCACTTTGCGCAGATTGATGGCGTTTTTCACTGTTGCTTCGCGGGAAGCTGATGCACTGGACGGAATTCTTGGTGCAACCGCTCTTGGCGCGACACTGGCCGTTGCCACTGGTTTAGGTGCCGCCTCACGAGGTTTGATAGCACGCGCGACGATCTCGCTGAAGTTGCTTGGGCGCGTGCCGGGGCGCAATGAGGCCGCCACTGCGCGCGAAGTGTCGCGATCAAAGCTGTTTTCGTCGTTTGGCTGGATCAGGCCATTCTCGGCGCCGCGTCCGTCAAGTTGAACGAGGCTTGCGGCGGCGGCTGCAGCGCTTTCCTGCGCGGATTGAGGCCGCAATCGCGGCCTTAGCTGCGCCAGTTCTGCCCGCGTTCTGCCGCTCAAGCTGGCGCGTTCACTGTTTTCGATCAGATCATCGGGGCGCAATTTTGGTCGAAAGCCAGCCAGGGCGATCCGTAAGGACAGGTCTTCGCCGGGTGTTTCGACGCGCAACAGATTGTCCGGTTGCCGAACGGGAGGCTGACCCGCGAATACTTGGACACCATCGGGGTTAATTGCGCCATCTTCCGTCGCGACGACCATACCTTGCGCATCAAGCGTAAAGCGGGTTCCCGCCGGAGCCGGCGACGATTGCTCACCCAGCGCTTTGTCTTGCCGGTAGGATTTGATGGCCGGCAGCGCTACGGCGTCAAAGTCGGGATTATTCGGATCAATGCTGGTGATGTAGAGGTCATCCAGATCGATGAGCGCGGGTGGGCTTGGCACGTCAGGTGCCACGGGCCAGATGCCCGTCACTGCATAGCTGGACTGCACCTCATTATCGGTCGCTGTATCAGAGGGCGAGACCTCGGCCAGCGGTGGGGCGCGTAGTGCTTCGAGTACGGCCGCGTCTTCGTCTGAAAGATCTTGTGTGAGCGACGCAAGTTCCACTTCGGTCGACTTTGTCGTCGCGGTTTTTGGCGGGTTCTGAGGTTGAAGTGGTGCCGCAAATTGAGCGGTTGGCGGAATTGAAGAAGTTCGGTCAAAGAGCGCGGTAAAAGTTGATGTTACCGCGCCACTGGCAAAGGCTGCGATGCCGACCGGGACCAGCAACAAGACCGCCGCCACCAGCGCCAATCGTCGCTTGCCGTCGGCATCTCGCGTGTCGTCGCGCGCGCCGAACACTGCCATTCTCTCGGCTTCGGGTGTACTGGCAGGACGCCGTGCGACATTGTGCAAAGCCGGGCGATTTTCCTTGGAAGTCGTCACCGGGGCCGGAGAAAACTCGTCCCGGGTTTCGCCAAACTCCGGCACTTCACCGTCTGTTGCGCCTGCAATCCCTTGTGTCAGGGGAGTTTCAGCCGCAGAGGTGCGAAACGTCGGTACCATACGTCGCGACACAAAGCCGACGGCGTCGCTTGGGGTGTCCGCTTCGGTGTCGTCTTCCAGCAGCAATGGGCCATCGACATCATCCATGTCTTGCGGGTCTTCGTGTGTATCGGACGGCCCGGCATCTGTGATGTCTTTCGTTTCATAGGCCAGCGGCTTTGCCGAAATGGGCATCGAGTCGGGCACGGGTGTCTGGCCCTCGTCGAGAAGCGTTTCGGCAGCTTTTGTTGCACCGAAGAATGGTTCAGCGGCGAAGTTACTGGTCGTTGGCGCCGCGACAAAACTAACCGGATGCATCCGGTGTTCGACCGCAAACGCTTCTGCTTCACGCAGGGTGTCGGTTGCCACGGCAGCAATATGTGTTTGGGCACCGTCAGCAAAAGTATCGAATGTCAGATCGTCAACAGGGTAGGGCGTGGCGCCTTCCAGCGCCTTGCATGCCGCAGCTTTGCGCGCATCCATGTCCAACGCGCCTGTTTCGATGCTCAGGTATTTTATCATCTCGTCGGGGATGACAAGCTTGCAGCGCAAGCCTTCTGGGTCGAGTGCGGTCGCAGTCGAGCGCAAGAGCGCCAGTTGATCGGCAAGATCTGGCGCATCCGTTTCAATTTCGCCAACCAGCCGCCAGCCAGAACCAGCCCGGTGCAAAAGCCGGATGGTCTCTTGTGACAGTGACAAAGCGAAGTTTGGTTTCATACGACCATTTAGCCCCAACAAGGTTTACGAAAAAAGGGAAACCGCCTCTGACCCCAGAATAGAGCAGCTTGTCGCGCATGAAAAGGGATTGGCGGAACTTGCTTGTGCCTCTGGACAGCTACGGGTCAACATATGCGCAGGCAATTTTGGAGAGTACTAATGAAAAATCTGTTCCTTACACTCGCGATTTCGCTGGCCGCGTTCGGCGCTGCCGCCTCGGAGGCAGAGAGGGTCATTACCGTGACCGGCAGGGGCTCTGTTGAAATGGCTCCGGACATGGCCACAATCAGCCTTGGCGTCATGGAGCAGGCGGAAGAAGCCCGCGCGGCGATGTCGGCCACGTCCGAGGCGGTTACCGCAATTCTTGAACGTCTCGAAGCGGCGGGGATCGAGTCGCGGGATGTACAGACTGACAATCTGTCTCTTCAGCCGGTCTGGTCCCGATCCAATACGAATAACGAGCCCCCGCAGGTTGTCGGTTTTGTCGCGCGCAACACGTTGAGCATTCGGGTTCGGGATCTGGACACTCTAGGCCGCACGCTTGATGCCGTCGTGCAGGATGGAGCCAATACTTTCAATGGGTTGCGCTTTTCCGTGCAGGATCAAAAACCGGCGATTGCAAAAGCGCGTGCCGCCGCAGTCCAAGATGGGATCGCGCGCGCCACGCAGCTTGCAGAGGCGGCTGGAGTCAAGCTTGGCCCGGTGCAGTCAATCTCCGAGCAGGGCGGTGTTGTTCGCCCGCGGATGATGGAAATGGCCGACGCCCGGATGGCGTCGGATGTTCCCGTTGCGGAAGGCGAAGTGTCGCTAAGTGCGCAAGTCAGCATGGTGTTTTCCATCGCGGACTGACGAGCGAAATACACACCTTGAATGAGAAAAGGGCGGCCCGATGGCCGCCCTTTTTGGTGTTGAAGCTCGCGTCAACTCACGGCTTTGGAAAGTGCTTGATCAAGATCGGCGATCAGGTCGTCGGCATTTTCCGTACCGATTGAAATACGGACGACGCCGGGTCCGGCGCCCGCCGCTTCTTGCTGTTCGGTGGTCAATTGGCGGTGTGTTGTCGATGCTGAGTGAATCACGAGGCTACGCGTATCGCCAAGGTTGGCTACGTGGCTGAAAATTTCCAGCGCGTTCACAAATTTGACGCAGGCGTCATACCCGCCCTTGATGGCAAACGTGAAAAGACCACCTGCGCCTCGTGGGCAGATCTTTTTGACGCGCTTGTTGTAAGGAGAGGATTTGAGACCAGCATAGGTGACGTATTCGACGCGGTCGTCCTGTTCCAGCCAAGACGCGACTGTTTCCGCGTTCTCTACATGGCGATCCATACGCAGTGAAAGGGTTTCCGTTCCCATCAGGGTGTAGTGTGCGGACTGTGGGTTCATCGTCATGCCCAGATCGCGCAAGCCGATGGCTATCATGTGAAAGGTGAATGCAAGCGGACCAAAAGTTTCGTGGAATTTCAGTCCGTGGTAGGCGGGCTCAGGCTGGCTGAGTGATGGAAACTTGTCGTTCGCAGACCAATCAAATTTTCCGGAATCAACGACGCATCCGCCGGTGACCGTGCCATTGCCTGTCAGATACTTGGTGGTGGAATGCACCACAAGGGTTGCGCCATGTTCTATCGGGCGGCACAGGTACGGCGTCGCCGATGTGTTATCCACAATCAGGGGGATGCCGGCTGCATCCGAGATCTTCGAAATGGCATCGAGATCGGTGATATATCCGCCCGGGTTTGCGATTGCCTCACAGAAAACGGCGCGAGTATCATCATTGATTGCGGCCTTGACCGCGTCTAGATCGTCAAAATCAACGAAGGTGCATTCCCATCCAAAGCGTTTGATCGTGTGGCTGAACTGAGTGACCGTTCCGCCATAAAGGCGTGTGGAGGCCACGATGTTTTTACCCGGTCCCATCAAGGGGAAGAGCGCCATGATCTGCGCTGCGTGACCAGACGAGCAACATGCGGCCCCGACGCCTCCTTCCAGTGTCGCGATGCGTTCTTGCAGGACGGCGACGGTCGGGTTGGTCAGCCGTGAATAGATGAAGCCAACTTCCTGCAGATTGAAAAGCGCCGCCGCGTGGTCGGCATCGCGAAAGACATAGGCAGTGGTCTGATAGATCGGAGTCTGGCGCGCGCCTGTGGCGGGGTCGGGCCGGGCACCGGCGTGGATCTGAAGCGTATCAAAGCCGTAGCTTGGGCCGGAAGGATCAGCGGTCATTTTGAGAGTTCTCCTGGGGACGTTTGTTGCGCCATGGTTAGGGCAACGCCAGCCTTGGTACAAGGGCTGCCACGTAAGGGTTTACCGCATCCAGAAGCCGGCGGCCTTGATGCGATTGCGAATTTTTGCCTCCCGCTTGGGCAGGTTCTGCTGGTCGAACAGTGCGCGCACCTTCTGGCCACGCCCGTGATATACATTGCGTTTGATGGGTGCGTATTCCTTGAGCAGTTTCTTTATCCGGTTTGGCGCTGCGACCTCTTCGAGCAACGCGACGACCGCATCGCTTTCTCGCGCGTAGAGCAGCGGGAGTGTCCGGTAATGGCAGGTGACCGACCCGTCGATCAGACCTGCGGGCAGAGCATCTCGCCCGCCACCCAGAGTGTGGATCACCGGTGGCAGCGCGATCTGATCCAACCAAGGGTCAAGCGATTGAGCGCAGAGCTCTTCTGGGGTGTTGTCCCGAACTGTCAGAGCAAATCTTTCGTACAGGGCACCGAACGCATGCGGGCACCGGTAGTAGAAAAAACCCGCGTTGAAATAAAGGTATCGGCGCCAGTATTCGTCTGGTTGGGCAAGGTCCATTGATGTGTCGAATTCAACACCACAAGCCTCGTAGACCGCACGCCAAATACCCTCATACCCGGGGCCATAGAGTTGTGGCTGAGGCCATGTGCCTTCGCGGCGCAAAGAGGCACTGGGACGGTCGAAATCAAACGGCACCGCTGACAAATCGCTTGTGATCAATGTGTCTGTATCGAAAAACACGAAAGGTTCGCCTTTGGGCAACTCACGCAGCATTTCGATCTTGTTGCCATTCGGGTAGGTCGCCCCAAAAAACCGGTTTTCGAATGGTACAAACTCCGCGCCCATCTCTTTGAGTGCTGCGCGAATTTGCTGATTGGCAATCGTGGGATCCTTGGGCCACAGAGGGCCGGGCTGCGGTTCGGCTACTAGAAACCTGCCGGTAAAGCTCGGGCTGGCGTGGCGGAGCGAGGCGGCAAACAGCAACGCCTCATAAGCAAGCCGCCCGCGTTGGCCGACGATCACTACGTTAAATTGTTGCTGGGTTGCTGCTTTCTGCGCCATTGATCCCGATCTGCTCTGCCGCTTCGCCGCCTTTCGGCGACACTAAAGTGCTTCAGGGCCGAAAAAAAGAGGATAGATGAGGGCTTCGCAGCGGTGCAGGTCTGGGGTAGCAGTTGGGGAAAGTTATTCAAAGGACGCCCATGACCACATTGCCCGATTTTCGACTGGAAACGCACTTTGCCAAGTGGGAGTTCAAGGCCGAGCACCATCTGACAGCGTCTGACGCGCAAAGCATCTCGTTGCGCGATCTGCTTGGCATGGCCAGCGATGCGGACCGTGAAGCTTTCGAAGGGATGTGGCTTGGGTACACTGAAACATTTGGGGCGCCGGATCTGCGCTTTGCCATCGCGCAGACTTATGCACAGCGCACGGCCGATGACATATTGTGTTTTGCCGGCGCTAGCGAAGGCATCTTTGCGGCAAATGCCGTCATCCTTGATCGCGACAGCCATGCGATCGTGGTGACGCCAAATTATCAATCACATGAAACCCTTCCACTTTCAATATGTTCGGCCACAGGGGTGCCGTTGGATCCTGATGACGGGTGGTCTCTTGATATCGATCGGGTTGCCGCTGCCATTCAGCCCAATACGCGACTGGTCACAATCAATTTTCCACACAACCCGACGGGGGCCATCCTGTCGCTGGATCGTTATCAGGCGCTGATTGAATTGTGCCGGCATCACGGTCTTTACATCCTGCATGATGAAATTTTCAACGGGCTTGGCCCCACTGGGACCGAACACCTTCCGTTCATTGCCGATGAATACGAACGCGGGTTGTCGTTGGGCGTTATGTCCAAATCCTACGGTCTGCCAGGATTGCGTATCGGTTGGATCGCCTGTCAGGATCACGCAGTGCTCGCGCGGATGGAGCGAATGAAACACTACCTGTCGATCTGCAACTCGGGCCCTTCGGAAAGACTGGCGTTGATCGCCTTGAAAAACCGCGATGCTTTGCTGGCCCGTAATTGCGCAATCGTGGACGAGAACCTGCCAAAATGGGAGGCGTTCTTTGCCCGCCATCCAGAGCTTTTCGACTGGCAGGCACCGGATGGGTCCTGCATGGCGTATCCGCGCTACAAAGGCGCCGAAGGCGTTGATACCTTTGCCCGCGATCTGGTCGAACAGGCAGGCGTGCTTGTGCTGCCCAGCACCATCTATAGTTCAGATTTGGGGCCGGCACCGTCTGATCGATTTCGCATTGGGCTAGGGCGATACGGCCTGGACGAAGGACTGGCCGCTTTGGAAGCGCATGTCATGCGGAACAATCGCGGTGTCTGACGCATGGAAAATTCTGCTGGTCATGACCTTTGCGCGGATGACCATGGGGTTTCAGTTTCAGGCGGTGGCTGCACTCGCGTCTGATCTGACCGGACCTGGCGGGATCAGCTTTACGGCTCTGGGGGTCTTGGCAGGCGTGTACCTGTTGCCCGGTGCTGCTGTTGCCTTGATAGGCGGCTGGCTGGCCCAGCGGGTGGGGGCCGCGCGTGTAGCCTTTGTCGGCTTGGGGTTGATGACCATCGGAGGCGGGGCTGGCTGGCTGTCTAACGAGTATCAATTCGCTCTGATCTGGCGCGCGGTCGCAGGCATTGGTGCCGTGGCCTTGAATGTCATGGGGACGAAAATGGTTGCGGATTGGTTTGAAGGCCGCGTCGATCTGCCAACAGCTATGGGCGTTTTTGTCTCTAGCTGGCCGGCTGGAATAGCAATCGCGACCTTGACGCTACAGTTTTTTTCACGGGCTTTTGGGCTTGATGCGGCCTTGCTGTTACCGGCTGTCTTATGCGTGGCCGGGTGGCTATTGCTCTGGATGATCTGGCGTGAACCGCCTCGGACAACCGGGCCTGCGCTGCAGGTCAAGGCGCGTTTTTATTCGCAAGAGTGGGTGCGGGTCATTCTGGCTGGCCTGATATGGGCGATCTACAATGTCGCACTGATTGGGGCGATCGCATGGACACCAGGCCTGTTGGAAAACAATGGTTTCACCACTGTCACTGCTGCGGCGGCAACAAGCGTCATCGGCTGGACCGCGATTTTTTCAGTGGCGGCGGGCGGCTGGCTTGCCGCGCGGTCACCGCATCGGGATATTCCGGCGCTGATCTGTTTTCTGGCGTCAGCCGTGTTCATTGGTGTCTTGCCATTCGTTGGTATGACTGCGGGGTCCATCTGGACAATGGCCGCCGTCGGCCTGGCGATTGGCCCGGCGGCTGCGACGATCATGGTCATGCCTGTTGAAGCGGCGCGCCCGGAATTGCGTTCCTTGTCCATGGGAATTTACTTTGCCATTTATTATGCGGTTATGGGCGTGGGGCCGGCAATATACGGGGTGGTCCGCGACGCGTCAGGTTGGGCCGGAGCACCTATTGTCCTTGCTGCCGGTCTGCTTTTGCTTTGTATTCCCTTGTGGTGGCTCTTCCGGCGATTGCAGAGCAAAACCGCGTGAAGGCCAACACAACATTGCCGATGCGCGAGCTGGGCCTGAGTGGCGTGAAATGCAGTTGGTCAAATCAACGGGAGTGAAGTGGTGGGCGACCCTGGAATCGAACCAGGCGTGCGTCTCCGCGAGGGAGTTACAGTCCCCTGCCACACCTTGCGGCCTGTCGCCCACGATGCCGAGTGCATTGCATCGGCAGTGAAGGCGTGATTACAAGCGGACCAAAATGGCGTCAACCCGAAAACGCAGGGATTTTTCGCCATCCGGAAACAGCGGGAAAGCGATATGAAAAAGCCCAAGTGGGTCGTGCAGAAAGAGCAAGACAAGAAGTCGCGGTCACGCGAGACGGTCTGGCTGTTCGGGTTGCACGCGGTACGCGATGCTCTGGTCAATCCGCATCGCGAAAAGTTGCGTTTGGTGGTGACAATGAATGCACAAGCCAAGTTGCAAGAGGCCATCGACACAAGTGACATCGTACCCGAGGTAGTTGATCCGCGTAAATTCAATGCGCCGCTTGATCCTGGCTCTGTGCATCAGGGGGCCGCTTTGGAGGTCAAGCCGCTTAACTGGGGGACGCTGGAAGACGTCTGTATCGGGGATATTGCGCCGCGGGTGATCCTGTTGGACCGAGTGACTGACCCGCACAATGTCGGTGCGATCCTCCGATCTGCCGAAGTTCTGGGTGCCTCGGCGGTCATTGGAACGCGACATCACTCTGCGCCGGAAACCGGCGCGCTTGCAAAAACTGCAAGTGGAGCATTGGAACGCCAGCCTTATCTTCGGGTCCGGAACCTCGCGGAGGCCATTCAAGACTTACAGTCCATGGGATATCTCGTGCTTGGACTTGACGGGGAGGCAAGCAAGACCGTCGAAGCGGCGATCGAGGGGCGTCAGGACAGTCCGGTGGCGCTTGTTCTCGGGGCAGAAGGCCCGGGGCTACGGCCAAAAACCAAAGATACAGTGGACGCACTTGTGCGGATAGATGCAGCAGGTGCTTTCGGGTCACTTAACGTCTCGAATGCCGCTGCAATAGCCTTGTATGCGTCCCGTCGACATGATCAGGCAAAGGGTTAGAAAGGCCATCGATGGCGCACACCACTAAAATCGCGACATGCAGCTACTGCGGTTCACGCGCCGCATTGGTGCTTGGTCGAGACAGGCATGAACTTGCCTGCGACCGTTGCGGGGCGCCTTTGCACGATATGAAACGGTTGAAGTCGGATGATGCCGCGCGATCTGACAGAAAAGAAGTTCTGGGACACGGTAAGCACAAGCGCCCCTATGCCACACCGGAGCCCAAAAAGTATCACTCCCGCAAGCGCCCCCGTAAACGTCGCAAAAGTCTCATGCGGTATGTGCTGGAAGAAGCGATAGACGTGATCGAAGACATCTTTGATTGAATCATTAAATCGAGCCGGGTTAAGGCTGTGTTCACGGTTTTGAGAGAAACTCTGGAAGAATGGGTTTCAATACCTATTTCAGACGTATCAAGCGGCCCGGAACGCTGTTTGATCTGTAAGACTGTCCCTCGTTCCGTACCTTGCAGCGCCCGTGCGATAAGCACCGGGCGCTCTTTTTTTCCACGATTAGCGCGGGTAGGGTGCGGTATGACTTATTCTGATACACTCTTGAAAGACATTCTGAAACGAACGCGCCGCATCGCGATTGTCGGCGTGTCGATGAATCCAGTGCGGCCAAGTTACTACGTGGCGAGGTATCTCGATCTCAAGGGCTATCAGATTTTTCCGGTAAATCCGCGCCATTCTGGTGAGCGGCTGTTTGGCAAGCCGGTGTTTGGCGCCCTTTCGGATATTGAGGGCGGGGTGGATATGGTCGACATTTTTCGTCGCTCAGAAGCTGTGCCGGAAATTGTCAGCGATGCGCTTGACGCTTTTGAAGACCTGCAGACGGTCTGGATGCAGATTGGTGTGGAAAATGCCGACGCAGCGCAAATGGCAGAAGCACGTGGCGTGACAGTGATACAGAACCGGTGCCCGAAGATTGAATATCAACGCCTCTTTGGGGAGTTGCGTATGGGCGGGTTCGCGACAGGGGTAATTTCTTCTAGGCTGTAAGCCGCCTTCATTTCCCACCGCAGGTAGAATGATTGCTTATTGTCCCGAGCGCGCGTCCTTTTCCTCGACGCCGGAACGCGATCGGCGGCTTTCAAGCTCTGACAGGACCGCGTCGAGGCTGACATCCCGGGCAGCCAACATCACCAGCAGATGGTAAAGCACGTCTGCTGCTTCGCGGGTAAGGGCCTCTCGGTCGCCCTTGACGGCTTCGATGATGGCCTCGACAGCTTCTTCGCCAAATTTTTCAGCACATTTTTCCGGCCCCTTGGACAGAAGTTGCGCAGTCCATGAGCTTTTCGGGTCTGCGGTTTTGCGCGCGGATATTGTCTCAAATAGCTTGTCGAGAGTCATGTCAGCCTCATAGGTATACCTGCGGCGGCCATATGCTGTTTGGCTTCGGCAATTGTGTAGTCGCCAAAATGGAAAATGGACGCGGCCAATACGGCGGAGGCTCCGCCTTGGGTAACGCCTTCCACAAGGTGATCGAGCGTGCCCACGCCTCCTGAGGCGATGACCGGCACGGCCACGGCGTCAGAAATGGCACGTGTCAGTGGCAAGTTAAACCCAGCGCGGGTTCCGTCGCGGTCCATCGACGTCAAAAGTATTTCGCCCGCTCCCTTGGCGACCACCAGCTTGGCGAACTCGATGGCGTCAATTCCTGTGGGTTTCCGCCCGCCGTGTGTGAAGATTTCCCACTTTCCGGGTGCAACAGTCTTTGCATCGATGGCAACGACGATGCACTGGCTGCCAAATTGATCGGCGGCTTGCGCCACGACCTCGGGATTGGCAACCGCCGCCGAATTGAACGACACCTTGTCGGCTCCGGCAAGTAAAAGTGCCCGAACATCGGCAACTGTACGAACGCCGCCACCAACTGTCAGCGGAATATAGCAATGCTCCGCAGTGCGGGTGACCACGTCAAACATTGTTGCGCGGTTCTCGTGAGTGGCAGTGATGTCCAGAAAGCAAAGCTCGTCCGCGCCTGCGGCGTCATAGGCAATGGCGGCGTCGACAGGGTCACCCGCGTCGCGCAGGTCGACAAAGTTCACGCCTTTCACCACGCGGCCGTCAGCCACGTCGAGACAGGGGATGATGCGCGTCTTGAGCATGGGGCTGGTTTAGGCGATGCAGCGGTGCACGGCAAGATAGCGAACCGGCCCTCCGGGGGGAGTTTTTCGCGCAAAGTGAAAGAGCTTGCTCATGTTGCAAGAGCTGCCAGTGCTTCGCGCAGATCAATTGCACCGTCATACAGCGCCCGCCCGGATATTGCGCCGGAGATGACGCCTGTGGACTTCAGCGCTTGCAAGTCGGTCAGCGATGACACGCCACCTGATGCGATAATGGGAATTGAAACGGCGCGGGCAAGATCTGCGGTGGCATCAATGTTCGGTCCGCCCATGGCGCCGTCGCGCAGAATGTCCGTGTAGATGATGGCTGCAACACCTGCATCTTCGAAGGATTTGGCAAGCTCGGTCGCCTCAGCATCGGTCTCTTCGGCCCACCCCTTGGTTGCGACCTTTCCTTTGCGCGCATCAATGCCGACCGCAACCTGCCCGGGAAAGGCCCGCGCGGCTTCGCGAACCAATGTGGGGTTTTCCACAGCAACGGTGCCGAGGATGACCCTCGCCAATCCTTTGTCGAGCCAGCTTTCGATGGTGGCCATATCGCGGATCCCGCCACCCAATTGCGCTGGTACGTTGCAGGATTTCAGAATGGCCTCGACGGGTGCTGCGTTTACAGGTGTGCCTGCAAAGGCGCCGTTGAGATCGACAAGGTGCAGCCATTTGCATCCGGCTTGCACAAAGCTGCGCGCCTGCGCCGCTGGGTCATCATTGAACACGGTGGATTGCGCCATGTCCCCATGCACGAGGCGTACGGCTTGCCCGTCCTTGAGGTCAATCGCGGGGTAGAGGATCATGACGTTTCCTTTGCGTTGTTTGCGGGGCTTTTGCACCAGCACCCTGCCAAATGCAACGCGACGTAAGGTCAACTCGCGCGGCGACGTACCGTAACGCTTGCCTGCGGGCTGTAACGCGCGGCACGGTCCGGACAAACGAGGGGAGGAACCAAGATGAAAACTATTTTTGCGACTTTTGCTGCTCTGGTGAGCGCAACCACACTGGCTGCGGCGGACCCGCTGGAAGGCACCTGGCAAACCGAGCCTGATGATGGGGCCTTTGCGCATGTGGTTATCGCACCGTGCGGCGCAAACTTTTGCGGCAAGATCGCACGTACATTCAAAGATGGTGCCGAATACCAGTCACCCAACAAGGGCAAGACGCTGGTGATCGACATGGCGCCCCAAGGAAACGGAGCCTACGAGGGCAAAGTCTGGCGGCCGAGCAACGACAAGATTTACCTAGGTAAAATCGCGCTGGATGGTGACAGGGTGCGCCTGCGCGGTTGCGTCGCTGGTGGGCTCTTGTGCTCCAAGCAGACTTGGGCCCGGGTGCAGTGATCCTGCAATTTTAACCATCCGCCGCGCCTTTGAGTTTTTGGTTCGCAGCAATTTGACAAAGGCGCGACTGACCCGTCGCGCCTTTTCGCATTATCGCTGAAGGGCTAATTTGTTCAGGGCTGCCAGTTGAGAAAATTGGCAATCATCCGCAGCCCCGCGCTCTGGCTCTTTTCGGGGTGAAATTGCAGGCCGATCATCGTGCCACGGCCAATCACCGCGGTGACATCGCCACCGTAGTCCACGTGGGCGAGCCGCTGTGCGGGATCATCGCACCGCATGTGGTAGCTGTGAACAAAGTAGGCATGATCACCTGTGCCAACGCCGTTAAATACAGGGTGTGGCGTTTCAATAACCAAGTCATTCCATCCCATGTGTGGCACTTTCAACGCGGTGTCCTGCGGGCTGATTTTGATGACTTCACCAGAGATCCAGTCAAGGCCCCTGGTGTCTTCGTATTCCCGCCCCCAACTCGCCATCAACTGCATGCCCACACAGATCCCCATGAAGGGGCGCGCTTTGTTCTCGACAGCTTCGACCATGGCGCCATAGAGCCCGGAGTGCCCCTTCAGCGCTGTCATGCAGGCGGGAAATGCGCCATCGCCGGGTAATACGAGACGATCGGCGCGTGCCACAACTTCGGCATCACTGGTGACAACTACGTCACCTGCATCGGTTTCACGTGCCATCCGTTCGAACGCCTTGTGCGCCGAATGCAGGTTGCCGCTTTCGTAATCGATAATGGCGGTCAGCACGTCAGAGCGCACCTTTGGTAGACGGAATCGCGTCCGCCTTGCGCGGATCGGTTTCCACAGCGACGCGCAGTGCGCGCGCCACGGATTTAAACGCGGCTTCGGCGATGTGGTGGCTGTTAAGCCCGTGCAGCATGTCGACATGCAGCGTGATCCCGCCGTGGGTCGCGAAGGCGGTAAAGAATTCGCGAACCAACTCCGTATCGAATGTGCCGATTTTGGCAGTTGGCATTGGCACGTTCCAAATCAGGAACGGCCGCGCGGACAAGTCGAGCGCACACCGCACCAATGCATCATCCATCGGGAGCAGACAGGACCCGTAGCGTTGAATGCCTTTTTTGTCGGCCAGAGCGGCGGCAAGCGCTTGCCCCAGCGCGATACCGGTGTCTTCGACAGTGTGGTGGTCGTCGATGTGCAGATCGCCCTTGGCGCGCACCGTGATATCGATCAGCGAGTGACGCGCCAGTTGATCCAGCATGTGATCGAAAAAGCCGATCCCCGTCTCATTGTCATACGTGCCTGTCCCGTCAAGGTTGATCTTGACGGAGATGTCTGTCTCCGCTGTGGTGCGGGTCAGGCTGTGGGTGCGCATGGGGATCGTCTCCGGTCACTTTGAGTTCGCGCGCTCTTATAACAGCCTTGAGGCGCGCGCCAAGACGCGACATTCAGGGATTGCGGCCCCTGTGCTAGATATGCCAGCTTATGGCTAGGTTCGCGCTGCAGGAGATGTCATGGCGACTTGTGTGTTTATTCAGATCCGCTGCAAGCCGGGCACGACCTACCGTGTGGCCGAAGAGATTGCCTTGAGGGAAATCCACTCGGAGCTTTATTCCACCAGTGGCGACTATGACCTGATGATGAAAATCTACATTCCGAAAGATGCAGACGTCGGGAAATTCATCAACGAGAACCTGCTCGACATAGAAGGGATCGAACGATCGCTGACCACCATGACGTTCAAAGTATTTTGAGACGCGGGGTCCTCTCAGGTGCGTTCTGTTTTTGGGCAGCGACTGCGGTCGCGGCAGAACCAAAGGTGTATTCCGGAGAGGAAGCCGGCGCGTTGCGTTGCGCAAATGCTATGGCGCTGACGGCGGTTGCACTGTCGGATGCGGGGCTGATGACCGACGCGGAGAAGGAAGTTCTGCTGCGCGTTACGGTAGCGATTCTCGACCGGCACGTCTCGGGCAGTTGGGCGCAGAAGAAAGCGGCGCTCGAAGTGGTGCGCGACCGACGAAATGTCGGAGAAACGCTGGAAGACTTTCAGGTCTTGGCGCAGCGCTGCCTGCGGCAGTATCCGATCAACTAGACTTGTCGCGGAATTCCTGCCGGATCGATTGCGTGTGCTCGCCCAAGCGCGGAAGGGCCCCCGGCGCGAAATCAGTGCCGCGTCCGGATGGTCGCGGAAGGCTTACTGTATTGCCGTTTTCGAGGGCGACCTCTACGCGGCGTAGCGCCGGATGCGCACCAAGCTCGCGTGCTTCCCTGTAACGCGACCACGCGATGCCGCCGGCATCACAGGCGGCGATCGTTTCTGCCACGGTCATCCGGGCGAAAAGCGGGGCCAGAGCATTATCGACCGCAGTGCGATTTGCGATCCGCTGTGCGTTAGACGCAAAATCCGGGTGGGCATGGAGATCAGGCCGATCAAATACCCTGAGGCACAAACGTTCCCACTGGTCGTTGTTCTGAACTGCGATGATAACTGACCCGTCCCGACAGGCGTATGGACGGTAGGGGTACACGGTAGCATGCGACATGCCGTGGCGCGCGGTTTCCGTACCTGCGTGCTCGTAATGCAAAAACGGTACGGTCAACCAGTCGGCGAGAGCATCGAACATGGCGACTTCAATGCATTGTCCGGTACCCGTGCGGCCACGTTCTATCAGCGCCTCAAGGACGGCAGCATGGGCGCACCCGCCCGTGGCCACGTCTGCCACCGGGACACCGGCCTTCGCAGGTTCCTGTGGCGTCCCGGTGATCGCGCATAGACCGCTTTCTGCCTGAACCAGCAGGTCGTAGGCCTTCATGTCAGCATAGTCTGTATCCCGCCCGTATCCCTGCACCGCAACCGAGATCAGCTGGGGAAAGTCGCGACGCAGCGTTGCGTTATCGAGGCCCATACGATCCATGGCGCCAGGAACCAGATTTTGGACGAGTACATCGGCACGCGATAACATACGTCGAAAGAGTGCCATGTCATCGGCACCTTTAAGATCCAGTACCGCACTTTCCTTGCCGCGGTTCAACCAGGCGAAATAGGTGCAGGTTCCGTCCACGACGTAATCGTAATGTCGTGCCGTCTCACCAACAGGCCGTTCGACCTTGATTACTCGGGCCCCCGCGTCGGCAAGTCTTACTGTGCACAAAGGGGCTGCAACCGCCTGCTCTAGGGCCAGTACCAGAATTCCGTCAAGCGCCGCTGCCATGTGCATTCTCCCCGCAATGTGGTCGCCGCTGTCTGTGAGGATAAAGACATCAGCAGAATTCATCACCTCGGTTGTGTCATGCGTGCGGTGCAATCTGTCAAGCTGGCCGCGCTAATCAGGACGCGCCGAAAGCCCCCGAATTCGGGTGGTTCGCGATTAAATCGTGACAATTTCTGTTGGTTTTGCTTGTGGTCCGATTAAATCTGACACATTAACGCTAGCTAGTTCGGGCCAAAAGATCAGGAGTTCGCGTGTCTCTCTTCCTTGTCGTCGCCTTACCCTTTCTCGGGGCGCTGTTGCCCGGGTTGATGAATTCCGCGGGCCGGCAGGCCTGTGCCGGTATCACGTTTACCGTTACGCTTTCGGCTTTCATCGGACTGTTGACCAATGCGCCAGCCGTTTTTGCCGGTCAGATCGTGACAGTTGGTGTCGATTGGCTGCCCATTCTCGGGCTGAACTTCAACCTGATGCTCGATGCGCTGGGCTTTTTCTTTGCCAGCCTCATTCTCGGGATCGGGTTGCTGATCATTACCTATGGCCGGTTCTATTTGTCTCGCGACGACAATATGGGCGAATTCTTTACCTATCTGTTGCTGTTCCAAGGCGCGATGGTCGGCATTGTTCTCAGTGATAACATACTACTTTTGTTGATTTTTTGGGAATTGACGTCGTTGTCGTCGTTCCTGCTGATCGGCTATTGGAAACACCTGCCGGAGGGGCGGCAAGGTGCGAGAATGGCACTGGCCGTGACGGGAATGGGCGGGCTCGCGATGATCGGCGGCATGCTTATCCTTGGGCAAATTGTCGGCAGTTATGACCTGAGTGTTATCCTTCAAAACCGAGAGCTCATTCAGGAAAGCCCGCTCTATACACCTGCGCTCATTCTGATCCTTCTAGGGTGCTTTACGAAATCCGCACAGTTCCCGTTTCACTTCTGGTTGCCACACGCGATGGCTGCGCCAACGCCTGTTTCCGCCTACCTGCACTCGGCTACGATGGTGAAAGCAGGGATATTCCTTATGGCACGCATGTGGCCGGTTTTGTCAGGCACACCGGAATGGTTCGTGATCGTGACAACGGCTGGACTGATCACCATGGTGCTCGGCGCGCTGATCGCGATCTTCAAGCATGATTTGAAGGCTCTGTTAGCCTTCTCCACGGTTTCGCATCTGGGGTTGATTACCATGCTTTTGGGCACGGGCACCGCCTTTGGGGCGATGGCAGCGGTGTTCCACATCCTAAACCATGCGACTTTCAAAGCGGCGCTGTTTATGTCTGCCGGCATTGTCGATCACGAGGCACACACCCGTGACATCCGGCGTTTGGGCGGGCTGCGCCATCTGATGCCGATAACATTTGTCATTGCCACTCTTGCCGCGCTTTCCATGGCTGGCATCCCGCTTCTGAACGGGTTTTTGTCCAAGGAAATGATGCTGGAAGAGGCCAATCACACAGTACTGTTCAATACGCCGTGGCTGGTGCCGGTGTTGGCCACCGTCGGCTCTCTTTTCTCAGCGGCGTATTGCTTCCGATTCATCAGCCACACGTTTTTTGGTGCAAAGCGTGATGATTACCCGGCCAAACCTCATGACCCCGGTGCGGGTATGTGGATGCCTCCGGCGATCCTCGTGGTACTTGTCGTTTTGATCGGTGTTGCGCCGTTTCTGGCAGAGCCGTTTGTGAAAATGGTGACTGCAGCAGTGCTGGGCGGCGAGGCTGAGGCGCCCACGGCCTATTTCAAGATTTGGCATGGTCTGGTGCCGGCGCTTTATATGTCGGTGATTGCCACCGTGGGCGGGCTTATCCTGCTCGCGATTTACTCACCGCTTCTGCGGCTGTGGGAGAACACGCCACGCCCCGAAGCCAAGGTCATTTTCGAAGGGCTGGTCGACTCGATCGTTCGGGCCGCGCAGCTCGCCATGCTGCCGCTCCACAATGGATCTTTCTCGCGATACGCGGCAGTGGCTGCTGTGGCGATCACCGGGGCAGGGTACTACGCCTATTCAACTGGTACCGTTGCGGAGGCAACGCGGACCGTACAAGCAGCCGGGCCTGTGCCGATCGCTGGCTGGATCATGCTTGTGGCGGCGACGTTTGGCCTGATGCTGTTGCACCGCAACAGGCTTCTGTCCCTTATCCTTATCGGTATTGTCGGCCTCATGGTGTCGGTGGGCTTTGTGTTCTTCAGCGCTCCGGATCTTGCGATGACGCAGATCACAGTCGAAGTTGTCACGATTATTCTTTTGCTTCTTGCGCTGAATTTTCTGCCGAACCGCACGCCCGTCGAAAGCTCGGTGTTGCGACGCACACGTGATGCCGTGGTCGCGGCTGCAGGGGGCCTCGCAACCTTTGGGCTCGCGTATCACTATTTACTGCGCGACGCCGTCTCTACGTCCATCTCGCAATTCCACCTTGCGAACTCTTATAAGGGCGGCGGCGGCACGAACGTGGTCAATGTGATCCTCGTGGATTTCCGGGGTTTTGATACCTACGGCGAAATCATTGTCTTGGGCATTGCCGCGTTGCTGATCTATGCGCTGACCGAAGCGTTGCTGGACGGGCCGGTTCGGGCGCGTTTGCTCAATCGTAAACCGGACAAGCCGCTGGCAGGTGACGTGCATCCAACCATGATGGTGGTGATGACGCGCGTCATGATGCCGATCGTAATGCTCGTGGGTTTTTATATCTTTCTGCGGGGCCACAACGAACCGGGAGGCGGTTTTATCGCCGGCCTGATCGTGTCGATCGGTGTCGTTGTTCAATACATGGCCTCAGGCTTTGGCTGGGCGTCCGCGCGGCTGCGATATCCCTATCACGGGATAATCGGTGCAGGCGTGTTAATTGCCGGATTGACGGGCATCGGGTCTTGGTTCGTCAGCAAACCGTTCCTGACCTCTGATTTCACCTACGTGCGCATTCCGCCGTTTAACGAGTTCGAACTCGCGACCGCAGCGCTTTTTGATCTTGGTGTATTTCTGGCTGTTGTTGGCGCGGTGATGTTGTCACTTGAAAGCTTTTCGCGACTGGCGCGACGCGCGCATGTTCCGGATACGGAACACCCCATGGATATCGATCCATCACGAGAAGACCCCATCGATGCCATGAAGGGAGGTGCCTGACATGGAATTTCTGGTTGCCTCTGCCATTGGTGTGATGACGGCAGCGGGGCTTTACCTCGTCCTGCGCCTACGGACCTTTCCGGTTATTCTGGGAATGTCGCTTTTGACTTATGCTGTGAACGTTTTTCTCTTTGCCTCCGGGCGCCTGACGATTGGCGCGCCTCCGATACTGCAAAAAGGTGTCGAAGGTTTGGTATATACCGATCCCCTTCCGCAAGCATTGGTACTGACTGCCATCGTGATCTCGTTCGGGATGACTGCAGTTGTAGTGATGATCGCTCTGGGAGCGTTCCTGCACGCCGATGATGACAGTGTGAATGACCCGTCCGACGAAGATCATCAGGCGGAGGATGCGACATGAACCATTGGATAATCGCTCCGGTGATCCTGCCGGCGGTGCTGGCACCGTTCATCGTGCTGGCCGCCCGGTATCACATGACCATTCAGCGCGTGTTCTCTGTGGTTGGTGTTCTGGCGCTGATCATTATTGCAGGCGGCCTCGCGTGGCAGGCGTCGGACGGAACGATCACGCTGTACCAGCTTGGCGACTGGGCGGCGCCGTTCGGGATCGTGTTGGTCGGCGACAGATTGTCGACCATTATGGTCCTGTTGACAGCAGTTCTGGCACTCATGGTCCTGCTGTATGCCATCGGGTCCGGATGGGACCAGCGTGGATGGCACTTCCACGCTTTGTTCCAGTTCCAGCTCATGGGGATAATGGGAGCATTCCTGACAGGTGACCTCTTCAACCTCTTTGTCTTTTTCGAAGTGCTGTTGATTGCATCTTACGGGCTGATGATCCACTCGGGTGGGCGCGAGCGGCTGCGCGCGGGCGTACAGTATGTATTGTTCAACCTGATCGGATCGACTCTGTTTCTCTTTGCACTGGGGTCGATCTACGCTGAAACAGGTACGCTCAACATGGCTGATCTGGCGCAACGTGTCGCGCTTATCGGACCTGATGAAAGCGTCGGCATCCGCATTGCAGCGGTTTTGCTGATCCTTGTCTTTGCGATCAAAGCTGCGCTGGTGCCGTTACACTTCTGGTTGCCGTCCAGCTATGCAGAGGCGCCGGCTCCTGTCGCAGCCTTGTTCGCGATTATGACCAAGGTAGGCGCATATGCGATCATCCGCGTCTACACGATGATCTTTCCACCGGATTTGGAGGTCACAGCCGGTCTGCAGGCCACTTGGTTGCTGCCTGCGGCACTCGCGTCTCTGAGCCTCGGTGCGCTTGGTGTGTTGGCCGCAAAAAAGATCGACCGACTGGTGACGTTTTCCGTAATCGGATCGATGGGCATGGTCATGGTGACCATTTCGCTCTTTACGCCAGAAAGTATCGCGGCGGCCCTATACTACATCGTCCATTCAACACTCGCTGCAGCAACGCTGTTCCTGATATGTGACCTGATACGTACCGGGCGGGATGATCTGTCACTGACCGCACAACCCAGTGTCGCAGGTGCTGTGCCGACGTCCGCACTCTATTTCGTTGCCGCAATCGCCATGGCAGGCTTGCCGCCGTTGTCCGGATTTCTGGGCAAACTGCTTGTGTTGGCCGCGGCGTTTCCGACACAGGCCATGGCGTGGGTCTTTGCGCTTGTCCTTATCTCCAGCCTGGTGAATGTCGTCGGATTTGCGCGCGCCGGTTCCGTGTTGTTCTGGAAAGCGAAGTCCGTTGAGCGTGCGTCAGACGCGGCGATACCGTCGCCACCGGCGATCATGTCCTATGTGGCTGTGGCGGGACTTGTCGGCTTGTTGATCGCGCATACCGCGCTTGCAGGCCCGATGCACCGCTACATGACCACCACGGCAGCGCAGCTTTTTACACCTCAGCCTTATATCTCGGCTGTTGTCGGCACGCCGGGCAAGTTAACGCGGCCAAAAGCGAAAGAGGCCGACAAGACGCGTGAAGGCGATCCGACGCGGGCTTATGGCGGGGCAAAAGCCGCAAAGGCGAAAGGCGATGACGCTGGCAAAAAAGGAGACGGACACTGATATGACGCGTTTTCTACACTGGCTCTTTCCGCACCCTTTGCTGACGCTGATGATGGCGATCATCTGGGTAGTGCTTCAAAACGATTTTACGCCGGGCATGGCTGTCTTTGGCCTCATCCTTGGCATCGTGATCCCGCGCATGACAGCCAAGTGGTGGCCGGATCGTCCGCAAGGAGTCCGTGCCTTCAAGATGATCAGTTACACGCTACTCGTGATCTGGGACATTATTGTCGCCAATATTCAGGTGGCATGGATTATTCTGACGCGATCCAATGAAAGCCTGAGGCCGGCTTGGGTGGTGGTACCGCTAGAGCTGCGTACACCAGAAGCCATTACCATACTCGCCGGCACAATCACGCTCACGCCGGGTACAGTATCGGCCGATCTGTCAAGCGAAGGGCACAGCCTGCTGGTGCACGCGTTGGACACCGACGATCCTGATGCAGTACGTGACGAGATCAAAGAACGCTACGAAAGACGCCTGAAGGAGATTTTCGAATGACCCTTGCAAGTGATTTGATGGGGTGGTCTCTCACCCTTGCCTTTGTTGCGCTGGCGCTCAGCCAGATCATGGCGATGGTTCGTCTGGTCATCGGACCGGATTCGGGCGACCGCATTCTGGCGCTGGATACGATGGTGATCAATGCCATTGGCCTGATCGTTCTTCTCGGTATTGCTCAGGGTACCAGTATTTATTTCGAGGTGACTTTGATCATCGCCATGCTCGGCTTTGTTTCGACCGTCGCGCTGGCACGCTTTGTACTGCGGGGGGATATCATCGAATGATCACGGTTCTCTTTGAATACGCCGCTGCATTCTTTTTACTGGTGGGCACCATCTTTACCTTTGTCGCGGCGATCGGGCTTCTGAAACTGAACGATGGCATGACGCGCCTGCATGCGCCGACCAAGGCTGGCACGGTCGGTATCGGAGCATTTCTTCTAGCCTCCGTCTGCGGTTCTTATGCCTTCCGGGATGGGTCGATGCACGAGTTGTTGATCCTGCTCTTTTTGTTTGTGACAGCGCCAATCTCAGCGAATTTCATCGCCAAGGTGAACATTCACAAACGCGCTTGCGATCCGACGCCAAAACCGCCACGTGACGCGACATGGTCTACGCTGGATGTGCCGGAGAGCGATCAGTCCAGCGTGGAGCCGACCCAAGGCTAAGTGAACGCGTCTGACGGCGTTGTCGATGTCAACTTCCAGGAAGTTTGTGCTTCTGTGGTGTGAGCACGACTTTCCAGCATTATGTGCCAGTGTGTGCAAAAACGCGAGATTTCGGACGGTGGCGCAGCCTGAGATGACTGTAAGGACTAAATCAATCGCGTGACACAACACGCCCAATATGGCGTGCCGGTACGCTAAAAATACGCTTGTCGAGGATGGTCCCATTGGAGCGGGCGAGGCGATTCGAACGCCCGACCCTAACCTTGGCAAGGTTATGCTCTACCCCTGAGCTACGCCCGCTTCCTTGGGTGAGCCGTGGAATAACTGCGACGCGCCAAAGCTGCAAGAGGAAAATCCCGCAGTCAGCGAAAAAAGTGCAAAAAAATCGGGAGGCCGATTTTAGGGCAACCCTGCAATTAACCTCCGCACTAGTTTAAGCAAACCCCTTGGTTACTTGGGCTTCGGGCTTGAAAAGAACGTAATTCGCACTGTGACAGTTTTTCGCCAGTGCGATGTCTGACTGGCCATAAAAGTTACGTCAAATTTGCTCACGGAACCTGTAAAATGCGACCGTGTTCGAGCCACGTTTTAAGGCAATTTGGGATAAATTATGCCTCAATTCGCTATAAATGCGGCACATATTGGCCTTATTTCCCCGCTACAAATCTCGGTGACGCAACGTGAAATGGCCATTCTTGGATACGGGGCCACTACCTTTCAGAGCCGTATCTGGAGACGTGAAATGAAATACCGCTTTGCACAACGCACTATGGCAATGACCCTCGTGGTCTCGCTCACGTCCGGGCTGGCTATGAATGCGGTCATGTACGACTTTGCCTACGCGCAGCAAACCGGCGGTTCAGGCAACGGCAACTCCAGCAACACCAATGGCAACTCAGGTAACAGCAACGGTAACGGCGCATCAACCAGCACCGGTAACCAAGGCAATGGCAATTCTGGAAACACAAACGGCAATTCCGGTAACAGCAATGGCAACGGGTCATCCAACAGTGGTGGCAACCAGGGCAACGGGAACGGCAACCAAGGCAACGGCAACCAAGGCAACGGGAACGGAAACTTCGGAAATAGCCCGCGTACCGGTGACGACGGGGGGAGTAACGATTCTTATTACGACGACCGCGATCGCAACCCGCGTGCAAAAACAGCCAAGGGGCCCAACCCTAACGGTGACCGAGGTAATTCCGAACGCGCGCGCCAGCCAGCGCCGTTCGAGAAAACGCTCGCGCGTTTGTTCAGTGTACCGGGTCACCAAAAGGTCCGCGAGCAGGAGGTTGCTCCTGTAGCGCCCAAGCCGAAAGCAACAGTCAAACGCCGCCCGAGTTCCAAGACTAAAGTCGCGGGCCAAGTCCCAGCGGCGAATCCTTCACGTCCATCCAAGGCGGTAACCTCTCAGCCGGTCGAAACCGCTATGATCATCCCCGGTGGATCCGTTTCAGGTGGCGACCTCGAAGGATCGTTCGGAACAGGCGGCGCGGCCGCTGTGACCGATGCTGCGTTTCCTCCGCAAGGAACTGGCCGGAATCCCGTGAATGACGTTTCGGGCGGTTCCGCTGCCAATCAGGGGCAGGGCAATCAGACCGTTGGTCTTGATGCATCATCTTTCGATGAAAGCGACACCGCACAGGCCGCACCAGATACGCGCCAAGTTGCAAATGCGGGGCAAGGACGTGCCGTTTCAAGTCAGTCTGCTGGTGGCAGCACTGAGACTGCAGAAACGACCAGCGCAACGCAAAGCGAGCTTGCAGAGCGCGAGATGGCCTCTGTCTCCATGCGCCCGGCAGTAAAAGGTACTTTGCTTTCCGGTGCCCGTGCCAGCCTCGCCAGTGCACTGAAGTCGCTTGCTGGCGGTCAGGAAAACACCGCCGCCTTGACCGATGCCGCGCCAGAAAGCTTTCCGGGCATGCTGAACAGCTACCGCGTCGCTGCCTTGATAGAAATTGAACGCAAGGCCGTTTTTGACAATGCCGCAACAGTGACGTCTGTCGCATCCAAGGGCGCGATGGAGGCGGAGCTTGGCATGCTGGCAGCACTTCGCTCACAAAAAGATGCAACGTCTCAGCAAGAGCGTGCCGAAGCGATTGAAGAAATGACCAAAGCGCGTGCTGACATGTCCAGATCAGCACTTGCCTTGAAAGAAGCTAAGCGTGCCGAACTTGATGCGGCTGTGGCTCTGGAAAAGGCTCAGGTTGAAAAGTTTCGCGCCTTTGCGGCGATGCCCGGAGCGAAGGACCTGCCGCGTTCGGCCCGGGAAGAGTTGAACAACCTTCTGGGACTGCAGGAACTTGCGGCTTCGGTGCCTGCCTCTGCGACACAGCAAGACAGCGGCGATCTTCCACTGGATGATGACGTCTGACACGTATCGGAAAATTCAGACGAAACCCCGGCACCCTGTGCCGGGGTTTTTCTTTGCAGGCCCGTGAAGTTCTTATTCGAACTCTATAAGCAGATCTTTCGCGTCAATCTGACCACCCGGCGTTACGTGCACGGCTTTGATGACCGCATCCTTTTCGGCGTGGATGCCGGTTTCCATTTTCATGGCTTCGATAGTCAGCAACAGATCACCAGCCTTGACCTTGGCGCCAACTGCAGCGGCGACAGACGCAATCACGCCTGGCATAGGTGCGCCGATATGTTTGGCGTTACCGCTTTCTGCTTTTGGCCGGCTTTGCGTCGTCGCCTTAACCAGTCGATTTGGCACACGGATCACGCGAGGCTGGCCATTCAGTTCAAAGAAAACTTTTACTTCGCCGTCTTCATTGGTTTCACCGACTGCCTGCAACCGAATTTCCAGCGTCTTGCCAGGATCAATTTCGGCGGTGATTTCTTCGCCCGGCTCCATGCCGTAGAAAAAGGTGCGTGTCGGCAGAGTGCGCACAGGGCCGTAGGTACGGTGACGCCCCATGTAGTCAAGGAATACCTTGGGGTACATTAGGTAGCCGGACAGGTCTTCATCGTCGACGCTGCGGCCTTCCATCGCTTGTGAAACTTCCTTCCGTATCGCTTCCAGTTCTGCGGGCGGCAGGTGCGCCCCGGGGCGTTCAGTGTTCGGCTTTTCGTCTTTCAGCACTTTGGCCACAATATTGGCGGGAAAGCCGCCTGGTGGTTGGCCCAGATTGCCCCGCATCATATCGACGACGCTTTCCGGGAAAGACACATCGACTGAGGGGTCTTCCACGTCGGCACGCGTCAGACCCTGGCTGACCATCATCAACGCCATGTCGCCGACGACCTTCGAGGAGGGGGTCACTTTCACGATGTCGCCGAACATCTGGTTCACATCTGCATAAGTCTGCGCGACCTCGTGCCAGCGGTCCTCCAATCCGAGGCTTGCGGCCTGTGCCTTTAGGTTGGTGAACTGTCCACCGGGCATTTCGTGCAGGTAGACTTCGGAGGAGGGTGCCTGCATACCGGTCTCGAAAGCGGCGTAGTGCCCCCGGACCTCTTCCCAGTAATCTGAAATTTCGCGGATCGCCTTCGGATCGAGCCCGGTATCGCGATCGGTGTGGCGGAGCGCCTCAACCACAGAACCGAGCGTGGCCTGGCTTGTATTGCCGGATAGCGCGTCCATCGCACAATCGACGGCGTCAACGCCAGCTTCCGAGGCTGCGAGGATGGTTGCGCAAGCGACACCTGCAGTATCATGGGTGTGGAAATGTATCGGAAGCCCGACTTCGGATTTGAGCGCGCGCACCAGTTGTCGCGCAGCTGCAGGTTTTAGCAGACCGGCCATATCCTTCAGGCCCAATACATGGGCGCCCGCGTCGCGCAGGTCTTTGCCCATATCCACGTAATACTTAAGATTATACTTGGCGCGGTCGGGGTCGTTGATGTCGCCGGTATAGCAGATCGTCCCTTCGCAAATCTTGTTTTGCTCGATGACTGCGTCCATGGCGACACGCATGTTTTCGACCCAGTTCAGGCTGTCGAATACGCGGAATACATCGATACCTGTCTGAGCTGCGACGCGCACGAATTCCTGTACGACGTTGTCTGGGTAGTTTGTATAGCCGACGCCGTTCGATGCGCGCAGCAACATCTGGGTCATAAGATTGGGCATGGCAGCTCGCATGTCACGCAGCCGCTGCCACGGGCATTCCTGCAAGAAACGATAGGCTACATCGAAGGTGGCGCCGCCCCAGCATTCAACCGAGAAAAGCTGCGGCAGGTTGGCCGAATAGGCCGGAGCAACTTTGATCATATCGATGGACCGCATACGGGTTGCCAGCAGCGACTGGTGGCCGTCTCGCATTGTGGTGTCCGTAATCAGCAACTGGCGCTGCTGTTTCATCCAGTCTGCCACGGCCTGCGGGCCTTTTTGCTCCAGAAGGTTGCGCGAGCCCATCAGTGGCTCTGCGCGCTGTTTCGGTGGGCGTGGATCCTTGACATGGGTGGCGGGCAGGGGGCGGCTTTTGGTCTCTGGGTGGCCGTTGACGGTGATATCGGCAATATATGTCAACACTTTGGTGCCGCGGTCGCGTCGCCCGGAGAACTGGAAAAGCTCCGGAGTCTGGTCGATGAACTTGGTATGGTAGGTATTGTCCAGAAATGTCGGGTGTTTCAGCAGGTTCTCGACAAAAGCGATGTTCGTCGACACGCCGCGAATACGGAACTCGCGCAAGGCCCGGTCCATTCGCGCTATGGCGGCCTCGGGTGTCTGCGCTTTGGCTGTCACTTTAACAAGCAGGCTGTCGTAGTATCGCGTGATAACCCCACCTGAATAAGCGGTGCCGCCGTCAAGCCGGATCCCCATGCCGGTCGCCTCGCGAAAAGCTGTGATGCGGCCATAGTCCGGGATGAAGTTGTTTTGTGGGTCTTCAGTGGTAATACGGGTCTGAAGCGCGTGGCCATTGAGCCGCACGTCATCCTGCGTTGGCTTGTTGGTGGCCTCGGCGATGGTCTTGCCTTCTGCAATCAGGATTTGCGCCTGAACGATGTCAATGCCGGTGACTTCTTCGGTCACGGTGTGTTCGACCTGCACGCGTGGATTGACTTCGATGAAATAGAACTTGTCGTTTTCCATATCCATCAGGAACTCGACTGTGCCGGCGCATTCGTAGTTGACGTGTTTGCAAATTTTGTAGCCGAGGTCGCAAACTTCAGCGCGCTGGTCTTCTGTGAGGTACGGCGCCGGTGCCCGTTCCACCACTTTTTGGTTGCGGCGCTGTACTGAACAATCCCGTTCGAAAAGGTGATACATTCCGCCATGCTTGTCGCCGAGGATCTGAACCTCGACGTGACGTGCTCGCAGGATCATCTTTTCGAGATAGCCTTCGCCGTTGCCAAAGGCAGCTTCGGCTTCGCGGCGGCCCTCAAGGACCTTTTCTTCTAGTTCCGCTTCTTTGAGGATCGGGCGCATGCCGCGACCACCGCCGCCCCAAGATGCTTTGAGCATCAAGGGGTAGCCGATGTCCTTTGCCTCCACCTTGATCGCGGCCATATCGTCGCCAAGTACTTCTGTGGCGGGGATGACAGGCACACCTGCGGCAACTGCCACCCGACGGGCGGACGCCTTGTCGCCCAAAGCGCGCATGGTTTCGGCGCGTGGTCCAATGAAGGTAATGCCATTCTGGTCACAGGCGTCCACGAAGTCCGGATTTTCCGACAAAAGACCGTAGCCGGGATGGATCGCATCGGCGCCAGACGCTTTTGCGACGCGGATCATTTCATCAATGCTGAGATACGCCGCGACCGGTCCCAGACCTTCGCCAATGCGGTATGCCTCATCTGCCTTGAACCGGTGCAGCCCCAGTTTGTCTTCTTCCGCGTAGACCGCGACTGTCTTTTTTCCCATTTCGTTCGCGGCCCGCATGATGCGGATGGCAATTTCGCCGCGATTGGCGATCAGGATTTTCTTGAATTCTGGCATGGAGGCCTCTTTCTTGCGGAGCTTGGCGATTGTTTAAGCGGAACATACGCCTGCGTAAACACGTAGTACTGGGTATTTTGCCGCGCTGCGGCGAAGTATGCAAATATAAGCGCGCCGCAATGTGAAGTGCGGCACCTTACAGAACGTTATGCCTCAGGCCGGAATATTTGTGGTGTCAAAGATGCGGGGATGAGCCCAGATCAAATGGAGGTGGCAATTCGCTTAGGGATTTGGCACCCAACTGTCCCATGTTGGCCTGCAAGTCTTTTTCAAGGATGTCTATGAGGTGAGGCACACCGTTGGGGCCCAGTGCGGCAACCGCGTAGTGAAACGCGCGGCCCAGCATGACGAAGTTTGCGCCGCACGCAAAGGCGCGCAGGATATCGAGCCCGCCTTCGACGCCGCTGTCAAAAATAAGCGGCAAGGTCGTTGCCGCGCGTAGGCTGCGAAGTGCATCGATGGTTGCGGGGGCTGCGTCGAACTGACGGCCGGCGTGATTGGATACCCAAATTGCGTCAATGCCGCGGTCTTTCAGGGGTTGTGCGTCTTCGGCTCGCAGCACGCCTTTGACGATAAACGGTCCGGTCCAATGGTCGCGCAGCCAACTGACATAGTCCCAGTCGGGAGACGTGCGCAGCAAGTAGCCTGCGTGTAGAGTTGAAGACAGCGCCGTTGTGGTTTTCGGTGTATATTTTGCCAGTCCGCGCATGCGGGGCATGCCGCGAACTGCCATTCCCGCGGCCCAGACCGGACACCGCGCAACCTGCGACAGCAGCCGCGGCGTCAGGCGTGGCGGTTGCGTCAGGCCTGATCTTGTTTGCCTTTCCCTGCGTGAGGCCACCGGAACGTCAACCGTAAGAACAAGTGTGCTAAAGCCTGCAGAGCGTGCGCGCGCCAACATGTCGCGTCGGATGTCTTCGTCGCGTGGGGGGTACATCTGGAACCATGCATCCTCGCCGATACTGGGGGCGAGATCTTCGGGGGACTGACTGGCCACTGTTGACAGAGTGTAGGGAATTTGGGCGTGCCGGGCTGCGCGGGCCAGAATGGTTTCGGCATCCGGCCACATCAGTCCAGACATGCCGACCGGTGCAATTCCAAAGGGCAACGGACGCGTGTGCCCGAGAAATTTCGTGGAGAGGTCGGGTTTGACTTCGCCATGCAGGATTGATGGCCAAAAGCCGATCTCGTCCAGCCGTGCGCGATTTCGCGCTTTGGTCTGTTCCATTCCGGTTGCAGAATCCAGATATTCCCAGACGAAGGCCGGGATGCGCTTGCGCGCTTTGCGGCGCAGGTCGTCGATGGCGGGGTAGCGGCTGTGTAAATCCATTACGGCATTTGTGCCTTGCACGCGCAAATTGTCCAGCGGAGAAAAGCAGTGGAACAGAGTGTGAACTTCTCTTTAACTTTTGCGTCTCACAGGCTACATTGCGCCCATGAGCAGTTTTGATGACATGGATGCCTTTGAGGGCGCATCGCTGTCGGTGCGCGCCATGGCTGCGCGGCCGCAACCATACCTTGATGGGTTGAATGCCGCGCAACGCGAAGCGGTTGAGCAAATGGACGGGCCCGTTCTGATGCTGGCGGGGGCGGGAACCGGCAAAACCCGCGCCCTGACGGCGCGGATCGTGCACCTGCTGAACACCGGGCGCGCACGGCCGAACGAAATTCTGGCAGTTACTTTCACGAACAAGGCCGCGCGTGAAATGAAAAACCGCGTCGGCCAAATGCTGGGTCAACAGATCGAAGGCATGCCTTGGTTGGGTACATTTCACGCGATCTGCGTCAAGCTGCTGCGCCGTCATGCCGAACTGGCCGGTCTAAAGTCAAATTTCACGATTCTGGATACAGATGACCAATTGCGGCTGCTGAAACAGTTGGTTCAGGCGGAGGGGGTCGACGACAAGAGGTGGCCGGCCCGCCAGCTTGCCAGCATTATCGACGGCTGGAAGAACCGGGCCCTGACGCCGGACAAAGTACCGAGCGCGGACGCGGGCGCATATAACCACAAGGGTGTAAAGCTATATGCGCAATATCAACAAAGGCTCGTTGATCTGAACGCTTGCGATTTTGGCGATCTGCTGTTGCACATGGTAACCATTTTCCAAAATCACGAAGACGTTCTCAAACAGTATCAGCGCTGGTTCGCCTACATACTCGTCGATGAATATCAGGACACTAACGTTGCTCAGTATCTGTGGTTGCGCCTGCTGGCGGGGGGGCACAAGAACATCTGCTGCGTCGGTGACGATGATCAGTCGATCTATGGGTGGCGCGGGGCCGAAGTTGGGAACATTCTGCGCTTTGAAAAGGATTTCCCCGGCGCGCATGTCGTCCGACTTGAACAGAATTACCGCTCCACACCGCACATTCTCGGCGCGGCATCGGCTGTCATTGAAGGGAACAAGGGGCGGCTTGGCAAAACGCTCTTCACCGACCTGACCGAGGGCGAAAAGGTCAGGTTGATCGGTCATTGGGACGGCGAAGAGGAAGCGCGTTGGATCGGCGAAGAGATAGAGGCCGCACAACGCGGTACCCGGGGCATGGCCAAGTTCGGGTTGGAGCAAATGGCTATTCTTGTGCGGGCTTCGCACCAGATGCGCGCCTTTGAAGACAGGTTTCTGACCATCGGGCTGCCCTATCGGGTTATCGGTGGGCCGCGTTTTTACGAGCGCATGGAAATTCGTGATGCGATGGCATATTTCCGCATCGTGGTCAGCACGGACGATGATCTTGCCTTTGAACGGATCGTCAATACACCCAAGCGGGGCCTCGGCGACAAGGCTCAGCAAACCATTCAGCGCATGGCCCGTTCCAATGGCGTAAGCCTGTTTGAAGGCGCGCGGCTTTGCGTGCAAGCCAAGGCGATTGGCGGCAAAGGCGGCGCAGCCTTGGCTCAGTTGGTGGAAGGCATAGACCGCTGGGGCGGCCTGATGCGCGCGCGGGTGCCGGTGGATGCAGAAGCGGTGGTCGACGATGGCGGTGATGGCGCGCCAGAGATCAGTCACATGGAACTGGCCGAAATCATTTTAGACGAAAGCGGCTACACGGCGCATTGGCAAAATGACAAAACGCCAGAAGCGCCCGGACGTCTTGAGAACCTGAAGGAATTGATCAAGGCGCTTGAAAGCTTTGAGAACCTGCAGGGTTTCCTCGAACATGTAAGTTTGATCATGGATAACGAATCCGATGAGGCGGAGCAGAAAGTGTCGATCATGACCTTGCATGCTGCCAAAGGATTGGAGTTTCCGGTCGTATTTCTTCCAGGATGGGAGGACGGACTGTTCCCGTCGCAACGCTCCATGGATGAAAGCGGGGTCAAGGGGCTGGAGGAGGAACGGCGGCTAGCCTACGTCGGCATCACACGGGCCGAAGAGGTGTGCACGATTTCCTTCGCTGCCAACCGGCGGGTTTTTGGCCAGTGGCAAAACTCTCTGCCGTCTCGTTTTATTGACGAATTGCCCGAAGCACATGTGGATGTGCTGACACCACCTGGGCTGTATGGTGGAGGGTACGGGGCTGCAGCGCCGCGCAGCACGTTGCACGAGCAGGCAGCAGAAGCGAATGTTTATAATTCTCCGGGATGGCGGCGTCTGCAGTCGCGCAGTTTCGAGCGTCCGATGAGCCAACCCAGAGAAGCGCGAAATACTGTAATCGACGCGGCAGCGGTATCGAGCTTTACCGTCGGCGAACGGGTGTTTCACCAAAAATTCGGTTACGGGTCAATACAAGCGATAGAAGGTGACAAACTCGAAATTTCTTTTGAAAAGGCGGGTGTAAAGAAAGTCGTTGCGAAATTCGTGAACGCCGCTGACGACATCCCGTTTTAGATCGGTTGCGTTTGATCGCGCTCGTTAGGCAATAAGCAATCGAGCACGACACAAGATGTAATGTCCCGCACTTGGAAAAGAAAAAAGCGGCTCTCGGGAGGAGAGAGCCGCTTTCTCTTTTTGCGGGATAAAGGGAGGAGAAACCCCGCAAGATCGTTCGGGCGCGTGGCCCTGTAATAAGGGACGGTGGCATCCGGGAGGAGGATAGATGCCACCGCCTTGTCACAGACACCCCAGGGAGGAGGAGAGGAATGCCTGATCCGGTGATACCCACGAACCGGTGTTTTGGTTCCGGGTGCATGCGTTTTTCCCGCATGCTTTGTTGGTGAGCGGCAACATCCGGGAGGAGGTGGACGTTACCGCTGACATTCGCGCGTTTCAGGGAGGAGGAGAGAAACGCTCGAAAATCCTTTTATTACTGGCGCGCTAGGTGGCCTTCGGCCGCTTCACGTGCGATGCCTCGCAGCATAGACCGGCTCATGCCCAGATCCGCGAGTTCGCGATCGCTCAACTGGTGAAGCTCGCTCAGAGTGGTGCGGTACACCCGGTTCTTTGCATACGCGTTGGCCGCTGTTTCAAAAGCGTGTGCCAGTGCTGTAAGTGCGCGCTCAATCGTGCTGTCGGTTCGTGTCTGTGTGTAGTAAGCCATATCTCTAACTTTCGGATGTTCGTTACTTGTGATCCATAATTAGGCTAATGCTGCGCTTGCACAATACCTGCTTCGACAATGCTGCTATGCAGCAAATGCATGGGCGACGCTAGGTAAATTTATGCTTTGTGCTAATGGTTTAGGCAGTTGAGGCCCGGGAATTGTTTTGGCGCTAACAGGTGCTACATGAAGTGGCGCAATGAGGAGAAAATGGGCATGTCGATAACAAGAGCGCAAATTGAGGCCGCACTGGAAAAGGTCACGCTGCCTGATGGCCGCAGCCTGATGGCACATGATTTGATTCGTGCACTTGTTATCGATGATGGTGTTGTTCGCTTTGTCATAGAGGCACCTTCGCCAGAAGTTGCTCGCCAAATGGGTCCGCTTCGCGATGCTGCGGAAAAAGTGGTTGCGGACCTTCCGGGTGTGAAAACTGCAACTGTCGCGCTGACGGCGCATGGGCCTGCTGAAAAGAAACCTGAGCCACCCAGTCTGAAGATCGGTGGCCATCCCAAACCGCAGTCCGGGCCGACGAAACCGTCCGGTGTAAAGCGCATTCTGGCGATAGGGTCTGGCAAGGGTGGCGTTGGCAAATCGACCGTGTCTTCGAACCTGGCGGTGGCGCTGGCGCGGGCTGGCCGCAAGGTCGGTCTTTTGGATGCTGATATTTATGGCCCCAGCCAGCCGCGAATGATGGGTATCAACAAGCGACCAGCCAGCCCTGACGGAAAAACGATCATCCCATTGCATGCCCATGGCGTCACTATGATGTCCATTGGGTTCATGCTTGAAGAGGGCAAGGCTGTTGTGTGGCGCGGACCGATGTTGATGGGCGCTTTGCAGCAGATGCTGGGGCAGGTGGAGTGGGGCGAGCTTGATGTGTTGCTCGTCGACTTGCCGCCGGGGACGGGGGATGTGCAGCTCACACTATGCACCAAGTCCGAGCTGACCGGGGCGATTGTTGTCAGCACACCGCAAGATGTCGCTTTGATCGATGCCCGCAAGGCGTTGGATATGTTTGCCACTTTAAAAACGCCGGTGTTGGGGCTGATAGAAAATATGTCGATGTTCGTTTGTCCCGATTGCGGGGCACAGCATCAGATTTTCGGGCAGGGCGGTGTTGCTGCCGAAGCTGAGCGGTTGGGTGTTCCATTATTGGGCGCTTTGCCAATCGATCTCGAAACACGCCTCGCTGGAGACGGCGGTACTCCAATTGCAGCAGGTGATGGACCGATGGCCAAGGCCTATGCGCAAATCGCGCAAGGGCTGATCAAAGGCGGGATGGCTTAGTCAGGTTGAACGCACCGTTACGCGCGACACTATATACAACGAATGCAAGGAAGCTTTTAGCGAGGCTGTCGCGCTGAAGCGAGGACGTACAGTTGCCGAAACGATAATGCGATTTTTCGAGCGACGATGCGGTGACGTGCAATCGTGGTCGGCGCGCCAATAAATTTGGCTTCATCGACCCGGGATTAGACCGCGCGGACGCTGTGTGCATCGAACTGCGCACGCGCTTCTAGGTCTTTAAGTCAACAAACGTGAATGTACTGCGCCATAGGCTTTCCTGGGCGACCTGTGAGTGCGCATGGGAAATCGTGGGAGCGTTCCATCGAAATTGGTGGCGTGGGGGCGAATCATTCGCCAGATTCGCTTATTCTGGCTTGATTTCTCTGAATTGACGTGAGAACAATTTGTGAACAAAGGTGGTTTCTTGACGCTGCGTAACAATTTCTTGGGAAAATGTGGGAACTTTTCTCAATTTTTCATCTTTACCATATCTGGTGGCTCACTCGCTCTAGAATACTAAGTATTCCGAATTTTATAAGATTTCCCGTCTATATCTTGTTTTCGGAGTGTCGAGAAAGCAAGATTTTGTGCTGATGTGCGTAAAAATCCCTTGCTGTACCATGAAATCCCGCGTTATACCTTTCTACATCAGATGAGAGCGAGACCCGGGGCACCAAACGACCCCAAACCAAAAAAACTCTAGCAGGTTTCATACAGGCACCTCGATTTCATCCGAACCAAGAGATCCGGCGCGCGAGCGAGCAGACATCCCCCCAGGTGGCGCGCGCAGCTGGACTTCCCCGCAACGCGGGACGAGGGCGGCGGGTTGATCAGTGGCAGCAGATCAACCCGCCGTTTCTATTTCAGGCGGGGGCGCGCCGCTGATCGGGCGGCGCAAAAGATTGGGAAGAGGCAGTGGGTCGCAGGTTTAGAGGCGAAAGCCATCACAAAGTCGATGCGAAGGGGCGGGTGTCTATCCCGGCCTCTTTTCGGCGTGTGATTGAGGCGGCCGACCCGAACTGGTCTTCTGGTGCTTCGCCCGAGTTGGTCATTGTTTACGGCGACCATCGCAGGAATTACCTTGAATGCTACACGATGGAGGCGATCGATGAGGTCGACGCCAAGATCGATGCGCTGCCGCGCGGATCGATGGAGCGTCGTATGCTTCAACGTCTCTATCATGGTCAGTCGTTTCCTACCTCAATAGATGAGACAGGGCGCCTCGTGCTGCCAGCCAAGTTGCGCCAGAAAATTGGCCTCGATAAAGAGGCGTTTTTTATTGCTGCGGGCGACACATTCCAGATTTGGCAGCCAGAGACCTATCAGGAAGAAGAGGCCGCGCGCACCGAAGCATGGCTGGATGAGTTGCCTGACGACTTCGACCCGTTGGAGTTCCTCGATAAGCCAAAAGAGGTGCATTGATGGCTGCTGCTGCCACAGCTCAATCGTCTTCTCCCCACATCCCTGTTCTGCTGCCCGCAATTCTCAAGGCTGTAAGCCCCCTGTCAGGGGTTTGGCTGGATGGTACCTTTGGCGCAGGTGGATACACACGTGCATTGCTTGATGCCGGTGCAGAAACGGTCATCGCGGTTGATCGTGACCCGATTGCTTTTGAAATGGCCGCCGAGTGGGCCGGTGATTATGGCGACCGACTGGTGCAATGCCAGGGTGTCTTCTCTCGTATGGATGAGTACGGCACGGATTTGAGCGGGGTTGTGCTGGATCTGGGCGTGTCGTCGATGCAGCTTGATCAGGCGGAGCGCGGGTTTTCGTTTATGAAGGACGGCCCGCTCGATATGCGGATGAGTCAGGCGGGGCCGACAGCAGCCGATATTGTCAACGAGGCCTCTGAAGAAGAGATCGCCGACATACTCTTTCACTATGGAGAAGAGCGTGCCAGCCGTCGCATCGCGCGGGCCATCCTGCGCGCCCGTGAAGAAGCTCCGATAACTGAAACGTTGCATCTCGCACAGATTATCGAAGGGTGTTTGCCGCGGGCCAAGCCGGGGCAATCTCACCCCGCAACACGGAGTTTTCAGGCGCTCAGAATTGCCGTCAACAACGAGTATCACGAGTTGTTCGAAGGGCTTATGGCTGCCGAACGCGCGTTGGGAGAGGGCGGCAAGCTGGCTGTGGTCACGTTCCATTCAATCGAGGACCGGATGGTAAAGCGGTTTCTAACCGAGCGTGCCGGCGCCGGGGGCAACGCCAACCGTTATGCGCCTCAGGTCGAGACGGCGGCGCCGGCATTTGTCCTGCCGCAGCGAAAAGCAATTGCCGCCGACGAGGAAGAAATCGCGCGAAATCCGCGTGCGCGATCCGCAAAGCTGCGTGTGGCGGTGCGTACCGGTGCGCCCGCCGGTCGCGTTGACGCCAAAAAGATTGGTATGCCAATGGTCAAAAAGAGGGTGGCATGAAGGCATTTTTTTACATATTTACAATAGGGTGCGTCATTTCCTTGGCCTTTTGGGCGTATCGTGAAAACTACCTGACGCAAGCGGCTCTTGCTGAAACCCGCGAACTGCGACAAGACATCAGGCTGACGCACGAGCGTCTATCTATTTTGCGCGCAGAATGGGCGTATCTCAACCGACCCGACCGGCTGCGCGATCTTGCAGAGATCAATTTTGATCGTCTGGGACTTTTGCCTTTGCGCCCCGAGCAGTTTGGCCACGTGGATCAGGTGGCATACCCGCCCAAACCTGAGCCTGAGCTCTTCAATGTCATTGATGTTGCAAACCTAACTGACGGGGAAATCCTGCCATGATCCGTACGCCTCTGCGTCCGCTGGCACGTATTCTTGATGCACGTTCCAAAGGCGAAAACCCTGATGCGATCGAGCGCGAAAATATTCGGATCCGTCACGAACAGATGCGCGATCAGGCGAGACAACGGGCCGAGGGTCGCTTGTTGGTCTTGGGCGCTTTTTTTGTCGGTGCGTTCCTGGTTGTGGGTTTGCGGATGGGCATGCTGGCCACGTCAGAGCCGCAGGAGCCGCGCGTCGACGTACCGGGCGCGCAAATTCATGCTGCGCGCGCAGACATTGTGGACCGCCACGGAAACCTGCTGGCAACCAATTTTGAAACCCATGCGCTTTACGCACAGCCCCCACAGATGATCGATCCGCTGCATGCGTCGCAGGAACTGGCGCGCATTTTTCCGGATCTGAAAGCCGAAGACCTCTACGAGGATTTCACTGGCAAGCGCAAATTCCTGTGGATCAAGCGGAAAATCAGTCCTGAACAGATGCAGGCGGTGCACGAAATCGGCGATCCCGGTTTGTTGTTCGCCTCTCGCGACATGCGGCTTTACCCCAATGGTCAGCTGGCCGCGCATGTGTTGGGCGGGGCCAGCTTTGGACGCGAAGGTGTGACTGCGGCCGAAGTCATCGGCGTGGCCGGCGTCGAGAAATATTTCGATGACTACCTGCGCGACCCGGCAAATGGCACCCAGCCGTTGCAATTGTCTTTGGATCTTACCGTGCAGGCAGCCGCGGAACGTGTGCTTCACGGCGGCATGCGCTTGATGAATGCAAAAGGGGCGACATCGATCTTGATGGATGTGCACACCGGCGAGGTCGTGAGTGTCGTGTCGCTACCAACTTTTGATCCGAATAAACGCCCGCGCCCGGCGGTAGCGGGTGACCCCTCGGACAGCCCTTTGTTCAACCGTTCGGTGCAAGGTGTGTACGAATTGGGCTCGACCTTTAAGATATTTACTGTCGCTCAGGCGATGGATCTTGGCTTGGCTGGTCCCGAGACCATCATCGACACCAAGGGGCCGTTACGCTGGGGTAAACACCGCATCAGCGACTTCCGTAACTACGGCGACGAGATGTCAGTGACTCAGGTCATAGTCAAAAGCTCGAATATCGGGACAGCCCGGCTGGCTCAAAGCATTGGCGTGGAACGCCAGCGCGCATTTTTGAAACGCTTGGGTATGCTTGAGGCGACGCCCTTCGAAATCGTCGAGGCGGGTGGTGGCAAACCTTTGCTGCCAAAAAACTGGTCCGAGTTGAGCGCAATGACGATTTCATACGGGCATGGGCTCTCGACGTCCCCCATGCATCTGGCCGCAGGCTACGCGGCCATTGCCAATGGCGGTTACAAGGTGCAGCCCACGATTCTCAAACAGGAACAGGTCTCGTTGGGAGAACAGGTCTTTAGTGCGCGCGCCAGCGCCGCGGCGCGCAATATGTTGCGCAGTGTCGTCACTGAAGGAACCGCCAGCTTTGGCGAGGTGGTTGGCTATGCGGTCGGCGGTAAAACGGGGACGGCCGACAAGCCGCGCCCGCAAGGGGGCTATTACGAGGACAAGGTAATTGCCACATTTGCCTCGATTTTTCCAGCACACGATCCGAAATACGTTCTCATCGTGACACTGGATGAGCCTGTCGAAACCACTGGCGACAAGCCGCGCCGTACCGCCGGTTGGACAGCTGTTCCAGTGGCGGCTGAGATGATCCGCCGTGTTGCTCCCCTGTTGGGCATCCGACCAACCGTTGAACCTGCTGCGGTGACCGATATAAGGCTGAGCAGCAATTGAAGCACCGGGTGGGGCCATGGGCGCGCAGACAAAATCGCTGACAGAACTGGGATTGACCGCGCGCGGCGGTCGCAGTGCAGAGATCACAGGTCTATCTGTTGACAGTCGCGATGTCTCACCGGGTCATTTGTTTTTCGCACTGCCGGGTACCCGCGTTCACGGTGCTGATTTTGTCCCCAAGGCCATCGAAATGGGCGCATCCGCAATTCTGACCGATGCAGAAGGGGCGGCCTCTGCCGCCAGTGCCCTGAACCAAAACGATGTTGCCGTGATCGTCTCGGAAGCGCCACGCGAGGCGCTCGCGCGTGCCGCCGCGCTCTGGTTTGGCGTTCAGCCCAGCACAATCGTTGCCGTCACAGGCACGAACGGCAAAACCTCGGTTACGAGTTTTGTGCGTCAGATTTGGTCGATCCTCGGGCACAGTGCGATCAATGTGGGCACCACGGGTATCGAAGGTGCATGGTCTGCTCCATTGGCTCATACAACCCCCGAGCCGATTACCTTGCACAGAGCTTTGGCTGCGGCCACCAATCAGGGCGTGACCCATGCTGCTATGGAAGCCTCCAGCCACGGCCTCGACCAACGCCGACTGGACGGGGTGACGCTTGCAGCTGCCGGGTTTACCAACTTCACTCAGGACCACCTCGACTACCACGCTAGTTTCGAAGACTACTTCGATGCCAAGGCCGGGCTTTTTGCGCGCCTGCTGCCCGAAGAGTCCACGGCAGTCATCAATATAGATGTAGAGCGTGGCGTGGACATGGCGGCCATTGCTCAAGCGCGCGGGTGTCCGGTTATCAGCGTCGGGCGCGATATCGGCGATCTCCATCTCGGAAACATACAGGTGGACGCCACCGGCCAGACAGTGTGTTTCAAGTATCTGGGCGAGCAGTTCGTTCGGCGGCTCAAGCTGATTGGTGATTTTCAGGCTGAAAACGTGATGCTTGCCGCGGCTTTGGTTATTGCCTGTGGTGACGAGCCAGAAGCTGTCTTTAGCACGCTGGAAGACCTCAAGACTGTCCGGGGGCGCATGCAGCTTGCCGCAACGCGCGAGAATGGTGCTGCGATCTTTGTGGATTATGCCCACACGCCGGATGCAGTCGCAACGGCGCTCAAGGCGCTGCGCCCGCACGTCTTGGGCAGGTTGATCGCGATTGTCGGTGCCGGAGGCGACCGGGACGCGACCAAAAGGCCTCTTATGGGACAAGCCGCTGCAGAGAATGCAGATTTGGTGATTGTGACGGATGACAACCCGCGTTCGGAAGATCCGGCCGCAATTCGTGCATCTGTTTTGCTCGGTGCGCCGGATGCGATGGAAGTGGGGGATCGGGCAGAGGCAATCTTGCGTGGGGTGGACGCTCTGGGACCGGGTGACGCCTTGCTGATAGCGGGTAAGGGGCACGAGACCGGTCAGATTGTCGGCGATGATGTTTTACCATTTGACGATGTCGAGCAGGCGAGTGTTGCAGTTTCCGCCTTAGACGGGCGCATGGCATGAGCTTGTGGAGCGCACAGGAGGCCGCCGCCGCCACGGGGGGGCAGAATACCGCGGAATGGTCAGCCAGTGGCGTGTCGATCGATACCCGCACTTTGCAACCTGGCGATCTGTTCGTTGCGCTGAAGGACGCGCGCGACGGTCACGAGTTCGTCGAAAAGGCATTTGAAAAAGGGGCAGCAGCAGCACTCGTTCGGCATATTCCGGATGGTGTCGATCCGGCCAAACCGCTTTTGATCGTTGACGATGTGCAATCGGCACTCGAAGCTCTCGGGCGTGCAGGGCGCGCGCGCATGACAGGCAAGGTGGCCGCCGTTACGGGCAGCGTTGGAAAAACATCGACGAAAGAGATGTTACTGGCCATGATGTCGGATCAGGGCCGGGCACACGGGTCGGTTGCCAGTTATAACAATCATTGGGGTGTCCCGCTTACGCTGGCTCGCATGCCACGTGACACCGAATATGCGATTATCGAAATCGGCATGAACCATCCCGGTGAAATTGCGCCGCTGGCGCGTATGGCGTCTCCCCACGTGGCGCTGGTGACAACCGTCGCAGCCGCACATCTGGAAGCTTTTGATAACATCACGGGTATCGCAGTGGAAAAGGCCTCCATATTTGAGGGGGTATGCCCCGGTGGTGTTGCCGTTCTCAACGCGGACATCGACACCTCGGCGATCCTGATGTCCAAGGCGATGGATTGCCAGTTGCGTGACATCACCTTTGGTGAAAATGGTTACGATTTCAAAATGTTAAGCGCTGACATTCAAGATGAAACAACAGTCGTGCGGGCTGAAATGGCAGAACAGCCGCTGCTGTACAAAATCGCCTCTCCGGGCAAGCACTTTGCCATGAATGCGCTTGGCGCACTGGCCGTTATGGCAGCATTGCACGCAGACATCGCGCTCGCCGTGGGCTCACTCGGACGGTGGAAACCTTTCAAGGGGCGCGGCCAGCGCGAACGCATTCACCTCGACGCCGTAGATACCAGGCTGACGCTTGATCTGCTGGATGACAGCTACAACGCCAACCCCACCTCAATGGCAGCTGCGTTGGAGGTTCTGGCCGGCGCGCGCACGACAAATGACATTGGCCGGGTCTCGAAGGGGCGGCGCATCGCCTATCTGGGCGACATGAAAGAACTCGGCCCTGACGCAATTGCGCTGCATGCAGGGCTGGCCCACCTCGATGCAATGACACAAATAGACAAGGTCTATTGTATCGGTCCACTCATGCGCAGCCTGCACGACAATCTGCCGGACTCTCAAAAAGGCAACTGGTTCGAAAGCGCCGAGGAAGCCGCGAGGCAGGTTCGGCGTCACCTCGATAGTGGCGATGTGGTACTGGCCAAAGGCTCGCTTAGCATGAAACTCGCCGTGGTCGTTGACGCCATTCGCAAAATGGGACATCCCCCGCTGCAAGAAGAATAAGGAAACGCCATGCTCTATTGGTTGACGCTACTGTCGGACGGGGGGGATTTTTTCAACCTTTTTCGCTATATCACCTTTCGTGCGGGCGGTGCCTTTCTGACGGCACTTGTTTTCGGTTTCCTCTTTGGCAAACCGCTGATTAATGTTTTGCGCCGCAAGCAAGGCAAGGGCCAACCGATCCGTGATGACGGCCCGGAAGGGCACTTTATCAAGGCCGGCACGCCGACAATGGGCGGTTTGCTGATCGTGGGGGCCCTGCTGACTTCAACCTTGCTTTGGGCACGGCTCGACAATCCCTTCATCTGGATCGTGCTCTTTGTCACAATGGCCTTTGCCCTGATCGGGTTTTTGGATGACTACGCAAAGGTTTCCAAACAATCTACTGCTGGTGTCCCGGGGCGCGTGCGCCTCGCCATCGGATTTGCGATTGCGGCGACGGCGGCAATCTGGGCGGCCCAGTACCACCCCGACGCGCTGCAGTACAGGCTGGCGCTGCCGGTATTCAAAGACACGCTGATCAATCTGGGGTTTTTCTTTATCCCCTTTGCGATGATCGTCATTGTCGGCGCCGCCAATGCGGTCAACCTGACAGACGGGCTTGACGGGCTGGCAATCATGCCGGTGATGATCGCAGCTGGAACGCTGGGTGTGATCGCATATGCGGTCGGTCGCGTCGACTTCACCGAATATCTTGATGTGCATTACGTGCCCGGCACCGGTGAAATACTGATCTTTACCGCCGGCCTCTTTGGCGGTGGCTTGGGCTTTTTGTGGTACAATGCGCCTCCCGCGGCTGTTTTCATGGGAGATACAGGGAGCCTCGCGCTCGGTGGTGCGCTTGGCGCTATTGCAGTCTCGACCAAGCACGAAATCGTTCTGGCCATTGTGGGTGGGCTCTTCGTGGTCGAAGCGCTCAGCGTCATCATTCAGGTGCTGTACTTCAAGAAAACCGGGAAAAGGGTCTTCCTCATGGCGCCGATCCATCACCACTACGAAAAGAAAGGATGGGCCGAAAGTACCATCGTGATCCGCTTCTGGATTATCTCGCTTATCTTGGCCATGATCGGACTGGCCACGCTCAAGGTGCGCTGAGGCAGGTGGCGAATATGCTCTCTCACTTTGCCCAAAAAACTCCGGGGGGCCGCGAAGCGGCGGGGCAGAGCCCCTCGCGGGTTGTAACATGATCCCGGTAAACGGCGTGCGCGGCGTCCGTATCGCCGTATTGGGCCTCGGCCGCAGCGGTCTGAGCGCTGCGCGGGCATTGCGCGCCGGCGGTGCCGCAGTAACGTGCTGGGACGATAATGGCGAAGCGCGTCAAAAGGCCGAAGCCGAGGGGTTCGTGTGCCAACACCTCTCGAAAGCGGACCATTTTCAGGACATCGCGCGCCTTATCGTTAGCCCTGGGATTCCGCACCTCTATCCCGCGCCCAACCACGTAGTCGCCGCAGCGCTTGATGCCGGGATTGCCGTCGACAATGACATCGGCCTGTTTTTTCAGTCCTTCGCGACATCGGACTGGCAGAAATTCGATACCGTACCGCAGGTTGTTGCGGTTACCGGGTCCAACGGCAAATCCACTACTTCCGCGCTGATCCATCACTTGCTCGGTCACGCGGGCAGACCGGCCACGTTGGCGGGCAATATCGGCCGCGGAGTCCTTGACATCGACCCGCCACAGGATGGTGAAGTCGTTGTGCTGGAATTGTCCAGTTACCAGACAGAGCTGGCGCGCGCCCTGACGCCGGACATCGCCGTGTTCACCAACCTGTCGCCGGATCACCTTGATCGTCATGGTGGGATGGGGGGGTATTTTGCGGCCAAACGACGGCTTTTTGCCGAAGGCGGTCCAGACCGTGCCGTCATTGGCGTGGATGAACCCGAAGGGAAGTTCCTCGCGGGGCAACTGTCTGAAGGTCGAGCGGATGACCGGGTGATCCGGATGTCGGTGACGCAAAAACTTACTGGACCGGGCTGGCAGGTTTTCGCGCGCAAGGGCTTTTTGTCCGAGTACCGCAAGGGACGGCAGGTCGCTTCGATCGATTTGCGTACAATTGCCGGGTTGCCGGGATCGCACAATCATCAAAACGCCTGTGCGGCTTATGCAACAACGCGCGCGCTGGGCCTCGCGCCAAAGGTTATCGAAGCCGGCTTTCATAGCTTTGCAGGGCTGCCGCATCGCAGCCAGTTGGTCGCAGAGGTTGACGGTGTCCGCTTTGTGAATGACAGCAAGGCCACCAATGTGGATGCAGCGTCAAAGGCGTTGGCGGCTTTTGACGCCATACGTTGGATCTGTGGCGGCCTCGAGAAAGACGGCGGATTGGACGCGTTGCGAAATGCTGCTGGCAATGTGCGCAAAGCCTATGTGATTGGCCGCGAAGCGGCGAATTTTGCCATCCAGCTTCCGGTCGAGGCAGAGGTTTGCACCACCATGGAAAACGCCGTGGCGCGGGCGTCTGAAGACGCGCAGCCGGGTGAGGTCGTGTTGCTCGCTCCTGCGGCTGCAAGCTTTGATCAGTATGACAACTTCGAACAACGCGGCGAAGACTTTATGAAACAAGTCCGCAAGAAGTTGTAGCCGTTATCCCGATAAGGCGCGCGCCGCGGCAATGCCTGAGGACCAAGCCCATTGAAAGTTGTAGCCGCCCAGCCAGCCGGTAACGTCAACCGCTTCGCCGATAAAGTAGAGCCCGGGTACATTGTTAACTTCCATTGTTGATGACGACAAAGCGTCAGTCTCTATCCCGCCCAGCGTAACTTCGGCGGTGCGGTAACCTTCTGTGCCTGACGGCACCATCACCCAGTTTTCCAGACGATCAACAATTGCACCCAACCGCTTGTCCGACTGGTCCGCGAGATTCCCGCTCAAATCCATGCTGGCAGAGAGGTGATCGACCAGCCGAGCAGGCAGCGCTCGCGCCAGTTCTGTTGTGAGGTTACGACGCCCCGACTGTTGTCGCCGCGCGCGCAATTCGTCGCGCAAGGTGTTCGAAGGATTCAGGTTAATACAGATATCTTCGCCTTCCCGCCAGTAAGAAGACGCCTGCAAAACGGCAGGGCCAGACAAGCCCCGATGGGTAAAAAGCACGGCTTCGTCAAAGCTGGTACGCTTTGTCGTTACCCGTGCCTGTGCTGACACGCCGGAAAGTGCGGCAAAGTGGCCTCCGGGAAACGTAAAGGGTACGAGGGCCGGGCGGGTTTCAGTAACAGGTACGTCAAAACGCTGCGCAATATCATAGGCCAGCCCTGTTGCGCCCATTTTCGGGATTGATTTGCCACCAGTGGCAACAACCAGTGAATGGGCCAGAACCTCGGTGCGACCTTTCTCCCCGTTTAGGGAAAAGGAAAATCCTTCCGGCGTCTTTGCAAAGTCGCTTGCAGTGGTTTGCAAACGCAAATCCACTTGGTTTCGCTGTAACAGGTCGCGCAGCATTGTAATGATCTCTTTGGCTGAAACGTCACAGAATAGCTGTCCCAGTGTCTTTTCGTGCCACGCGATGCCGTGCCGATCGACCAAATCAATAAAGTCCCATTGGGTATAACGGGCGAGCGCGGATTTGGCGAAATGCGGGTTTTGCGACAAAAACGTGTCCGGTGCGCAGTACATATTGGTGAAATTACAGCGGCCCCCGCCGGAAATGCGTATTTTCTCGCCGGGCGCGCGAGCGTGATCCACCAAGAGCACGCGCCCTTGGGTATGCGCTGCACACATCATACCGGCTGCACCCGCGCCTATGATCGCCACATCGACCTTCATGCAGCAGCAACTGGCGCGAAACCACGGAATTGGCAAGCGTTCAGGCTAGCTTTGGCTGTCATTTCACGTTAGAATCGTCGGATCAGACCCCGAAAACGGGGCGAACGGCAGTGTAATATTCAAGGCAGGCACCCATGACGGAAATGGTCTATGGCGCAGTTCCGGTTCGCGATGGCGAACCGATCCTCCCCAAATGGTGGCGCACGCTCGACAAATGGTCGATGTCCTGCATCTTGTTGCTATTCGCGATAGGGCTGTTGTTGGGGCTTGCTGCATCCCCGCCACTGGCCGCCAAAAACGGGTTCGAGCCGTTTCACTACGTTCAAAGACAGGCGGTCTTTGGTTTTCTGGCTCTCGCGGCGATGTTTGTCACGTCGATGATGTCGCCCGTGCTGGTGCGCAGGCTTGCTGTTATCGGTTTTTTGGTTGCGTTTGTGGCTTTGGCGCTGTTGCCATTCTTCGGGACGGACTTTGGCAAAGGGGCGGTGCGTTGGTATCGGCTGGGCTTTGCGTCAGTGCAGCCTTCGGAATTCCTCAAGCCCGGCTTTATCGTCGTTGGGGCCTGGATGATGGCGGCATCCGCCGAATTGAATGGCCCGCCCGGCAAAACGTGGTCCTTCGGGCTGTGTGTCAGCCTGGTGTTGATGCTTGCTCTGCAGCCTGACTTCGGTCAGGCCTGTCTGGTGCTTTTCAGTTGGGGGGTTATGTATTTCGTGGCTGGCGCGCCGATGGTTCTGTTGGTGGGCATGGCTGGTCTGGTCATTTTTGCAGGCACCATAGCATACAGCAATTCAGAGCATTTTGCCCGCCGGATCGACGGCTTCTTGAGCACGGACATCGACCCGACAACACAAATGGGCTATGCCACTAACGCCATTCAGGAGGGCGGTTTCTTTGGTGTTGGTGTCGGCGAGGGGCAGGTGAAATGGTCGCTGCCGGATGCGCACACGGATTTTATCATCGCCGTCGCGGCTGAAGAATACGGCCTCGTGCTCGTCCTTGTTATCATTGTGCTATACGCGAGTGTCGTGGTCCGGTCCCTGTCGCGTCTCGTCAAGGAGCGCGACCCTTTCATCAGGCTGGCCGGTACCGGTCTTGCCTGCACTCTTGGTGTACAGGCGATGATCAACATGGGGGTTGCCGTACGCCTGCTGCCGGCAAAAGGTATGACGCTGCCATTCGTCAGCTACGGCGGTTCGTCGATTATCGCCTCTGGCATTGCAGTGGGCATGCTTCTGGCCTTTACACGCAACAGGCCGCAAGGCGAAATCAGTGATCTGCTGTCCCGGGGGCGCGGGCGATGACAGAACCTTTGCTCTTGATTGCGGCGGGCGGCACCGGTGGTCATATGTTCCCCGCGCAAGCGCTTGCCGAGGCAATGCTGGCGAGGGGATGGCGGGTGCGACTTACGACCGATGCGCGCGGCGCCCGCTATACCAGCGGCTTTCCTCCTGAAACAGAAATCATCGAGATCAGGAGCGCAACCTTTGCGCGCGGTGGTGTGGTCGCGAAACTGGCCGCACCGTTTCAGATTGGCGCGGGGACTATTGGTGCGGTCCTGTCTTTCCTGCGCGACAAGCCGGCTGTTGTTGTAGGCTTTGGCGGCTACCCGACGATTCCGGCAATGGCGGCTGCGTACTTGCTCAAACAACCGCGGATGATTCACGAACAGAACGGTGTGCTCGGGCGCGTCAACGCGTTGTTTGCGCCGCGTGTTGATGCCGTTGCTTGTGGCACATGGCCTACGGCACTGCCAGAAGGTGTCGAAGGATACCACGTCGGAAATCCGGTGCGCGCCGCCATTCTGGAAAGGGCCGAGGCCGGTTATATTTCGCCAGGCGACTACCCCATGGAAGTCCTTGTCATTGGCGGTAGTCAAGGCGCACGTATCCTGAGCGACGTCGTCCCGCCCGCAATTGCCGGCCTGCCGATGAAGATGCTGCAAAACCTGCGCGTGAGCCATCAGGCGCGTGGTGAAGATCAGGAACGTGTTGCAAAATACTACGCAGAACACGGGATCAAGGCTGACGTGCAGCCGTTTTTCTCTGACGTGCCGCGGCGTTTGACCGAGGCGCAACTTGTGATCAGTCGGGCAGGGGCGTCATCGGTTGCCGACCTTTCAGTAATCGGCCGCCCGTCAATATTGATTCCCTTTGCTGCAGCGACAGGAGACCATCAGACCGCAAATGCCCGTGGGCTGGTCGAAGCAGGTGGCGCGATCATGGTCCCGGAATCCAAGGCAAACCCAGAAGCCATGACAGAAATGATCCTGTCGGTGCTGGACAATCCCGACGGAGCGATGCAAATGGCGCGCTCAGCCGCCGGGTTCGGAAAACCCGATGCGACAGAGGCCCTCGTAGGCATGGTCGAAGAGCTGGCAGCAAAAGGACAGTCATCATGAGCGCAGCAACCAAACTGCCGGGGGATGTGGGCCCCATTCATTTCGTTGGCATCGGCGGCATCGGCATGTCGGGTATCGCTGAGGTGTTGCTCAACCACGGGTATACCGTTCAGGGCTCTGATCTGAAGGCGACAGCGATTACGCGGCGGCTGCAAAACCTCGGGGCTCATATTTTTGACGATCAGCAAGCGGCAAACGTCGAGAATGCAGAGGTGGTCGTGATTTCGAGCGCGATCAAGCCTGGTAATGCCGAGTTGGACGCAGCGCGCGCGCAGGGTTTGCCGGTGGTCCGGCGGGCGGAAATGCTGGCGGAACTTATGCGGCTGAAGTCGAACATTGCCGTAGCAGGGACGCATGGCAAAACGACGACCACAACGATGGTAGCTACGCTTTTGGACGCCGGTGAATTCGACCCGACCGTTATCAATGGGGGCATCATCCACGCCTACGGCTCGAACGCGCGTAAGGGCGAGGGCGAGTGGATGGTTGTCGAAGCAGATGAAAGCGACGGCACTTTCAATCGCCTGCCTGCTACGATCGCAATTGTCACGAACATTGACCCAGAGCATATGGAACACTGGGGTGACTTCGATACGTTGCGCCGCGGATTTCTCGAGTTTGTGTCGAACATTCCGTTCTACGGTGTTGCTGTATGCTGCACCGATCATCCGGAGGTGCAGGCACTCGTAGGCCGGATCTCTGACAGGCGCGTCATCACCTACGGGTTTAACGCGCAAGCAGATGTAAGAGCCGTCAACCTGCGTTATGAAGGCGGCGTTGCGTATTTCGACGTGGCGCTTCAGGCCGAAGGCATCATCATCGACGGGTGCAGCTTGCCGATGCCGGGAGATCATAACGTTTCTAACGCCTTGTCTGCCGTGGCTGTGGCACGCCATCTGGGGATGAAGGGCGATCAGATACGCACGGCCTTGTCTGCTTTCGGCGGTGTTAACAGGCGATTTACCCGCGTCGGCGAAATTAACGGCGTGACGATTATTGATGACTATGGCCACCACCCTGTCGAAATCGCCGCCGTGCTGAAAGCGGCGCGGCAGGCAACGGACGGACGCGTGATCGCCGTGCACCAGCCGCATCGCTATTCGCGCCTGTCGAATTTGTTTGAAGATTTCTGCGCCTGTTTCAACGACGCCGATGTGGTGGGCATTGCCGAAGTGTTTGCCGCAGGCGAAGATCCCGTTGAGGGCGCGAGCAGGGATGATCTGGTGGCAGGCCTTATCCGTCACGGGCACCGGCACGCGCGCGCGGTGGTAGATGAAGATGATCTGGAACGGCTGGTACGCGAACAGGCACGGCCGGGCGATATGGTGGTCTGCCTCGGGGCGGGCACCATAAGTACTTGGGCCAACAGTTTGCCGAACCGGCTGCACAAGGGGGCTGCTTGATGGCTCTGCTTTGGGCATCCTGCTTGTGGGTACTGGCGTCTGCAGCGGTTGCCTTGCTTCCGATGCGATACCAATACGTGCCGGGAGTTATGCTGCTGGTGGCGGCACCGATTCTGATCCTTTGGATCGGTGTGGGCTATAGCTGGTTGGCCGCAGCCCTTGCGCTTTTTGCCTTTGTTTCGATGTTTCGCAACCCGTTGCGTTATTTTCTGGCCCGCGCACGCGGGCAGCATCCGGAGATTCCGAAATGAGCCTATCTTTGACACTGGCGGCCTTCTGGGCCGTCATCGCGAATGTTTTGGCCATGCTGCCCAGCAAGGATCAACACTGGCGGAATGCATACATTCTAATCGCAGTGGGTATTCCGATCGTTGGTTTCGTCACGTGGCAACATGGCCCTTGGATCGGAATGCTGGTCATGGCGATGGGCATGTCAGTTCTTCGTTGGCCGGTCATATATCTTGGCCGCTGGATCAAGCGCGTCACAATGCGCTAAGACCCGTTTATGAGTGAATTGCCTGAAGTACGCGGACGTTTGACGCCAAACCGTGCGCTGGATGACTTGACGTGGTTGCGCGTCGGTGGGGCGGCTGACTGGTTCTTCCAACCCGCGGACACTGATGATCTCAGTGCCTTTCTGTCGGCCCTTCCCGCTGATATCGACGTTTTCCCGATGGGCGTCGGGTCAAATCTGATTGTGCGCGATGGCGGACTGCGCGCGGTGGTCATCCGTTTGGGGCGTGGATTTAACGATATCGGGGTTACCGGCGACACTGTAACCGCAGGCGCGGCGGCCCTCGACGCGCATGTGGCACGCAAAGCAGCCGATGCCGGCCTTGACCTGACGTTTCTCAGAACGATTCCCGGCAGCATTGGTGGCGCTGTTCGCATGAACGCGGGATGCTACGGCAGTTACGTTGCAGACGTGTTGAGGCGTGTTCACATCGTCACGCGGGATGGTTCCCAGCTCTGGATGGACGCACCGGAACTGCAACTCGCCTATCGGCAGTCAACCTTGCCGAAAGGGTGCGTCATCACGCGGGCAGAGTTTACTGCACCCCGCAGCGCACCGGAAACGCTCCATGCGCGCATGCAGGATCAGCTGGCAAAGCGGGACGCCACGCAACCCACCAAAGAGCGCAGTGCGGGCTCTACATTCCGAAATCCGGCAGGGTTTTCATCTACCGGAAAGGCAGATGATGTGCATGATTTCAAAGCTTGGAAGGTCATCGACGACGCCGGTATGCGAGGCGCGCGTCGAGGCGGGGCGCAAATGAGCGAAAAGCATTCAAACTTTCTTTTGAACACCGGGGGGGCCAGCGCCGCTGACCTTGAGGGATTGGGCGAAGAGGTGCGAAAAAAGGTTTACGATTCAAGCGGTATCACGCTAGAATGGGAAATCATGCGAGTTGGTGAACCGTTAAGCTCAGATTAACGATAATTTGCCAAAAGCTGCATTGAATAACAGACGGTGAACCGGCGCAAAAGTCGGACATTAACAAAACAAAAGGGCCTGATATCAGGGCCCATTTCAGAGGCACCAAGGTGGGTCAGTCGAGCAGGACACCCCCGACAGTGGCAGTATTGATGGGCGGACCTTCGGCCGAACGCGAAGTGTCGTTGTCCACAGGCAAAGCCTGCGCTGCTGCATTGCGGGACGAGGGATTTAAAGTGGTCGAGGTGGATGCCGGCCGCGATCTTTGTGTGCAACTGCAAGATATTGGCCCCGATGCGGTGCTGAATTGTCTGCACGGACGTTGGGGCGAAGACGGGTGCGTGCAGGGTCTGTTGGAGTGGCTCGGCCTGCCGTACTCACACTCTGGAGTGTTGGCCTCGTCGCTGGCCATGGACAAACAACGCAGCAAGGAAGTTTTTGCCGCCGCCGGGCTGCCAGTCGTGCCAAGCGTAATTGCTGCATCTGATGATGTCCGGTCGCGCCACGTCCTGGAGCCGCCTTATGTTGTAAAGCCGAACAATGAAGGTTCTTCGGTTGGTGTTTACCTTGTGCATGAGGACAGCAACGGCCCCCCGCAACTATCTTTGGATATGCCGGAAACTGTGATGGTCGAAGCTTTTGCACCGGGCAGAGAACTGACCACAACGGTCATGGGCGACCGCGCGCTGACGGTAACGGACATCATTACTGACGGCTGGTACGATTACGATGCAAAATATAAGCCGGGTGGGTCACGACATGTCGTGCCGGCCGAGATTCCCGCAGATATCTTTGAATTGTGCCTTGAATACGCGCTCAGAGCGCACCGCGCATTGGGCTGTCGCGGGGTCAGCCGGACAGATTTTCGCTGGGACGAAAGCAATGGGGCGGATGGACTAATCCTGTTGGAAACCAACACGCAACCGGGAATGACGGCAACCTCGCTGTCGCCCGAACAGGCGCAGGCGGTCGGCACAAGTTTTGGCGCGCTTTGCGCTTGGATGGTGGAGGATGCATCTTGCGATCGCTAGGCCGCCAAAACCGGACGCGTAAAGTATTTGACCCAGCGCCGTCGCGTTGGGCGTGGCGTATGCAAAGGTTGATGCTGACGCCACTGTTCCTGTTGTTCCTGCGCGCGGGTCTGCCCATGGCAATCACGTTCGGTCTAGCGACATGGTGGTTGTCGGATGAGGGCAACCGCCGCATGGTTGCGGAAACTGTGGCAGAGGCCAAGGCAAGCTTTGAGACCCGGCCAGAGTTTATGGTGCACTTGATGTCTGTGGAAGGCGGAAGTGACGCCATCGCGGAGGACATCCGCGAAGTTGTTCCACTGGATTTTCCACTTAGTTCCTTTGATCTGAATCTCTCGGAAATTCGCGACACTGTCGCACAGTTAGCGCCCGTGAAGGCGGCCGCGGTGCGGATCAAGCCCGGTGGCATCCTGCATATTACCGTAACGCCGCGCACGCCTGTCGCCATTTGGCGCAGCCCCGAAGGTCTAACGCTGGTCGACGTCTCCGGCGCTTATGTCGATCAAATTTCCAAACGGATGGCGCGGCCTGATTTGCCGTTGATCGCAGGCGAGAACGCCGTTGCCCACGTCAAAGAAGCGCTGGATCTTTACCGAGCAGCAGCCCCTTTAGGCGGGAGGTTGCGCGGTTTGGTTCGCATGGGCGAGCGCAGGTGGGACGTTGTGCTGGACCGTGACCAACGAATCTTGCTGCCTGAGGAAGGCGCGGTCGAAGCGCTGGACCGCGTCATCGCGCTGGACGGTGCGCGAGACGTGCTGGCCCGCGATATCCGGCGGATCGACTTGCGACTGGGGGCGCGTCCGACTGTGCAGATGAGTAAACACGCACATGAAACGTGGTGGAAAATAAAAGAAGAATCAGGGCAGTAACAATGAACGACCTTTACGACAGTCAGCGTCAGATGCGGAACATGCGCAAAGCAGCAATGCAGCGCGGAGTTGTGGCCATTCTGGATGTGGGCAGTTCGAAAATCGCCTGTCTGGTTCTGCGATTTGACGGGGCAGCGCCCGTTGGGGAAGAGGGCGAAATCGGCTCGTTGGCCGGGCAATCCGGGTTCCGTGTTATTGGCGCTGCAACAACACGCTCGCGTGGTGTGCGGTTTGGCGAGATTTGCGCGATGGCGGAAACAGAGCGCGCCATTCGCACTGCACTACAGGGCGCGCAGAAAATGGCGGGCATACGGGTGGATCACGTGATCGCCTGTTTTTCCGGTGCGGAGCCACGGTCTTATGGTCTCGATGCACGCATCGCCTTGGAGGGCGAGGCCGTTGGCGAAGAAGATGTGGCCCGAGTGCTTGCGGCCTGTGATGTCCCCGATTACGGGGCCGGGCGAGAGGTGCTGCATGCCCAGCCCGTGAATTTCGCGCTGGATCACCGGTCAGGTCTCAGCGACCCGCGCGGGCAGATCGGTAACGAGTTGTCCGTCGACCTGCACATGCTGACAGTAGACGGTTCGGCCGTTCAGCATTTGGCGCATTGCATAAAGCGCTGTGATCTGGAGTTGGCCGGCATTGCCTCTTCGTCTTATGTAAGCGGCATTTCCTCGCTAGTTGAGGATGAACAAGAGCTCGGCGCTGCCTGCATTGATATCGGGGGTGGGGCCACAGGCGTTTCGATCTTTATCAAAAAGCATATGATTTACGCCGATACCATTCGCATGGGCGGCGATCATGTGACCTCCGACATTTCAATGGGGCTTCAGGTGCCATTGACGACAGCGGAGCGGATCAAGACGATGCATGGCGGTGTGCACGCAACTGGCGTTGACGACCGTGAGATGATCGAGATTGGCGGTGACACCGGTGATTTCGAACACGACCGGCGCACGGCAAGCCGTGCCGAAGTCATCGGCATCATGCGACCCCGCGTCGAAGAAATTCTGGAAGAAGTGCGTGCGCGGCTGGATGCTGCCGGCTTTGAGCATCTGCCAAGCCAGCAGATCGTCCTGACAGGGGGGGGTAGTCAGATCCCCGGCCTTGACGGGCTCGCCAGTAAAATTCTGGGGCAACAGGTGCGGCTGGGCCGGCCGCTTCGGGTTCATGGATTGCCCCAGGCAGCGACGGGGCCTGGGTTTGCTTCTGTCGTCGGCTTGTCGCTGTTTGCCGCGCATCCACAGGATGAATGGTGGGATTTTGACATACCCGCAGACAGCTACCCGCAGCGATCCCTCAAACGTGCGGTCAAATGGTTTCGTGATAACTGGTAAAACAGGCGATCTACCGCACAGCAGTGCGGTTTCCATGGTCAAAAGCACTCGAATCGGATAGGGTTATCCACAAGGGCGATAAACGCCCAAGGCGGGCTGAGCAGTCTTCCTATAGTTGAAAATTGTTGGTCACAGATGGCGGCACGTTTCTGTGGGCCCGCTCTTGCGCCTCTACGACTCGTAGTATGCGGATAAAATTTCACATTATCTTGTGAGGTTTGGGATATGCAGCGCAATCTTGCTCACAACGACCCATATTTTGTGGATTTTTGCGTTTTTTGCGTGACCCTTAGGGTTACAACAGGTATTGTCTCCCGCAGGTAGACCTCAAAAAACACCCGCGAATGCGGGCCACGCAGAACAGGCGGATTTAATTATGACCCTTACTCTTTCCATGCCCGGACAGGCAGACCTGAAACCTCGCATCACGGTATTTGGCGTGGGCGGTGCTGGCGGTAACGCTGTCAACAATATGATCGAGAAAGAGCTGGACGGGGTCGACTTCGTTGTTGCGAATACCGACGCGCAGGCGCTGCAGCAGGCGCGCGCCGACAATCGGGTGCAACTCGGCGTCAAAGTTACTGAAGGTTTGGGGGCAGGCGCGCGCGCTACCGTTGGCGCGGCCGCAGCCGAAGAGAGCATAGAAGAGATCGTTGATCACCTCGCGGGCGCACACATGTGCTTTATCACTGCAGGCATGGGCGGCGGTACGGGTACTGGTGCCGCGCCGATCATAGCTCAGGCAGCGCGTGAACTGGGTGTGCTAACCGTAGGCGTCGTAACAAAACCATTCCAATTCGAGGGCGCAAAACGGATGCGTCAGGCCGAAGACGGTGTGGAAGCTCTGCAAAAGGTCGTGGACACGCTGATCATTATCCCGAACCAGAACCTGTTCCGTTTGGCGAATGAAAAAACTACATTTACCGAAGCGTTTTCGATGGCGGACGACGTGTTGTATCAGGGGGTCAAAGGCGTGACCGACCTTATGGTGCGTCCGGGTCTGATAAACCTCGACTTTGCCGATGTACGCGCAGTCATGGATGAGATGGGCAAGGCCATGATGGGTACGGGCGAGTCGGATGGTGAAGATCGTGCAATTCAGGCAGCAGAGAAGGCCATCGCCAACCCGTTGCTGGACGAGATCAGTCTGCGTGGCGCCAAGGGTGTGCTGATCAACATCACAGGCGGCGAAGACCTGACACTCTTTGAACTGGACGAAGCGGCAAACCGCATCCGCGAAGAAGTTGATCCTGAGGCGAATATTATCGTTGGTTCGACCCTCGACACGGGTATGGGAGGTCTGATGCGCGTGAGCGTAGTGGCCACGGGTATCGACGCATCCGCCGTCAACACGGAGATGCCGGTACCGCGTCGCTCGTTGTCAGAACCGCTCAAGCCCTCTGTCACTGCTGAAGAAGTAGTACCAGCCGCAGCCATTGTGGCTGAAGAAGCAGGTGAGGCAACGATTGCCGAAATGAGCGCGAGCGAAGCCACTGACGAACCATCGCTGTTCGAAGAACTGGACGCTGAGCGCGCAGCCAGCGAGGATATGGCAGAAGACATCTTTAACGAAGTGCCGGCAGCGGCTCAGGCCGATGATGATCTGCCGCCACCTGCATACCAGCCACAAGTTGCAGCATTCGAGCCGAACCGCAATGAAGTTGACTCGGAAGCAGAGCCAGACACGTTTGTGGCGCCACGTGCACCGGGGACGCCATCGCCTGAAGCAATGGCGCGTTTGCGCGCCGCTGCTGCGAAATCGGTTCCTCAACAGCAACAGCCGCGCGTCGAGCCAGCGCCAATTGCGGATCATGGCCAGAAAAAGGGCTTTGGCATAAACTCCCTGATCAACCGCATGACGGGGCAGGCGGACGAGGCCAGCGCGCCGGCACCGCGCCAGCAGCCGCAAGTCCAACAGCGCACGCAAACACCTGCGCAAATGCCGCAAGAACAAGCGGATCCAGATCAGGAGCGGATCGAAATTCCAGCGTTTTTGCGTCGTCAGGCCAACTGAACCGATCACGAAATACACGGAAAAAGCCACCTATGCGGTGGCTTTTTTTGTTTTAAAACATTGCCTTGCATGCAGGTGAGCGTCATTGCGCGCAATTGTAACACTAGTGTTTCAGTCCGTTGCAAAGATTGAGTTGAGTGCAACTGCCCCAAATCCTAAGTACGGAACCAAGCGGCGGGTAAGCCGTTAACATTTCGTGGGGGCCACGTGCAGACAACGATCAAATCACCAATCAGCTTTGCTGGCTACGGCCTGCATTCAGGCCAAAAGGCCACGCTGACCATTCGCCCGGCGTCAGCCGAGCATGGTATTTGGTTTGCGCGCACTGATGTCGCGGTCGGCGACCGGATGATCCCGGCACGCTGGGATGCTGTACTGCGTTCGCCGCTGTGTACCCGCCTGCGGAATGCGACCGGTTTGGAAGTATCCACGGTTGAGCATGTCATGGCTGCTCTGGCCGGGTGTGGCGTCCATAACGCTCTTATAGAAATTGACGGACCTGAAGTCCCGATCCTTGATGGGTCAGCAGCGCCGTTTGTGCGTGGCATCATGCAGCGCGGATTGCGGACATTGAATGCCCCCGTACGCGCGATCGAAGTTCTTAAAGAAGTCACTGTGTCCGACGGGCAGGCGAGCGCCACTATCGCACCGAGTGACACCCTTCGTATTGATTTCGAGATTGATTTCGCCGACGCGGCAATCGGGCATCAGCAAAAATCACTCGTCATGAACAACGGTACGTTCGCACGGGAATTGTGTGACAGCCGCACATTCTGCCGTCAGGCCGATGTTGATGCGATGCGCGCAAATGGTCTGGCCCTCGGTGGTAACCCCGGCGAAAACGCTGTTGTTTTCGAAGGCGACAAAGTTCTGAGCCCAGGTGGTCTGCGTCACGCGGACGAACCCGTGCGTCACAAGATGCTGGACGCTCTTGGTGACCTTGCCTTGGCAGGTGCGCCATTGATCGGTCATTATACGGGCGTGCGCGCCGGCCATTCGCTGACCAATACGTTGCTGCGCGCGTTGTTTGCCACCCCCGGTGCGGTGCGCATGGTCGTCTGTGATGAAGAAACAGCATCTCGTCTGCCCGGACATGGGCTGATTTGGGACGAAATCCCCGCTGTTGCCTGATCTCGAGCGTCGGATGAGCAGGGTGCAGGCGGCTGACTTTTCCTCACTGCCCATTGAAAAGAGATCACAATCTTTACAGAAGGTTCAATGCAAGGCGCAAAGAGCGTTTTGCCTTCCATTTTTCTATGCTACGACCGTCAGGCGTGGTGCTTTGCGTGCCGCGCGCCTGACAGGGAACGAAGGTGGCGTAGGATGAGTGGGGTTGCAAAGGCGGCAAGACTGGGAGCGCTGGTGGCGGCTGCTCTGGTGCTCGCAAATTGTGGCAGCGATGACGGACGCCGTACAGGTAACATCTTTAACCAGCAAGAAATACCGCTTGAAAGCTATCCGCCGAACCAGATTTTCGAGCGCGGCGAATATGAGCTGAATAACTCGAACCCGCAGGAAGCGGCTTTCTACTTTGCAGAGATTGAGCGTCTTTATCCGTACTCGGATTGGGCGCGACGGGCCTTGATCATGCAGGCATTTGCCTACCACAGGGATCAGGACTACCCAAACAGCCGGTCCGCGGCCCAACGGTTTATCGATTTCTACCCGGACGATGATGATGCGGCATATGCGCAGTATCTTCTCGCGCTGAGCTATTACGATCAGATTGATGAGGTAGGGCGCGATCAAGGGCTGACTTTTCAGGCGCTACAGGCGCTCAGGCAGACGATCGAACGCTACCCGGAAAGCGAATATGCCCGCGCCGCCATCCTGAAATTCGATCTCGCCTTTGATCACTTGGCAGGCAAGGAAATGGAAATCGGCCGTTACTATTTGCGGCGCGATCATTACACGGCTGCCATCAACCGGTTCCGTGTTGTGGTTGAGGCCTTTCAGACGACCTCGCATACGCCGGAGGCGTTACACAGATTGGTCGAGGCCTATCTGTCGCTTGGGCTGACCGATGAAGCTCAGACGGCGGCTGCGATCCTGGGTTTCAACTATCAGTCTACGGATTGGTATCAAGACAGCTTTGCGCTGTTGACAGGGCAAGGCTTGCGGCCTGAACCGAAGGGCGATGGTTGGTTGCGACAGATCTATCGTCAGACGGTCAAGGGGCAGTGGCTCTGACGGGTATATTACGCCGATCGTCGGGGTTAGATTGATGCTGCGCGGATTAGATATCTCGAACATGCTGATCATTGACCGGTTGGAGCTTGCGTTTCAGCCGGGGTTGAACGTGTTGACCGGCGAAACAGGTGCGGGCAAGTCCATTTTGCTCGATGCATTGGGCTTTGTCCTGGGCTGGCGCGGTCGCGCTGATTTGGTTCGTCAAGGGGCGGAGCAGGGCGAGGTTACGGCGTGGTTTGATCTGGCGTCTGACCATCCTGCACGCGCCATTCTGCAAGAGGCCGGATTGCCGGAAAGCGATGAGCTTCTTGTGCGCCGGGTGAACACACAGGACGGTCGCAAAACCGCTTGGGTCAACGACCGGCGCTGTTCAGGTGATGTATTACGGCGCCTGTCCGAAACGCTGGTTGAATTGCACGGACAACATGATGATCGCGGGCTTTTGAACCCGCGCGGCCATCAGGTCATTCTGGATGATTTCGCGGGTCTGGCACATCAGAAATCGGCAGTTCGCGCTGCTTGGACTGAACGAACCAAGGCTTTGAAAGCTTTGGCTGCCGCGCAGATGGCGATGGCGGCCATTCGCGATGAAGAGGATTTCTTGCGTCACGCGGTTGCAGAGCTGGATGCGCTTGCGCCGCAACCGGGTGAAGAAGCGACGTTGGACAGTGACCGGCGAAGGATGCAGGGCGCGGAGAAAATCCGTGCCGATGTCATCCGTGCGCATGAAATGCTGGGGCACCAAGGCGCAGAATCTAGCCTAAGCGAAGCACTCAGATGGCTGGATGGTGCAGCAGAAAAAGCGCAAGGCGCTCTAGAGGCACCGATGGCTGCACTGGGTCGTGCCATGACGGAACTCGATGAAGCGCTCGATGGGATCGGGGCCGCCGTTGATGGGCTGACGTTCAACCCGCTGGAGTTGGAAGAAACCGAAGAAAGGTTGTTCGCGATAAGGGCCTTGGCACGCAAGCATGACGTCTTGGCAGATGATCTGGCCACCTACGCTGATGGGCTGCGCGAAAAGTTGACAACACTGGATGATGGCGAGGCTGATCTGGCCGAGCTTCAGTTCAAAGCCAAGGCCGCAGAAGAGGCGTTTGCCGCTGCATGCGCAAAGCTGACCGACGCCCGCCGAGTGGCTGCCAGCAAGCTTGATGCTGCTGTGACCAGGGAATTGGCGCCACTGAAAATGGAACGCGCGGTATTTCGCACCGAAATTACGCAAGACACACCGGGCCCGGAAGGGGCGGATGGCGTTGCCTTTACCGTCGCAACGAACCCCGGCGCGCCTGCGGGTCCATTGAACAAGATCGCGTCTGGCGGAGAACTCAGCCGGTTTCTGCTAGCGTTGAAAGTTTGCCTTACCCAAGGGCAGAGTGGCCTGACGATGATATTCGACGAGATTGACCGCGGCGTGGGCGGTGCTACAGCAGATGCGGTAGGGCGCAGGTTGGCCTCAATTGCGCAGGCCGGTCAGGTTCTTGTGGTGACCCATTCTCCTCAGGTTGCTGCGCTTGGCGCGCACCATTGGCGGGTTGAAAAGCAAGTCTCGCGCGGGGTGACAACGTCTACTGTTACCGCTTTGCCGGCAACGGAACGGGTCGATGAAATTGCCCGAATGTTGTCGGGCGATACGATCACTGACGAGGCCCGCGGCGCCGCCCGTGCCTTGCTCGCGGGATAGTGTTGTGCGCTGCGTCTTTAACTGTTGCAGTAGGTGCCTTACACAAGGGCTAGACGCGGAGACTTGAACGGCAGATGTCCAGCCCCGAACGATCTTTTCTGGCGCACCAGCTTGATCTGGCAGTAACGTCATGTCGCAAGGGCTACGATGTGCTGCGAAAGCGAGGGCCCAACCAGATACAATTCTGGTTCATCGCGTTGCTGGTCGGTATTGCTGCAGGCTTTGCGGCCCTGTTTTTTCGCAAGGGTGTCAACGCGTTACAAGCCTATATCTACGGGACCGAAGACGTCCGGCTGTTGCATAGCTTTGCTGAATCCCTGCCTTGGTATCTCGTTCTGATAATCCCGATATGCGGCGGGCTCGTGGTTGGCATTATCCTGCATGTTTTCACCAAAGATGCGCGCGCACGGTCTGTCGCAGACGTCATTCACGGCGCGGCTATGCATGACGGGCGGGTCGAGACGCGGGCAGGTTTGGCCTCTGCGTTGGCATCAATGATTACGCTTGGCACCGGGGGTTCTACCGGTCGCGAAGGTCCGGTTGTGCATCTTGCCGCTGTTATTTCAACCTGGGTCAACCGCCGTATCCTTGCCGATGGGATCACCGGTCGTGACCTCTTGGGCTGCGCTGTTGCGGCCGCCGTATCAGCCAGTTTTAATGCACCAATTGCGGGTGCACTTTTTGCTCTGGAAGTCGTGCTTCGACACTTTGCCGTACATGCTTTTGCGCCCATCGTTATCGCCAGTGCGGCGGGTACCGTCATTAATCGCCTCGAATTTGGGGGTGAGCTTGAATTCAGATTGCAGACCGTGAACGAGGTGCAGTTCTACCAAGAGCTTCCTGCGTACCTTATCCTCGGTCTTGTCAGCGGGCTTGTGGCCGTTGCCTTGATGAAAGCCATCTTTTGGTCCGAGGATGTTGGCAACCTGATACAGCGACGCACCGGGATTCCACGTTGGCTGCGCCCGGCCATTGCCGGGGCCATGCTGGGCGGTATTGCGATCTTTTTCCCCCATATCATCGGTGTCGGGTACGAAACCACTTTGCTTGCCATGAACGGCCAACTGATCTTGTGGAACGCAATCGTCTTTGCCGTTATCAAAACTGTTGCAGTGGCTATCACCATGGCGGGGCGCATGGGGGGCGGGGTGTTTTCACCATCGCTTATGATCGGCGCGCTGACAGGCCTGAGCTTTGGCCTGATTGCAACGAGCATCTTTCCCGATGTGTCGGGGTCGATCTCCCTCTATGCGCTGGCAGGAACCGGGGCTGTGGCCGCGGCAGTGCTCGGCGCGCCGATTTCGACGACACTTATCGTGTTTGAGCTGACAGGTGACTGGCAAACGGGCCTTGCGGTTATGGTGGCAGTTTCCATGTCCACAGCGCTGGCCTCCAAGCTCGTTGATCGCAGTTTTTTCCTGACGCAACTGGAACGTCGCAATATCCACTTGGCCGCCGGTCCGCAGGCCTATCTGCTCGCCATGTTCCGTGTCACTGGGGTTATGCGCGATATGGAACACGAACGTGCAGCCCCTGAAGAAACGTGCTGGGACCTGATTGGCACCGGTGTGTATGTGGATGCAAACGCCACATTGGAAGCCGCCATGCCGCTTTTTGAAAGCGGTCAGAATTTTATTCCTGTGGTATCGCTAAGTGCGGATGCCAGCCCACCAGAACTATTGGGGGCGGTTTTCTACGTAGATGCGCTCAAGGTATACAACCGCGCGCTTGCCGCCACGGCCGCCGAAGAGCACAGCTGATCGGGTAAGGTTAAAGCTGTTCGACTGTAACTTGATCGTCCGTATAGAACGCCAAGTGATCTTTGATCCGCGACGCGTCGTCATTTGGCGTCTCGTATGACCAAACGACATTTTCGAGGGTTGTGCTCTTTGTGACGACGGAGAAGTAATTTGCATCGCCTTTGTGCGGGCAGTGTGTGGTCTTGTCGGTGCGATCCAGAAACGCCATCGCGATGTCGTCGCGTGGAAAGTATATGACTGGTGGCAAATCACCCTCGACAAGCTCCAATGCCTCGGCACTTTCGCCCAAGACGGCGCCACCGGCGCGCACAGACCACGTGCCATCAGCTTTTCGAATGGTGATATGTTTGCTCATAAGCCTTCTCCTCTGCGGCGAACCTTATGGGCCGAATAGGGTTTTGTAAACGCGTCTGCCGAACTCATCCGTCAAGCGGCGCACAGGCCTTTACCAGCCAGTCGCGCGCGATTTGCGATACGCGCGGTCCGATCTTTTCCAGCACATCGGCGTGGTACGAATCGAGCCAGTCGCGTTCTTCGCGCTGCAACATTTCCACCCTGATCAGGCTGCGGTCGATGGGGGCATAGGTGAGGGTGCGCCAACACAGCATTTCCCGGTGTTCGTCGCCGCCAGGCAAGGAGGGGGCCACTTCTACGACAATCAGGTTTTCGATGCGGATGCCAAAGGCGCCTTCACGGTAGTACCCAGGCTCATTTGACAGGATCATGCCCGCTTCCAGCGGCACGTGGCTTACCCGACTAAGTCGCTGCGGCCCCTCGTGCACGCTAAGATAGGCACCGACGCCGTGACCCAGCCCGTGGTCGAAGTCCTGACCGGCCATCCATAGCGGCAGTCGGCCGATCGCCTCGATGTCGCGACCCGCCAGACCTTTGGGCCAGCGCAAGCGGCTCATCGCGATCATGCCCTGCAACACGCGTGTAAAGGCCTGACTGGCCTCTAGGGGCGGCGTTCCAATGGAAATTGTGCGCGTGATATCGGTGGTTCCGTCCAGATACTGCCCGCCACTGTCGAGCACAATGAGATGCCCGTTCTCAAGTCGGCTGTCAGTTTCCTCGGTGACCCGGTAGTGCATTATCGCCCCGTTGGGGCCGGTCCCGGCGATCGTCTCAAAGCTGATGTCCTGCAGGGCGTTGTCTTGTCGCCGGTACCCTTCAAGTTTTTGTACAACATCTATTTCGCTCAGGCTCCCGGGGGCTTGCGCAGCGAGCCACGCCAGAAGTTCAACCACCGCTGCACCGTCCCGCAAATGTGCAGCAGCCGCACCTGCGATCTCGGATGCATTCTTGCGCGCTTTCGGCAAAGCGCAAATGTCACCTCCCCATCTGGCGCGATCCCCCAATACATCAGCCAGTCGCTTCGGGGCGGTGTTCTTGTCGACGCGTACAGGGCCCAAGATTTCTTTCAACCGGTCGATTAACACCTCTGGAGCGCGCTGGTTCACCTCGGGGCCAAAGTGCTCCTGCAGACCCTCCAGCTTTGCAGCATTCATGAAAAGCTCGACCGTTGAATCGTCATGCAGCAAGGCAAACCCCTGAACGACAGGGTTGCGGGGGATGTCCGAACCGCGCACGTTGAGCAGCCAGCACAGGCTGTCCGGCAGCGTGATCAGTGCGGCCTTATCCCCATCACTTTTCAACACCTGAGCCAAACGGTTGCGTTTGTCAGCATGGCTTTCGCCAGCAAATTCCAGTGGATGAACCCGTGCAAGTTCCTCAGGGGGCGGGGGCTGATCGGGCCAGATGCGATCCACGAGATTGCCGACAGCTTTGAGCGAGATGTTGCTGCCAGCCAGTTCCGCGTTGATCGTTTCAAGCTGACCCGGTGTGTGCAACCAGGGGTCAAACCCGACAACGCCCCCATCGGGCAGATGCTCTTTTAGCCACGCGGCAAGGCTAACTTCTGGCCATGGCACGGGCGTAAAATCGGTTGCGACCTGTGCTTTCACCTGCGTGCGGTACCGGCCGTCGATAAACACACCTGCAACATCCGCCAATACCGCGCAAAATCCCGCAGAACCGGTGAAACCTGTCAACCAGGACAGCCTTTCATCACGGGCGGCGACATATTCGCCTTGATGGGCATCGGCACGTGGCACGAGAAACCCGTCCAGATCCGCGTCACCCATCTCCTGTCGCAATGCTGCAAGCCGTGCGGGGCCCTGCTCGGGCCGGGCCGTCACCTCAAATGTCTGAAACATCGCGACTGCTCCTCTGTCATCTTGCCAAAAAAACTCCCGCCGGAGGCTTCCGCCCCCTTAGCCCGCGCGTTTCATTCCCATAACGCGCGCACGTGCGCGGGGGTCACTGTCAAACAGTGCTGCAAGTTGTTCCGTCATGGCACCTGCGAGCTGATCGACATCGGTGATCGTCACCGCGCGGTCGTAGTACCGCGTGACGTCGTGGCCAATGCCGATTGCCAGCAATTCGACCGCCTTGCGCTTTTCAACCATGGCAATCACGTCGCGAAGGTGTTTTTCAAGGTAATTCGCTGGATTGACAGAAAGGGTGCTGTCATCAACCGGTGCACCATCGGAAATGACCATGAGAATCTTGCGCGCCTCGCCACGCATCAACATACGGCGGTGCGCCCACTCCAATGCCTCGCCGTCAATGTTCTCTTTCAGCAACCCTTCCTTCATCATCAGACCAAGGTTTGGGCGCGTGCGGCGCCAAGGAGCATCCGCCGATTTGTAGACGATATGCCGAAGGTCGTTCAGGCGACCGGGTTGTTGTGGTCTGCCCTCGTTCAACCACGCCTCGCGGGCCTGCCCACCTTTCCACGCCCGCGTCGTAAAGCCGAGGATTTCAACCTTTACGTTGCAGCGTTCGAGCGTCCGGGCGAGCACATCTGCACAAATGGCAGCGATCGAAATGGGGCGCCCGCGCATAGAGCCGGAGTTGTCCAATAGCAGCGTGACGACCGTGTCGCGAAAATCAGTATCTTTTTCCACTTTGAAACTTAATGGGGTCGTCGGGTTGGCAACCACCCGCGCCAGTCTCCCGGCATCGAGCATGCCTTCTTCGAGATCGAATTCCCACGACCTGTTCTGCTGGGCTTGCAAGCGCCGCTGTAGTTTGTTCGCCAGCCTGCTGACTGCGCCCTTCAGTGGTTCCAACTGCTGATCCAGATAGGCGCGCAACCGCTCCAATTCGACCGGTTCCGCCAGTTCTTCGGCCCCGATCTCTTCGTCATGATCGGACATATAGACAAGATAATTAGGGTCAGCTTCCGAAGCAGGTGGTGGGGCGGGGGGCTCCATCGGCGCCTCACCTTCGGGCATTTCCGCCTCTTCCCCAAGCTCCTGATCCGCCATGTCATCCATAGAGACCTGTGCTTGCGACGCATCCTGTTGCTCGTCCTGGCTTTGTTCGGGCGAAGCGTCTGCTTCTTCCTCGTCCTGATCATCCTGACCTGTGCTATCGGGTTCGCTATCGTCTTCGGTGCCTTCTTCGGCCTCGTCTTCCTGATCCTCATCATATTGGTCTGGGTCATCGCCTAGCTGGTCGCCGTATCCCAGATCGGAAATCATCTGCCGGGCAAATTTTGCGAATGCCGCCTGATCGGAAAGCGTGTCATCAAGATTATCCAGCGTTCCACCACATTGATCTTCGATGAACCCGCGCCAAAGCTCCATGACGTTTTGCGCGCCCGAAGGCAGGTCTCGACCTGTGGCGAGATGGCGGATCAGGTATCCAGCGGCGGTCGCCAGCGGCACATCAGATGGGTTCGAAACCTGATCGTAGCCTTTACGCATCGCCTCATGGGCAATTTTGGCATCGATATTGCCAGCCGTCCCCGGCATGTCCCGCGCGCCCATCGCTTCGCAGCGCGCCGTTTCCATCGCCTCATACAGGTCGCGTGCCATATCGCCTTGTGGCTGATATTTGGCGTGTGTCTGGCCGTTGTGATAGCGCCTGTGCAGTGCAAGCGCATCGGCGGTACCCCGCGCCAGCAGAACCTCATCGCGGGTCATACGGCGGCTGACTTGCGGCAATCGCATGCTATCGCCGGACATCCCTGCCGGGTCGACGGAGTAGCTGACCGTCAACTCGGGATCATGCGCCATGACCTTGGTGGCCTCACCAAGCGCCTTCTTGAAGGCATCGGCCGGATTGTCAGACGGTTTGCTCATCTGCGATTCCCTTTCAATTCACCGTGCGTGCACCGCTGGCGATATCCGCCAAAACAGCGACGTGCACGTCCAGTGCATCAATCACTTTATAGCCCGGATCGTGCGCGTCAAACGCAAGCCCCAGATCTGTTCCGGCCAGCACGACAGCCTCTGCGCCCTGTTCCCGGATCATCTGCGCGCCGGCGTCAAAAAACAGACTTCGCGCAGTGTCCGAGCATTGTCCGCTGACCGCCATGTCCACATAGGTGTCTGCGACCTGTTGCAGCGTCGTCTGCGGTGCGACGGCCCGTGTCTTGCAAAGCTGCCCATATAAGCCACTGCGCATCACGCGCCCGGTTCCCAGTAGTCCTACAGTTTGAATGCCTTGTTCAGCGAAAAAGTCATCCAGCGGGGCAACCCCGCTAACGAGAGGCAAGGCGCTCAGACGCTCTGTTTCCTCAAAGCAGAAATGCCCACCCAACGACGTGATCGCAGCGCAGTCCGCACCAGCACCTGCAAGCCTTTCAGTCAACCCGGCAAAGATTTCGGCCTGCGCCTGACGGCGATCCGCCAGATTGTTTGTTACCAGTTCATCTGCACTGGCTTGCACGATTGTAAGCTCAAGCTTTGTGTCGCGTTCCCGCATCAGCGCCGTCAGCCGCTGATAGTAAACCACCGTGGCTGCCGGGCCGATCCCACCGATCAACCCGATGTGCATTGCCTCACCCTAGGCTCACGCTTGCCGCGCTTTCAGGCAGTTCTTCATCAAACAGCCGCTGGTAGAACTCAGCCACCGTCTGGCGTTCCAACTCATCGCATTTGTTCAGGAACGACAACCGGAAGGCGTAACCTACGTTGCGGAAAATCTCGGCGTTCTGCGCCCAGGCAATAACGGTACGCGGGCTCATGACAGTTGAAAGATCGCCATTCATAAAGGCCGTCCGTGTAAGGTCCGCCACAGTTACCATCTGCTTGACGATCTTGCGACCTTTCTCGGTGTTGTAGTGCGGGTTCTTGCTCAGAACGATAGCGGTTTCCGCGTCGATGCTCAGATAGTTCAGCGTCGCCACCAAAGACCAACGGTCCATCTGGCCCTGGTTGATCTGTTGAGTCCCGTGGTACAGGCCGGTTGTGTCACCCAGACCGACGGTATTTGCCGTGGCGAAAATGCGGAAGTAAGGGTGGGGCGTGATCACTTGGTTCTGGTCCAGAAGTGTCAGCTTGCCGTCGACCTCAAGCACCCGCTGAATGACGAACATGACATCTGCACGACCCGCGTCGTATTCGTCAAACACGATAGCCGTTGGGTTACGCAGAGCCCATGGCAGTATGCCTTCCTGAAAATCAGTAACCTGTTTGCCGTCCTTGAGCTTGATGGCGTCCTTGCCAATGAGGTCAATCCGGCTGATGTGACTGTCCAGATTTACGCGCACGGCTGGCCAGTTCAAACGGGCGGCAACCTGCTCGATGTGGGTGGATTTACCCGTACCGTGATACCCTTGGATCATCACACGGCGGTTGTGTGAGAACCCAGCCAGAATAGCCAGCGTCGTATCCGGATCGAATTTGTAGGTGCTGTCGAGCTCGGGGACGCGGTCGCTGCCATCTGCAAAGCCTTTCACGACCATATCCGTATCTAGTCCGAATACATCGCGGACGCTGATCTCTTCGGTTGGCTTTTGATTAATGTCCAATGCGCCGTCGGCCATGAGCTTTGGGTCCTTCGAAAAAGAGGTCAAATGGGGCGCAGTCCGCCCCGCGCCACGTGTTGCTACATATTGCGATCAGGTGCAAGGGAAAGGGTCGTGCCAGTTACCCAGAAAAGCTATGCCATCAGTCTTTAAAGTTGCGGCTTACTTTAATCTGATCCCACGCCCACACCACTTCCTGTAGTTGTTCTTCCTGACTGCGGTCGCCCCCGTTCATGTCAGGGTGGAGTACCTTAATCAGCGCCTTGTAAGCTTTGCGCACTTCAGGCTTGCTCCATGTGTCCTTGGCTTCGAGAATTTCGAGCGCGCGGCGTTCCGTGGGCGGAAGGCGCCGTCCTGCCTGTGCACCCCGCCCGGGGTTCTGCGTGGCATTGGCACCCAATACCTGATGCGGGTCTTCGATGCCGAGGCGCGCCCAAGCGCGCGCTTCGGGGTCCCCCAGTGGTTTGGTTGTCCGCTCCCAAACTTTGTCCTTCGACATTTGCGCGTTCAACTCGGCTTCGGTGGTTCCATCAAAGAAGTTCCACTTCAGATTGTACTCACGCACATGCGCCTGACAAAACCAGAAAAAATCATCCAGAACATCAGGTGCTTTCGGCGCGCGGAACTTGCCCGGCTCATTGCAGCCTTCATGATCACAAATCCGCGTTGACGTCTCCGACGCGCCTGACATACCGCGGCGTCCGCGCGGATTTTTCTTCTTGGCAGAAGATACGGACATATCAAAACCGAAGGGATCAGGCTTGGGCATAATTTGGTACCTATACGAGTCGAGGCCGCTTAGTTTAGACTGCGCAGGCGAAGAGTGAAGGGGGCAGCCAAAAAAAATGTCGAAACGGCAGCAGATTGAAGACCGATTGCGCAACGCTTTTGATCCAAGGACGCTTGAGGTTGTTGATGATACGGAAAGTCACCGGGGACACGCAGGATTTACAGAAGGTGTCGAAAGCCATTTCAATGTGATGATCAGGTCCGACGCATTCAAGGGGCAGAACAGGTTGGCGCGTCACAGAGCAATCCATGCCGCGCTGGGCCCAGAATTAATTGCCAGTATTCATGCGCTGGCGTTAGATGTGGACGTTTAAGAACTCACCCTAACCATTTGATCGCGCTTTTTTTCTGTTGGCTGCGAGCTGTTTGAGAGACGTGCTGATACCCGCGACATCACTGACGCCCTCGACGCCGTTGTCGACCAGCATCCGGCTTGCACCTTGGCTGCGTGAGGCATCATCTTCGGGATGCTGTGGCGCTACGATTTCGGGCAATGGTCGCGGCATGTGTGACGTGTGCGCAACCGGTGCTTCTTTGGGCACCGGATCGGTCAGCTGCAATACTGCAGGGCGCGGTGTGCGCGCCTGCGGCAAGGATCTGCGAAAAACGAGTACATTTCGCCAGATTGTTGTTTTGGTAGATACGCTCGTCCGTTCAACCGAGGGCAGCGTTTCGGCGCGCTGATATTCCCAACCGTCCTTGGCCATGGTGTTCATTGCTTCTTCCAGAGCGTGGGCAAATCGAGCTTCGGCCGAGCCGATTCCTTTGGCCTTGATGCCGCGCGCGGGGGCCGTAATCACGCGGTATTCGTATCGGGGCATTTTCACTCCGTTTCTCTGGCCATCGCCTTGTCTATACCAAGCAGAGGCATGCACGAAAAGACGCCAGGTCTCATCAGGGCTTTCGTGGTATTCCAATGCGCCGTCCCGCACGCTCTGGGCGTGGAAGGTCGCTGTGCGCGGCGGCAAGCGTTTGCAGGTTTCTCAGGATGTGTTCTGGCATCGGGGCCACCTTTGGGCCGGACTGATCTACGTGCAACCCCAGCGCTTCGCCGGTTGCCGCGCACCAGCCATCCTCATGCCAGATTTCCTGATAGGTGTGAAATCGCTTCTCGTCAAAATCTAACAGTTGCAATGAAACGGTCACCCGATCGTCTTGGTGCAATTCACGCAGATAGCAGATGTGAAACTCGGCTGTGTAGGTGGTAAACCCCGTTTTCTGATAGGCTGGTCCAAACCCGATATCCGGATATATCTCGTCCGCCGCCTCATCAAACAGCACGGCATAATAGGCCATGTTCATATGTCCGTTGTAGTCGAGCCATTCAGGACGAACCGTCATTGTAGAGGATATAAAAGGAGTGCCGCCCATGCCTGTCCGTGAGTGTTGCTTTTTGAGTGAGGGTAAGTTTAACGCCTGTAATTTAAGATACCAGTTCGCTTTTGCCCGCCACTGTCCATAAGCTCGCCCGTGATCGTCTCCACCACGCAACAGTACCGTGACAAAAGGGTTAAGAGCCAATCTTCACGCGCCAACAGGAGACGTGAAACCGTCTGAAAAACTGAGTTTTGATGCAGCCTATGCTAATGCTGCGCACAGCGCGAATTAGTCAGCCAGCTTTTTTGCGACCAGCTGATTGACCACCTTGGGGTTCGCTTTGCCGCCGGTCGCTTTCATGACCTGACCTACAAACCAACCTGCCAACTTGGGGTTTTGCTTCGCTTTTTCGACTTGCGCAGGGTTTGCCGCGATGATCTCGTCTACCGCGGCTTCGATGGCGCCTGTGTCCGTGACCTGTTTCATTCCACGATCTTCGACGATCTGGGCAGGATCGCCGCCTTCTGTGTAGACGATCTCGAACAGGTCCTTTGCAATCTTGCCTGAAATTGCATCCGATGCGATCAAGTCAATCACACCACCCAACTGCGCCGGCACCACGGGGCTGTCCGTGATGTCCCGGTCGTCTTTCTTAAGGCGACCGAAAAGCTCGTTGATGACCCAGTTTGCGGCCATTTTGCCGTCGCGCCCCTGCGCCACCTCTTCGAAATAGGCCGCTGAATCAAGGTCGGCTGTCAGTACACTCGCGTCATAGTCGCTCAACCCGAAATCACCTATGAAACGCGCTTTCTTGGCATCCGGCAACTCCGGCAGGTTTGCGGCGATTTCATCGACCCAAGCCTGCTCGATTTCGAGCGGCAACAGATCGGGGTCGGGAAAATAGCGATAATCGTGTGCTTCTTCCTTCGAGCGCATTGATCTGGTTTCGTTTTTGTCCGGATCGTACAGCCGGGTTTCCTGCTCGACAGTTCCGCCGGCTTCGATAATTGCAATCTGGCGCCGGGCCTCAAAGTCGATTGCCGCCTGAATGAACCGCATAGAGTTCATGTTCTTGATTTCACAGCGGGTGCCCAGATGGCCGAAATCCTGCGTGGCCTGATATTTCTCATAATCGCCCGGACGGCATACAGACACGTTCACATCGGCACGCATTGCGCCTGACTGCATGTCGCCATTGCAGGTCCCCAGATAACGCAGGATCTGGCGCAGTTTTCCAAGGTATGCGGCCGCTTCTTCAGGGCCGCGAATATCAGGGCGACTGACAATCTCCATCAAGGCGACCCCTGTACGGTTGAGATCGACGAAAGACATGTTGGGATCCATGTCGTGGATGGATTTACCGGCATCCTGTTCAAGGTGGATACGCTCAACCCGGACCAAACGCGCCGTGCCATCGCCCATCTCCACCAGCACTTCGCCTTCGCCCACAATGGGGTGGTAGAGCTGGCTGATCTGATAGCCTTGTGGAAGGTCCGGATAGAAATAATTCTTGCGGTCAAAGGCGCTTGTCAAATTGATCTGTGCTTTCAGACCAAGACCTGTCCGCACTGCCTGTTCCACGCAGAACTCGTTGATCGTCGGCAGCATTCCGGGCATGGCTGCGTCGACAAAAGCAACGTTGTTGTTGGGTTCAGCACCGAACTTGGTCGAGGCTGCAGAGAAAAGTTTTGCGTTCGAGGTGACCTGCGCGTGCACTTCCATGCCGATGACCAATTCCCAGTCCTCGCGCGCTCCGGCGATTACTTTGGGTTTTGGCGTTTCGTAGGTTAGGTCAAGCATGGGCGAAATCCCTCAGGCAGCGGTGATCGCCAGCGGTTTAGGCCAGCACGCGCGGCGTCGCAAGACCGAAGGCGCGCTTTAGCTGCGCTTTGGCATAGCTTGCCAGCTCAACTTGAAGACATCAGATGCAGTTTCAGGCAATTCTGCACGGGTCACCATACGCGCTTCGCATGAGAAATTGTCTTTGATGCGCACCACGATGAGCGCCTCAAACGGTGACGAAAGGTCGACCTCAACGATATTGTTTGGCCCGTGGGGCGGAATATACAATATTTCAGTGCCGCCGGATGGGCAGCGTCGGTCCGGGCCTTCAAATGGCAGGTCAAAGTGTATGGCGGCTGTCGTTTGCGCGATCGCTTCGTAAACGGGCAGGTGGGTGCCCGTCAGTTCATAGTGAATACGTGCGGCCCGCAGCAGGCTTACATTTAACGCCGTCAGTCTTGCTAACCTGTCGTAAGCGGTCGCTGTAGTCGGCTGAACATCAACATTTGACACGCGGCGATGCCATTCTATCCAGTCGCCGCTGTCCCAGTGTCGGGCGTCCTTCGGGATTTGTCCTGTAACGTGATCGTTCATAAGATCCTCAACTTGGTTCGGCGACGGGACCATCTGCGGTAAAGATTATCCGGTGCCCGTTTTTGATGTCTCGGTGAAAGAGTCGTGCGATGACACGCAAGCCGTCACGCTGGCCCATCGCCGCAAATCTGCGGGGCGAAGAGATATTTACGTTATTTGCAAAACCGGCTGCGGCATGTGCCCAGATCATCGGATGCAGTTCGGTCATGTGGTTGCGGATGATCCAATCGGCACAGGCGGAAATGTGACGTCTTGTATGTGTCGCGACGCCGGTCGCGGTCACTTCATCTTGATGGATGAATGCGCAATAGGCAGCCAACAGGTTGGCCGTATGCTGCTCGGGAGAGCAGGTAAGAATGTCCTGCAACCCTTCGACAAAGAATTCCAGATCAAGGTTTTCACATGCGCCGACATCAGTGGAGAGGACGTCAAACATGACCCACGTGTAACCTCCCGCGCCCCAGACTGCTTGGGTCCGGGCAGCAGTGCGGCGTGCTTCCAATTCTAATTCTTGGTGAGAGCCAAACCACCTTGGCGACAGATAAGTCCCCAAAGCGCGCATCGGACTTGGGTTTTTCGGGTTCAGGTCAATCAACCGTTCATAATCGCGCGCGATCCGGTGCTGCGGGTTCAGACCGCCGCCGTTCAGTGCACATTTCGCCGTTTGAAAAAACGGGCTGTTGGTGCATTGGTTTTCAATGCCGTCGAGGATGTCTCCCGCGCGGTCAAAATGTGCCTCGAACGCCTCGCGGTTGCGCGCGCGCAGCCGTTCGCTCTTGCCGGTGCCACGCCATGCCCATCCTAGGTCCATATGTGCCTGTGCCACGACAATCGCGCACATCGGGTCAGAGCCGCTCTCGGCCAGCATCTCTTCTAGGCCTTCGATGCCTTCTTGAATAGGTGCGTCCTTGGCTGGTTCTCCATCAAAAAGCGCGTGCTCAGCGGCGAGTACGACGTCGGATCGCGCTCCGTACGAAAGTAGCTCTGAAACGGGCATCGCTCCGGGCGTGGCGAGGCGGGTTTTGTCCGCCTGAACAAGCTCCGACGACAACTTTTCCCACATTTCCTGCCGCGCAAGATGCTGGCCGCGCAGCCGGTGGGCGTCTCTGGCCCTGTCTTCATGTGTTGGGTCAGGGCAGGCAATCATCAGCCCTGAGGTCAGCCTGTCAATTTCGCACACTTCATCAGAACCGTTCGCGTTTGATGACGCACGGGACTTTTCCGTGATTTTCGACAGGATCGACATAACAAATACCCTTTACGGTGGACGCAAAGTGGCATTTCTTTTGGGCTTAATCATGGCGTGGCTGCGGAGATATCGCGCAAAAGCCGTGAGAAAAGAACGACATTGTCTGGGGTCGCGGGCGGGATCGGCAAGGATCAGCCCGTCGCGGCGCAGCGTGTCGCAGGGCTTGCTTATGCGCCCTCTAATATCACATATGAGCGCATGAAAACGCGTACCATGTTCATTTTTGTCCTTTCGATGCTCGCCTCGCAAACGCTGGCTCAAAGCGGATTGGGTGAGGCCCGTGCCGAAGATTTGCCCGAAATGCGCTGGAGCCATATGCCGAACCAGAGCCTGTGGAATGCCGCGGCACTTGAGGCGCTTGCCGAGCACGGCAAGCCGCTCGTCGACACTGTGCCGCTCGATATCGCAGGTTGGTGTCCGTATTATCCGCAAGCGGACGATACCGGGCGGGCGGCGTTTTGGGTTGGTTTCATGTCCGCTTTGGCAAAGCATGAAAGCACATACAAGCCCCGCGCAGTCGGGGGCGGCGGCAAGTGGTTTGGCCTTTTGCAGATCGCACCTGCGACAGCACGAGGATACAAATGCCGCGCGGGAACCGGTGAGGCGCTCAAAAAAGGTGCCGATAACCTAAGCTGCGCAATCCGTATCATGGCTGTGACCGTGCCGCGAGACGGCGTGATCGCGACCAAAGACGGCCGCTGGCGCGGCGTGGCCGCAGACTGGGGCCCGATGCGCAGTGCAAACAAGCGGCAAGACATGTCAAACTGGTTGAAGAACCAGCCTTATTGCGCTGGACCACCAAAGAAAAAGACGTTTTGGCAAAAGCTTTTTGAAACCAAATGATCTAGCCGATCAGCGAGAAGTGGTGCCGTTCTGTCGGGACGTCGCGGGCAAGCAGTGCTGCCTCCAGTTGCTTGTGTGGCGGCGTGCTTTCGTAAGGTAGTCTGATTTTTTGACCACTTTTCAGGATCGCTGTCGCGCGAACGGAAAAATCCAAGCGGGTATCCAGCCGAAAGCGTTCGAGCTCAGGCCATGACAACGCCGCGCTGCGCTGTCCGGCAAACCATGACAGGCCACGGTCATCCATATCAAATCCGGCGCTGACATTGCGCCAAAAATCCCATGCGGCTGGCAAGGTGAATATCGCCAGCATCGCCATGAGCCATATGGCGGCCTGGACAACAAAAATCGCCATAAGCAAAACGGCCCAGATGCCCAATACGCTAAACAGCGCCGCCCAACTGCGCCCTGAGCGTCGAAAGCTGAGGTTACCGTCCGCCTGTGACATCTAGTGTCGATCCGGTGACGTAGCTGGCATCGTCCGAGCAGAGCCAAAGGATTGCTTGTGCAACTTCTTGGGCGGATCCTTTCCGCTTCATCGGCACCATATGAGCCAATTTGTCCGCGCGTCCGGGCTCGCCACCTTTGGCGTGTAATTCTGTTTCGATTAACCCGGGGCGGACTGCCATGACGCGAATATTATCTGCTGCAACTTCGTCGGATAACCCTTTGGTAAATGTATCAATCGCCGCTTTAGATGCCGCGTAGTCCACATATTGGTTTCCGGACCCAAGCCGAGCCGCAGCAGATGAAACATTTACGATGACACCACCGTCACCCCCCGACTGCATCCGCAAAACAGCCTCCTTTGCCACAAGAATTGCGCCTATGACGTTGATTTCGAACATTCGCTTTAGCCGGGCGTGCGTGACGTCGGTAACCTTGGCTGTCTGGTCAACGACACCTGCGTTATTGATTAACGCGTTCAGTCGCCCGAAAGTCTCGTCGATACTGTCATAAATCGCCGAGATCGCCGACGGATCAGACACATCACCCTTACACAAAAGCACCTTGGCGCCTGCAGCGCGGCAATCATTGGCCACGGCTTCGGCACCAGCGTCATCGGTGCGATAGTTCAACGCCAGATCATATCCGCGCGATGCTGCGATCCTTGCGCAGGCGGCTCCGATGCCGGCAGAGCCGCCGGTGATGAGCATGACAGGTTTCATTGATCAGTTTCCTCGTATTCTGGTCAGCATTTCGGTGGTGTCGCGCGACAGATTTTGTGTGCCTAGGATACGATCCAGTGCTGCAGCTATCTGGTCTTGCCGGTGCTCGTCATAGCGGCGCCATGTCTGAAAGGCCGAGCACATGCGCGCTGTTGTCTGCGGGTTAACAGGATCAAGCCGGATCAGCCAGTCTGCCAGCAGGTTGTAGCCTTCACCGGATTTTGCGTGGAAACCAGCGTGATGCATCGCGAGAGCCCCCATCACTGCGCGAAAGCGATTGGGGTTTTTCCAGTTGAAATCGGGATGCTCCGTAAGTGCTTGCGCTGTGGCAGCAGCTGCATCCGGGCGAGCCTGCATGACCTGCAGGCCAAACCATTTGTCCATTACCAGACGGTCGGCCTTCCATTGGCTTTGAAATGCTTGCAAAGCGGCCTCACCCTGATCATGGCGTAACAGGACAGCCAGCGCTGCAATCTGTTGCGTCATGTTATTGGCCGTGTCGTATTGGTATTGTGCCACCTGCGTGGCATCTCGGCGCGCAAGCAAGCTCAGCGCTGCATTGGCGAGTGCGCGTTTCCCTGACTGTTCCGCATCGGGCCGGTATTCGCCGCTGACCTGATGGCTTTCGTACAGATCATGCATATCATCAGCCAGCGTTTCAGCCTGAGCGTCTCGTAATGCTTCTACCGCATCCCAGATTTTCCCAGGATCGGGCGTTACGCCCGCGTCATACAGGTTGCGCGCCAAATCGGATTGGCTGGGCAGATTCAACATCAACGCGCGATACGCCGGATCCAGCGCTGAATCTGACATCACGTTGTGCAGCCCGCTCAGATACTGGGCAGATGCAGGCGCATCATCTGTGATCATGTCCATCAGGGTCTGCTGTGCCAGCGTTCGCCCTGCTTCCCAGCGATTGAACGGGTCGGTGTCATGCGCAAGAAGAAACGCGTTGTGATCGGCGTCCAAAGCACTCGTCAGCACGACCGGTGCAGAAAAACCGCGCAGCACTGATGGGACAGGGCGTTCGTCTAGCCCGTCGAAAGAGAAGGTTTGCGATTTCTCAGTCAATTCAAGAACCGTGCTTGGAACAAGTTCGCTGCCATCTTGTGCCAACAGCCCTGTTACAATCGGAATGACTTGCGGTGCAGGTTCCGGTGTCGTCGGTGAGGGGGGCAACTCTTGCGTGAAGGTAAGGCTGTAGGTGTCGCCCTGCCAATCGTCGGACACGGTAAGGCGCGGTGTTCCCGCCTGAGAATACCAGCGTTTGAATTGGGAAAGATCGCGGCCTGTGGAATCTTCGAAAACTTTCAGCCAGTCTTCGATCGTGCAAGCCTCGCCGTCATGGCGATCAAAGTATAGATTGAGCGCGCGCGAATAAGCCTCCGCGCCTACAAGACGGCGCAACATGCCGATAACCTCGGCGCCTTTTTCATAGACAGTTGCAGTATAGAAGTTGTTGATTTCCTGAAAGCTTTCCGGGCGCACAGGGTGAGCAAGCGGTCCCTGATCTTCTGGGAACTGCCGGGCGCGCAGGTCGATGACATCGCTGATACGCTTAACGGGAGCGGAGCGCATGTCTGAGGTGAACTGGCTGTCGCGGTAAACCGTCAGTCCTTCCTTGAGACAAAGTTGAAACCAGTCGCGGCACGTGATCCGGTTGCCCGTCCAGTTATGAAAATATTCATGCGCGATGATGGCCTCGATGCGCTCAAAGTTCATATCCGTGGATGTCTCCGGCGAGGCCAGCACAGCAGACGAGTTGAAAATATTGAGCCCCTTGTTTTCCATGGCGCCCATATTGAAGTCGTCAACCGCAACAATGTTAAAGATATCAAGGTCGTATTCGCGCCCGTAAACCTCTTCATCCCACGTCATCGACGCCTTTAGAGCCTCCATGCCGAAGGCGCATTTATGTTCGTCGCCCGGGCGGACATAGAGGTTGAGGGCGACATCCCGCCCAGAGCGGGTGGTGAAGCGATCAGAGTGCGCGACGAGTTCTCCGGCGACAAGTGCGAACAAGTATGCCGGTTTTGGCCAAGGGTCATGCCATGTTGCTTGGTGCTTGAGGATGTTTGCCGGGTTGCCGTTTGAAAGCAGTACCGGATGGGGCCCGTTGATGACGACGGTAAACACGCTCATGACATCTGGTCGGTCCGGATAGTAGGTGATCTTCCGAAAGCCTTCGGCTTCGCACTGCGTGCAATACATGCCATTGGACATGTACAACCCTTCAAGAGCGGTGTTGTTCTGAGGGTCGATTTCCACTTCAGTTTCCCAGACGAAGGGGCGATCCGGCACCTCGCAGGTCAGACCTTCATCTGTGATCTGTACAGAAACCGGGCTGCCATCGATACTTGAAGAAATGAGTGTAAGGTTTTCACCGTGAAGGAAGAATTCACGTTCTTGGTCTGGTTTTGGCGCGAACTGAATCCGGCTTTTGACGCGCGTTTGGGTCGGCGCGAGATCAAAGGTCAGATGGACGTCGGTGACATCAAATCCAAACGGTTTATAGTCAGCAAGATAAATGGTCTTGGGGGCGGCGTCGCGCATGGGAGATGTCTCTCGAAGGGAACTCAATAATGCCTCAGACGTTATGAGTGTAACGCAGGCGCTGCAAGAGGCGTCACCTGAAGTAAACATCTAAAGGAGTTACCATGTCTGCACCTGACACGAATATTGAGCGCCAGAAAAACCGCCACAAAACAATGGTCTGGGGCATCTGGGTCGGTTTGGCTATCGCCGCGGTCGCAATCATCGGCCTCGCCATAGCATCATTTGGGTACGGCGTTGATCTTGCCGCGTTTTTCACCAACAACGTGCCCAGCATCGACGGGTGAGCAAGCGACGCTTGAAAATTGACCTGCCGCAAAAGCTCTGCGCTACTTGTGGCAGGCCCTTCACCTGGCGCAAGAAGTGGAAGCGCGTCTGGGATGAAGTGCGCTATTGCTCAAAGCGATGTCAGTCTGACAGAAATCGCAAAGCGCCAAGTCAGGACTAAATTGGTCAATAAATATTACCGCCCACTTGCCCTTGTGACCCGAAGCGCCTAAACCACCCAACGACGCCAATTTGTTGCGGGGAGGACAAGTGCGATGAGCTCATTCCAGGAACGTCATGGCCTACGCGTGGCTCAGGAGCTTGCGGAATTCATTGAAAATGCGGCTTTGCCGGGTACACAGGTTGATGCGGACAGCTTTTGGGCCGGTTTTTCAGCGCTTGTGCATGAATTCGGGCCTGAAAACGCCAAATTGTTGCAGGTTCGCGAAGAGATGCAGCAGAAAATCGATGCGTACCACAAAGAGCATCGCGACGGGTCTCATCACCACGAAAACTACAAGGCTTTCTTGAGCGAAATCGGCTATCTCGTTCCGGAAGGTGATGACTTCGAGATCGAAACTGAAAATGTAGATCCGGAAATTGCCTTGGTGCCGGGGCCACAGTTGGTCGTCCCCATTACGAATGCACGATATGCGCTCAATGCCGCCAACGCCCGCTGGGGCAGCCTTTACGACGGGTTTTATGGGACTGATGCCATGGGCAGCACGCCGCCCGCCGGCGGATACAACAAAGGGCGGGGCGCTCGTGTCGTCGCCCGTGCGCGCGTATTTCTGGATCAGGCTTTCCCACTGGAAGATCTGAGTCACGCGGATGCAACGCGCTACTACGTGAACAGCGGCGCGCTGTTGGTCGATGACAAGCCGTTAATGTCGCCGGAAAAGTTCGTCGGCTACACCGGTCATCCCAAAGCGCCTGACACCGTAATGCTGCGTAACAACGGCTTGCACGTCGAATTGGTGTTCGACCGGACCCATATGATTGGCAGCCGTGATCAGGCCGGACTTGCTGACGTCCGCATGGAAAGTGCGGTCTCTGCGATCATGGACTGTGAAGATTCGGTCGCATGCGTTGACGCCGAGGACAAGGTCGTCGCTTACAGCAATTGGTTGGGCCTGATGAAGGGCGATCTTGAGGACACCTTTGAAAAGGGCGGCAAGAGCGTGACGCGCCAGCTTAACCCCGATCTCAAGCTGACTGGCCCTGATGGCGCAGAGGTGACGCTGAAGGGGCGCGCATTGATGCTGGTGCGTAACGTAGGCCACCTGATGACAAACCCAGCGATTCTGGACCGCGACGGGAACGAGGTCTTTGAAGGGCTGATGGATGCGATGATCACGACGCTGATCGCGATGCACGACTTGACCCGCGAAAGCGGCAACTCGGTCACTGGGTCGGTGTATGTCGTCAAACCAAAGATGCACGGGCCGGATGAGGTCGCCTTTTCAGACCGCATCTTTACGCATGTCGAACGGGTTCTGGGGCTGCCGCAGTATACTGTCAAACTGGGGATCATGGATGAGGAGCGGCGCACGTCGGTGAACCTCAAGGAATGCATCCGTGCCGCCAAATCGCGGGTTGCCTTTATCAACACAGGGTTTCTGGATCGCACCGGCGATGAAATTCACACATCAATGGAAGCGGGTCCGTTCAGCCGCAAAGACTTCATCAAACGCAAGGCATGGATCGGTGCGTATGAGAACCAGAACGTCGACATCGGGCTGGAGTGCGGCCTGAGCGGCAAGGCTCAGATCGGCAAGGGCATGTGGGCTATGCCGGACATGATGGCTGCCATGATCGAGCAAAAGATTGAACATCCTAAATCGGGGGCGAACTGCGCATGGGTGCCGAGCCCGACCGCGGCAACCCTGCATGCGTTGCATTATCATGCGGTTGATGTTTTTGCCGTGCAGGAAAAGCTCAAGGCAGGCGGACGTCGCGCCTATGTCGACACTGTTCTCGATATCCCTCTTGCGACCTATCAAAAGTGGACGGATGAGCAGAAACAGCGCGAAGTGGAAAACAACGCGCAGGGTATTCTCGGTTATGTGGTGCGCTGGGTCGACCAAGGCGTTGGCTGCTCCAAGGTGCCTGACCTTAACGATGTCGGCCTGATGGAAGACCGCGCGACGTGCCGGATTTCCGCTCAACACATAGCAAACTGGTTACACCACGGTGTTGTGGACGCGCAGGATGTCATGGCCACCATGCGCAAGATGGCCGAGGTCGTAGACGCGCAAAACGCAGACGACCCGCACTACACAGCTATGGCGCCTGATTTTGACGGCATTGCGTTTCAGGCAGCTTGTGATCTCGTGTTCAAAGGGCGTACGCAACCCTCAGGTTACACAGAGCCGGTGTTGCACGCGCGCCGGCTGGAATTGAAAGCCGCAAGCTGAAGCAAGGCGGGACGCAGATAACAGGGAACAGGATTATGGAAATCTCGTTGAGAAAAGCACGGACCATCATTCGCAAGACGTTCGAAAAAGGCCGGGAGATGGACTTGAAACCGCTCTCTGTCGTTGTGCTCGACGCAGGCGGTCACGTCAAAGCGTTCGAGCGCGAAGACGGTGCGTCACCGGGACGTTTCGGTGTCGCACACGGCAAGGCCTACGGCGCTGTCATGCTTGGTATGACAGGCACCGCGCAGGCCGAACGTGCAGAAGTGGGTGCGCCTTTCATGGCAGCGGTCAACGGTGTTTTCGGCGGTCATGTGGTCCCGGTACAGGGTGGCATCCTCGTACGTGACCGCAAAGGAACCGTCATCGGAGGTGTTGGCGTCACCGGTGATGTGTCCGAGAATGATTTGATCGTCGGGCTCGCCGGTATCGAGGCTGCCGGCTTGAGCGGCGACGGCTGACATACTTTCTGCGTCAATTTTAGGCAAATGCGGCGCTTTTTGGCATCACCGCACAACTGACTGCGCGCTCTGAGGCTATTATTGTCGGGAATGCGCGATTATATCAAAGGACGAAAGTTACAGAAGGACCCAACATGCAGCGGCCCGTTGTCGGTATTATCTCGAATTTCAACCTGCTCCATGACGAGTATCCGGTACATGCAGGCGGGCTGATGAACTCGGCGGCAATCGCGGAAGTGTCAGAGTGTATGCCGATGTTGATCCCTTCTGACCCGCGTCTTGTTTCTGTAGCGGAGCTATTGGACCAGTGCGACGGTTTCCTGCTGACTGGTGGTCGCCCGAACGTGCATCCGGAGGAGTATGGCGAGGCTGCCACCGCAGCCCACGGCGATTTTGACCGGGCGCGCGATGCGGTTGCCTTACCGCTTGTGCGTGCCTGCGTCGAACGCGGGCAACCTGTTTTTGGGGTGTGCCGTGGCTTTCAAGAGGTCAATGTGGCCATGGGGGGCTCGCTTTATCCGGAAATTCGCGAACTTCCCGGTCGGATGAACCACCGCATGCCGCCCGACGGCACGTTGGACGAAAAGTTCGAATTGCGGCACACGGTTTCTTTCACGGAAGGTGGTCGGTTCCATCAGTTGATGGGAGAACAGAGCGTGTTGACCAACACGCTGCACGGGCAGGGGATCAAACGCCCCGGTGCGCGCATTGTCATCGACGGGCACGCTGACGACGGCACGCCAGAAGCGATTTATGTCAAGGACGCGCCCGGCTTTACCCTGTCGGTACAATGGCATCCAGAATATCGTGCGGACCAAGATCCGGTGTCACGCAAGCTGTTTGGCGCCTTTGGCGACGCCGTTCGCGCGTGGGCCGGAGCATCACGGGGGCGCACATCGCAAGTGGCCTAATCGGATGGGCGCTACATCATCCCGCCGGCAATCTCGATGGTCTGGCCATTGACCGAGGCCGCCGCGCCCGAGACCAGCCACATTGCCGCTGCGGAGACTTCGCTGGAGGAAATCAACCTGCCGTGGCGGTTTGCAGATACCATGACATCACGGGCGGCATCGGTGCTGATTCCGGCGCGTTCCGAGATTGAGGTCACGTTGCGCGTGACGATGTCTGTGTCGACGTAGGCAGGGCAGATTGCATTGAAGGTAATCGGCTTGCCAAGGTAATCTTCGCTCAGGGCACGGATAAGGCCGATCATGCCGTGTTTGGAGGCGGTGTAGCAGCTTGCACCTTTCAGCCCGCGCAGACCGGCGATGCTGGAGATGGCGATGACCCGACCCCAGTCTTCGCCATGCATCGATTTTAGCGCCTCGCGGATTGTCAGAAACGCACCATCAAGATTGGTCGCCATCATGTTGCGCCAAAATTCCAAATCGGTTTTGTGCAGCGAGCGTCCTTCGGCGATGCCGGCATTTGCGATGCAGATCGCGATGGGTCCGCGTTCGTCTACCGCCTGTGCCATTTTTGCGATGACATCGGCTTCATCCCGGACATCCATCGCCATGCCGTGCAAGCCCGGTGTTTCCGCCGTGACGGCATCCAGCACCTCTTGGCGTCGGCCGGTGATCGTGACCTGAGCACCTGCTTTAGCCAAATCGCGCGCAATTGCGAGCCCAATGCCTGTACCGCCACCGGTGACAAAAGCGTGCTTTCCGTTCAATTCCATAGCGTTCTCCCTCTTGCCGCCAGCTTAGGCGCTGCGAGCGCAGGTGCAAGTGATTGAGCCTTAGGCGGGCATGTGCGACGGTAACAACACCAAGCATGCAGGAGGGATTTGCATGAAATGGCTTGATCTGCCGCCAGTGTGGCTCGCGGCCTTTGCCGTCGTCGCTTTTCTTCAAGCGCATTATTTTTCGCTGGGGCTTAGTCTTGCACACCCGATAACGATGTTCTTGGCCGGATTGTTGGTCGGTGGCGGCGTGGTGCTTACGATGTTGGCCGTGATGGAGTTTCAAAAGCACAAGACCACGATCATACCCCACCAAGAGGCCAGCCAATTGATCCAGACCGGCATTTTCAAGCGGAGCCGCAACCCGATCTATCTCGCGGATGTTCTCATCCTTGCAGGGCTCGCGCTTTACTTTGACGCGGTGCTTTCTCTTGCGCTTGTGCCGATCCTTTTCTGGATCTTGGAAACACGGTTCGTCATTCCCGAGGAAAACAGGTTAAGGCGCCAGTTTCGTGCTGATTTTGCACGATATGCGGAAAAAACGCGCAGATGGGTTTGATAATTAGGCACATGTGAGCGTTCACATTTTCCCCGCTTCTTGTACCTTGCGCGTGGACGAGATAGTGGACATCGCATTGCTGTGCACCAAATTGCTCAAACACGAAATGATCGGGGGGAGCTACACTTGAAGATCGGGACACCAAAAGAGGTTTTCGACGGCGAAAACCGCGTTGCCATGACGCCGGAGAGCGCGTTGCAACTTCAAAAGCTGGGACATGAGTGCGTTATTGAGACCGGAGCCGGGGACAACGCCGGATTTTCCGATGCTGCTTACAAAGAAGCAGGCGTCGAAGTCGTCAAGACTGCGGCTGCACTTTACAAGACAGCGGACATCGTCGCCAAGGTTCGGGTTCCGGACGACACAGAAATGAAGCGCCTTCGTGATGGCCAGACCCTTATCTCGTTCTTCAGTCCGGTCGCGGACGAAGCCAAGATGCAAGCGGCGGCCAAGAAAGGCACGACCGTCATCGCGATGGAGATGATCCCTCGCATCAGCCGTGCGCAAAAGATGGATGCCTTGTCATCCATGGCGAACATTGCGGGATACCGCGCGGTCATTGAGGCGGGTAATAATTTCGGCCGGTTTTTTACAGGTCAAATCACCGCTGCTGGCAAGGTTCCACCGGCCAAAGTTCTGGTGGTCGGCGCCGGGGTGGCAGGCCTTGCCGCTATCGGCACCTCGACCAGTCTGGGCGCGATCACCTACGCGTTCGACGTCCGGCCCGAGGTTGCCGAGCAGGTTGAATCGATGGGCGCTGAATTCGTCTATCTTGATTTCGAAGAAGAGCAGCAGGATGGTGCCAGCACCGGCGGCTATGCTTCTGTTTCCTCACCTGAATTCCGCGAAGCACAGCTAGCAAAGTTCCGCGAGCTTGCGCCTGAGGTCGATATTGTCATCACAACGGCCCTGATCCCCAACCGGGAAGCCCCCGAATTGTGGACCGAGGACATGGTTGCGGCGATGAAACCGGGTTCGGTTATTGTCGATCTGGCCGCTGAAAAGGGTGGTAATTGCAAACTGACAATCAAGGACGAAAAGATCGTTACTGCAAATGGTGTCACGATCATCGGCTACACGGACTTCCCCAGCCGAATGGCAACGCAAGCCTCCAGTTTGTACGCGACGAACATCCGTCACCTGATGACAGACCTTACGCCAGAGAAAGACGGCGTGGTCGATCACAACATGGAAGACGACGTCATCCGTGGTGCAACAATCGCGCACGACAAGGAAGTGACCTTTCCACCGCCACCGCCCAAAGTGGCAGCCATTGCCGCTGCTCCGAAAAAGGAAGCGGCCAAAGAACTCACACCCGAAGAGAAACGCGAAAAAGAGCTGGCGGAGTTTAAGCTACAAACCCGCAATCAGGTCGCCATGCTAGCCATGGGAGGCGGGCTTGTGCTGGCTGTGGGGCTGGTGGCACCAGCCAGCTTTATGCAGCATTTCATCGTGTTCGTGTTGTCAGTCTTCATTGGTTTCCAGGTGATCTGGAACGTGGCGCATTCGCTGCACACACCTTTGATGGCCGTCACAAACGCCATTTCGTCGATCATTATTCTGGGTGCACTCATCCAGATCGGGTCAAGCTCGTTGCTCATAACGCTGCTGGCCGCCTTGGCGGTATTCATGGCCGCGATCAACATTTTCGGCGGCTTCCTCGTCACACGGCGCATGCTCGCCATGTTCCAGAAATCTTAAGGGGGCGGGATCATGGAATTCGGATTTACCATAGCAGCCTACGCGGTTGCGGCCGTTCTTTTCATCCTGTCACTCGGTGGTCTGTCTGGCCAGGAAAGCGCGAAACGCGCCGTCTGGTATGGGATCGTCGGTATGGCGATTGCCGTTCTGGCGACGTTGATCGGGCCGGGGCAGGGTTTGGGCGTAGTGTCTATCATCCTGATCGGGCTGGGCGCGGCGGTTGGTTACCAATTGGCCACCAAGGTCCAGATGACGCAGATGCCCGAACTTGTGGCCATCATGCACAGCCTTGTTGGTCTCGCTGCGGTCTTTGTCGGCTTTAACGCTGACATCATGATCAATAACCTCGGTGATCTTTTTGCAGAAAACAGCCTGACGCTCGGCGCGGTCGGGCCAGACGGTTATAGTGCCATCGGTCTGCCCAAAGAAATCTACGACGGTCTGTCCTCTTTTGGTCAGTTGATCGCCAAGAAAAGCCAGGTAGAGATCAACATCCTCAAGGTTGAGCTCGTGCTTGGTATCTGGATCGGTGCGGTAACCTTCACCGGTTCGGTCATCGCTTATGGCAAGCTCGCGGGCAAAGTGGATTCCTCTGCAACGAAATTGCCAGGCGGCCACCTTTTGAACGCGGCTGCGGCCGCTTTGTCCTTGCTCCTTGCGATCATGTATCTTGGCGGATCCGGCAGTTGGACGCTTGTGTTGCTAACGCTGCTGGCGCTCTTCATCGGGTATCACCTTATCATGGGGATCGGGGGCGCCGACATGCCTGTCGTCGTTTCCATGCTGAACAGCTACTCTGGTTGGGCCGCAGCAGCCATCGGCTTCTCGCTTGGAAACGACTTGCTGATCGTCGTGGGCGCGCTGGTCGGTTCTTCAGGTGCGATCCTCAGTTACATCATGTGCAAGGCCATGAACCGGTCTTTCATCAGCGTCATTCTGGGCGGCTTTGGCGGCCCAGCAGGTGAGCAGATGGCAGTCGAAGGCGAGCAGGTCGCAATCGAAGCGGATGGGGTTGCGCAATCGCTGAATGAAGCAGACAGCGTTGTCATCGTTCCGGGCTATGGCATGGCGGTAGCACAAGCACAGCAGAACGTTGCCGAGTTGACCCGCAAGTTGCGCGCGGCAGGCAAGGAAGTACGCTTTGCGATCCACCCGGTTGCCGGACGGCTTCCGGGGCACATGAACGTGTTGCTGGCAGAGGCGAAAGTTCCTTATGACATCGTGCTGGAAATGGAAGAGATCAACGATGACTTCCCAGATACGGACGTGGTTATCGTCATTGGTTCGAACGATATTGTGAATCCAGCCGCACAGGACGACCCAAACAGCCCAATCGCCGGTATGCCAGTGCTTGAGGTCTGGAAAGCCAAGCAGGTGTTCGTGTCCAAGCGCGGGCAGGGCACAGGCTACTCAGGCATTGAAAACCCGCTGTTCTTCAAAGACAACACGCGGATGTTCTATGGAGACGCAAAGGCATCATTGGACAAGCTTTTGCCGATGATCGACTAACATAGTCGACCGATCAGGAATGAAGGCGCCGGTCTTTCCGGCGCCTTTTTTTGTACCTCCAAGCTGCGACCTTGTTGCAGTCAACTGGCTCTGATCAGGTTGCAAGGCGGGGGCAGTTGGCGTTCGAACACAAGCGCCATGGAGAAGGTATTGACGTCACCATCTAGCTAAGAAAAGGTAGCTCGGGCGAGCCCTGCGCGCTGGCTCATTTGGGCAGTACACCAAGCGCCTTTGAAGCTTTGAGCGTAAGATAAGTTAGATGGCCAACGCCAAAGCAAGGGTGATGCCATTCCAGTCCCCCTAAACGTCTAAATACCCTCGTCGGCAATTCGGTTTGGTCCAAGCCTCACGATGCTGTCCGAGCGGGAAGAACCGCAATTGAGCCTTTCGGAAACGGCGTCGATGCGTGTCAGCATTCAGCTCTACATGCCAGGAGCGGATGCGCGACAAAGCGGTATTTGCTCCAAAAAGATTTGTGTGCCCGAGATACCAAATCAGGAGGCAAAAAAACCCATCAACGACTTTCTTTGCTGTGCCGTCGACACCAAAAAGTGCGCGCAGGGTGTCACTGGACTTATGCGCCGTCGCACGTTGCTCTTTGGGCAATTCCAAGGTTTCATGATCGATTGGCATGGCACAGCGCCAGCGAAGCAGGAAGTTTATACCTGAGCCGGTATTGAGCTATGAAACATGCGCAATTGTGTCCAAGTGCTGTTTGTCTGAAACCCATTGCACTATGCGTTACTTTCCCGGCACCAGCGCGGTTATCCGTTTGCCTGACACCTGGAAATCAAGGCTGAGCAGGCCGGTTTTGCGTGTGCAAATAATGCCACCCGCTGCGCCAATCAGGTTGGCAGCTATGGCAGCGGCGATGATGCCAGGGAAGTCGAACATTACAGCGCCCAGCCACGCGAGTGGCAGATAAATAGCAAGGATGCGGGTCAGGCTCAGGCCCATCGACCAGACGGCTTTGTCTCTGGCATTCATCGCAGCATTTGCGACAACGACAACACCGTAGCCGAACATCGACAGGCCCGCAAACCGCAGATAGAGCGCCGCAAGCTTTGCGTCCTGATCGCCGGACGCGAATGTACCTGCAATTGCTTCTGCAAACAAAAAGAGAATAGCCGCCACTGCTGCGCCGTAAGCCAGACAAAACAGAAAGGCTATCTGCGTGCCATTGCACGCGCGGTCCTGTTGGTCCGCGCCCCAGTTCTGGCCAATTACCGGACCGATGCCGGCAGAAAGCGCCATCAGGGGCACGAGAGCCACGCTTTGAACGCGCGTTGCGGCACCGAAACCGGCAGGCGGCTTCGCCAAGTGTGGCGACTGCGGCTGTCACAAGAGCCATTCCCGCAGGATTGATTGCATTTGAAAAGGCCGCCGGCACCCCTACGCGCAAAACCTGCTGGACCGAAGACCAAATGCCTTTGAAGGGTGCACCGCAGACGCCCAACAGCCCGCGCGAAAAGGCGAGCCACAGCGCAACGCAGACGGCTAGGACACGGCCAATTGCAGTCGCCAGTGCCGCGCCCTGCGTCCCGAGTTCGGGCAGGCCCCATAACCCGAAAATAAGCAATGGGTCCAACGCGATATTAACCACAGCGGCCAGCGTCATGATCGCAGGTGCCGTCAAGCCGTCACCGCGCGCTCGGAAGATGGCATTCGTGATCATCATCACGACCAGAAATGGAAAAGACAGCGCCCAGACGGGCATGTAGCCTGCAATGTCGTTCGACACGGCTTCTTCCGCACCTAGCGCAGAGAACAGAAGTGGGTAAGTGAGCCAGACCAAGGCTGCGACGATGACCGACAGGGCAAGCCCCAAGGCTATGGCATGCAGGCTGAGACGCCGGGTTTCTTCGTCGTTGTCGCCGCGTCCGACGCCTTGGCTCAATGCTGTATTCGCACCTACGCTCAAGCCGATAGACAAAGAGGTGATTGCGGTCGTAACTGGATATATGAAACCCACTGCGGCCAGCGCAGAGCCGCCGACACGGCTGAGAAAAAATGCGTCCGCCAAGCCGACACTCAAGACAGCAAAGATGCCAAAGCTCATGGGCGCTGACATCGCAACAAGCGCGCGCCATATAGGACCCTTGGTGAGATCTTTGTTTGCGTCGGACATGGATGCGATACGCCTTATTGTTGTGCAGTCAGAATTAAACGCTGCCAAAGCGCGTCTGGTTCCAACTGCATAGATGTCATCGCTTAACGCGCTCTAATTGCTTCACCTTTTCATTTCACTGCAACGAGAGACTAGATTGGTATACCATTGAATTCTTTTAACACTTTGAAAAATATCCAAAAAAAGTTTGACATGATGTGTTTGGACATTATTCCTCGTGGTATTCTTGGAGTGTCTGATGCCGCCAATTGACGACCACCCTCTGCGCTATAAGCTGGCCAACGAGCTGCATGCACGACCGTTTCCGTCCATGGAGGCGCCGTGCTCTGCGGCCTATATTGCGATCAAGCAACCGCACGATGCCGTCAGCCGTGACCGCCAACGCGATCTCGACCATCTGACTGCACTGCTTGACCGTTTTGGCGCGCAGCACCCGCAACCTGGCGCAACGCATTACTATGGTCAGATTGGCAAATACTGGCTGAAGTGGGAGCAGCATACCGAGTTCGTCACGTACACCGTCTTTGCCGATGCCCTGTCGGAACGTGCTTTCGACCCCACGGATTTTGAAGTTTTCCCGGCGGACTGGCTTGCAGATGCGCCGGGACAGCGGGTCACATCCGTTCTGGTTGATATTCGGGCGCGACCAGCTGATGCCGAAATCGAGCAGTATCTTAACGACTGGTTTGTCACAGAGAGCCTCGCCGTGGCCTCTGTGTTGGAAGGGGACGCGATTGTTGCGGGCGATTTCCGGATAGACAGTAACGGCCATATGCGTTTTGCGGTGTTCCCCGGTGGTGCAACAGAGAACCGACGCGTCGGCCGGATCGTTCAGCGCCTGTGCGAAATTGAAACGTACAAGGCGATGTCGATGCTGGGATTTGCGCGGGTGCGCGAGTTGCAGCCGAAGCTGACCGAACTGGATACGCTGTTGACCACGCTGATGGGTGATATGTCCGAACCTGGTGCACGCGCGGAAGACACGCTGAACAACCTTCTGTCGATTTCTGCTGAACTGGAAACGCTTTCCGCGCAGTCATCTTTCAGATTTGCGGCAACGGGCGCTTATGAAGCGTTGGTCAATCAGCGGATCGCGGCATTGCGAGAAGAGCGCTTTTTGGGGCGTCAGCAATTTGCCGAGTTCATGATGCGGCGGTATGCGCCAGCGATGCGCACGGTTTCGTCGGCCGAGCGCCGGCTGGATGCGATGTCGAGCCGGTCAATCCGGGCGTCGAACCTTTTGCGGACCCGCGTGGATGTCGAGCGGTCCGCGCAGAACCAGGCTTTGCTGGAAAGCATGGATCGCCGGTCTGATCTACAGTTGCGTCTGCAGCGAACTGTGGAGGGTCTTTCTGTTGTTGCGATCAGCTATTACGCGGTGTCGCTTGTGGGTTACATGCTGTACCCCGCAGCGGAAGCAACAGGGGTCACCAAAGGGACGCTGACGGCGCTTGTGACATTACCTGTGGTCCTGTTTGTCTGGTGGGCGATCCGCCGGTTGCGCGCCAACGTGGAGTAGGGCACGACGGTGCGCCGCTCTTGTCGCGCGCTGCGCGCCAAGTCGCCTCGCCCGCCGTCCCGTTATTTCACCGTCCTCGAATGCGCGGATCAAGCGCGTCACGCAGCCCGTCTCCGAGGTAGTTCACGGACAGCACCACCAGCGAGATCAGCAGCCCCGGTAACATCACACGTTCGGGAAATTCCTCCATTCGTGGCACGGCATCAGAGAGCAGCTTGCCCCATGTCGGGAAATCGGACGGAAACCCAACGCCGAGAAAGCTCAACGCGCTTTCAGTGATGATCGCTGTTGCAAGGCCAAGGGTGGCTGAAACCATGATCGGCGAGATGACGTTCGGCAGCAGGTGGCGGCGGATAATCAGGAACGGGGTTGTGCCAATCGATCGCGCCGCAAGCACAAACTCGCGCTCTTTCAGCGCCAGAATTTCACCGCGCACGATACGGGCGGTCGGCATCCAAGAGGTTATGCCAATCACGCCCACGATTAGGATGAACATGCCGCCCTCCGGCCCGAATGCCGCTCTGAGAGGTTGGCGGAACAAGGTCACCGCCACGAGCAAAAGCGGCAAGATCGGCAGCGACAGAAAGAGGTCGGTGATCCGCATCAGGACGCCGTCCAGCTTTTTGAAGTAGCCTGCACAAACGCCGACAAGCGTGCCAAGGCAAAGCGACAGCAGCATTGCCGCCCATCCCACCGCGAGTGACGCGCGCCCACCGGCGATCAGCGTTGCCATGATGTCGCGCCCGAGATTATCGGTACCCAGTGGGCGCGACCACATGGTTTTGGCGGTACCATCCCACAACAGCGTGTAGATCGGACGCAGGTCCTTGTTGCGGATGTCCAGCTTTTTGGCATCGACCTGCCACACAAGTGGCCCGATCAGTACAAAGAGCGTGATCCCCAGCAGAAAACCGCCACCGATCAGCGCGCCCTTATGCTTTCGGAACTGGTCCCAGACGTCTTTCCACTGGCTGCGGGGGTCTTTTTGCGGTTCCTTGTCTCGCAGCGCGCCATAAGTCTCTAGTTCCACTTCGGCGGCGGCTGCATTAACGCGTTGATCAGTCATAGCGGATCCTCGGGTCAAGGACGCCGTAGAGCACATCGGCGATCAGGTTAAAGACAACGATCAGGATGGCAAAAATGAACGTCAAGGTCATGACCATTGGCAAGTCGTTGGCAAAAAGGGCAGTCAGGAGCAACTGGCCGATACCGTTGACCTTGAAAAGGGTCTCCGTGATGATTGCGCCGCCGAAAATCGAAGGGATGCCAAGCGCGATGACGGTCACAATGGGGATCATCGAGTTGCGGAGCACGTGAACGAGGACGACGGCGCTTTCTTTCAGGCCCTTGGCCCGTGCGGTGCGCACGTAGTCCTGATTGAGGTTGTCGAGCATCGATGCGCGCATAAAGCGGCTGATTTGTGCCGTGGTCTGAAGCGCGAGCACCATGACCGGCATGACCATCTGGCGCAGCTGTACCTTGAAGCTTTCCCAGTCCGTGACAACGTGGGTGGTGTCGTAGATTGAAGGGAACCACCCCAGATTTACCGAAAAGATCACGATCACGAGGACGCCGGAAAAGAATGGCGGAACCGAAAAGCCGATCATCGATACGAACGTTCCTGCCTGATCAAAGACCGAATACTGCTTGTAGGCGGAATAGATACCGATGGGCAGGGCGATGAGAATACCAACGATATAGGACATGCCTACGACCCAGAGCGTCTGAGGCATACGCTGGATCACGATATCCATGACCGGCGAGCGTGTCTGCCAAGAGATCACGCGCAATTTTCCTTCTGAAAAGGTTGTGCCGAGCCAGTGATCGATCAGCACCTGTGGTTCGATCCAGAAAAACTGGACCAGCCATTTCCAGTATTGCACGTGAACTGGTGCACCAAGCCCCAGAGCTTCGCGCATTTTCTGTTTCACTTCCGGCGGGACGGTGAGCGGCACCTGTGCCATGGGGTCTCCCGGCGCAAGTTGTAAAAGCAGGAAGATGACAATGCTGATGAACAGCAGCGTCGGGATGGACAAGACCAATCGCCTTATCGTGTAAGTCAGCATGAATGCGTCCCCGGAAGCTTTGTGCTTCTTATCGTTGAGGTGACCCGCCGGTTTCGCAACGGACGGGTGCCCGAATAGAAACAGGGCGCGGGAAAGACCCGCGCCCTGCCTAATTTATTGTCACTTGATGCGATACCAGTCCGCAACATTCCACAGTTCGGAATCCCAAGTGTTCAGGATCACGCCGCCCAGAGAATTGGCATGTGCGGACACACGGCCACGATCCACCAGTGGCACGATTGTGTAGGTGTCCTTGGTCAGCATATCGTTGAGCTTCTTGGCGATCTCACCGCGCTTTTCCAACTCGCCTGTGCGTGCAAGCTCGTCCAGTAAAGCGTCGTAAGCAGGATCGCAGAAGCGGTTGATGTTCTCACCCTGCCACTGGCTTGATGGCTTGGGTTCGTTGCCGCAGCGATAGGCCGACAGATACGCCTGAGGGTCAGTGCCATCGAAGTTGTTGGCATACATCTCTACGTCCGCGTAGAACTTCTGGAAGGTGTCGGGCGATCCGGGGTCACCGCCGAAGAACACCGAAGCGTCGAGGTTGCGCAATTCGGTTTCGACACCGATCATGCTCCACCATTCCTTGATTAGCGCCTGAAAGTCCTGACGAACGGCGTTTGTCGAAGTCTGGTACAGTATCGACAGTTTCACGCCATCCTTGTCGCGGACGCCGTCGCCGTCGCTGTCAACCCAGCCCGCTTCGTCCAGCAATGCATTGGCGCCGTCGATGTCTTGCGTCAGGCATTCTGTGTTGTCCGATGCATATAGCGCTGGCGCAGGCACGAGGTTACACGTCGGACGGCCAGCCTGACCGTAGCCAACTTCAACCAGCAGTGGGCGATCAATCGCCATTGAAAGGGCTTTGCGCACTTTCATGTCGCTGAGGAACGGGTGTGGGTTCGCAACAGTCGACCGTTCGCCTTCGGGCAGGTCAGGTGACGGGTTCGTCAGATTCATCTCCAGCCGCTCTACCAGTGTGCCAAATGCTGCAATGGGCGTGCCTTTGCCGCCTTCTGCCATCTTGGCCAGCACGTCTGGCGCAAGCTGCAGGTTCCAAGCGTAGTCAAATTCGCCCGTTTCCATGACCGCGCGGCCGGCGGCCGTGGCGTCGCCACCACCTTTGAATGTCAGCGAGGCAAAGGCAGGCTTACCCGCTTCGCGGAAGTTCTCGTTCGCTTCCATCTGGATCACGTCGTTTGGACGGAAATCCGTTACCACGAAGGGACCTGTGCCGATCGGGTTGAAGTTGGCCTCGGTGCACTCTGGGGCTTTCGCGCCAAGGCAGTCAGCAAACTGTGCAGCCTGAATAATCGGGGACTGGCCGCCCATGAATGGGCCATATGGGTTTGGCTGAGGCTGGTTGAATGTGACTTTGACCGTCAGATCGTCCACTACGTCGACCGAAGTTACCCCGTCGAATTTTGCAGCCTGCGCGCAGCCGCCTTCGGGGTGCATGCAGTAATCAGCGGTGAACTTCACGTCAGCAGAGGTGACCGCAGAGCCGTCGGACCAGACGAGGCCCTCTTTCAGTTTCCATGTGATCGTCGTCAGATCCGAAGATACCCCACCGTTTTCGACAGTCGGTATTTCTGCCGCGAGATAGGGCACCAAAGCGCCGTTCTGGTCGTAGCGGCCAAGCGGTTCGATGACGAGGGAGGCGGACTCAATGTCTTTTGTGCCGCCAGAGAGATACGGGTTCAGGATGGAAGGGGCCTGCCAATAGATGATATTGACTTGGCCGTCGCGTCCACGCTCGCCTTCGTGGCCGTCGGCAAGGACGGCCGGTGCAAAGGCGGTGGTCGCAATCGCGCCCATCAGTATGGTTTTGAGGTTCATGTTTTACTCCGTGTTGGACATTAAAATGCCGTTTGCAGCGCTCTCCGTAGGCGCCTTTGGAATGCAACTCTGGAAATCTCGGCACAAAGTTGTCTTTCGACAACGATAAATGTTCAGCAATTCCCCGGTCGCGTGCAATCATCGAAACAGGTTTTGGCGAAAATGCAAGCCTTGTCGCATCGTCAACGGCTGAAATGGGTCGCTGGGGTTTGACACTTCAGCACGGATGCACTTAGCGTCGTCGGAAGGATAATCCGGAGCGCCCATGTTAGATCACACACCCGCCGATCCGGCCAAGGATCCAATCGCCCAGATCAAGAAGTTGCGGGTAGAATTCCAAACCAAGGACGGACCTGTTGTCGGCGTGGAAGATGTGTCTTTTGACATTCACGCAGGCGAGACCGTCTGCGTCGTGGGCGAAAGTGGTTCGGGTAAATCGGTATCATCGCTGTCGCTGATGCGCCTTGTGGAATTTGGCGGTGGCGAGATTGCCGGCGGGGAATTGCTGTTTGATCGCGCAGAGGGGGAAGACATCGACCTGGCAAAGACTGATGCCGAGCTGATGCGTACGATCCGAGGCAATGAGATCGGAATGATCTTTCAGGAACCGATGACTGCCCTCAACCCGGTTTTTACCGTAGGGCGGCAACTGACCGAAGGCCTCAGGCTGCACAAAAACATGAGCCAGCGAGAGGCCGAAGCGCGCGCGCTTGAACTACTGCGCGAGGTGCGCATCCCCGAACCTGAAAGGCGGCTGAAACAGTACCCGCACGAACTTTCCGGTGGCATGCGGCAGCGGGTCGTGATTGCCATGGCGCTTGCGTGCAAACCTCGGCTGTTAATTGCGGACGAGCCAACCACAGCATTGGATGTGACCATCCAAGCCGAGATTCTCGCGCTTATGGATAGGCTGAAACGCGAAACAGGCACGGCTGTGATGTTTATCACCCACGACATGGCTGTTGTGGCTCAGATGGCGGATCGCGTGGTCGTCATGTTCCGCGGCAACAAGGTCGAAGAAGGCCCGGTAGACCAGATTTTCGAGAACCCGCAACATGCCTATACGAAAGCGCTCTTGGCGGCTGTTCCGAAACTGGGCGAAATGACGGGCAAACCCTATCCGGAACCGATGAAGCTGCTGGGGCGCGAAAACAAGCAAACAGGCCCTATTCCCGGCACTGAAGAAGTGCTGCTGAGTGTAAAAAACCTGACTACGCGGTTTCCCGTCAAAGGTGGGTTTTTCCGTCGGACCGTAGCTAATGTTCATGCGGTTGAGGATGTCTCGTTCACAATCAACAAGGGGCAGACGCTCAGCCTCGTTGGCGAAAGTGGATGCGGCAAGTCGACTGCCGGACGGTCGATCTTGCGTCTGGTTGATCCATTGTCGGGCGAGATACGGTTGGGTGATACTGATATCATGGCGCTTGACGCGGGGGGGCTGCGGCAGGCGCGGCTCGACATGCAGATGATCTTTCAGGATCCGTTTGCCTCGCTGAACCCGCAGATGCAGTTGGCCGAACAGGTTGCGGAGCCGATCCATAATTTCGCCACGCTTAAGGGTCAGGCGGTGATGGATCGCGTTGGCATGTTGTTTGACCGGGTGGAGTTGCCACGCAGCTTCATGCGGCGTTTTCCACACGAGCTTTCGGGGGGGCAACGCCAGCGGGTCGCTATTGCGCGGGCGCTTGCGCTCAATCCCAAACTGATTATCGCAGACGAAGCGGTATCGGCGCTGGATGTTTCGGTTCAGGCGCAGGTCTTGAACCTGATGATGGAACTGCAGGCGGAGTTAGGGGTCTCTTACCTGTTTATCAGTCATGACATGGCCGTCGTAGAGCGGGTCAGCCATCATGTCGGTGTGATGTATCTGGGGCGTATTGTAGAGATCGGACCGCGCGCGCGTGTTTTTGAAAATCCGCAGCACCCCTATACGCAGGCGTTGATGAAGGCCGTTCCAATCGCCGATCCGCGTAAGCGAAAGGATGAAAAAGAATTGAACTTCAAACCCATCCCGTCGCCTATTCACCCCGCTGATTACAAACCGGAGCCGTCGCGATACAGGGAAATTGAACCGGGGCATCTGATCCTCGAAACCGATAGCGGCTACTAGGCAGTGAACGGGACCAAATTGCGCAAGAAGGCTCTGGTCACGGGGGGTGCAAAGGGTATTGGCCGCGCGATAGTGACCGATCTGGCCGCGGATCACGACGTCGCCTTTACGTATTTGCACACAACACCGGTACCGGACACCAAGGGACACGCCATCAAGGCTGATTTGCGTGATCTCCACGCGCCGTCAGCTGTGATCGATGCAGCACTGGCTGCCTTAGGCGGATTGGATGTGATCGTGCACAACGCAGGTGTTATCGCTCCTGCTGCACCGCAAGAATACCCGATGGCAGCATTGCGCGAGATGTTCGACTTGAACGTGCTGGCGGCGCAGGGGCTGCTTTCGCATGCATTGCCGCATCTGAAGCGGGGCGCGTCCGTTGTTTCCGTTTCTTCCGTAAATGCTGTTTTGCCGCCCAAAGGTGCCGCCCTCTTTGGCGCAAGCAAGGCCGCTCTGGAGGTCTGGACCAAAGGCATGGCCAAAGAGCTTGGACCTGAGGGCATTCGGGTCAACGCGGTTGCCCCGGGCGCGGTCAATATAGCCGAAGCACCGCGCGACGCAGAATTGACAGCACTTTTTGAAGAGATGACCGCCCTCGGCAAATTGGCGGAAGCTGCCGATATCGCAGCCGGAGTTCGTTTTCTTGTGAGCGACGCTGCGCGTGCTATTACTGGCGAAGTGCTGACAATTTCCGGAGGATACAGGTTGTGAAACCGCGTCTCAGCCCGCTTGAACTGATGCGAAAGCTGGTCTCGTTCCCAACGGTCAGTCGCGATACCAATTTGCCGTTGATTGATTGGGTGGCTGATTACCTGCAGGGTCATGATATCGAATGCCATATCTGGCCTGATCCGCAACAGCCTGAAAAGGCAGCTCTTTTTGCCCATGTCGGGCCGTTGCAAGAGGGGGCGGTCGTGTTGTCCGGACACACGGATGTTGTCCCGGTGGACGGGCAGGCGTGGGACAGCGACCCCTTCGAGGTGGTAGAAAAAAACGGCAAATATTACGGGCGTGGCACCTGTGACATGAAAGGCTATGACGCGTTGGCAATCTGGGCGCTGGTCGAGGCGCACTACGCGAACGTAAAGAGGCCGCTGCAATTGGCTTTAAGTTTCGATGAGGAAGTCGGCTGCACTGGCGCGCCACCGATGATCAAGGCAATGCAACCTCTCTTGCCCAAGGGAGAGGCCGTGATTGTCGGTGAACCGTCAATGATGCAGGCGGTTTCGGGGCACAAAGGCAGCACTGGTTTCGACGTCTTTGTTCACGGCTTTGAGGTACACGCATCCAACCTTGATCGCGGGGTAAACGCGATCATGTACGGAGCCAAACTGATCGACTGGGCCAATGAGGTGAATGCGGCAAACAAAGCGGCCGAACCTGATGCGATGGCGGCCATGTTCGACCCACCTTACACAACCGTGCATGTCGGCCTGATATCGGGCGGTACGGCGCATAACATCACAGCCAAACTCTGCCATTTTGATTTTGATTTTCGGGTCGTGCCGGGAGATCGAAAAGACGAGTGGGTAGCGCGATGCCGCGAAAAAGCGGCGGAATTTCAAGCGATTATGCAGTCTGTCATTCCTGAAACGCGTATTGAACTGCGGCCTCGTTTTGATGTGCCTGCGCTGGCACCTGAAGAGAATGGGGCTGCCGAAACCCTCGTTCGGAGCCTGACCGGCGACAATGCAAGCCACGTTGTCAGCTATGGCACGGAGGCAGGACAATTTCAGGAGGCGGGCTATTCTGCAATTGTCTGTGGTCCGGGTAATATTGCGCAGGCGCATCAGCCAAACGAATACATCACCAAAGAACAATTTGATGCAGGCCATAACTTTATGGAAAAGCTGCTGGCCCGGTTGGCGGGGTGATGCAGGCATTCCCCATTCACGCGCGACTGCCGGTCACCCATGCTAGCACATTACCTGATGCGGCGGATGTCGTCGTAATCGGCGGTGGCGTTATCGGTGTCTGTACGGCTTTGTATCTTGCGCGTCAGGGACAGAAGGTTGTTCTTGTTGAAAAGGGACGTATCGCTGCGGAACAGTCCAGCCGTAACTGGGGATGGATCCGGCAACAGGGCCGCGATCCGGACGAATTGCCGATCATGATCGAGGCCAATCGCCTATGGCGCGGTTTGGCAACGCAAACAAATGTGGATATCGGTCTGCAACAGTGCGGTGTCACCTATCTGGCGCGCGATGAGGCCGCGCTGGATAATTATGCCGCGTGGCTTCCCTATGCCAAAGCCCATGATCTGGACAGTCGTTTGATCTCAAGCGCCGAGCTTGGCACCCTGATGCCGGGAATGGCGCGCCAATATGCTGGTGCCTTGCATACTGCTAGTGACATGCGCGCCGAGCCATGGGTTGCCGTGCCGGCGCTGGCTGGAATTGCGGCGCGAGAGGGCGCTGTCTTGCGTGAAAACTGTGCTGTGCGTTGCCTCGACATTTCCGGTGGCGAAGTTTCGGGCGTGGTCACCGAAGCAGGTCGCATCCGTGCCAGTCGCGTTGTCCTGGCTGGGGGGGCATGGTCCGGCCTGTTCCTGGCAAACCACGGTATAAGCCTGCTGCAGTTGTCTGTACGCGCGACTGTCGCGTCGACTACGCCCCTGCCGCTAATTCACGAGGGGGCAGCCGCAGACAGTCACCTGGCGTTTCGGCGTCGCGCAGACGGCGGTTATACACTTGCGGCAGGGGGCTTTCACGAGCTGTTCCTTGGACCTGCTGCTTTCCGCCATGCATCAAAATTCTGGACACAGCTGAAATCCGATCCGCTGGATACCCGGTTTCTCGCACGTTCACCCAGAGGCTACCCAGACGGCTGGGGCACAGCACGTCGCTGGGACGGTGATATGGAAACGCCCTTCGAACGTATGCGTGTGCTCAACCCGCAGCCCAACATGACCAAGATCAATGTACTGGCAAATGACTTTCACGCACTTTTCCCTAAATTACCAAGACCTAAGGTTTCGCATGCATGGGCGGGAATGATCGACACGATGCCCGATGTTGTCCCAGTTGTGGATGAGATCGCTTCATTGCCGGGTTTGCTGGTTGGCACGGGGATGAGCGGCCACGGGTTTGGTATTGGCCCGGGAATGGGCCGCATCCTCGCTGATCTGGCGTGTGGCAAACCCGCGCGGCACGATCTTTCGCGTTTTCGGGTGTCACGTTTCCGCGATGGCAGCAAAATGCGGTTAGGGCCGGCGCTTTGAGAGGCGTTGGTTGGTTGCAGGCACGGCGCGGAGGCTTATGTTCCTTGAACATGACATTCATTAGTCCTGTCACCATCATCTGTGGTACGATACCTGACTGACCTCACCCTCAATCTAGGAGTTTCCGCTTCATGCCCATCAAGAACCGCTTTGCAGAGTTGCAACCAGAAATCGCGGCGTGGCGCAGGGACCTGCACGAGAATCCTGAGTTGCTTTTTGACGTCCATCGAACGGCTGGTATCGTTGCAGACAAGCTCAAAGCCTTTGGCTGCGACGAGGTTGTAACCGGCATCGGGCAAACTGGCGTGGTCGGGGTGATCAAGGGGCGCTCTGATCGCTCGGGCAAGGTCATTGGACTGCGCGCTGACATGGATGCGCTGCCAATTCCAGAAGCTACAGGGCTTGAATATGCGTCCAAAACGCCGGGCAAGATGCACGCATGCGGACACGACGGGCACACGGCAATGCTGCTCGGCGCTGCACGCTACTTATCGGAAACCCGCAACTTTGACGGCACCGCCGTTGTGATATTCCAGCCGGCAGAGGAGGGTGGCGGCGGTGGTCGCGAGATGTGTCGTGATGGCATGATGGAACGGTTCGGCATCCAAGAGGTATATGGAATGCACAACTGGCCGGGCATGGAACAAGGCAAGTTTGCCATTCGCGAGGGTGCGTTTTTTGCGGCCACGGACGTTTTTGAGATCACCATAACCGGCAAGGGCGGTCACGCTGCTTTCCCACATACAGTTGTCGATCCAACTGTAATCGCCAGTACAATCGTGACCTCGGCGCAATCCATCGTCAGCCGCAATACCAATCCCATCGATCAGGCGGTCGTGTCGGTCACATCATTTGAAACATCTTCAAATGCATTCAACGTGATACCGCAGTCGGTGACCTTGAAGGGAACCGTTCGAACTCTCGACAACGCAGTTCGTGACCTTGCAGAGGGGCAGCTGACCAGGTTGGCGACCGGAATCGCGGGAAGCTTTGGCGGCAAGGCAGATGTGGATTACCTGCGGAACTATCCCGTCACGGTCAATCATGCCGAACAGACTGCCTTTGCCGCAGAGGTGGCGCGAAGCGTTTCGGGAGACTGTGCCGATGCCGAACTCGTCATGGGCGGCGAAGACTTTGCCTTTATGCTCGAAGAGCGGCCGGGTGCATATATTCTTATGGGTAACGGCCCGTCGGCGGCTTTGCATCACCCCGAGTACAATTTCGATGACGAAGCGATCCCGGCAGGGTGCAGTTGGTGGGCCGAAATTGTCGAACAGCGCATGCCCGCTGCCTGATTTTCAGGCTTTCAGCATATCCCTGTAAAGAGCGATGAGCGTCTTAGCTTCGCGCTCTATCGTGAAATGCGTGGCAGCATGGATGCGCGCGGCTTTGCCGAATTGCATGCGTCTTTCATCGTCTGCGAGCAATTCCGTCAGGTGGGTTGTGATGGCTTCCACATCTTCAATGTCGACCAGATATCCTGTCTGCCCGTGCCGAACCAACTCCTCGAATGCTCCGACGCGGGTGGCGATGACAGGTGCACCGCAGGCCATTGCTTCGAGAGGGGTCAGGCCGAACCCTTCCCAACGTTGTGGTGCGATATAAAGATCAAGCGCTTGAAAGTGAGCCGCAAGATCGGCAATCGGAACTTCGTCGCGAAAGATGATACGCTGTGACAGCCCTGCTGAAGTGACTTTGTCCTTGAGGCCGTCGAGAAATTCCTGATGGTCGTCTGTGGCGCGACCCATCATGAGTGCGCGCCCTTTTGGGTTCTGTTGCAGGGCCGCTATCATCGCCTCGATGAACAGGTCGTTGCCTTTTTGCGGCCTGATCCGACCAAAGCACCCCACCAACGGCCCGTCGTCGGGCAAATTGAGTTGTTTCCGCAGAGCTTGCCTGTCGGCAACAGGTGAAAAAAGATCGCAGTCAATACCGTGATGCACGACCATGGAGTCACGTTCGAGATACTGAGCTGACTTTGCTGACGTGGCCACAATCCGGTCCATTTGCCGGATCAACCAGCGAGTAAATGGCTTGTGGTGACGTTGTGCAGCGGAGGTAAAGAGCAGCTTTAGCCGCTTTCTCAAGATGTGTTTCAGCGCCAGCCCGGCGACCATTTCCACATTGCGTCGAGCGTGCCAGACTCGCGGGCCGGAAGGCCCGCTGCGCGACATGCTCAAAAGTTTAGAGGGCGGCAGCGTGGGTACCTCGGGTGGCAGGTCCGGGGCGCAGGCTACGATGCCGATGGATTTTGCCTGCTCGGGAACCAGCCGGATTACGGTGGAGGTCACGCCTGAGTGCCGACGTTTGAAGTTCGGAGCAATCACGTCCACTTCGGACATCGGGGGAAGGGATGCGGTGCCGGTCAAGAAAGTTGTTCCTCCAGTTTCAGTCCGCTGATCAAACGGTCTGCAACGCCGTCAAGTTGCGATGATTTGCCCCGTACATAAGCACGGGCGGCGCGGCAGGACCCTTCCAAAACCTCTGGCTCGGACAGCATCCTGTGCACTTTAGCAGCGATTGCGTCTGCGTCTTGAACTATATGGGCAGCACCTGAAAGCGTCATCTCTTCATACGTTTCGGCAAAATTTTCGACGTGAGGACCTGATAGTGTGACCGCACCCGCCTGTGCGACTTCGAAAGGGTTATGGCCGCCAATCTGAAACAGGGAACCACCCAAAAATATGATTTTGGACAAGGCATACCAGTTTCCCAGCTCGCCCAGCGTATCGGCCAGATAGACGTCCTCATCATGGGGTTTTTCGCCTGCAGAGCGGATGGCGTAACTTTGCTCGTACGCGCCAATTATCCGCGCAATTTCCGGACCGCGATCGGGGTGGCGCGGTGCGAGGATCAGTAAAAGGTCCGGGTGATCATTGGCAAGCTGGGCGTGCGCTTGCAGGACAATTTGTTCCTCGTCCTTATGAGTTGACGCCGCAACCCAGATCGGTCGACCTTGCAGGGATGTGCGAATTTGCGCGAGTGTCGCCGGGTCTTGCGGAAGCGGCGCGGAGAGTGATTTGAGGTTAAAGCCGCGCGCAACGCGGTCTGCAGGCGCGTGCATATCCACCATCGCCTGCGCCATCTCGTCGTTCTGAGTGAGGATGAGATCAAAGCACGACAAGACATAGCGCGCGGTCTTTGGTCGCTTTTCCCAAGCCTTGCGTGACGATGGGCTCAGGCGGGCATTGACGAGGATCATGTTTGCGCCTGCCGCCTTTGTGCGGCGCAGCATTTGCGGCCAGATTTCGCTTTCAACAAATATCGCGGCGTCGGGCCGCCAGTGGCGTAAAAAGCGACTGACCGGTCCGGGAGCATCCAGCGGTGCAAACTGGTGATCCGTTCGTTCGGGCAAGCGTTTGGCAACCATCTGCGCCGACGTCGCGGTTCCCGAAGTGATCAGAAAATGTGCCCGTGGCAGGCGGCGTCCCATCGCCTCGATCAGCGCCAGAACCGACATGCTTTCGCCGACAGAGGCCGCATGAAACCAGATCAACGGCCCGGAACCGCGACGCGGCAGGCTCGCATGACCGAGTTTTTCGTGCGCACGCACAGCAGTAAAGCCTGCACGCCTGAGCTTGCGAACTTCGATCCAGGCAAAAAACGGCACCAGCAGCATCGTTGCTGCTGTGTAAATGTGGAAAAGAAGAGGGGGGCGCATAGCGCGGATCAGCCGCCCGTATGACTCATGTGCCGCGGCATCTGGCCATCAAGCTTTTGCCGCGAGTAGTCAAAATCATGCCCCTTCGGCTTGCGCATGATGGCAGCCCTGATGGCTTCCCGCAGCGGTTCGTCATCTTCGGGATGCGCTCTGAGTGGTGCGCGCAGGTCGGCTTGGTCTTCCTGACCCAGACACATGTAGATTTCGCCGGTACATGTTATCCGCACCCTGTTGCAGCTTTCACAAAAGTTGTGACTAAGTGGCGTGATAAACCCGATCTTCTGGCCTGTCTCTTCCAGTCTCACATACCGTGCAGGCCCACCTGTACGTTCCGCCAGATCTGTCACGGTGTAGTGCTCTGCGTATTTTGCGCGCACATCCTTGAGCGACCAGTATTGGCCGAGACGGTCTTCGTTACCGATATCGCCCATCGGCATGACTTCAATCCACGTCAGATCAATGTCGCGCTCGGCGCACCATTGGGTCATTGATGGCAACTCGGGCTCGTTGAAACCCTTCAGCGCAACCGCATTGATCTTTACCCGCATGCCTGCAGCTTGTGCAGCATCAATCCCGCGTAACACCTGCGGCAGCCGTCCCCAGCGCGTAACATCAGCGAATTTTGCTTCGTCCAACGTGTCGAGTGACACGTTCACACGACGCACGCCGGCTGCGTAGAGATCTTTTGCAAAACGTTCCAGCTGACTGCCGTTGGTGGTTAGCGTCAATTCCTTGAGCTTACCGCTGTCAAGGTGGCGCGACATGCTATTGAAGAACGTCATGATGCCTTTGCGAACCAGTGGTTCGCCGCCGGTGATCCGCAGCTTTTCAACGCCCAAGTCAACGAACGTCGAACACATGCGATCCAGCTCTTCCAGAGTGAGCAGCTCTTTCTTCGGCAGAAAAGTCATGTTTTCCGACATGCAGTAAACGCAGCGGAAATCGCACCGATCCGTGACGGATACCCGCAGGTAAGTGATGGCGCGCGCAAATGGGTCAATCAAAGGAGCTGTCATGCGTTAATTCGTACTCGGCTCGTTAAGGATCGGCAAGCGAATATGGTGGTTGTGGCGCCAGAGTGCACTAGCTACACCGGTCTCCATGACCAATGCCGCCCATCCTCTTGCCGCTCGACGCGCGTTCAGCGCACCAGTGGTGATAACGCTTCTGATCGGAATGATGGGGGGGTGCACCAATTTGGTCTTGCCGGACTGGATACCGCAGGAAAAACAGTCTGCCGAAATCGCGCCGCCCTCTGATTCCGGCGGTTCCGCTACTTCGACCCGCGGCGGAATACCCGTAGCAGATGCCACCCAAGCCTCTGAATTGGATCAAAGCACTGCTGCTGCGCGTCAGCAAGCGTCGCAGACCACGTCCGGAGCGCGTCCTTTGGGCAGCACCATCGCTTCTCTGGGAGACGCGACAGAGCCGGGATTTTGGCTGAAAACACCGCTGGTAGATGCACAAACTCCGGGGGTTCTTCGCAGCATGGCCACGGGAAAGACCGCGCAGGTGACATTGGTGCCAATAGAGGGGCCTGCAACAGCAGGCAGTCGTGTGTCACTCTCTGCCATGCGCCTATTAGAAGTCCCACTGACGGAACTGGTGGAATTGGAAGTCGCAACCCGCGGCTAAGTCTCTTTGTCGGACAGAATGAACGTGGGCGCTCCGTCAATCGTCGACTGGTTTTTGTCACGCCAATAGGTGGAAATGCCGTCCGAGCCCTTTTCGTCAGCCCAGTTTCCAAGAATATCCCGTTCGCCTTGATAGGCCATGAACGGCACCGCGTAGCCACAACTTGTCTGCACCATGTCTATGTCGACGTCGTAAATCTGGCGTGCGCCGCGCGATGCTGGGAAGTAGGCATTGAGCGCAGCAAAATCCGGATCGCGCGGATGCAAAGTACGCGCCGTGCCAAAAACGCGCAGGATCATCGGCTTTGCTTCAAAGCTACACCACAACAAAGTAATCCGGTTTACCTGCGCCAGATGTCCCGCGGTTTCGTTGCCTGACCCGGTCAAATTCCGCCATACAATGCGGTTCGGCCCCAAAACACGCAAGCTGTCCATCCCTTTTGGAGAGACGTTCACGCGACCTTCTTGTCCGGCGGTTGCACAAAAGAATATGTGCTGTGTCTCAATAAACCGCGTGAGGACATCGCTCAGCTTGTCAAATTTCTTGGCCATGAAACCTCCTGGAGATCATTCCACCGTAACGGATTTCGCGAGGTTGCGGGGTTGGTCCACATCGGTGCCCTTTGCCACCGCCGTGTGATAGGCGAGCAACTGTGCGGGCACAGAGTATAGGATCGGCGCGATGCTCTCGGCTACCGGTGGCATTTCGATCGTGGCATAAGCGCCGTCGCCAAAGTCGCGCAAGCCGTCTGCGTCCGAGATCAGGACGACCCGGCCTTTACGCGCCATGACTTCCTGCATGTTGCTCAGGGTCTTGTCGAACAGCGCGTCGCGCGGCGCCATGACGACAACCGGCACGTTCTGATCTACTAGCGCGATGGGTCCGTGCTTGAGCTCTCCGGCCGCGTAAGCTTCGGCGTGTATATAACTGATTTCCTTCAGTTTTAGCGCGCCTTCGAGGGCAAGTGGATACATTCTGCCGCGCCCCAGAAACAGCACGTCGCGTGCCTCTGACAGCTTGACGGCGGCACTGAGCATTTCCTCGTTGGCCTCGAGTGCGGTGCTGAACAGGCTGGGCAGGCCGCGCAGCGCAGAAAGGTGATCCGCGAGCTGATCAGAGCTGATTTCGCCCCGGTCTGACGCGGCTTTGAGCGCAAGCAGAAAGAGCACCGTCAACTGACAACTGAACGCTTTGGTCGAGGCGACACCGACTTCGACGCCAGCGTAAATCGGCAAAACCAGATCGCTTTCGCGGGCAATCGAGCTTTCGGGCACGTTGATGACAGAGACGATGCTGTCTGCTTTGCCCGCGCAGTACCGTAGCGCTGCCAGAGTATCCGCCGTTTCGCCCGATTGGCTGACAAAGAGCGCGGTCGTTTTGGCGGGGATGGGTGGTTCGCGGTATCTGAATTCCGAGGCGACATCCACTTCAACGGGAATGCGGGCAATCTGCTCAAACCAGTATTTGGCGGTCAGGCACGCATAGTAGGCAGTTCCGCAGGCAACCATGGTCAGCCGGTCAATCGCTGAAAAATCCATGCCAGTACCGGGCAGTGAAATCTCTCCGGAAGTGCTGATATAATGGCCGAGCGCTTGTGCAATTACGGTGGGCTGTTCTGCAATTTCCTTGGCCATAAAGTGCTTGTGGCCTGCCTTGTCGATCTTTGTGGCATCGACCTCGATTGATTTTATCGGGCGATCCACGTGTTGCCCTTTGCTGTCCGTAATTTCGACGCGGCTTCGGGTTATGACCGCGCGGTCGCCCTCGGCAAGATAGGTGATTTGGTTGGTCAGAGGTGACAGGGCTATCGCGTCCGAGCCGACGAACATTTCCCAGTCGCCATGACCGATGGCCAGAGGTGATCCGCGACGCGCGACGACGATCAGGTCGTCCTGACCTTCAAACAGAAAAGCCAGAGCAAAAGCTCCTTCAAGTTTGTCCAAAGCCATGTTGGCGGCTTCGACGGCGTTTGCTCCCTCTGCCATGAAGTGTTGGGTGAGTAGCGCGACGGTTTCTGTATCCGTTTCCGTTGAAAAGCTGATGCCGTGTTGTGCCAGTTCCTCGCGCAGTTCGCGGAAATTCTCAATAATGCCGTTGTGCACCACGGCAACTGGCCCTGCTTTGTGCGGATGTGCGTTGGCAACAGAGGGCGCGCCATGGGTGGCCCAACGCGTGTGCCCGATACCGGCCTTGCCGCGCAACGGGTCATGCACCAGAAGGTCTGACAGATTGACCAGCTTGCCAACCGCGCGTCGGCGGTCAAGCTTGCCGTCGTTTACCGTCGCAATTCCGGCACTGTCATAGCCGCGATATTCCAGCCGTTTCAGCGCTTCTACAAGAATCGGAGCGGCTTCGTGACTGCTCAGTACACCTACTATTCCACACATTGTCAGCTGCCTCTTTGCATCTTGGCTTTTTTGGCCCGCAACATGGTCATCAGTTTGGTTGCCATGCCCGGTTTTTCGATTTGCGGCGCTCGTGAAAGTGCCAGTGCGTCCGGTTCGACGTCCGAGGTAATGACCGACCCGCTGCCTGTCATGGCACGGTCGCCGATATGCACCGGTGCCACAAGCATCGTGTTCGATCCGATAAAGACGTTATCACCAATCGTGGTGTGGTGTTTCAGTACGCCGTCATAGTTGCAGGTAATCGTCCCTGCGCCCACATTCGTCTGTGCGCCGAGGGTGGCATCTCCGACATAGCTGAGATGATTGACCTTCGTGCCTTCGCCGATGCGCGCGTTCTTGATTTCGACAAAATTTCCGATGCGTGTGTTTTCCGATAACTCGGCACCTGGCCGCAGCCGCGCGTACGGCCCAACAATCGCGCCCTGCGCGACGTGACAGCCCTCCAAATGCGAAAAGGCGCGTATCGTTGCGCCACTTTCAACGGTCACGCCGGGCCCGAAGACAACATAAGGTTCGATAACGCTGTCGCGCCCAAGCACCGTATCAAACGCAAAATGAACAGTGTCAGGCGCGATCAGTGTGACGCCGTCCTCCTGCGCGGTTTTGCGCGCATTGTCCTGAAAAATCTGCTCGGCCTGCGCCAGTTCAAGGCGTGTATTGATGCCCAGCGTTTCGGACTCGTCACACAGGACGACCGTGGTCGTGCGGTCCATCGCACGCGCGATGGCTACAACATCTGTCAGGTAATACTCACCTGCTGCATTGTCATTGCTAACTTTGCCGATCAACTCGAACAACAGCGAGGCCTTGCAGGCAACGACGCCGCTATTGCACAGAGAAATCGCGCGTTCCGCGTCGGTAGCGTCCTTGTATTCGACAATTCGGACCAGTTGTTCACCGTCCATGACCAGCCGCCCGTAGCGACCCGGATCCGCCGCTTCAAAGCCCAACACGACAACATCATATGTCTGCTGCGCCTCTACCATTGCCTGCAGAGTATCTGGTTTTACGAACGGTGTGTCGCCAAACAAAACGATTGCAGTGCCGTCAAACCCGACCAGTTCCGGTGCAGCCAGACCGGCGGCGTGCCCGGTGCCAAGTTGCTCTTCCTGAAGCGTCACAGTCACGGTCGGGTCAAAGTCAAGCGCCGCCTTGCGCACCTGATCTGCGCCATGGCCCGCGACGATGATGGTGCGCTCTGGGCTTAGGGGCTCGCCTGCGCGGACCGCATGTACCACCAGCGGAGCGCCGCCCAATGGGTGCAAGACCTTGGGCAACTCGGAATTCATCCGGCTACCTTTGCCCGCGGCGAGAACGATAAGTGCAATATTCATGCGGTTTCTCTTTGTAATCTGTTGCTGGCCTGTTTATCCGCTTCCTTCAAAGGTGCAAGGGAAGCTCAATCAAACATGGTTGCGACTTGCAACATTGGGTGGCACGGATTTGCTTGGTTGGACAAAGGTTGCGCGGGGCAAAACATGAAAACTGTCATATTCGATCTGGATGGAACGCTGGCCGACACCAGCGGCGACCTGATCGCGGCGGCGAACCACTGTTTTCGCGACATGGGCGCGGGCGATGTTCTTGATCCGACACAAGATCAGGGGACGGCTTTGCGCGGTGGGCGGGCCATGCTCACTCTGGGAATGAAACGTTTGGGTCGCGTCGATGACACCGCCGAGATCGACCGGTACTATCCGGTCTTGCTCGAGGCCTATGGTGCCGCAATCGATGTGCATACTTTTATGTACCCCGGTGCAATGGATGCTGTTGAGAGCCTCAAGGCGATGGGCTACGGCGTCGGGATTTGCACCAACAAGCCAGAGGGTTTGGCTGAACTTTTGCTGGGTCGACTGGGCGTACGTGATCAGTTCGGTTCGCTTGTCGGCGCGGACACTCTGCCCGTGCGCAAGCCAAACCCCGAGCCGCTTTTCGAAGCCGCACGGCGCGCCGGCGGGCATCCCGATCGCTGTGCCTTGATCGGAGATTCCGATACCGACCGGAACACCGCCCGCGCGGCGGGGGTGCCGAGCGTTCTGGTCACTTTTGGTCCGTCCGGCGACGACATGGCCGCCCTTTCCCCCGAAGCGTTGCTGCATGACTATGCCGATTTGCCTTCTTTGATTGACCGCTTGCTGGCTTGACGCCTTTACCCGCGCACGGCAATGCTGACCGAATGGAGACCGTATGAGCGAGATTTTTACCGGCAGCTTTACCCAGCAAGAGCCAATACCCGAGGCGGGGATTGATGCCGCGCTTGCGGTTCTGCGTCACGGCCGTTTACACCGGTACAATACCGCAGAGGGAGAAATCAGCGAGACCGCGCTGCTTGAGCAGGAGTTCGCGGCCAAGGTCGGCGCAAAATTCTGTCTTGCGGTTGCATCCGGTGGCTATGCGATGGCCACCGCTCTTCGTGCCTTGGGGGTGCGTCCGGGAGACAAGGTTCTGTCAAATGCGTTTACGCTTGCGCCGGTGCCGGGTGCAATCGCCGCCGTTGGGGCAGAACCGGTCTTCGTCGGTGTGACCGAAAGTCTGACCATTGATCTGGACGATTTGCAGGCAAAGCTCGATCAGGCCAACGTTCTGCTGCTCAGCCACATGCGTGGGCATCTTTGCGACATGGACCGTCTGATGGCGCTTTGCAACGCGGCTGATGTCAGGGTTGTCGAAGATTGCGCTCACACGATGGGGGCCGCTTGGAATGATGTGCCGTCGGGTCGGCATGGCGCAGTGGGATGCTATTCGTGTCAAACATATAAACATGTTAACTCAGGCGAGGGCGGGTTTCTTGTAACAGACGACGTGGACGTTGCGGCGCGGGCCGTGGTTCTTTCCGGCTCTTACATGTTGTTCGAGCGCCATCTTGCCGCCCCGCCAAAAGAAGCCTTTGAGCAAATCCGCTACGAGACCCCGAATATTTCCGGACGCATGGATAACCTGCGCGCTGCGATCCTGCGCCCGCAGGTCGCGGACTTGGAAACGCAATGCGCACGGTGGAATGAACGCTATTACCGGCTCGAAGAAGGCTTGCGCGGCACGCCCGGCCTTTCTGTCATCGACAGACCGCCCGAAGAAACCATTGTCGGGTCCTCGATCCAGTTTCTTCTGCTGGACTGGGCGGACAACGCGATACGCGACTTCGTGGACCGATGCCGTGGCCGTGGGGTAGAACTGAAATGGTTCGGGGATCCAAATCCTGTCGGCTTTACGAGCAGGTACGACAGTTGGCGCTATGCCACCTCGTCACCGATGCCCGCGACGGACAGAGTGTTGTCCGGCATATTGGACATGAGAGTGCCGCTGACGTTCTCGCTTGAGGACTGTGACCTTATAACGAGGATTATTCGTGCTGAGGTCGGATCGGTTTACCAGGCATAAGACAAGAAAACGGCGGCTTGATGCCGCCTTTTCTTTTGACGGGGCGCCTGTCGCGGCGTAGGATATGAACAAACGTTCATTAATTTGGCGCCGAGGAGAGATTCTGATGTTTAACGCGACGATGCAGTTTGATCTGGGCGAAGATATCAACGCTCTGCGTGATATGGTGCATCGGTGGGCGCAGGAGCGGGTGGCGCCTATGGCGGCGGACATCGACCGCAAAAACGAATTTCCGCCAGAGTTGTGGACCGAAATGGGCGATTTGGGCCTCTTGGGTATCACGGTCGACGAAGGCTACGGCGGCGCAGGAATGAGCTATTTGGCCCATACTGTCGCGATTGAAGAAATTGCGCGGGCGAGCGCCTCTGTCTCGCTCAGCTATGGAGCGCATTCAAACCTGTGCGTAAACCAGATCAAGTTAAACGGCACACATGAGCAGAAACAGAAATACCTGCCGGGTTTGATCTCGGGTCAGCACGTTGGCGCGCTCGCAATGTCAGAGGCGGGGGCCGGATCGGATGTGGTGTCGATGAGCTTGCGGGCTGAGAAGCGAAACGATCATTACAGGCTCAATGGTAACAAGTACTGGATCACGAATGGCCCTGACGCAACAACACTGGTGGTTTATGCAAAGACTGACCCGGACGCGGGATCAAAGGGCATCACCGCGTTTTTGATCGAAAAGGAAATGACCGGTTTTTCGACCAGTCCGCATTTTGACAAGCTGGGTATGCGCGGCTCCAATACGGCGGAGTTGATATTCGAGGACGTGGAAGTTCCCTTTGAGAATGTGTTGGGGGAAGAGGGGCGCGGTGTGGCCGTGCTGATGTCCGGCCTCGATTATGAACGGGTGGTTCTGGCCGGGATCGGTACGGGGATCATGGCGGCCTGTATGGACGCCATCATGCCTTACCTCAGCGAGCGCAAGCAATTCGGGCAGCCGATTGGGAACTTCCAGCTGATGCAGGGCAAGATCGCTGACATGTACACGGCAATGAACTCCGCGCGCGCGTATGTCTATGAGGTGGCAAAGGCCTGCGACCGGGGCGACGTGACGCGGCAGGATGCGGCCGCTTGCTGTCTTTATGCTTCTGAGGAAGCCATGAAGCAGGCACATCAAGCGGTACAGGCGATGGGGGGGGCTGGCTTTCTGAATGACAGCCCAGTGGCCCGGTTGTTCAGAGATGCCAAATTGATGGAGATCGGGGCAGGCACATCCGAGATAAGACGTATGTTGGTCGGGCGCGAGCTGATGGGAGCCATGACGTGAAACGCGCGTTTTTCATATGCATCGGCGTGCTTTGGGCCGGGGCGGCTTTGGCGCAGGATTTGCAATATGACGACGCCGCGACGCAGACTTGCATTGCGAACACGTCTGCACAGGGTGACTTTTCCGTTTGTGCGGGGCTCGCTGCGGACACCTGCATCAACGCGACGTCGGATGGATATACCACCGTGGGTAGGGGATATTGCTTGGATCAGGAACGGATGTTCTGGGATGCAAAGCTGAACAGAACCTATCAAGAAGTACTTAAGCGGGCGCAGCAGATAGACGCAGAATTGGCAGAGATCGGATCGTCGGCCCCGCCACAGGAACAAGCACTGCGGAACATGCAACGCGCCTGGATCACGTTTCGAGATGCGGCCTGTGAATTCGAGTACAGTCAATGGGGTGGCGGCACCGGCGGTGGGCCAGCCTATGTGTCTTGCCAGTTGTCACTCACTGCTGAACAGACATCGCGGCTGTCGCGCTGGCTGGAGGGGTAATGCCGAGGTGGGTCTGGTTCGCTCCTTTTGGTCTTTTGGTGGTTGCGCTTGCGCTGTGGGCGTTTCGCTGGGGCTGGATCGCGGCCACAATCAGCGAAACCGATGTCATCGAAACGTGGACGTCCCACTATCTGGCACACACTCCCGGCGGGCGGGCGACAGATTGTACGGGGCAGCCTGGTCGGCAGTCGGGGATCTGGATTTTAGTCAGCTGCGTGCATGCCGGCGGCCAGCGTGTCGATTATCCGGTCGACAGGTTCGGTCGCCTGCGGGAGTTGGCGCCGCAACCGCAAACAGGTCTCGCACCGGAAACCTGAGGGTGATGGCCACGCTTTCTGCCCCGCGAAACAATTCGACGCAAAGGTTTGTTCCATGAAACTGACTTCGCAGATCATTTCCGGCTCCGACGAGTTTCGCAACAACGAGGTCGCGCATCTGGCGGCCCTAGCCGAGGTTGAAGACGCCGCTCGTGCGGCAACGGCGGGCGGTGGCGAGCAAGCGCGCGCGCGCCATGAAAATCGTGGCAAGATGCTGCCGCGTGATCGTGTGGCCGGTTTGCTTGACCGCGCCAGCCCGTTTCTGGAAATCGGCGCGACGGCAGCGCATGGCCTCTACGACGGGGCCGCACCGGCAGCGGGTGTCATTGCAGGCGTCGGGCAGGTCTGCGGCCGCGACGTGATGGTTGTGTGTAATGACGCAACAGTAAAAGGCGGTACCTACTATCCTATGTCCGTCAAAAAGCATTTGCGGGCACAGGAAATTGCTCAGGAAAACCGGCTGCCATGCGTTTACCTCGTAGACAGCGGCGGTGCCAATCTTCCCAATCAGGATGAAGTCTTTCCCGATCGGGATCACTTTGGCCGGATTTTTTACAATCAGGCCCGCATGAGTGCTGCGGGCATCCCGCAAATCGCTGTGGTGATGGGATCGTGCACCGCGGGGGGAGCTTACGTTCCCGCGATGTCGGACGTGACAGTGATTGTAAAAGAGCAGGGGACAATCTTTCTGGCCGGACCGCCACTCGTCAAGGCTGCCACTGGCGAAGTGGTGAGTGCCGAAGATCTGGGCGGCGGAGACGTCCACACACGCTTGTCGGGCGTGGCAGACTATCTGGCCGAAGATGATGCGCATGCGCTGGCGTTGGCAAGACGCGCTGTGGCCAACCTTAACATCACACGCGCCACGGGCGTGGAATGGGCTTCGCCTGAAGAGCCGGCGTATGATCCCGCCGAGATACTCGGCGTGGTGCCTGCGGATTTGCGCACACCTTATGACATACGTGAAGTAATTGCCCGGCTCGTCGACGGGTCGCGATTTGACGAGTTCAAGGCTCGGTTTGGCGAAACGCTTGTAACCGGCTTTGCCCATGTCAAAGGCTGCCCTGTCGGGATCGTTGCCAACAACGGCGTGCTTTTTTCCGAGGCGGCCCAAAAAGGCGCCCATTTTGTCGAGTTGTGTTCGCAGCGCCGCATTCCGCTGGTGTTTTTACAGAACATCACCGGCTTTATGGTCGGCCGAAAATACGAAAACGAGGGTATTGCCAGACATGGGGCGAAAATGGTCACGGCGGTGGCCTGCACGTCGGTGCCGAAAATTACCATGCTTGTCGGCGGTTCGTTTGGCGCGGGCAATTACGGCATGGCCGGACGCGCCTACCAGCCAAGGTTTCTTTGGACGTGGCCGAATTCGCGCATCTCTGTGATGGGAGGCGCACAGGCAGCGGGCGTACTGGCAACCGTGAAACGCGACGCTTTGGAGCGGTCGGGCGAGACTTGGTCCGCCGAGGAAGAGAACGCCTTTAAAGCGCCCACCATCGAGATGTTCGAGCGGCAAAGCCATCCGCTTTATGCCTCGGCACGGCTTTGGGACGACGGCATTGTTGATCCACGCAAAAGCCGCGATGTGCTGAGCCTGTCTTTACGCGCTGCCTTGAATGCGCCGATTGAGGAGACCCGCTTTGGCGTATTCAGGATGTAATTGCGTGTGTGACGTCTTGTTGCCCCATAGCAGTCAGTGCGGATTTGAAATTGCACAGAGGGCTGGTGCAGGGGCCGCATTATGAATCAAGTCAATTCAGTCGCCGACAAGCTATCTTCAGCCGTAAATGGCATGAAGCTGCCCTCCTTGCCGACACTGGTGCGGGAAATCGAGTTGCCCGTCTACGTCATTCACAACAGCGCTGGCGTCGAAGACTACGTCTTTATTTTTGATTTTGAGGCTTTCGTCGAGCAATCTCGGCAAGGCAGTTGGGTGCGCCCGACGCTGCGGCTTTGGGCAGGGCGGTCTGACTTTGACAGACGGATTTTCGCGCGTGAGTTCAGGAAAAGCTTTGCGCGCGAGTTTGATTTGGCGCGGGCTGAGCTTGCCGGACAAAATCCCCGGAACTCCGGATGGTTCGGCGGATTGCCGGGGTTTTTCAGGGACCTTGCGGTGCCGTCGATTCCCGGTGTTATGTCCAATTTGGTCTTGCTGGTAGCACTGTCCGCCGAAAGCAAGGTTTTGGCGCAGATGCTTCCGCTGGCGTGGACGCGCGAAAAGTCAGATCAGGAGCGGCTGGAGGAAGGCATCGCAGAAACCCGTGATCGGGTCGATGCGGCCCTGCGCGACGTCAGCATCGCGCTTCACATCGATCTTTATCGTCACGCGCGGGGCGGTCACTCTCCCGAACCAATGAATGGTACTGATATCGATGCGTGGCCGCTGCCCGCTCATGTGCAACAACATGTTTTAGACGGAACGTCGGGATCTTGGTGGTAGAGAATGTTCGATAAGATACTGATCGCTAACCGGGGCGAAATTGCCTGCCGCATCATGGACACCGCGCAGAAGATGGGTGTGCGGTGCGTTGCGGTCTATTCCGACGCAGATGCGCAGTCCGCCCATGTCGCCATGGCAGATGAGGCTGTCCGCATTGGGGGCCCTGCGCCCGCTGACAGTTATTTGCGCGGGGATGTCATTATCAAAGCTGCCCGTGCGACAGGTGCACAAGCGATCCACCCCGGTTACGGATTTCTCAGCGAAAACCCCGAATTTGTCGAAGCTGTCGAAGCCGCCGGGCTGACCTTTATCGGGCCGTCTGCAAAAGCCATTCGCGCGATGGGATTAAAAGACGCGGCAAAGGCGCTGATGGAGAAGGCGGATGTTCCCGTTGTTCCCGGCTATCACGGTTCGGATCAGTCGGATGACGTGCTTTCAGCGGCGGCAGATGACATTGGGTATCCCGTCCTGATCAAGGCCGTTGCTGGTGGCGGGGGCAAGGGGATGCGGATGGTCGAAGCTGCCAGCGAATTCGCAGCAGCGCTTGCTTCTGCCCGTTCAGAGGCCAAAACCGCCTTTGGGAATGCTGACGTCCTCGTCGAGAAATTTGTGACCCAGCCGCGCCATATCGAGGTGCAGGTTTTTGGCGATGGTGCGCGGGCCGTCCACTTGTTCGAGCGCGATTGCTCATTGCAGCGCCGTCATCAAAAGGTGATTGAGGAAGCGCCTGCACCGGGCATGACAGAGACGGTGCGCGCGGCAATGGGTGCGGCCGCAGTACGCGCGGCCGAAGCCATCGGCTACGCTGGCGCCGGTACTGTGGAGTTCATCGTGGACGGGGCGGGTGGCTTGTCGGAAGACGGGTTTTTCTTCATGGAGATGAACACCCGATTGCAGGTCGAGCATCCAGTTACCGAAGCGATCACAGGTATTGATCTTGTGGCCTGGCAGTTGCGTGTCGCGGCAGGCGAAGCTTTGCCCGCGCGCCAGCAGGATATTTCGATCAACGGGCACGCGTTTGAGGCCCGACTATACGCAGAGGACGTCCCCGCCGGTTTTTTGCCCGCGACCGGCGATTTAACCCATCTTGCGTTTCCAAACGATGTTCGTGCGGACAGTGGCGTCCGGGCCGGAGACAGCATCAGCCCATGGTACGATCCGATGATTGCAAAGCTCATTGTGCACGGGCCTACGCGTGATATCGCTCTGGCCCGGCTACGGCGCGGATTGGCCGACACCGAGGTCGCGGGCAGTGTCACGAACCTTGCCTTTCTCGGCGCATTGGCGGAGCACAAGGGTTTTGCCGCTGGCCAATTCGACACGGGATTGATCGGACGGGATGTCGATGCGCTGACGCAGGTACTCGCACCGGAGCCTGCGCACTGGATTGCTGCAGCGATGGCTGCGGGTGGGTATGAGACGCTGCCGGAACACGCGGGTTTTGCCCTGTGGCTGCCTTTGCGGCAAATCGTTACGTTAAAACATGCGGACATCACGCTCACATTGACCGTTTCCGTGTTGGATGCGGATACTCAGCTTTGGATCGTTGACGGCTCTGAAATTGCGGTGTCGCGCCAAGGCGGGCGGTGGATGATTGAGGGGCGTCCGATCCCCCGCTGCATAAGCGCTGATGCGACCGTGACCGTGTTTGACCGCTATGGTTTGTGCTTTGAGGTGGCTGATCCGTTGGCGCAGGCTGACACAGCCGGCGGCGATGGAAATGTCATCGAAGCGCCAATGCCCGGCTTGGTGCGCGAGATCGCAGCAACGCCGGGGCAGGCCGTTCGTAAAGGGGACCGTTTGGCTGTGCTGGAAGCGATGAAAATGGAACATGGTCTTGTCGCTGCTCGTGACGGTGTTGTGGCGCAGGTGTTGGTGGCCGAAGGCGATCAGGTCGAGGCAGGCGCCGCCCTTATCCAGTTGCAGCAGGAGGAGCCAGCATGATCACGCTGCACCATTGCCCCCAGACCCGTTCGATGCGCACGCTATGGCTGCTGCACGAGTTGGATATAGATTTTCAGGTGCGCACCTATCCGTTTGATCGCAGCTTGCGCAGCCCGGAATTCTTGTCGCTTTCGCCAGCAGGGCGCGTTCCGGCGCTAGAAATTGAAGGTGAGCGCATGTTTGAAACAGGCGCGATCACAGAATACCTGTGCGAACGCTTTAGCCCCGACAGGTTGGGGCGGATGCCGGGGACCCCGGATCGAATGAGCTGGCTGGTCTGGGTGCATTTCGCCGAGACCGTCAGCCAACACGTGGCGGCGCTGACACAACAACACGTGATGCTGTTTGAGGACACCATGCGCAGCCCAATCGTCATGAAGCTTGAGGCCGCACGAGTGGCCAAATGCTATTCTGCGATAGAGGCGCGGTTGTCGACACCAGTCGAGAACCGGGACTATCTTCTTACTTCTGGATTTTCGGCAGCAGACGTTTCTGTGGGGCATGCCGTCTACATGGCGCAGTACTTTGCAAAAATTGATGGCTACCCCGCGCTGCAGGACTGGTACGCCCGGATTTCGGCGCGTGAGGGCTTTCTCGCGTCGTTACCGCAGGGTGACGGGATATATGAGCGAGACTTTTACGCGCCTTGGTCTGTAGAGTGAGGTTAGCGGCTAGGGAGGATGCGCGATGACACTGGGAAACTGTGAGATATTCGAGGTAGGTCCACGTGACGGTCTGCAGAACGAGAAACGCGAAATTCCGGTTTCTGAAAAGATCGCGCTGGTAGACCGGCTGACACAAGCTGGTTTCAGCCGTATCGAAGTGGCCAGTTTCGTTTCGCCGAAATGGGTGCCGCAAATGGCGGGATCGGCAGAGGTGCTTGAAGGCATCACCCGGGCCGAAGGGACGCGATACGCGGCATTGACCCCCAACATGCGCGGTTACACTGACGCGTGTGCCGCTGGTGCAGACGAGATTGCGGTCTTTGCGTCGGCGTCCGAAGGGTTCTCCAAGGCCAATATCAACGCCACTATTGCCGAAAGCATCGAGCGTTTTCGGCCAATCCTTGAAGAGGCGCGGCATATCGATCTGCCGGTCCGTGGCTATATCTCTTGCGTGGTCGAGTGCCCCTATGACGGTGCTGTTGCGCCGGCTGATGTGGCGCGGGTGGCCGACACACTGTTTGCGCTGGGCTGCTATGAGATCAGCCTTGGCGATACGATCGGGGCCGGCACGCCCGACAGTATCGCGCGCATGCTTCTGGCTGTGCGGGATGTGGTACCGGCCGGTCGGCTGGCAGGGCACTATCACAATACCAACGGTCGCGCTTTGGAGAACATCGACACATCGCTCAGCCTGGGACTGCGCGTGTTCGATGCGGCGGTTGGTGGATTGGGGGGGTGCCCTTATGCGCCGGGCGCTGCAGGAAATGTGGCGACCGAAGACGTGGTAGAGCATTTGCATGTTTTGGGCTACGAAACCGGTCTTGATCTGGATGTGTTGCGCGATGCAGCCCGGATGGCGAAGGCGATGCGCCATACTCCTGCCGGGCAGGAGCCGGAAAATGCCTGATACGATCCGTATCCAGACCGATCACAGAGGGGTCGCAACCCTAACCCTGAATCGTCCGGAAAAACATAATGCGATCTCTGCGCAAATGATGGCGGAATTGACGCAAGCCGCAGCAGATCTCGCTGCCGACCCAAAGGTCAGGGTCGTCGTTCTGACGGGCGCGGGCAAAAGCTTTTGTGCCGGTGGAGACCTTGGCTGGATGCGTGCGCAAATGCAGATGGATGCCGATACCCGCGCTGCTGAGGCCCGCAAACTGGCGGAAATGCTTGGCGCACTCAATCGGCTGCCAAAGCCGCTGATCGGCGCGGTTCAGGGGAACGCTTTTGGCGGCGGCGTCGGCATGGCGTGTGTCTGTGATGCAGTCATCGGCGTGGACACGGCCAAGCTGGGGCTTACCGAAACGCGACTGGGCCTGATTCCGGCCACCATCGGGCCGTACGTCTTGGCGCGCATGGGCGAAGGGCAAGCGCGTCGTGTTTTCATGTCCGCCCGTATTTTTGATGCAGCGGAGGCCGTCGCGTTGAACATATTCTCGCGCGCCGTGGCCGATGATGATCTGGCAGTCGCGGTTGAGCGAGAGGTCGTGCCTTACCTGTCCTGTGCGCCGGGTGCAGTCGCCGCCGCAAAAGCATATGCGCGCAGTCTCGGTCCCCTAATTGACGACAACATCATTGATCAGTCCATCGCGGCGCTGTCAGAGCGCTGGAAAGATCCGGAAGCATCTGAAGGTGTCGGTGCTTTCTTTGAAAAGCGCAAAGCGCGTTGGATGCCCTGAACGAAAAGCGCCAAATTATCCTCCGCCCCGTCACCTTTCGGTTACATACAGCCGCTACGACACACTCAGAGTAAACGGTCGTTCGCTGTGTTTGCTCGCCAAGATCGATGCGGCGCGCAAAAGTTACAAGTTATCTGGTTTTTGTCCCGCGCAAGTGTGCCGCTGGCTAAACCAAACAGATTTTAACGATTGACGTTTTAATTATTAGGCGGGCCGCGAAAGCGGTCCGCTTTTGTTTTTCGCATGACAAAAAATAAAGCCCACAGGCGCTGGGCGCCTGTGGGCTTATCATCCGGTAACCTCAGCGATTACTTCGGCAACAGTACCTTGTCGATCACGTGGATGACACCGTTTGTCGCCATCACATCGGCTGCGACAACATTTGCGTCGTTGACCTTGACCGCGCCACCGCGACCGTCAACATGAACGGTCGCGCCGTTCACCGTTGCAACGTTCTGGCGTTTGCCCAATACCGCTTCTGCAGGCACAGCGCCGGACAGCACGTGGTATGTCAGGATGCTGACAAGCTTGTCTTTATTCTCCGGCAGCAGCAGGCTTTCGACCGTACCTGCTGGAAGCGCGGCGAATGCATCGTCAGTTGGAGCGAATACTGTGAAGGGGCCTTCGCTGCGAAGGGTGTCTTCGAGACCGGCAGCTTGCACTGCAGCGACCAGCGTATTGAAGCTGCCATTGGAGGCGGCTACATCCACGATGTCATCACCCATGTCAGCAGGGGTACATGCTGCGATAGCGGCAAGCGCGCCGGCTGCGATAGTGGCTTTCAGTGCGAAACGTCTGTTCATAACTTCTTCCTTGTTTGACCTTCGACCGGGCAAGCGGTCGACCCTGTGTCGATCCCTGTTCCTGCCGGTTGTTAGATGAAGCATATACGGCAGCCGCGACAAAATGGATCACTTAGGCGCACAATTCGCTTTTTCAGCGCTGCCCGAACAAGTTAGGCGAGTACATATCGTTTGCGCGTGACACCGGAAAATGGCCCGATTTCCTGCCGTTGCGGCGGGCCTGTATTGCGTCAGTCTGCGCGCATTTTACGCAAGCCGTTTCGTGGCATTCCGGTTGACCCTGCAAGCACTTGGACGTACACCGGTTGCGGTCGCGCTCGCCACGCGACGCCAACACCGCTGCACTGCGGCAAGCCAAAGGAGCCATCCCATGGATGAAATGCTACGGGAATATCTGCCGATCCTCGTTTTCCTTGCCGTGGCCATCGGCCTCGGACTGGTTTTGATCCTTGCGGCAGTGGTGCTTGCGGTACGCAATCCTGACCCTGAAAAAGTTTCTGCATACGAATGTGGTTTTAATGCATTTGATGATGCGCGGATGAAGTTCGACGTGCGATTCTACCTCGTGTCCATTCTCTTCATCATCTTTGATCTGGAGATTGCATTTCTGTTTCCGTGGGCCGTTGCGTTCAAGGATGTGAGTATGGTCGGTTTCTGGTCGATGATGATTTTCCTGGCCGTGCTGACCATTGGCTTTGCCTATGAGTGGAAAAAAGGAGCGCTGGAATGGCAGTAGCCGCCGCCGGAGCCAACATTGCGGGTGCCGACCGCGAGGTCGCTACGCAAGAGCTTAACCGAGAGTTGCAGGACAAGGGTTTTCTGCTGACCTCGACCGAGGACATAATCAACTGGGCGCGCACAGGGTCTCTGCACTGGATGACCTTTGGGTTGGCCTGCTGTGCTGTGGAAATGATGCACACAGCGATGCCGCGCTATGACATGGAACGTTTTGGCACGGCACCGCGTGCCAGTCCGCGCCAGTCAGATCTGATGATCGTCGCGGGTACTTTGACGAACAAAATGGCCCCTGCACTCCGTAAGGTCTACGACCAGATGCCGGAGCCACGCTATGTGATCTCGATGGGGTCATGCGCAAACGGTGGCGGGTATTACCACTACAGCTATTCAGTCGTGCGCGGTTGCGACCGTATTGTGCCCGTGGATGTCTATGTACCGGGCTGCCCACCAACGGCCGAAGCGCTGCTGTACGGGATCATGCAATTGCAGCGCAAGATACGGCGCACCGGGACTATCGTACGCTGACTGCGGCAGCGCTTGCTTGCAACCAACTAAAAGGACATTGAATGTCTGACGCTTTGAAGGAATTGGGAGCATACATCGAGGCCAAGCGCGCCGATTGCGTGCTGTCGTGGGACATCGCTCATGGCGAGTTGAACCTGGATGTGACGCCATCAAACATCGCCGGGCTTGTTGAGTTTCTCAAATCAGATGTTACTTGCCGGTTTTCGACTTTGGTGGATATCACGGCGGTTGACTACGCCGGGAGGGCCAAGCGATTTGACGTAGTGTATCACCTGTTGTCGATGTACCAGAACCACCGTATCCGGTTGCGGGTAGGCGTCCGCGAAGACCAGATGGTGCCTTCTATCATTTCTGTGCACCCTTCGGCGAACTGGTTCGAACGCGAAGTCTTTGACATGTTTGGCATCCTGTTTTCGGGGCATCCGGATTTGCGGCGGATATTGACCGATTATGGGTTCCGCGGTCATCCGTTACGCAAGGATTTTCCGACAACGGGCTATACCGAGGTGCGCTATGACGAAGCGCAAAAGCGCGTCGTTTACGAGCCTGTCAGCCTTGTGCAGGAATACCGCCAGTTCGACTTCATGAGCCCGTGGGAGGGTGCCGAGTATATTCTGCCCGGTGACGAGAAGCAGGAGGAAACGAAGTAATGGAAGGCATCATCTGGATCGCTTTTACTGTCCTGACGGTCATTCCGCTGCTCAAGCTTTTGCCGCACTTCGGGATCAACAAATATTGGGCCCTTGCCTGCATCATCCCACTGGGCGTGCTTGCGCTGATCTGGTGGATGAGTCTGAAGCTGCAAGAGTTGGAGCGGCGCTGACATGATGGATGGAGCCACTGTCGTCCCGCAGGATTTTGAAGCTGCAGTGCAGGCATATTGCGAGGCGGTGTACTTTGCCCGAGCAGATGTCTTTGAACAACTGTGCCACGAGAAGTTTCAGATGACGCTCGTCGATGATGTCGACGTCACGTTTTGGGACAAGGCAGCGTATCTGGAAAGAGTGCGGGGGCGTGATCCGTTTCCCGGGCCAGCCCGGTACGAGATTCTGAGCATGGATCAGGCTGGCGACGAGATCGCGCGCGTGCACCTTACCGTAGATGTGCCGCCATTGAGATATGAAGATCATCTGGGATTTGTCCGCGTTGGCGGATCCTGGCAATTGCTGACAAAGGTGTTCCGCACAGCGGCGCGTCTTGACGAGGGGGAGTAAAGACCATGATGGACGGCTCCAAAGGGTTTGAAGACGCGCTGACGGGCGAGCAGAAAATCCGCAATTTTAATATCAACTTCGGTCCGCAACACCCTGCGGCACACGGGGTTTTGCGTCTGGTGCTCGAGCTTGACGGTGAAATCGTCGAGCGTTGCGATCCTCACATCGGTCTGTTGCACCGTGGTACCGAAAAGCTGATGGAAAGCCGAACGTACCTGCAAAACCTGCCGTATTTCGATCGCCTCGACTATGTGGCACCGATGAATCAGGAACACGCCTGGTGTTTGGCGATCGAAAAGCTCACGGGGGTTGAAGTGCCGCGCCGCGCCAGCCTGATCCGTGTTTTGTTCTGTGAAATCGGTCGGGTTTTGAACCACATTCTGAACATCACCACCCAAGCGATGGACGTGGGCGCACTGACACCGCCGCTGTGGGGGTTTGAAGAGCGCGAAAAACTGATGGTGTTTTATGAGCGTGCCTGCGGGGCGCGCCTGCACGCTGCGTATTTCCGTCCCGGTGGTGTGCACCAAGATCTGCCAAACGAGCTGCTTGACGACATCGAGACGTGGGCCAACGAGTTCCCGCGTGTTATCGGCGACATCGACGGCTTGCTGACCGAAAACCGCATTTTCAAGCAGCGCAATGCCGACATCGGCGTGGTCACCGAAGATGATATTATCGAATACGGCTTCTCGGGCGTTATGGTGCGTGGCTCTGGCTTGGCGTGGGATTTGCGCCGCGCGCAACCGTATGAATGCTACGATGAGTTCGAATTCCAGATACCCGTGGGCAAGAACGGCGATTGCTACGACCGCTATCTTGTTCGAATGGAAGAAATGCGGCAGTCCGTTTCCATTATTCATCAGGCAATCGCCAAGCTACGCGAACCCGAAGGGCAGGGTGATGTGCTGGCACGCGGAAAAATCACACCGCCGACACGCTCTGACATGAAAACATCGATGGAAAGCCTCATCCATCACTTCAAACTTTATACCGAAGGCTTCCATGTGCCCGAAGGAGAGGTTTACTGCCCAGTCGAAGCTCCAAAAGGTGAATTCGGCGTCTACCTCGTAGCGGACGGCTCGAACCGTCCGTACCGGGCCAAGATCCGCGCCCCTGGCTTTTTGCATCTGCAGGCGATGGATCACATGTCGCGCGGACACCAGCTAGCTGATGTGGCGGCGATCATCGGGACCATGGATGTGGTCTTCGGGGAGATCGACCGCTGATGAGTATTGCGATGATGGGCTTTATTCTCGTTTTTGTGCTGTCCTTTTGGGTCAGCGGTCTGGCCGGTGCGCGCTGGCAGTCCGGGCTGGCGGCAATTGTTGCGGGAATGCTGAGCTTTGTCGTTTTGCTTATGACCTATGTGTCAGTGCTGGCGATCTGGCTTCGTGCGCAACTTATCGAGTTTATCAAAACAGAAATGCCCCTGATCCTGGAACGGTTCCTCGCGTTTGCTGATCAGGTCAGAATACTCAAGGAATCTTTCTGATGCTCCGTCGTCTTCACCCAGACCAGCCCGAAAGCTTTGCTTTTACGCCAGAAAACAAGGCGTGGGCCGAAGGACAGGTCACCAAATATCCTGAAGGCCGTCAGGCCAGTGCGATCATTCCGCTTCTGTGGCGCGCGCAAGAGCAGGAAGGCTGGCTTAGCAAACCCGCGATGGAAACTGTGGCCGACATGCTGGGGCTCAAGTACATTCGCGCGCTCGAAGTTGCTACATTCTACTTTATGTTTCAGCTTCAACCGGTTGGAAAAATTGCTCATATTCAGGTTTGTGGTACAACATCGTGTATGATCTGCGGCGCGGAAGATCTCGTTGCGGTCTGCAAAGACAAAATTGCGCCTCTTGCGCACCAGTTGTCCGAGGATGGAAATTTCTCGTGGGAAGAAGTCGAATGCCTCGGCTCCTGTTCCAACGCGCCGATGGCGCAGATCGGCAAGGACTACTACGAGGATCTGACGGCAGAGCGGATGGGCCAGATCATCGATGAGCTGGCAGCGGGCAAGGTGCCTGTGCCCGGCCCACAAAATGGCCGCTATGCCGCCGAACCGCTGAAAGGGCTGACGTCGCTGACCGAATATGACAGCGGCAAGACCCAATACAATGCGTCGGCACAGTTGGCCGTTGATCTGGGTGACACGGTAAAGCGCATTGACGGCACCGAGGTTCCGTTGCGAACGCCATGGCGGGGCGCAAACGAGAATATCCCGCCCAAGGCCGCGCAGCAGGCTGACCGCAGCCGCGGCGCCTCGTCTGACAAAAGCGCTGAAGTACCCGGCTCTAGCGCCAAGGCCGTTGCAAAACCTAAGACGGGTTCGGTTGTGCCAGCTACCGGCGCAGGAAAAAAGCCTGAATTGCTTGATGCGCCGCGCGAAAACGGGGCAGACGATCTCAAGCTGATCAAAGGGGTGGGACCCAAGCTGGAAGCAATGCTGCATGGCATGGGCGTCTACCACTACGATCAGATCGCCGGGTGGACCGCGGATGAGGTCGCATGGGCGGATCAAAACCTGCAGGGCTTCAAAGGTCGCGTCAGTCGGGATGACTGGGTTGATCAGGCCCAACGGCTGGCTGCCGGCGAGGCAACGGAATTTTCGCAACGCGCGAAAAAAGACGGTATCTATAAGAAATGACTGAATAGGTAACCGAAGGAGAGGCTTAAGATGGATGACAACAAGGGAATGATTGGGCTGGCGCTAGGCAGCTGGTTGGTGGCGCTCGCTGGCGGCACATTTGCGGGTACCATGTTGTGGCTTCTTGGTGGTTGGTCATTCCTTCAGGCGGTCTTTGTTGGGGGCGTCGCCTTTGTCGTTTTCGGCGCGATCATTAGTTGGGCGATGACGCGCCCGCTACCTGCGCCTAACGAGGCCGAACTTAAGACACCGCCCGTGCCGAATGCTGCCCCTCCGGCGGTTAAAGCGCCAAAGGCAGATACGCCGAAGTCTGAAGCGCCGAAGGCCGAGGCACCCAAGGCCGCTGCACCCGCTGCGGCACCGGCACCGACTGCTGCAGCTGAAACCAAACCGGCACCGAAAAAGAAAGCGCCCGCGAAGAAGCCCGCGGCGGAGAAAGCACCAGAAACACCGGCGAGTGATGACCGCCCAGCCATGATGCGAGACGCGCCGGATGGCGCGCCGGACGATCTAAAGAAGATCAGCGGTGTTGGTCCAAAGTTGGAGCAGACCCTGAATGATCTGGGCATCTACCACTACGAGCAGGTAGCCCAGTTGAAAAAGAAAGACATCGCGTGGGTGGATGAGCGCCTGCGCTTCAAAGGACGCATCGAGCGTGATGATTGGGTCGGTCAGGCGAAAGCGTTGGCCAAGGCCAAGGGCTGAACGCCCGTTAGACGAAGTCAGGAGGCTTCATGAGTGCGCAAAACATTACAGCCGAGGCGCAGGAGCGCGCCCTGGCTGCCAAAGGACGAATGGTCAGCCTCGTGATCGCGGGAACCATGGTGCTTTGGCTGCTGGTGCAGTTCTGGATCGGTCCGATGCTGGAACTGTCGGCGCGCTATGTGATCCTTATTGATTTGCTCGCGATGGCGGCACTTTTGTGGTCGTTCATCGTTTCATTCCAGATACGGCGCGCGCGCAAAGCCGCGCAGTCAGACAGGTAAGAAGGTATCTCTCATGCTAGAGGACAAGGATCGCATCTTTACCAACATCTACGGGATGCACGACCGCACGCTTAAAGGCGCGCAGGCGCGCGGTCACTGGGATGGCACGGCGGGGATTATTCAAAAGGGCCGTGACTGGATCATCGACCAGATGAAAGCCTCCGGTCTGCGCGGTCGCGGCGGGGCGGGCTTTCCCACAGGTCTCAAGTGGTCGTTCATGCCCAAGGAAAGTGACGGGCGTCCGGCTTATCTGGTGGTGAATGCGGACGAATCCGAGCCCGGTACCTGCAAAGACCGCGAGATCATGCGCCACGATCCGCACACGCTGATTGAAGGGTGCCTGATCGCCAGCTTCGCAATGAATGCTCATGCCTGCTACATCTACATTCGCGGAGAGTATATCCGCGAGAAAGAAGCGCTGCAGAATGCCATCGACGAGGCCTACGATGCTGGTCTCGTGGGTAAGAACGCGGCAGGCTCGGGCTGGGATTTCGACCTCTATCTGCACCACGGCGCAGGCGCCTATATCTGCGGCGAGGAAACAGCGCTTCTGGAAAGCCTGGAGGGTAAGAAAGGGATGCCGCGCATGAAGCCGCCGTTTCCGGCGGGTGCGGGTCTTTACGGGTGCCCGACCACGGTGAACAACGTCGAATCCATCGCGGTCGTGCCAACGATATTGCGTCGCGGACCGGAGTGGTTCTCGGGTTTCGGGCGTCCGAACAATGCGGGCACAAAACTCTTTGCCGTCTCGGGGCACGTCAACAACCCTTGCGTCGTCGAAGAGGCGATGTCGATCACTTTCGAAGAGCTGATTGAAAAGCACTGTGGTGGCATTCGCGGCGGATGGGATAACCTCAAGGCGGTGATCCCCGGTGGATCCTCTGTCCCTTGCATTCCGGGCAAGGACATGCGCGATGCGATCATGGATTTCGACTACCTGCGTGAACAACGCTCCGGCCTTGGCACGGCGGCGGTCATCGTGATGGACAACTCTACTGATATCATCAAGGCGATCTGGCGGCTGTCGAAGTTCTACAAGCACGAAAGCTGCGGGCAGTGCACGCCGTGCCGTGAAGGCACCGGCTGGATGATGCGAGTGATGGATCGTCTGGTGACAGGCGAAGCAGAGGTCGAAGAGATCGATATGCTGCTTGACGTGACCAAACAGGTCGAAGGGCACACGATCTGTGCCTTGGGTGACGCCGCTGCGTGGCCCATTCAGGGCCTCATCCGACACTTCCGCGACGAGATCGAAGACCGCATCAAACACAAACGTTCTGGCCGTGTATCAGCGGTAGCAGCGGAATGAATATCGCGGTCCATACATATGGATTGCTGAGGGCAGAACAAGGCGAGCCGGAGGTGCAGGGCTTTATTGATGGCATCGAGGCGGTCTATTCAGTGGCGGAACGCAGCGATGGTTTCATCTGGCGGTTCAGCGACTACGAAAACCTTGCTGAGCCCCCCGTTGGTCCGGCGGCGCGTACCTTGTCCATTTGGGAAGATATCGCAAGTCTGCGGCATTTTGTTTTCAACACTCTGCACGGCAAGTTCTACGAGCGAAAATCAGAATGGTTTTTGGAACCCGCGTCCGCGATGATGGTGCTTTGGCACACGGACCCAAGCGCGCGTCCAACCATGTCTGAGGCTTACGACAAGCTTGAGCTATTGCGAGCCGAAGGCCCTTCGGTGCAGGCATTCACATGGGACACAGCAGAGAAGTTTGTCGATGCACCTAGCTGAACTCAACATTGGCCGCTTGCTTGCACCCACGGATGATCCGCGGGTGGCAGAGTTCATGGCGAACCTTGACCGCATCAACGGCATGGGCAAACGCATGCCCGGGTTTGTCTGGATGATGGAAGGCTCTGGCGAGCCGGGTACAGGCAATACCGATGCTAAAATCGACGGTGATCCGCAGTTTGTGTCGAACCTGACCGTTTGGGAAAGCGTCGAGCAGCTTGAAACCTTTGTCTGGGGCACCATCCACAAACAGTTTTATGAACGTCGACAGGAATGGTTCGAAGTCATGGGCGAAATGCACTTCGTCATGTGGTGGGTGCCTGAAGGTCATCAGCCGACACTGGACGAAGCCTTGGCCAAGCTGGAACACCTCAAGACACATGGCGACAGCGAGGACGCCTTTGGCTGGGCTTATCTGAAAGAAGCCAGCCAATGGAAGGGCAACCGGTGTAAACCGGGGGTAGCAGCACAATGATGACGAGATTATTGAGCATATCGGTTGGGCTGGCGCTTGTACTGACCGCATGTGGGCCAGATGATGACGACCTGCTATTCGACGGCAAGTTTTTTCGCACCAAGGTGAAAAGCGAGCGCGGAAGCCGGCAGCAGTTCATTGTTACGGCGCGTCCAGTTTCCCAGTCTTTGGAAGGCGCGCGCGAGGCGTCACGCCATGCTGCAATCAGCTATTGCATAGAGCGGTATGGAAGCTCTGATATCGCTTGGCTCGTTGGCCCGGACTCCGAAGATGCAGACTTGCCGATCAGCGACGACACGCTCACACTTCAGGGAACCTGCCCGGAATGATGCAGTGTTATTGCATATCAGGGCCTGTGACCCCCATTTGGTCTGCTGACGTGGCGCATGGTGCGATCACGGCGACGGTCATGGGAGAATGCGGATGGTACGGGTAATGATGGCAGTAGCACTGATGGCAGGAATGACGGGGGTTGCATCGGCAAAGCCGGCTTTGCGCGATGTGCCGGTGATTGACAACGGCCTTTTTGCGGTCGGTCTCGCCCACGAAATTCGGCGCAACTGCCCGGATATTTCAGCGCGTTTTTTCCGCGCCCTCGGATTTCTGCGACAGCTGGAACGTGAGGCCGAAGCGCTTGGCTATACCGAAGCTGAAGTAGAGGCGCATCTGGAGTCAGATGTGGAAAAAGATAGGCTGCGCGCCCGCGCGGCAAGATACATGGCGGATCAGGGCTTTGCGCAGGATTCCGCTGGCTATTGTGCGCTCGGACGGTCCGAGATCGCGCGAAACTCACAAACGGGAACGCTTCTGCGCGTTTCAAACTGATAGGCGGCCCGAAAGGGTCGGAGGATGAAGGCAAAAGATATGAGCAATCTGCGTAAAGTCGTGATCGACGGGAACGAGGTTGAAGTGGATGGCGCGATGACGTTGATCCAGGCCTGCGAAGAAGCGGGGATCGAAATCCCGCGGTTTTGCTATCACGAGCGCCTTACAATTGCCGGCAACTGTCGCATGTGCCTTGTCGAAGTTGTCGGTGGCCCGCCCAAGCCTGCGGCTTCCTGTGCCATGCAGGTCAAAGACTTGCGCCCGGGCCCTGAGGGTCAGCCGCCCGTGGTCAAAACCAACTCGCCCATGGTTAAAAAGGCACGTGAAGGCGTGATGGAGTTTTTGCTGATCAACCACCCGCTGGATTGCCCGATCTGCGATCAGGGCGGCGAGTGTGATCTTCAGGATCAGGCAATGGCCTATGGTGTAGACTTCAGCCGTTACCGCGAACCCAAGCGCGCGACCGAAGACCTTGACCTTGGTCCGCTTGTCGAGACGCATATGACGCGTTGCATTTCCTGCACCCGCTGCGTGCGTTTTACCACCGAGGTCGCGGGGATCCACCAGATGGGTCAGACCGGACGCGGTGAGGATGCCGAAATCACGTCCTATTTGGGGCAGACACTCGATAGCAACATGCAAGGTAACATCATTGACCTTTGCCCTGTTGGCGCTTTGGTTTCAAAGCCTTACGCATTTACAGCGCGGCCCTGGGAACTGACCAAAACCGAAAGTATCGACGTTATGGACGCTTTGGGCTCAAACATCCGCGTTGATACCAAGGGACGTGAAGTGATGCGCTTTCTGCCGCGCAACCACGACGGCGTGAATGAAGAGTGGATTTCGGACAAGACTCGTTTTGTGTGGGACGGCTTGCGTCGTCAGCGGCTGGACAGACCCTACGTGCGCAAAGAAGGCAAATTGCAACCCGCAAGCTGGCCTGAAGCCCTGCAAGCGGCCGCCGCCGCGATGAAGGGCAAGAAACTGGCAGGTCTGGTGGGCGATCTTGCACCCGCAGAGGCAGCCTTTGCGCTGAAACAACTGATCGAAGGGCAGGGCGGTGTTGTCGAGTGCCGTACAGATGGTGCCAAGCTGCCAAGTGGTAACAGATCGGCATATGTGGGCACCGCAGCTATTGAAGACATTGATACGGCAGACAAAATCCTGCTGATCGGCACGAACCCGGCGGTAGAGGCACCTGTACTCAACGCGCGCATCCGCAAGGCGTGGACAAAGGGTGCAGATGTCGTGGTGATTGGTGAAGCAGCCGATCTGACGTTTGAATACGAACATATGGGCACAGACCGCGCGGCGCTTTCGCATGTAGCTGGTCTCGATATGACGGAACTTGAGGACAAGAATTGCATCGCAGTCGTCGGCATGGGGGCTCTCACAGGCGAAGATGGCGACGCAGTTCTTGCCGAGGCGCAGGCGATTGTTGAGAAAAGTGGCGCAAAACTTTTGGTTTTGCATACGGCAGCGGGTCGCGTGGGGGCCATGGACGTTGGCGCTACCAATCCTGATGGCATGGCGGCTGTTCAGCAGGCAGAGGTGATCTACAACCTCGGTGCTGATGAAGTTGATATCGCGCAGGGACCTTTTGTTATTTATCAAGGTAGCCACGGCGACCGCGGCGCGCACAGAGCTGATATCATCCTGCCGTCTGCGGCTTACACAGAAGAGCCCGGGCTTTTTGTGAACACCGAAGGGCGCCCGCAACTTGCGCTGCGCGCCAGCTTTGCGCCGGGCGATGCCAAGGAAAACTGGGCAATCCTGCGCGCTCTTTCCGCCGAAATGGACGCCAAGTTGCCCTATGACAGCATTGCGCAACTGCGGCAGGCGCTTGTCAAGGACGTGCCTCACCTGGCCAAAATCGATACAGTGCCGGAAAATGACTGGCAGGCGGTGCCCAAGGGCACATTGGGAACCGGTGATTTCAAGTCGCCGGTGACGGATTTTTATCTCACCAACCCGATTACCCGTGCATCTGAGTTGATGGCCGAGCTTTCCGCAAACGCCAAGGCACGCCGGCAAGAGGCGATGGCAGCAGAGTGAAGCGCATGGCATTGATATCGCCCATGGCCCTTGCCGCCTGCGCGCCGGCTGCTCCGGTGGCAGAGGATTTCATCCCCGAATACCTCGGCGCTGTGCCCATTGTGCTTGCTGACGATCTGGTGCTGATCGAGGCGACAATGACCAATGCGCAAAACAGTGAAAACCTGCGCGACTACACAGAATGTGCAGTCGCAGCATATGCCTTGTCGAAAGGCTACGGATTTGCGCGTCATTTGCGCACAAATTTGAACGAAGAGGGTGGCGTGTGGTCGGCAGATGCTGTTTACACCATTTCGCCGGCCCTGCCTGCTGGGGTATCCACGATTGACGCCGATGTCACCGTGGCTGCCTGCGCAGAAGCTGGAATACCGACGGTGTGAGGACTTATGGCTGATTTCTTTACCACTCCCGGCGGCATTGCCGTTCTGATCCTGGCGCAAGTGCTGGCGGTCATCGGTTTCGTGATGGTGTCTTTGCTTTTCCTTGTTTATGGCGACCGCAAGATCTGGGCGGCCGTGCAAATGCGCCGCGGTCCAAACGTGGTGGGCGTTTACGGCTTGCTGCAAACCGTTGCCGACGCGCTCAAATATGTCGTCAAAGAGATTGTCGTTCCCGCCGGTGCGGACAAAACGGTTTTCATGCTCGCGCCGATGACCTCTTTTGTTCTGGCGTTGATCGCATGGGCAGTGATCCCTTTCAACGAGACGTGGGTGCTCAGCGACATTAACGTGGCCATCCTGTTTGTTTTCGCGGTCTCTTCGCTCGAAGTGTACGGGGTGATCATGGGGGGCTGGGCTTCTAACTCAAAATACCCATTCCTTGGCTCGCTCCGGTCTGCAGCACAGATGATTTCTTACGAAGTGTCGCTGGGCTTGATCATTATCGGTGTGATCATCTCTACCGGGTCGATGAATTTTGGCGGCATTGTCGCCGCGCAAGATGGTCCATACGGGTTCTTTAGCTGGTACTGGCTTCCACACTTCCCGATGGTGTTCCTGTTCTTTGTCAGCTGCCTTGCCGAAACGAACCGCCCGCCGTTCGATTTGCCGGAGGCTGAATCTGAACTGGTCGCGGGTTATCAGGTTGAATATTCGTCCACACCGTTTCTTCTTTTTATGGCAGGTGAGTACATTGCGATCTTCCTGATGTGCGCTCTGACTTCGCTGCTATTCTTTGGTGGCTGGCTGTCTCCGATCCCCGGTCTGCCCGATGGTGCCCTGTGGATGGTCGCCAAGATGGCGTTCTTCTTCTTTATCTTTGCGATGGTGAAGGCAATCACACCACGGTACCGCTATGACCAGTTGATGCGTCTGGGATGGAAAGTGTTCCTGCCATTCAGCCTTGCCTGGGTTGTATTTGTTGCCTTTGCCGCGAAATTCGATTGGTTCTGGGGCGCTTATGCGCGCTGGGGCATGGGAGGTTGATATGACACAGATCGACTACACACGCGCTGCCAAGTATTTCCTGCTTCAGGATTTCTGGGTGGGGATGAAGCTGGGGCTTAAGTATTTCTTCGCGCCCAAAGCGACGCTGAACTACCCACACGAAAAGGGGCCTTTGTCGCCGCGCTTTCGCGGAGAGCACGCGCTGCGCCGTTACCCAAACGGCGAGGAACGCTGCATTGCCTGTAAGCTTTGCGAAGCGATCTGTCCTGCTCAGGCGATTACGATTGATGCGGAACCGCGCGAGGATGGCAGCCGCCGGACGACGCGGTACGACATTGATATGACCAAGTGCATCTACTGTGGCTTCTGTCAGGAAGCCTGCCCGGTGGATGCGATTGTCGAGGGGCCAAACTTCGAATTTTCTACTGAAACACGCGAAGAGCTTTACTACGACAAGCAAAAGCTTTTGGACAACGGTGAGCGGTGGGAAGCCGAGATCGCGCGCAACCTTGAAATGGACGCACCTTACAGATGAGCGATCAAAAGAACCCATTTGAGGGCATGAACCCGTTTGCGCAAATGATGGCGCAAGCGCAGGAGATGGCAAAGGCCTTTCCTGCGATGGAGGCGTTCACCCCAAAAGGTTTCGAAAAGATGATGGGCACCATGCCCAAGGACATGATGGAAATGATGTTCGGCAATACGCTGAATGAGGGCGGGTTGGATGCGCGAACGCGCATGTTGCTCACGCTGGCGGGTCTGACGATGCAGGGCGCACAGAACGATGTGGCCTTCCGTCAGGCGGTGCGCCATGCGCTTGAGGCAGGTGCAAGCCAGCAGCATATTGTCGAGACCATCGGTCAGATGTCGATGTTTGCGGGCCTGCCTGCTATGACCCGCGCGCTGGAACTGGCGCAGCAGGTTCTGGATGAAGAAAAGGACGAAGAATGATCGTTTTTGCCTTTTACCTATTCGCGATTTGCGTGATCGCCGGTGGTCTGTTCACCGTGATCAGCCGGAACCCGGTGCACTCGGTGCTCTGGCTTATTCTGGCCTTCCTGTCGTCTGCGGGGCTATTCGTCCTTCTTGGTGCAGAGTTTGTCGCAATGCTGTTGGTCATTGTGTACGTAGGCGCAGTCGCTGTCCTTTTCCTCTTTGTGGTGATGATGCTGGACGTCGATTTCGCCGAACTCAAGGCTGAGATGGCGAAATACATGCCGCTGGCGCTGCTGATCGGTGTGGTAATCCTGATGCAATTCGTCATGGCGTTTGGTGCATGGGAAAGCAACGCGGCCGCTGAAGGTTTGCGTGCCAACGTCACGCCAGTGGACCAGCACAATACACAGGCCTTGGGGCTCATTCTTTACGACCAGTACTTTTTGCTCTTCCAGTTGTCGGGGCTGATCCTTCTGGTTGCGATGATTGGTGCCATTGTGCTGACTTTACGCCATCGCGCGGACGTCAAACGTCAGAATGTTGTCGCTCAGATGATGCGCGACCCTGCAGTCGCGATGGAGTTGAAAGACGTCAAGCCGGGGCAGGGTCTTTGATCCGAAACGTCATCATAAGCCTCGCGGTTTGCGCCGCGGGTTCGGCGCACGCATTGGTTCCGGGCGATTGTGCACGCACAACGCATGTCAGCCATGGCGGCGAGGCGGATCATGTGGACCTTGGAAAAGGCCGCGTGATGTGGCGCGACTGGTGGTCTCAGGAAGGCACTGCAACTGACCTGACGATCATGGACTGTGAATCAGGCAAAGCGCTAAAGGCGCGTGTGGCCGAAGACAACATGAATGCGCGCAGCCCATTTGACCGTACCGAGGATGCGATGGGCGTGATTGCGCGTCACGAAAGCGGGTCGCGGGTCTTTGCAACGCTGGAAAGAATTGCCGCCGATCTAAGAAAGATCGCACGCGATGTGGAGATTGCGACAACGACAAATGAAACTTGTGCCTGCGCTGCCTTCTACCCGGAGGCGCGCGGCGGCAAACCGGAATTCAGGCTGCAGAGCCTGTGACAGTTGCGCACCTTTAGCCGGGTGCGGGGGCAGAATTGCCCCGACAAAATGGGAACCAAACTTGGGGGCAAAGACCCTCAGAGGGATAGAAGATGATTGGTTTGGAACACTACCTGACAGTGGCGGCGACGCTTTTTGTCATCGGGATTTTCGGGCTCTTTCTGAACCGCAAGAATGTGATCATCCTGCTGATGAGCATCGAACTGATGCTTCTCGCGGTGAACATCAATCTTGTGGCTTTCTCCAGTTTTCTCGGTGATCTGGTGGGGCAGGTGTTTACACTCTTTGTCCTCACGGTCGCGGCAGCGGAGGCAGCGATTGGCCTTGCCATTCTTGTCTGTTTCTTCCGCAACCGCGGCACTATTGCCGTGGAAGATGTCAACGTGATGAAGGGCTGAGATCATGGAAACAATACTTCTCTTTGCCCCTCTTATCGGTGCCATTTTGTGCGGATTTGGATGGAAAGTCTTAGGCGAAACAGCGGCCTGCTGGATTGCTACAGGGCTCTTGTTCCTGTCTGCTCTGCTGTCATGGATCGTCTTCCTGACGTTTGACGGCACAACAGAGCAAATTCAAATCCTGCGCTTTATCGAAAGTGGCTCTCTCAGCACGGATTGGGCGATCCGGCTGGACCGTTTGACGGCGATCATGCTGATCGTGATCACCACGGTATCCAGCCTCGTGCACCTGTATTCCTTTGGCTATATGGATCATGATCCACAGTGGAAAGAAGGTGAAAGCTACAAGCCGCGTTTCTTTGCCTATCTTTCGTTCTTTACCTTTGCGATGCTGATGCTGGTGACAGCAGATAACCTCGTTCAGATGTTCTTTGGCTGGGAAGGGGTAGGGGTCGCGTCCTACCTGCTGATCGGTTTTTACTACCGCAAACCCTCGGCAAATGCTGCTGCGATCAAGGCCTTTGTGGTCAACCGGGTTGGGGATTTCGGGTTTGCACTGGGCATTTTCGCGCTGTTCTTCCTGACTGATAGCATCAATTTTTCGGACGTTTTTGCAGCCGCTCCTGAATTGGCGGAGACCCAGCTGACCTTCCTGTGGTCGGAGTGGAATGCGGCAAACCTGGTTGCGTTCCTGCTGTTCATCGGCGCAATGGGAAAATCGGCACAGCTGTTCCTGCACACTTGGCTGCCGGACGCGATGGAAGGGCCAACACCGGTTTCCGCTCTGATCCATGCCGCAACCATGGTGACGGCCGGTGTCTTTCTTGTCTGCCGCATGTCGCCGATCATGGAATTCGCACCCGAGGCAATGCTTTTCGTAACGTTCCTCGGGGCCGCAACCGCGTTTTTCGCGGCCACGGTGGGGCTGGTACAGACGGACATCAAACGCGTCATTGCTTATTCAACGTGTTCGCAGCTTGGCTACATGTTCGTTGCGGCAGGTGTGGGCGCCTACTCGGTGGCGATGTTTCACCTGTTCACCCATGCTTTCTTCAAGGCGATGCTGTTTTTGGGCGCAGGCTCGGTCATTCATGCGATGCACCACGAACAGGATATGATGAACTACGGCGGGCTGCGCAAAAAGATACCTTATACCTTTTATGCCATGCTGATCGGCACCCTCGCGATTACGGGTGTGGGCATTCCATTGACCGGATGGATCGGTTTTGCAGGCTTTGCATCCAAGGATGCGGTCATCGAAAGCGCCTATGCCGCAATGCCTGGTGGCTTTCCTTTCTGGGCCTTGGTTATCGCTGCTCTGTTCACGTCTTTCTATTCTTGGCGGCTGATGTTTCTCACCTTCTGGGGCAAACCCAGGGGCGACAAGCATACCCACGAACATGCCCATGAAAGCCCGAATGTGATGCTGATACCTCTTGGCGTTCTGGCTATTGGATCTGTGTTAGCCGGTGCCATTTGGTATTCAAGCTTTTTCGGCAAGACCAACGAGGTCATCAAGTTCTTTGGCGGCCACTATGAGGCTCCGGCAGAAGAGTTGAAGAAAGCCGTGGCAGAGCGCAGCCCCAAAGCATCCGAGCTCAAATACGTCATGGAAGACGGACCAGGCGAGGCAGGTATTTATATCGCGCCCGAAAACACCGTTCTTCACGAAGCGCATTATGTGCCAACGTGGGTAAAGGTTTCACCGTTCATTGCGATGCTTCTTGGTTTTGCCGTGGCCTATTGGTTCTACATCGTGAACCCGGCACTGCCCAAACGTCTGGCCGAAAATCAGCGCCCGCTGTACCTGTTCCTGAAAAACAAATGGTACTTCGACGAACTCTATGACGCGATCTTTGTAGGTCCGGCAAAATGGATCGGCAGCTTCTTCTGGAAACGTGGCGATGGCAACGTGATCGACGGTAGCCTCAATGGTGTGGCGATGGGGATCATTCCCTTCTTTACCCGCCTCGCAGGGCGCGCGCAGTCCGGCTACATCTTTACCTATGCATTCGCCATGGTCATCGGCATCGCGGTGCTGATTACGTGGATGACGCTCGGCGGAGGAGCAAACTGATGGAAAACCTTCTGTCCATTGTTACCTTTCTGCCAGCCGTTGCGGCGCTCATCATGGCGATCTTTCTGCGCGGGGACGATGAATTTGCCATTCGCAACGCCAAGTGGATCGCGATGTCGGCGACCACTGTCACCTTCCTTGTATCCTTGTTTATCCTGTCCGGATTTGACGCGCAGGACACGGGCTTTCAGTTCGTGGAAGAGCGCGATTGGTTGCTGGGCTTGCAATACAAGATGGGCGTAGACGGCATCTCGGTTCTGTTCGTGATGCTGACGACCTTCATCATGCCGCTGGTTATTGCGGCGTCGTGGAACGTGACGGACCGGGTCAAGGAATACATGATTGCGTTCTTGTTGCTCGAAACACTGATGCTTGGCGTGTTTATGGCGCTGGATCTGGTGCTGTTCTACCTCTTCTTTGAGGCGGGATTGATCCCGATGTTCCTGATCATTGGCATCTGGGGTGGCGCAAACCGCATCTACGCCAGCTTCAAGTTCTTTTTGTACACGTTCCTCGGTTCGGTGCTGATGCTTGTGGCCATGGTCGGCATGTTTGCCGACGCGGGAACCACGGACATTGAAGTGTTGCTGCAGCACGAGTTTGCCTTTGAGAACTTCTCGGTCATGGGCATCCAGATCGTCGGGGGCATGCAAACGCTTTTGTTCCTCGCGTTTTTTGCCAGCTTTGCCGTCAAGATGCCGATGTGGCCTGTACATACATGGCTGCCGGACGCGCACGTGCAGGCGCCAACTGCCGGGTCGGTCGTGCTTGCCGCGATCCTGTTGAAGATGGGCGGTTACGGCTTTTTGCGGTTTTCAATCCCGATGTTTCCGGTCGGTGCCGAGGTTCTGACACCGTTGGTTTTGTGGATGTCGGCGATTGCGATTGTGTACACGTCACTCGTCGCGCTGGTGCAGGAGGATATGAAAAAACTGATCGCATATTCGTCTGTGGCGCACATGGGCTTTGTGACCATGGGTATCTTTGCCGCGAACCAGCAGGGCTTGGACGGGGCGATCTTTCAGATGATCAGTCACGGGTTCATCTCCGGCGCGCTCTTTTTGTGTGTCGGCGTCATTTATGACCGGATGCACACCCGCGAGATCGATGCCTATGGCGGGTTGGTGAACCGTATGCCTGCTTACGCGCTGATCTTCATGCTTTTCACAATGGCCAATGTCGGGCTTCCGGGTACATCCGGATTTGTCGGTGAATTCCTGACACTGATGGCGGTTTTCCAAGTGAACACATGGGTTGCCGCGGTGGCCACGACAGGGGTGATCTTTTCGGCCGCCTATGCTCTGTGGCTATATCGCCGTGTGGTGATGGGGGACCTTATCAAAGAAAGCCTCAAGTCCATTACCGACATGAGCCCGCGCGAGCGGTGGATTTTCGCCCCTCTGGTCGCCATGACACTGCTGCTGGGCGTCTATCCGGCGTTGGTGCTGGATATCACGGGCCCGGCGGTGGCAGCCCTAGTTGAAAATTACGATACGGCGCTGGCCGCAGCCGAAGCTGCAAGCCAACTGGCGTCGAATTAAAGGACGGATGCGGATATGAGCGCGGACCTGACCCTTATTCTTCCCGAGATCTCACTCTCGATCTACGCGATGGGAATGCTGCTGTTGGCGGTATATACGACCAAGGACGATATGGCCTCAGTGCTGGTGTGGCTGACCGCCGCTGTGATGGTCGTGGCTGGCGTCTGGATCATGATCAACGGTGATGGTACCAATGTCGCCTTTGGCGGTATGCTGATCGAAGACGCGTTTGCGCGGTTTGCCAAGGTGACAGTATTGTTCTCCGCTGCAGCAGTGCTTGTCATGTCTGAAGGATACATGAAATCGCGCGGCTTGTTGCGATTTGAATACCCTTTGCTAGTTGCCCTTGCCGCCGTTGGCATGATGGTCATGGTTGGTGCCGGCGACCTTATGGCGCTCTACATGGGTCTGGAACTGCAGTCACTGTCACTCTACGTCGTTGCGTCTCTGCGACGCGATAGCGTCAAGTCGACAGAGGCCGGCTTGAAATACTTTGTGCTGGGCGCCCTGTCTTCGGGTCTGCTACTGTACGGCGCGTCTTTGGTATACGGGTATTCCGGTACGACACTGTTCTCTGGGATCATACAGACGGCACAGCACGGTGACGTATCGCTGGGGCTGCTTTTCGGGCTCGTTTTCCTGATCGCAGGGTTGGCGTTCAAAGTGTCTGCGGTGCCTTTCCATATGTGGACGCCAGACGTCTATGAAGGCGCGCCCACACCAATCACTGCGTTTTTTGCCACGGCTCCCAAGGTGGCTGCCATGGCACTTTTTGCGCGGGTTCTGCATGACGCGTTTGGAAATGCCGTAAGTGACTGGAGCCAGATCGTTGCGCTGCTGTCAGTGCTGTCGATGTTTCTTGGCGCCGTTGCCGCGATCGGGCAAACCAATATCAAGCGCCTCATGGCGTTCTCTTCCATTGCTCATATGGGTTATGCGCTGATGGGACTGGCCGCAGGCACCGTATTGGGTGTGCAAGCGATGCTGATCTACATGGCAATCTACGTCACCATGAACGTCGGTACCTTTGCCTTCATACTGATGATGGAACGCGACGGGCAGCCGGTGACTGATATCGCCGCCTTGAACATGTATGCCAAAAAAGAACCGGGCAAGGCGCTTGCGATGCTTGTGTTGCTGTTCAGCCTTGCGGGTGTGCCGCCGATGCTGGGCTTTTTTGGCAAGTTCTATGTTTTGCGGGCCGCCTACGAGGGCGGTTTGGCGTGGCTGGCCATTGCCGGTGTGATCGCATCGGTGATCGGGGCTTTCTACTATCTACGCATTGTTTTCTTCATGTACTTCGGTGACGAGAGCAAGGACGGTGTCGATGCTGGAGGATCCACGGTTTTGTGGGGGTTCCTGATGGCGTCTGCGGCGATAATGGTGCTTGGCATTGCGAACATGTTCGGCGTGGAGGCTGCGGCTGCTGCGGCGGCGGCAACGCTTGTCAACTAAACAGTCGCCCTTCGCGGCAGAGCGACCCTCCGGTTTTCTTTCTCTCGGGTCAAAGAAGCAGTGATCTCGTGGCCGGAAGGATATGGGCGCGTAGTTCTCGACGAGGTTTCATCAACGTTGGACGAGGCAGGGCGGCTGGCTGCACAACAGCCAGCGCCTTTCTGGGTCATGGCGCATCGGCAAACTGCCGGGCGGGGGCGGCGCGGACGCCCTTGGCGGATGCCTCCGGGTAATTTTGCGGCAACACTTGTGCTGCGTCCCGATGGTGATCCGGCCAGTTGGGCCTTGCGATCGTTTGTGACGTCACTGGCGCTTTTTCGGTGCCTTGAGGAAATCGCCGGGCGGGCTGATCACCTGTCGTTAAAATGGCCGAATGATGTGCTGTTCAAGGGCGGCAAGCTTGCGGGCATTTTGCTGGAGACGTCTGCTGGCGGGGTGTTGAACATCGGGGTCGGTGTCAACCTTGCCAAGGCGCCTGATGCAAAGGATGTGGAGCCGGGTGCGCTGTTGCCTGTGTCCTTTGCCGGTGAAGGCGGTGTCTCTGTCGCGCCGGAAGTTTTTCTTGGCGTTTTGGCGGGCCAATACAGTATTGTCGAAGATCAGTTTGCAACTTTTGGGTTCGAGCCCATCCGTACCGAATGGCGCGCGCGCGCGGCGCGCATCGGCGAAGCGATTACGGCTCGTACGGTGAATGAAGAGATTTCGGGGATATTTGAGGATGTGGACGCCCGGGGCCATCTTGTGCTACGCGGCGCGCAAGGTGTCCGGACGATTTCGGCGGCGGATGTCTTTTTCTGACGAGTGGGGTGTCGCAGATGCTTTTGGCAATTGATTGCGGGAATACGAACACCGTGTTCTCCATCTGGGATGGGGAGCGTTTTCTGGCGACCTGGCGAACGTCAACGGAGTGGCAACGCACAGCTGATCAGTATTACGTCTGGCTGAGCACGTTGATGCGCTTTCAGAAGCTTGAGGTTGAGATCACCGATGTGATCATTTCGTCCACTGTGCCGCGCGTCGTTTTCAACCTGCGTGTTTTTGCCGACCGGTATTTCAACACACGGCCCTTGGTTGTGGGCAAGCCTGACTGTCTGTTGCCGGTAGACGTGCGTGTGGATCAAGGTACCAACGTGGGACCTGACCGGCTGGTGAACACCGTTGCGGGTCATAATCTTTATGGCGGCGACCTGATCATGGTCGATTTTGGCACGGCGACGACCTTTGATGTTGTGGATAGCGATGGCGCTTATGTCGGCGGCGTGATCGCACCGGGGATCAACCTCAGCCTTGAGGCTTTGCATCAGGCTGCCGCAGCGCTGCCACATGTCGATATTTCAAAACCGCAGGCGGTGGTTGGCACCAATACGGTTGCTTGTATGCAATCCGGTGTCTTTTGGGGTTACGTTGGGTTGGTGCGCGAGATATGCGCACGTATCAAGGCGGAACGCGACCGCGAGATGCGGGTAATTTCTACAGGTGGGCTGGCACCTCTCTTCCAGCAGTCGGAAGCCTTGTTCGATGAGTTTCGGGACGATCTGACAATGCACGGCCTGACCGTGATCCACGCATATAACAAGGATACCGCTTAGTCTTATGAGCAGCGAGAGATTGATTTACCTGCCCCTCGGCGGCGCGGGCGAAATTGGTATGAATGCCTATGTCTATGGGTATGGCGCTCCGGGCAAGGAGCGGCTGATCGTTGTTGATATCGGCGTGGCTTTTCCTGATATGGATGGCAGCCCGGGTGTTGACCTCATTTTGCCCGATATCGCGTGGTTGACCGAACGGCGCGACCAGATCGAAGCGATCTTCATCACGCACGCTCACGAAGACCATATCGGGGCAGTGGCCCATACATACGACCATTTGCGCGCGCCCATTTATGCACGCGCATTTACGTCAAACATCGCGCGCCGAAAGATGGAAGAGCACGGATACCCCGAAGACACCGTGTCGGTCGTGTCCGCCTGGCCCGAGCGGGTCACTGCGGGCCCATTCACAGTCGGGTTTTTGCCGATGTCGCATTCGATTCCGGAAAGCTCGGCGCTTGTGATCGACAGCCCCGACGGGCGTGTGATCCATTCCGGTGACTTCAAGCTCGACAAAACACCGCTGGTTGGAGAGCCCTATGACCCCGCACTCTGGGCCGAGGTCAGCAAGGGCGGTGTGAAAGCCTTTGTCTGCGACAGTACCAATGTATTCTCTCCAAATCCTGGCCGCTCCGAGGCCACGGTAGGTCCGGAGATCACACAACTGGTCAAAAACGCAAAAGGCATGGTGGTGGCTACAACTTTCGCGTCAAACGTGGCGCGGGTGAAAACCCTTGCCGAAGCGGGCACCGCTGCAGGGCGGTCGATTGTCCTGATGGGACGTGCCATGCGTCGGATGATCGAAGCTGCGGTTGAGTCCGGTGTTCTGCACGATTTCCCCGGAACGGTCAGCCCGGAGGATGCACAAAACATCCCACGCGAAAACCTGATGTTGTTGGTAACGGGCAGTCAGGGCGAGCGGCGCGCTGCGTCTGCACAGCTGTCGCGTGGCAAATATCAGGGCATTGAGTTGAAAGAGGGCGACACATTCCTGTTTTCCTCGAAAACCATTCCCGGCAACGAAAAGGGCGTCATCAGGATCATGAACGCGTTTTCCGAGCAAGGTGTCGACGTTGTCGATGACAGCTCGGGCCACTATCACGTATCAGGCCATGCAAACCGTCCCGATCTTGAAGAGCTGACGACGATTGTTAAGCCCCAGATGCTTATCCCCATGCATGGCGAGCATCGCCACCTGCGCGAACATGCAAAGCTGGCGGAGCGTAACGGGTATACCGGGGTCTTGGCTGTGAATGGGATGATGATCGATCTTTCGGGCAACCAGCCACGTGTGGCCGAGTATATCGAAACAGGCCGCACATACCTTGATGGATCAGTCCAGATTGGCGCGCTGGACGGTGTTGTTCGCGACCGGATACGCATGGCGTTGAATGGTCATGTGGTTGTCACGCTGATTGTCGATGAAGAGGATGAGCCACTTGGTGATCCGTGGTGCGAGACAAAAGGCTTGCCGGAAACAGGCCGCAGCCGCGCCCCTCTGGTCGATGTACTGGAAGAGGACTTGAGCCAATGGGTCCGCCGGGCAGGGGCAAAAACACTGCGTGATGAAGACAAGCTCAACGAAGGTTTACGCCGTGTCGCGCGACAGACCGCACAGGATGAAATTGGTAAAAAGCCCGAGGTGACCGTTATTGTCAGCCGGTTGAGCTAGCCGCGTGCTTTGATCGCTTGCGCGTCTTCTAGGGAAAACACGCGACCACCATAACCCCATGATCCTGGTTTGATCTCATGTATGCGCGTGGACGTCGCCTCAGCCATTGCTGCTCCGGCAACGCTGCCAAAGCCGCGCGTGACCGCCTCGATCATTCGTGCTTTTTCGTCTTTGGTGAAAACACCTTCCATCACCTGAATATCGATCAACGGCATCTGCATCCCTTTCCGTAAAAAGGGTCAGGCTAACGCCGGCCCGTTCAGGGTCAAGACGCCTTACTGCGTTCTTTCAAGCTCAGTTCGATGAACTGTGGGGTGTGATCGCCCAAGCCGACAACAGTATTGCCACCGCGGTCTCTGCTGTTCGACTTTCCGCGACTGCTGCGGCTGCGCGATGACGGCTTTGGCTTGTGTTCGTTTGGATCTTCGGCGACAGGTTGAGGCTGCTCGGTTTTCTGTTCCGGTACAGGGGTCGCTTCGGTCTCAACCTTTTTCCGACTGCGGGATTGCGAGGGTTTCGGTTTGCTTTCCGCTTTGACCTCCGCCTCTGCGTTGTTGTCTTTTTCCTCCGATTTGGGTGTCCCCATAGGATTTTCCAGTCGCGGAATTTCCTTCTGAACAAGGCGTTCAATATCGGCGAGGTTCTTTTCGTCGCGCGGCACGCAGATCATGATTGCTTTGCCGTCACGCCCGGCGCGACCGGTGCGTCCGATCCGGTGCACGTAGTCTTCGGCGTGGCTGGGCACGTCAAAGTTGAACACGTGACTTACCGAGGGAACGTCAAGACCGCGCGCGGCGACATCAGAAGCCACAAGAAAGCGCAGTTCGCCGTCTCTGAATCCGTCAAGCGTGCGGGTACGCTGGCTTTGGTCGAGGTCGCCGTGGATCGGGGCTGCGTCATACTTGTATTTGCTAAGCGATTTGGCGACGATGTCGACGTCGGTCTTGCGATTGCAGAAAATAATCGCGTTTGTGCAGTTGTCGCCCTCTGCGTCGATCAGCGCACGCAGCGCTTTGCGTTTTTCCGTACCTTCACGATCCCGCCGGGACGCCTTGAACATCAGCACGCCTTGTTTGATGTTTTCACCGGTCGTTGCCTGACGCGCAACTTCGATCCGCTCCGGTGCCGACAGAAAAGTGTTGGTGATCCGCTCAATCTCTGGGGCCATTGTGGCCGAGAAGAACAACGTCTGGCGGGTGAACGGCGTCAGGCTGAAAATGCGCTCGATATCGGGAATGAACCCCATGTCAAGCATCCGGTCTGCCTCGTCGACCACCATGATCTGCACCCCCGTCAACAGCAGTTTTCCGCGCTCGAAATGATCGAGCAGCCGGCCGGGTGTGGCGATCAGTACGTCGACACCTTTGTCGATCAGTTTGTCTTGTTCTTTGAACGAAACGCCACCGATCAGCAATGCTTTGGTCAGCTTGAGGTGCTTTGTGTACGTATCAAAATTTTCCGCGACCTGAGCCGCCAATTCGCGCGTGGGGCACAATACAAGGCTGCGGGGCATGCGTGCCCGTGCACGGCCGCGTGCCAACAGCGTAATCATGGGCAGCGTAAAGCTGGCCGTCTTACCTGTTCCGGTTTGGGCAATGCCCAAGACATCGCGTCCTTCAAGAGCCGGTGGAATGGCGCCTGCTTGGATCGGGGTTGGATTTTCGTAACCGGCCTCTGCAATGGCCTTCAACACTTTGGGATTGAGATTTAACTCAGAAAACTTTGTCATATGCATCCGTGGTTTGCGGACGCTGACTTGGCCCGCGGCGTCTGTGATACCGGCCCGATTGGCCCAAAGGCGGCACGCTGCCGCGGTACGATGCGCTTGCTTATCAACTCATGCGCACGGGGTCAAACAGATGGGCTATTCTGCACAAACTTCGGGAAGTGGGTTGACAATTTTGCCGCAAGATCAAGATCATGCAACCGCAACAACCCTTGGCCTTCCAGCCGATCGCGGTGGTCTTGAGAGTCGGCGCATACTTCGTCAAAAAAACGTCGCAGCCCGGCGTCGCCTTCGGTGGCAATCAAGCTTTCAAATAACGCGTGTAACGTGGTGCCGCCCTGATGAAATGGTACCGCTGGCGACAGATCCGCTCGATACGACCCCTTTTCGTGACGAAAGGCATGTTTAACCCGCCACTCAGCCCAGTTCGATGCATGGCAATGCGCCAAACTTACCTCGGCCAAATCGGCGAATCGGGGGTTTTCGACGCCGGCCACCACTGCGTTATGGATCTTGAAATGCATCTGGGCTTGCCCGGTTCGGGCAAATACCTTTCCGGCGACGTGACTCAGAAAGCCGCCCCGCACATAGGTACCGAAGTTTGAGTAAAGCCGCTGAGAGATCGCGCGGCGTTCCGGCCCATTGGGTATAAATGCCTTGAACGCGCAAGGCGTTCCGCGGTCACCGGATAGCGTCAGCGCCTCCATGGGTCGTACACGCGCGGTCAGACAATCGGCCGGTAGCTCGGACAGTGCTGTCGCGACAGTGTGGTCGGAGACAAGAAATTCGTCGATGTCTATGTGCACTACCCAATCCAACCCCTTGGAGCGATTGTAGCCAAAGGTGGCGTTGCGTGTTTGGCGCACTTGGTGTTTTGCCGGACGTCTGCCGCCGCGTTTGTGCCAATAGGCGTCATCACATTCTGTGACACGGCAGTTTGGATGCGCTTTGAGGGCCGCAAAAGCCTCTGGAGCCGGTTCATCCAGAAATACATGAACACGCGTCGCACCAGCATCGAGGTGAAATGCGGCAAACTGCAAGATTTCATCCGCTTCAGCTTTGGCTGTCGCCACCACACCCCATCTCGGCGCGGCACCGGTCACGGCTGCTTCCGCAGCTTGAATTTTTCCACGCGGCCAAACACTGTGCGGCGGTCGCTCATTACCATCCACAGCATCCGCATCGCTAAGGGGCGAATCGTGGTGTCCTTCTCACTGAGTTGCCACAAACGCGACAACAAAACCCGATCAAGATCACCGCCCTTTAAAGAGTAAGGTTCCATCCGAAAAGGCATCGCCGCGCGGCGCACGCCGGGTGTGCGATTGAACGGCTCATTCGATGGCTTGCCGGTTATGCGCCGTTCGCTTTCATGCAGTTTGATCAGGTCAAAGAGCGTTGAAAGACCCATGCCAAGTGCGCGCTGGTCTGCGTTTTGACCACAGTCAGCGAATGTCGTGCTGGCCGAGATCAGCCAACGGACAGGTAGTTCTCGGGCCAGATCAGTACCCATTTCGGACCAGATCCTGAAAAACAAGGCAAGCGCTTGGGGTGGGGGATCGCGGCGCCGCGAAACGGCGATCATCATAGCGTGCCAGAGATACAACTGCGGCTGACCTGCGAACTCAGCCTGCAACTCGACCCATTTTGCCTTTGCACTGTACTTGGGGCAGTCATCCGGTGTGAGCGTTGGAGCATCCACCAAAGCCTCACGTGCCGCGACGAGGTCAAGATCAGCCGTCGCTAGGAAAGGATCCAAATAGTCAAATGGGCGCTGTCGGCGTTCAAGGACACGCATCAGCTTGAAATAACCGCCCGGGTGTATTTCTTCCTTGTCGACCATGCGCCCCTGTCAGACCATCATCTCTTTGGTCGCACTCAGCTTGATGTCAGGGTAGTCGCGATCCACGCGATCAATATCCCACTGCAAGCGGGTTAGATAAACGACGTCGCCGTCATGATCATGGGCGATATGCTGCTTGTTGGCTTCGGTGAACTTGTCCACTGCCTGTTTGTCGCCATTGACCCAGCGCGCAGACGTAAATTGCGACGCCTCAAAGCGCACAGGCAGGCCGTATTCCAGTTCGATGCGGCTCGCCAGCACCTCAAATTGAAGTTGCCCGACCACGCCAACGACAAAGCCCGAACCAATGGAAGGTTTAAAAACTTTGGCGGCGCCTTCTTCGGCGAACTGCATCAATGCTTTCTCCAGATGCTTTGCCTTCATCGGATCGCCTGCTCTGACACCTTGCAGCAATTCGGGCGCAAACGACGGGATGCCGGTGACACGAATTGCTTCACCCTCGGTCAGCGTGTCGCCGATGCGCAGTTGCCCGTGGTTCGGAATGCCGATGATATCTCCTGCCCATGCTTCTTCGGCCAGTTCGCGGTCAGACGCGAGGAACATTACCGGGTTGGTTATGGCCATTGGCTTTTTCGAACGCACGTGCGTCAGCTTCATGCCGCGTTCGAAATGCCCCGATGCCAAACGCACAAATGCAACGCGATCCCTGTGTTTGGGATCCATATTGGCCTGAACCTTGAAAACGAAACCTGCGACTTTCGGCTCTTCTGGTAGGATTTGACGCGGTTCTGCTGACTGAATTTGTGGCTGGGGCCCGTAGTTTGCGATCCCGTCCATCAACTCCTTGACGCCGAAAGAATTGATCGCAGAGCCGAACCAGATCGGTGTCAGCGACCCTTCGTGCATCGCGGCCATATCAAGCGGCGGTAGCAATTCCTTTGCCATCTCAAGCTCTTCACGCAGCTTTTCCAGCAGGTTTTCAGGCACGTGTTCAGCCAGCTTTGGGTCGTCCAACCCATTGATTTCAATGCTGTCGGCAACTTTGTTGCGATCGGCGCGGTCCATCAGTTCCAGCCTGTCGCGTAAGATGTCATAGCACCCCAAAAAATCGCGACCGATGCCAATGGGCCAACTTGCCGGTGTTACATCGATAGCAAGGTTTTCCTGTATTTCGTCGATAATTTCGAAGACATCGCGGCTTTCGCGATCCATTTTATTGCAGAAGGTCAGAATGGGAAGGTCGCGCATCCGGCAGACCTCGAACAGCTTTTGGGTCTGGCTTTCAACGCCCTTAGCCCCGTCAATGACCATAACGGCGGCATCTACTGCGGTTAAGGTGCGATAGGTGTCTTCGGAAAAATCCGAGTGGCCCGGCGTATCAACGAGGTTAAAGCGATATTCCTTGAAATCGAATGACATCGCAGAGGCTGAAACAGAGATACCGCGATCTTTTTCCATTGCCATAAAGTCAGACCGTGTGCGGCGCGCCTCTCCCTTGGCGCGTACCTGTCCGGCCATCTGGATAGCGCCGCCAAACAGCAAAAACTTCTCGGTCAGGGTCGTCTTGCCAGCGTCCGGGTGGGAAATAATCGCAAACGTACGGCGGCGGGCAATTTCCGGCGGCAGATCGGGGCGGTTTTTGGATGTGTCCAGCATGACTGCGCTATAGGCGAGGGGGGCAGATGACGCAAGATGCCCCGCTACCCGCGCGAGGCACGCCGCAGCAGGTCGGCGGCGTCCGGGCGCGAAAGCAGCGCCTTGCGCACCTCCAACTCCGACAGTTCCCTTTGTATGTGCGGTGCGCGGGCCAGCGATTCCAAAAGCTCCGGTGCGACAAGTGTGGCAGCCCTGTCATCGACCAGCATGGATTCGGTCGCAATTCCTTCGGCGTAGATGATCTGGTGGCTGTCAAACAACAGTTGGAAATAGTCGATGAATCCACCCTTGTGCTGGGTGACCGTCGTACCGTTCACAAGGTGTCGCGCTTTGACCAGCAATTCGGCACGGCCCGCGCCAAGTTCATCCACGCGTTGGTAGACAAACAGCCGGTGATCGGGGCTGACGATCAAATCGCCTGTGTTGTTCAATGTGCCAGCACGAATGCACACTGGAGCAAAGCTGCCAGTCGCGCGTTGCGTACTGCGCCCGATCCACCTGAGCGTCTGAACGCCGTCGTCGCGGGTGAGGATCGGGTCTCCGACACGCAGGTTTTCAACCGCTACCTGTCGTCCGGACCCAAGCGTGATGTGCGTGCCGCGGGCGAAGGACACGCACCCTGCCTGCGCAAACTTGCGCGCAACACTATCGCGGTCAATGCCAACAAGCCGATACTCGGTTTGCGGCTCAAGCGGTACCAGAGGCAACACATGAACCTTTTGCGCCATGTTCTGATCGTCGACTTCGACTAAAACGATTAGATCGACGACAAGACCGTCCGTTGCCATCAGTGACAACGCGCTATCAAGATGGATGTGACGTGCGGCGACACCATCGTTGATCAGCGCGTATCGCCCTGCGGACATCGGGCGAAGGCAAAGGCCTCGATGGACGGCTTGCGGCGACAGAACGTAGGTGTCATCCAGCTCAAGCTCGTCAGCAAAGCTCATCTCGTCGCCTTCGTTGGCACCGCTGATGACCGTAAAATCTGCTGCCGCATAGACAGAGACGTGGCGGTCAACCGGTTTGAGCGCAGCACGCACCATGTTTTGCCCTTTCGAAAGCTTGGAGCAAATTTGCATAAAATTGTGGCCGTCTATGGACATCATTCTGGTGTTTTGCTGATCTGCATCCCTAAGCTGGATTGGTCAGCGCTCTGAAAAAAGGAACTTCGCATGGATTTAGGCATAAAAGGTAAACGGGCGGTTGTATGCGCTTCGTCAAAAGGGCTTGGCCTGGGATGTGCGCAGGCTCTGGCCGCAGCGGGCGTCGATCTGGTCATGAATGCGCGCGGTGCTGACGCCCTTGAAAAAGCGGCATCTCAAATCCGAGCCGCGCATGATGTGGATGTCATCGCGGTGGCCGCAGATATTACGTCGGATGAAGGGCGCAGCGCTGTTCTTGAGGCGGCTGGAAGTGCCGATATTCTGGTCAACAACGCGGGCGGGCCACCTCCGGGCATGTGGCATGACTGGGACCGCGAAGACTTTATCAAGGCGCTTGATGCCAACATGTTGACCCCGATTGCGATGATCAAGGCACTGGTTCCGGGCATGATGGATCGCGGATGGGGCAGGGTGGTGAACATCACTTCGCAATCGGTAAAGGCGCCTATTCCTCAGTTGGGTCTTTCCAATGCAGCCCGTACTGGCCTGACCGGATACGTCGCAGGCACCAGCCGGCAGGTGGCGGAAAAGGGCGTTACGATCAACAACCTTCTGCCCGGTATTCATGCGACCGATCGCGCCGAAGCATTGGACGGCCCCGTCGCCGCGCGTGAAGGCATTTCTATAGAGGAGGCGCGTGCCCGTCGTGCTGCGACGATTCCAGCGCGGCGCTACGGTACTTCCGAGGAATTCGGAGCGACTTGTGCGTTTTTGTGCTCGCAGCATGCCGGCTTTATCGTTGGGCAGAACATTCTGCTGGACGGTGGCGGCACGAACGCCACGATTTGAACAGTGAGTGAAGGTTTTTCGTTAAAGGACCATCTGTTCAACGCGGAAACAACGGCACAGCTTGGGCATGAGTTTGCACAGGCTGTACCGGGGTTTGATCGCAAAAAGTTCGAGCGCGCGGCTTTGGACGGATTTCCTGACCGCGAGCTGATGGCGCGCCTTGAGTGGCTGGCAGACTGCATCGAGACACAGCTTCCCGGTGACTTTGACGAAATGGCCGATCTGCTGGAAGCGGCGATGCCGCCACCGCTTAGTCCCGACCTGACCGATGACGATTTCGGGCATTTCATCCATGCAGTTCCCGGCATTCTTGCCGTGCGTCACGGCCTGAAAAATCACCGGGATAGAGCACTGGCGCTGATCTATGCAGCGACCCAGCGGTTTTCGATGGAGTTTTATATTCGGGCCTTTCTTAACGAATGGCCGGATGAGACCCTCGCCGCCTTGCGGGAATGGTCGCGAGACGAAAATTACCATGTGCGACGGCTGGTCAGTGAAGGTACACGGCCAAAACTGCCTTGGGCACGGGCAATCAGGTTAACGCCTGATCAGGCCTTTCCGCTGCTTGATCAGCTTCACGCCGATCCGGCGCGATATGTGACCCGGTCGGTGGCTAATCATCTGAATGACTTGTCCAAGATCACGCCAGACCGCGTCGTTGAACGGCTTGCACATTGGCACAGGCTGAAAGAGCAAGACGCAAAAGAACTGGATTGGATGACACGCCATGCTTTGCGCTCGCTTGTCAAATCAGGTCACGCCGGGGCGCTTTCTTTGCTGGGGTTTCGCACGGACATAGCGTTTCAGGTCGCGCTAGAGTTGCCGGCGCAACCGGTCGTGATCGGGCAAACGCTGGATTTCAGTGCCAGAATTCGTGCGCCGGTGTCTGTTCCCGCCCTTGTCGATTACCGTATCACGTTCGCGCGCCCCGGTGGAAAGACGGGCAAGAAAGTATTTAAGCTCAAGCAGGGAAAATGCGGACCGGACAGCCCGCTCCTGCTTGCGAAATCTCACAAGCTGAAAGCTGCGGCAACAACCTTCACGTGGCATCCGGGGCGCCATTCACTGACGTTGCAGGTCAACGGGATAGACTGTGCCCATGCCGAATTTGACGTAGTAAAAGACGCTGATTGACCGCTCACGGGCGTTTTACAATGGCGGCACCCACCATTCCGACCTCTGGCAGCGGAAAGGGCACGGCGCTAACGCTATGGCCAAGCATCAGCCGGAACGGAACAGCTGTTATGCAAACCGCCGTCCTGATCGTGGTCTTTGCCGTGTCCATTGCACTCAGTCTCGTTTTTACGCCCCGACGCGTATCTGCCGACGGGATTTTTGCGGGGCGCGCCGAGAGCGGTTCTGCGCCGGGATTGTGGGTGTTGGTGCTCAGTCAGGTCACCACATGGATATTTGCGCGTTCGCTGATGAACGCTGCTATCTTGGGGTATTATTACGGCATGCCGGGTACGCTCGCTTATGCAGCCTACTACGGCTCATTTCTGACCGGAGGCTTTATCGTCGGCCGCCTGCTCGAACGCGGGGCAACTTCAGTTCAGGATTGGCTCGGGGGTCAGTTCGGGCGGGCAGGCAAAGTTACCTATAACGTCGTCATCACCCTGCGCCTTCTTTCAGAGGTTTTCTCGCCGATCCGCTGACGACGCGAAAATCGTTCCACTACGGGTTTTGGATTTCGACGCTTTGTATCGTTGCTTTCGGAATGTTCGGAATTCACGCTGGTTTGGTTGGTGCAGCATACGAGGACGAATTGATTGGAGCTTGGGGCGCGATGTTTCCGCCATGGGTGTTTACTCTGCTGATGCTGTCGCTGTTGGTATCGGCTCTCAGCACACTTGGTTTCGCGCTTGCTTCGTCGGCGCGACTGGCCGTGGAGGATTTGGGGCGGGCGTCGCGCAGCCTCAAAGGGGGGGCGCGTCGTCATGATAGTCGTAATGGCAGCAGGCCTTGCTCTGACGCTTTGGGGCGATGCGACGCTATTTGATGCGGTTGCTGTCAGTGGCACGGCGTCCATTTTTCTGTCGCCGTTCCTCGTGGCGGGGTTGGTTGCCAAGCGCCACGTGCCCCTGTGGGCCTATCTGGCGGCCTACGGCGCCGCACTGGCAGGCGCTTTTGCCTATTTTGCCAGGAGCTGGCCAGGGGTTGCGACACTTTTGCCCGAGGGTCACAAATACGAGCAATTGCGGGCGATCTGCATCGACGTTCTGATCACCGGCTTTTCAGCGGTGCTTGCGGGCGCGCGAAAGGGCTGATAGCTGCTTATCCGAGGAATTCTATCGGATTTTGCGGAGACCACGCGTGAGCACGACCGCCCCGCGGCTAGAGATCAAAAATCTGCGGCGCGCGTTCGAAGGCCGGGCCGTGGTGGATGACGTTTCGCTCAGCATCCAACCGGGGCAGGTGACCTGTCTTCTTGGCCCTTCGGGCTGTGGCAAATCCACGACGCTTCGCATGATTGCCGGTGTAGAGATGCAGGATTCAGGGCAGATCTTTGTTGATGGAAAACTGATCTGCGACACAATTTTCCGCGTGCCTCCGGAACGCCGGGAAATTGGCCTGATGTTTCAGGATTTCGCTTTGTTTCCGCATCTGAGTGTTGCGGATAACGTGGCATTCGGGCTGAAATCGATGTCCAAGGCCGACAAGCGCGCGCGGGTCGAGGAGCTTCTTGATCGGGTTGATTTGCGCCGCTTTGTAGATGGGTACCCGCATCAGCTTTCGGGTGGAGAACAGCAAAGGGTAGCACTTGCGCGGGCACTTGCACCAAAACCCAAGATCATGCTGATGGACGAACCCTTTTCCGGTCTGGACAATCGCTTGCGTGACGGCATCCGCGATGAAACGCTCACGATCTTGAAAGAGCAGGATACAGCGGTATTGCTGGTCACTCACGAGCCGGAAGAAGCCATGCGGATGGCCGATGAGATTGCGTTGATGCGTGACGGCAAAATCGTACAGCGCGGCGCGCCCTATAATGTTTATACCCGTCCGGTCGATCGGGCTGCGGTGGCGTTTTTCTCGGACGCCAATATGCTGAAGGCGCAGGTGTCCGGCGCGCTTGCCCAGACACCGTTTGGGCGTTTTCTCGCGCCTGGCGTCCCGGATGGGACAGACGTGAATATCGTGTTTCGGCCCCAGCATCTACGCATTGATTTCGACCGGGGCGGTCAAGGCCCAAAACCGACCGCAAGCGAAGGGACCGCAGCGCGCGGCGTCGTGGATCGTGCGCGGTTTATGGGCAACGAAAGCCTGGTGGAGTTTCGGATGGATTACGACGGGTCGATCCTGAAGGCGACCGTTCCGGGGGTGTTTCTGCCGCAACCCGGTACGGTTATGTGGCTGACCATCCGGCGCGACAAGTGTTTCGTCTTTGCGGCATAAGCCGAGAAAGGGTTTTTGCATGAAAAAACTGCTCGTTGAGTTTGGCATGGGCACCTCGTTGCGTCGCGGAGACTATACGCAGGCGGCTGTGCGTGGCGTGAAAGACGCGCTGTGGCATAATTCGATCAATCTGGCAGAGTTGTTCGGCTTTGAAAAAACCGACATGAAAATCATCGTCGATATCGGCGTGCAAAAGCCCCAAGCGGTCAATACCGATGAAATCCTTGCGGTTTTTCCATACGGCAAAGCCGAGGTGCGGCTACATCAGGGGGGCTTGGATGTGCCGCGACCGGACGGTGATGGTCACCCCACGGTCATGGCAAATGTCGCCCTGACAGTAGGCTTTGACATGGAGCGCAATGATGTCTGAACAGCGTTTGATCATTGAGATGGGCATGGGCAATGACCTGCACGGGCAGGACTACACCAAGGCGGCCAAGCGGGCGATAGAAGACGCATTCAGACATTCCTCGCTGCCGCTGTTCGGCGTGACGGGGCTGGATCATGAAAACATGCGCGTGCAGGTAACCGTTGGCGTACAAGAACCCGCTGCCGTCGATGTTGATGTGCTGACCCAATCGTTGCCGCGCGGGCGTGCCGAGGTGAAGGTGGTCAAGGGCGGGCTGAACGTTGAAACTGTCGACGGCGATCCGATTGTCATTGCGCAAGCCAGCGTCGAGGCTTTCCTTCCGCCACAGACCGGTTGGAAGTTGTCGGCTCAGGGCACATAGTCAGACAGGGTTTTGCCGGGCTCGTCGGTAAACAGCTCTGGCAGCGCCTCGGCGGACTGGATCAGGTCGACCCGAAACACCCGATGCGCCTCGCGCAACTCGCACCAAGACGTCAGGGTCCAGATGCGGCCCCAGTATTCCATGTGCAAGGGTCTGATAACGCGTTGAGTGACAACGCTGTCTTTGGATGTGTAAACGATTCTAAGCTTTTGCCGCGCCTTGATTGCCGCCCGCAGGGTGGGCATATGCGAAAAACCGCGTGCAGCATCTGCAAAAGGATATACGGCGAATTTCCACTGGTCTGCTTCTGCAACCACCTGAGACGGCAAGACCGCGTCGATCTTGTCCGCCAGACTGAGCGCTGCGGACTTAAGGTCAGGGTCTGCAGCCTCTCCGACGATGGCCATGCCCAGATTTAGCGCTTCGAGTTCTGCGACGCTTAACGTGAGCGGTGGCAGAGTGATGGCTTCGGTGATCATGTAGCCGACGCCGCGCTCCCCCTCTACCGGCACACCAGAGGCCACGAGCGTGTCCATGTCACGGTAGATGGTCCTGACCGATACCTCCAGGCGCGCGGCGATGTCCTGCGCGCGGTGCAGTTTGCCGTCGCGCAGGATCTGGATGATGTCAAAGAGACGATCCGTTCGGCGCATATCAGTCCGGAGAAAGCCCGTAATGAATGGTCGCGTGGCGCATGTCGACCGTGGATGGATCAATCATTTGCATGAACGGGGCGGCATCCGGTTGCTGCATGATCTCGGCAGATACAGCTTTTGCCGCTGTCATTGATGTCCAAGTGACGTGATCTGTCCACAGTCCCGTTTCGTCTACACTCAGCGTCCGCGACAGGACCGCGCCGGTTTTCTTCAAGTAGGGTGTCATGTCATCCGCCGCTTTTGCAAAGGCAGCCGCATCAGACCCGTCGGCGAGACGGAACGTAACAATTTCCGCGACCGCGCCGCGAGTTGCGCCGCGTTGGGCGTCGGCTGCGGCAGGGGCGGGTTGAGAAGGCGTAAAGCGCATTATCTTTCCTTTCGTTGGTTTTGCACTGATGCGCTTTTGGCAGATAGCAACTGACATAAACCTGTCAGTTGTGTTTTGCGAGGGGAATTTTTTGTCTAATTGACTGCCATCCGCTGGAGTTTCGGGTGCATACCGCTTCTGTCACCGGTGTATAATCCTTATGACTGACGGGGACAGCGGCGGCTTTTCTTGGCCGTCATGAAACAAGCGGAGAAACTCATGTTGAACAATATCGGCCTTCCCGGCCTTTTGCTGATCGCAGTTGTCGTTCTGGTCCTCTTTGGACGCGGCAAGATTTCCAGCCTCATGGGCGAAGTGGGCAAAGGCATCACATCGTTCAAAAAAGGCATCAGCGAAGGGCAGGACGAGATCACCAATGCGTCTGCCGAAGAAGCCAAGGACATCACGCCGCAACCCACCGACAGCGGCACGCACCCAGAGACGGACCTGAAAACCGAAAAAGACAAGGTCTGATCCATGTTCGATCTCGGCTGGACGGAGATGCTGGTCATCGGCATCGTCGCGCTTATTGTGATTGGTCCCAAGGATTTGCCGGTAATGTTCCGCACGCTGGGGCAGTTCGTGGGCAAGGCCAAGGGCATGGCGCGCGAATTTAGCCGAGCAATGAACGATGCGGCAGATGATGCGGGCGTCAAGGATATCTCCAAGGGGCTGAAAGCAGCGACCAACCCGGTCGGCAGCGCGATGGATGGCGTCAAGAACGCGGCCGCCGATCTGAGCAATCTGGATCCGGACAGCGAAACGGGCAAGCTTGCGGCAGACAAGGCAGAGCGTGCGGAAAACGCGAGAAAGATTCAGGCAGCGACTGCACGGGCCGCTGCGGAGCGCAAACTGAAAGAGGCGCAAGAAATGCAGGAAAAGGCTGATGCGTTAGAAGCCGATATTGTACCTGCCGACAAAGGTGATTCATGAGTTCGTCCGAAGACCTTGACGAGTCAGCGGCTCCGCTGATCGAACATCTTGCAGAGTTGCGCACGCGGCTGATCCGTTCGGTGATCGCGTTTCTGATCGGCATGGTGATCTGCTTTACGGTCGCTACACCTATATTCAACTTTCTGACTGCGCCGTTGTGTCAGGTTCTGGGGGAACGCGGGCAGGACTGCGACCTGATCTTTATCAGCCCGCAGGAAGGGTTTTTTGTGGCGATCAAAGTGTCGCTTCTCGGCGGGTTGATGCTGTCGTTTCCGGTGATTGCTCACCAGATGTGGCGCTTTGTGGCCCCTGGACTTTACAAGAACGAAAAGGGTGCGTTTCTGCCCTTTCTCGTCGCGTCGCCCGTCATGTTCATCTTGGGGGCGTCTTTTGCCTTTTATGTTGTAACTCCTTTGGCCTACGATTTCTTCCTCGGGTTCCAGCAGTTTGGTGCCGAAGGCGAAGCCATGCCGGGAGACCCGGCAACGACGCCTGGATTGAGCGTCGTCTTTCAGGGATCGGCTCAGGAGTATCTGAACCTCACCATCAAGTTCATTGTAGCCTTTGGCATGTGTTTCCAGTTGCCTGTGCTGCTCACTCTGATGGGAAAGGCGGGGCTGGTCAGTTCGGAAGGGCTGGGCAATGTGCGGAAGTATGCGGTCGTTGCCATTTTGGTGCTGGCGGCGCTGGTCACGCCCCCTGACGTCATCACGCAGGTGATCCTTTTCGTGGTGGTTTACGGTCTTTACGAGGTCTCGATCTTTTTGGTCAGACGTGTGGAAACCAAGCGCGAAGAAAAGCTGCGCGCTGAAGGGTACTATGACGACTAGGAAAGCTTACCCGTGATCGATGACCCGATGGACAGAATTGCAGCGGCGCTTGAGCGCATGGCGCCAGCGCCGCTTGCGGCTCCGGATTTCTCCGCGGCAGCAGCATTTGTCTGGCATGTGGATCCGGACCGGTTAGAGCCGGTCCCGCAAGTGGCCCGGATCGATCTCCCTTTGCTGGTCGGCATTGATCGTTCTCGCGATACACTTTTGGCGAATACCGAGCAATTTGCCCGTGGGCTCCCCGCAAACAACGCGCTGCTTTGGGGTGCAAGGGGGATGGGAAAATCCAGCCTAGTTAAAGCAATACATGGTGAGGTTCACCAATCACATGAAGTACTGCGTATCGTGGAACTGCAACGCGAAGATCTCCCCTCTGTCGGTCGGTTGCTGAACATCCTGCGTCAGGCCCCTTACCGGTTCATTCTGTTTTGTGACGATCTTTCCTTTGGCCATGATGACGCGCATTACAAGAGCCTGAAGGCTGTACTTGACGGCGGTATTGAAGGTCGTCCGGATAACGTGGTGCTTTATGCAACATCAAACCGGCGGCATTTGATGCCGCGCGACATGATCGAGAACGAGCGCGGCTCTGCGATCAACCCGTCGGAGGCCGTTGAAGAAAAGGTATCCCTGTCTGACCGCTTCGGTCTTTGGTTGGGCTTTCACCCCTGTGATCAGGACCAGTATCTCGCCATGATCCGCGGTTACTGCGATGCCTATGGTGTTGCGATCGACGACGAAACTTTGCGCGCTGAGGCCATTGAGTGGCAGGCCACCCGCGGGTCGCGATCGGGCAGGGTGGCGTGGCAGTACTTTACTGATCTGGCCGGGCGTCGGGGTGTATCTCTGAGCGATTAACGGGGCGCATGAACCTGATCACGTTTCGCGCGCTGCTGTGATGTCGGGCGTGAGTTTGCAACGTCAAGTGCAGCCGTTTGCAGACTCCCAAATCGCTGCGACCCAGACTGAAATGGGCGGACACCAGCGGCGCGCCAGAGGAGACCAACACGCTCATGCGGCCAGACACACGGCTTCAAATCGGCGCAAACAGCGCGCCGCTTTGGGGCCGTACCCCTTCAGGTCGGGAAACAGGGTCAGAATCTCTGCGCGCGCCTCAGGGTTGACCGATTGCAGTGTCATGTCTCCGGGATAAAGGCTCTCGGACCAGATCGAAGAAGCGCTGACCAGATGATGGGCGTCAAACAGGATATGGCAGTAAGTGACGGCGCCGCCCGGTTTGCGGTAGATACCGTCGTGTGCCAACAGGTCCTTGGCGCGCACCAGAACTTCGGGTTCGCCATAAAAGAGTTCCGCACGCCAGTCGTTGATCAGGATGCCGTGCTGGGGTGACACCACGAGTTCTTCGTCATTGCCGAGAACACCCGCCGAGATGACGATTGGTGCGAGGTCCCCAATAGCGGGGACACGCGTCTGTCCGACCCATTGCAGTGGTTGAAGCCCCGCATCGCGGGTCATGACCATATCGCCTTCTTGCAGGCTTTCGACTGTTCGAGGCCCGTCTGCGGTATCGATCATCGTGCCGGCAGCAAAGCAAACGACTTGTCCGTTCAGATCGATATGTGGCGTAGATACGCCGTCGTCGACAACGCCGCCGACGGTAAGATCGGTGTCTGCAGGAGGCATGCCGTCAGGGAAGACGAGGAAATAACCGTCTTCGCCCGGGTCCTGAACGTCGTTGTCGTTGTTAAGATCAACGTCGATCACGCCAACGCGCCACGTGCTTGTGCCATCACTTACGGTGAATGTGTAGTCCCACAAAAGCTGGCGATCCGTGCCGTCAATGTTGGTCGTTTGCGCTTGTCCCTTGCCGATTTGGGTGTTGCGCACGACCTCTTCATCTTTGGTGTCACCCTCAAACTCGTCGTTTGAGGTGTTTTTCTCTTCGACCACGAAATAGGTATCGGAACCGGTATACCGCCACGTGCCGGTCGGGGGCGTGTCGTAGTCTATGCTTGCGCCACCAGCCGAACTGGACTGTGTGCCGAAAATGGCGAAGGTGTACCCGTAAAAAGTAGGCATGACCGTGGTCCAATCCTCGTCGATGTTCCAGACTGTTTCTGGACTGGAAACGAGGCAAGGTCATGACGGCACCCCCGCGCATTATGGCGCTATTGAGGCAATTTCTAGGAAAATTGCGCTCAACAGCATCAGTTTTCGCGTATTGCGGGAATCCCTTTTGTTTTCAGCTATTTGAGGTACAGCATGGGGTCAACGCTGTCGAAACCGTTACGGACCTCAAAGTGAACGAAGGCGTCCTTGCCATCGCGTAACTCGGCGATGGACTGCCCGCGGGTCACCTTTGTCCCTTTTTCCACACTTACATCTGTGACGTTGGCGTAAACGGTCAGCAACTCCGGGTCATGCCGGACCACGACGATTGGAACGCCCTCGGCACTTTTGGTGATGGCTGCCACTGTTCCGGCATCGGCGGCACGGACCGCTGTGCCGGGTGCCGCCTTGATGTCGATGCCTTCGTTGCGGCCCTTGGAGTACTCCCGAATGATGGAACCGGTGACCGGGTAGAGCATGCGCGCATTGTCAGAGGCGGCGGTGCGTTCGCCCACGTCAACGCTTGGTTCTGACGCAGCCGAGGCGGCTGCTGCGGCTACTGGAACCGCTGCTCCGGCAGGCGGCAAGGGTTTTGTCGCGCTGGGTGGTGTGGGTGTCGGGGAGCCGACGCCCGGTTTTGGTATCGCGGATGCGGTTTGTGCCGGTGGTGCCTGACGGGCCACAGGGATCAGCAGAAACTGGCCTTCACGGATGGCGAAATCCGGCCCGAGACCGTTCCATTCCGCAAGTGACTTGACCGGCACATTGTAAAGCCGCGCGATCGTGTAGGCAGTTTCGCCGCGTTCGACCTTGTGACGTGTCGGTTCCTGACCCGATGTCGCGGGGGCGGGTGCCGGCGCGGTCGAGGGCGGCAGTGCCGCTGTCTGTACGTTGCCGGACGCCGTCTGTGGTGCCGAGCGGTCGATAGCGCCGCCTGCCAGCGTGCCTATGTCGACGCTGCCGGGGCGGATCGGTCCGGTTGTGGTGGCACCGGTTTGTGGCGAGGGTTCAGACACGCGCACGGGCAGGGCGATGATCTCGCCGTCGCGCAAGGAGGCTTTGCGATCGATCCCGTTGAATCGCGCCAGCTGCTGCGGTTCCAGTCCCAGACGCCCTGCCACGCTGTCGATGGTGTCGCCTCTGCGCGCGACGGCTACCTGATAATTGGGGTAGGAAATAACACCGCGGTTGTCCGGAGCAGGTCTGGTTTCTGTTGTCACCTCGGAGGCTGCCTGCGCGGTCGAAAAACCGCCACCAGTGCCGCGTAGATCAAGATCGAGTGGGCCGCTGCACGCGCTCACCACCATCAAGGCCGCAACGCTCGCGATTGGCGCGCGCCCCTTTGCTTGCCATAGAAGCCTGTTCATTTTGTCATCCTCAATACCGCTGATCGAGCCTGCGCGTGTTGATCCCGCGCTTATCGCATCACTATATCAGCTTATGTGTCCTTTCCCAAGCCTTCGAGCAAGGGCACAAAGCGCACAGGGCGCAATTCTTCGTAATCATAGCCCGCGTCGGATTTGCGCACGACGATGAGGTGCTGCACTGCGTCCGATTGTCCGACCGGCACGACCATGATGCCGCCGGGTTTCAACTGCTCGAGCAGCGTGCCCGGCGGGTCTTCGGCGGCGGCTGTTACGAGGATGCGGTCAAACGGAGCCTGATCCGCCAACCCGTAGCTGCCATCGGCGGTAATGGCCGTGATGTTTGTCAGGTTCATGCTGTCGAACAATGCGCGCGCTTCGCGTACCAGACGGCTGTGGCGATCCACCGTGTAGACCCTGCGTGCGAGGCGGCTGAGGATCGCGGCCTGATATCCCGAGCCGGTACCGACTTCTAACACCTTGTCGCGCGGGCTTATGTTGAGCGCCTGCGTCATGAGGCCGACGACGGACGGCTGGCTGATTGTTTGACCGCAGGCAATTGGCAGGGGCATATCCTCATAGGCACGGTCTGCAAAGATGCCGCGGATGAACTGGCCACGGTCAATCGTTTCCATCGCCTGCAGGACCCGCTTGTCGGTCACACCCTTTGACCGCAACGCAAACAGGAACTGCATCTTGCGTGTTGCGTCGGTCGGGTCTTCGGTCATGTGTTAATGCCTGACAGGCTGGTCATCATGTCATGTGCGGTCAAATCCGCCCGCATAGGCGTCACAGAGATATAGCCTTGCAGGTTGAGTTGCGCATCAGAGCCTTCAGCGGTGGGGCGACGTTGGTCGCCTCCCCTGATCCACAAAAAGCGCCGGCCCGATGGCGACAAATGCGGTTCAGCAGAAAAGCTGGGACCTGCCCGCAGACCCTGCGTGGCCAGACGTGTGCCCTTGACCGCGGTTGCGGGAACCGGCGGAAAATTAACGTTGTAAAACAGCCGGTAGCCTTCGGTATGCTCTGGTGTATGGGCGAGGATACGACGTACCACCTCCGCGCCATGCACTGCAGATGCTTCGAACGGATTGTCGATACCGGCGTTGTCCGGTCCGTAATACTGCGACAGTGCGATCGCAGGCAGGCCTTGCAGGGCCGCTTCCATCGCACCGCCGATGGTGCCGGAGTAGAGCGTGTTTTCGGCGGAGTTGTTCCCGCGGTTGACGCCGGAGAGTACGAGGTCGGGCGGATTGTCTTTCATTACGTCATGCACACCGGCCAAAACGCAGTCGGCCGGGGAGCCTTCGGCTGCAAACCGCCGTGGTCCCATCTCGGCCACCATCGTAGGGTGGGTATAGCTGATGCAATGGCCGACGCCGGATTGCTCGAAAGCCGGCGCGACCGTCCAGACTTCGCCGTTCTGGCCCGCAAGCTCTGTTGCGATGGCGTGCAGAACGGTCAGCCCGGGGGCGTTGATACCGTCGTCGTTGGTGATGAGAATGCGCATATCGTGCCCCTTTTCGCCTTGATAGGCGAGCGTATCGCGGGCGGCAAGTGCGGGCGCCTCCGGCGGGAGTTTATTTGGCAAGATGAAAGAGCTAGAGTTCTGCGCGCAGGCGTACCGCTTCTTCGCGAATATCCGCGAGCGGGGCGCGATCCTCGCCCGGAAAAAAGCGCGCCCGGGTTGCCGTCGGCATTGGCCGGGGCGACAGGATCTTGACCATCGGGCCTGTCTTTTGTGTTTCCGCCTGCCAGCTGCGCGCCAGAGCGGCCTGTGCCGCCTTGGTTGCGCCGTAGCTGCCGAAGAATTTATCACCGCCGCGGGGGTCTTCGAAAAAAACCGCGCAGCCGGTTTGCCCCAACAGGGGAGACACGTAGGTGATCAGCGTTGCGGTGGCGGTGACATTCGTGGCCACGGACTTGGCGAGATCCTTGGCATCTATGTGATCGGTGGGTGTCAGGGGGGCTGCGTGGATCGCTGTATGAAGCCAAAGATCAAGCCCGCCCCAGCGATCGAAGATACCCCGGCAGAGCGTGGCCATGGCGTCCGCGTTGGTGATGTCCATTGGTGCCAGCGTTGCGCTGCCGCCGCTCGTTTTGATCCGGTCGTCAAGCTCTTCCAGTGCGCCGGTGGTCTTGGCCACAGCGATGATGTGGTAGGTGTCGCAGAGGGTTTCCGCGAAAGCGGCCCCAAGGCCCCGGGAGGCGCCGGTGATCAGTGCTGTTTTGGTCATGCGGATCGGCTTGCTTGTTAAGTGCGGCAGTTATTCGGCGGCGGGCTTCATTTCGAAGCCCTCTTCGATCTGGTCTGCGGGGGTTACGGGGTATTCTCCCGAGAAACAGGCATCGCAATACTGCGGCTGTGCGTTGTTGCGCCCGCCGCTTTCGCCAACGGCGCGATACAGGCCATCAAGCGAGATGAAACGCAGGCTGTCAACGCCGAGGTGGTGGCACATCTCTTCTTCAGACATCGTGGCGGCCAGCAGCTTTTCGCGCTGAGGTGTGTCAACGCCGTAAAAGCAGGGCCATGCCGTCGGTGGAGAGGCGATACGGAAGTGCACTTCTGCTGCGCCGGCATCGAGTATCATCTCTTTGATCTTTCGGCTTGTTGTACCCCGCACCACGCTGTCATCGACGAGGATCACGCGTTTGCCCTTGATCAGTGCGCGGTTCACGTTGAGTTTCAACCGCACGCCCATGTTGCGGATCTGCTCTGTCGGTTCGATGAAAGTGCGGCCCATGTACTGATTGCGGATGATGCCCATCGCATATGGGATCCCCGATTCCAGCGAAAAGCCGATCGCGGCGGGCGTACCGCTGTCGGGTACAGGGCAGACGATATCGGCATCTACCGGGTTTTCCTTGGCCAGTTCGCGCCCGATCGCCTCGCGGGTCTCATAGACCGAACGTCCGCCGAGAATGCTGTCCGGGCGGGAGAAGTATACATGCTCAAAGATACAGAAACGTGATTTCTGTGGCCGGAACGGAAAGTGGCTTTCCACGCCGTCGGCGTTGATAACAACCATTTCTCCCGGTTCGATCTCGCGGACGAATTCGGCGCCGATGATATCCAGCGCGCATGTTTCAGACGACAGAACCCATCCATCGCCGACCTTGCCCAGAACAAGCGGGCGCACACCCAAGGGATCGCGCACGCCGATCAGCTTGGTGCGGGTCATTGCAACCACCGAGAAAGCGCCTTCGACGCGGCGCAGTGCGTCTTCCATGCGTTCGGGGATGGTGCGCTGCAACGAGCGCGCCATCAGATGGATGATGCATTCGCTGTCAGACGAGCTTTGAAAGATCGAGCCGCGTTCGATCAGTTCGCGGCGCAGCGCATTGGCATTGGTGATGTTGCCGTTGTGCGCGATGGCAGCGCCCCCCATGGCAAATTCACCAAAGAACGGCTGGACGTCGCGAATGGCGGTCTGGCCTTTTGAGCCCGCGGTCGAGTAGCGCACATGGCCAATGGCCAGCGGGCCCGGCAAGGTTTCCATCACCGACTGGCTGGTAAAGCTGTCGCGGACATAGCCGAACCGGCGGGCAGACTGGAAGCCGTGGTCCTTGTCGTGGCTGACAATGCCGCCCGCTTCCTGTCCGCGGTGCTGTAGTGCATGCAGGCCAAGGGCTACGAAGTTCGAGGCATCCACAACGCCGAGCACGCCGAATATGCCACATTCTTCTTTCAGTTTATCGTCGCTTTCCGTATCGCGCAGATAGCTTGCATCAAACGGGTGCGCGGGGGGCATGATCTTGGACAACGGGTAGCTCCGAATCCGTGTTGGCAACAGGTTCCTATTTAGGGTGTTGCCCGCCCGGTGTCACGTCGCGACTACGGAAATGTGGTTTGTATGTGATCCGCAGGTCACTTCAGCCGCGCGCCACGCGGCGTTTGGGGTAACTGCCCGGTGTGAATACATGTGCAGGTTGCAGCACCCCGGGGAGCTTGAAGACCACGCGCGTGCCTTTGCCTTTGGGACCGTGTCTTGCGGAGATGGAGCCCCGCCGCGCGGTGAGCAAGCGCCGAATGCTCAATAGCCCGTATCCGCTGTCCGCATGCATTTGCCCGCTATTCAGGAACGCGATACCGGGGTTTGTCATGCCCTGACCATTATCTTCTACGGCAAAGCCCACACGCCGGCTGTCTTCTACCCATGTGGATATGTCTATGGTGAGCCTGTCACGGGCACCGTATTTGATTGCGTTATCCACGAGGTTTCGGATCACGACCTGTACAACCATCCGATCCGTTTCGAGAATGGCATCCGGCCATTTTATGTCGTGTTGATTTCGCGGGTTCAGAATAGCGTCGATGTCGGCACAAAGCTCCGACAGGGCAAAGGAGCATACGCTGGCCTTGGTCCGGGTAGTGAGGGAGTACTGCAAGACCTCACTAATGAGGGTGCTGGACTTTGTTGCGACGTCCTCAAGCATGTCGATTAACTCGACCTTGCCGTCGCCGCGATCCTCGAAATTTTCGCGCAGCATTGCTGTCAGGTTGCGGATGTTGCGCATGGGTGTCCGCAAGTCATGCGCGGCGAGCGTCACGAATTGTTCCGTCTGGGCGTGATCCAGGCCCTGTTTGATCTGTTGCGCGTCTTGTGCTTCGGTAATGTCGTGGCCCGTCCCCAAAACCCGCAGGACCGCACCATCTGCGCCAATTTGCGGCTTTAGTTGAATGCGATATTCCCGCTGCATCTGGCTGGTGACCACCGATACATTGTAGTCAACGGGTTTGCCTGTGAGGAAGCATTCGATGTGGTGGCGCAGGGTTTTCCTGCCGTCCTCGCCGAGGAAGACCTGCGCTGCAGATTTGCCCAGAAAATCGCCGAGGGTGTCGCCATAGAGCTCTAATCCCTTGGCGTTGATGTGGCGGTAACACGGAATGCCAAGCGCATCCTGTTCCAGAACGAAGACAGGCACGTCAATACAGTCAAGCTGGACAAGGTCGCCGCGGGTCAAAAGCTCAATCCTAAAATTTCAGGCGAGCCTATGGGCGTTAGAATAACGAACGGTTAACCGTGATGCGAAACCTGAGGACGGTTACTGCCCGCACTCGCCGACCAGTTCTTCGTATTGCTGGGTGATCCAGCCAAGTGCTTGTTCCGGTTCAGAGCTTTCGATGCGCTCCGACAGTTGCAGGAAGACAGTTGCCGAACGGCTCTCGTCCACGACCGGGTAGCTCTCTCCGGTGACAACGATGTTGTAAACAAAGAAGCCCACCGCCACGAGGAGCACGCCACGCACCACCCCGAAAAGGAACCCGAGGCCCTGATCTATCCCGCCGATGGCAGAACGCTGGACCACGCCCGAGAACAGGGGGGTGAAGAGAGAAACGACGATCAGTGCAACGGCGAAGACTGCGGCGAAGGCCCCGATGATGGATAGCTCGCAACTGTCTGCGAGGAATTCTCCCACGACCGGGATTTCGCGCACCAGAGGTTCAACCTGCGGGGCAAACATGAACGCGACTACGGCCGCCACGATCCAGCCGACAATCGCCATCAATTCGCGCACCAGCCCGCGGCCGTATGCCAGAAGGGCCGAGATCACGATGACAAGCGCCACCACCCCGTCGATAAGTGTAAAGTCCTGCATAGCTTTTCTGCCTCTCGCTCGGGCGCTTATCCTGCGCCGAATACTTCGCCCACAAAGCCGGTCAGGTCACTCATTTTGTTGAGCGCGATACCCTGAACACCTACGGGCTTGCCACCTGCGGCGGCGATTGCATTGGTGAAACCAAGTTTTTGCGCTTCTTTCAACCTATTTTCGGTCTGAGAGGCCGGTCTGAGGGCTCCGGACAGGCTGATTTCGCCAAAAACAACGGTATCCGAGGGCAAGGCTGCGTCTTCGCGCGCGCTGAGCAAAGCCGCGGCGACCGCGAGGTCTGCTGCCGGTTCGGACACTTTCATCCCGCCGGCGACATTGAGGTAGACATCCAGCCCGGCGAAGGGAATCCCGCATCGCGCCTCGAGCACGGCGAGGATCATCGCGAGCCGTCCACCATCCCAGCCGACGACTGTACGGCGAGCCTGCGCATGGGGGGAAGGGGCGACAAGTGCCTGAAACTCAACGAGAACGGGGCGGGTGCCTTCGATGCCCGCGAAAACGACTGAACCCGGTGACGGGGTGCCGCGCTCTGACAGGAAAAGCGCCGAAGGATTGCCGACTTCGGCAAGGCCCTGTCCGGTCATTTCAAACACGCCGATCTCGTCGGCGGGGCCAAAGCGGTTCTTGACGGCGCGCAGAATGCGGAACTGGTGGCCGCGTTCGCCCTCGAAGTAGAGAACCGTATCGACCATGTGTTCAACAACACGGGGACCGGCGATCTGTCCCTCTTTGGTGACGTGGCCCACAAGGACGACGCTGACGCCGCGCCGTTTGGCAAAACTCGTGAGCTCATGTGCGGCGGAGCGGACCTGACTGACCGATCCGGGCGCCGCTTCGACGTTGTCGGCCCACATGGTCTGGATGGAATCGATGATGGCCAGTTGCGGCTTTTCGGTCTCGAGCGTGGTCAGGATATCGCGCAGATTGGTCTCGGCCGCCAGTTGAACAGGGGCGTCGGACAACCCAAGGCGCTGGGCGCGCATGCGCACCTGGGCTGAGGCCTCCTCACCGGAGACATAAATCGTTTTCAGGCCGCTTCGCGCAAACTGCGCCGCCGCCTGCAGCAGCAGGGTCGATTTGCCGATCCCCGGATCGCCGCCCACCAGAATCGCCGACGCCGGCACCAGCCCGCCGCCCAGAACACGGTCAAGTTCGGCGATGCCGCTGGTGGTGCGGGGGGGCGGGGTTTCTTCGGTGCCAAGATCGGTCAGGTGGACCGCCGCGCCGCGCTTGCCCCCCAGAGATTTGGTCGGGCCTTTGGAGATACCTGCGTCTTCCGCAATGGTGTTCCATTCGCCGCAGGCTTCGCAGCGGCCTGCCCATTTTGTCGTGACATTGCCGCAGGCGGCGCAGGAAAAGGAGGGTGATTTTGCCATGCACTCTTGTGGCCTGAAGCGCCGGTGTCGTCAAACCTCAAATCTTTGTTGCGCCGGCGTACGCAGGCACCGTACGCCGCCATGTCGCACAAGCGCGCAGGGCTTTGTAAAACAGGTCAATTCGGGATGCGGTAATACGTCGGTGTAACGTCGGTATTACAACGGTGCAGCGGCGGTTTTTCGACGAAGGTGCGCAAAAGGTTAAGGGCGCGTGCGCGGCGGTCGAGGGAGCCTCCGGCGGGAGTTTATTTTGCAAAGTGACGGTGGGCGCGTGTCGGCCAGTGCGACGGGGCGGGGGATTTGTCGATGGTGGCAGCCACCCGAGATGTGCGGTTGTCTGTCGGGTGGCGGCCAAAGTTGGCGGGCGAGGGCGCGGGCGGCGACGGCGGGAGCCTCCGGCGGGAGTTTATCTGGCAAAGTGACGGTGGACACGCGTCAAAGTGCCGGGCACTGCGCGTAACGCAGACCCGGTCAGAGACGTCCATGCGTGGGAGTGGCTGATCAGTTCAGAGCCACGTCGATCAGCAGCAAGCTGGGGGCCAGAAAGGCAAACAGGATGCAAAACAGCTTGGCCGCCGTAACAATCGGCCCTTGCTTGCCATCCTCGCGGTAGCCTCCCGCCATGGACGCGGCGATCGCCATGGCGCCGTAGCCCGTTTGTGCCTGCCGTGCGCGATCTGCATCGACCGGGTTTGGTGTGGCGGTGATTTCCTGATGATCTGTGTATGTGTCTTTCACGGGTCTTCCCTCCCTCGTTGGAGGCTGGAGGTATTCTGCCGGGGGGACATGACCAGAGCGGGGCGGCAGGGAATTGGGCAACTGCGACAATCTGTGCAGTTTTGGGGCGCGCTTTTGAAACTTTTTGCGGTTGCCGGTGGTTTGGCGTAGTTTGGTGGCGCACTTTGGTCAGGGCGCGCAGGGGGAAAAAGATGGCCGCTTTTGTTTCTTTCCGGTCAGTTATCGATCCTTCTGATTGCGATTTTCTGGGGCACATGAACGTGTCGAAATATTTTGCGGCGTGTTCCGATGCGGTCTTTGCGGTGCAAAGCGAACTGGGGCTTACCGCGCAGGATATGCGCGAAGGGCGCAGGCTTTCTTTCGCGGTTGTGCATGCCGAAAGTGACTTCAAAGCCGAGCTTTCTGCGGGGGACAGCATTTGGATGGAAAGTGCCGTGGAGGGGATTGGCGGCAAATCGATGGCCTTTCGCCATCAACTTTTTCGGGGACCGGACCGGATGCTGGCGTTTGAGACGCAGTTCAAATGCGTGTTGCTCAGTCTGGAGACACGGCTTGCTGTTGACGTGCCGCAGGATGTTCGCGCAGCGGCAGCGCATATGTCGAATGGCGTGTCATAAAACCGGTGCCGTTGAACCGGGCCATTTTCACGAATGCTTGTGTGCTGCCGGCAGGCAAATGCCTTTTGGCGGTCATTCCCTGATTGCGATGCGGTCGCGGCGTTTGTCGTGTTTGCCGCCGGGTCGTTCAACGGCATCGCCGGCGGCAGCGGGTGTCCGGATTTGAACGGCTGTGAAAACCGGCCCTGACACGACCGCGCCCACGTCTGCTTTGGGCGAAGGTTTTGGTCCCAGCCGTGCAGGCTGTCAGGGAGACGCCGTTCGATCAGCCATGCGGCAACCTTTCGGGGCAGGATTGCCGCAACAAGCGCAGCGGATGCCTCCTGCGACGTCCGTATTTGGCATCGGTTCTGTGGGAACGGTTCGGCACACCGGCCGAAAGACATCATTCAGAGCCTGACGCGGCGGGGTAAATTCAGCGCACCGCCTCGATCGGGCCGTCGGCGCGGCCGTGGATGAACTGCTCGAGGTAGGGGTTGCCGCTTTGATCCATGTCGCTGACGGGGCCTGTCCACTGGATGATGCCGTCGTGCAACATGGCGATGTTGTCGGCAATGGCGCGGACGCTTGACATGTCGTGCGTGATGGTCATCGCCGTGGCGCCCATTTCGACCACGATTTCGCGAATGAGATCGTTGATGACGCCGGACATGATCGGGTCGAGCCCGGTGGTGGGTTCGTCGAAAAAGATGATCTCCGGCTCGGCGGCGATGGCACGGGCCAGTCCGACGCGTTTTTGCATGCCGCCAGAGAGTTCTGCCGGAAAGCGGTCGGCCACGTCCTCTTTCAGGCCCACGCGGCGGAGTTTTTCCACCGCGATGGCGCGCGCCTCTTCTCGCGGACGTTTGAGTGACCCGCGCAGCAGGCGGAAGGCGACGTTTTGCCAGACCGGCAAGCTGTCGAACAGGGCGGACCCTTGAAAGAGCATGCCGAAGCGGGCGAGGAAAGCGTCGCGGTCGCTGACATCAGCGGCGTTCTTGCCGTCGACAAGGATGGTGCCGCTGTCAGGTTGCATCAGGCCGAGGATACATTTGAGTGCGATGGACTTGCCGGTGCCGGACCCGCCGATGATGACCATCGAAGAGCCTTTGGGAATGGACAGCGTGTAGCCTTTGAGCACGTGGTTGCTGCCGAAAGACTTTTTCACGTCTTTCATGTCGATCATCAGGTCGGTCATAGCGTGAAAAAGACCCCCGTGAGCACGAAGTTGGCGGCGAGGATCAGGACGGCTGCGCTTTCGACGGCTGTTTTGGTGGCGCGGCCCACACCCATGGCGCCGCGACCTGAACTCATGCCGTGATAGCAGCCCATCAGGGCGGCGCCAAAGCCAAAGACCGCGCCTTTGGTCAGCGAGGAGATCACGTCGAGCGGTTCGAGAAAGTCGACCGTATTGTTGATGTAGCCAGCCGCGTTAAAGCCCAGCGTGCCGGTGGCCACCGCAAAGCCGCCAAAGATACCGATGATATCGCCCACACCCACCAGCAGCGGCACGACCAGAAACGCGGCGAGCACGCGCGGCACGGTGAGGTATTTCATCGGATGGGTGGAGAGGGTGACGAGCGCGTCGATCTGTTCGGTGACTTTCATTGTGGCAATTTCAGCCGCGATGGAGGACGTCACGCGTGCGGCGATCATCAGGCCGACCAGCACCGGGCCCAGTTCGCGGACCATACCCACGGCAACGATCTGAGGTACCACCGCTTCGGCGTTGAAGCGCGAGCCGCCTGCGTAAATTTGCAGGGCGAGCGCGCCGCCGGTGAAGACGGCCGTCAGCCCCACGACGGGCAGCGACAGCCAGCCGATGTTCAGCAGTGCTGCGGCGAATTCGCGACCGTAAAAGGGTGGGCGGAACATATGCGACAGTGTGTTCGCGGCATAGATACCCACGCGGCCGATGGCGGCGAAGAAGCCCAGTACCGTTCGGCCGAGGACGGCGATCAGGTGCATCAAGTATAGACGCGCTTGTAGCGCGCTCCCAGTGAGGTCAGAATTTCGTATCCGATGGTGTCGGCAAAACCTGCGACAGTGTCAACGGATTGGTGCGAGCCGAGCAGTTGCAGGCTTTCGGGTTCAGCGGCAAGGCCGGTGACGTCAACGCCGATCAGATCCATGGAGACGCGCCCGACGACCGGCACCGCAGAGCTGCCCATGTGCAGCGTGGCCTGCGGGCCCATGGCGCGGATCAGGCCGTCGGCGTAGCCTGCCGAGATGGTCGCGATGCGCGCGCGGCTGCGTGCTGTCCATGTATTGCCGTAGCCTACGGTTTCACCGGGGTGGACGTCGCGGACCTGAATTACCGGGATATCGAGCTTGACGACCGGGTGTGCATCCACGAATGGCAGCCCGCCGTAAAGCCCGATGCCGGGGCGGGTCAGTTCGAAGTGGTAATCCGCCCCGAGCAGGACGCCACCGGTGGCCGCGAGCGAGCGCGGCGCGGTGATGCCGTCGGTCATCTCGCGGAACTGCTGCAGTTGGTGGTGGTTCATCGGGTGGTCGGGTTCATCTGCACAAGCCAGATGCGACATCACCAGTGTGAGCGACTGGTCGAGTGCAATGTCGCGCAGCGCGGCCCATTCGGGCGGTTCCATGCCGAGACGGTTCATGCCGCTGTCGAGCTGGATGCCGAAGGGGTGGCCTGGCAGCGCTTCGACGTGGCGCACCATCTGGTCGACGGAATTTAGCAGTGGTGTGAGCCGTGCGTCGCGTATCAATGCGGTGTCACCTGCCATGTGACCTGAAAAGACGCTGATGCGCGGGCCCTTGCCGAGCACCTCGCGCAGCTTTGCGCCTTCTTCGGCGACGGCCACGAAGAATTCGCGCGCGCCCGCCCGCGCGAGTGTCTTGGCGACCGGCGCAAGACCCAGCCCGTAGGCATCCGCCTTGACCACGGCGGCGGTCTCGACGCCGGTTGCGGCATTCAGGTTGCGCCAGTTCATCGCAATGGCGCCCAGATCGATGGTCAGTGTCGCAGTACTCATCCCGTCTCTTTGACATGATGGGCCGCAAGGTCAAGAGCCGCCGGTGCCGCGCGGGGCAATTTGCGCGCTGCTGTGCCGCTCAGGGGATCAGGAAATACCCGCGGTTGCGTTCCCATATCTTTTCGCCGATGAGGCAGTCATAACCAGAGGCGCGCGCCGCGCTTGCCAGTACCAAGGGCGCAGGGCGTGCGGCGATTTCAAGGATCAGCTTGCGTTTGACGGCGGCGGCAAATTCATCCCACGCCAGCACCGGCAGCACAAAAGAGCCGGGGCCTCCGATCACGCAATTCGCATAGTAGACATCAAGATCGTCGATGCCCCAAAGCTCGCTCATGGCATCGGTGGTCATCAGGGGCAGGCCGTTGATCGTGATGCCGCGGGCCGTCACCGCGTCGCGGGCGCGCAGCACAGGGCGGCCATGATTGTTCGGGCCGTCGCCGGACACGTCAATGACGCGGCGCAGACCGGCAAAACCGTTGTCGTCGAAACTGTCGGCGGCAAAGAGCAACGCGTTTGAAATCGAGGTGCGTTGCTGGCTGGGCGTGTCGAGCGCGGCGATGTCGGCGGCGATGGCTTCGGCATCGCGGGCATCGGCCAGAAGCGTCCATGGAACGACGGTGCGCTGTGCGTATTCGCCGGCCCATTCCACATACGTCACGGCGATGCGCCCCAACATGCCGTTCTGCACCGCGGCCAGCACATCAGGTGCGCGCAGCGCCTCTGCATAGCCTTTACGCTGGATCGCAAGCTCTTCATCACTCATCGAGCGGGACACGTCGACGGCAAGGACGAGTTCGACGTCGACCTCTGTCTCGCTGGCATCAACGAGGCAGGGCAGGAGCATCAGCGTCAAGACAAGGGCACGCATGGCGCAACTGCGCCACATGGCTGCGCGCAAGTCCAATCAAATCGGCGCGACACATAAAAAAGCCCCGGCCTGCGCAACAGACCGGGGCGAATTCTGGCAGATCAGACTGTCGTCAGACGAGGTGCCACAGATCAGCGGTGGCAAGGGCATCTTCAAAGCCGTCCAGCTCTGGCACATCCGCGGCGCCAATGATCAGCACCTCTTCGATGCTGGTTGTGGTCAGGCCAAGCGCGTCATAGATCGTTGTACTGCCCTGCTGGGTGATCCCAAGGTCCATGTCGACATCAGCAAGGCGCAGCACGAGCGTGTCATACCCGCGCCCGCCGTCGAAATAGTCCATACCATCGGTGTCGCGACCCCGTACGGCGGCTTGGGTAAAGATAAAGGCATCGGCGCCGTTTCCGCCAAACGCCATATCCGAGCCCGCCCCGTCGATCAGCAGGTCATCGCCGTTGCCGCCTTTGGACACATCGGTGCCTGTGCCGTCGGACAGAATATCGTTGCCGTTGCCGCCAAGCAGATGGTCATTACCGTTGCTGCCATCGATCAGGTCATTACCGTTGCCGCCTGAGATCACGTCGTTGCCGCGCCCGCCGATGGCCACGTCGTCACCATTGGACAGCGCGATATCGTCGTTTCCGTCACGTCCCAGCACAAGGTCATCGCCCTTGGTGCCTTTGATGTCCTCATCCGCAGCCGTGCCAATCTCTACCTTTGAGGTGAGGCTTTCGGTCTGAAATGCTGCCATGATCTCGTGCAGTTCCGCCGTCGGGTGAACGGAGTCGTAAAACGCCACCTGATTGAACGGAATGGCGGCAAAATCGGGATTGATGCCGCCAGAGCCCTGACTTCCGAGCAGAAACTGCTGATCAAAGAGCTGGAAACCGAAGCTGTCGCTGTTGCGGTCGACTTCTTCAAGCATCGCGCCGTAGTCGACGACGACGACCTCTGCCCCTGCTGCCTCCAGTGCCGCGACACCGGCCAGAAGCGTGGTGTTGTACCCGGCGGTCACGACCGGGCCAAGAAGCTGGAACACTTCGGGGCTTTGTTCATTGAAGGGGAACACCGGCGACTCGGGTACTGTGTTCAGAATGATCGTGCCGACACCGGCAATAGCGAAGTTGACGGTGGATTCCAGCGTGCTTTGCGCGATTTGCGCGCCCCAGAGGAAGGCTACTTGCACCGGATCCTGAGCGGTGATGAGCGACAAGGGATCGACATCGCCGAAGTCGTTGAGGCCGATGAGGACGGAAACAGCAGCATCAGAAAGGTCCTCACCTGCTGTATCAGCGAGAAAGCGATCCACCTGTGCCTGATAGTCGACACCGAATGCCAGATCCTCGGGGCGCGCATCCGGGCGTATGATCTGCGGCGGCAGGATTTCCTGAATGGTGCGGTTGGTCAGGGCCTGCGCGCCTCCCACTGCGTAGTTGAGCGCCTCGCCCCCCTCTACGCCAATCAGATCAGGGACCAGATCGGCGTAGACGTCGCCGTTGGAAAACTGTCCGGCATAGCCTGCGGCCAGCGGCGGTATGCCGAAAAACGCAACGGCTGATGACGCCGCGAAAATCTCGTCGCTGTCAGTCAGGCTGTCGCCAAAATAATAAATACGGTCGAAACCGAGCGTGGTACTCATGAAATTCCTCCCCAGGAAAGTGTGATGTTTTACAAAGAGCGGGCGCGTCGGGCCCGTCAATCAGGGCAGGGGAGATGTGACGTCACGGAACATGCACCCTTACGCAAGGGAAGGGTGCGTGGCGTGGGATGGTTGCGCAAAAACCGCCGCGGCTGAGGCGGATTTGGAAACAGATGCGCCGGTGCGAGAGATGGTGCTGGCGGTGGTGCCGCCGGGGCAAATGGCTGGTTTTTGCGCCGCAGCGCGTCTGTGGGAGCACAGGTGCAGGGGGCAATGCCGCGAGAGAGTCGCGCGCCGACCGGCGGCGATGCGGGCGCGGTCAGAATTCCTGATCTGCGCCTTGCTGCCACGCCTGCACGAGGTTGCCAAAACGGGTAAACCGGCCTTCGAAGCTAAGCTCGACGGTGCCGATGGGGCCGTGGCGTTGCTTGCCGATGACGACCTCGGCCTTGCCGTGCAGACGTTCCATACGTTCCTGCCACTTGGCCATTTCTTCGAGGTTGTCGTCCGATGGTTTTTCGCGTTCCACGTAGTATTCCTCGCGGAAAACGAACATGACAACGTCGGCGTCCTGTTCGATGGAGCCGGATTCGCGCAGGTCGCTGAGCTGCGGGCGTTTGTCGTCGCGGTTTTCGACCTGACGGGAAAGCTGCGAGAGCGCGATTACAGGGATGTCGAGTTCCTTGGCGATGGCTTTGAGGCCCATGGTGATCTCGGAAATCTCGTTTACGCGGTTTTCCGAACGCCCGGTGCCGCGCACCAATTGCAGGTAGTCGACCATTAGCACATCGAGCCCGTGGGTGCGTTTGAGCCGGCGCGCACGCGCGGCAAGCTGGCTGATCGGCAGGGCCGGGGTGTCGTCGATGTAGAGCGGGCAGGCCTCGAGCGATTTGGCCGCGTCGACAAAGCGGCGGAATTCGGCCTCGGTCATGTCGCCGCGACGGATCTGTTCGGATGGCACTTCTGATGCTTCTGACAGGATCCGCGCGGCGAGCTGCTCGGCACTCATCTCGAGGGAATAAAATCCGACAACACCGCCATCAACGGCCCCTTCGGAGCCGTCTGCGCTGATGCCTTTTTTGTAGGCTTTGGCAATGTTGAAGGCGATGTTGGTGGCCAGTGAGGTTTTGCCCATCGAGGGGCGACCGGCGAGAATGATCAGGTCGGAGCGGTGCAGACCGCCCAGTTTCTTGTCCATGTCGATGAGGCCGGTGGAGACGCCTGCCAGCCCGCCTTCGCGCTGGTAGGCGGCGTTGGCGACATTGACTGCGTCGGTGACCGCGCGGAGAAAGCTTTGAAAGCCGCTTTCGACCTGCCCCTGTTCGGCCAGCCCGTAGAGTGCCTGTTCGGCCTCGACGATTTGTTCGCGCGGTTCTGAGGTGATGTCGACCCGTGCGGCTTTTTCCGAGATGTCGCGGCCCAACTGGATGAGATCGCGGCGTACGGCGAGGTCGTAGATCATCTGCGCGTAGTCGCGCACGGCAAAGGCCGAGATGGCCGCGCCTGCGAGACGGGCAAGGTAGGCGGGCCCGCCCAGTTCTTTCAGCCCTTCGTCGTCTTCCATGAACGCTTTGAGCGTCACCGGCGAGGCGAGATTGTTCTTGGCGATGCGGTTGGAGGCGATTTCGAAGATGCGCGCGTGCACCGGTTCGAAGAAATGCTTGGCCGTGATGACCGAAGCGACGCGGTCATAGACATCGTTGTTCGTCAGGATGGCGCCAAGAAGCTGCTGCTCTGCCTCGATCGAGTGCGGCATGGTCTCGGGCGATTGTACGTCTACGCCAGTCGCGTTAAAGGCGGCTATCTCGTTCATTGCTGTCCCTGCGTACGCTTTTGCTGCTCTTGTCCCGCGCGTCTGCGGCGGCGGTGCTGTGGTCTTACAGAATAATGCAGTTCCATGACATCTGAAAATCTTGGTGGAGAAGCCTGCGAATAACTCTGTGCATAACACATGTGCCGCAGGGCGTCACTAGATATTGTATTGGTTGCGGTCGGGCATGCGACATCTGGGCGGCGCCGGTCGATTCTGTGCCGGTTTATCCACGGGACTGTGGACAAGTTTTTTGCCCTGTCCCGCGTGAGGAGGCGTTGGACTTCTATTTCTTGTTTGCTTCCTGCCACTTACGCGGATCGTTCAGGAAGGCTTCGACGCCGGCGAGAGTCTCATCGTCAAAAATGCCTTGTGCGCGGGCTTCGGCAAGGACGTCCCACCACGTGCACAGGTAGTGCAGCGCGACGCCGTGGTCCCCGAGGGTTTTCTCGGTTTCAGGGAAGATGCCGTAGTAGAAAATCACCGCTGTGTGGCCGCAGTGCGCGCCGGTTTCGCGTATGGCATCGACGAAGCTGAGCTTGGAGCCACCGTCAGTTGTCAGATCTTCGACAAGCAGGACACGCTCGCCTTCGCGCATCGCGCCTTCGATACGCGCATTGCGCCCGTAGCCTTTGGGCTTTTTGCGGACGTAGCTCATGGGCAGTGCCATGCGTTCGGCCACCAGCGCGCCGAAGGGGATGCCGGCGGTTTCGCCGCCTGCCACGTTGTCGAAAGCTTCGAAGCCGGCATTTCGCATGACGGTTACGGTGAGAAAATCCATCAAGGTGGTGCGGATGCGCGGGTAGCTGATCAATTTGCGGCAATCGATATAGGTGGGGCTTGGCAGGCCTGATGCGAGGGTGAATGGTTCGCGCGCGTTAAAGTGTACCGCCTCTATTTCGAGCAGCATGCGGGCGGTCAGGCGGGCCATTTCCTTGGCGTCTGGGTAGCTGGTGGGGATCATTGGCGCAGTCCTTGGCGGTAGGGAAGGCGGCTGAAGGCGGGAGCCTCCGGCGGGAGTTTATCTGGCAAGATGAAAGAGCGCGTCACGCCACAGACCATGCCGGGGTAAAGCCGGGATCGAAGACGGTAACCGGACCGTCGTCTGTCGGGATGTGAGCGGGCATCTTTGTGGCGGATTTTTGCAAAGTGATGGTGTTGTCGTTCGGTGGCAGCCGGTAGAACGCCGGACCGTTGAGCGAGGTGAAGGCTTCGAGTTTGTCCAATGCGCCGTCTTCTTCGAACACATGGGCGAGGATGGCCATGGTGTTGAGCGCGGTAAAGCACCCGGCGCAGCCGCAGGGCAGCAGCTTGTTGGCGTCCGTATGGGGGGCGGAATCGGTGCCAAGGAAGAAGCGCCCTTCTCCGGAGGTTGCCGCCGCGCGCAGCGCGAGGCGGTGGGTTTCCCGTTTGGCGACAGGCAGGCAGTAGTAGTGCGGTTTGATGCCACCCGCGAGGATGTGGTTGCGGTTGATGACGAGGTGGTGCGTTGTGATGGTGGCGGCGAGGCTGTCATCCTGTGCGCGGGCGTACGCTACGGCATCCGCTGTTGTGATATGTTCCATCACCACGCGCAGGCCGGGCGTGGCGCGGCGGATCGGATCCAGGATTTTGTCGATAAAGACCGCTTCGCGGTCGAAGATATCGATGTCCGGGTCCGTGACCTCGCCGTGCACGCAGAGCGGCAGGCCGATTTCGGCCATCTTTTCCAGAACCGGCCGGACCTTGTCGAAATCGGTCACCCCGCTTGCAGAGTTGGTGGTCGCGCCTGCGGGGTAGAGTTTGACGGCGGAGACAAGGCCGCTTGCTTTTGCGGCGGCCACGTCATCGGGGTCGGTGTCTTCGGTGAGATAGAGCGTCATCAGCGGTGCAAAGTCCGCGCCCTTCGGCAATGCCGCAAGGATGCGGTCGCGGTATGCAGCGGCCTGTGCGCCGGTCACAACCGGAGGCACAAGGTTTGGCATGATGATGGCGCGTGCGAAATGGGCGGCAGTGGCGGGCAGTACGGCGCGCAGCATGGCGCCATCGCGCAGGTGCAGGTGCCAGTCGTCGGGGCGGCGGATGCGGATCGTCTGTGTCATATGACGTGCGCTAGCATAGTCGTAGCGGGTGCGCCAGCGTCAGGCTGTTTCCGAAAGCAATGATTTCAGCCGGCGCGCAAACCGCGGCGCGCGGGTGCGCTGATTGACGTTCTGGCAGAGCAGGCGGATCAGGCCCTCGCGCTGGTCTCTTTCGAGACGTGAGAGCAGGCGGCGCAGATAGGGCAGGTGGTCGCGTCGTGCGCGGGCCATTGCCGCAAAGCGCGCAGGCGTCAAGCGGCCCCGTGCCGCGGTGGTAATCACTTCGTGCATGATGCCCATCTGGAGCATATCGCCCTGCAGCGCACCGCCCATATGTGGCAGCCGCAGCTTTGTCACGTTCGGGCGGGTGAAGAGGGCGGCGTGCATGGCGTCCTCGGTCTGCATCGGGTCGTAGATGACATAGGCGCGAGACGCCGCTTCGAGCATGTCGGGGGCATAGCCGTAGCGGTCGGTGAAGCTGACGCTGCGCATGTCGAGAAAACGCCGGTCCCATTCGGTGACGCGGGGGTCAAGGGTGGCCTGCGGCTGTATTGCGACCACCCGCGCGCCGGGTGCCACGACCGAGAAAGCCGCGGCCGCGTAGCCGCATGGACCGGCGCCGTAAAAGATTACATGGGAAAAGCCGTCGAAAAACCCGTCGTCGACCTTGTCATCGAAAAAGGCGTATACGTCGCGGTCGCGAAACCATGTGTCGCCGTCGCAGATCAGGCCGAGGTGCGACCAGCCCTGATCCTTGGCCATATCCCAGCCCAGCGGGTGGGCCATGGCCGAAAGCGTCTGGATGCCCTGCAGGGTTTCAAAGGTGACCAGAAGCGTCGATGATCCCTGCGCCCAGAGCGCCCAGTGCCGCTTGCCCAAGGCCGTAAAGCTGCCCTTGTCGGAAAGCGCGTCGCTTGCCTCTGCCAGCCAGTCAGCTTTTTTCAGCGCCTTGAGCGACGGCCCGAAGGTCATATGCGTATCAGCCATCATTGGCGGCCCCCAACTATCAACCGTGTGCCCGTGCCGGTGCGAGCGCACAAGAATCACAACTACTGTAGGTGAAATTACCACAGATCAGCCGGCATGCACGGGGCGTCTGCGCAAATGCCGGTTACGAAATGGAAACAGGCCGTTTGGCCCGCAGGTGGTTGACAATCGGGCAGTGCTATCGGGGGCCACGGGGGGGCAGAGCGGAAAACGCGCTTGACCCCACGCGCTTGCAGTGCAGGTTTGCAGGGCGAGAAGAGGAAACTGCCATGCCCCAGCCAAAATCAATTGATGCCGTGCAGGAGATGCTGTCACAGCAGGGGTATGTCTGCGGGCGCGCGCTTGGCACTGTGGTGTTTCTTGCCCTCACGCTGGGCCGTCCGCTGTTTCTGGAGGGTGAGGCCGGAGTGGGCAAAACCGAGATTGCAAAGGCACTTGCCGCTGGCTTGGGGCGGCGGTTGATCCGGCTGCAATGCTATGAAGGGCTTGATGCGGCCAGTGCGGTTTACGAGTGGAACTTTCCCGCGCAGATGATCGCCATCCGCACCGCCGAAGCCGCGCAGGCCGGCGACCGGCGTGCGTTGCAGCAGGAGCTTTTCAGCGACGAGTTCCTGATCGAGCGGCCCCTTTTGCAGGCAATGCGGCCCGATGCGCAGGGCGCGCCGGTGCTTTTGGTGGATGAACTCGACCGAACGGACGAGCCTTTTGAGGCCTTTCTGCTGGAAGCGCTAAGCGATTTTCAGGTGACGATTCCGGAACTTGGCACCGTGAAAGCACCAGAGCCGCCGATTGTGATCGTGACTTCCAACCGCACCCGCGAAGTGCACGATGCGTTGAAACGGCGCTGCTTGTACCATTGGGTGGATTATCCTGATTTCGAGCGCGAGATGCAGATTATTACCGCAAGAGCACCGGAGGCTGCGGAAAACCTCAGCCGCGAAGTGGTCGCTTTCGTGCAGGCGCTGCGGACAGAGGACTTGTTCAAGAAACCCGGGGTTGCCGAAACCATCGACTGGGCAAAGTGCCTGCTCGCGCTTGATGTGGTGAACCTCAGCCCCGATGTGATCGCCGACACTTTGGGCGCGATCCTGAAATACCAAGACGACATCGCCAAGCTGCAAGGTTCGGAGGCAAAACGCATCCTGGATGAGGTCAAATCTTCACTTGCCCCGGCCTGAGGTTTGATGACCTCCGAATATTCCGGGGGAGGCGCGGGGCGCGCCGCGGGCAGAGCCGCCCGAAATAGGAGGACAGATGCCCGAATACCTGCCGCTTGACCTGCCGGAGGCCCCGAAACTCGCGGGCAATATCGCGCATTTCGCCCGGGCATTGCGGCGCGCTGGGCTGCCGATTGGCCCGGGGCGGGTGATTGACGCCATTCGCGCGGTTGAGGCGGCCGGTTTTACCGAAAAACGTGATTTCTACTGGACCCTGCACGCCTGTTTCGTAAATCGTCCGGAGCACGCCCGTGTCTTTGCCCAGATCTTCCGTCTTTACTGGCGCGACCCGCGGTATCTGGAGCATATGATGTCCATGATGATCCCTGCGGTGCGCGGCGTTCAGGAAGATCGCAAGGCGCAGGCGGCGGAGAAACGCGCGGCAGAGGCGCTGCTCGACGGGGCAGAGGCACCTGAACCCGACCAAGCGGACAGTCAGGACAACGAAGAGCTGATGATCGAAATCGACGCCAGCCAGACCATGTCTTCGCAGGAGCGTCTGAAGACGCTGGATTTCGAGCAGATGAGCACCGAAGAGGTCGCGCAGGCAAAGCGGATGCTGTCGCGGTTGAGCCTGCCGGTCAAACCGATTGCCTCGCGCCGGACACAACCCAGCGCCCGAGGCAACCGAATTGACGCGGCGCGCACCCTTCGTGCGGCCATGCGGCAGGGGGGCGAGATCAACCGGATCGCGCTGAAACGCCCGCGCCCCCGCTGGCCAAATCTGGTGGTGCTTTGTGACATTTCCGGCTCCATGAGCCAGTACAGCCGGATCGTGCTGCACTTTCTTCATGCGGTTGCCAACGAAAAGGGGGCCGGCTGGGCCAAAGTTCACGCGTTTACATTCGGCACCCGTCTGACCAACATCACCCGCCATCTGCGCCAGCGCGATGTCGACGCCGCACTGACCGCCGCAGGTGCCGAGGCACAGGACTGGGAGGGGGGGACGCGCATCGGCGCCTGTCTGGAAACCTTTAACCGGCTGTGGTCGCGGCGCGTGATGGGGCAGGGAGCAGTAGTATTGCTCATTACCGACGGGCTGGATCGTGACGACCCGGAAGCGCTGGCGCGCCAGATGGAACGTCTGCAGCTTTCGGCCCGACGGCTGATCTGGCTGAACCCGCTTTTACGCTGGGAAGGGTTTGCGCCGCGGGCTCAGGGCATCGGTGCCATGCTGCCCTATGTAGACAGCTTTCGTGCCGGGCATTCTGTCGCGTCTATTGAAGAGTTGGCGCGGGTGATTTCAAAGCCCGACGACGTGGGCGAAAAGGTGCGGCTGATGCAAATGCTGCGCGATGCGACAGCGTAATCCAGCGGCGCGTGCTGACGCACGCACGCCATTATTCGTCTGGCGCTCAGCGGGTCGTGCACTGTGTCACGCCACGGCCTGTGCAAAGCTGGTGCGGTAGAGCGCGGCAAGTTCGCTCAGCGGGGCTGAACTGTCGCCGAGGGTGACTGTGTCGCCACCAAACCGGCCTACCTCGGCGAGGGGCACATCCGCCTGATCGGCGGCCGCGCGCAAGGCCTGCGCCTGTTCGGGCGCCACCACGATGAGATAGCGTGCCTGATCTTCGCCAAAGAGCGTGCCGATGGAGGCGTCGGTCAGGGTTACGCCCATGCCGGCAATTTCGGCCAGTTCGAATGCAGCCAGCGCCAACCCGCCGTCCGACAGGTCGGTGCAGGCGGCGATCAGGGCGCCGTGGGCGCGCACAAATGCGCCATGCGCCGCTTCGCGCGCCAAATCAACGGACGGCGCATCGCCGTCACTGCGCCCGAATGCCTCCTGAAGCAGGGCGGACTGTCCGAGATGCCCGGATGTTTCGCCCAGCACGAACGCCAGATGGCCTTCGGCCAGATCGCAGCCGATGACCTCATCCACGTGATCAATTAACCCGACCGCACCGATTGTAGGCGTGGGCAGGATGGCCGCGCCGTCTGTTTCGTTATAGAGCGAGACATTGCCGGACACGATGGGCATATCCAGCGCGGCGACTGCCGCTCCGATGCCTTTGATGGCGCCGACGAACTGGCCCATGATCTGTGGCTTTTCGGGATTGCCGAAATTCAGGTTGTCAGTTGTGGCCAGTGGCCTTGCGCCCACGGCGGAGAGGTTGCGGTATGCTTCGGCCACGGCCTGCCGGCCCCCCATTTCAGGGTTCGCCTTGACGTAGCGCGGTGTGACATCCGAGGTGAAGGCTAGCGCCTTGTCCGTTCCGTGTACCCGAACGATCCCCGCGCCATGGCCCGGAATACGCACCGTATCGGCCATGACCATCGTATCATACTGCTCGTATACCCATGACTTGGCGGCGTAATTCACGCTTGATACCAGAGCGCGCAGGCCGTCGACCGGATCGATCTGTGGCACATCACCGAGGGGGGCCGGCGGTGACGACGGCTCCCACGGGCGGTCGTATTCAGGAGCTGTCGAGGCAAGCTTTGACAGCGGCAGGTCCGCTTTGACTGTGCCATTGTGCATGATCAGAAAACGGTCTTCGGTGATGGTTTCACCGACAATGGCAAAATCGAGATCCCACTTGTCGAAGACCGCCTTAGCCTCTGCCTCAAGTTCGGGGCGCAGCACCATCAGCATGCGTTCCTGACTTTCGGACAGCATCATTTCATACGCGGTCATCGCATCTTCGCGGACCGGAACATTCTCCAGATCGAGGCGGACGCCAAGCCCGCCTTTGTCACCCATTTCAACGGCGGAACAGGTCAGTCCGGCGGCGCCCATGTCCTGAATGGAGATCACCGCGCCAGTTGCCATCAGTTCCAGCGTGGCCTCCATCAGCCGCTTTTCGGTGAAGGGATCGCCCACTTGCACGGTGGGCCGCTTTTCTTCGATGGTATCGTCAAATTCGGCAGAGGCCATTGTCGCGCCCCCGACGCCATCGCGTCCGGTCTTGGCGCCGAGATAGACCACGGGCATGCCAACGCCGGAGGCGGCGGAATAGAAAATCTTGTCCGCATCCGCGAGGCCGGCGGCAAAGGCGTTTACAAGGCAGTTGCCATTGTAGGCTGGGTCAAAGCGGACCTCGCCGCCCACGGTCGGCACGCCAAAGCAGTTGCCATAGCCTCCGATCCCCTCGACCACACCATTGACAAGCTGGCGCGTCTTTGGGTGGGAAGGGGCACCGAAACTCAGCGAATTCATTGCCGCAATCGGGCGGGCGCCCATGGTAAAGACATCGCGCAGAATGCCGCCCACGCCGGTGGCTGCGCCCTGATAGGGTTCGATATAGCTGGGGTGGTTGTGGCTTTCCATTTTAAACACCACGGCCTGACCGTCGCCGATGTCAACAACCCCGGCGTTCTCACCGGGCCCGCAGATAACCTGTGGCCCGTCAGTGGGCAGGGTGCGCAACCACTTTTTGGACGACTTGTAGGAACAGTGTTCGTTCCACATGGCAGAAAAGATGCCGAGCTCTGTGAATGTCGGCTCGCGGCCCACAATTTCGAGAATACGTTCGTATTCATCCGGGCTCAGCCCGTGACTGGCGATCAGGTCTGGTGTGATGGCAGGCTCTTGCATGTCCCGTCGTATCCCCGCTGGCAAAACTCGACGCTCTCTTACATGGGCGGTGCGGCGCATGGAAGGGGAGAATGTGGCCAGCGACCCCTGCGAGCGTTGCATTCGGCACCGTGTCATGTTTCCAATACGGCGCAGAAACAAAGGGCAGCGGGTGAAGCTATGATCTGGGGTGCAGCAACAAAGGTCGCGTCGAAGCTGATGGAAGGCAAGGACGGCGAAAGCACGCCCGAAGTTGACAACGTCATCAAACGTACACTGGGTCTTGCGGATACCGGTATCCCGATCGGTCGGGAAGTGGAGCCCGCCGGCTATCTGCGCTGGACGGCAGCGCAGAACAACGGTTTTGAAACCGGCGTCACAAAAGGGGCCGAAGGTGAGGTGAAATGGTGCGAGTTTTTGTGGACCGAACCCACCTCGATTGACGAATGCGAGTGGGATCACGTGCGCTGGCGGTTTTACGAAAATGGGCTGGTATGCTTTGACGCGCGCATGGCAAATGCTTCGAGCCAGCTCGACAACGGCGATGTGCAGGGCCACCGCATCGAGTTGCGCGAAGAAAACGGGATGTTGCTGGGCGTGTGGATCGCGGGTTTTTTCGTGCGCAAGTCGCTGCCTCTGCGGGGGTTTGCCTCATCTTTCACTGACACGCACATGCCGTTGAAGCTGCATTTTGACGAGATTTCCAAACAGCAGGGCGGGGCGTGGATCTGCATCTAGTGGCGTGCGGAAACAGGCGCGCTGTACCCCTTGCGGGCTGGGCCAAAAAAAAGGCCGAGCAAGAAGCTCGGCCAAGTCCAACAGGGAGGTACGAAGAGCGAAGCGAAGCTCCGTCGTCTTCGTGATGCTCAATTAGTGTGCAGGGTGACTCGGTTCAAGGCAGAATGGGCAAAACGCGAGGCATGTCCGCTATGCATTCTGTGCATAGCTAATGTGCGGTTTTATTTGTTCTTGTCTCTCAACTGCTTACGATAGGTGATGATTTCTTCCTGCACAAAGTCCTTGAATGCGGAAACGCGTTGCGATTGCCGGAGCTCTTCGGGGTAGGCGAGGAACACGGGTACATCTGCCGACTCAAGATCGGGCAAGACCTGTACCAGGTCGGGAAAATCCTGTGTCACATAGTCGGGCAGGACACCGATGCCCAGATTGTTCAGAACACCCTGCAGCACGCCATAATAGTTGTTCACGGTCAGCGTGGAGCGGATGCTGTAGGTCATCAGATGCTGCACAAGGCTGCGGCCTGCGCCGACCTGATCGCTGTCCGTGTTCTGGCAGATCAACCGGTGCTCCGTGATGTCTTCCACATTTTTCGGCGCGGCATGCTCGGCGAGATAGTCGGGCGTGGCGTAGAGGCACATCTTGATCATCATCAGCCGCTTGCGGATGAGATCGGCCTGACTGGGTTCTTTCATCCGGATGGCAACATCTGCTTCGCGCATGGGCAGGTCGAGAACCCGCTCTTCGAGCATCAGATCGACCTTGAGATCAGGGTATCTCTCGTAGAGCTTGGGCAGGCGGGGCGCGAGCCACAAAGTGCCGAAACCAGTTGTCGTGGTCACGCGCAACTCGCCGAAAACCTCTTCTTCGCTGTCGCGGATACGTGCCGAGGCGGTATCGAGCCGGCGCACCATCGCTGAGGTCGCATCAAACAGCAGCTCGCCCTGTTCGGTCAAAATCAGACCGCGTGCGTGGCGGTGGAACAACGTGGCATTCAGCGATTCCTCAAGGCCGCGGATCTGTCGGCTGACAGCGCTTTGAGACAGGTTCAACTTGTCCCCGGCATGTGTCAGCGACCCGGCATCCGCCACCGCGTGAAAAATTCTCAGCTTGTCCCAGTCCATTGCGTGCCCCTGCAGCTCTGTCTGGTTGTTAGCGATATCTTGAGCCAAAAAACAGTGCGATGCGGTTGAAAGTCTCAAAAGGTCACAATTAATTGTATGCAGGTCAACAATTGTGACCTATTATTCAGCAAAATCTGTGCCACAGTAGTCTGAAGCGAGGGAGGCGTTTGATGAGCACCGAAAAGATTTCTCTCAACGACCGTTACGATCTGGAACGATCAACCGTTCTGCTGAACGGGACACAGGCGTTGGTGCGATTGATGTTGATTCAGCGCGCCCGCGATGCGGCGGCGGGGCTGAACACGGCAGGGCTTGTCACCGGGTATCGCGGCTCTCCGCTCGGCGCGGTGGACATGCAAATGCAGCGCGCTCTCAAACCTCTGACCGAGAGCAATATTACCTTTCAAAGCGGGTTGAACGAAGACCTTGCGGCGACAGCGTTATGGGGCAGCCAGCAGGCAGAGTTGCGCGGCGAAGGCAAGTATCAGGGCGTGTTTGGCCTGTGGTATGGTAAAGGGCCCGGGGTCGACCGGTCAGGTGATGTCATGCGCCATGCGAATATGGCTGGCAGCTCGGAGTTTGGCGGCGTGCTGATGGCGATGGGGGACGATCACACAGGCGAAAGCTCCACCGTCTTGCATCAATCGGAATTTGCCATGGTTGACGCCTACATGCCGGTTGTCAGCCCGGCAGGTGTGCAGGAGATCATCGACTACGGCCTCTACGGATATGCGCTGAGCCGGTATGCAGGGGTCTGGGTGGGCCTCAAGACGATGAAAGACACCATCGAGGTGACCTCGGTTGTTGACGCCAGCCTTGACCGACATGAATTTGTGCTGCCCGATTACCCGCTGCCAGAGGGGGGGCTGAATATCCGGCTGCCCGATGACAGGGTCGATCAGGAAGCGCGCCTGATAGACCACAAGCGTTATGCCGCCGAGGCTTTTGCCCATGCCAATAAGATTGACAAGCGGGTATGGGGAAAACATGGCGCCAAGATCGGACTGGTCGCGGCTGGCAAGAACTGGCTGGATCTGGTGCACGCGCTCAAGCTGTTGAACATCGACGAAGAAGATGCGGAACGGTTGGGGATCACGACATACAAGGTCGGTCAGACCTGGCCGCTGGACATGAAAGGTTTTCATGACTGGGCCGAAGGGCTCGACCTGATCGTGGTGGTTGAAGAAAAGCGCAAGCTGATTGAGGTGCAGATCAAAGAAGCCATCTTTGACGATCGCCGCGGGCGGCGAGTGTACGGCGGGCGCAAGAACGGGGCGGAGTTCTTTTCTTCGAAATGGGCGCTGGACCCGATTGAAATTGCAGAAAAAATTGGCCGTGTCCTTGTTGATGAAGGGTGCGCCACAGATGGTGTCAAAGCCGGCTTGCAGCAACTGGACGAAGCGCGACGCGCCGACAACGCCGAGGAGATCGCGGCGCGGGTGCCGTATTTTTGCTCTGGCTGTCCGCATAACTCCTCTACCAAGGTGCCCGAAGGCAGCCGGGCCTATGCGGGGATCGGGTGCCATTTCATGGCAATCTGGATGGACCGCGCCACATCCGGCTTTACGCATATGGGGGGTGAGGGGGCCAACTGGATTGGCGAGGCGCCGTTTTCCAACCGCACGCATGTCTTTCAGAACCTTGGTGACGGGACGTACAACCACTCTGGCGTGCAGGCGATCCGGGCGGCGCTGAGTGCGGGCACGAATATCACTTACAAGATTCTCTTTAACGATGCTGTGGCGATGACGGGTGGTCAGCAAAACGACGGCGACCTGTCGGCCCCGCGCATTGTGCACGAGTTGCAGGCCATGGGCGTAAAGTCTCTGGCCGTTGTCTACGACGAGAAGGAGGATGTTGACTTCGATGGGCTGAAAGGCGTCGACATCTACGAAAGGGCGCATTTGCAAACTGTTCAGGAGAAGTTTGCAAAGACTGAAGGGGTTTCGGCGATTGTCTACATTCAGACCTGTGCGGCAGAAAAGCGCAGACGTCGCAAACGGGGGCTGTTCCCTGATCCCGACAAACGTCTGTTTATCAATACGGATGTATGTGAAGGCTGTGGCGATTGCGGTGTTCAGTCGAATTGCGTTTCCATCGTGCCAAAGGAAACGGAACTGGGCCGCAAGCGCGCGATTGATCAGTCGACCTGCAACAAGGATTACAGTTGTATCAAAGGTTTCTGCCCCTCGTTTGTCACGCTTGAAGGGGCGAAGATCCGGAAACAGGCAACGGCCAAACTGGATCTGCCGGATCTGCCCGCGCCGGCGCTGCCGACCATCGACGGGACATGGAATGTGGTTGTCACGGGCGTCGGGGGCACCGGTGTCGTGACAATCGGTGCTGTCATGGCGCAAGCCGCGCATATTGACGGCAAAGGTGCGGGCATGATGGAGATGGCGGGTCTTGCACAAAAGGGTGGTGCGGTGCACATCCACTGCAGGCTTGCCGAGAAACCATCTGATATCAATGCGATACGGGTGGCAACCGGTGAGGCTGACGCGCTGATTGGTGGCGATTTGGTCGTGTCGGCGGGCGCCAAGACGTTGGGGCTGACGCGCCAGGGGCGTACCGGAGCTGTCGTTAATAACCATGAAATCATCACTGGCGATTTCACGCGCGATACTGAATTCACCCTGCCCAGCGACCGTCTGGAGCTTGCCTTGCAGGCTCGTTTACGGGATCGGGTGGATCTTTTTGATGCGTCCGATCTGGCGCGGGTGACGCTGGGTGATTCGATCTTTTCGAACATGATGATCTTTGGCGCGGCGTGGCAGCGCGGGCTTTTGCCGCTGACCAAAGAGGCAATTCATCAGGCGATTGAGCTGAATGGCGCGGCGGTCGAGAAAAACCTGCGCGCGTTCGAGATCGGTCGGTGGGCGGTAGTGTATCCAGACGACGCCAAGGCGTTGCTGGCCCCCAAGGTTATTTCTTTGCCGAAGTCGCAAGCTGAAAAGATCGCGTTCCGCGCGGATCAGTTGACGGCCTATCAGGGGCGGCGATTGGCCAAGAAATACCGGCGGTTTCTCGACCGTATCGAGGATGAAACAGTGCGCGATGCTGCTTTAAAAGGATATCACAAGCTATTGGCTTACAAGGATGAATACGAGGTAGCGCGTCTGCTTCTTTCCAGCCGTGAGAAAGCATCCGAAGAGTTCGAGGGCGAGTTCAAGATGTCGTTCAATCTGGCGCCTCCGATGCTGTCAAAAACCGGACCGGATGGTCGTCCGATGAAACGCGAATTCGGCCCCGGACTTGAACGTGCGCTGCGGCTTTTGACCAAGTTCAAAGGCCTGCGCGGAACCCCGTTCGACCCATTTGGCTATACTACAGAGCGGCGAATGGAACGCGCGCTGATCAAGCAGTATGAAAAAGACATGGCCGAGGCGCTGACCAAACTTGACGACAACACGCGCGACGCGGTGACCGCTTTGGCGGCATTGCCGCTGCAAATCCGCGGCTTTGGTCCTGTGAAAGCTGAAAACGAGGCAAAAGCCGCGAAACGTCGTGAAGAGTTGCTTGCGGTCATCCGTGCCGGAGGGCCGGTTCAGTCGAAAGCTGCAGAATAGTCTTTACCTCGCTGTCATAAAACAGACATAGACTGCTTCGACAAAAAGCGACGGAACGCAGGACAAGGGTACAGTGCGCGCCAATGTGACGAGAGATATCAGCTACGCACACTCCGCAGAAACGCGGGGTGGCCGGGCAATCATCCGGTTGATGGAGAACACCACCGGTCGGCTTCGCCTGATCAAGCGTGCCAGAGGATACGAAGAGGAGGTGGCCCAAGGCCGCAACTTTTTTGACGTGATGGTGGAGCGCTACGGCCTGAGCCTTGATGTGGTTCAGGGTAGTCTCGACAATATTCCGAAAACAGGCCCGTTGATCTTTATTGCCAACCACCCCTACGGCATCCTCGATGGGCTGATGATGGGGCATATCCTTGCGCGCACGCGCGGTGATTTTCGTATTCTTGCCAATTCGGTGTTTCGCAAGGCCGAGGAAATCAATCGGGTTGTGCTGCCGATCAGTTTTGACGAAACGAAGGAAGCGTTGGCACTGAACATCGAGACGCGAAAGCGATCGCTGCAGTATCTGGCCGATGGTGGCGCGATTGGTATCTTTCCCGGAGGGACGGTCAGCACCGCGCTCAAGCCGTTTTCAGCCAAGCCGATGGATCCGGGCTGGCGCAGTTTTACCGCGCGCATGATTGTCAAATCAGGGGCGGCGGTTGTGCCGATGTATTTTGACGGGCACACCAGCCGTTTGTTTCAAATCGCCAGCCACGTGCATTACACCTTGCGGATGGGCCTGCTCATCAAGGAGTTTGGCAAAAGAGTTGATGCGCCCGTTCGGGTATCTATCGGCGCGCCGATCCATCCGGCTGATTTGCAACCATTTGCGTCTGACAGCAAAGCGATGATGGATTTCCTGCGCAAAGCCACGTATGAGCTTTCACCACACCCGGAGAAGTCTTACGATCTGGGGTATGAGTTCGAAATGCGGCACCGTAACTGACCGGCGCCGTGAAAGGCGTGGCGGATCATGGCGGTTGGTGTATTTGATAGCGGGTTGGGCGGGTTGACCGTGCTGGAGGCAGCGCAAAAGCGTCTGCCCGACGTCCCGTTTGTCTATATGGCTGACAGTGCGCATGCGCCTTATGGTGTGCGGACGGCAGATGATATCTTTGATCTGACATGTGCCGGCGTTGCGCGGTTATTCGATGCTGGGTGCGATCTGGTCATTCTGGCGTGCAATACCGCGTCTGCGGCTGCGTTGCGGCGGATGCAGGAATCCTGGGTGCCCAGTGACAAGCGGGTGCTGGGCGTATTTGTACCGCTGATCGAAGCAATGACCGAACGGCAATGGGGCGATAACTCGCCGCCGCGTGAAGTTGCGGTCAAGCATGTCGCGCTTTTTGCGACACCTGCAACAGTGGCCAGCCGCGCCTTTCAACGCGAATTGGCGTTCCGCGCGATTGGTGTTGATGTCGAGGCACAGGCCTGCGCGGGTGTCGTGGATGCTATTGAAGATGGTGACATGGTGCTGGCCGAAGCGCTGGTGCGCAGCCACGTTGACGCGCTCAAACGGAAACTGCCGACACCGGATGCCGCCATTTTGGGCTGCACCCACTATCCGCTGATGGAACAGGAGTTTCAAGCGGCCTTGGGCGACAAGGTTCAGGTCTTTAGTCAGGCCAACCTCGTGGCAGAAAGTCTCGCGGACTATCTGGAAAGGCATCCCGACATGTTGGGGTCAGGCGAGTCCGCCTTTTTGACCTCGGGCGACCCGGCGCGCGTAAGCGACCGGGCGACGCAGTTTTTGCGACGACGGATTGAATTCACTGCCGCATAAACTGTTCAAGACCAATTTCTTCCATAAGGGTTTCCCATGACCTACAATATCGCAATTCTCGGCGCTTCTGGATATACAGGCGCAGAGCTGATCCGGTTGATTGCCGGCCATTCATCGATGAAAATCAACGCTTTGGGGGCAAACTCAAAGGCGGGTAAGACCATTGCGGAGGTTTTTCCGCATTTACGCCACCTCGATCTGCCACCGCTTTTGCAAATCGGTGATATCGACTTTGCAAACATTGATCTGTGCTTTTGCGCCTTGCCGCACAAAACCAGTCAGGAGGTGATTGCCGCATTGCCTGACGACCTCAGGATCGTTGATCTGAGCGCCGACTTTCGTCTGAGCGACCCTGATGCCTATGAGACGTGGTATGGCAATCCGCACGCCGCGCTGTCGCAACAGAAAGAGGCGGTGTACGGGTTGACCGAGTTTTACCGTGGTGCCATCCGGAAAGCGCGCATCGTTGCCGGTACGGGATGCAACGCTGCCACGGGGCAGTTCATCTTGCGCCCGCTGATTGCGGCCGGCGATATTGATCTTGATACGATCATTCTTGATCTGAAGTGTGCGGTGTCAGGGGCAGGTCGCAGCCTGAAGGAAAACCTGCTGCACGCCGAACTTTCCGAAGGCTACCACGCCTATGCCGTTGGTGGGAAACATCGGCATTTGGGAGAATTTGATCAGGAATTCAGTGCTTTGGCCGGTCGTCCGGTGAGGATACAGTTCACGCCGCACCTTATTCCGGCCAATCGCGGTATTCTCGCGACCGCCTACCTGAATGGTGATGCGACCCGAATTCACCAGACACTGATGCGGTGCTATGCGGATGAGCCTTTCATAGAAGTGTTGCCCATGGGTGAAGCGCCCAGCACGCGGCACATCCGCGGGTCGAATTTCTGCCATATCGGCGTGGTTTCCGATCGAATCGAAGGGCGCACAATTGTGATTGGTGCGCTGGATAACCTGACAAAGGGGTCCAGCGGGCAGGCGTTGCAAAACGCCAATCTGATGTTAGGTATTGACGAAACCGAGGGGCTGATGGCAGCGCCTCTTTTCCCGTGAGGCAAAATGAAAAGCCTGAAAAAGCAGCGTCGTATTCAAGTGATCGCCCTCGCCGCGGTCGCACTTGTGCTGTCTACCGTGCTGATCGGTTATGCAATGCGGGATGGCATCAACTTTTTCCGCGCGCCTAGCCAGATATTGGCAGAGCCGCCGGGACCGACCGAAGTGTTCCGAATCGGGGGGCTGGTTGAGGAAGGGTCGCTGGTGCGCGGAGAGGGTGAAACAATCCGCTTTAGCGTGACCGATGGCGGCGCTGTGGTGCCAGTAACATATACCGGCGTGCTGCCCGATCTGTTCGAAGAAAATCAAGGCATGGTTGGTACCGGACGTTACATTAACGGTGTCTTTGAAGCCTCTGAAATTCTTGCGAAACATGACGAGACATATATGCCGAAAGAGGTTGTTGATGCCCTGAAGGAACAGGGCGTCTATCAAGCACCCGAAGGCTAGCACCGAACGGTTCGGTTCGCTCTCATTAACCTGAATTAGGCCACCTTCCGCATCACTTTATGGTGCCAAGGAGGGGCTTATGAAGAGCGTTCGGCAAATTGCTGCTGAGATCGTCCGGCGCGAAGGCGGTTATGTGAATGACCCCGACGATCCCGGCGGGGCGACGAATTTTGGTGTAACGATACACACCCTGCGCCGCCTTGGAATGGACCTGACCGGAGACGGAACCGTTTCTACGGCGGATGTGAAAGCGTTGTCTCGGGAGCAGGCCATTGAAATATTTGAGAAATATTATTTTGAAAGACCGCTAATCGCGATGTTGCCGAAAGCGCTGCATGCCACCGTCTTTGACATGTATGTTAACGCAGGTGCGAATGCGGTAAAAATTCTCCAGCGACTGCTGAATGACATGGGCCACGCGGTAAGCGTGGACGGCATCATTGGCCCCAAGACGATTGCCGCGGCGCAGGCGGCCTATGCCGCAGCCCCCAATCATCTGGCCGATGCCTACGGCATTGCCAGACGCAACTACTACTTCCGCATCGCTGACAGGCGGTCGGCCAGCCGGAAATACGCCCGCAGCCGCGCTGGCGGTAAAGGCGGCTGGATCAAACGTGCCGAAGAATTCATTTCTCGCCCATATCATCTGACGGACGAGCAGTTTCGTGAAAGGGTTGCATCATGGGGTTGATTACGGGTTTGCTTAACGTCATTTTTGGTAGCAATCGCAATGTGATAAAGGAAACAGCTGAAGTTTTCCGCGCGAATGCCGAAGCGGATGCGGATCGGGCTCAGACGCTGCGCGTCGAGGCGCTGCAGCAATATGCGCGGGAGTTTGACCAAAAAAACAACAGCCTGTTTGACAGCATTATGGACGGCATCAACCGGGTGCCGCGCCCCGCATTGGCCCTTGGCACGCTCGGGCTGTTCGTCGCCGCCATGGTTGATCCGATCTGGTTTGCCGAAAGAATGCAGGGTATCGCGCTTGTGCCGGAGCCGCTGTGGTGGCTGCTGGGTGTGGTTGTTTCCTTTTACTTTGGAGCGCGGCATCAAGTGAAAAGCCAGCAATTTCAGCGCTCTATCGCGCAAACGATGGCCTCGGCGCCGCAGGTTGTCCGTAACATTCAACATCTGCAGCAGTTGCGCCCGACGACGCCGGGGGTTGCTGCCAGCGGCACGGATGCGCGTCTTGGGGTGCTGTCGCTGGAGCCGGACGCGAACGAGGCGCTGAGCGACTGGCGCGAAGATTTGCACCGGACCGCGACAAAGTGATCACTGCCTGCGGCCGTTTGTCATTGGATGCGCCGTAGCAAGCCCCTATACTTGAGGCATGATTACTGAACTTGGGCATTTTGCGCTGCTTCTGGCGTTTCTCGTGGCAATCGTGCAGGCCGTTGTGCCGCTGATCGGTGCGCACAAAAAGTGGCCGGCTTGGATGGCCGTTGCCGAACCCGCGGCAAGCGCGCAGTTTCTGCTGACGGCCTTTGCCTTTGGCGCGTTGATGTACGCCTTTATCGTGTCTGATTTCAGCCTCAGGCTGGTGACGTTGAACAGCCATTCTGCCAAGCCGATGTTGTACAAGATCAGCGGTACGTGGGGCAATCATGAAGGGTCCATGTTGCTCTGGGTTCTGATCGTGACCCTGTTTGGTGCAATGGCAGCCTGGTTCGGCTCAAATCTGCCACCGGGGCTGAAGGCACGCGTGCTAGCCGTTCAGGGTGCCATTGGCGTTGCTTTTTTTGCCTTTATCATCTTCACCTCCAATCCTTTTGTGCGTCTTGCGGTGCCGCCGTTTGACGGGCAGGATTTGAACCCGTTGCTGCAGGATCCCGGGCTCGCATTCCATCCCCCGTTTCTTTATCTCGGCTACGTCGGGCTGAGCATGGCGTTCAGTTTTGCGGTGGCAGCGCTCATCGAGGGGCGCGTTGATGCGGCGTGGGGGCGCTGGGTGCGTCCATGGACGCTGGCCGCTTGGGTGTTTCTCACCATCGGTATCGCATTGGGGTCGTGGTGGGCCTATTACGAATTGGGTTGGGGCGGCTTTTGGTTCTGGGATCCGGTAGAAAACGCCTCTTTTATGCCTTGGCTGCTGGCCGCTGCCTTGCTGCATTCGGCGATTGTGGTCGAAAAGCGGGAAAGCCTGAAAAGCTGGACCATTCTGCTGGCGATCCTTGCATTCGGATTTTCGCTGATCGGTACGTTTATCGTGCGATCCGGCCTGCTGACGTCTGTCCACGCTTTCGCCAATGACCCCGAGAGGGGCGTGTTCATCCTGATGATCATGGGCTTTTTCATGGGGGGCGCGCTCATTCTTTTTGCTGCGCGCGCCAGTGCCATGGAAGCGCGCGGTGTGTTCGGTCTGGTCAGTCGGGAAAGTGCGCTGGTGGCTAATAATCTGCTGTTGGCGGTGTCATGCTTTGTCGTCTTTGTCGGGACGATGTGGCCGCTCGTGGCCGAGATGTTCTTTGACCGCAAGCTCAGCGTCGGACCCCCATTTTTCAACATGGCGTTTTCCCCGTTTATGTTGGTGCTTGGTTTGATTCTGCCGATTGGTTCCGCCATCGCATGGAAGCGGGCGAACCTTGCAAAAGCTGTATATGCCTTGCGGTATGTTTTTGTGCTTGCGCTTGCTGTCGGCGGTTTGGCTTACGCCATGCAGACCGGACGCAGCCTGTTGGGGCCCATCGGGCTGTTTCTGGCGGCATGGATCGTCATGGGCACAATCGTGGATCTGTGGCGTCGGACAGGGCGCGGAACAGGGCGTTTGCGGCGTCTGACCCGTTTGCCGCGTGCGGATTGGGGCAAGATGGTTGCACATGCCGGGCTTGGCGTGACCATGATGGGTGTTTGTGGGCTGATGGCCTGGCAGCAGGAGGATATTCGTGTTGCCCAGTTCGACGTGCCGTATGAGGTGGGTGGCTACACAATCACACTTGACCGCGTAGAACAGGTGGAGGGGCCAAATTACCTGTCCACAATGGGCTTTGTAACGCTTGCAAAGGACGGTCGCGAACTGGCGCAACTGCGTCCCGAAAAGCGGGTGTATCCCGTCGCTCAGATGCCGACGACCGAAGCCGCCATCGATTATGATCTCGCACGGGATGTTTATGTCGTGATCGGAGATGAGCAAGCAGGTGGCGGCTGGGCTGTTCGTACGTACATCAAGCCTTTGACAAACTGGATATGGATCGGGAGCGGACTGATGGCGCTCGGCGGTTTGCTTAGCCTGACGGATCGCCGCTTTCGTGTCGCGGCAGGGGCGGGTAAGGCCAAGACTGCGGCGGTACCGGCGGAATGAAGCGGCTTGTTCTGATCCTGTTGCTGGCTGCAGGGCCTTTGTGGGCGCTTGATCCTACCGCGATGCTGGATGACCCTGTTCTGGAGAAGCGCGCCCGCGCGCTGGATCACGAATTGCGCTGTGTGGTGTGTCAGTCAGAGACGGTTGCCTCGTCCAATGCGAACTGGGCTCAGGACGCGCGCCGTACCGTGCGGGAACTGGTTGCGGAGGGCGCAAGCGACGACGAGGTCATGGATTTCTTCGTGGCGCGTTACGGAGAGTTTGTGCTGATGACACCCCGCACCAGCGGATCGACGTGGGTATTATGGGCGGCTGGCCCCGCAATGCTGTTGCTGGCGCTGATCATGGGGCTGTCTTATGTCAGAGGGCGGCAAATGGCGGCGGCCCCGCAGGAAGAGGCGCTGACCCCCGAAGAAGCCGCGCGCCTGCGCGAAATTATGAAGGAATGACGCCTCGTTTCGCTTTTGCCCGCTGCCCGGTCTGGTAAGGTCGGCGCACACACCAAGGCGAAGGACGTGACGCGATGGACTTTCAAACCCTGACCTATGAGTTGGCCGATGACATTGCGGTCATCACGCTGAACCGACCCGACAAAATGAACGCGTTGACGACGCAGATGCGTGCGGAGCTTACCTATGCGATCACCGATGGCGGAAAATCTGCCCGCGTTTTGGTGTTGACCGGGGCAGGGCGGGCATTCTGCTCAGGTCAGGATCTGGGCGACAGGGTGAACGCGTCAAACATTGATCTGGAACGGACGCTCAGAGACGAGTACACGCCCATTCTGAGGGCATTGTCAGAGTGCCCTGCGCCGACGATCTCGGCGGTCAATGGCGCAGCGGCGGGAGCAGGGGCGAATCTCGCACTCGCAGCTGACGTGGTGATTGCCTGTGAAAGTGCGTATTTCATGCAGGCTTTCTCGCGGATCGGCCTGATCCCGGATGTTGGCGGTACGTACAACTTGCCGCGTTCCATGGGTATGGCCAAAGCCATGGGGGCCGCGTTGTTCGCAGACAAGATCAGCGCGCAGCAGGCCGATGACTGGGGCATGATCTGGGAAGCGGTTCCGGACGCGGCATTCGAGGAAACGTGGCGAGCCCGCGCGCGTCATCTGGCCGAGGGGCCGACAGCGGCATATCGCGCCATTCGGGACACAATCCGCGCAAGCTGGCATAACGCATACGAAGATCAGCTTGCGCTTGAGGCGCGCGCACAAGGTACTTGCGGAAAGTCCCGCGACTTCAAAGAAGGCGTTTTGGCATTTACCGAAAAACGCGCCCCGAAATTCGAAGGCCGTTGATGCCGCGATTAGTTCCGGCGGACAAACCGCTCTACGAGCAGGATGTCATCTTTGGTTAACTGCGGGCCATCGCTGCAGGCAACAACGGCCACCGCCACGCCGTTGGCGCGCACGGTCTGAACATTGTTTGACGTCATGGAAACCGTGATCTCGGGCGGTGTGTCGCCTCTGTCGTAGACCACCGCGATCCGGTCTTCCTTGTCCGTCTCGTCGGGGATCAATGCGCCCTGTGGCCCGCTTTCCCAGTCGCGCGCCATTGGCATGTGACGTGCCAAGCCGAACGCGCCCAAGACGGCTGTGTTTCTGTAATTTTGCATCGGAATTTCACCCATAAACCGCTCAGCATGACGCGCTTGAATGCGCCTCTGATCGGTCGCCCAAATAATGTGTCCAGATGCACCGGCCCAGGATATCGGTCAGGGCCAATACTGTTCAATTTACCGCAGCAGTAAAAAAACCACTGCTTTACGGCATGTTAGGCGGTGCGCTGATGCTGGGTCAAGAAATCGGAGATATTGTGCCCCCTCCCGAAACAATGCCATATTTCTGCCATATTGCTCTTTCGGAAGCGTGGACAGTGGCGGCGAATTTGGTTAACCGAGGACCGAATCACACAACCGGGGCCGCAGGAGTTTTTTCCTGCGGCCCCGGTCAATAAAGCTATGAAAGCCCGCTTCAGCGGTTTTCGATATCGACGTAGTCGCGCGCCGTCTCGCCGAGGTACAACTGTCGGGGGCGACCAATTTTCAATTGTGGATCGCTGATCTGCTCTTTCCACTGCGAAATCCAACCGACGGTGCGCGCGAGCGCAAAGATCGGCGTGAACATGGATGTCGGGAACCCCATCGCTTCGAGGATGATGCCGGAGTAGAAGTCTACGTTCGGGAAGAGTTTCTTGTCCGAGAAGTACGGATCTGCGAGGGCTGCCGCCTCGAGTTCCTTGGCAACCTGAAGAATTGGCTTGTTTTCAACGCCCAGAAGCTCAAGCACTTCGTCGGCGCTTTCTTTCATGACCTTCGCGCGCGGGTCAAAGTTCTTGTAGACGCGGTGGCCAAAGCCCATCAGCCTGAACGGGTCGTTCTTGTCTTTTGCACGCGCAATATACTCAGGAATTCGGTCGACGGTGCCAATCTCGTTCAACATCTCCAGGCAAGCCTGGTTTGCGCCGCCATGCGCCGGTCCCCAGAGACAGGCGATGCCCGCAGCGATGCAGGCAAAAGGGTTTGCACCGGAGGAGGAGGCGAGGCGAACGGTCGACGTCGATGCGTTCTGTTCGTGATCTGCATGCAGCGTAAAGATGCGGTCCATCGCGCGGCTCAGGATCGGGTTGACCTCATAGTCCTCGGCTGGCACCGCAAAACACATGCGCAGGAAGTTCGACGCGTAGTCGAGATCGTTGCGTGGATAGACGAACGGTTGTCCAATTGAATACTTGTAGGCCCATGCCGCAATTGTCGGCATCTTTGCAATCAAGCGGTGCGACGCGATTTCGCGCTGCTGCGGATCCGAAATATCCGTGCTGTCATGATAAAAGGCAGACATCGCCCCGACGACACCGACCATGATCGCCATCGGATGCGCATCCCGACGGAAACCTCGGAAAAAGTTCTGCATCTGCTCGTGCAGCATCGTGTGATGCGTGATGTGATGCTCAAAGGTTTCCAACTGTTGTGCGGATGGCAGTTCGCCGTAAAGCAGCAGGTAGCACACCTCAAGATAGTGAGACTGGCTTGCAAGCTGGTCGATCGGGTAGCCACGATGCAAGAGTTCACCCTTGGCGCCATCGATAAAGGTGATGGTGCTGTCGCAGCTGGCAGTGGATGTAAAACCGGGGTCATAAGTGAAAACGCCCGCCTGCGCGTACAGCTTGCGAATGTCCAAAACGTCCGGGCCCGCTGTTGGCGTAAAAATCGGTAGATCGATCTCTTTGTCGTCAATGGTCAGCTTTGCGGATTTGGTACTTTCGGCCATGGTCGTCCTTCCTGTCTGTATAGCGGGCGGCGCACTGCCAGCCGGCCCCGGTACGTTGTTTGTACCGGTTGGTGTGTCGCGCCGCGCTTTGGTTCGGATTAACCCCAGTCAGCAGCGTCGCTCAAGCGGCTGACGGATTCATCATGGCCCAAAACCAGCATCATGTCGAATACCGAAGGCGTGACCGCCCGACCCGCGAGAGCGGCGCGAAGAGGACCAGCGAGCTTACCGAACTTGGTCTCTTTGCTTTGCGCAAACGCGTTGAGGATCGCCTCTAGATTTTCACGGTTCCAGCTAGCATTTTGCAGATGCGGCGTCAATTCTTTCAGTATACCACGGGATACCGGATCAAGGTTTTTGGCGGCTTTTTCGTCCGGTTCGATCGGACGTGACGTGAGGGCAAAATGGGCCTTTTCAAGCAGTTCTGGGAAGGTTTTGGCCCGTTCTTTCACACAATACATGGCTTTTTCGAGCATATTGAACTGATCGTCCGAAAGCGCCGGAAGGTCGGATACTGGCAGAAAGGCTGCGATTTCTTGCCGCAGTGCAGCATCATCCATCAGGGCGATGTGCTGACCTGAAAGGTTCTCCAGTTTCTTGAAATCAAAACGCGCGGGGCTTTTGCCGATCCCACCAAGGTCAAACCATTCGCGTGCCTGTTCGTCGGTAAAGAACTCGTCATCGCCATGGCTCCAGCCCAGACGCGCGAGATAGTTGCGCATTCCAGCGGCTGGATAGCCCATCGACTGGTATTCCTGCGCGCCAAGAGCGCCGTGCCGTTTGCTCAGCTTCTTGCCGTCGGGACCGTGGATCAGTGGGATATGGGCCCATACCGGTACTTGCCACTCCATGGCGTTGTAGATCATCATCTGGCGGGCTGCGTTGTTAAGGTGGTCGTCGCCACGAATGACGTGCGTGACACCCATGTCGTGATCGTCCACAACCACCGCCAGCATGTAGACAGGCGTGCCATCCGAGCGCAGCAGGATCATGTCGTCCAGTTGGTCGTTGCGGATCCTGACGTCGCCCTGCACCTCGTCGTGGATGATTGTCTCGCCGCTTTGTGGGGCCTTGATGCGGATCACGTATGGGGCGTCGGGGTGCGTCGATGGGTCGGCGTCGCGCCATGGGGACCGGAAAAGCGTACTGCGACCCTCGGCCCGCGCGGCCTCGCGGAATGCGGTGATTTCTTCCTGTGTCGCAAAGCATTTGTACGCTTTTCCGGCCGCGAGCAGCTCTTGTGCGACCGCGGCGTGACGGGGCGCATTCTCGAATTGGCTGACGATCTCGCCATCATGTGTCAGCCCCAGCCATGCCATGCCTTCCAGAATGGCTGCGGTTGCTTCGGGGGTTGAGCGTGCTCTGTCGGTGTCTTCGATACGCAGCAGGAACTTTCCGCCGCGTCCCCGCGCATAGAGCCAATTGAAGAGCGCCGTGCGCGCGCCGCCAATGTGCAGAAATCCTGTGGGCGAAGGAGCAAAACGAGTAACAACGGGCGCTGACATGCGAGGCTTAACCTTTCAGTAACCATGAGGGGCGTATCTGTTGTGCCCGTGTCTATCCAGTGCAGCGAACGGGGGCAAGGAGGTGCTGTTGGCGTGGGCCAGGCTCGAAATGCTCCGGCAGCGGGGCTATCTGTTGGAATGGGTGCCGGTATGCCTTGCGGTGGGGATCGGGCTCTACTTTATGCTGCGTTTCGAACCGTCGCATTCTCTGTTGTATGGGGCATTTGGTGCCACGCTCGCATGTCTGGCTGTTGCCCGATTACTGGGCGAGGCTTTCTCTCCCTTTGCGATGGCGGCGGCCCTCGTGCTCGGCGGATTTCTTTTGGCCGCGCATCGGGCGCATGATGTGGCCGGGCCGGTGTTGGGCTGGCGATACTACGGCCCGATCGAGGGTAGGGTGGTCAATCTGGACCGCAGCGCATCGGATGCCCTGCGCATCACGCTGGATCAGGTGAAGCTGGAGGACGTGCGGGCCAGTGAAACACCGCTTCGTGTGCGTATTTCGCTGCACGGTGATCAAAGCATGGGCGTGCTGCCTGCACCGGGTATGCGGATCATGACAACCGGGCATCTGTCTCCTCCGGGTGGGCCGGTCGAGCCCGGCGGGTTCGACTTTCAGCGCCATGCGTGGTTTGCGCGTCTCGGCGCGGTGGGATACACCCGCGTGCCCATTGTGGCCTTGTTGCCCGCACGCGACGGGCACGCGGGCCTTGCAATCTTTCGGGTGCGTATGGCGGCCTCCTCGCATGTGCTTGATGTATTGCCGGGCGATACCGGTGGATTTGCGGTTGCCGTGACAACAGGCGCGCGCAGCGCGATCAGTCAAAAAGCGCTCGATGATCTGCGTGCTAGTAACCTTGCGCATTTGCTTGCCATTTCGGGATTGCACATGGGGCTGTTGACAGGATTTGTCTTTGGCCTTCTGCGTATTGTCATAGCGCTGGTGCCGCCGCTGGCGCTGCGCGTGCCCGCGCGCAAACTGGCCGCAGGCGGGGCGCTGATCGTAGCAACCGGCTATCTGGCCCTGTCAGGCGGTAATGTCGCGACCGAGCGCGCGTTCGTGATGGTTGCAGTGGCGCTTGGCGCGATCATGGTCAATCGCCGGGCCATCAGCCTGCGTGCCGTTGCCATCGCGGCAGTAATTGTTCTGGTGTTACGCCCCGAAGCTTTGTTGGGGCCGGGATTTCAGATGTCATTTGCCGCAACCACCGCATTGGTGGCCGTCTTTGGCTACATGCGCGATCACCGCATTATCATCGGACATGCGTGGCTTCAGCCGGTCATCGGGGTGCTTTTGGCGTCAGCTATATCCGGACTTGCGACTGCGCCCGTTGGGGCCGCACACTTCAACGCCATTTCTCACTACGGTCTGCTTGCCAACCTCCTGTCCGTGCCTGTGATGGGTACCGTTGTTGTCCCGGCCGCGGTGCTGGCGGCCTTGCTCGCTCCCTTCGGGCTGGACTGGATCGGTTTGTGGATCATGGGCCTTGGTTTGCGCTGGATTCTGGAAGTCGGTGCCTTTGTCGCCGGGCTGGATGGTGCAAGGTCTTATGTGCCCGGTCCCTCGCAGGTCGTACTTCCCATGCTTGCGCTCGGGTTTTTATGGTTGGTTCTGTGGCGCGGACGCTTGCGGCTTTTGGGGGTTGTGCCCGCTGTTGCCGCTTTCGCTTTGTGGGTTCAGGTGGAACGCCCGGTGGGGCTGATTGCCGAAAATGGCGCGCTTGTGGGAGTGATGACAGACAAGGGGCGGGCGCTGAGCAAACCCAAGGGCGCCGGATTTGTTGCGACAAACTGGTTGGAAAATGATGGTGAAGCGGTTGCGCAGGATACGGCCGCGGCGCGTTGGCCTGCGCAAGGGGGGGGCCGGCTCCCCAACGGGGCCGCCATCCAGCACGTCTGGGGCAAGCGCGCACTGGCAGAGTTTTCCGGATGCGCGTCGGGGGAAATCATCGTCGCCGCTGGCACTTTGCAGGCTCCCGCCGGCGAATGCACTGTTTTCGACCCGGAACGATTGCGCCAGACGGGCGCAATCGCCATTCATCACGGAACGGAGGGTCTCAAATTTCTGTCCGTGCGTGATACGACCGGCACAAGGCTGTGGTCGAACTGGTAAACCCTGTGCGGTCAGTAGGTGCGGATCAGACCCACCAGCTTGCCTTGCACCTTCACTTTGTCTTCGGTGAAAATACGCGTCTCGTAAGCCGGGTTGGCGGCTTCAAGCGCGATGGTGCCACCCTTTCGGACGAAACGTTTGAGCGTTGCTTCCTGATCTTCAACCAGTGCCACGACGATGTCGCCATTGTCCGCCACAGACGTTTCACGGATCACCACCACATCGCCATCGTTGATGCCCGCTTCGATCATCGAGTCGCCTCGGACTTCAAGTGCGTAGTGTTCACCTGCGCCGGACAGCATCTGCCCGGGTACGGCCACATGGCCATGGTGTTGATTGATTGCCTCGATGGGCACACCCGCAGCGATCCGTCCGACAAGCGGAACATCGCTGGAACCTGCGCCGGATACCATCCGTGCTGACGACGGCATCGGAGCGTCTGGCTTGTCGCCTTCGATCACGCGTGGCGTAAAGCCCGCCTGTGGCGCGCCGCCAAGGCTTTCGGGCAGCTTCACAATCTCGATGGCCCGGGCGCGATGAGCAAGGCGGCGAATAAAGCCGCGTTCTTCAAGCGCTGTGATCAACCGGTGGATGCCGGATTTGGACCGCAGGTCCAATGCTTCCTTCATTTCATCGAAACTGGGCGGAACACCGTCCCGTTGTACGCGTTTGTGAATAAATTCCAGCAAATCCAACTGCTTCTTGGTGAGCATCCGATTGGTCCTCCGAGGCCTGATTTGCTTTTGTTCTACGCATGTTCCCGTTTTGTGTCAACGCCTGCGTTAAATTGGGACATATCGCACTTCGGCACCTGCTGGTTGTGCAGGGTCGTTGGGGGGCCTGACCAAAAGGGCATTGGCACCTGCCAGCACGGTCAAGAGCGAACTGTCCTGCCGGTCAAAGGCGGTCAGCCCTGCGTCGTCAACGCGGGCGCGCATGTAGTGTTCACGCGGCCCGTTCGGTGGCAGGTCCTTGGCCAGCTGCGTAGTCCGCTGCGGGGCGGGGCACGCGCCCAGACCGAGCATGGCGCGCACAACCGGAACAACAAAAATGGTACCGCAGACAAGGGCGGACACCGGATTGCCGGGCAAGCCGATCATCGGTGTTCCGTTCAATCGTCCGGCCATCAACGGTTTGCCGGGGCGCATTGCGACCTTGTAGAAAGAGCGTTCCATGCCAAGGTTGCCCGCCACGGCGCCAACGAGGTCATGATCCCCGACAGACGCGCCGCCGATCGTAATGATGAGATCGGCATCGGCGGTCAGACCAAAGACAGTGGTCAGCGCTGCTTCGGTATCGCGGGCAATAGGCAACAGGCGGGCCGTGGCACCCTGCGCTTCAAGCTGTGCGGCGAGACCGTAGCTGTTTGAGGCGATAATCTGGTCCGGTCCAGGCTGCTCTCCGGGTGCTACCAATTCGTCTCCCGTGGCCATGATGGCCACCTTGGGCATGCGTCTGACGGGCACAAAAGCGATGTTCATCGCGGCCAGAAGGGCAACATCCGCCGGAGTAAGCACCTTGGGGGCAGTGACCCTGTCGCCCTGCGCAAAATCGCCACCCGCCGGCCGCACGTTGGTCTTGGTGCCGATGTCACGGCCTAACGTGATCAGATCGCCGCGTCGTGTGGTATCTTCCTGAATGACGACAAAGTCCGATCCTTCAGGCATCGGCGCGCCGGTGAAAATCCGTACTGCTTGGCCTGCGCCCACCTGACCGGCAAAGCTGTGACCTGCGGCGGCCTCTCCGATCACCTTGAACATGGCATCCGGCTCGACCTCGGCCGCACGTACGGCATATCCATCCATGGAGGAGGCATCGAAAGGCGGTTGGGTGCGTTTCGCAATGACATCCTCGGCCAGAACGCGACCGGCCGCGGCGCGCAATGGTACCGTCTCGATGCCCATTGGGTCGGCCAGAGCAAACAGATGCGTCAGAGCCTGCGATACAGGGATCATGGCGCTTCGTAACGTCCGGACTTGCCGCCGTCTTTCAGCACCACGCGCAACCCACTGATTTCCATGCCTTTGTCAACCGCCTTGCACATGTCGTAGACGGTCAGGGCTGCGACATTTGCAGCCGTCAGCGCTTCCATCTCGACACCGGTCTGGCCGGTGGTTTTCACGGTCGCTTCGATACGGATGCCGGGCAAATCCGCGTCTGGGGTCAGATCGACGGCAACCTTTGTAATGGGCAACGGGTGGCATAAAGGGATCAGATCAGACGTCCGTTTTGCGGCCATGATCCCAGCTAAACGGGCAACACCCAGCACATCGCCTTTTTTGGCGCGGCCTTCGGTGATGATGTCAAAAGTGGCCTGTTGCATCGTCACGTGGCACGCTGCGCGGGCGATACGGTCTGTGACGGCCTTGTTCCCGACGTCGACCATATGAGCGCGCCCTTCACCGTCAAAGTGGGTGAGTTTGGCTGCCATGTTATATTCCTCCCGGCGTGGCGGGTTCTGCAATCAGGTCCCGCGTTGCGACCGCAACATCCGACTGACGCATCAGGCTTTCCCCAATGAGGAATATGCGCGCGCCGTAGCGCGCCATGTCTGCCAGATCACCGGGGGTCGAAAGCCCGCTTTCGGAGACGATTAACCGATCCGCCGGAACATCTTTGGACAGCGTGCGCGTCGTGTCGAGCGTAGTCTCAAAGGTTTTCAAATTGCGGTTGTTGATGCCCATCAGACGGCTTTGAAGCTTACTGGCGCGTTCGAGTTCTGCCGCGTCGTGCACTTCGAGCAGACAGTCCATGCCCCATGCCGTGGCGGCGTCTTCCAACTCTTGGGCCTGCGCGTCGCTGACAGAAGCCATGATGATCAGAATGCAGTCCGCACCGAGCGCGCGCGCTTCGGCAACCTGATAGGTGTCATACATGAAATCCTTGCGCAACGCGGGCAAGTCACAGGCTGCCCGCGCTTGGGTGAGGTATTCCTTTGCCCCCTGAAAGCTTGGTGTATCGGTCAGCACCGACAAACATGTGGCTCCCCCTTCGGCATAAGCTCTTGCCAAGGCCTCGGGGTCGAAATCCGCCCGGATCAACCCCTTGGACGGGCTTGCTTTTTTGATCTCGGCGATGAGGCCGTACCCTTCGGTGGAAGCCAGATGCAAGCTTTCGGCAAACGGGCGCACGGGTGGCGCCGCTTTTGCCTCGGCTTCCACAGCCTCCAGCGTTTTTTTGACCTTGTCTGCGGCAACTTCTTGCAGCTTGTAGGCTTTGATCTTGTCTAGAATTGTCTCTGTCATGGGGCCTCCGGCGGATGCGTCCAGTTTATGGCCGCAAGCCCTCGGGCCTGCAACCATGCATTGACGCGGCTGAACGGACGAGAGCCAAAAAATCCGCGTCGCGCCGAAAGTGGCGACGGGTGGGCAGTTTCAATTTTCAGGTTAAAGGCGGGGTCAACGTCCTGCGCTGCTTTTTGTGCATGAGCGCCCCATAGCAGATATGCGCGCGGCGATTGCGCCAGATGCGCGAGGATCTGGCCCGTCAGGTGCTGCCAGCCCAGTTTGGCGTGACCACCTGCACGATGTGCCGGCACTGTGAGCGTGGAATTCAGCAAGAGCACGCCCTGATCCGCCCAGAAGCGCAGATCCGCGGAAGGCGGGTGGCCGCCTAAGTCTTCTTGCATTTCCTTGAAGATGTTCGTCAGCGAACGCGGAAGAGGCCGGGTGTCTTGATGCGCAGAGAATGCAAAGCCGTGGGCGTGCCCTGGCGTCGGGTAGGGGTCTTGGCCAAGGATCACGACCCGGGTCTGGTCGGGCTGTGTCCGTTCCAGCGCGGCAAATATCTGTGAGCGCGCGGGCAATACAACGCCGGGCTCTGCTGCCAAACAGTTTTCGATTGCAGGCCATGTCGTGTCGAAGAAGGGTAAGGTCCGCCATGCGCCCAGACGGTCAAGCGCATCAGGCGTCACGCGGCTGACGTGATCCGGGCCACCATTTCGATCTTGTCGCGCGCAGCGCCGCTATCGATGGCGGCGGCTGCCATGGCCACCCCGTCTTTCAAATCAGATGCCGCATCCGCAACGACAAGCGCGGCGGCAGCGTTGAGAAGGACCGCATCGCGGTAGGCCGAGGTCTCACCCGCGAGCAGTGCTTTGAAGTCGCGGGCGTTTTCTTCCGGTGTTCCCCCGACGATTGCCTCGAACGGGTGCACGGGCAGGCCCGCATCTTCGGGGTGAATTTCGGTATCGTTGACTGTGCCGTCGGTGTCGAGCGCGGCGACCCAGCTGACTCCGGTAATTGTCAACTCATCTGTGCCGTCCGATCCGTGTACGAGCCACGCTTTTTCCGAACCCAACGCTGCCAGCGTCTCGGCCATGGGGCGGATCAGGTCGCGGGAAAACGCGCCGGTCAACTGGCGTTTGACCCCGGCGGGGTTGGTCAGCGGACCCAGAATGTTAAAGATTGTTCGGGTCCCAAGTTCTGCGCGTGTCGGCATAACGTGGGCGATCGCAGGGTGATGCATCGGGGCCATCATAAACCCGATGCCCGCCTGAGCGAGCGCCTTTTCCACAACCTCAGGGCCGACCATCACGTTCAGTCCCATCTGTGTCAGGGCGTCGGCTGCACCTGATTTTGAACTCAGATTGCGGTTGCCGTGTTTGGCCACCACGACCCCCGCGCCCGCAACAACAAATGCGGTTGCGGTCGAGATGTTCAGCGTGCCCTTGCCGTCACCACCTGTGCCTACGATGTCCATCGCGCCTTTTGGCGCACGCACTGCGTTACACTTGGCGCGCATCACCGCGGCGGCGGCGGCATATTCCTCCACGGTTTCGCCACGGGTGCGCAAGGCCATGAGCAATCCGCCGATCTGGCTGGGCGTGGCCTCGCCGTCAAACAGAATGCCAAAGGCTTCTTCGGCCTGCGCACGTGTCAGGGGGCCGTCGGCTGCAGCGCCAATCAGTGGTTTCAGCGTTTCGCTCATGCCGGTACCTTCATGACGTCAATAAAGTTTTGCAGCAGTGCGTGCCCGTGTTCGGAACGGATCGATTCGGGGTGAAACTGCACCCCGTGGATGGGTAACTCGCGGTGCTGCAGGCCCATGATCGTGCCGTCTGTCAAAGAGGCCGTGACTTCCAGACACTCCGGCAGAGTGGATTTTTCTACAACCAGCGAGTGATACCGTGTTGCGGCGAATGGCGACGGCACTCCGGCGAAAAGACCTTTGGACTGGTGATGAATTTCTCCCATCTTGCCGTGCACGATGTCATCGGCACGCACAACCTTGCCGCCAAAGGCCTGTCCGATGGTCTGGTGCCCAAGGCAGACACCCATCAAGGGGGTGCGCGTCTCTGCGGCGGCTTGGGTCAGGGCCAGACAAATCCCGGCCTGATCGGGGTCGCAAGGGCCAGGCGACAGCAAGATTCCGCCGGGATTCATCGCCATTGCCTGCTGCACGTCGATTGCGTCGTTCCGCTTGACGACGACATCTGCCCCTAAACTGCCCAAATAATGGAGCAAATTGTAAGTAAAACTGTCGTAGTTGTCGATCAGCAGCAACATGTCTAAATCTTTGCAAAGAGGGCTGGAGGCACAGGCCACAAGCGCGGTATAGTTGGCGCATAGATGTTCAGGCTTGGCAGGCCGCGTCAAGGGGTGCAAAAGCCGGGCAGATCACACAAACGAACGCTTCGGCGGTGGCTTCGCCACTGATCGGGGCGCGTTGAGCAAGAGGATGGGCATATCGTGGCCAGAGGATTCATCAAAGGCGCGCTGTGGGGCGCGTGCGTCGGTCTTGGCGCGGTGACGATCGTCTCTGTGGCCGATGACGGGCCGCGGCAACAGCGATTGGCCGCTGAAAACGCCGGGAGCGACGGAGATACACGCGCTCTGCCGGAGACATCGCAGACAGATACCGCTACAGGTTTGCCGCAACCGGCGTCATCGCCGGACACGCTGGCCGGGCTTGCGCCCGACGTTGATACACCTGCTGCGGTCCCGGTGACCGGAGACGCCACAGCCCTTGGAGACGGGGTGTTCTCGGTTGCGGATGCCCCGGACGGTGTGGCGGTTGTAAACCGTCCGGCACCTCAAGTCTCAAGCGCGCCGCAAATCGGGCTCGCCACGCCAAGCTCGGAACGTGAAGCGTCAATCAGTACTGACCCGGCGCAACCCCCGTTGCCTACGGAAAACCTGCCGCAATCAGCATTTGATGAGGTTGAGGTCGCATCCGACCCGGTGGCACCGGAAGCGCCCTTGCAGGATTCCGAGCCGGGGATGACTGGAAGCGTGATCGCTGATTTCTCCGCGGATCCGGTGCAGCCCGCCGCGCCAGTGGTCGTAATTGAAACGGCTGATTTGTCAGACCCGTTGGAGCCAGACACGCCATCCGCAACGCCGACACAGGCATCAGAACGTGCCACTGCACCCGAGGCTGCAGATGCCGCGGCCAGCGCGGCGCCGCAAGTCATGCAAAGCGCGCCGGCAATTGCCAGCACGGAGGTGCAGCCGCAATACGAGACTGCGCTCCCGGTGCCGCAATCCGACCCTTCACCTGAAGAGATCATCGCCTCTGCCGCACCCGAAGCACAAATCGCCGATACCGACACTGCGACGCCTGCTCAATCGTCAGCCGCGTTGGAGGAAGAGACAGCAACCGCTGTGGCGCAGACGGCAGGGACCACCGCCCCGAAGATCGTTGACGCACCGCAGCCAGAGGCAGTGACCTCGGTGACCGCGCCTGCCGCTACTGTAATTGCGAGCCTTGAGACAGAGCCGCCTGCAGTGCAGTTCGAAGCGGATGCGCCGCAGTTGTCGGTTTTGGCCGGGATTGCCGAGCCTGCGGCCGTTGATGCGGCGCAGGCACCCGGCGAAAGCTCGAGCGCAGTGGTACGCGCCGATGTCACAAGCGCGGCGTCGCCGGTTGCCCCGGAACAGAGCGCGCCCGCCGATGACGGTCTGCCAGAAAAAGTAGGGGCCATACCGACGCCCGCGCCTGCGCCCGAGGCATTGGCGCAAGTGAGACCCGATCCGGCCGCCACGCCCGATCAGGTGCAGTTTGTCGCCAGCGAGACTGCGCCGGCAAGCGTCACGGTCAATCGCTTGCCCTCGCTGGCCACCACGCCGCAAGAAGACAGCGGCGCACAGACGGAGGCAGAGGAGCCCGTCACCGACGCGCCGGTAGAGAGTGATGTTCCACCGGTTCAACGGCACGCCGAGCCCTTTGAAAACCCGGAAAACAAGCCACCGATGGCAATCGTCTTGATGGATCAGGGTCAGGATATAAACGCCGAAAAAATCGGCTTGCCGGCGCTGCGCAGCTTTCCGTATCCCATCACCTTTGCGGTGGACTCGAGCCTGCCGGACGCCGCCGACCGGATTGCCGCCTATCGGGCCGAAGGTTTTGAGGTCTTGGCGATGGTCAACCTGCCGGAGGGTGCGACGGCGACAGATGCAGAAGTGAACATGTCTGTGGCGCTCGATCGGGTGACCGATGTTGTTGGCGTGCTCGAAGGCGTGGGCACCGGTGTGCAGACAACGATAGAAAGTGGCCGGCAGGTTGCCAAAATTCTTGCCGCGTCGGGGCATGGTTTCGTGACGCAGAATGTCGGGCTGAACACCGTGCAGAAACTGGCAGCGCGCGAAGGCGTACCTTCTGCGGTGGTCTTCCGCGATTTCGACTCAAAAGATCAGACACCAACCGTCATCAGGCGTTTTCTGGATCAGGCGGCTTTCAAAGCCAGACAGGAGGGCGGTGTCGTCATGCTTGGCCGTCTGCGTGAAGAGACGATTTCCGCGCTGCTGGTCTGGGGGCTGCAAGACCGCGCGTCGCGCGTCGCACTTGCGCCGGTATCTGCGGTATTACGCGCGACGCCCTGATCCAGTGCGCAATCGCGCCTGACTGCCACAATAGTCTGCGTACCAGTTCTGAAACGTGTCAGCCGGCATTGGGCGGCTGACGCCGTAGCCTTGTACGACATCGCACCCCAAGCGGCGGACTGTATCAAAGTGCTGATCAGTTTCCACGCCTTCCGCGACCACTTTCATCTCAAGGCTCGCGGCAAGCGTGACCAAAGCTGAAATGATACTGTCAGCGCGCGGATCAGGCACCGGTTTGATTAGTGACTGATCCAGCTTGATCCCCGACAATCGCAATCGCGACAGGTTCGACATTGACGCGTAGCCTGTGCCGAAATCATCCATCACCACTGAAAAGCCTGCCGCTGCCAACTGCTCGATTGTTCGTAACGCGACATCGTCGTCATTTTCGATCAAAGTACTTTCCAAGACCTCCACAGTCAGACGGTCCGGAGTTAGAAGACGTTCATGCACATCTTGCAAAAGCCGGCCCGTCAGATGTGGGTCACGCAGTGTTTGCGGCGATGCGTTCACCGAAATTGATGGCAAATCAATGCCGCTGGCCAGAAATTCTTCGAGCAGATCAAGTCCCTTGACGATCATCAGGCGATCAATCTGATCCACCAGTCCGGCTTCTTCAGCCGCCGCGATAAATGTGGCTGGCGGCACAATACCGCGCTCGGGATGCCGCCACCGGGCAAGAACTTCGCATCCGTAGATCGCACCGGTGTCCGTAAAGATTTGCGGTTGAAGGTAGGCTTCGAACTGGTCTTCGGAAAGCGCGCGGGTGATTTGCTGGAACAGATGCCGGCGGGTTTCGATTTCTTCGGCCAGTTTCGTCGAGTAGGCGTAATAACGGCCCCTTCCGGTGCGTTTTGCCTCGTAGAGCGCCAGATCAGCCTCGATCAGCATCTGGTCGCTGGTCGCCACCGAGGATGTCGCAACCGTATAGCCGATGCTGGCACCTACCTGACACTGCACATCGTCAATCATCAGGGGCGACCTGATGTCTTCGATGATCTGTTCCGAGAAGCGGTTGACGTCTTCCAGCGAGGAAGGTTGCACCATCAGAATAACAAATTCGTCGCCACCGATCCGGCCCGCCGTTGCATTCGCCGCGCTGCAATGGCGGCGCAGGGTTTCGGCGACATGCACAAGTAAGGTGTCGCCAGCGCTGTGCCCGTAAGTGTCGTTGACCTGCTTAAAGTCGTCCAAATCCAGCTTCATGACCACAATCATGTTGTCGCCGCCGCCTGCTGTGTCGTCCGTGGGCATATTCAGTTTCTGGTAGATGGCGCGTCGGTTAAAAAGCTTGGTCAAAGGGTCCTGATTGGCGGCTCGGCTGAGATCTTCGCGCGCGCTGGTCAATTCCGCGTTGCGCTCTTTGAGACGCGCCATCGACCCTTTGAGCAACCGCTTGCGCTGCTCCAGTCGCCGGATTGCAGAGTTGACGGAAATTTGCGCCGGCAGGAAAATCAACAAGGCTTCGGCAAGAAGCACAAGCAGGGCTGCAAACAGCGTTGCCTTTTGTATGAACTGGAGGGTCGCAATGCGATCTTGCGATTCCTTCTGAAAGAGGTCTGCAGCTGTGGCCAGAGAAGAGAAGAGATCGTGTTTGCCCCATTGCGCCAGAATTGGTTGCAGTTCTGCCCGTTGCGCCTCGCCCGCAGTGCTGACAATACCGACCATCGACACAAAACGGCGTGAGAAGGCGTCTAGCGAGATCGGCTCTTTTTCAAAGTAGAGTTCCTGCAAGGCCGGTGACAAATCCGGCAACTGCGTCAACCACTCATGCGAACTTTCAAACAGGTCGAGTGCCGCTTCGAGACGGGCTGCTGTGCTTTCGGTCGCATTAGGTCTTTCGATTTCGCTCATTAAAAACAGAATGCGCTGGCTTAGCATCCTCTGGCGGCCACTGACGCTCAGCACCTCAGCATCATCTTCTGCTGCCGCGATGGTTGCCAGTGATGCCAAATGCGAGGCGGAGATTGTGGCAAAGATGAACAGAAATCCCAATGCGTAACGCCGCCACAGAGATTGCGGCCTGCTGATGCAAAAACGGCGGAACCGCAGTTTCAGCGCGCGTTTCATGACGTGCGTTCTCCTCTCCCAGCAAAAAGACAGCGTGCCGGATGGACACGCCGCTTTGCCTCAAGATAGGCCGCGATGGGTTAAGGCTTTGAACGCAGACCTTGAATTAGGCACAGGTACGCCGATGTTTTTCAAAAGATTTTTACAGAAATCCAATAGAATCCAGGTGTTAGATGATCTCATCTTCGTCAAAAAGAGGGTCCGCGCCGAGTTGCCTCTCATGGGCCTCAACAGTCGTATCCGCAGCCGAATGGCTGACCTCCGCGAGGTGAAAAATGGCATCCCCTTCATTGACGATGGGCAGGACAGCCCGGCCAATCAATATGCCGTCGCGGGGCGCGACAATCTCTGTTTCGTCCACACCAAATGGATCGGAAACGCTGGCAAGAACCTCTCCTTCAGACACGGCATCCCCTTCGGCGCGAAACGCGCGCAGCACGCCGCCTGCAGGGGCCCGCAGCCAAGAAGATGATGTGCACACCAGCGAACCTGCACGCGCTTTGGCGATCCCTTTGGCGGGCAGCATCGACAGGCTGCGCAACACCCGTAGGATACCTGCGACCCCGGCGCGCACGGCCATCTCGTCAAAGCGCAACCCTTCTCCCGCTTCGTACAGCAGAACCGACGTGCCACGCTCGGCAGCCTCTGCACGCAAAGAGCCTTCGCGCAAGGAGGAGGTCAGGATCACCGGCGCACCAAAGGCTTGCGCCATCTGCTGTGTTGAGGCGTCCCCCGGTGACACCCTGATTTGCGGCAGATTGGTGCGGTGAATTGCAGCCGAATGCAGGTCGATCCCAAGATCGCAGCGCAAAACGACTTCATTCAGAAAGATATGAGCAAGGCGCGCGCCAAGCGACCCCGAGGGATGTCCGGGAAAACAGCGGTTCAGGTCGCGACGGTCCGGCAGGTAGCGAGAACGGTTCAGAAACCCAAAACTGTTGACGATGGGCACCACCAACAAAGTGCCGCGCAGATGCGCAAGCTGCGGTGCCCGCAGCAGGCGGCGGACGATCTCGACGCCAATGACCTCGTCACCATGCACTGCGGCAGAGACAAAGACGGTGGGGCCGGGGCGCTTGCCATGGTGGACTTTGACCGACAGGTGAACCGGCGTGTGATCGGGTAAGGTGGAGACTGGTAAATTGACCGTGCCGGTCGATCCCGGAGCAAAACGTTCTTGGCCGATTTCGAACGCGGGTCGCGGCATCTCAGTGCATGACCTGCGCGATAGCTTGCAAACACGTGCACCGCCAAGCCGTCACTATCAAACCAGTTGGCGCTGTGCTGTCTCTGCCGGGCTGACAATTTCCCGTGGCAACAGGGGTCACCGGTTGCCCTGTCCTGTAAACCGCCCAGCGTCTGCTGCGGCGCGCCGGATGGCATTCGATTTGTGCACGGTTTCCTGATACTCGGCCTCAGGATCACTGTCATAGACCACGCCGCCACCGGCCTGAATATACAGCTTTTGATCGGCAACCACCGCCGTACGCAGGGCAATACACATATCCATGTCACCCCCCGCACTGAAATATCCGACGCCGCCACCGTAGACACCGCGCTTTTCGGGCTCCAGCTCGTCGATGATCTCCATCGCGCGGACCTTCGGTGCACCTGACACCGTTCCTGCAGGCATCCCAGCAAAAAACGCGTCTATCGCATCCTTGTCCTCGTGCAACTCGCCAACGACATTCGAAACGATGTGCATGACGTGGCTATAGCGCTCGACGATGAACTCTTCTGTGGGCCGCACTGTCCCGATCTTTGCGACACGACCCACGTCGTTGCGCCCAAGATCCAGCAGCATCAGATGCTCTGCCAATTCCTTCTTGTCCGCCAGAAGATCGGCTTCCAGCGCGTTGTCCTCTTCCGGCGTCGCGCCGCGCGGGCGTGTGCCGGCGATCGGGCGGATGGTGACCTCCCGGCCAAAGACACGCACGAGGATTTCAGGGCTGGCACCAATGACCTGAAATCCGCCGAAATTGAAATAGAACATAAACGGCGAAGGGTTTGTCCGGCGCAAACTGCGATAGAGCGAGAATGGCTCGAGCTTGAATTCCTGCGTCCAGCGCTGCGAGGGTACCACTTGAAAAATGTCGCCAGCGCAGATGTATTCCTTGGCCCGCTCCACCGCGGCTTTATAGCCTTCATGTGTAAAGTTGGAGATCGGCGCATCTGCGGGCGCTTCATCGCCCAGATCACGTGTCGCGGCTGGCATGGCGCGTTCCAGATCGCGCACCGCGTCCATCACACGCTCGGCGGCTTGCGCGTAGGCCGCCCGGGCAGTCTGCCCGTCCGAGACCCATGCAGGCGAAACCACAGTAACCTCGCCCTTTACCCCGTCCAGCACAGCAACCACCGAAGGGCGCAACATCACAGCATCGGGCAGCCCCAAGGGGTCGGGGTTGATGTCAGGCAGGTGCTCGACCAGTCGCACGGTGTCATAGCCCAGATAGCCGAAAAGGCCCGCCGCCGCTTGTGGCAGGTCGTGCGGCAGATCAATTCGGCTTTCGTCGATCAGAGCGCGGAGCGTATCGAGCGGATTGCCCTCCAGCGGCGCAAAGCTGTCCGCGTCATAGCGCGCGGCTCGGTTGATCTCGCTTGCATCTCCACGACACCGCCAGACCAGATCGGGCTTCATCCCGATGATCGAATACCGACCGCGTACTTCGCCGCCAGTGACCGATTCCAGAACGAAAGCATCCTTTTGCGCGCCTGTCAGCTTCAGCATCAGCGAAACAGGTGTATCGAGGTCTGCGGCCAGTCGGGTATAGACGATCTGGTTGCGCCCCGCCGCATAAGCGGCGTCAAACTCGGAGAATTCCGGGGTCAGTGCCATATCAATCAGGGAAAGTTCACGTGCACGGCTTGAAGCGCCTGCTGATTGATTTGCGGATCGGCGCGGCGGGTCACATCCGCACTGAATGCTTGGAAGATGTCCCGCGCCAGCTGCTGATCGGCCTGCGCGCCCAGTTGCTCGGCCAGTTGCGCGGCCTCACCATCTTCTGCGGGGGGCGCGATACCATCGAGGCGTAGCACGATGACTGCGGCTTCACTTTCGACCAACGTGGTGTCCCCTTCCTCCATCTCGAAAACACGCAGCATGAAAGCGGGCGGTGTCCCGGGTACAAAGTCAGAGCGCAGAAGGTTCTCTTCGACAACGGCGTCGAGCCCGGCATCGGCAAAACTTGCGCCTTCACCGATCTGGGTCACGATGTCTTCGGCCTGCACGCTCAAGCGGCGCGTGGTTTCGGCGGCTTCCCAATGGGCCAGCACATCTTCGCGGGCTTCCTCAAACGGGGCGGGGCGCGGTGGCAAGACCTCGTCCAGACGCAGGGCAAAAAGGCCCCCGTCGTCCAACAGCTCGATTTCAGGAAAATCGGAAGGGCCGACAGCAGCGGCGGCCTCGCGGAACGCCTGATATGAGGCGACCGCGTCAAAGTTTTCAACGCTCCAGGATATCTGCCCGGTGCGCATGTCCGTCTCTTGCCCCAGTTCTTCCAGCGTCGCACCGCCGGCCAAAAGGTCGTCGAGGTTTTCGGCCTGCGCCTCGACCACCCGCCGTGCCCTGTCATTGACAATTGCGGGCCGCAATTCGGGAATTGCCTCTTCGAAAGAGGTCTCTTGCGCTGCGAGCACACCATTGACGCGGAAGAGCGCAGGCCCCAGTTCACTGGGCAGGGGGCCGACAACGGCGCCGACATCTGCCGCGAATACCGCGTCAGCGGCCTCGCCCAGATCGTCGCGGGCGACGTCGCCCAGATCGATATCAGACAACTCTAGCCCTCGCGTGGCAACCACTTCTTCAAAGGCGGTGCCATCGTTGATCGATTGCAGCGCGGCTTGGGCGCTTTCGCCGTCAAGATAGACCAGACGCTCAACAAGGCGGCGCTCCGGCTGGTTGAACTCCGCACTGCGTTCCTCGTACGCGGCCCGCAGTGTTTCATCATCGATCTCGATGGTATCGATCAGGTCGTCCGGGGTCAGGATCGCGTAGGTGATTTCCTTGGTTTCGGGCAGGGTGAAATCATCGATGTTTTCGTCATAATGCGCGCGCAGCGTGGCATCGTCCGGCGTTTCCAGCGGTTCGGTCAGATTGCCTGCGTCGAGCGTGCTCCAGGTAAAGCTGCGCTGCTCGCCGACGTAGTTGAGCAGCGTGTCGGTGTAGGTCTCGGGCATCGATATGCCGCCAAGGACCGCGCCTTGTAAGATGGTGCGCGCGACTTCTTCGCGCAGTTGGGTTTCAAATTCCTGCTCGGACAGACCGCTGCTCTGCAGCGCAAAACGGTAAGCCTCGCGGTCAAACGACCCGTCGAGCCCCTGAAAGCCCTGAATGTCGAGGATGCGATTGCGCAGCTGCTCGTCTCCGATCGAGATGCCAAGCTGTGCGGTTTCGTGATCCAGCGAGCGCGTGGCGACCAGCCGCTGCAGGACCGCGCGGTCCAGACCGATCGCCTGAGCCTGCGCAAAGGGCAGGGCCTGTCCGGTCTGCTGTGTAACGGCGGTCATTTCCTGCTGCAATTGTCGCGCGTATGTCTGCACCGGAATCGGTTTGTCGCCAGCGGTGCCAATGGTGCGGATGTTGCCCCCGAGGTTGGTGGCGCCAAAGCCCGCAAGACCAAGGATCAGCAGACCCATGAGAATCCAGATGGCGGTTTTTGAAATGCTCGAGCCCTTGGCCATGGTCATCCTTTTGCGCGTCGCGTGATGGTGATGTTGCGGACCTATCTATGCGGCTGCGCGCGCAGGGGCAAGAGGGGCCTGAACCGTGGCAGAACCGTCAGCCTGCCCAGCTTTCGAGGCGTGCGAAAAGTGTGTCGATGCCATCTGCGTCCAGATTGGCAAAGGCGATGCGCAACTGCCGCGCGCCCGAAGGGTCATCGGGCGGGGTAAACATTGTTCCGGGCAGGCACAACAGCCCGCACTCCGTCACCATACGTGGCGCAAGATCGGCCGAGCTCTGATCAAAGGGATGTGCGAGATAGGCAAAATAGGCACCCAGCCCCAAAAGCTTCCAACCGTGCTTTTCCAAACGGTGAAACCCGGCGCTGATGGCCGCGCGGCGCGCGAGTATCTCGTCGCGTTCGCCTGCCAGCCACTGATCGAGGTTTTGCATGCCCCACAAGGCCGCGTATTGCCCGATCTGCCCGGGACAGATGGCGACTGTGTCGAGGAATTTTTCCACTTCGGCCAGACGCGCAGGCGACGCGATCATGGCGCCGACCCGGTGCCCTGTCAGCCGGTACGCCTTGGAGAAGGAGTACAGATGGATCAGCGTATCGCGCCAGTTCTCGTCCCGAAAAAGCGTATGCGGCGCGCCGGTGCCACTGTGGAAGTCGCGGTAGGTCTCATCAACGATCAGCGCGATCCCGTGGCGGCGTGCGAGATCCAGAAATGCGCCGACCAGTTCTGCCGGATATTCCACGCCGCAGGGGTTGTTCGGGGTGACCAGCGCAATCGCACGGGTCTGCGGCGAAATCAGAGCGGCGGCTTTTTGCGGATCGGGCAGCAGGTCTGCGCCCGTCGGCAGGGCCACCGCGTTTACGCCTGACATGTCGAGCCACATTTTGTGGTTGAAGTACCACGGCGTCGGCAGAATGACCTCGTCGCCTTCGGCGCAGAGCATTGCAATCGCGGCGGCAAATGCCTGATTACAGCCCGAGGTGATGGCCACATCCTCTGCGGTGACCGAACCGCCATAAAGTTTTGCCGTGCGCGCGGCCAGCGCGTCGCGCAGGGCGGGCAGGCCGAGGACGGGACCGTAAAGGTGGGCGGAATCGTTTTGCAGCGCCGCCTCTGCCATGGCCTGTCGCAACCCGTCGGGGGGCGGATCGACCGGGGCAGCTTGGCTGACGTTGATCAGCGGGCGGTCGGGCGCAAAGCTGACGCCCTCGACCCAGCGCCGCGCCTCCATGACCGGGGGGCGGAAGGTGGTTGCGGTGCGTGGCAGCGTCATGACGTCTGATCTCCTGACGGGCGGGTGGAAAGCCGGGGAGCCTCCGGCGGGAGTTTATCTGGCAAAGTGAAAGAGCGCGCCGGTACCAATCTGTGTCAGTCCTTGCCGCGGTATGGTTCGACGTATTGCAGTGCCATATCCCAGGGAAAGAAGATCCATGTGTCCTGGCTCACGCCGGTGATAAAGGTTTCGACCTGTGGCTCGCCCTGAGGCTTGGCGTATATCGTGGCAAAATGCGCATTTGGATAGAGCCGGCGTACAAGTTCCAGTGTCTTGCCCGTATCCACCAGATCGTCGACCACCAGAATGCCAGTGCCGTCGCCCATCATGGCGTCGTTGGGGCTTTTGAGTACCTCGGCGTCGCGACGCTGATCGGCTTTGCCGCCGCCCGAGTGGTAGCTTTTGACCGATATTGTATCGACGGTGCGAATGTCGAGTTCACGCGCCACGATCATCGCGGGGGCCATCCCGCCACGGGTGATCGCCACAACCGCACGCCACGCGCCGTCATCCGGGCCGCGGCCATCGAGCCGCCATGCCAGCGCACGGGCATCACGGTGCAATTGATCCCACGAGACGTGAAAGCCTTTTTCGTGGGGCAGGCGGGACGGGTCTTTGGTGGTCATGACGGTTACCTTTCCAAGAGCAGGCGCAGGCCGAGTGCGCCCAAAATGGTTGCCGCGATGCGGTCAAGCAGAGGTTTGGCACCGAGGTACCGGCGCCGGGCCGGTGCGCTGGAGAGCGCCACGGCACAGATCGAATAGAATGCAATTTCCAAAAGCAGGTGGTTGGCGACAATCAGCGCAATATCGACGCCAGCAAGCCCCTGCGGGAACACCACAACGATGACGGCGGCCGCAAACAGCATGGATTTGGGGTTGCCGGCATTAACGAGCAGTCCCGAGACAAATGCACGCCCCGCCGGGCGGTCGGCTTCCGGTAGCGGATCGCGTGCCGCTCTCCACGTCTGGATGGCGATCCACATCAGATACAGCGCGCCTGCCCCTTTGAGCACTGTATATGCCCACGGAAACAGCGCAAACAGCGTCTCGAGCCCCAAGAGCGCTGCCAGCGTCCACAAGGCTGCCGCCGTGCCCAGCCCGATGCCCACGGCGATGCCGGTCCGGCGCCCCGCACTCACACAGGTCTTGATGAAATACAGCAACGCAGCCCCCGGGCTTGCGATGGCCGCGGCCACCACGAGATTGAAGGCGATCACGCTCTCAACGCTCATCGGGTCAGCCCTTGCTCATGTCCGGAGCGTCTACCGCCTTCATGCCGACGACATGATAGCCTGCATCCACATGCAGGTTTTCGCCAGTGGTGCCGGACCCGAGATCCGACAGCAGGAAAAGCGCCGCCTTGCCCACATCCTCGGTGGTCACGTTGCGGCGCAGCGGAGAGTTGTATTCGTTCCATTTCATGATGTAGCGGAAATCACCGATCCCGGAGGCCGCCAGCGTCTTGATGGGACCCGCCGAAATCGCGTTGACGCGGATACCGTCCTTGCCGAGATCTTCAGCGAGATATTTCACCGATGCCTCAAGTGCTGCCTTGGCCACACCCATCACGTTGTAATGCGGCATCACCTTTTCCGCGCCGTAATAGGTGAGTGTCAGGCACGACCCCCCGTCGCGCATGAGCTTTTCGGCGCGCTGAACCACGGCGGTAAACGAGTAGACAGAGATATCCATCGACATGGTAAAATTGCTGCGGGACGTGTCCACATAACGCCCGCGCAATTCGCTCTTGTCTGAAAAGCCAATTGCGTGCACCACGAAGTCAAGGCTGCCCCATGTGTCCTTCAACGTGTCGAAAAGCGCATCCATCGATGCCTCGTCTGATACGTCACAAGGCAGGACAAGGTCGCTGCCAAGCTCTGCTGCCAAAGGTCCCACGCGTTTTTTCAGCGCCTCGCCCTGATAGGAGAACGCCAGCTGCGCACCCGCGTCCGCGCAGGCCTTGGCGATGCCCCACGCAATGGATTTGTCGTTGGCCAGCCCCATGATAAGGCCACGTTTGCCCGCCATAAGATCATTTGCCATGAAATCCTCCGTCTTTTTATCCGCGCGTTAAATGTCTGACGACCTTTAGGCGATTGGGAAAGGCCCATCAAGGCGCGATCAGACCTCGCGGCAGAGATTGCCGCACTGCTGGCCCTTGACCTCGGCGAGAATACCATCACCTGATGGGGCACAGACGCAGGATGGAATGGCAATGGAAAAGCGAAGCGGCAAGTTTGCGGGCGACAACCCTTTCGAGATCGCACAACGCTGGCTGGATGAGGCGCAGGAGGCGGAGATCAACGATCCCAATGCAATTGCGCTCAGCACGGTCGACAGTGACGGACGCCCCAATGCGCGCATGGTCCTGCTGAAAGGGATCGAGCCGGATGCCTTCGTGTTTTATACAAATTACGAAAGCGCCAAGGCGCGCGAACTGGATCAGGCAGGCAAGGCGGCCTTTGTCATGCATTGGAAAAGCCTGCGGCGGCAGATCCGCGTGCGCGGCGACATCACGCGCGAAGACGGGGCCGGCGCCGATGCCTATTACGCGTCGCGCTCACTCAAAAGCAGGCTGGGCGCGTGGGCATCGCGGCAATCGCGCCCTCTCAGCAGTCGCAGTGCGCTCATGGCAGAGGTTGCCAAAATGACGGCAAAACACGGCACCAATCCCCCAAGACCGCCTTTTTGGGGCGGATACCGGTTGCGGCCGTTTGAAATCGAGTTCTGGGCCGATGGCGAGTTTCGCCTCCACGACCGCTTTGTTTGGCGGCGTGAGTCTGAAACCGACCCGTGGGATGTCACAAGGCTGAACCCATAACGGGAAATTCTTGGCAGGACCCACCAATAAGTTGTGCAATGTCAAAATATTGTGCAACGACGTTCTGTGAAAAATTGCACATGGGTTGTGCATAATGGGCAGTTTCCTCAAAAAACGAGTGAGTTACATCCCAGACCTTAAAATGAGTGGAACATTGCAATTTAATCACTAATTCGTGATACTTGCGCCACAGCGAGATGGGGTCTAAACGATGGCGATGTCTGATTTATTAATAATTTGGCTTGATTAGACCGCGATGCTTCGCGCACAACTAGATAATTGCGACCTCAAAAGAACGGATAAAAACACCGTGGACGAAACCACCGACATTGCAACGCCGATCGCTGGGGTAGTGAAGTGGTTTGACCCGGTCAAAGGATTTGGTTTCGTCGTCGCCGACGAAGGCGGCCCTGACATTCTTTTGCATGTGAATGTCTTGCGCAACTTCGGACAAAGCTCTGTCGCAGACGGGGCGCGCGTTGAACTGGAAGTACAGCGGACCGACCGTGGCGTTCAGGCGACGCAGGTGCTTTCTTTGCTGCCCCCTGAAGGCGACAGCGGTGTGGGCCTGTCGGATATCGCCGCCTTGGATCCCGATGTTGTGGCTGCGGCCCCGCTGGAACCTGCGCGGGTGAAATGGTTCGACAAGGGCAAAGGTTTCGGATTTGCCAATGTTTTCGGTCGGCGCGAGGACATCTTTCTGCATATGGAAGTTCTACGCCGCTCCGGCTTGTCGGATCTGTCTCCGGGCGAGGCGCTTGCCTTGCGGGTGATCGAAGGCAAGCGTGGTCATATGGCCGCCGAGGTCTTTGCGTGGGAAGCCGCGCTGGAGCACGAAAACGCGTGAAGCTGGCCGCCTTCGCGTTCGTCCTGGTCAGCCTGCCGTCCGTTTTGTGGGCCGAGTGCCGCGAGGACACAGTCTATCTCAAAGGTGATTTCGGGCAGGCGCGCTTTTCTGTCGAGATAGCGGATGACGACGAAGAGCGGTCGCTGGGCCTGATGCACCGCACAGAAATGGCCAGCGCCGCCGGTATGCTGTTCATCTATCCCAAACCACAGTCCATGTCGTTCTGGATGCGCAACACGCTGATCGAACTGGATATGCTGTTTATCGACCCCAAGGGCGTGGTCCAGCACATCCACCACCGTGCGCAACCGCTCGACGAGACTCCCGTTCTCGGCGGGCGCGGTTTGACACATGTGCTGGAGATCAACGGAGGGCTGGCAAAACAGATGGGAATTACGCCCGGCACAACGGTGCGCCACCCAAGTTTTTTGCAAGCAGAGGCCGCTTGGCCATGTTAAGGGGTTTTCAAATCAAAAAAGGGCGTCTAAAGAGTGCCTCGTCGGAGCGTGGCGCAGCCTGGTAGCGCACCTGTTTTGGGTACAGGGGGTCGGAGGTTCGAATCCTCTCGCTCCGACCACTAGTTCAAACGCCCTTCGGGGCGTTTTCTATTTTCACTACATCTTGTGTTTATTTTTTGCGCGCGCCGGTGCGCTGCCCAGATTTAGTGCGCTGACGGGCAGGCATCGTGGTGCGAATGCCACAATTCTGTCGTGTTGGTGCGCTAGACTTCAAGTTTGCGCAAATCATGTGCGAGTCGCTCAAGCAGGGCCGCAGTTATCCTCAGCCCTGTTGAAAAATTAACGCGAAAACTTAACCGCTGACGCTAAGGTGAGCCACTTTCAGGCTTTTTCACGGTTGCTGCGATGCAGCGTTTCGGGCGCTGGCTTGGGGATATTTACCGGCTGTTAACTTGTTGAATCGCATCGGCGCCGGTGCTGACCAAAAATTCGTGTGCGTCAACTGATAAGTTTTCAAATTTTTCTAAAAAAGCGATTGACCGTCTATGTCTAAATACGCCACTTTGTGTAGGCCGACGATGACGCCACAACATGTAGTGGTCAACGCTCAGGGGGCGGATCGACGGGACAGGGGCTAAAGACGATCAATACTTACTGATCTGACTCCACAATGCTGGAAGCGCATGGCTATGCGCGTTCGGCACAGGGAGTGCTGTTCTCTGACCCACGGTGACAGGGCTGGGGGCAGGCTGCAATGACAGCCGCCCTCTTGGGAAGACACAGCTGGGAATGAGGCAGCGCTATGAAAATTGAACGCAAATTTACCAAGGCAGGTCAGGACGCTTACGCTGACCTCGATTTCATCACGACCGCATCAGAGATTCGCAATCCCGACGGGACGATCGTGTTCCGGCTTGATGATGTCGAAGTCCCCGGCAGCTGGAGTCAGGTCGCCAGCGATGTGATCGCGCAGAAATACTTTCGCAAAGCAGGCGTGCCGTCAAAGACGCGCAAGGTGAAAGAAAAAGGCGTTCCGGAATTTTTGTGGCGCTCGGTCCCAGCCGAGGGCGCGGAAATGGGCGGCGAAACCTCCTCCAAGCAGGTCTTTGACCGCCTCGCCGGCGCCTGGGCCTACTGGGGCTGGAAGGGCGGTTACTTCTCCGACGAGGATGACGCCCGCGCATATTTTGACGAAATGCGCCACATGCTGGCGTCCCAGCGCGCCGCGCCCAACAGCCCGCAATGGTTCAACACCGGCCTGCACTGGGCGTACGGCATCGACGGCCCGGCCCAAGGCCACCATTATGTGGACTACAAGACTGGTAAACTGACCAAGTCAAAGTCCTCCTACGAGCACCCACAGCCCCATGCCTGTTTTATCCAGTCGGTATCAGACGACCTCGTGAACGACGGCGGCATCATGGATCTGTGGGTGCGCGAAGCACGCCTCTTTAAATACGGCTCCGGCACCGGCACCAACTTCTCCTCGCTGCGTGGCGAAGGCGAAGGCCTGTCCGGCGGCGGCAAGTCCTCTGGCCTGATGGGTTTCCTCAAGATCGGTGACCGTGCTGCAGGCGCAATCAAATCCGGCGGCACGACACGGCGTGCGGCCAAGATGGTGATCGTGGATGCCGACCACCCGGACATCGAAGAATTCATCAACTGGAAAGTTCTCGAAGAGCAGAAGGTCGCATCGATCGTCGCAGGATCGAAAATGCACGAGCAAAAGCTCAACGGCATTTTCGAGGCGATCGGGACATGGGATGGTGCCGAAGGTGACGCTTATGACCCGACAAAGAACGAGAGCCTGAAACAGGCCGTCCGCGACGCCAAGAAAGTCGCCATCCCAGAGACCTACATCAAACGTGTGCTCGATTACGCAAAGCAGGGACACACCTCGATCGAGTTCCCGACCTACGACACCGACTGGGACAGCGAGGCGTATAACTCCGTCTCCGGTCAGAACTCGAACAACTCGATCCGGGTGACCAACGCGTTTCTGAAGGCGGTCGAGAAAGACGCTGACTGGGAACTGAAGAACCGCGTCGATGGCAAAGTCACCAAAACCGTCCGCGCCCGCGATCTGTGGGAAAAGGTCGGCCATGCTGCTTGGGCCTGCGCAGACCCCGGCATCCAGTACCACGACACCGTGAACGACTGGCACACCTGCCCGGAAGACGGTGAAATCCGCGGGTCCAACCCGTGCTCGGAATACATGTTCCTTGATGATACCGCGTGCAACCTTGCCTCCATGAACCTGCTGACCTTCCTCCAGAATGGCGAGTTTCAGGTCGAGGACTACATGCACGCCTCGCGGCTCTGGACGGTGACGCTGGAAATCTCTGTGATGATGGCGCAATTCCCGTCAAAAGAGATCGCACAGCGGTCGTACGACTTCCGTACGCTGGGTCTGGGCTACGCGAACATCGGCGGCTTGCTGATGAACATGGGCTACAGCTACGACAGCCCCGAAGGCCGCGCACTTTGCGGCGCTCTCACGGCGATCATGACCGGCGTGGCCTATGCGACGTCCGCCGAAATGGCGAGCGAGCTTGGCCCATTCCCCGGCTACGAGAAAAACGCGGCACATATGTTGCGGGTGATCCGCAACCACCGCCACGCGTCTTATGGCAAGGTCGGCGGCTACGAAGAACTCGCCGTGCCACCGGTACCGCTCGACTACAAGTCCTGCCCCGACGCACGGCTGATCGAAGTTGCACGCGGGGCGTGGGATCAGGCGCTGGAACTGGGACAGAAGCATGGCTACCGCAATGCGCAATCCACGGTCATTGCGCCCACCGGCACCATCGGTCTTGTGATGGACTGTGACACCACCGGCATCGAGCCCGATTTCGCTCTGGTGAAGTTCAAAAAGCTCGCAGGCGGCGGCTACTTCAAGATCATCAACCAGTCGGTACCGGCAGCGCTCGAGAAACTGGGCTACAGCTCTGCCCAGATCGAAGAGATTGTAGCCTACGCGGTCGGCCACGGCTCCATCGGGAATGCGCCGGGCATCAATACCACGACGCTGGCAGGTCACGGGTTTGGCCCCAATGAACTGGCCAAGATCGAAGCCGCGCTCGCTTCGGCTTTCGACATCCGCTTCGTGTTCAACCAGTGGACACTGGGCGAAGAGTTCTGCACGCAGGTGCTGGGCATCCCGGCCGAAAAGCTGAACGACCCGACGTTTGATCTGCTCAAGCACCTCGGCTTTAGCAAAAAGGACATCGAAGCAGCCAACGACCACGTCTGTGGCACCATGACGGTCGAGGGCGCACCGTTCCTCAAGACAGAGCACTACGGCATCTTTGACTGTGCCAACCCGTGCGGCAAGAAAGGCAAGCGCTTCCTCTCCGTGAACAGCCACATCACGATGATGGCCTCGGCACAAAGCTTCATCTCGGGGGCCATCTCCAAGACGATCAACATGCCAAACGACGCCACCATCGAAGACTGTCAGGCAGCCTACGAGTTGTCGCACCGGTTGGGTGTGAAGGCAAACGCGCTCTACCGCGACGGCTCCAAGCTCAGCCAACCTCTCGCCGCAGCCCTCGTCGAGGACGACGAAGACGCGCAGGAAGTGCTGGAAAGCGGAACACCGCAGGAAAAGGCAGCCGTGCTGGCCGAGAAGGTGGTCGAAAAGGTCATCATCAAGGAGATCGTCAAGTCGCACCGCGAAAAGATGCCTCAACGTCGCAAGGGCTACACGCAAAAAGCCATTGTGGGCGGTCACAAGGTCTATCTGCGCACCGGCGAATACGAAGACGGTAACCTCGGCGAAATCTTCATCGACATGCACAAGGAAGGCGCTGGCTTCCGGGCGATGATGAATAACTTCGCCATCGCGGTATCGGTCGGCCTCCAGTATGGCGTGCCGCTCGAAGAGTTCGTCGATGCCTTTACCTTCACCAAGTTTGAGCCAGCGGGCATGGTGCAGGGCAACGAGACGATCAAGAACGCGACATCGATCCTCGACTACGTGTTCCGTGAACTTGCCGTGTCCTACCTCGACCGTACCGATCTGGCGCATGTCGCCCCGGAAGGTGCCACATTCGACACCATCGGTCGCGGCGAAGAGGAAGGTGTCAGCAACGTATCGGAAATCTCCGAAAGCGCTGCCACCAAGTCGCTTGAGGTGCTCAAGCAGATCAGCTCCACCGGCTATCTGCGCAATCGCTTGCCGCAGGAACTGGTCGTACTCAAAGGCGGTCAGGACGGGTTTGCCGAAGAAACCGTTGCCTTCGAGGGTTCAGCCCCCGCAGCCGACGGCTCTGTGGCCGTGGCCGTGACAACCACGACCGTGACAGCAGGCTCCACCGAAATGGACGCCCGCACCAAGGCCAAGATGCAAGGTTACGAGGGCGAGGCCTGCGGCGAATGCGGCAACTACACGCTGGTGCGCAACGGCACCTGCATGAAATGCAACACCTGCGGTGCAACATCGGGGTGTAGCTAAACCAAACGCGCCCCTGGGGGACGTGTAGGGGTCGCGGCGCCGGGCCACCAACCGGACCGCACCCCGACGAACAGGGTGGGGCGGATCTATTGCTCCTCCCACCTTTACCGGGGCGATCAGCCCGGCCGTTTTTCCCAAACGGTCCCTGGTTGTCCCGTCGGAGCCGCCACGGTTTCGACAAACACGGGGCGGGTGCGCTCGCCCCCGACGACGTTCAGGCCGCAGGCAGAAAAATACCGAGCGGTTAACAAGATGAGCTTGAACGGCGAAACTAACAGGGGGCCTTGTGCCCCCTTTTTCTTTGTTCCGATGAAATGTGCCCGAAACTGCGACAATACCGCACGATACCCACGATCAAGTGAACCTTTTGCGCGCTGACCCGTTGTGTTGGTGAAGCGGGTGGCACGGGTGCCGCTTGCATTGAAAACATTGAAAGGAGATATGCATGACACAGATCAGTAATGCAAAAATCGCCATTCTCGCGACACACGGCTTTGAAAAATCAGAGCTGTTCGAACCCAAGCGTCAGTTGGAAGAGGCCGGCGCCGAGATCGTGGTGATTTCGCCCGAAAGCGGCGAGATCAAAAGCTGGGATGACCAGAACTGGGGCGAAGCCGTCGCCGTCAACATGGATGTCGCAGACGCCCGCGTAGAAGACTTTGATGCGCTGGTACTGCCCGGTGGTCAGATCAACCCTGACATCCTGCGGACAAATGACAAAGCGGTGAGCTTTGTGCGGGATTTCTTTAACAGCGGCAAAACGCTGGCAGCGATCTGTCACGCGCCGTGGCTTCTGATCGAAGCAGACGTTGTGAAAGGCCGCGATGTCACGTCATGGCCATCCGTCAAAACCGATCTGGTAAACGCGGGCGCCAACTGGCAGGACAGCGAAGTTGTCGTGGATCAGGCACTCGTCACATCGCGCAAACCGGGCGATCTGGATGCATTTTGTGCCAAGATAATCGAAGAGGTCCGCGAAGGACGCCACGACCGCCAAGCGGCATAACGAGACCAAAACGGGAGGCATCGCGCCTCCCGTTTTTTTGTGTTGGCCTGCACGCGGGCAAGCGGTCCGTCCGCTGTGTCGCGGGTGCTTGGGTCAGGTCTCGAGGGCAGGGTAGTCGGTATACCCTTCGGCACCGCCTCCGTAAAAAGTAGCCTCGTCCGGGGTGTTCAGGTCGGCCCCGCGGCGCAGACGCTCTGGCAGGTCGGGGTTAGCCAGAAACGGCCTTCCGAAGGCCACAGCCTGTGCATGACCAAATCCGATGGCATCTGCCGCGCTTGTGCCGTCGTATTCATTTGCTGCAACGAAAAAGCCCGAATAAAGAGGGCGCAGCCGATCCATAATTGCCTTCGCATCGGAGTCTTCGGCGCGATTGTAACTTTCAACGACGTGCAGATAGGCCAATCCGCGCCCATCCAGCGCCTTGTACACCGCCGAGAACAGCGCTTCGGGGTCGTCGTCCGACATATCGTTGAAAGCGTTCATCGGCGACAGCCGCACGCCGATGCGCCCCTTGGGCCACACCGTTTCGACGGCATCAAGCACCTCAAGCAAAAAACGCATGCGGTTCTCGGCTGTGCCGCCATAAGCATCGTCGCGGTCGTTCACACCGTTTTGCAGAAACTGGTCCAGCAGATAGCCATTGGCCGCGTGTACCTCAACCCCGTCGAAACCGGCGCGTTTGGCGTTCTCGGCGGCCCTGCGGTAGTCCTCTGTGGTTGCTTTGATCTGCTCTTGCGTCATGCGCTGCGGTTGCGAGGTGTCGACAAACCCCTGATCGGTCACCGTTTTGGCATCCGCCGTTTTGTCGGTCGATGACAGCGGCGCGGCGCCGTTCGGCAACAGCGAGCTGTGGCTGATCCGTCCCACATGCCAAAGCTGCGCAAAGATACGACCGCCCGCCGCGTGCACACTGTCGGTGATCTCGCGCCAGCCCGCGACCTGCGCGTCCGAATGCAGCCCCGGCGTGTCGATGTACCCTTTGCCCATGGGCGAGATTTGTGTGGCTTCCGTCACAATAAATCCGGCCGAGGCGCGCTGGCGGTAGTAGCTGGCAGCCAGCGGGCCGGGAACGCCATCTGACTGAGCGCGGTTCCGTGTCAGCGGGGCCATCACCACGCGGTTGGGCAGAGAGAGTTCGCCCATCTGCACGGGCGTAAACAACGAGGCGTTTTTGGTCATGTCAGGTCTCCTTTCTTCTCAGGTGGAGACCCGACACGGCCCTGCCAAGCCCTCTTCGCGCATTTCGGCTATGCGCGAGCGTTTTTCAGGCAGGCAGGTAGATATTGAACGCCGCGCGCAGACGTGCGTCCAGTTCGGGGTCGTACCTTGCTGCAGACCGCTGCGCGAGGATTTCCTCCTTGCGCGCCTTGGCCTTTGCAATCAGATCCGGTTTGTCGTTCTCGACCCATTCCTTGGGTGAGGTGCGGTCGCCGAAAGTCGGGTAGACGTGATCCTGTTCCATCCGGCCCAGCGTTTGCGCGGTGCCAAGGTAGTGACCGGGGCCGCCCATACAGACTTCCTTCATCTGGTCGAGCGCCAGAGTTTCGTCGTTAACCTCAATCCCGCGCACACAGCGCAGTGCCTGACCGATGATGTCATCGCTCAGAATAAGCGATTCCAGACAGAACCCGAGAAGCGAGGCATGCATGCCCGCCGCCTCGTAAACCATGTTCAGCCCCGACAGACCCGCCATCACGTTCGAGCACATCTGCTCCCATCCCGCCTGCATGTCCGGCAGCTTGCTGTCCGCGATACCAGCGGCGGCTCCACCGGGCAGGTCGTAGTATTTGTGCATCTGGGCACATCCCGCCGTCAGCAGGGCCTGCTCGCCCGAGCCGCCGGTCATCGCACCGGTGCGCAGATCAAGGCCAAAAGGCCACGTGCCAAAGATTGCAGGGTGGCCCGGCTCGATTGCCTGCACATAAACCAGACCGGCAAGGCACTCTGCCGTGGCCTGCACGATCGCGCCTGCAACGGTCGAAGGCGCTGTGGCCCCCGCCATGCCCGCCGACAACAGCAGCACCGGCATGCCATAGCGGATACATTCTTCCATCACGAGGCAGGATTCGGTGGCGAACTTCATCGGCGGCACGACAAAGCAGTTGGAATTGCTCATAAAGGGGCGCTCGCGCCACTTGTCCTCGCCCCCGGCGATCATGTGCAGCATCTCAAGGCAGGGCTTGACGTGGCTTGGGTCGTAGAACGACGTGCCGATATGCTTGGTGGTGCCCGCGGCGGTGGCATAGACGGTGTTAATGTCCATCTCGCAGTTGTCGGTGATGTCCCGTGCCACCATGGGGCGCTGCAGAAAATGCACGTTGTCCAGCACATCGACGATCCGCGCGGCATCATGCAAATCCTGCAAGGTGCTTTCGCGGTAATTCCGCCCTTCGGCATCGACAAGGTGCACAGCCGCCCCTGCGGTCCCGTAGTGTACCCGCGTGCCGCTGAGTTCGAGGTCGTGCTTCGGGTCGCGCCCGCAAAGCGTGATAGACCGGTTTGCACGCGCAATCGCGTCCTCTATCAACGCCCGCGGAAACCGGAGGCGCCCGTCATCGCCCATCACCGCGCCGGCGGCGGTCATCGCCGCTACACCAGACGGGGGCGCATCGACGAGGCCGATCTGCTCCAGCGCGTCAAGCGCGGCGCGGTGGATACGATCAAGGTCACCGCCGCTCAGCGGTGCGTACCGGCCTCCTTCCATACCGGGGCGAATGGGCCGCAAATGCTGCGCCAAAGGTGCTGCACGCGCGGCGCGACGGGCCGATCGCCCACCGCTGCGTATTTTGGTTTGTTCTGTCATATCAAGATCCTGAAGTGCGTTGTTGAACCGGGCTCAACAAGCTTCAGGACGGCCTCTTGCCGCGCGACCGCGCTCTGCACCTATGGTGCGGATCACCAGAGTTATCTTGATCCGGTCTGCGCGCATGGCCTCTCCTGTCAGGAAAAGCATCTGCGCAAGCGGCTCCGGCGTCTGTCCTGTTTGCGACCTGTGGTCGTTTTTGCGCCGCACCGGGTCGCGGCCGAACGGGTCAGGCTGTCGCGCGCTGCTCGGCCAGACGTTTGGCATGCGCCAGCAGCGCCCCAAGTGCCGCTTCAAAGACCTCGTCCTCGACCGTCATGGCGACGCGAATGTGGCCTGCAGCAGAACGGCCAAAACTCTCGCCCGGCATCACAGCAATCGATTCCGCCTCAAGCAGATCATAGGCAAAGGCCTCGCCGCTCATACCTGTGGCGCGGACGTCGAGCATCAGGTACATCGCGCCTCCTGCCGGGACCAGACCCACCGTATTCTGCTGCGCCAGCATCTGCTGCGCCCGCGCGAGACGGCGCCGAAACGGGGCCGATATCTCGCGCTCAAAGGCATCACCCTGCGTCAGGGCAAAGACGCTGGCATCCTGAATATAGCCCGGCACACCGTAGGTGGTGTGCGTCGCCAGAGTAATGAGATGCGCAATCGCATCTTCGGGGCCGACAACCCAACCGCACCGAGATCCGGTCATGGCGTGTGACTTTGACATCGAACCCACCACCAGCGTGCGATCTGCCATGTCGGGCAGGGCGCGCGGGCTGATGTGACCGCCCTGCCAGACCTGCGTGTCATAAACTTCGTCCGACACCAGCCAAAGATCATGCGCGCGACACTGCGCAGCGATCCCGTCAAAAGTCTCGCGGGTGTATACCACACCGGTGGGGTTGTTCGGCGAGTTCACCAGCAACGACCGTGCGCCGGCGGCCAGCGCCGCAATATCTGCGGCACGCGGCTGAAAGGCATCTTCGGCACGCGTCAGGATGGCCTGCGGCGTGGCGCCGGCGCTGCGGATCGTCCCGGGGTAGGTGGCGTAATAGGGATCGATATACAGCGCCGTGTCCCCCGGATCGCACGTGGCGATATGCGCCGCGAAAAGCGCGGCCTGACCACCAGGCGTGATCAGCACATTGTCGCGTGTGGTGGGCACGCCTGTGCGCGCGGCGACCCGCTGGGCCACGACATCGCGCAATGCAGCAGTGCCGGGGACGGCGGCATAACCGGTATGTCCGCCAAGCGCAGCCTTGTGCATCTGTTGCAAGATCGGGGCGGCCGTGCCGATATCATGCTCGCCGATGGTCAGTTCCGTAACGGGATGGCCTGCCGCAATCATCTCGCGCGCCTTGTTAAAGACGTCCCACCCGTCACTGCCGCCACCGGTAATCCCGATGATCCTGTCTGATAGCCGCATCGCCCGCTCCTAAACGTGTGACAGGCCCAAGGGGACAGAGCCGGTTTGATTCGTCAATCGCCCTTGACCCGACCTTGCGCTTGGGCGTAAGGCTGAGCGCATGACCCGCAAAATGCTCATTTGCTGTATTATTTGCTGAACCCCACCCGCGGGCGGTTTTAGGTCGTTTTCATTCAGACACCAGATTGCTAAGCCCGCGCTGACACACGCGCAAGGACGCCAGACATGACGGCCATCAAGCTTTACAACACCCGCACCCGACGCAAGGAAGATTTTGCGCCAATCGATTCCGGTAACGTGCGGATGTATGTCTGCGGGCCCACGGTCTATGACCGCGCACATCTGGGCAATGCGCGCCCGGTGATCGTCTTTGACATGCTGTTCCGCCTGCTGCGTCAGGTTTACGGCGCCAAAGCAGTGACCTACGTGCGCAACTTCACCGACGTGGACGACAAAATCAACGCGCGCGCCGCTGAAAGCGGGCGGGAAATCGGCGACATCACCGACGAAACCACACAATGGTTTCTCGACGATATGGCCGCGGTGGGCGCGCTCGAACCCACCGCCATGCCACGGGCAACGCAATACATCGCGCAGATGGTCGCCATGATCGAGGACCTCATCGCCAATGGCCACGCCTATGCAGCCGAAGGCCACGTGCTCTTTGCCGTCGACAGCTATAGCGCCTACGGGGCGCTCTCGGGCCGGTCGGTCGACGACATGATCGCAGGCGCGCGGGTCGAGGTGGCGCCCTACAAGCGCAACCCGATGGATTTCGTGCTCTGGAAACCGTCGGATGACGCAACGCCGGGCTGGGACAGCCCATGGGGGCGGGGACGCCCGGGGTGGCATATCGAATGCTCTGCCATGGCCTTTCACGAACTCGGCGCGCGCTTTGACATTCACGGCGGCGGCAACGACCTGATGTTCCCCCACCACGAAAACGAGATCGCACAGTCCAAATGCGCAGGTCACGATTTCGCAAACGTCTGGATGCACAACGAAATGTTGCAGGTCGAGGGCAAGAAGATGTCCAAAAGCCTTGGCAATTTCTTTACCGTGAGAGACCTGCTCGACCAAGGGGTGCCCGGTGACGTGATCCGCTTTGTCATGCTGTCGACGCACTACCGCAAACCCATGGACTGGACCGAGACCAAGCGCCAGGAGGCGGCCAAAGTGCTGCACCGGTGGAGAGGTCTCGTCGCGGGCGTCGAACCCGCGCCGAGCCCTGCGCCCTCGATCATCGCAGCACTTTGTGACGATCTGAACGTGCCGGGCGCTCTGGCCGAGATGCACCGTTTCGCCAATGAAGGCGCGCGCGCCGATCTCGCCGCGGCCACAGAATTTTTCGGCCTGCGGGCGCTTTGGGAGCGCGCGCCGGAACCGGCGCAGGTAGACCTGAGCGCACTCGAGGCAAAGCTGCTCTCCGCGCGGACTGAGGCCATGAAAACCAAAGACTTTGCGACGGTCGATGCCTTGAAAACCGCGCTCCTGGCCGCCGGCGTCGAAGTCCGGATGAGCAAGGAGGGCGTGTCGCTCGCGCCAAGGCCGGATTTCGATCCGGCCAAGCTGGAGGAACTGTCATGACCGCCGTCCGGTCGCGCACCCGATGCGCACAAACACAAACGCAATCTTCAACTGCTGTCTGCGGGGGGGCACCTGGCAGGCATGCTCTTTCACTTTGCCAAATAAACTCCCGCCGGAGGCGTAAAATCTTTCTGATTGCACCGCGCGCCGCGCACCGATGTCATACCGACGTCACACCGATGTTTTTCCGACGCTCTTTTTCAGCGGATATTGCCCTATGACGCGCGAACGCCTCTATCTTTATGACACCACCCTGCGCGACGGGCAGCAAACCCAGGGCGTGCAGTTCTCAACAGAGGAAAAACGCACCATAGCGACCGCGCTGGACGCACTCGGTGTCGACTACATCGAAGGCGGCTGGCCCGGTGCCAACCCGACGGACAGCGCATTCTTCGACGCCGCCCCGCAGACCCGCGCCACCATGACCGCCTTCGGGATGACCAAGCGTGCAGGAATGTCCGCGGAGAACGACGACGTGCTGGCAAACGTGCTGAATGCGCGCACCAGCGCCGTCTGCCTCGTGGGCAAGACACACGACTTTCACGTGCGCGCAGCCATTGGTATCGAGTTGTCGGAAAATACTGAAAACATTGCTAAATCCATCGCCCACCTGACAGCAAGCGACCGCGAGGCGCTCTTTGACGCCGAACATTTCTTTGACGGCTACAAGGAAAACCCTGAATACGCGCTCGAAGCTCTGCGCGCGGCCTATCATGCCGGCGCGCGCTGGGTGGTGCTGTGCGACACCAACGGCGGCACCCTGCCAGAAGAGGTCGGGCGCATCACCGCTGAGGTGATCGCCGCCGGAATCCCGGGCACGCATCTCGGCATCCATACCCACAATGACACCGAAAATGCGGTGGCCTGCTCTCTGGCGGCCGTCGATGCGGGTGCCCGCCAGATTCAGGGCACGCTGAACGGGCTTGGAGAACGTTGCGGCAACGCAAACCTCACGGCGCTCATTCCGATCCTGTTGCTCAAAGAGCCCTACGCCAGCCGCTACACCACGGGCATATCCCACGACGCGTTAAAAACGCTGACACGCACCAGCCGCATGCTCGATGAAATTCTCAATCGTGTGCCCTTCCGGCAGGCCGCCTTCGTTGGGTCATCCGCTTTTGCGCACAAAGCCGGGCTGCACGCCTCGGCCATTCTCAAAGATCCCGCAACATACGAGCATATCGACCCGGCCAGCGTGGGTAATGCGCGTATCATCCCCATGTCCAATCAGGCGGGACAATCGAACTTGCGCGAGAGACTGCAGGGCGCGGGGCTCAAAGTTGCCAAAGGCGACCCCGCTTTGGGGCTGATCCTCGACCGGATCAAGGCGCGTGAGGCTCTGGGGTATGCCTATGACACGGCGCAAGCAAGCTTTGAGTTGCTGGCGCGCGATGCTTTGGGGCAGATGCCTGCGTTTTTCGAGGTTAAACGCTATCGCGTGACTGTCGAGCGGCGCAAGAACAAGTACGACCAGATGATCAGCCTCTCCGAAGCGGTGGTGGTGGTTAAAATCGGTGGCGAGAAAAAACTGTCCGTGTCGGAATCCATGGATGAAACCGGCAGCGACCGCGGGCCGGTAAACGCGCTTGCCAAGGCGCTGGCGAAAGATCTCGGCCCGTTCCAACAGATCATCGACGATATGCGTTTGGTCGACTTCAAAGTGCGGATCACCCAAGGCGGCACCGAGGCGGTCACCCGGGTTATCATCGATAGCGAAGACGGGCAGGGGCGGCGGTGGTCAACTGTCGGCGTGTCTGCCAACATCGTGGATGCGTCCTTCGAGGCGCTGCTGGATGCCATTCGCTGGAAGCTGCTGCGCGATTGGAAAGATACATGAGCAATCCTTACTGGGACGCGTTTTTCGAACTGCACCGTGATCTGCCACGCGAAGGGCCGGGGCTGCCTGAAGATGTGGCTTGGGCGGCAGGTCTGGCCGGCCTCGCGGCCGATGCTCAGATGTGTGATGTGGCATGTGGTCCGGGCGCGGATATCCCCGCGCTGCGGGCAGCGGCACCGCAGGGAAGCCTTTACGCCTTTGATAAGGTAGAACATTTTGTGGCTGAGGCACAGGCGCGCTATGGCGATGATCCGCTTACGGACATAGCTGTTGGCGACATGAACGACCTGCCCGGCACCTATGATTTTGTCTGGTGCGCCGGCGCGATCTATTTCATGGGGGTCACCGAGGCGCTGACGCGGTGGCGCAGCGCGCTGTTGCCGGGGGGAACGATTGCATTCAGTCAGGTCTGTTGGTTCACCCAGACGCCGTCACAGTATGCGCGCGACGGATGGGCAGATTATCCGGACATGACCGACGAGGCGGGGGTTTGTGCACGTGTGGCTGCGGCAGGATACGAGGTCTTGGCGACCCGGCGGCTTAGCGATGCCGCATGGGAGGCTTATTACACGCCGCTCGACGCACGGGTGGTAGCCTTGCGCCCCAACGCCACGGGTGCCTTGGCGGATGTATTGCAAGAATCCGAGGCCGAAGCCGCGCTCTGGCGCGACGCGCGTGAGGAATTTGGCTACCTTCTTTGCGTGGTCAGGCCTGCATGAGCTTTGACGCCGATCTGACGGCCTGCGCAGCTTTAGTTGAAAAAGCAGACCCGGAAAGGTTTTCAGCCGCCATGGCAGGTCCTGTAGCCGCGCGGCGGGTGCTGTTTCCGATCTACGCCTTTAACGTCGAAGTGGCGCGGGCACCTTGGGTGACGCAAGAAAGCATGATCGCAGAGATGCGATTGCAGTGGTGGCGCGATGCGCTTGAGGAAATTGCGGCGGGCGGTCCGGCGCGGCGGCATGAAGTGGTTACCCCCCTTGCAAAGGTGATCGACGCACAAGGAGCGGCGGTGCTCGACAAGCTGATCGTGGCGCGGCGCTGGGACATCTACAAAGACGCTTTTGAGGACGAGGCGCATTTGACGGAGTACCTTGACGCCACGGCCAGCGGGCTGATGTGGGTGGCTGCGCGCGCGCTGGACGCGAAGACGCGAGGCAAAGAGGCCGTTTATGCACAAGGGCGCGCCGCAGGGCTTGCGCGGTTCCTGCAAGCGGTGCCCGCTCTTGAAGCGGCCGGGCGGATCCCCTTGGTTGACGGTCGACCGGAAGCCGTTGCAGCCCGTGCAAAAGAGGCGTTGGAGCAGGGGAACCCACGGACGGTACGACAGGCCGTTTCGCGCAACGCGCGACCTGCTTTGACGGAGGCATTTCTCGCCCGAGACATTCTGAAACAGGTGGTGCGCACGCCACAAAGGGTTGCAGCAGGCACGCTTGGGGTCTCACCGCTGCGGCGCAGCTTGCGTCTTTGGCAGTGGTCCTGACGGTCAGGCCGGTTGCGTCTTGGGGCGCAGCAGCAGCCAAATCAATGCGCCACCCGCCAGCGCAAGAAACGGCAACATCGCAAGGTTGACGGCCGCCCAGCCTTGTGCGGGCTCACCACCGGCGCAATTCATCAACCCGCCGGACGACAGCGAGGCGATTGTCACCCCGCCAAAGACGATCAGATCGTTCATGCCTTGCATCCGCCCTTGCTCTGCCGGGGTGTGTTCCTCGGCTAGCATCGCGGTTGCGCCGATAAAGCCAAAGTTCCAACCGAGACCCAGCAGAATGAGCGCGGCAAAGAAGTTTTCCAGTTCAACTCCGGACAGCGCCACCGCGCCTGCGGCACCAAGAATGGCCAGACCGGCGGCCATGATCGATTGCGCGCCAAAACGTGCGATCAGGTGTCCGGTAAAGAAGGACGGGATATACATGGCCAGAACATGTGCAGAGACAACATCTGCCGCGTTGTTCTTGTCATAGCCGCAGCCCACAACGGCCAGAGGTGTCGAAGTCATGACGAGATTCATCAGCGCATAGGTTACCGTGGCACAAATTACGGCTACGAGAATGCGGGGCGAGCTAAGCAACTCCCACCGGGTGCGCCCTTGTGGAGCATCCGCTGTGGGCGCTGGCGGCTTGGGAATATCGAGGGCAAAAAAGAGCAGAGCCCCAATGCAGTTGAGGGCGATGATCGCGACATATGTGCCGATGAAAGGTACCACGTAGGCGTCTGCGGTCAGTTTCACTAACTGAGGGCCAAGAATGGCGGCTGCGAGGCCGCCTGCCATGACGTAAGAGATCGCTTTGGGGCGAAACTCTGCCGAGGCGGTGTCGGCGGCGGCAAAGCGGTAAAAACCGTGCGCCGACATGTAAACGCCGGTGATCAGGCTGCCCAAAAGGAAAATCGGGAACGACCCCGTATAAAGCCCGTAACCGCCCACCGCCCCGCCAATCGCACCTGCCAATGCACCCACAAAGAACCCAACCCGCCGGCCATAGCGCTGCATGATGGCGGATATTGGTGTTGCGGCGAGCATCGAGCCGGCAACGATAAGGGTGATCGGGAGAGTGGCGAAACAGATGTTTGAGGCAAGCGATTGACCCGCAAGGCCGCCAATGGTGAACAACATCGGCATCTGGGCACCCAGTATGGTCTGCGCCAGTACGAGCACGATGACATTCTTTTGGGTACGGCGGCTTTCAACGTTCGGCATGCCTTTGCCTAAGCTGATGTTTTACAACGTTCAAGGGGCCTTGTTCCCCGGTCACATAGATTTACAGTCGCAGCATGTCACCGCTTCAAACATCAGTTGTTCTGGCCGGCGCCCGAGAGGCGCACGGCGTCATAACCGGGCTTCGGAGCCGGCGCCGAACGGTGGTGATCAGCCTTCCCGAAGCGCCGCGTCAGACGGACCCGCTGCTGGCGCATGCTCGATTGGGAAATTTCGACACGGAAGAAGCGTTCGAAGAGTGGCTGAAATCGCACCATCCTGCCTGTGTCATCGATTCGAGCCATTCATTTGACAGCGAGGTTTCGTTGATGGCGCATACAGTGTGCACGCGTTGCGACGTGCCGTACCTGCGCGTCCTGCGTAAACCGTGGGTCGCCACTTCCCGTGACCGGTGGTCGGTTTTTTCCTCTGTCCGCGACGCGGCCGAATCCCTGCCGGATACGGCGCGGGTGTTTAGTAATACCGGTTGGCTTAGCCTGCAGGAGTACGCGGGTTTTCGTGGCCAGAAGGTGTTTTTGCGACAATCTCATGAGGTGCATGGCAATGCGCCGTTTCCATTTGTTCAACTGGTCGAAGGAACGCCGCCGTTTTCACAGGAACATGAGGAGCGCCTCTTTCGGCGTTTGGCTGTTACACATTTGCTGTGCCGCAATGTCGGCGGTGTTGCGAGCATGTCAAAGTTGCTGGCGGCGCGCCGGTTGGACCTGCCAGTCCATATGGTCTCGCGCTTACCGCCACCCAAAGGGGCGCAGGTGGTCGAAACGGTGGCCGAGGCACTGGCGTGGGAGGCTAATTTGTGAGTGTACAGGGGCTGATCACTTCTGACGAAGACGTCGCACGGGGTGCCGCTTGGCTCGCACAATCGTGCCCAAGGATGGCCTTGGCGATCGGACAGACCTCGCCCTTGCCGCTGCGCCGCAGGCCGGACGGGTTCGCGCAGCTTTTGAGCGCGATCGTAAGCCAGCAGGTCAGCGTGGCATCGGCCACGGCAATAAACAGGCGTATGGAGGATGCAAGCGCAACCCAAGCCGAGTCTATCCGCAATATGTCAGACGAGGCGCTGCGTGCGCTCGGGCTAAGCCGTCAGAAAGCACGCTATGCAAAGGCGCTGGCAGAGGCTGATATCGACTATGTCGCCTTGCGTACAGCGACGGACCAAGACGTGATTGATACGCTCTGCGAGGTGCCCGGCATCGGGCGGTGGACTGCGGAAATCTACGCCATGTTCAGTCTCGGGCGACCGGATGTCTTTGCGCCGGGTGATCTTGCGTTACAGGAAGCGGCCCGTGTGCTGTACCAGATGGACGCGCGCCCCAAAGAACGGGAGCTGCGGGCCATGTCAGAGGCGTGGTCGCCGTGGCGGTCGGTTGCGGCGCGGGTGCTCTTTGCGTACTACCGGGTGGTCAAGCAACGGGAAGGTATTTCATGACACGTGTATTGAACGCTGAGAAAAGCGCGCCGGTCTCTGGAGAGACACGCTCAGTGGTAGTATTCCTGCATGGCTACGGTGCAAATGGCGCGGATCTTCTTGGGTTGGCCGACCCTTTGGGAGAGCACCTGCCGGACACGCTGTTCGTGGCTCCCGATGCGCCGGAAGCCTGCGCAGGTGCGCCATTCGGATTTCAGTGGTTTCCCATCCCTTGGATCGACGGATCGTCCGAAGAAGAATCCATGCGCGGAATGGCGCAGGCTGTGGACGACCTGAACGCTTTTCTGGATGCCCTGATGGTGGACGAGGATGTGCTGCCCGAGCAGGTGGTTCTGTTTGGCTTTTCGCAAGGCACAATGATGTCATTGCACGTTGCCCCAAGACGCGAAGACGAGATCGCGGGTATCGTGGCCTTCTCCGGTCGCCTGTTGAACCCAGAGACACTGGTGGATGAAGTTGTCTCGCGCCCTCCGGTGCTCCTTGTCCACGGAGATCAGGACGATGTCGTGCCACCGCAATCGTTGCCGCAGGCAGCCGAAGCCCTGCAAGAGGCGGGGTGGCAGGATGTGTATGCGCACATCATGAAAGGGACAGGCCACGGCATAGCGCCGGACGGGTTGTCTGTGGCCCTTGCTTTCATGCGCGACAAACTCAGTCTTTAGAGTGATCTGCATCCGTTAAAGGTTCAGACCAGACTGCCATTTCAGTGCCGCCGGGCTCGATGAACTGGAACCGCCTGCCACCGGGGAATTCAAAGATTTCGCGGGTGATTTTTGCACCACAGTCGGTGACCCTCTCAAGCGCCGCTTCCAGATTGTCCGTCTTGAGAACGGGCAAAGGCGCGCGCTTTGGTCCACGTGCTATCCCGCCGCCGGTGCCAGCGCCTTGGATGTCGCGGTAGTCATCCCCGTAGTCTATGTGCGCCCAGCCAAATGCGTCGTTGAAAAACGCTTGTGTTTCTTCCAAAGCGGGTGAGGTGAATTCGACGTAATCGATTACGAGTCGGGGCAGTACATCCGTCATGATCGCTCTCTTTCTTGCGTGCCGGCACGCGGCATTTACCGCATCTATACCACTTCGTGCTGACAATTACTGGCCAAAGCGGCGATTGAAACTGGTTCCTTCAAGTCTGTGGATAACTGTCATCTGCCTGTCACATGAGCAGGAGAAACTGTCGGCGAGATATTGTGGTCACTCAGGGGCTTGCCAGAGGAAAACCACGATATATAGTCAAATCATCGGCGGGAGGGACTCGCCGGACCGGACGCGGAACGGAAAAGGGCAGTGCGATCATGGATGGTGACTTCAGAACCGAATTCACACGCAACCCTGCAAGTCTGAAACACAGACCTGCGCTTGTGTTGAATGCGGATTACAGGCCTCTCAGTTATTACCCACTCTCGCTGTGGCCATGGCAGGAAGCGGTCAAGGCAGCATGGTTGGACAGGGTCGATATCGTGGCAGAATACGACGATGTGGTCCGAAGCCCGAGTACCCAGATCAGGATACCGTCCGTTGTCGTTCTGAAAGACTATGTAAAACCTCAAAAGCGCGTGGCCTTCACGCGCTTTAATTTATTTTTGAGGGACGAATTCAGATGTCAGTACTGCGGTGCCCGAGGCGAATTGACGTTTGACCACGTCGTGCCACGCGCCAGCGGCGGTGTGACCAGTTGGCAAAACGTGGTTGCCGCCTGTAGCCCGTGTAATCTGAAAAAGGGTTCAAAAGCGCTGCACCGCACCGGGCTCAGCCTGCGCAAACCTCCTCGGCAACCGGGCGCGGAAGAATTGCGCAACATGGGCCGGAAATTTCCACCGAACTACCTGCACGACAGTTGGATGGATTTTCTTTATTGGGATGCTGAACTGGACGCGTGAGGCCGCAGAGTTGCACGTTAATTGAAACGAAGAAGGCGATGCCGAAACACCGCCTTAATCATTCGCTATAATGGCTATCAATCGTCCAGCTTGGACACAACGTTGTCCGCAAACGCGTCTAACATAGCGTTATAGTACACCTCGCTGCCGACCGTCAGATCGGCCACTTGTGTGCCATCCGGATAGTAGGCCACGGCTTGTTCACCACTCACGGTCAATGTGTAGTCAACCTTGTTGAAGAGGCCGGGCGCGTCAATCTCGACATCACCCACCAGCTTGCTGTCTGCCACGCCCATGGCTTGGCTCAGGCTGTTTGCCAACTCGACAGAGTCAATTTCGATCTCGATGCTCGCGCCATCTTCGCCAATCTTGGACACGAGACGCTCTGCGATTTCGGTTTCGAGGTCCGAGCTCAGGTCTCTCCAGACCGATGCCGCCTCGGTGTTTTCTACCGCCGTCAAATCTGCTTCAACCTCTACCGATTGAACGTTGCTCGCCAGCGCGGATGTGGCGAAGAGGACGGCGGCTGTTGTCAGTGTAAGGCGTTTCATTGTTTTCTCCATCAGTTCAGTTACACCCCCCGTCGGAGGGATCGATGGATCAACGCAGGGCTGTCGCGAGATGTTCCGTGGACGATTCCTGATGCGCAAAGCTTTGCCGATCTCGGGCGGTTGAGCGCGTAAGGCATTGAGATAAAGTGAACTTCTTCCCGCCCTCTGAAAACACGTCGTGTTACATGTATTCCGTGGTGGCGATAGGCCGTGTGGGCCGGGCGCCTTATGCCGCGAGATCAATCCAGACCGGAACGTGGTCTGACGGCTTGTGCCCGCCACGGACTTCTTTATCGATCTGACAGTCGATCAACAGATCTGCTGCCTGAGGGCTCAGCAACAAGTGATCGATCCGAATTCCATTATTCCGGTTCCACGCGCCTGCTTGATAATCCCAAAAGCTGTAGTGCCCCGGACCCTGCACGCGCGCGCGGAAAGCTTCGGTCAGTCCAAGATTGAGAAGCCGTCTGAAAGCCGTGCGGCTTTCAAGCCGGAACAAAGCGTCATCGCGCCAACTGTCCGGTTTTGCGGCGTCCTCGGCTTGCGGAATGATGTTGTAATCTCCTGCCATGACAAAGGGCGTTTCTTCGGCAAGTAACATTTTGGCCCGCTGTTGCAGGCGTTCCATCCACGCCAGCTTATAGTCGTACTTAGGGCCGGGTGCAGGGTTCCCGTTGGGCAAGTAGAGGCCGCACAAGCGGATTGCGGACGTCTCGCCCATGACGGTTGCTTCAATGTATCTGGCCTGTTCGTCGTCGGCGTCGCCTGGAAGGCCGCGCATTACATCCTCGAGAGGATATTTCGACAGGATGGCCACACCGTTAAAGCTCTTTTGACCATGCGTGGCGACGTTGTACCCGCGCTCTTCAAAGATTTCGCTGGGAAAGCCTTCATCAACGGATTTGATTTCCTGCAGCAAAGCGACGTCAGGTTTCGCTGTGTCCAGCCACGCAGGCAATGCCTCGATACGAGCCTTGATCCCGTTGATATTGAACGTCGCGATTTTCATAGACCTGCCTTTTGTGTCTTCTGAGGCATTCATCGCCCACTGCAGCGTCGGGGGCAAGGCCCGACAGCCGGCTGGCGACTGTGATTCTCATTAACCAATTAACCTGTCACCGCGGCCAAAGATTAATATCCACAGAGTTATCCTCTGTGGACAAAAATTTTTTAACCAGTGTTACCGGGCGTTTTTCTCCTCGGTTTCACAGCGCAGATGCTTCTGTGCGGCCTGTGGATAAGTGCAGGTTAATAATAGGTAAACGAGAAAAAATCTTTTCAACTCTGCTTATGCGAGCAAGCGTTAAAGGGCGACACACAATCATTCGAAAGGGATATACGATGATGACCAATGTGAAATTTGCACACGCGTCAGACGCAATTGTTGACATGCCAGCAGCAGACCTGCACGCCGGGGAGGCCACTGGTCTTTTCACAACCTCGATGGCGCCGTCGTCGCAAGATATGATGCTCGGTGCTGGCACAGAACTGTTCACCACCTCGATGGCCCCAGAAACACTGAACACCGGCCTTGGGACAGGGCTTTATACAACCAGCATGGTAGGGGGGCGCGATACTCATGCCGGAGACGCGACAGGCTTGTTTACCACCAGCATGTGAGCCTGCGATCCGGTCGCACGCTTGTGCCGTGCGACCGGGTTATCTTCTACCGCTCGATTATGAGGTCTGCCCATGTCAAACGTCGTTTCAATCGGAGCACCGCGCCGTCCGTCGCTGGCACAGCGGCAGGCGATCTTGGTGGAGAATTTCGCCTGTCACAGGCGTGCCAGCGATGACGTCTACTGGCTGAAGGAAAATGCGGAGTTGCTCAGCATTTTGGCGACATGCGACGCTGACTTGACACCGCAGGCTTTGCAGACATTTTCCAAATTTTACGATGACATTGAAGAAAAACTGAGGTTCTTCCCGCAATACTATCGCTTTTTACTGTCAATATGTCTGGATCTGGAAGACCTTGGCATGCCCGGTCACAAGGGGGCGGCACTGTGCAAATGGGCGGCGGATGCCCAATTACCTGCCTGCGAGTTGTCGGACCTGCAGCGTGCCGAGGCGGAAAGACTGCTGGCGCGCAGGGACGCTGTTCAGCCCAGCAAAGCACTCGAAGAGCGACTGCGGGCTTTCATCTGCCATTCGTCCACTTTTGCTCTGCCGAATAAAAAAGCTGCTTATGAACTGACGCATATCGTTTTTTACCTATCGAATTACGGCACACAGGACCCCTGTCTATCGAAAGCAGCCATTGTAAGCCTCGAGTTTGCTGCGTTGATGGCATACCTCGACCAAGACATTGATTTGCTTGCAGAAGTCTGCGTTGCTCTGCGATTTTCCGGTCAGCAGCCTAGCGAAATATGGGAAGACTGGCTGGCCGCCGAAATTCACCATTTTTCTTTGCTGCCCTGTGCTGATTTTGGTGGAGGAGACTCATACCACGAATATCTTGTGGGCAGTTGGTGGGCTGACATTGCTGGGTTGCCTTCTTTCACAGGGACGCCATGTCGGGGCGGGATCGAAATACGGCGCACTCAGGCACGGCGTGGGCCACTCAGAGAAATGTCACAACTGATGTTCAACCTGGGTGCCGCGCGCAGTGCAGATTGGCGACAGATGCGTGCTGTTCTGGAAGCTGAACTTGGTAGCGATCAGCAACATATTCTGGAAGGCGCCGCACAGTCGTCGGCCCAATTTCAGGCGTTTTTTGAACGTTTTTCGCGCGCCAAAAACCTATGATAATCAAATTTCTATCTGCAAATCTTAAAGTAGTTAGATCGAAAAAGAAGTGCCGCAACCGCAAGAGCTTGTCGCGTTCGGGTTATTGATCACGAACCGCGCACCGATCAATTCTTCGGTAAAGTCTATCACGGCTTCCGCCAGAAACGGCAAAGACACTGCGTCTACCACGACCTTTTCTCCGCCGCCCTCAAGAACAAGATCGTCATCGCGCGGCTCATCAAGGTCGATTTCGTACTGAAACCCGGAACAGCCGCCGCCCTCTACTGCCACACGCAACGCTTTGCCATCGCCGGCCGCACCGATTTCAGCAAGACGCTCGAATGCGCGAGTGGTGACTTTGGGAGGGAGTTGCATCTTGGTGCTCCGGTGCAAGGTTTCATTACGCTCTCGGTTCGAATATATGACGTGCAAGAACAGGCGACAAGGACCCGGGCGATGACATCTCAATTCGCCTCTGACCCGACGCGCGCCAGGGGACGGCGTGTTCGGGAAGAGGAAAGCACTTTTCGGTCGTGTTTCCAGCGCGACCGGGACAGGATAATCCACGCCAGTGCGTTTCGACGCCTGAAGCACAAGACGCAGGTCTTTATCGAACACGAGGGTGATTATTACCGCACGCGGCTGACTCATTCCATCGAGGTCGCACAGGTGGCGCGGACAATCTCTGGCGCGCTCGGCTTGAATCAGGAACTGACCGAAGCGGTTGCGCTGGCGCATGACCTTGGGCACACGCCTTTCGGGCATACGGGCGAAGACGCGTTGGCAGAGTTGATGCAACCGCACGGTGGGTTTGACCATAATGCGCAAGCGATCCGTATCGTGACGCATCTGGAGCGGCATTACGCTGATTTCGATGGATTGAACCTGACGTGGGAAACACTGGAAGGTCTGGCCAAACATAACGGGCCGGTTATCGGCGAAATTCCATGGGCATTGGCGGCGTATTGCGACAGTCACGATCTGGAGCTTCATTCTTATGCCAGTGCCGAAGCGCAGGTTGCCGCGATCGCGGATGATGTTGCCTACAACCATCATGATCTGCATGACGGCTTACGAGCAGAACTCTTTTCGACGGATGAACTGGCCGAATTGCCGATCCTTCGCGAGTGTTTTGCCGAGGTCGATCAAAGATACCCCGGCCTGAACTATTATCGTCGCCGCCACGAGGCATTGCGCCGGTTTTTCGGTGTTCTGGTGGAAGATGTCATTCACTTTGCACAGGCCCGGCTAGCTGATTTGCAGCCGCAGACCGTCGATGACATACGTGCCGCGAACCGCACAATTATCCGCTTTTCAGATGATGTGTTCGCCGATCTCAAGGTCATCCGGGCTTTTCTGTTTCAGCGGATGTATCGTGCGCCGGCGGTTGTCGAAATGCGCAAGGAGGTGACGCGCGTCGTGCATGATCTTTTTCCCTACTTCATGACTCATCCCGACCAATTGCCCAAGCAATGGCGCAAGGACGTGGAAGAGGTTCGTTCTGAGACGGAACTTGCCCGGATCGTGTCGGATTATATTGCGGGAATGACTGACCGATTTGCGCTGCAGGAACATGCACGGCTTGTGGGTGCCTGACCAAAGCGGTCCTGAGCAAAGGCTGTTCTTGACCCGGCCTTGCAGCATGATAAACCGCGCGTGCCTTGGAGTGGGATCGCCCTGATGAACCTTTTTGCAGATATTCGTGAACTTGTGCTGTCGTGCCTTGACCAGATGGTCGCGGCAGGCGCGCTGCCGGCCGGATTGGATTTTACCAATGTGACGGTAGAACCACCGCGCGATGCGGCACACGGTGATATGGCGACAAATGCTGCGATGGTTTTGGCCAAGCCGTCGGGTCAAAAGCCGCGTGATATCGCACAAGCACTTGCCGCACACCTGCTGGATGATCCACGGATCACGCAGGCTGATGTAGCCGGCCCTGGCTTTCTGAACCTGCGTCTCTCGGCGGACGCATGGCACAAGGTCGTTGGGTCCGTTCTGGAAAGCGGGACTGACTTTGGCCGTGCGAGCCTGGGGGCGGGCAAAAAGGTAAACGTGGAATATGTCTCGGCCAACCCGACGGGGCCGCTGCATGTAGGTCACACGCGCGGGGCCGTTTTTGGCGACGCACTGGCCTCATTGTTGGATTTTGCCGGGTTCGATGTCACGCGCGAGTACTACATCAATGATGGTGGGGCGCAGGTAGATGTGCTCGCTCGATCGGTTTACTTGCGATATCTCGAAGCGCATGGACAAGAGGTCGCCTTTGCCGACGGCACTTATCCCGGAGACTACCTGATCCCTGTGGGCGAAAAGCTGAAGGCAGAAAAAGGCGATGCCTACGTTGGTCAGCCTGAAGAGGTCTGGCTTGAAGACGTTCGGAATTTCGCCACCGATGCGATGATGGATCTGATCCGAGCCGATTTGAGAGCCTTGGGGGTTCGGATGGACGTCTTTTATTCCGAGAAATCGCTTTACGGGACTGGCCGGATCGAAGCGGCGATTGAGAACCTGAAAGGCAAGGGGCTGATTTACGAGGGCGTTCTTGAGCCACCCAAAGGCAAAAAGCCGGATGATTGGGAACCGCGCGAACAGACGTTGTTCAAATCGACTGAACACGGTGACGACGTCGACCGCCCAGTGAAAAAGTCAGATGGCAGCTGGACCTACTTTGCACCTGATATCGCGTACCATTACGACAAGGTCGACCGCGGTTTTGATGCTCTGATCGACGTGTTCGGTGCGGATCACGGCGGCTATGTCAAACGGATGAAAGCTGCTGTTTCCGCGCTTTCAGGGGGGCGCGTGACCCTCGACATCAAGCTGACCCAATTGGTGAAGCTGTTCAAGAACGGCGAGCCTTTCAAAATGTCCAAGAGGGCGGGGACGTTCGTCACCCTGCGCGATGTCGTGGATCAGGTCGGACCGGATGTGACCCGCTTTGTCATGCTGACACGCAAGAACGATGCGATGCTGGATTTTGACTTTGACAAGGTGTTGGAGCAGAGCAGGGAAAACCCTGTGTTTTATGTGCAATACGCTCATGCGCGGGTTGCATCGGTGTTGCGCAAAGCGGCAGAGGCAGGGATCGCCGTTGATGATGCGACACTATCCACTGCGGATCTGTCGATCCTGAACCACGAGGCAGAGTTGGGGCTTGCCGCCAAGATCGCTGAATGGCCGCGGCTTGTCGAAACGGCGGCGCGCACAAATGAACCGCACCGCGTGGCTTTTTATCTCTACGAGCTTGCGGGCACGTTCCATGCGCTATGGAACCGTGGCAATGAAGTTCCGGAGTTGCGATTTGTGCAGGATGACCCAAAAGTCACACAATCGAAAATCGCGCTCGCCCGTGCCTTGAGCGTTGTAATAGCGGCGGGTCTTGGTATTCTGGGTGTCACACCGGCGCAGGAAATGCGGTAAAATAACCGCAATCTGTGCCTGAGCAGTGATACCGGAACAGACCCGCGGGGCAATGTACCTCTTGGGCAGTGAGGCAAAGATGGCAGATGTGGAATTCTCCCATGGCATGGGAGCTTACGGGCGCGAGTCCGCCCAGCAAGCGCCGCAACAGGCGGCTCCAACAAACTCTCTGACGTTTATGACGAACCTGGCAGGTGCCGCCGTTTCGCTGGCGTTGATCGCAGGGGTTGGCGTCTGGGGCTACAAGCTCATGGTACGTGACGTCAGTGGCGTGCCTGTGGTGCGCGCGGCTTCTGGTGAAATGCGGGTGCGACCGGAAGAGCCGGGAGGGCAGCTTGCTCGGCATCAGGGCCTTGCGGTGAATGCAATCGCTGCTGACGGTGTGGCGGCCGGACCGGTCGATCAGGTCACGCTTGCGCCGCGTAGCTCCGAGTTGGCGGACGAGGATCAGCCGGTGGCCGCACCGGCGGTTATTCAACCATCGCCCTTGCCCTCTGCAACGCAGGCTTTTGACGCGCCACAGGAAAAAGAGCCGCAAGCGACTGAACCCAGATCCGAGCTTGCAGCTATGCTGGAGCAGGGTGAGATTGATGCGGTTGTTGCAGAGTTGACAGCCGGGGTCGAACCCCTCGTTGCTGTGCCGGGCGCCAAATCAGTCAAGGCGGTCAATGCCGAGACTGACGCATCGGCTCAGGTGACAGCAGCAGTTGCAGACGCTGAAAGCGCTGATTTGGAGCCGACGCCCGCTGCCGTTGCTTTGGATACATCCGGGTTGCAAAAGTCGATGCGCCCACGGCTGCGACCCAGCGACATCGCCGCCACAGTACAGCCGGCGTCCTATTCTCCCGCGCCTGAGGCGCAGGAAATCGATCCTGCTAAAATCCCCGCAGGTACCCGTTTGGCACAGCTTGGGGCCTTTGATAGTGCAGAGGTCGCCCGCAAGGAGTGGACACGTTTGAAAGGCGGGTTCGGCGACTACCTCGAGGGCAAGTCGCGTGTGATCGAGCAGGCGCAGTCCGGCGGGCGCACATTCTACCGTTTGAGAGCCATGGGGTTCGTCGACCTTGGGGATGCACGTCGCTTCTGCTCTGCCTTCAAGGCAGAGGGTGTCGACTGCATTCCGGTTCTGTCGAAATAGCGGCGTGCGTAATTTTGGCGCCACTATTCTGGACGCGGACGGGCTGCGCCTGTCTGCAGATGAAAAGCGGTTCTTCCGCGAAGCTGACCCATTCGGTTTTATCCTTTTTGCGCGCAACATTGCGTCGCCCGATCAGGTGCGGGCCCTGTGCGACGAGATGCGCGACTGTGTTGGCAGGCACGCGCCGATTACCGTGGATCAGGAGGGCGGGCGTGTCCAACGCCTGCGCGGGCCGACCTGGAAAGAATGGCTGCCGCCCCTTGATTTCGTTTCTGCGGCTGGCGCTCGGGCCGAGCAGGCAATGTATCTCAGGTACAGGCTGATCGCCGCAGAACTGTATGCGCTTGGCATTGACAGCAACTGTGCCCCGATGGTCGACGTCGCCGGCCCGAAGACACACGATTTCCTGCGCAACCGATGTTATGGCGACGACCCGAAACGCGTGGCGGCATTGGGCCGGGCAGCAGCAAACGGTATGCTGGACGGAGGTGTGCTGCCGGTCGTTAAACACATGCCGGGACATGGTCGCGCCACAATGGACAGTCATTTTGATCTACCGGTTGTGTCTGCTTCTTCTGACGATCTAAAGGCGCATGACTTCGCACCGTTCAGAGCGCTTAACGATTTGCCGATGGGTATGACGGCTCACCTGGTCTACGACGCGTTGGACACGCGGCCAGCAACCCTGTCGTCGCACGTGATGGAGATCATTCGCAGCGAGATCGGTTTCGATAACCTGATCATGACCGATGACATTTCAATGAAAGCACTCAGCGGGTCGCTGACCGACATCAGCCGCAGCGCTCTGGACGCCGGGTGTGACGTGATCCTCCACTGCAACGGATCACTGGATGCCCGGCGAGAGGTCGCCGATGCTTCGGGCCGGATGACAGATGTGGCGCAGACCCGCGCAGAACGGGCATTGTCGGCGCGCAAGGTACCTGATGATATTGACATTCCGGCTGTGCAAGCCCAGCTTGAGGCGCTCCTGTCCGGAGCGTAGCAAGCGGCGCGGTTCATGGCTGAAATCCCATTCGAAGAAGACACGATGTCGGTTGCTGACCGGCTGGCCGCCGAGGCACTGATTGTCGATGTCGATGGTTTTGAAGGCCCGCTTGATGTGCTGCTGACCCTGAGCCGCACGCAAAAGGTAGATCTGCGCAAGATCTCTGTGCTCGCGCTCGCGCATCAATATCTCGCATTTGTCGAACGCGCCAAGGCTTTGCGACTGGAACTGGCGGCAGATTACCTTGTCATGGCAGCGTGGCTTGCTTTTCTCAAGTCGCGTTTGCTGCTGCCACCCGATCCGGCAGAGGATGGGCCCAGCGGCGAGGAATTGGCCGCCCATCTCGCATTTCAGTTGGAACGGTTACAAGCCATGCGTGATGCTGCAGCACGGCTCATGGGGCGTGATCGTCTTGGGCGGGATTTCTTTGCGCGCGGTCAGACGCATGAGGTGACCCGCACGCGTGTGGTCAAATACACGGCAACCTTGCTGGACCTAATGCAGGGCTATGCACGAATTCGGACCCGCGACGAGTTTCGCCCGTTCGTCATGGACCGGGATGCGGTGTTTACTATGGAACAGGCGTTGGACCGTATGCGCGGGTTGATCGGTTACGCGGGCGAGTGGACGGACATTTCCAGTTACTTGCCAGAAGGCTGGGAAATGGACCCGCAGCGCCGGCGTTCAGCGACCGCAGCGACCTTTGCAGCCTCGCTAGAGCTTGTTAAGGAAGGGCATCTCGAAATACGCCAGTCGCAAACATTCGCGCCAATTCAGCTGCGCAAGAAGGACCGCCACCCGTGAGCGATCAAACCGACGACCACAGCGTGGAAACGCAAGAAGACGAAACGGAACAAAGTCTGTTCGAAGCGCCGCCCATGGGCGAACAGGAGCGCATGGTCGAGGCCATATTATTTGCAACGGCGGAACCTGTCAGCGTAAAGGAACTTGCATCCCGGATGCCACATGGCTCCGATCCGGCAGAGGCGCTTGTGCACCTGCGCAAACGTTACGAGGGGCGTGGGGTGAACCTGTCCAAGATCGGTGATGCCTGGGCCATGCGGACGGCCCCCGATCTTGGGTTTCTGATGCAGCGCGAAACGGTCGAGACGCGCAAGCTAAGCCGTGCCGCCATCGAGACACTGGCCATCATAGCCTATCATCAACCGGTGACACGGGCCGAAATCGAGGAAATTCGCGGTGTCTCGGTATCGCGCGGCACAGTAGATCAGTTGTTGGAGATGGAATGGATTCGCTTTGGTCGGCGCAAGATGACCCCGGGACGGCCCGTTACCTTTGTTGTCACCTCAGAATTTCTGGATCATTTCGGGCTGGAAAATGCGCGCGATCTACCTGGGTTGAAAGAACTCCGCGCCGCCGGACTTTTGGAAAATCGTCCACCGCCCGGTGCACTCGACCTGACATCAGATGCTGATGAGGATGAAGAAAGCGCGGAAGGTCAAAGCGAACTCTTCGAGGACTGACTGCTCGTCCCGAATTTTGACACAATTCCCTGTTGTGCTGCGCATTGGCAGCAATCAAAAAGGGAACAATCCCGTGAACATGAACAGGCTTTTGAATATGGTCGTGCGACAAGTCGTACGTCAGGTGGTGAACCGCGGCATACGTGCAGGCATAAATAGCGCCACGTCAGCGGGGCAAAGCAAAACCGCGCCACAAGACCGCAAAGCGCAGGCACGCACGCGCCAGTCAGCCAAAATGATGCGCCGTATGACGCGTTTGTAAAGGTAAAGAGGCGAGCGGTTTACGCTCTGCTTTGCCAAGTTGTGCGATGTTGTTCTGACGTCGCCTGATCCGTCACGTAAATTGATGTATCGGTACACGTTTTACTTGGCCGGCGTAGGAGTGCGCATTTTTTGGCGACCCAAGACGCGTTGCCGGAAAGACAGCAGCCTGTTCTCAGGCTCTGGCGTCTGAGCAGAAACTTTTCTAGCGTTAACTGATCCTCAATCTACCATGGTATGCGTCGGGAACGATGGCTGCGGAAAACTTTGTGATGCAGACCCGCCAGTCTAACGGGCTACTACATCCGAAAGTTGAGGCTGAAAATGCGGGTGGCAGACGAGAAAGCGGCGGATACAACCCTTTACATGTTGAGTGCGCGCAGTTCAGACCAGCGGTTGCGCGAGGGTTGCTGCAACAGGCTGTATCAGTCGCGGTTGTCCGAGAAATCGCACCGCTACAAACATGCCCGGCCTGTCAGCGCGGTTATGCAGGCATGCAAAAATGCTTGCTTAGTTTGAGCCCCTGACCCTGATAGTTCGAAGCGATGCCCGCGCCGTAAAGCTGCGTTGGTGGCTCGGTCATGGATTCATAGACCAATCGGCCGACGACTTGACCATGCTCCAGAACGAACGGCGCTTCGTGGCAGCGTACCTCTAGTACGCCCCGTGACCCCACTCCTCCTGCTGACGCATGCCCGAAACCGGGATCGAAAAAGCCAGCATAGTGCACGCGAAATTCGCCAACCATCGCGAGATACGGGGCCATTTCCGCAGCATATGCTGGTGGGATTGTTACGGCCTCGCGGCTGACAAGAATATAAAACGCACCTGGATCCAGAATGATCTGGCCGTTTTCGCTATGAACCTCTTCCCAATAGTCAGCAGCCGCGTAGTGGCCGATATTGTCAAGGTCAACGATACCCGTGTGGGGTTTGGCTCTGTAGCCCACCAGTGTCGTGTCCTTGAGGCGTAAATCAACGGAGAACCCCAAGCCGTCGTCGATCACGGCCTCTCCGTCGACAAGTGGTGTCTGCGCATGCAACGCGCGCAAATCGCCATCGGTCAACTGTGCGTGGCCTTTTCGGAACCGGATTTGATTCAACCGCATGCCGGGCCTTACCAGTACGGAAAAGGATCTCGGGCAGATTTCTGCAAACAGCGGACCATGGTAGCCGGGTGCGATACGGTCGAACTCGGCGCCACCGTCTGTGATTGTGCGTGTCAGCAGATCAAGCCGTCCTGTTGAGCTTTTGGCATTTGCCACTGCCTGAACGTCTTCTGGCAGGGCCAGGGATTCCATCAGTGGTACAACGTAGACGCAGCCTTTTTCCAATACGGCCCCTTCGCTGAGATCGACGCGGTGCATTTCGAACTCTTCGAGACGCTCCATGACGCGGGTGTTCTGGCCGGCGAGAAAAGAGGCCCTAACACGGTAAGCTACCGTCCCGAGGCGTAGATCAAGGCTGGCAGGCTGAATCTGCGCATCAGAAATCCTGCGTGTGGCAGCAATCTGGTTTTTTGAGATCATCTCAGCGATGGTCTGGTTCGGCAGCACGCCGTTCATGATCGCTCTCCTTTATATACAAAAACCCGCGCGCAGGGCGCACGGGTTTTTTGCATATCAGTCGTTCTGGTCGGGCTAGCAGGACTCGAACCTGCGACCTTCCGTCCCCCAGACGGACGCGCTACCAGGCTGCGCCATAGCCCGACTTCAGGCGTTTCATACCCGATCTGAGGGCAGGGGCAAGAGAGAATTGTCATCGGTTCAGTCTTTGCCGACGTCTTTTCGTGGGTTGGCCATACTCGCGCGCAGGCGGGTTAACCGGGCCAAAAGCGGCCGTATCTCGTCAGCTTGAGCCGATGACAGCGCCGCCACTCCTGCCAAGGCAGAGAGCGCCGATGGCTCAGCGGGAAAGTCAGCAAGATCGGGCAAGGGCCCGACGTCAATGATACGCGGTTTCGGTGCTGGAGTTTCCGCCGCCTTTGGCGGGGTGACCTCAAACGGCGCTGCGTCCTCGTCGCTACCTGCTGCCTGCGCAGGTGTGTCCGCGGTATCGCTTTCCTGCTCTGACGGTGCATCAACAGGCTCCTGAAGCTCATCGCTGCGGGCACGTGCGCGAAAGCTGGGCATCATCGGAGCTTCTGTCTCTTCGGCGGCCTCAACGACGGTTTCTGCTTGCTCTGATGCTTCGGTTTCTTCCGATACCGGGTGTTCCCCTGATGGTTCCGGCGCACGTGCGGCATCCTCCGGTTCGATAGAGGCTACGGGTTCCAGATCGTCGAGCGCCGCAGCTTCAGCCGGTTCTTGTGGCTCCTGGTCAGCAAACTCGGGGTCGGGTACCCGCTCAAGTTCTTCAGGCGCCTCGTCAGCGACCGGCGCCTCTTCAACCGCCTGTTCCACAGGTTCTGCAACATCGTCGATTTCGGGATCGTCATCCGCCGCGACACCCGACTCTGCGGCTTGTGGTTGTTCCGTTTGAAGTGGTTCGCTCGCGATATCCGCTTGCTGATCCGTGACTTCTGCGGCGGCCCCTTCAATGACCGCGATAGTCAGGTCGTCTAGCGGTTGCGACAGGTCGGCCACATGCGCCACACCTTTTTCACGCAACAGTTTCTGTGCGCCTTTGATCGTCAGCCCGTCTTCATGGAGCAGCTTTTTCAAACCGCCGAGCAAAAGCATGTCCGAAGGGCGGTAATAGCGCCGGCCGCCTGCGCGCTTGATCGGTTTTACCTGCGTGAACTTGCTTTCCCAGAAACGCAAAACATGCGCCTGGACGCCAAGCCAGTCCGCGACTTCCGAGATTGTGCGAAAAGCGTCGGGTGACTTGGCCATCAGATCAGGACTTGTTGCCCTCAGCGACGCGGTCTTTCATCAGGTGAGAAGGGCGGAAGGTCAAAACACGTCTAGGGTTGATGGGCACTTCCTCACCCGTTTTCGGATTGCGTCCCACGCGTGCCGTCTTGTCACGTACCGAGAAGGTGCCGAACGACGAAATTTTCACCTGTTCTCCGCGTACCAGCGCATCGGAAAGGTGCTCAAGTACGGATTCAACAAGCTGTGCGCTTTCGTTACGAGACAGTCCCACCTCGCGGAAAACTGCTTCGCTCAAATCCATACGTGTCAGCGTTTTGTCAGCCATATCCACCCCCTGAGTTTTGCACGACAATAGGTCGCACGTATTTTCCGAGTCAATATCAATGGCTTGGCGATGGCTGTTTCAGCGGAAATAACCTGAAATTACCAGCGTAGAACGACGGCTCCCCATGCCAAACCGCCGCCGATGGCCTCTGTTACGATCAGATCGCCCTGTTTTATCTGCCCGCGTTCCCGCCCGACAGACAGTGCAAGGGGAATCGATGCCGCTGATGTATTGCCGTGATCCTGTACCGTTACGACCACGTTCTCCATCGGCACGCCCAGTTTTTTGGCCGTGCCTTGGATAATCCGAATGTTTGCTTGGTGCGGCACGACCCAGTCAACAGCCTCATGGCCAACCCCTGCGCGATCCAGTGCTGCAGAGGCAGTTGCGGCGAGCTTTTCTACGGCGTGGCGGAATACCTGATTGCCTTGCATGCGCAGATAGCCGGTGGTGCCCGTCGATACGCCGCCGTCGACGTAAAGCAGATCTTTGTGGCGTCCGTCGGAGTTGAGGTCTGTGGCCAGAATGCCGCGATCGTCTGGAGTACCTGTGCCGGTCTCTGCATGCAAAACCAGCGCGCCGGCACCATCCCCAAAGAGCACGCAGGTCGATCGGTCTGTCCAGTCCATGATCCGGCTGAACGTCTCGGCACCAATGACGAGAACTGTGCTCGCCTGACCCGACAGTATCAGAGCATTGGCGTTGCTGAGCGCAAAGACAAAACCAGCGCAGACGGCCTGCACGTCAAAAGCAAAGCCGTTAGTCATGCCCAGTTCTGCCTGAACCATCGTTGCCGCTGAGGGAAACGTCAGGTCCGCCGTTGATGTGGCAACGATAATCGCATCCACATCCTGCGCTGACAGTCCGGCATCCTTCAACGCTGCGCGCGCCGCGGCCGCGGCCATGGAGGAGGTCGTCTCACCCTCGGCGGCAAAGTGGCGCCGCTCGATGCCCGACCGGGCGCGAATCCATTCGTCGTTTGTGTCCAGCGTCTTTTCGAATTCAGCGTTGGGAACCACCCGTTCAGGCAGGTAATGGCCAACACCTTTGACCACGGCACGCAGCGTCATTGGGAAGTCTCCTCGGCGGGGATTGAAGCGACCCGTGCCGCCAGCTTGTCAGTAAATTGGATATGCGCCAGTTCGGCGGCGAGTTTGATCGCCGACGATACCCCGGTTGCATCGGCAGAGCCGTGGGATTTTACGACAGTTCCGTTCAGCCCCAGAAACACGCCGCCGTTTACGCGGCGGGGGTCTATCTTTTTCTTCAGGCGGCGCAGCGACGGGTAGGCCAGCAGCGATGCAAGACGAGAAAGTGGGGTAAATCGGAAGGCCTCGCGCAGGCGGTCGCCAATAAGGCTTGCCGTGCCTTCTCCGGTTTTGATGGCGACATTGCCGGTGAACCCGTCGGTTACGATGACATCGCAAATGTTGCCCGAGATATCACCGCCTTCGACGAACCCGATATAGTCGAACCCTGCAGGCTCTGCCTGCGGCCGGATTAACTCGTGCGCCTCTTTCAGTTCAGTGCGGCCTTTGTGCTCTTCCGTCCCGACGTTTAGCAGGCCAACACGGGGCGTCTTTAGCCCCAGACCGTTGCGGGCGTAGGACATGCCCATCAGGGCAAACCGCAACAAATCGTCTGCATCAGCCCGAATGTCTGCGCCGACATCCAGCAAGACGTTAAAACCTTGCGGATTAGAGGAGGGATAAAGAACTGCAATCGCCGGCCGGTTCACTCCGGGCAGCTTGCGCAGCCGTATCATGGACAGCGCCATCAACGCGCCGGTATTGCCGCAGGAGACAGCCACCGAGGCTGCTCCGTCGCGCACAGCTTCGATTGCGGACCACATTGAAGTGTCCTTGCCATTGCGCACGATGTGACTTGGTTTGTCATCCATCGTCACGACGCTTTGCGCATCGCGGATTTCGCAGCGACCGGTCAGGTTCTTGCGACGGGCGACCAAAGAGGCGATTTCTGCTTCTGGCCCGTGCAGAATGTAGTGGATGTTCGGGTTTTTCTGAGCGGATACGTCACAGCCCGCAACGACAGCGGCGGGGCCATTGTCCCCGCCCATCACATCTACAGAGATGATGATACGCCCTGCCTGATCGGTCTGCGCCGTCATTAGAGACTGCCCCCGAAACCGTGTTGCCCTTATTCGTTAAGGGACAGGTTTAGGCTGCGTCGTCTTCCAGATCAATCTCTTCTGTGAGCGCCACCACTTCTTTGTCGTCGTAGTGGCCGCAAGACGCACATACGTGGTGTGGGCGTTTCAGTTCGCCACAGTTTGTGCACTCGTTCGGATTCGCCGCTTCGAGAGAATCATGTGCGCGACGATTATTACGGCGCGACTTGGAGACTTTGTTCTGTTGAACAGCCATTGGTTCAGGCCTTTTGCGGTTCGGGGCCGTACATGTGCGCTATGGCGCACCGCATGGCCGAGTTTCTGAATATCGTGTCCCGAAAACGGGTCTGACGTGCGTTTAGGCCCATGACCGGCACTTGTCCAACCCTATTTGCAGGAGCGGCGCAAAATACTGCGATTGCCCAATAGTGCAAGCGGTTTTTGCGGGCCGAAGATTGCGGAGGGTGCGCGCTCACCGAATCCTAACTTCTTGCGGTTATTCCTTCATCCAAGTGGAAGGAGAGCATTATGGATATATCACCAGTGACAAGCGTGGCGGTCCCGCCCGCGCCGGTATCGCAGGCACCGGCGCCAGAACCTTTACGTCCGGGGAAAAGCGGGCAGTCCGTCGGGCATATGGCAAAGCAAGCGGTTGCGGCGGCGCGCAGCGCTGGCGTCGAGCTTCCCTCGAATGCGCAAGGGCTTGCCGCCTCGCAAATCGCGAAAGGGGCCGACCCTGCAAGTGTTTTTGCCGCTCAGATCACGCCGCCAGAAGACGATGTACCACTAGCGGACCCGATTGATGGAGTTGCCACGCCACCCGAAACGGTACCAGAAACCGACGAAGCGGCGGATGCTATGCAGGATAACCCCACGGTGGATGAAGCGGTGGAAACAGCCAGTGAAACGGCGCTGCAATACCAAGCAAGCCTGAGTGTTCTCGACCTTGCCGGGGATAGCAGCGCTCAGACAGCTTTGGATCTGCTTAGTTAGAGGTGTCGTCGTCCGACGAATCTTCCTTTAACTTGGCTTTCAGAGCGGCGAGCCCAGCGAATGGCTTGGCATCCTCGTCAGTCATCGGCTTAACCCCCGGTTCACTGACGCTCACCATACCAAGTTCCGCGCCGTCGGACCGTGGATACATCGGCAACGCCAGATCGAGCGCTTCGAGCATGACAGCGCTTGGGTCGATCCATGCTGTCAGCGCTTCGACTGTTTCATCGTCGGGCATTTCGATCTCGGGGGTCTCAGGTTCGACGTAATTTTGCACGTATAGGCGCGAAACGGGCACATCGATTCGGGTCGTCACCGGCTCAAGCGTCACTGCGCAGGGTTGCACAACTGTTGCGCCAAGCTTGCCTTTTAGCTGCCAATCCGCCGATCCAGAGGCCGAAACAGTGCCCTCGAAAGAAAGTTTGCGCAGCGCCAGCAAATCAAGCTTTTGCGCGATCTGGGTGAGATCATTGCTTTCTGGCCGGATATTGAAAGCCGTCTGGCCCCGTTGGGGCAGGCCCGATACGCGCAGGGCCGATATTGAAGGTGCATCTCGCATCACGTTCGTACTTTCGTTTCTTGAACCAAACCATGAGGATGGTGTAAGCGAGATAGAAGCCAAGGTGTTAAAGGGCAAGAGGTCAAGATATGGGTTACACGTCAGAGCGATGGTTTCGCTTCGCCTCTTGTACGCGTATTGCCTCTGCGCTTGCCCTGAGCTTGATCGTCTCGGCGTGCTCAGCCACCTACAGAAACTACGGATATGTTCCCCCTCAAGAAGACCTTGATCAGATCGCGGTTGGCATCGACACCCGCGCCAGTGTCGAAGAGACGCTGGGTTCTGGCGGGGCGTCATCTGTGTTGGAGGAAGATGCACTGTACTTCGTGCGCAGTCGCGTCCGCAGCTTTGCGATGTTTGAGCCGGAGGTGGTCGAACGTGATGTTGTCGCGGTAAGTTTCGATAATTCTGGCGTTGTACAGAACATCGAAACTTTTGGTCTCGAGCGGGGGCAGGTGGTTCAGTTGTCACGTCGGGTAACCGATTCGAGCGTTGCGAATAAGTCGTTCTTCCAGCAACTGTTTGGCAACGTCGGTGGCTTCTCACCATTTGGACCTTCCAGTCCGTAAGGTAAAATGAAGGGTGCGGCGATGCTACGGGCAGGCACCGCGTCTGAAGTTGGCTACCAACTTGGGCCCTATTTGGCGCGGATTACACGCGACCCGTCTCATATCAGGCGTGCCCAAGCCTTGCGGGCGGAGCTTTTCGGTGTCTCTGGTTCGAGCGATGACACACGATTTGATGCCGCATCGAAACATGTTCTGATCGAAGAGGCTGCAACAAAGACACTGCTGGGCTGCCTGCGCATTGCGCCGTACCAAGGCGCGGGTCTGGGCCAGAGTTACGCCGCTCAGTTCTATGCGCTGAACGGCCTGATGGACGCCGGGATCGGCGCGCTTGAAATAGGCCGTTTTTGCGTGCGCGACGCCACTTTGCATCCAGATGTGCTCCGGTTCGCGCTTGGCATCATTGCGCGCGAAGTTGTGGCGTCACGCACGCGCTTTCTTTTCGGGTGCACGTCCTTTTCAGGCACCGATCCGGAAAAATACGCCGCTGGTTTTGCCTATCTGGCGCAGCGTCACGGTGTGTCGAAATCCCGCGGCCCGTCGGTGCATGGCACAACTGCGGCGGTGCGACTGTCTGATGTTGCTCCGAAAGACTGGAGCGTGCCCGAAGCACTCGGTCAGTTGCCCGGGCTGTTACGGACGTATCTGGGTTTGGGGGGGTGGACCAGCGATCATGCCGTGATCGACAGTGAACTGAACACGATGCATGTCTTTACGGGGGTGAATATCGGAACGATACCAGCGGTGCGGCAAAAAACCTTGCTGAAATTAGCGCGCCGCATGGTATTTTTCGCGCCTTTGCCAACATAGCCGTTGACGCTTTGGCGAGGGCGGCATAGCTCGCCCGTATGGCTCGTGTCCCCTTGCTACAAATAAATGACATCTCGCTCACCTTTGGTGGCGCCCCGGTTTTTGACGGGCTAAGCTTTGTGGTGCAGCCCGGTGACCGCGTTGCCCTCGTAGGGCGCAATGGGTCGGGAAAGTCGACACTGATGAAGGTGATGGCCGGACTGGTGGACACCGATCGGGGTGATATCGTGCGCGGCCCAGGTATCTCGGTGGGGTACATGGAGCAGGACCCCGATCTTTCTGGTTTTTCGACGCTGGGTGAGTTCGCCTCGCAAGGGTTGGAGCCTTCGGAAATGTACAAGGTTGAACGCGCAGGCGAGGGGCTGAAGTTTGATCCCGCGCGTCCGGTCGATACCGCAAGTGGCGGCGAAAGGCGGCGTGCTGCGCTGGCGCGCTTAATGGCGGACGAGCCGGACTTGATGTTGCTGGACGAGCCGACAAACCATCTCGATATCGAAGCGATCGCATGGCTGGAGGAAGAACTGCAACACAGTGGCAAAGCCTTCGTCATCATCAGCCACGACCGCGCTTTCCTGCGCCGGCTGACGCGGGCAACGCTGTGGATCGACCGTGGCGTCGTTCGCCGCCAAGAGCAGGGTTTCGGCGGGTTCGAAGCATGGCGGGACACGGTCTGGGAAGAAGAAGACATGCAGCGGCACAAGCTGGATCGTAAGATCAAAGCAGAGGCGCGCTGGGCCGTCGAAGGTATCTCGGCGCGGCGCAAGCGCAATCAGGGACGGGTCCGGGCATTGCAAGACCTGCGCGCAGAACGGGCGGCTCAGATCGTCCGGCAAGGAACCGCGGCAATGGCGTTTGATGCTGGGCCAAAGTCGGGGCGCAAGGTGATCGAAGCTGATGGCATTACCAAAAGCTTTGGCGACAAGTGTATCCTAAAGCCGTTTTCGCTGACCGTTCAGCGCGGCGATCGCATTGCCTTCGTCGGTCCAAATGGTGTCGGCAAGACAACGCTGCTGAACATGCTGATTGGCTTGGAAACTCCCGACAGCGGCACAGTGAAATCTGGCACAAACCTTGAGACCGCGGTATTCGACCAATCGCGTGCCCAACTGGACGGCGACATGAGCTTGTGGGACAGCCTGACCGGTGATCCGGACATGCGCGTGTCTGGCAAGGCAGATCAGGTGATGGTGCGCGGTGCGCCCAAACATGTTGTGGGGTACCTGAAAGAGTTTCTCTTTGACGAAGCGCAGGCACGCGCGCCGGTCCGGTCCTTGTCAGGTGGGGAAAAGGCGCGGTTGTTGTTGGCCAAGATCATGGCACGCCCGAGTAATCTGCTGGTGCTGGACGAGCCGACAAACGATCTTGACGTCGAAACGCTCGACCTTTTGCAAGAACTGCTGGGCACATACGACGGCACGGTGCTGCTGGTCAGCCACGACAGGGACTTTCTGGACCGTGTCGCGGCGACGACGATTGCCATGGAAGGGGATGGCAAAGCCACGATCTACGCGGGCGGTTGGAGCGACTACCAGTCGCAGCGCACAGTGACGGACAAACGAAAGGCAGAAGCCCAAAAGCCGAAAAGCGCCGGAACAGCGGAATCCAAGCCAAAAAAGACAGCGAAGCAAGCGGGTTTGAGTTTCACCGAAAAGCACAGGCTGGATGCCTTGCCGGGCGAGATCGACCGTCTGGAAGCTGAAATTGCAAAGCTTTCCGAATTGCTGGCAGACCCTGATCTCTTTGCCGAGAACCCGGTCAAGTTTCAGAAAGCGACTGAGGCGCTGGTAGAACGTCAAGAGAAGCTGGAAGCGGCGGAGGAAGAGTGGCTTGTATTGGCGGAAAAGGCCGGCGGTTAGCTGTTTAAACGCAAGTCCAATTCATAGCCAGCCCGCAATACATCTACGAGCATGATAGGGGTCAGAACCCTGACCCGACCCTGTGTTGGCCGACAGCGGCGCTCTCCATAACCGCTGTGCGCTTGATATGGCACCAGCGCCTCGCCGAGAACGAGGCACGCCATTCCATCTGCATCCAGGATGAAGGTGCCGTCCGGCAGTTCAGAAACATCCGCCGCGTGCCGTACTTGTCCGTATGTGCGCGGCACGGCGCGCGCATGGTGCAGCTGTGCGTCGTAATCTGTTATTTTGCCGGTGATGCCTGCGTATTGTCTGAACCGGTTGTAATCCGCGCGACGACATTCGCCGCAGGGCCGATGCCCTGCCGCAAATGCAACGGCCTCGTCTGCGAAAAACAGCTCTGTATAGCGACCCGGCGTCATCAGACTGCGTTTGCGCTGCTTGAACGACAAAACGCAGGTGACCCATGCTTTGTGGCGCCAGCGCGCGCTGGTCAGATGCTTGGCGTCATCATGAAGAATACCGCGGTTGCCCATGTAGGCGCCGCGTGCGGGTACGGCGAGGATTTCGCCCGTCGGCTGTACACGGTTCTGCAGCGGCACTAGCGCATCCGCAACGCGCCGTCGATCCGGATGACCTCACCGTTGAGGTAACCCGCACCTACGATAAAGGCGGCGAGCTGTGCGAATTCTGCAGGGTCACCCAGACGGGCAGGGCAGGGAACATCTGCTGCCAGTTGTGCTTGGACATCCTCACCCAATCCAGCAAGCATGGGCGTCATGAAAATGCCGGGCGCGATGGTCATCACCCGAATACCCTGCGATGCCAAATCCCTTGCCATCGGCAAGCACAGACCAGCCACGCCGCCTTTTGAGGCGGCGTAAGCGGCTTGCCCCTTTTGACCATCGAAAGCGGCGATGGACGCGGTGTTGATAATCACCCCGCGCGCGCCATCGTCGTCAGGCGCATTCGATTGCATTTGCGCGGCTGCGAGCCGGGCCACGTTGAATGTTCCGACGAGGTTGACATCAATCGTGCGCTGAAAGGCGTCAAGCGGGTGTGGACCGTCACGGCCGACCGTTTTGACCGCAATGGCGATACCTGCACAGTTAATCGCTGCGGTTATGTTGCCCATCCTGTCTGCCGCTGTTTCCATGGCCGCTTGGACTGAGGCTTCATTGGTTACATCGGTTTCTGCGAAGTGCCCGCCGATCTCTGCCGCGATGGACTGCCCGCGCGCCACGTCACGATCCAGAAGGGTGACCTGTGCACCCATTTTCGCGAAGTGACGCGCTGTGGCCTCGCCCAAACCGGAGGCCGCGCCCGTCACAACGGCAGCCGTTTTTGTGATATCCACTTTGCCTGCCCTTTAAATATACGACGGCTGCAACGTGCCGCGCTGGGCGCGACACGTCAACATTCAGTTCAATTGCACCAGAGCATGTCTTTTCTTGCCAGCGCTTAACTTAATTGGCGCAGCGAGAGCAGCGGCATCAATCATCAGCCCAGCATCTGTGAGCGGTGCATCATCAAGTCGCGCACCGTTCTCGGCGATCAGCCGTTTCGCCTCTTTGCCGGATTTGGCCAATCCGGATTTCACAATAAGCTGTACCACTGAAATGCCATCGCCCAACTCGGCAGCGTCAAGGGTAAGCGTCGGAAGATCATCGCCGACGCCGCCCTTTTCAAAGACCTCGCGTGCGGTTGCTTCGGCGGCAGCTGCCGCTTCTTCTCCGTGCAGCAGCGCTGTCACCTCATTTGCCAACCGGATCTTGGCTTCATTGATCTCCGATCCAGCTAGCGCGCCGAGCCGGTCGCACTCGTCTACGGGTAATTCCGTGTATAGTTTCAGGAATTTGCCCACGTCGGCGTCGGTCGTGTTGCGCCAAAACTGCCAGAACTCGTAAGGCGAAAGCATATCCGGATTCAGCCAGACTGCACCCGATTGCGATTTGCCCATCTTCTTGCCATCGGACGTCGTCAGCAGATGTGTTGTCAGCCCGTACACTTCACCATCAATGACGCGGCGCGTCAGATCGATCCCGTTGACAATATTTCCCCACTGATCCGACCCGCCCATTTGCAGCACGCATCCGTATCGCCGGTGCAGTTCCATAAAGTCGTAGGCCTGCAGGATCATGTAGTTGAATTCGAGAAACGAAAGCGACTGTTCACGATCAAGGCGAGATTTGACACTTTCGAAAGAAAGCATCCGGTTTATCGAGAAATGCCGGCCGATATCGCGCAGAAAATCGAGGTAGTTCAGATCATCTAGCCACTCGGCGTTGTTGAGCATGATCGCCCCGTTGGGCGCGTCGGAATAGTCGATATAGGCGGAGAAAACCTTTTTGATACCAGCAATGTTGGCGTCGATTGCCTCGGGGCTGAGCAAAGGGCGTTCATCGGCGCGAAAAGACGGATCGCCGACCTTTGTGGTGCCGCCGCCCATCAGCGTGATTGGCTTGTGGCCCGTCTTTTGCAGCCAGCGCAGCATCATGATCTGGATGAGCGAGCCCACGTGCAGCGATTTGGCTGTTGCGTCAAATCCGATATACCCCGGCTGTACGCCTGACAGCAGGGCCTCATCGAGCCCCTGATAATCGGTGCAATCGGCGAGAAAGCCGCGTTCCATCATAACTGCAACGAAATCCGATTTGGGGTGGTAGGTCATAGCTCTTGCTCTTGGGTTGGAATGCGCTCACTCTATAGGGGCAAGCTGGGCAAAGGAAAAGGCTTTGACGCGGAGCATCGCGAAATCGGGTTTCGTCACCGCGCTCGGCACGATGAGCGGCACCTCGCTGGATGGCGTGGATGCGGCCGTGCTTGTGACAGACGGGCATGTGATCCAGTCGTTCGGGCCGTCTAACTACCTCAGCTATTCCGCCTCTGAAAAGACAGTGCTGCGCGCGGGCTTGGGGCGATGGTCTGGGCCGGAAGTGGACGCGGCAACCGACGTTGTCGAGCAGGCGCATCTCACGCTCTTGGAACGTTTCGATCAGGCTGATCTGATTGGCTTTCACGGGCAGACTTTGGCGCATGCACCCCGGTTACGAGGCACGCTTCAAGTGGGCGATGGAGCATGGCTGGCAAATGCGCTGGGTACCCCTGTAATCTGGGATTTTCGTACCGCAGACGTTGAATTGGGAGGCGAGGGCGCGCCGTTGGCTCCGTTTTTCCACTTCGCTTGCGCGCGCCATATTGGCGCCCGTGCACCGGTGGCGTTTCTGAACCTCGGCGGTGTTGGCAATTTGACCTACGTCGACCCTTCTTATGACGCGCCTCAGGAACCGGGCGCATTGCTGTCTTTTGACACCGGACCGGCGAATGCGCCAATCAACGATCTGATGCAGGCGCGCCGTGGTCAGGATTACGACAAGGATGGAGCCCTGGCACGGCAAGGCACGGTGGAAAACGGTGCGTTAGAGCTTTTTCTTGCTGAGCCGTATTTTGCACGAATTCCGCCTAAGTCTCTGGACAGAAATGACTTTTCTCAGATGATTGATCTCGTGGGAGAGCTTCCAGACGCGGATGCTGTAGCAACACTGGCGGGTATGTGCGCGGCTGCTGTGCTTGAAGGTATGCAGCACTGTCCGAAATATCCGGATCGTGTGCTGGTCGCAGGCGGCGGGCGTCGTAACCCGGTGCTGATGGAAATGCTGCAAGCGGCGCTGGACTGCCCTGTTTCTCTGGCAGAGGACGTGGGGCTGGACGGCGATATGCTGGAGGCGCAAGCCTTTGCCTATCTGGCCGTCCGTGTGGCGCGCGGTTTGCCCACATCTTGCCCCGGAACAACGGGCGTGCGTGCGGCCGTTGGCGGCGGACAGATCAGCCTGCCGGACGAAGGCGCAGGCGGGTTGCGTAGCGCCTAGCCACGCGGAATATCAAAGCCTTTTTGCGCCAAGGTAAAACCATCAAACAAAAAACCCGGCGATACGGTGCAACTGACAAGCGTGTAAGCACCTGTTGTGCGTGCCGCCTGCCAGTGGTGTTCCGGCACTATGATTTGCGGGCGGCCTCGATCGAGATCCGGTGATAGCAGGTGGTCGTGCGCCGGGCCGTCTTCTGTCTCACTAAGAGACAGCACCAAAGGCGCACCACAGTGATAGAGCCAAATCTCCGTTGCATCCACTTTGTGCCAATGACTGCTTTCTCCTGCGGCCAGAAGGAAGTAGATGCAGGTTCCACTGGGTCTGCCGGAATTTTCCGCAATCCATGTCTGGCGGTAATGCCCGCCCTCCGGGTGCGGAGATAGCTGTAAACGGTCGATGATCTCTTGTGCTGTCATGATGGCACAGTAGTCTCGTGCTTATCGCCCGCCAAGAGGAGAGCGAAGTGAAAGTCATCGTAATCGGCGCCGGAGTGATCGGCGCGTTGACAGCATACAAGCTTGCGCAGGCAGGTGCCGAGGTGACGGTGATTGACGGGCGCGGCCCGGCTGCTGGAGCGTCGGGGGCCTCCTTTGGTTGGATCAATGCGAGCTTTTATCTCGATGAGGTGCACTACCGTTTTCGACAGGAAGGCATTAACGCGCACAAGCGGTTGCAGCTTGATCTGGGTACCAGTGCAATCCGGTGGCAGCGGTGTCTGTGCTGGGAGGAAACAGGCGACGCTTTTGATGCGCAATTCCGCGCGTTGCAACAGCTTGGCTACCCGGTGCGCGCGCTGTATCGCGATGAAATTGCCGCGCTCGAACCGAAGATTAACCCACCCGAGCGCGCGTTGATGTTTGAAAGTGAAGGCGTCGCCAATCTGTTGTCGCTCACGCACGACGCTCTCGCCACTGCGCAAAGCTATGGCGCCAAACTGGTGACCGGTATTGATGCGACCGGTATCGAGCATCACTCAGGCCGAATAATTGGCGTTCGCTGGTCTGGGGGAATTCTGGCTTGTGACAAGGTTGTCGTCGCCGCGGGCGTAGCAGCGCCCGATGTGCTTCGTGATACGGGTGTTCATTTGCCCATGCTGGACCGTCCCGGCGTCATCATGCGTTCGACAGTGATGCCACCCTTGTTGGCGCATATATTGGTTACGCCCGATGGTGAAATTCGTCAGGATACTTCGGGCCGGTTCATTGTGCCGACCGCGGCCTCCCATCAAAGCGATGCAACAGAGAAGATCGAAACCGATCCGCGAGTGCTGGCTCGTGCGGCGGCGGCGCGGGTTTCCGAACTGGTCGGCATGGATATCGACTGGGATGCCGTGGCGCTGGCTTATCGCCCAGTGCCGGGCGATCAACGCCCGGTCATCGGCTCTGCAGGTCTTGAAGGCCTCCACGTCGCTGTTATGCACTCTGGCGCTACCTTGTGCGCCATTGCCGCTGAAATCACATCCAGCGAAGTCATGGAGATGCCGTTGTCAAACGAGACTGCAGCGCTCGTCGCACCATACAGGCCGGAGCGCTTCACAGTTTGAATTCGTAAAACACCAGAAACTGGTCAATCTCCGGTGTCTGGCCAGAATAGGGGCCGCGTTTACGAAACCCGAGCTTTTCGTACATGCTTTGCGCACCCGTAAATAGCCGAGATGTATCAAGAAAGACGGTTTCATACCCGTCTTGGCGCGCCTGTACCATCAACGCATGTGATACGCTCGAAGCCACGCCGCACCCACGGGCGCTCGGGCGCACATATACCCGTTTTATTTCTGCTTCCGTATCGCTGAGCGGGTGGGTCATGCCGCACCCCACCGGTTCGCCATCCATTTCCGCCAGAAAGATGATACCTTTCGGACGGGCATGTTCCTGTTCCAACCCCGCCATGATCGCGGTGTAATTGGCCTTGCTGTAACGTACGGATACGGCGTTTCGTACCTCGTCGCTGTGGCTGAGCAGGTAGTCTCGGTATTCCCAGCACAGAGTGCGGACATTTTCGAAGTCGGCAGGCGTTTCCGCCTGCCGGATGACCACATCCGTCATCAGCGCAGGATCGAACGACCCGCGTATTCTGCGGTTTCGCCCAAAGCTTCTTCGATGCGGATCAGCTGGTTGTATTTGGCCAGCCTGTCCGATCGCGCCAAAGAACCGGTTTTGATCTGGCCGCAGTTTGTAGCGACTGCAAGATCAGCAATGGTGGCATCTTCGGTTTCGCCGGAGCGGTGCGACATGACGTTGGTGAATCCGGCACGGTGTGCCATGTCCACAGCTTTAAGAGTTTCCGTCAAGCTGCCGATTTGATTGACCTTTACCAGCATTGAGTTCGCGGACCCACGTTCAATGCCCATAGCCAGCCGTTCAGGATTGGTGACAAAAAGATCGTCTCCGACCAGTTGCACTTTTTCGCCGAGTGCTTCCGTCAACGCCTTCCACCCGTCCCAGTCATCCTCTGACATGCCGTCTTCGATGGAAATGATCGGGTAGTCATTTACCAGCGCGGCGAGATAGTCGACGTTTTCGTCGGAGCCAAGCGATTTGCTTTCGCCCTTCAGTTCATATTTGCCGTCGCGGTAGTACTCGGTCGCGGCGCAATCCATTGCGAGGTAGATGTCATCACCGGGTTTAAAGCCTGCCTTTTCAATGGATTTCAGAATGAAATCAAGTGCATCGCGGGTCGAGCTGATGTTGGGTGCAAAGCCCCCCTCATCCCCGATACCCGTCGACAGGCCCGCCGATGAAAGCTCTTTTTTCAGTGTGTGAAAGACTTCAGAACCCATGCGCACAGCTTCGCGGATGTTGTCCGCAGCAACAGGCATGATCATAAATTCCTGAATATCGATCGGGTTGTCGGCATGCTCGCCACCATTGATGATATTCATCATCGGAACGGGCAGAACACGGGCAGAAGTGCCGCCGACGTAACGGTAAAGCGGTTGCGTGCAATAATCCGCCGCAGCCTTTGCCGTCGCCAGTGAAACGCCCAAAATGGCGTTTGCACCCAGTCTGGACTTGTTCGGGGTGCCGTCCAATTCGATCATCGCGCTGTCGATGTCCACTTGTTCTGTCGCATCGATGCCGACCAGCGCTTCTGCGATTTCACCGTTCACCGCAGCGCATGCTTCGAGCACGCCTTTGCCCATGTAGCGTGACTTGTCTCCATCCCGACGCTCAACAGCTTCATAAGCGCCGGTAGAGGCACCAGAGGGCACTGCTGCGCGACCCATTGTGCCATCTTCGAGGATCACGTCGACTTCGACCGTGGGGTTGCCGCGGCTATCGAGGATTTCGCGCGCGTGGATGTCGATAATGGTGCTCATGGATCAAGGCTCCCTAAATTGAGTTACGCGGGTCTTACCGTGCTGGTTCATGGAAGAAAAGGTCACTGAGCGTTAGCGCGAACATTTCTTTCTCGCCAAAGCGTGTAAAGACCAGAGCCAACCACCACCGCTGCGCCGATCAACGTCAATGCGTCGGGACGTTCGCCAAAAATAAAAACGCCTACAATCAAAGCAAATATGATGCGTGAATACCTAAACGGTGTCACAAAGCTGATCTCGCCGATGCGCATGGCGGATACAATCGCATAGTAGGCGGCGATGCCAATGACGATCGCAATCACAAAGTAAACCCAGTTAAGGGTTGAGAGCGCCACGAAGGATGTGCCGTTCAGGCTCATCATAATCGCTGCCGTTGGTACGAGAACCAGAAAGGCCAGAAAACTTAGCTGTAAAGAGGATGTCTCGGGCGGCACACGGCGCGTCGCAAGATCGCGGATGCCCAGACCGATTACGCCTTGCAAGGCAAACAGAGAATACCAGTTGAACCCTTCCATCCCGGGGCGGATGATCAGCAATACCCCGATGAACCCGACGAAGATTGCTGTCCAGCGACGCCATCCGACGGCCTCTTGCAAAAAGAGCGCAGCGCCCAGTGTGACAAACAGCGGCGTCGCTTGCAAAATGGCTGAGGCAGACGACAAAGGGGTCAGGGCAATCGCTGTGACAAAGCCCAAAGTGCCGATAAGTTCGCCCAACGCGCGCAAGGCAATCGGAATGGTCAGCATGCTGCGGTCAAAGAGCGCTTGGCCCTGCATCAGCAGAATTGGACCGATAAGAACGGCACTCCCGATGCCTAACATGCCGACAATCTGACCGATTGGCAGTTCAACGGCCATCAATTTGATCAGCATGTCTTCAATCGCGAACAAAAGCATGGACAGGACCATGAGGCCGGCGCCGCGCAGGTTTTCCATCTGCGATCTACTTCTTGGGCCGGATCAGGATGGTCTTGCCGTCCATCTTGGTTTCAAACTTGTCAGATAGCGCCTTGATCAATCCACTGAATTTTGTGTGCCCATAACTCCGCTGGTCAAAATCCGAGTGGCTGCTGGTGATGATGTTCTTGATGGTGCTGATGTTATACCATTCCTCGTCCTGCTCTATTGCGACGATGGCGTTACTGATCCTTTGGTAGGCGTGGTTAAGCGGCAATGAGGGTTGTTCTGAGCCTTGTCGGGATTTGTCGTCGCGCGCACCGCCGAGGTTTTCAATCAGGATAAACCGATTGCAGACATTGCGCAGCGCTTCGGGCGCCTTGTTCTCGCCAATACCGATGACCATCAGCCCATCTTCACGCAACCTGTTGGCCAGCGCCGTGAAATCGCTGTCAGATGACACCAGAACAAAGCCGTCAAATCGCTGTCCGTGCAAGATGTCCATCGCATCAATGACAAGGCCGATGTCAGAAGCATTCTTTCCCGTGGTGTTGGCCGTTTCCTGATGCGCGACAAGGCCCAACGACCGGATGCAATCCGACCACTTGCCCAGTTGGCCGCTTGACCAGTCACCGTAGACGCGGCGAAGTGCAGGTTCGCCGATCAGCTTTACCTCATCAAGGATCGCCGAGGCGAACTTGGCAGGCACATTGTCGGCATCAATCAGTACGGCCAGCAGGGGGCGATCGCGGTTGCTCATTCGGACCTAGCCTTTGTCTTTCTTGCGTAAAGGGACGCCATACAACTCAAGCCGGTGTCCCAAAAGCTCGTAGCCGAGTTTGCGTGCAATCTTTTCCTGCAAGGCCTCAATTTCCTCGTCAACAAATTCGATCACCTCGCCACTGTTGATATTGATCAGGTGGTCGTGGTGATCGCGCTCTGCATCTTCATAGCGGGCGCGCCCGTCACCAAATTCCAGCTTGTCCAGAATGCCCGCTTCTTCGAAGAGTTTGACCGTTCGATAGACCGTCGCGATCGAAATGCCGCTGTCGATGGCCGTGGCGCGCGCATACAGTTCTTCGACGTCGGGATGGTCGTCGCTGTCTTCTAGCACCTGTGCAATAGTGCGTCGCTGTCCGGTCATGCGAAGCCCCTGTGCCTCACATCTGTGGATGATCGATTTAGTCATGTCGTGCCCCTGTCGCGTAAGGGTCACATCTAACGAGGATTGGGCTTTGGTGCCAGCCAAGTTTTTCACAGAGCTTGACATCGAGGATGGAAGCCCTCATGTGCCCTGTAGGCGATGCTTTCTGCCGCGTGAGCAGTCCGGACAGACGGGAATTCCCCGACCAGGTCCGCCGTAAAGCCCGCCACCGTTCCCAAAATCACGCGTGGGGCCGACCGCCATCGGAGTGGTGCGCATAATTCTGTGCGCGCCGGTGATCCATTTGGCGCCCCTTACCACGCCGTTTTGCGGCGTATGCATGGCGTGCGTTTGCGTGCCAGAAAGACAGATATGAGTGATTTTGATATGATGGGCTTGCCACCAAAGCTTGTGGCCCGCCTGAAAGACATGGGGCTGGACACGCCCACACCAATACAAAAGCAGGCAATTCCGCACGCACTGAACGGGCGGGATGTCATGGGGCTGGCGCAAACAGGCACTGGCAAAACCGCGGCATTCGGTGTGCCGCTTGTTGCGCAGATGCTCGAGCTTGACGGCAGGCCTGCACCGAGATCCGTGCGCGGGCTGGTGTTGGCACCGACGCGCGAACTGGTCACGCAGATTCACAAGAACTTGCGCGCTTATGCCGACAAAACAAAAGTTCGGGTGGGCATGGTCGTTGGCGGACAGAGCATCAACGTTCAGATCAAGCGTCTGGAGCGTGGCGTGGATCTGCTAGTGGCAACGCCGGGCCGACTGCTCGATTTGATGGACAGGCGCGCAGTTCGGCTGGATGAAACAGTTTTTCTGGTGCTTGATGAGGCTGACCAGATGCTCGACATGGGGTTCATCCATGATCTTCGCAAAATAGCGACAGTCATCCCGAAAGAGCGCCAGACCATGCTATTTTCGGCCACTATGCCCAAACAGATGAACGAGTTGGCGCAAAGCTACCTGCGTAACCCGATCCGTATCGAGGTGTCACCTCCGGGAAAAGCGGCAGACAAGGTTACTCAGGAAGTGCATTTCATTGCCAAGGCGGAAAAAACGAACCTGCTGGTCGAAATGCTGGACAAGCACCGGGACGAGCGCGCGCTTGTGTTTGCACGCACCAAGCATGGTTCTGAGCGTTTGATGAAATCGCTAGTCAAGTCGGGCTATGGCGCGGCATCGATTCATGGCAATAAAAGTCAGGGACAACGTGACCGCGCACTCGCTGCTTTCACTTCTGGCGAAGTCATGGTGCTGGTTGCAACAGACGTGGCGGCACGCGGTTTGGACATCCCCGATGTTAAACACGTGTACAACTTTGACCTGCCGAATGTGCCGGACAACTACGTGCACCGGATCGGGCGGACGGCGCGCGCCGGTAAGGATGGCGCGGCGATTGCCTTTTGTGCACCCGATGAGATGGGCGAATTGATCGCGATCCAAAAGACGATGGGTGTGCGTATTCCCGTCGGGTCGGGCCGGCCATGGGAAGCTGCAGAAAGTGTTTCTGAAACAAAACCCAAAGGCCGCGGCGGACGTGGCCGTGGACGCGGCAGAGGCGGCGCTGGCCGTCCGCAGGCCGGCATGCCAAGTGGCGGAAATGCGCGTGGCGGCAAGCCCGGCGGAAGCCGGAGCCGGCGGCGTGGCGGAAAACCGAAAGCGGTTGGCAACGCGGGTTAATCCGGTGTCGCGCGCAAATGTGATTGACATTGACGCTTCGCGGCGATCTTGAGCCGCTATGGAGCCGAAATCACATATGGATGCCTTTGGGGCTGCGGCCCTGATCGCCTTTGCGCTGCACCTCGCCTTTAATCAGGTGGTGATCAAAGTCGCCAATGGTGGCTTTGGCCCCATCTATGCCGCTGGCCTTCGGTCGGCGGGGGCCGTCGTGGTTTTGCTGATCTGGATGAAGCTGCGCGGCATTCCACTTACAGTACCGCGCGCTGCAGTGCCCGCTGGTATCTTGTCTGGTGTCTTGTTCGGCTTTGAATTCATGGTGCTCTTTTCAGCGCTTGATTTCACCACTGTCAGCCGCGCGTCGGTCATCTTTTATTCGATGCCGGTGTGGTTGGCGATCGCAAGCCATTTCCTGATGCCCGATGACAGGTTGAGCGGGATAAAGTCGATCGGCCTCGCTATGGCTATGCTTGGCGTTGCCATAGCGTTGCTGGATCGAAGTGACACGTCTGCATCGCTTGAAGGTGATTTGATGGCGCTGGGCGCCGCACTCGGCTGGGCCGGCATTGCGCTGTTGGTCAAGACTACCCCGTTAAAAACAGTGCCTCCGGCGCAACAACTGATGTTTCAGGTCTTGGTGTCTGCACCCATCCTTCTGGGTGCTGCGGTCATCAGTGGCGATTTGCTGCGCGATCCTGAACTTATTCACTACGCTGCACTCCTGTTCCAGATTGTTGCTGTGGCGTCTCTGGGCTTTTTGGTCTGGTTCTGGCTCCTGACGATATACCCTGCATCTTCGGTCGCCTCGTTCAGCTTTTTGTCTCCGATCTTTGCGGTGATCCTTGGTTGGCTTTTGCTTGGAGAAGAGGTCGGGCCGCAAGCGTGGGTTGCGCTCGGGTTGGTCTCGGCGGGAATATACCTGATCAACCGCAAGCCACGACGCCCGACTTAGGTGCCGCAGAAGGTGGCCGGAACGCGCTCTGACGCGGCAGGTGGGCGCATCAATTCAGTATCATCAGTGCCAAATGGGTCGGCAAGTGCTGTCGTCAGCCTGTGAAACGGTGCAAAGTCACCTGCCACGGCCGCCGTTATCATCTCTTCGATCCGGTGGTTGCGCGGTATGATGCGGGGGGAGGCGGCTTGCATCACCTTGTACGGGTCATCTTCACTGGCGATGCGCGCACGCCATTCCGAGGCCCAAGCGTCGAACGCCTCCCGATCGAGGAACTGATCACGCGCGTCGGCACGCGCCAGCGCATCGAAGGTGTTTGTGAAGTCCGCATGATTTTCCTGCATTAACTTGAGCAGGGCCTCGATGAGCGGAAGATCGTCAAGGCCCGCATCACCAATACCTATTTTAGCGCCCATCCGACCGATCCAGGCCCGCTCGATCAATCCGGGCATCGCGTGTACAATTTCAGTTGCCTCACCGACCGCGGCTTCTGGATCATCCAGTTGCTGCAGCAGTGCTGTGGCCAGTTGCGCCATGTTCCACACCGCAATGCGCGGTTGGTTTGAAAACGCATATCGCCCGGTCTGATCAATCGAACTAAAGACCATATCGGCGTGGTATTCATCCATAAATGCACATGGGCCGTAATCGATGGTTTCTCCTGAAATGGCCGCGTTGTCGGTGTTCATCACGCCGTGGATGAACCCGACGGACATCCACGCCGCGATCAATTTTGCCTGTGCCGCGCAAACGGCGCGCAGCAAGCCAAGAGGGCCATCGGCATCCGGATAGTGACGCTTGATCGCGTAAACAGTCAGTTCTTTTAAAGCATCCGTTTGCCCGCGATGGGCAAAGATCTGAAAGGTGCCGACCCTGAGATGGCTACGCGCAACGCGTGTCAAAACGGCACCAGGCAGAACTGTCTCTCGAATGACGTCCTCGCCGGTCAGTGTCGCCGCCAGTGCGCGTGTTGTTGGAATGCCCAACGCATGCATCGCTTCGGACACCACATATTCGCGCAACACAGGCCCCAGCCACGCGCGCCCATCACCCATGCGCGAGTAAGGCGTCGGGCCGGATCCCTTAAGCTGGATGTCACGCCGGATGCCGTCGCTGCCGATCACTTCGCCCAGCAGGATTGCGCGACCGTCGCCAAGCTGCGGATTATAGTTACCGAACTGATGGCCTGCGTATAGCTGCGCCAGAGGGCTCGCCCCTTGCGGGACGTCAACGCCGGAGAAGACGCGCGCGCGAACTGCGTCCGTCGCGTCTGGCACGCCCAAAAGCGCGCCCAGATCTTCGTTATAGGCGACAAGTCTGGGGTTTCGCACCGGCGTGGGATCCAGACGAGAATAGAAGATCTCTGGCAGCCGGGAAAAACTGTTATCGAAAGGAAGGGTCAGTGTCATGAGACGGATATATGCCCTGTCTCGCCTTAGTGCCAGTCGCGACCTAGAAGTTTCGCGTCATGAGCATGTAACGAGGCCGCGCACGAAAGCCCGCACGCGCGTAGAGTTTGTGGGTGGTTTCTGCTTCGCGGTCTACTTCAAGATGGAGCGCCTTCAGGCCTGCGCCCGCCAAGGCACGGGGCAGGGACTGCAAGGTTTCTGACGCGATACCACGTCCGCGCACGCCGGGACGGACGTAAATCTCGTCTATGAACCCGTCCAGCCCGCCAAATTCGACCGACCAGCCAAATGTGACGATCAGATAGCCGATGGGCGCACGCGCTGGTCCGATGAGGTAGGCGACGCCGTGCGGGATGCCTGATAACAGCGGTTCAAGCCCCGCACGTCGGGCTTCGGGCGCAAGTGTGATGCCTTGTTCTGTGTGAAAGGCGCCAACAAGTGCATCCAGCTTGTCGAGATGCTCAGGTGTCGCGAGTGTCAATGCGGCGCTCATAGCCGCGCAATCCGTTCTGTCAGCAATTCAAAAAAACCGTCTGCATCCAGATCGCCGATAAACAGAGCATTCGGCGCGCGATCGGTGACGCCCCACCAGTCTGCGACGGTCATGCCCATGGTCAATTCCGAGGACGTTTCGATCTCGACATTTATGTGGCGTCCAGAAAAAAGTTCCGGCCGTAGCAGATAGGCCGTCACGCAAGGGTCGTGCAGTGGCGCACCGGCTGAGCCATATTTTTCCTTGTCGAACCGTTCAAAGAAATCCGTCATCTCCGCCACGGCCACGCCGGGCTTTGTCGCAAGTGCGCGGAACCGGTCATTGCGATCCTGTGTCACCAGTGCCTTGTGCGTGACATCCAGTGGCATCACGACAATATGGATTCCTGATTTGAAAATGATATCAGCTGCTTGTGGATCAACGTAAATGTTGAATTCCGCCGCGGGCGTGATGTTACCAACTTCAAAGTAGGCACCTCCCATCAAGACAATTTCCTGAACTCTTTCCACAATGTCAGGCGCCTTTTGGAACGCGGTAGCAATGTTTGTGAGTGGGCCCAGCGGGCACAGGGTGACTGTTCCGGGCGGTTCGGTGCGCAGTGTTTCGATAATGAAATCCACAGCATGTGTATCCTGCAGCGGCATCTTGGGATCCGGCAGGTCGGGCCCGTCGAGCCCGGTTTTTCCATGGACATGTTCTGCGGTGACAAGCGGGCGACCTAATGGGCTGTCGCAGCCAGCAAAGACACGCGTTTGCGGTTTTCCGGCCAGTTCGCACACGATGCGCGCGTTCTTGGCCGTCAACTCCAGCGGCACGTTACCCGCAACGCAGGTGATGCCCAAAACGTCGAGATCTTCTGGACTGGCAAGTGCCAAAAGGATCGCAACGGCGTCATCTTGTCCGGGATCGGTGTCTATGATGATCTTGCGTACTGTCATGCGCCCTGTTTGCAGGGCAGCATGGCGGATGTCCAGCGCCCAAAGTGGTCAAAGAGACGCCACATTCGCGTGCTACGGCAGGAGCCATGGAAGAGGTATATTCATATCGGTTGCAAGGGCGTCGCCTTGTCGTTTGGTCGTCAGCGGTGGCCATTGCCATGCTGTGTATGCTTGCACTTTACGAAAAAGCGCCATGGTTCATTTGGGCGATTTGGCTTCCATGCGCTGCTATGTTGCTGTTCTTGCTGATTAAAAACCCAACTTCAGGTGTCAGGTTGATGCGGGACAGGTTGATCCTGTCGCCGTGGCAAAAGCCCCGCGAAATCATGCTGAAAGACGTGCAGAGGGTTGTTTTTGTATCTTGGAGCGACAGCACCGACATGGAAATACATACCGCAGATGGTGGCAAGATCCGCGTTTTTTCCGGCGATATCCCGCCCAAAGAACCTTTTATGAGCAAGCTGGAAGCTTTGGGCGTTCCAGTTTTCGAACGTTAGCCGCGCATTTCCAGTTTTGCTTCATCCCATAGCGCATCCATCTCTGCCAGATCGCTGTCGCTGGGTGTCTTGCCGCGTTCAGCCAGTTTTTGTTCCACACGTTCGAAACGGGCGGTGAATTTAGCATTAGCTGCGCGCAGCGCCGCTTCGGGATCAAGACCAAGATGTCGGCCAAGATTGGCCATGACAAATAGAAGGTCTCCGAACTCTTCCTCAATCTCTGCGGGGCCGAGTTGAGCCTGCGCTTCAACCAATTCTGCAGCCTCTTCGGTGATCTTGTCGATTACATGCGCCGTATCCGGCCAGTCAAAACCGACGCGCGCTGCGCGTTTCTGCAACTTGAGCGCGCGCAACAGGGCGGGTAAGCCGATCGCGACCCCGTCCAGCGTTCCTTTCTGCTTTTTCCCTGCGCGTTCTGCTGCCTTGATCGCTTCCCAGTCCGCGGTTTGCTGCTCGGCGGATTTCTCGCGCGACTCGTTGCCAAACACGTGCGGATGCCGGGCTACCATTTTGTCTGAAATGGAACGAACGACAGATTGAAAGCTGAAATGCCCTGCTTCTTCGCCCATAGCCGTGTGATAGACGGTTTGAAGCAGCAGGTCGCCCAGCTCTCCTTCCAATTCTGACCAATCACGCCTCTGGATGGCGTCGGCAACTTCGTACGCTTCTTCAATGGTGTAGGGCGCGATGCTGTCAAAGTCCTGCTCGATGTCCCACGGACAGCCATTTTCCGGATCCCGCAAGCGGCGCATGATCTCAAGCAAACGTTCAATTCCCGCTTCGGGGTCGTGGATCAGATCATCTGCCATTGCAGGGCGGGCCTCTTTCTTGTCTGATGCAGCAGACAGACATTTTATCGGGGAGTCCAGACCATGCCAGTTGTTAACCGCATCGCTGCGATGAGTGATGAGATCACTGAATGGCGCAGGCACCTGCATACCATTCCAGAACTTGGCCGCGCCTGCCATAAGACGGCAGCCTTTGTCGCCGACCGGCTGCGGGAATTCGGGGTGGACGAGTTGCACGAGGGGATCGCGCAAACAGGCATCGTCGCGATCATAAACGGCAAGGGCGCGGGGCCGACTATTGGCTTGCGTGCGGATATGGATGCGCTGCCGATGCCGGAAACAGCGGATCTGGAGTATGCATCCACGCATCCCGGCGCAATGCACGCCTGCGGGCATGACGGGCACACCGCGATGCTGTTGGGCGCGGCCAAATACCTTGCCGAGACGCGGAATTTTTCGGGGCGGGTGGCGCTGATTTTCCAACCTGACGAAGAGGATACGGGCGGCGGTGAGGCCATGGTGCAGGAAGGTATCATGGACACCTTCAAAATCGGACAGGTCTTTGCCATGCACAATGCGCCCGCGTTCGAGACCGGCACGTTCAATCTGAACCCCGGGCCGATCATGGCAGCGGCGGACGAGTTCAATATCTACATTGATGGGATCGGTGGGCACGCGGCGCGCCCGCACGAGACGGCGGACCCTGTGTTGGCTGGCTGCGCGATGGTTCAGGCCCTGCAAAGCATTGTCAGCCGCAATGTGGACCCAATGCAGCAACTGGTCGTGTCGCTGACACAGATCCACGGCGGTACCGCGCACAACGTGATCCCAGGAACCTGTCATATCAACGGAACCGTGCGCACGTTTTCCAAAGACGTGCAGGCCATGGCTGTGCGCCGTATTGAGGAAATCATGAACGGGCAGGCGGCTTCCTATGGTGTCACTGCGCGTCTGGAGTACAAATACGGCTACCCGCCTACAATCAATGCGCCGCAAGAGGCCGCCTTTGCGGCAGAGGTCGCACGAGAGATTGCCGGTGACACGGGTGTCGACGAAAACGTAGCACCGGTGATGGGGGCCGAAGATTTTGCCTATATGCTAGAAGCCCGTCCTGGCGCGTATGTTTTTTTGGGCCAAGGCGACAGCCCCATGTGCCACCACCCGCTTTACAACTTCAACGACGAGATCGCGCCGATCGGTGCGTCGTTCCTGGCGCGCCTCGTTGAACGCGCTCAGCCTGTTGCCGGAGCATAAACAGTGGGACTTGGCGAAGCAAAAAACCAGATCGACCACGCCTTTACGCGTGACGATCTGAAGGGGCACAGTCACGAGAATGTTTTTGGCGGCGCGGCATCTTTCTTGCGGCGCAAATACACCAAGGATCTTGCCGGTGTGGATATCGCCGTAACCGGTGTGCCGTTCGATCAGGCGGTGACAAACCGCACCGGAACGCGTTTGGGCCCACGTGCCATTCGTGAGGCAAGCTTGTTACAGCCCTGTGACCCGCCTTACGGTTGGCCTTTCGATGTTTTCAGCGAGTGTGCCATCGCCGACTATGGCGACTTGGCGTTCGACTATGCGCAGGTTGCGGAATTTCCTGCAGCGCTCAAAGATCATATTGCAGGGATCATTTCTCAGGACGTGGCGACAGTGGTGCTCGGCGGCGATCACTTTGTGACTTATCCCATCCTGAAAGCTTATGCGGATAAATTCGGGCCGATCTGCCTGCTGCAGTTTGATGCGCATTCTGATAGTTGGCCCGATGACGATGAAAGCCGCATTGATCACGGTACATTTGTGTACAAGGCGATCAAGGGAGGCATCGTCGATCCGGCGCGGTCAGTACAGGTGGGCATTCGCACAACCAATCCTGACCCGCTTGGGGTGACGACAATTGATGCGCGTGAGGTGCACGAACAAGGCGCGGCGGCGGCGGTTGCCAAGATCAAGGACGTACTGGGCGACGCGCCCGTCTACCTGACCTTTGACATCGACGCGCTCGACCCGGCTTATGCGCCCGGCACCGGGACGCCGGTTTGGGGTGGTCTGACCTCGGCGCAGGCGGCCATCATGTTGCGTGATCTGGCCGGCATCAACATTGTTGGCGGCGATATCGTCGAGGTATCGCCCCCCTTTGACCAGACCGGGGCGACAGCTGTTGCGGGGGCACATGTCGCAACGGAAATACTGTGCCTGCTTTGGCACAACTTGCGGGGCAAGGCCTGATGGCAGCCAAGAACCAACCGATCAGTGGCAATGATCTGGCACGTTTTTCCGGGCCCAACAGCTTTATGCGCCTGCCGATGGTCAATGACCTCAAAGGACTTGACGTCGCCGTGCTGGGGATTCCGATGGACATAGGTACATCGTGGCGCTCCGGAACCCGTTTCGGTCCGAAAGAGGTGCGCTCTCAATCCGCGATGATACGGCCCTATCACATGGGGACCGGTGCTGCTCCTTTTGACAGCTTGCAGGTGGCCGATATCGGTGATCTGGCGATCAATACGTTCTCACTGACCGACAGCCTGCGGATTATCGAAGAAAGCTATAACGCAATACTCAACTATGATGCGATGCCGGTGGCGATTGGTGGCGATCACTCCATAACTCTGCCGATCCTTCGGGCCATGCACAAACGGTTTGGCCCCGTCGCCTTGGTGCATGTCGACGCGCATGCGGACGTCAACGACGAGATGTTCGGCGAAAAGGAAACCCACGGGACCGTTTTCCGGCGCGCTTTTGAAGAAGGGCTGATCGTCCCTGAGAAAACTTATCAGGTCGGGCTGCGCGGCACCGGTTACACGGCCGAGGACTTTACCGAAGCGCAGGGTTGGGGCTTTCAACAGTTTCCCGCGCAAGATCTGTGGCATCGCAGCCTGACAACGCTGGGCGGCGAGATACGGCGCGACATCGGCGCTGACATGCCGGTTTATGTTTCTTACGACATTGACAGTCTGGATCCGGCTTTTGCCCCGGGTACAGGGACCCCCGAAATCGGAGGGCTGACAACATCACAGGCGATGGAACTTATTCGCGCTCTCAAGGGTTTGAATATCGTGGGATGTGACCTTGTCGAGGTATCTCCAGCTTATGATACCTCGGGCAACACAGCGCTCGTCGGTGCGAACATCCTGTTCGAGTTGTTATGCGTCCTGCCCGGTGTGGCATACCGATGACAGGGTGGTACAGGATTTAATACGGGGAAACGTCATGCGACTTTTATTCTGGGCCGTTGCGCTGGTTGCCGCGGGTGGTGCCGCCTACGTTCGCCTTGCTCCGCATAATGCAGCACAAGTGCATGCGGCGATCGCAGATACGCAATCTGCAGATACAGCCAATAGCGCATTGCGCGTCGTTCCAGCGGATGAAGAGATGTTCGAGGCCGCCTCTGCCTACATGCAAAACTTGCCCCGCACAAACGTGCTGGCAGGCGATGTAGCGTCGCGGCGGATTTCTTTTGTTACGCGCTCTCGTGTTTTCGGGTTCCCCGACTACACAACGCTGCAACTGTCGGATGGCACACTCAAGGCCTACGCGCGTGTGCGGTTTGGACAGTCAGATATGGGCGTCAACCGAGAAAGACTGGAGGGGCTGCTCGCCGCGATCAAGGCCGGATGACAGACAGCCCTGTTCGATTTCACGCCACATCGGCACGTTCAGCGACATTTGACACTGCGCCATAAACATGCGCCCGTCCACTTGCATGCAGATTGTCTGGCCTAGTTCGACACGCGAACCGGATTTGTCCGTGCAATAGCACTCCACGGTTTTCCCGCTGGGAGATGTCACATCGGCTACAGCAGGCAGGCTCAAAAAACACAAAAAGATGGCCAATCGTTTCATGCAGCAAGTGTAGCATGTTCACGGGCCTTGACCAACTCGATTCAATAATGGATTGCAACGGTATGATCCCATTAGACCGATTGCGCCAAATTACCGATCGCTTCCAGTATCTGGAGGCCGCAATGGCCTCTGGCGACGGGGGCGATATTGCCGCGCTGTCAAAGGAATACTCTGACCTGCGCCCAGTGGTGGAGCAGATCGCAGCATACCAGCAGCTTCTCAGCGACATGGAAGAAGCCCGCGATATGCTTGACGATCCGGATATGGCGCCCTTGGCTGAGGAAGAGCTGCCACGTTTGAAAGCCGCGCTGCCCGATGCCGAAGAAGCGCTGCAGCTTGCGCTTTTGCCCAAGGACAAAGCCGACGCGAAACCTGCCATGCTGGAGATCCGGCCCGGTACCGGAGGAGACGAGGCAGCGCTTTTTGCCGGTGATTTGCTGCGTATGTACCAACGATACGCCGAGTCCAAGGGCTGGAAGATGGACACGATCGAACTGCAGGAAACCGAATTGGGCGGAATCAAAGAGGCGGTGGTTCACGTCAAAGGGCAGGATGTATTTGCGCGGTTGAAGTTCGAAAGTGGCGTGCACCGTGTCCAACGCGTCCCAAGCACCGAAAGCGGCGGTCGTATTCACACATCCGCCGCGACTGTCGCTGTTCTGCCCGAAGCCGAGGATGTTGATATCGATATCAATCCCGGCGACCTGCGGATCGATACAATGCGGTCATCCGGTGCAGGCGGTCAGCACGTCAACACCACGGACTCCGCGGTTCGGATCACCCACGTGCCGACAGGCATCGTGGTTACAAGTTCGGAAAAGTCGCAGCACCGCAACCGCGAGATCGCCATGCAGGTGCTCAAGGCCCGCCTTTATGATCTGGAGCGCAACCGCGCCGATACCGAGCGCGCAGCGGATCGCGCAGCGCAGGTCGGATCGGGGGACCGGTCCGAACGGATCCGGACATACAACTTCCCGCAAGGTCGCATGACAGACCACCGCATTAACCTCACGCTGTATCGGCTGGATGCGATTCTGCAGGGGGATCTGGACGAAATTGTCGATGCGCTGACGGCAGATGCTCAGGCGCGACTTATGGCGGAGATGGGCCAGTGACCGCCGCCGAAGCCATGGTTGCTGCGGTTGCCCGACTGCGCGCCGCCGGCGTTCCTGACCCGGCACGCGATGCGCGTTTGCTCCTTGCACACGCGGCACAGGTGGATGCGGCACGAGTGACGTTGATCGCGCCTGAGGATATCGCACCGGATATTGCGGAACGCTATGACAACCTCGTGGCGCTAAGGGCGGTGCGTGTTCCTGTGTCTCAACTGATCGGATCGCGCGAGTTTTACGGACGCCGGTTTGATATCAGCAATGCCGTGCTTGACCCGCGCCCCGAGACCGAAGCGCTGATCGATGCGGCGCTGTCTGACAGTTTCCGTAGTGTTCTGGATCTTGGCACAGGATCCGGCTGTATCCTGATCACGCTGCTGGCAGAGCGCACGGACGTCACCGGGCTGGGTATTGATCTCAGCGAGGATGCCTGCCTGCAAGCCAGCGCCAATGCTGTGATGCACGGTGTCGCGGAACGCGCCGGGTTCGAGCAATCGAACTGGTTTGACAACGTGGAGGGGCGTTTTGATTTGATCGTTTCCAACCCACCGTACTTGACAGCCGATGAAATGGCGCACGCCCAGCCAGAGTTGCGCGACCATGAGCCGCGACTGGCACTGACAGACGAGGGCGACGGCTTGTCCGCCTACCGTACCATAGCCGCGCAGGCACCGTCTTTCCTAAGTGCTCAGGGTCGGGTTTTGGCCGAGATCGGCTGGCAACAGGGTGACGATGTGCTGGAGATCTTCCGGGATCAGGGGTGGGCGCAGGTCGTGATTCTCCCTGATCTGGACGGGCGGGATCGTGTCGTCAGCGCCGCCAATCCCAACTGATTTTCGTGCATTGCAGGCATAAATGAGCCGAAATCAATCTATTTTGCGGTTTTTCCCTTGCAGCCTGCGGCGTTGCATGTTTATTCGAAGATGTTGCAGCGGTGGATGCCACACGGCGGTCCCGCGCGGCATTATGCCCAACAAATCGACATCCCGGATTTCGCTTATCTGCTTTGCCAATCCGGTCACACGATCAACAGCATGAAGGCTGAGCCTGTTCCATGAAATCATCGCGTTCTCGCTCCCGCTCTAAGGGCAATCGCAACCGGTCAAATAACCAGGGCGGCAATGTCGTCAATCGGGTTTTTGACAGCTCTGGTCCCGAGGGCAAGGTACGCGGCACGCCGCAACAGATCATCGAAAAGTACAATCAGTTGGCGCGAGATGCGCAGCTGGGCAACGATCGCGTGGCGGCAGAAAATTTCCAGCAGCACGCAGAGCACTACCTGCGGCTTCTGAGCGAGGCGCAGCGCGAGATCGAAAGCCGTCGCGAAGAGCAGGAGCGTATCAACCGCGAGCGTCAGGCTGAGCGCGATCGCGAACGGGCTGAGCGTCAGGAGCGCGAGGCCAATGCACCGCAAGCGGAACAGCCTTCGCCGGATGCGTCTGAAAGCGACGGCGAAAGCAACCTTGTCGAAACACCGGAAAGCCAGCAAAAGCCCAAGCGCAACACACGTCGCAAACCGCGTCAGAAACAGGATGCACAGAGCGACGACCAGCCATCACCACCCGATCAAGGCGGCGATGACGATGCGCCAAAAGCTGCGGAATAATCTGGCTAGCCTTTAGCGACTTCGCGCGCAAGCGCGCAGAACGCTTCCAAGGGTACCTGTTCCGCCCGTTCCGTGGGCTTTATGCCAGCAGCGATCAACCTGTCCTCGATATCGTGACCAAGGCCCTTGAGGGCTGCGCGCAGCATCTTGCGACGCTGGTTGAAAGCGGCGGCCACAACTCGTGACAACACCGCAGCGTCAGCCTCAAAGCGTGGCTCTGGCAGTGCGGAGAGATGAACAACGGCGCTTGCCACTTTGGGAGGCGGGGTGAAGGCGTCCGGTGGCAAAGTCATGACCATGCGTGCGTCGGCCCGCCACTGGGCCAGAATTGCAAGTCGCCCGTAAGCCTTGGTCCCGGGCTGGGCCACAATACGCTCTGCAACCTCGCGCTGGAACATCAACGTTAAACTTTCCCAAAAGGGCGGCCATTCCTGCGGTGTTAGCCAGCGCACCAATAATTCTGTGCCCACGTTGTACGGCAAGTTGGCCGCTACGCGCACCGGCGGTGTCAGATGTTGCAACGGGTCGATGTCCAGCGCGTCGCCTTCGATGACGCTCAACCGCCCGGGATAGGCCGCGACAATCTCGGCAAGTGCTGGCAGGCACCGGGCGTCTTTTTCGATGGCCAACACGTGTCGCGCGCCCTCAGACAGCAACCCGCGTGTCAAGCCGCCGGGGCCGGGGCCAATTTCAAGCACATCACACGCATCAAGAGCGCCTGCCTGACGCGCGATCTTGGCGGTAAGATTGAGATCAAGCAGAAAATTCTGGCCCATCGATTTGCGCGCCTGCAAATCATGCGTTTTGATGACATCACGCAAGGGCGGCAAATTGTCGATCGCACTCATGTGTCTTTGCCCCCCCCAAATCTGCGCCGGTGGTCTTTAAACTGCGCCGTTATATTACCCATCAGGTGCCGCCAGACGCGCGGCGAGCTTGATCGCCTCAATCATGCTGGTTGGGTTTGCCACACCTTGGCCGGCAATGTCGAAGGCAGTGCCGTGGTCTGGCGAGGTGCGCACAAACGGCAAACCCAGCGTGACATTCACGCCGCGGTCAAAGTCCAGTGTCTTGATCGGAATGAGGGCCTGGTCGTGATACATCGCAACAGCGGCATCATAGGTTTTGCGCGCGGCGGCGTGAAACATCGTATCCGCCGGCAAGGGGCCGATCAGATCGTGCCCTTCGGTTCGCATTTGCGCTACCAAGGCGTCGATCCACGTTACTTCTTCATGACCTATGGCGCCGCCTTCGCCTGCATGCGGGTTGAGACCTGCGATGGCAAGCCGCGGCCGCTCAATACGGAACTGCATCTGCAAGGCCGCGGCTGTGATCTCGATCGTCTCACGCAACAAATCAGGTGTCAGCCGTGTCGGGACATCGCTCAGCGGAATGTGGATCGTTGCCGGTACAACGCGCAAGGCATCGCTGGCCAGCATCATGACCGCGCTTTGATGCCCGCCCGCCAAAGCCGCCAGATATTCAGTATGTCCCGGGTAGGGAAAATCGGCGCCGTCTTTCAATGCCTTTTTGTGTATTGGCGCAGTACAGAGCGCAGAGGCGGCCCCGGACTGCACCAAATCGACGGCTTCCGCGATAACATCAATGACCCCGGCGGCATTTGCATGATCTGGCTGCCCGGGCGTCGCTGCGCCCTTGAAACGACGGGAAAGAACTGGCATGGCATGCGCCGGCGCTTCTGGCAGCGCGCTCAGGTCGGATAGCTCGGTAATCGGTGTGCCGTCAGGCAGATGCCTCGGGTCTCCGATCCACACCATTGGAATGGATGCACCAAGCGCACGCCACGCAGCCACGGCGACTTCCGGCCCGATCCCCGCAGGTTCGCCGCAGCTAACGACAACAGGTTTGTGCCCGCGGTTCATTGATAACTGATACGAGCGTCCGCACGCAATTGTGCCAAGACCGTTTCGGCGATGGCATTCAACCGACTGGACCGCAGTGCTTGGGCAACTTCTGCCCGGTCTGTGTTTTCGTTGGCGGCTTCAGTACGACCGCACATCATCAGAAAGACGAGGGTCTGGCCACCAGAGCGCGTAAGCGCTGTCGATATCTCACCGCGATCCAGCTTGGCCAATTCTATGGCAATGTCGTTTGGTATTTCGCCAGGCGCTTGTGTGACCCGTTCCAGAACTTCGGGGGGCTGGTCCTTGGCGACACCGTAAAGGTCGTTGCATACGTCAACCTGCTCGCGGACTTCGCGCGCTCTGGACAGCGCCTGCGGCGTTCGCCCGCCGGGAATATAGTACATCGCATATTCGATGGCTGCGTATTGCGGCGACGGGGCGCCGGTTTCCTCGATGTCTCGCAACTGGAAAAGCGCGACCGCATTGGGGATGGTCAGAGGTGCGGTCACCTCACCCGGTGCAAGGCTTAGCAGCAATGGGCGCAGCACCGGCGGCAAGTTACCTAATGGCTGCCACGGCAGCTGCCCGCCAGCATCGCGTGTCTGGGTAGCGGAGTACTGCCGCGCATAATTCGAAAATTCCTCAAACGAGGTCGTCAGTGCGATTTCTTCGGCAACTGCGCGCACTTGATCAATCTGTTCTGGCGGAGCCGGAATGATGATCTCCGATAGCAGAACACGGATGGCTGTCGAGGCAGAAGCATCACCAAGTGCCCGGTCAATTTCTGCCTCGCTCACTTCCAAACGGGGGCCGTAGCGCGCGTTGATGTAGTTGCGCCAAGAGACGCCAACACTTACAAAATCGATCACCGTTTCCTCGGCCACACCGGCATCTGCCAAGGCTGCGATAAACTCTGAATATTCAAGATTGGCACGGCCTGCAAACTCGTTCAGACCGGCTTCCAATGCCTCCGGCGTCAATTCAAGGCCGGCATTTTCCACCGCTTCTGCGCGCAAACGTTCATCCACAAGCGATTCAATCACGAATTCCCGCGATGTCTCTGGCGAGTTCAGCGCAGTAAGAAAAGCGCTCCGTTGCTGCACCTCGTATTCCGTCACGATTTTGTTGTTTACCGTCGCAACCTGGCTGAACAGATCTTGTGCCGATGCTGGCTTTGCCACTGCGAGACAGAGACAGACCGCTAGGCCGGTGCTGAAATTTTTGAGTAGGCTCATGTGCTTGTTATCCGCATGTTCTGGCGTAGGTGTCGGTGCCCTTTTTCGCAGAGAACCCCCGTAGCCCGATTGTAAAGCCTAGACTGGTCGAAGGCTCAAGGCTTGTTGATGTCGTATAGCGTCGCTTGACGGAAAAATCGATGGACACGCACTCATTGTTATAGCCAAAACCGACACCCACGGTCGAGGCGCGGTTTTGAGCAGTGTCATAGCGCCAATCTGCATTGGCGGACCAGTTGTCGTCGATCCGGAACCAACCATCCAGCGAAATCTCGGAGGTGTCGCGGGGGCGTGATTCTGCGGTATCACTGGTCAGCCACAAATAAGTACCGGTCAGCCCGATCTTTTCCGTGTCGTATTGCCCCCGTATTTCGGCTTTGGTGAAGTCGAAGCTGGAGTTGAAAATACTGCGCCCGGTAATGGACCAGCCATTCTGGGTCTTCAACTGGCCGGCGACGAGAAAGTCCGATTGTTTCCCCTCCAATCCGGATGAAACGGTAAAACTGTCATTTTCCTCGCTTCGAAACAGTTGCCCCAAGGTCAAAGTTGTTTCCAGTCCCGCAGGGTCAAAGCGTGACCAGTTCACACCGAGGGCGGTTACGCGCCCGCGTTCGCGCCGATCGACGCTTGGAAACCGCGAGAGAGACAACAGATTTCCACCATCAAATTCAACCAGCGTGCTTTCTTCATTGGGCAGGTTCAGTTCATTTCCGCCGGTCCACCCCAGCTGCGCCATCGGCTCAAGAAAATGCGTAACACCTGTACTGGTTGTTTTGGCCAGAGGATAGCGCAACGCGACAGCAGCAAAGGGTGTCACCTGGCTTTGGCTTTGGTTGGTGGTGCTGTCCTGCGTGATGTTAAACAGGTCGGCCAGAACACCAAGGCTGGCTTCCGCACGCAGTCCACCGGGCAAGGTCCAACCGCGGAGCCATTCAGCATCAAGGTTGATGCGCGACACGTCTCTGCCCACGATGTCTTGGTCGGAACTCCGGATATGGGTATGGCCATTGGCGCCTAACCGCAGTTCCCCCCCGATAGCCGAAGGGAAATACCGTTTTTCATAGATCGCATCTGCCACGATGGTAGGAAGGGTCGAATTGTCTTCGCCGTCACGCAGCGATTTGAAGTTGATCAGACCGCCCGAGATGAATTCATCGCGCCGCGCGCGGCTTATGACGATCTCGCTGTCTAGTCTGTCCTTATCGGAATAGTCATAGTCGCGCAGGTAACTGTCATCGGTTGTCAGTTCAAAGTCGAAATCCAGCTTGAAGTCATTGCGCAGATCAAAGGCTCCGGTGCCGAACAGGTATGCGCGGGTTTCACCTGGGCGTTCGTCGTCGCGGCTGACGGCACCATTCAGTTCTATGCTTCCGTTCTCAAAGGCCTGACGGTAACGCAGCTCGAGCGTGGTGGTACGGCTGGCAATATAAGGGGTAACCGTAATGTCACGGTCATCGCCGAGGGTAAAGAAATAGGGTAACTTGATGCCGACGCCCAGTTCTGAAGTGGTACGCACGGTCGGAATCAGAAAACCGTCGGCGCGTTCAACAGTCGGATCTGGTAGCCGCAATCGTGGGATATAGAACACTGGCGCATTGCGAATACGGAACTGTGCCTGATCGAAATATAGTTGTCCTTCTTCCTTGTCATGAATGACGCGACGCGCCCTAATTTGCCACAAGGGTGGTTTGCCGTCTTCACAGACCCTGCATGACGTCACAGCGGTTTTGTAAAGCTGATCATAGCGCGGACTGACGCGCTCAATGCTGGCCGCTGCCAGTTGCAGTTGCTGATCCAGAACCAGCCGCGCGCCCGTCAGCAGGCCAATCCGCAACGTGCTGTCAAGATCGGCAGCATCTGCCAGAATGACACCGCTTTGACCGTCATAGATGCGGATTGGTCCCGTTATTGTCAGCGCCCCGCTCTCGCGGTTGTAGCGTATTTCGCGTGCTTCCAGCCGGGTGCCCCCTTGAAAGGCCTCGACATTCCCCCGCGCCACAAGCTCTCTGTCTGACGTAATGAAAAGCTCGTCCGCGACCAGAACGGCGGGTCGCGCAGGCTCTTGTTGGGCCAAAGTCGCGGCCGGCAATAAAAGCGCGAGTGCGGTCAGGACGATCCGTAGCACCTAACCTTCCTCCAGATGCAATAGAGGTCCAAGAGCTAGCAGGATAGAGGCAATGGGCGGCGCCCAGGCCGCCAGATGGACGGGGATTTGCCCGTTTTCACCCAAGATCAGGGCAAAGCTGCGAATAAAATACAAGGTGAACCCCAATAGCACCGCTGTCAGCACCGCAATGCCGATCCCTCCAAATCGGGTATGCCGCATGGTAAACGCGCTCGCAACAAGAACCATGGCGACAAAGAACAATGGCTGCGCCAATTCCGATTGCATCCAGACGCGATGCTGTCGCGACGAAAACCCGGCCTGATCAAGTTGTCGAATGAACTCCGGCAAATCCCAGATAGAGATCGTACTTGGGCGGCCAAAGCTTTCGCGGATGCGATCAACGGTCAGACTGGAGGGGATGACAAGGGTCTGGTGTTCTACGGAGTTGCCTTCGGCGTTGGTGCCAGCGGCCAGCGGCCACTCTTTGGCGTTGCGCAAAAACCACTCACCCTCGCGCAACTCTGCGCTGTCGGCGTGGATGCGGCGTATTGGTCCCACCTGCGGTTCGTAAGCGAGGAAGGTGACGTCAAAGAGAACGTTTGCATCTGGGTTGGAGCGCCATGCTCGAATGACAATCTGTCCCTCGCTTGATCCTTGCCGCAGCCACAGACCTTCGTCTGAAATCGACAGCGTAGAAGCGCCCCCGGAACGGTATGTCTGTTCCAGCTGGCTAAATTTTTTCGACGTTCCCGCAACAATTGGGTTAAAGATTGCTGTCGAGACGATGCCGATCAGAAACGCGACCGAAACTGGCGCGAGCAGGGCGGCAGGCGCAGAGCGTCCGGCCGCACGGGTGGCAACCATTTCGGACGATCGCGAGAGCCCAAGAAACAGCGCGACGGTCGCCAGCAGAATGATCAGGGGCAGCAGTTGTGCGAGGGTTTGTGGCGTGTGGAGGACCACCAGTTCGATCAAACCGCCAAAGCTGACCCCGCGCGTGGCAAACCGTCGCGTCTGATCGATCAAATCAACAAGCGCAATGAGTGCGTAGAGTCCGCCCAGCGTGATGGCGAAAGCTGTCATAAAGCGACGTGCAAAGTAGAAATGCAGGATCATGCAGGCTGCCTCCTGAACAGGCGCCGAAAGCTTCCCCGCGGTTTGGCTGCGTAAAACAGCATCAGCGCCACAAGGACCATGCTGAACGCCGCAGGTGCATACAGCAGTGGCCACAAAGCCGGATCACTGCGAATAGGTCCCTGAAGCGTGCTGCGTGCACCGTCAATGGCGACCAGTATGCCAAAGGCGATTGCGACCTCGCGCCAGACGCCGAACCGGGAATACCCACCAACAAGCAAGGTCGAAAAGCCGATCAATGCCGCAGCGATACAAAAGAACGGTTCGGCAAATCTGGCATGAAATTTTTGCGTGATGGCACCGATATCGACCCCTGTGCGCGCTGACAGCTCGTCCCAAGGCTGCAACAGGTCAAGCGTCGCCATTTCGTCCAGCCTGACGGAACGGTTCGCATCGTTCTGCACCAGCGCCGAAATGTCGAAGGAAAAGTCGCGGAACGTTGCTGTCGACAGCTTGTCGTCAGCGGTGGTTAGCCGCTGCGCCATGCCATCGACCATGATCAGCGTTGTGAGATCTTCATTTCGGATCAGATACGCTTGGGCCGCCGTGTAAATGACGCCCTCGTCGGTGCGCCGCCCATCAGAGAGAAAAACGTCGCGCAGCACGCCGTCGTCGTCGATCGTTTGCGTGTAGAATGTGACGCCGTCCGAAGGGTGCAGAAAACGGCCCTCTGTCAGCAGACGCGCCGTGGCATTTTGTGCGATCTCGTTTTGGCGCTGGCTGAGCTGTTCTTCGGCCATCGGCATCAAAAGGTGGTGCAGGGCAGAGGCCATCACAAAGACAATAAAACCAAAGATAAGAACCGGCCACGCCAGCCTGAACGGCCCAGTGCCCGTTGCCAGCATCACAGTCAGTTCGCTTTCGTTGCTCATCCGGTTGGTGACATATGTTGCCGCCGCAAAAGTTGCGATCGGCAGCACAGTCGTGATCAGCGCGGGCAATCCCAAAGTTGTGAATTCAAGAAATACGAGCGCCGATTGGCCGTCGCTGATCAATTGATCAAACAGCGAAACGCCACGGTTGATCCAAAAAATCGCAACCAGCACGAGCGCGAAAAAGCCAAACAGAACCAGAAGTTGCGACAGCATATATCTGTCAAGTCTGGCCACGTTTCGTCCCCGCCTGTCGCTTTCTGCCTGTTGGCGGCACGATAGACCAAACCCGCGCTGGGTAAAACTGCTATCTGGTCTTTGCTGCCCAGCCGCGCTACGTCGGAGAGAACATCAATTAATCAGAAGGTTCTTGCCATGACTGCGCCGACACCCGTCTCCTTTGTCGAAACCGATATCGAAACGCTGGCGGAGGCCCAAGGGCGCATTGCCATTCTCGTCGACGACGCGGGTAAGCTCGACGTCGCTGGCCGACGTGTGAACCGCCTGACCAAAGGGGCGCTGAAGCGCGCGCTTGAAGCTAAAGCCGATGACCTCAAAGCCGGTGCAGTGTTCACTCTGGCGTATCCGGCTGGCATGGCCGCTGATGCTGTGGACGTTTTGTGTGTGCCGCGCAACGCCTCGCTGGCCAAAGCGCGCGCTGCAGGCGCTTCGGTCGGGCGGCAGCGCGGCAAGGCGGATGTGCTGTTCGCTGCAGGCAACTCGAAGTGGGCCGCGCAGGTACTTCTGGCCATTGTGTTGCGCGACTACACGTTCCGTGATCACAAGACATCCGGCGACGAAGCGGTAGGCCAAATCACTGTTATGTGCTCTGCGCCGGACAAGTTGTCAGAGCAGGTGGCGCCACTCATGGCTGTGGCTGAGGGCACCTTCTTTACCCGCGATCTCGTCAGCGAACCGGCGAACGTACTGACAACGACCGAGTTTGCCGATCGTCTTAGTGAGCTGGAAAACCTCGGCCTCGTTGTAGAAGTCCTCGAAGAAGACAAACTGGAAGAATTGGGTATGCGCACGCTTCTGGCTGTCGGGCAGGGGTCGGCGAGCCCGTCCAAAGTTGTTGTGATGCAGTGGAACGGCGGTGATCAGGACGCGGCGCCTCTGGCGCTGGTCGGCAAAGGCGTGGTCTTTGACACCGGCGGTATCAGTCTCAAACCCGCTGGCGGCATGGAAGACATGACCATGGACATGGGCGGCGCGGGCGTTGTGTCTGGTGTGATGAAGACGCTGGCACTGCGCAAGGCCAAGGCAAACGTCGTCGGCATCGTGGGGCTCGTTGAAAACATGCCTTCCGGCACGGCCATCCGGCCCGGCGATGTCGTGACTTCGATGAAAGGGGACACGGTCGAAATCCTGAACACCGATGCAGAAGGCCGTTTGGTGCTTTGCGATGCACTGTGGTACGCGCAGGAACGGTTTAACCCGGCGGCGATGGTAGACCTTGCCACCCTGACCGGCGCCATCATTATCGGACTGGGACATGAAAACGCTGGTGTGTTTTCCAACGATGATGACTTTTGCAAATCGTTTCTCAAGGCCGCAGAGGCGGAAGGCGAAGGCGCATGGCGGATGCCGCTTGGCCAAGCCTATGATGACATGTTGAAGTCGCCCATTGCCGATATGAAAAACATCGGCGGTCGGCCTGCCGGCTCCATTACAGCCGCACAGTTCCTGCAACGGTTTGTCAAAGATGGCATGCCGTGGATCCACCTCGACATCGCCGGCGTCGCCTCCGTCAAGACGGAAACAGCGCTGGCACCTAAAGGTGCGACAGGGTGGGGTGTGCGTGCACTTGACCGTCTTGTCGCGGACAAATTCGAAACGGAGTAACCCGGTGGGCAAAGCGATGTTCTACCATCTGACACGCCGTCCGATGGAGGAGACATTGGTCATGCTGTTGGGCCGGGCGCAGCAGGCGGGCTGGCGCACTCTTGTTCGTGGCACCGCACCGGAGCGTATGGCGTGGCTGGATGAAAAACTTTGGACGGGTGACCGTGAAATGGGATTTTTGCCGCATGGTGTGGCAGGGGGGCCGCATGACGCGCTTCAACCGGTTTTGCTCAGCGCACAGGGTGACATTCCCGCGGGCTTTTCCTGTGTCATGAGTGTCGACGGCGCAGCGGTGACAGCACAAGAGGTCACCGATCTTGATCGTGTGTGCATTCTGTTCGACGGCAATGATCCGGATGCGCTTGACGTGGCGCGAAGCCAATGGAAAACGCTCAAAGTCGCGGGGGCGACGGCCGAGTACTGGTCAGAAGAAAGCGGAACGTGGGAGATGAAAGCATCAACCTGATCATCGGGTCAGCGTCAGCGTTCCGCCTGAAATCTCGATACGTCCCCAGCGCTGCAGGTATTCCATCCCCATCAGCGACTGCGCCATGTCGCCGTCGTTAACGACAGCACGCACACCTGCGTCGGTGAAGGGGCCAAGTGTCAGCGTATCCAACCGGACCGGTGCGGTGCGCACGACACCATTTGCGGTGGTCGCGCGTCCTGTATAGGCCAGATCGTCTGGGTTTATACCGGCCGCTTGCGCGTCTTGCTTGGTCAGAACGAGCGCCGTTGCGCCCGTATCGACAACGAAACGGACCGCAGCACCATTAACTTCGGTATTGATGTGATAGTGCCCGTCAGCCTGCCGCGGAACAACGATGCTGTTTTCCTCGGCAAAGACCGTCTGCTGCGGGCGCACTGACTGCGAAATATCCCCCCACAATCCGTAGGCCGCAATCGCACCCAAAAAGATCAGACCCCATGCGGCCGCTTGCTGCAGTGTCTTGTTCCACGAAAACCGACCCTGAGCGACAAACCATCCGACCACCATAAGCCCAAGCAACACAAGGTAAACAAGGCGTCCTGTATCGTAGCTGTCCATCGGTGCCCCTCTGGGTTTTGGCAGGTCTGTAATTACAGATAGGGGCGAAGCAATGCTTTGTCAGCCCGCACCGGGGCCAAAACCGAACGCGGCCAGCCCGTCGAGCACGAATTGCACCGACAGTGCGGCGAGAAGCATGCCAAGCAGCCGGGTCACAACTGTAATGCCGGTTTTTCCCAGCGCGCGCTCGATCGGCCCGCTGATCATGAAAAAGCCCAGAACTATTAGCAATACCAGCCCGGTTACGCCCAAAACCATGACAGTGCCTTCTATCCCCGGGCGCTGCCCCATCAGCAGGATAACCGACGCAATCGCACCGGGGCCGGCAATCAACGGTATCGCGAGCGGAAAAACCGATGGGTCTTCGCGGTGATCTTCTTCTGATCCTTCGGACTGATCTTCGCGTCGTTTCGTGCGCCTCTCAAAGAGCATATCGAGCGCGGTCAGAAACAGAAGAATGCCGCCTGCGACCCGGAACGCGGGCATCGAAATCCCGATGAACCCCAGTAGCGCTTCACCAAAAGCCGCAAAAGCAATCAGGATCAGGACGCCCGTGAACGTCGCGCGCAGGGCAATGCGGCGACGGGCGCTATCGGACATACCTTGGGTCAGCGCCACAAACAGCGGCGCAAGACCAATAGGGTCAATCACGACGAACATCGTCACGAATGCAGTAATGAGGAATGCGGTATCGATCATTTCTTGCTGTCCAGAGCCCGGGTGCAATGCCGCTGAATATACATTTCTGTAACGGTCATCGGTTTTCTGCCTGCTCCAGCTTTTCCAGTGCGGTCATCCACAGCGTTTCGGCACGCTCAAGACCATCCATCACTTCCGCGTATTTGCGGTTCCACACCTCCAGTTCATTCTGGTTCGCGTCTTCATAAAGTTCAGGGTCGGCCAGCTTCGTTGCCAGCTTTTCACGCATGTCATTAATCTTTTCGACGCGGGCTTCCGATTTGCGCACTTCCGCGCGCAGGGCCAGTATCTGTTCACGGCTTGCCACTTTGGCACGTGGTGCTGGCTGTTTCTTACCATCTGCCGATTTCGGGCGCGGCTTGTCCGTCGCCAGTAACATCCGGCGGTATGCCTCAAGATCGTCGTCGAAGGGTGCAACGGTGCCACCGGACACCAGCCACAGCCGGTCTGCCACCATCGACAACAGATGCATGTCGTGGCTGACAAGAATTACCGCGCCTGAGTAGGCGGTCAGTGCTTCCACCAATGCCTCGCGGCTTTCGATATCAAGGTGGTTCGTTGGTTCGTCGAGGATGAGCAGATGTGGCGCGTCCAAGGTAGCCAGCAGCAATGACAGGCGGGCCTTCTGCCCGCCCGACAGCCTTGAGACACGTGTCTCGGCCTGTTCTGGACCGAGGCCAAAGCCAGCCAGCTGCGCGCGTAGCTTGGAATGCTGCACATCCGGGCGTGCGGAAATCATGTGTTGCAGCGGTGTATCGTTGACTTGCAGTTCGTCGACCTGATGCTGGGCGAAATAGCCAATGCGCAGCTTGCCCGCGCGCACGGCCTTGCCTTGCATCAGCTTTAGCCGGTCGCTCAGCAGCTTTGACAGAGTGGATTTACCCTGACCGTTTTTTCCCAGTAGCGCGATCCGATCGTCCTGATCGATCCGAAGGTTGAGGCGGCTCAGCACTGGCGTATCGTCGTATCCAACCGCGCCGCCTTCGATCGATATAATGGGAGGCGACAACTCTTCAGGCTCAGGAAAGGTAAAGACCCGGCGCGCGGCCTGTTCCGGGCTGGCCACCATGTCCATCTTTTCGATCATCTTCAGCCGGGACTGCGCCTGTTTGGCTTTGGACGCCTTGTAGCGAAATCGGTCTACAAATGCCTGCATATGCGCCTTGCGGGCCTGCTGCTTTTTGGCGAGCGCAGCTTCGACCGCGCGCTGCTCTGCTCGCTGGCGGGCGAATTGATCGTAAGGACCCTGATAAAGCGTCAGCTTGCGGTCTTCGAGATGCAGAATTGCGCCAACCGCCCGGTTCAGCAGGCCGCGGTCGTGGCTGATAATGATGACCGTATGCGGGTATTTCGCCAGATAGGCTTCAAGCCACAGCGCGCCTTCCAAATCGAGGTAGTTGGTAGGCTCGTCCAGCAGCAGTAAATCGGGTTGCGCGAACAAGACCGCCGCCAGTGCCACCCGCATGCGCCAGCCGCCGGAAAAATCGGAACAGGGCTTGTGCTGCTCTGCATCTTCGAAACCAAGGCCCTTGAGGATTGTTGCTGCGCGCGCCTCGGCTGACCATGCGTCGATATCGGCAAGCCGCGTCTGAATTTCCGAGATGCGGGCTGCATCCTGTGCGGTCTCTGCCTCTTTCATCAAACTGGCGCGCTCGGTATCTGCAGCGAGTACTGTGTCGAGCAGTGACGTAGAAGACGACGGCACCTCTTGGGCAACACCGCCGATTTTTGCGCGGCTGGGCAAGGAAATGTCGCCCGCATCAAGCGCAAGTTCGCCGTGAATGATCCGAAACAGCGTCGTTTTGCCCGCGCCATTGCGCCCGACTAGCCCAACCTTGTGGCCGTTGGGGATGACCGCGCTTGCCCCTTCAAACAGGGGGCGGCCTTCTACGGAATAAGAGATGTCGGATACGCGTAACATGTGCGCTGGACTGACCTCATTTACCCAAGTTGTCAATGCAACCTGCGACTGGCGGATTTTTGTGGGCGTGGCCGCGAATGCCGCAAGTGACAATTAATACGTGATGCCCCCTTTCGCCCTTTAGGGACGCGTGCTAAATGCGCGGCGAATTCAATCCTTGCAGGAGAGCTGAAATGGCCCTTGAGCGCACTTTTTCCATCATCAAGCCGGATGCGACGCGTCGCAACCTCACAGGCAAAATCAACGCCAAGTTCGAAGAGGCGGGTCTGCGCATCGTCGCGCAAAAGCGTATCCACATGACCAAGGCACAGGCCGGCGTTTTTTACGCGGTACACGCAGAGCGCCCGTTTTATGACGAACTTTGCGAGTTCATGGCTTCTGCGCCAGTCGTGGTTCAGGTTCTGGAAGGCGAGAGTGCCATCTCGAAGAACCGTGAAGTCATGGGCGCAACAAACCCTGCGGACGCTGCTCCTGGCACCATCCGCGCAGAATTTGCAGAAAGCGTTGGCGAGAATTCTGTTCACGGCTCTGACGCGCCGGAAACGGCGGCTGTCGAAATCGCCTACTTCTTTTCAGGTCTCGAGCTTGTCGGCTAACGTCTGACGTAAAGAAAATTTCTGGGGTCAGCCTGACGGCTGGCCCTTTTTTGTTCGGCAGGGTCTGCAGGTCGTACGCCGATCAGGTTCATCATCTTCTCGAAAGCGTCGCGCTCGGTGTCAAAGGCATCAGCCTTGATGGCGTCAAAACGTTTGCGAAGTGCTTTCTTTTCTTCCCCCTTGCAGTCGTTCCAAGGTCGGTTTTGGAGCCCCATTACGAGGACGTAATAGCCGATGAAGTGAGGTTTGGTGCCGGCCCGTAGCAATTTGGCATAGGCTGCGTCTGGCCCGAGGGATCTTAACGTTTCTGCGTCGGGTATTCCGGCAGAGATACAGGCCGCCTCAAAGGCAGGGCCAAGGTTGCGAATGGTCGAGACGGGCTCAGGCATGCGCACAGCTTATCGCGCAGCGTCCAGCGTCTCCAGTGTCAAATCGCTTATATGCTCGCCCAGTCGGTGATGGGCTGCTGCGGTTTTTGATCTTCGCCTGTTCGCGACGTTTCGGGCTGAGGCGCCGGGGCGCTGCCTTGCGACGCAGGTTTCGGTTTCGGATCTTCCATGACCTTTTCCTCTTAAGCTCCCGGCAATAACGTTGCCGGATGAAGAAAGGTTTCAGTATTTTTCTGCCGATCCCGCGGCGGTCGCGTGTCACCGCGGTGACGATTGTGCACAGTTATTGTGAAATATGATACCGGGTTTGCTGTTGATATACCTGTTCCGGGGTCAGCGATATTGGTGGAAACCCCGGTGTGTTGGGCGCATTGGGCCAGCCTTGCGGCTCCAGTGCTACGCCAGCGAACGGCCCGAACTTGCGCCCATCGTGAAGCTTAGTGCCGTCGTCTGACAGACCACTGCCGTTGTATACCTGTAGACCCGGCTCTGTCGTGAAAATCTCCAGCGTTGGCCCACCTGAAACGCTCAGTCTCGCAGCAAATTCAGTGGCGGCGCGTCGAAAATCGGCAAGGCAGAGGTTGGCATCAAGCGCTTGCTCTGTCGGGATCAACTTGGGCTCTCGGAAATCATAACTGCTGCCGTTCAGCGGCATAACTTCGCCTGTGGGCAGGTTTTCCGGATCCGTAGGCGTGAATTTTTCGGCAGCAATCAGCAAGAGGTGATTTGCCACCGTGTCTGCGCCGTCGAGGTTCCAATAGGGGTGATGCGCAATGTTCATGACCGTGGTTCGGTCAGTCTGCGCTGTTATGTCCAGCACCACGCAGTTTTCGGGCTCCAAGGAATAGCGGGCGGTAATCCTGCGGTGTCCTGGCAGACCTGCGTCTCCATGTGGCAGTACGACTTCCAGTGTGACCGAGGTTTCAGTCTGGGCAGTCACCTGCCAGACCTTGCTGTGCAAACCGTCCGGGCCATTGTGTAGTGTTGTAGTGCCTTCGTTTGGGGCAAGGCGCCACTTTTGCCGCTTGATTGTAATGCAAGCGTTTGAAATGCGGTTGGCAACAGGGCCGACCAGCGCACCGCAATAGTAAGGCTCGAGCGAAAATTCCTCCGGGTTGGCAGGCGAGACCGTCAGACAGAAAGGAAACGATGCATGCCACAGACCCATGAGAGCAGCGCCCTTGCGGGAAACATGTGCAGTTAGCTGTCCGGATTTGAGAATGATCATGCGCTGCCCTCATCATACGCCGCAACTATAAGTCGCGGGCGCAGAAGTGACTACTCGTCGATCAGCGGATAGAAATCCAATGTTGTAAGGCCGCCATCCGGGTCGCGGAACAGATGGCTGTCTGTGCCATCCGCATGGCCGTCTACGCCGTTATAGATAAAACGTTTGAGCAGTTCAGTTTGAAATTGCAATTCACGGGCGCGGTCCTTGACGATCGCGGGCACCGGGTTGCCCGCCTGTCGGCTGTGTTCATCCAGCGCTTCGCAAAGATTTAGGAGCGGCATGCAGATATCCGCCAATACATTCATTGCCAGTTTCTCGCTATGGGTGGCAAATCCTTCATCGAACCCGACATTCTTCAAAAATGCCCGGTTTACAGCGCCAACTGCCTCTTTGAACCTCAAGATAGCACTACGCACACCATCCTTTGCTTCGGTGACCATGATGTGGATGCCACTAAGAATCAGTCCGGGAAGCTCGACAAAGAATTCCGGCCGGGACAAGACGTATGCCCCCGACGGCACAGACCTGAGAGAATCGAGGATAGCCTCGGCCAGCGATCCAGCCAACACCTCTTTCAGCTGCCTGTCTGTGTGAAAAGACAGGCGGTGCCGATATCCTTTGCCAAGGATCTCCGAGGACCGCACAATGACGGTGTCTGGCGCCTGCAATACGAGGTTCAGCGTCATTGTCCGATCCGAAAGGTCGGAGGCGAGCGTACGAGGTTTGTGCAACGACTGCATAGCAAAATCCGCCTACTGATGAGAACGGCACAGTGCTTTCAAGAGGTTCAGCATGTGTAAATGCACCGTACGCTCGGTGTTGCGTCAGTGGTGCTGACAGCGTTGTTACCTGACCTTCGTTGATTGCAAATTAAAAAGGGAGAAAATTTTTCCACCGCAACCTCAAGTTGCTGATTGCGAGCGAATGGTGATTGCCTTAACATCTCGTGAACACATCGGGCCAGCGAGAGATTTATTCATTTGGCAAACCACGCAAGCGATCTGACGATTATCGGGATTGGCTCGTCGGCGGGCGGGTTAGAAGCGATCCGTGAACTGGTCGCGACACTTCCTACAAATCTGGGTGTTGCCTATGTGGTCGTCCAGCATATGTCGCCACATCACAAAAGCCTGATGACTGAATTGGTGGCGCGCCAAACCAGTTTGAAGGTGATGGACGTTACCGATGGTCTGGAACCAGAAGCCAGCGTCATCTACGTAACGCCGCCGAAAACAGATGTCATCTTTCGCAACGGACAGCTGCATCTTGTCGACCCAAGCACAGAGGTCGCGTCACCCAAGCCATCAGTTGACCGTTTCCTGCTAAGCCTTGCTGATGAGCACGGCGAAAGATCGATGGGGATAATCCTGTCTGGTACCGGCACAGACGGCGCATATGGGGTGCAGGCCATTCGGGAGGCGGGCGGTATCACTATTGCGCAAGACACCGACAGCGCCAAATATGACGGCATGCCGATGTCCGCCATGCAAACCGGTTGCGTGGACCTCGTTTTGCGACCCTTTGAAATCGGCACTCACCTGAGGAAAATACTGACCTCGCCACGTGACTTTGACGCTTTTCGGCAAGAGACGGCTCAGAGCAGTCCGTCATCCGACCTATTGCAAATCTTATTGGCGCGCACGCGAGTGGATTTCCGCGAATACAAACAAACCACCATCAATCGCCGAATTGAGCGACGCATGGTGGCGCTGGGCATCGACAGCCATGAGGAATACACCCAGTTTTGCCGGGTGAATCCCAACGCCATTGATGCGCTGTTCAAGGATTTGCTGATCTCCGTCACCCGTTTTTTTCGGGACAAATCAGAATTTGACCAACTCAGAGATATCCTGCCTTCATTGCTGCAAAAGAGGGGCAGCGCCCCCTTGCGGGTCTGGATTGCGGGCTGTGCAACCGGAGAAGAAGCATACTCCATCGCCATTCTTTTGGCCGAAGCTCTTGGTGGTCCAAAGGTGCAGCTTAAAGACCATGTGCAAATCTTTGCAACGGACATCGACAAGGATGCATTGGAGGTAGCGCGCAAAGGTGTCTACGGGCTTGCCGCATTGAACGATATACCAAATCGGCTGTCCGATCAGTATTTCATCCAGCAAAACGACGGGATCAAGGTTATCGATTCCCTCCGGTCAGCAATTTTGTTCTCAGATCACAACGTCTGCCAGGATCCGCCGTTTCAAAAGGTCGATCTGTTATGCTGCCGCAACGTGCTGATCTATTTTGGAAATGCGCTGCAACATAAGGTCATGTCGCGGTTCCACTACGCGATGCGGGAATCTTCGCTGATGTTCTTGGGCACTGCTGAAACGGTTGCCGGCTCCGAAGAAATGTTCATTCAGGACGGTAATTCCGCCCATATTTACAGGCGCAGATCGATACGGCGCGCCGACAATGCGCCATTTTCCAACGTACGCAATTTGCCTAAGTCGAGCCCGCCGATACCGATGCGCAGTGTCCAGCCTGTGGGCAATTCTACAGATCGCCAGATGTTTGAGGCGCTTGCGTTATCACTGGGCAAAAACTCTCTGCTGGTGACCGAGGATTACGGCATCGTGCGAATTTTTGGCAACGTGTCGCCCTATGTCGAAATGAACGAATCCAGCAGCCTGAAAATGCACATTGACCTCTTGCGGCGTCCTTTTCGAGAAGAAGCCCGCAGCCTCGTCACGCTTGCTCTTAAGAACGGAGAGCACAGGACAGGTGTGCGCCATTTGTTGGCAGAGGATGATGAAGAAGAGATCCGGCTGGATGTCTACCCGATCATTGCGCGCGACATCAACGAGCGCGCTGCGCTCATCGTGTTTCGAGAGGTGCAGATTGACCGGAGCAAGGGGGCCAAAACATCGGCTTCCGTCAGATCTGGGGAAATGGACTCGGACCGCATTCGACTGCTTGAAGACGAAGTTGCGACGACGCGGGAGGCCTTGCAGCAGACCATTGAAGAACTTGAAACCTCAAACGAGGAACTGCAGTCGCTGAACGAAGAACTGCAGTCGACCAACGAGGAATTGCAAGCAACCAACGAAGAACTAGAAACTTCTAACGAAGAACTGCAATCCACCAACGAAGAACTGATTACAGTGAACGAGGAATTGCAGGTCACAGCCGCGGAGTTGAGCGGTCGCACCGGCGAGTTGATGTCGGTTCTGGAGACAGCACCACTGTCGATTATGGTTCTGGATACCGCCTTGCAGATCAGTCAGGCCACGAACGCGGCTGCAGATTTCTTCGGCCTGCCGCGTCCGATTGCGAACCCGCACGTCAGCCAGTGCGCCTTGCCGGAGAACTTTCCCAATCTGGCGCCGATTTGCAACGAGGCGCTAAAGCTCGGCGAGCCGATCAGTCGGGAGTTCACTTCAGAGGGCTCGCGTTTAAAGCTGACCTGTTCGCCGTTTTTCGACATGCGCGGGCAAATGAACGGTGTGACGATGGTGCTGTCAGAATTTCCCGGTCTGGCCTACGAACTTGACCTCATTCTCGACCACGGCGACGCCTATATGCTCAACCGGTCCAAAGATGGAACAATCCTGCGAATAAGCGAGCGTGCCGCTTCGCTTTACGGGACAACGCGACATAAAGCGGAAGGGTCAAACTTTTTTGATCTGGTGGACAGTAAACGCGCGGCCGAAACCAAAAAGGCGGATGCCGCTCTGACTAGCCGCGAGCAGGCCGGAAAGCGCAGCCTTATGGAAATCGTCAACAGCGAAAACAAATCCGATATCTGGATCAATATGCAGAACTTTTTGTTTGGCGATTGCGACGCGGCCGAGCAGTCGATTTATTCGATTGGAACAGATGTCAGTGACGTCATTGACGAGCGTAACCGAGCAGAGGATTTTCTGGCACAGTTAATCCTGCTGCAGGAAGCCGCGCAAATCGGCTATTGGGCAATTGATTTCGAAAACGAAGAACTGTTCTGGTCAGAGCAGGTATTCCGTATCCATGGCGAAGAGCCGGGTTCTCCGATTCCGCCTTACGACGAGGCATTGCGAAACTACCATCCGGACGATCAAAAAAAGGTCAACGATCACGTGCAAAGGGTGCGCGAAAACGGCGGCCAGTTTCGGTTTAAGCTGCGTTTGATCAACAAGCAGGGTGAAACCGTGCCCGTGGAATCAGTCGGCGTTGCGCGGCCTAACGGAAAGGGCGAGGTTTCTCGGGTAGTTGGCGTCTTCAGAGCGCTTGATGATGTAGCGGATGATACTGCAACTACCTTGCCTGAATCTGCTCCAGCCAAATGATCAGATCCAGGATGGATTGGGCGGCTTCTATCCGCTGACCCCCGATGCTTTGGCTCATCTTGGCGTCGTCGGCGAAGAAATAGCCATAGACGGGCATGGTGTCACCATGCCCGGGCAGTGATGCCGTGCCGTCAATCTGCGCGGCTATGGCCTTGGCTGGGAGCCGGCCTGCGTTCCTTTGTGCGAGGCGCGTCAGATCAGGAGGTGCAATACGCAAGACGTTTGCCATCGGTCCATTTCCGCGCGCGTCCGGACCATGGCATGCCGCACAATGCAGATGAAACAGCTTTTGTCCGGAATTCGTCGTCTGAGCGCAAAGCGCGCCCGCCGAAGCCAGCAATATCACTATAGCACGTACAATCATCTTCGTTCCTATTGCGCCGGTCCTCTCTCATGCTAGGTGAAGCGGCGTCGAGAGGTCATTGATGCATATCAAGCAGTACCGTTGCACAAGCTGAATGGACATAGAATGGAGCGTATCACCAAATCCGCCGTCTTACGTGCTATTGGCTGGGGTCTAGTTGTGTTTGTGACGCTCGCGTGCATCTTTGTTTTGGAAAGAGAGCGTGCAACGGTTACCTCGGAAGTTATTGAAACTTCTTTCGGTGATGTCACCATTCTGAACGGTACGGCGGCAGAAAAGGGTGGGCCTTTCGTTCTCCTAACTCATGGCTTCGCCGGTTCGCGTCAAATGATGCAATATATCGCCCGTGACCTTGCCCGCGCTGGCGCAACGGCCGCGATGTTCGATTTCTATGGACACGGGCGAAACGACATATCGCTTTCACCAGACATCAGCCGAATTGATGGCACGACCTCTCAGCTGGTGTCGCAAACCCGAACGATGATTGCTGTGACCCGCGATGCGCTTTCCTATGGATTGCCAATATCGCTCGTCGGTCACTCAATGGCGACGGACATCATTATTCGCACCGCTCAACAGGTTGAAAACGTTGATCGGATCGTGGCGATTTCCATGTATTCTGACGCTGTTACGCCAACTTTCCCTCAAAAACTTTTGATGTTGTCCGGCGCTTGGGAAGAGCGATTACGCGAAGTCGCGTTGGAAAAGCTGAGCCAGTTGACAGCAACCCCGGTCGAAGGCGTGACCGCAAAGTCCGCAGGAGCGGAACGCCGGGCCGCTGCGGTGCCTTATACCGAGCATGTTGCCGTCTTGTTCGCGGACAAGACGCGAGAGGAAGTCCGGTCGTGGCTGGAACTCTCAGGAAAGGTGCCGCCGCGCGGCATAGGTTTTGCAATTGTGGGTGCGTTGGCTGGGATAATTGCACTCAGTTGCCCCGTTTTTGCGCTCTTGCGTTGGTGTGAAAAGCGAACCTTCGCACCTTTGACATGGGGGCCGACAATATGCGCCATTCTTTTGCCGGTAGCGGGAGCGATGGCTTTAGGTGTTTTGTTTCAGGGACAGATATTGGGATTTGCCGGAATGTCCGGGGTCTTTGCGTTCTTTGCCGGATACGGGCTGATTGGCCTGGGTGTGCTCGGATGGGCGGGCAGGGTGTCTGACCGGCCTGTGTCTGCTGGTGTCTTGATCTTTCTTTGTTGGGGCCTTGGCGTATTTGCTGTTGCTCTGGATCGGTATGCCGCCTCTTTTGTGCCGTCAGGTCCGCGTGCTGTTTTGTTTGTCGCGATGCTGGCCGGATGTATCCCCTTTGCGCTAGCAGACCGATTGCTGGTCACAAATGCAGCCTTTCTGACCCGGATCATCGCCCGGGTGGCTGTTTTGGCGGCGCTGACAGTCTGCGTGATACTGGCACCGCAAAACTGGGGGCTGGTGTTTACGGTTATTCCCGTCTTGCTGCTATTTTACCTTGTGTATGGCACGATGGCACACGTGCTGGCCGTTCGCACCGGGCCGACAACTGCAGGCCTTGCCCAGGGCATCGTACTGGCATGGGCGATCGCATCCAGTACGCCCATGTTTTCAGGATGACCCTTGCCAATGCCGCGCATCACGCCGACACTCGCACCTGCGCCGCATGAGATGAGCCATGACCCTCGATACGCCTGTTAACATAGAAAGCCATCGCACTGTCGCCCCGTTCAAGCGGCAGCTCTTTAAGTGGGTTGGCAACAAACAGCGTTACGCGCATGAAATTGCAAGCTATTTTCCCTCTGAAATTCGCACATACAGAGAGCCGTTCCTCGGCTCTGGTGCCGTGTTGGGAACGTTGCAGCCCGCCCGCGCCGTAGGGTCTGATGCCTTTGCTCCGCTAATGTCAGTGTGGCAGCAACTGTCGGACAATCCCGCGGTGGTCAAACGGTGGTATCAGGAGCGCTACGACGAGGCGCAATCCGTTGACCGCATTGCCGTCTACGAGCAGGTCAAGGCGCGTTACAACGCTGCACCCAACGGTGCAGATTTCTTGTTTCTCAGCAGGGCCTGTTACGGCGGGGTCGTCCGATTCCGCAAAAAGGATGGCTACATGTCCACGCCGTGTGGAACGCATCCTCTCATGACGCCGAAAAGGTTCAATGATCGCGTCGATCTGTGGGCGGCGCGCACGAAAACGACCCGCTTTGCCGTGTCAGACTACCGTCAGGCGATGCGCGCGGCAGAACCGGGAGACCTGGTCTACTGCGACCCACCGTACGTGCATTCCCAAACCATTCTGTACGGGGCGCAATCATTTGATATTGATGAGCTTTTTCACGAGGTCGAAGGTCTCGTTACCAGAGGCGTGCGGGTTGCGTTGAGCCTCGACGGCTCGAAAAAGTCTGGCCGGCGGTCGTGTCCTCTGGAAATCCCTGACGGGCTTTTCAAACGTCAGGAGTTCGTGAACATGGGCCGTTCGATGCTGCGCAGGTTCCAAATGGAAGGTCAAACGCTGGAAACCGAAGAGGTCGCGGACCGGCTTTTGCTTTCCTACTAACGCGCTGCCGTTTCAAAAAATTCCTTAGGTGCCGTTCTACAAGGGTTTTGCACTTGTTTTCCCATACCGCCAAGGATAGACCCGTCTGCGGAGACGTGGCCGAGTGGTCGAAGGCGCTCCCCTGCTAAGGGAGTAGGCCCGGAAGGGTCTCGAGGGTTCGAATCCCTTCGTCTCCGCCACCTATCCAACAGACATGTTATTCTCATGGTTTTTGTCGCGATGACAGAGGATCGTTGGTCCACTTTGGATCAGCGTCAGGCTCACGACAGCGATCCGCGATGCGTCACGATGCAGGACCCGCAAGGGCCGGCTATCATTTCCTGTCCACAGGACGGCAATCTACTGGGTAAAAAGTCCAGGGGGGGGCAGCAAGGCTCGCGATAACCTGGGCGACGCGATCTCTCGATCCGCGTTACGTCGTGAGGCATCGGGCACCGCCTACCTCTAAAGATACCTCGACCCACTCAAAAGTAGTGACGATCGCTACTTAATCTGATGCGGTCTGTGCTTTTGCAAGCAAGGCACGACCGCTCGGTTACATCATAGTAATGGCCAGAATTGTGGGCGCACGAAGTAGCGGCGGACCCGCGCAAACGTTATTACTAAGGATACACCGTAAATGGAAAATTTGCTTCGGGACGCGGACGAAAAGCTCACTTTTGAGCACTACGCAGTTTCAGATTATTGGATCGGCGAAGTCGATGCGAATGGCCAGCCAGTGCTGTCAACAACTGTGGAAACAGTGCTGGATGTGCCCTACGAACTGGAATTCAACTTGGCAGCCAACCTCTCGGCAGACGTCGAAAGCGTGACAGTGGAAGTCTTCTTCGCCGGTGAAAGCATAGGCGGCTTTTTCCACGAAGGCGGCATTTTTGACACCTACACCTTCGATCTGACGGGAACCGGTGACGTATCGGAACTGGAGTTCCGCATCACCAGCGTGAACTTGGGCACCGACGGGTCAATCGATACGTCCGGAGTTATTCCTTCGTACTCCAAAACCGTAAACTTTCTCGGGAGTGAAGTGACCGTTGATGCCTTTGCCCCCGGGCAAAACTATATCTATCAGGTCCTGAACGGCCAGTTGGTCAAATTCGATCTGGAGACCAGTAGCTATACCGAAACAGAGACGTCTGCCGCGGTCAATGTAAACGCGATCGGTTACTCCGCTGAACAAGACCTGATTTATGGTATCGCACGCTCTGAAGGCGTTGATGCTCTAGGAAATTCAATTTCCCGAAACGATGTAATCGCAATGGACGCAACCGGTGCCACTTACGCAGTATCGCCAGGCGTCATGGGATCATACATTGGCGATGTTGATGATCAGGGAAATCTCTGGACCTTTAGTGGCAATCTGAGCACGGCCGTTGTTTACGACCTCTCAGACACCAACACGGATGGAACTCTTGCCTATCAGACACTGAACTTGCCATCACTTGGGGTCTCTACCAAAGGTCTGGCCGATCTTGCATACTTGCCGTCTACCCAAACGTTTTTCGGTGTCGCTCATGGCGGGTCTGCCGGACAGCCCGGCAACTTGGTTGCCATCGACATCTCGCAAGTCAGCTTGGGTGGTGATCCTGTCGTATCGGTGCAGCAAATCGCCGGCACGATTGTTGACGGGGAAATGAAGTCAGGCATCCCGTCCAGTGCTTTCGGCGCGACAATGGTTGATGGTGACGGCAACGTCTATATCGGCGCAAACAATGCGGATCACGATCTCGATCCAGCAACGCCAAACGAAGGTGGCTTCTACAAGGTTACGACCGGAGCAGATGGTGCGCTCTACATGGAACTGCTCGCTGAGGCGCCAAAAGTTTCCAGCAATGACGGTGCGCTCGACACGCGTGGGATCGATCCATTTCTCGGCATTGACACGTCGTCAACTGTCTTGTTGCGTGCGCCTGTCCTGTCTGTTGCCGTAGCTGAAGACGATTACGTGAAATTAGCTGCGAAAGGTGATGGGGTTACCATTGATCTTTTGTCAAATGATGAAGTCAGTGAAGGAGAAAGCCTGACGCTGACCCATCTGAATGGCGCTGAGGTGTCGGAAGGTGAAACTTTAACGCTGACCAATGGAGAGGTCGTCACATATCTTGGCAACGGTCTGGTTTCTGTCACCCCCGGAAGCACCCCTGACGATGTCGTGGCAAAACTGGCATACACGATCAGAAATGAGGGTGGCATCACCGATACAGCAACACTCACGATCGAGACGTCCCCCGTGCAAGGTACAGCCGGAAGCGATCACATGGTTGGGTTTGCCGATGCCGATGGCACACATATCGACGGGCCTGACGGTGTAAACGATGTTATCTTGGGGTATGGCGGCAAAGACAAGATTTACGCAGGTCTGGGCGATGATGACATCTATGGCGGTGCCGGGAACGACTTTATCCGAGCCCAGGGTGGTAATGACGTCATCTACGGTGAAGCCGATAACGATGTACTGGATGGCGGAGCCGGTGACGACTTGATGTTCGGCGGCACCGGAAATGACACCTATTTCGTTGATTCCAAGGGCGATATCGTCTCCGAAGAAGGTGGAGACGGCACCGACACGGTGAAGTCGAAAGTCGATTTTACCTTGGGCGAGGGTCTGGAAAATCTTTGGCTCTCGAAAGGTTCAGAAGCGGACGTCGGCATCGGTAACGCCCTGCGCAACATGATCGTTGGCAACAAGAACGATGATTTGATCGATGGAAAAGGTGGCAACGACAACCTGATCGGTGGGGCAGGGAATGATGTAATCTATGGTGGTGACGGGCACGACAAGCTGCACGGAAACGACGGTGCAGACGAGCTGTGGGGTGGGTCCGGGAACGACAAACTGCACGGTGGTACCGGCGATGACATCGCATACGGCGGAGACGGTGACGATGTTTTGTGCCCCGGAGATGGCGATGACATTATGTTCGGTGGTGCCGGACGGGATTTGCTGTCCGGCAACGCGGGCGCAGATACAGCATATGGCGGCTTGGGAGACGATACCTACAAGGTTTCGGATGCCTTCGACACCGTCGTCGAATATGCTGATGAAGGACACGATGTTGTCCACGCCACGGCTGATTTTTCACTTTCAGAACATGTAGAAGATCTGTTGTTCTTCGCTGATGGCGACTTCGCCGGCAGTGGGAATGCAGGGGACAATCGCCTGGTAGGGAACGTTGGCAATAATGCGCTGTCAGGTGCTGCCGGGAACGATTACATCAACGGTATGCAGGGTGATGACAACCTGTCCGGCGGCGAAGGCGCTGACAAGCTGATGGGCGATGCGGGCAACGATCTGATCTTTGGAGACGCCGGCGCCGATACCATGAGCGGTGGCGACGGTGCTGATGTCCTCAACGGGGGCCTAGGGGACGACTTCTTGTGCGGTGATGCTGGTGCGGATGTATTTGTTTTCACTGCGGGTGATGGCCGTGATGAGATCAAAGGTTTCGACACCGCCGAAGACGCACTGCAATTTTTCGACGTTGACCTAACTGATCTTAACTTGGTTGAAAACGATCTCGGCATTTCTGTGGAGTATGGGAGTGATGCGTCCATTCTGCTGTACGGACTGACATTCGAACAGGCGAACGACGTCGATTTCATATTCCTCTGAGTAGGTCAGGGCGCTGGGTTCGCGCGTGCAATCCATCAGGGGCGGTCAGCTGGCCGCCCCTTTTCCATATACGCAATCTGTTGAGGCACGAGCGGCTTTGTTATCATTGTTGCCCACACGTTCGCCAATTAGCGCACACAGCTGAAACGACTGAAGGTGTGTTCTGAAAGTTTCTGTGCCGGAAATCAATGATCCTTGGCTCAAAACGAGCGTGCGTCTTTGGTCGCTGAAGAACAGACAATCATCGCAAGATGATCTCATTTTCTGAACCGATCAACGAAGCGGCGGGAAAATGTTAGATCGATCTTGTCTTACCAAACTTTGATATACTGGCATAGACCGCCTGCCGTTGTGCTGTTCGAGACTGCACAACGCGCTTTTGTCGAAGCAAATGTTTCAAAAAGTGCCGCAAGCGTCGGATTCGACATGCTCTGATCAAGCTAACCGAGCAATACTGCATGCTAAGTGACGGCCGACATCATTTATGGCCCATTCGTCCGCAAGCAAAAGTGGCAAAAGCACACGCTGGCGCACCGTGTCGGGCGACCAGGGGCCAACAACAGATTGTCTTCAATCGGTATCGAGCGAGGCTTCGATCCGGTCTGAACGTGAAAAAAAGCGGTGGGGAAATCCAAACTTGGGCACCTCATCAGGTTTTTTTAACGAATCCTATCCTATCGTATAGATCGGCCTGTCCGACTGGGCGTTTTTTAACCTGTTGCACAGCGGACAAACAGGCGCCGCCGTCGTACCACAACCTCAGATAAATGAGGTTTGACATGATTACGCTTTTAAATGCTGCACCAGACACCGGGAACCAGGGAGTGAGCGCGCTGTGCCATTCCGTTGTCGCCGGGCTCTCGAAACGTGGAGTTAAAGGAATTACGGTTGCTGATCATGGTCGCGGTCTGCGACGCGCAGATTGGGGTTATGCGGCCGTCGATCTGGTGGGTTTGACCCACAATAGACGGTACTGGCGCAGCGACAACTTGCGCACGGCGCATGCCATGACACGTATTGGCGGCATGATCAGCGCGCCCGCCCGCTCGATTGCGCGGTCACGTGCCGTGCTCGACATCTCCGGCGGCGACAGCTTCACCGACATTTACGGCCTGAAACGGTTCAAGGCGATGGCTTTGACCAAGCAAATGGCGCTGAACGCGGGGGTGCCGCTTATACTCCTGCCGCAAAAACTTGGCCCGTTTCGCGATCCGGAGCTTGCTGCCGAAGCCGTCAGTATTCTGCGACGCGCAACGGCCGTTTGGGTAAGAGATGCGCAAAGCTTCCAATTTCTGCAAGACAATCTCGGTCGCGACTTTGACCCCGAACGGCACCGCCTCGCTGTGGATGTTGCCGTCACACTTCCAAAAAAGAAGCCGCAGGGTTTATCCGTCGAGGTTCTCCGCCTGCTTGAACCAACCTTGCAGTCGGATTTTCCTCTCGCAGGTCTCAATGTATCCGGGTTGCTTTGCAACGACCCATCCGTGGCGCGCCGTACCTTTGACCTTGCGGCTCCTCATAACGAACAATCCGAAGCGCTTGCGCGGTCGCTCTTGAAAGCGGATCCAAACCTGCACCTTCTTTTGATCCCGCACGTCCACAAACCCGAGACAGACGCGGAAAGCGATCTGGCAGCATGCCGCCGCCTGCTACGGCGCCTGGGAGGGTTGGGGAACGACCGCGTTTACATCCTCGAACAGCGGTTGGACGCGATGGAACTCAAGTGGATCTTGTCCAAGCTTGATTGGTTTGCAGGTGCGCGCATGCACGCGACAATCGGGGCTTTCTCTTCGGGCGTGCCGACCTTGGGTCTGGGATACACGGACAAGGCGCAAGGCGTCTTTGACGAGTGCGGGATTGGAGATGAGGTTGCAGATTTGCGCCGCTTGAACGCGCAAGAGTTGGGCGTACGTGCCGCTGCTTCGTACCTGTCATCGAAAGAGAACAAATCCTACCTGGTGTCCCGTCTCGAAGGTATTCGAGCCCGCGCAAATCGCGAAATGGACATCATGGCGCGGCAGATTGGGGTCTGAGAATATGCGTTTCTTGGCGAAATCGGGCAGGTCTTTGGCATGGGCTATTCCAGTGATGGCGGAAGCCGCCGCATTGGGCCGGTCCATTGCCCTGGCTTGGGCAATCGGGCCTGACGAGTTGGGCCGTGCCATGATGCTCGCCTTGACCGTACGCCTCGTGGAAATGGCAACGGACCTCGGGATTGACCGTCTGATGGTTCAGGCAGCCGATGGCGATGCAGAGCGTCTGCAATCGGAGCTTCATGGCGTTGCGCTTGTGCGCGGGGTGGCGGGCGCCGCCATTTTACTTGGTTTTGCACCTGTTCTGGCGATGGTTTTTTCCGATGGTCCAGACATCACGTCCTACGCATTGCTGGCGATTATACCGATGATCCGAGGCTTCGTGCATCTCGACTATCGCCGCGTGGAGAGGCAGTTCCGCTATATAAAGATGAGCGCCGTAGAGGGTGGGGCGACGGTCGCGATGGTTGTAAGTGTGGTGCCGTCTGTCTGGCTGTTCGCCGATCACCGTGCGATGGGGCTGGTTTTGATCGTGCATGCGGTTTGCCACACCGTTTTGTCGCATCTGCTTGCGGATCGAAAATACACCGCGAGACTTTCAAGTAAGACGTTGCGGAGAAGCTGGACCTTTGGTGCGCCATTGCTTCTGAATGCAGGCCTGCTGTTTCTCACTTTCTACGCTGACCGGTTCATCGTTGCCGAAGCGTACGGTTGGGCTTCTCTGGCGCTTTACGGTGTTGCCTTGCAACTCGCAATGCTTCCGTCCCAGATCGTCGGGCGGGCCGCGGCCTCTCTGGTTTTGCCAGACTTGCGCTTGGCGTTGGCGGGCGGCGATTATCAAAAAACCTGGGCGCGCTGTTTAAACACGCATCTGATCTTGGCCTGCACCATATGGGTAGGCTTTGTGGGGATCGCACCCGCAGCGATTGCTCTTGTCTATGGCGAGGCGTTCCGGCCAGACTTGCTGCTGGTTGTAGCACTCGCTTTTGCGGCGGCGTTCAGAGTTTTGCGAACACCCTTCTCCCAGCTTGCGGTCGCAACCGGCCGCACAGGAGACCCAGCGCGCGCAAATCTCCTTCGCGCCGCTGCTTTGGTTCCTGCCATAGTTTTCGCCATTGCCGGATTGCCTTTGGCCGCCATCGCTGCCGCAGCAGCTTTGGGAGAAGCAGGCGCAACCATCCGGGCGTTTCAACTTTCATCAACGGCATTCAATCGCCTCAACCAAAAGGAAGCTTACGCGTGACCAATGATCCCATCACTTCGATCGTAGCTTGCAACCTCTGCACCGGATGTGGTGCCTGCGCCGGCGGCTTTCCTGACTTCATCCGGATGGTAGACGACCCGGAGAATGGTCGCCGTCCGGTTGTCACGCAAACTGCCGAAGGTCATGAAGCCTCCAAGGCTGCGGCAAACATCTGTGCCGGCGCGTCTACGGATTGGACAACTCTGCCAATTCAGGACGAGATTGATGAAGCGTGGGGGCCGGTTCTTAGCGCATGGGAAGGGTGGGCGAGCGATCCGGAAACACGGTTTCGCGGCTCGTCCGGTGGGGCAGTGACTGCCCTTTCTGAGTTTGCTCTTGCGCAGGGGGTGGCTTCGGGCGTTGCGCATGTAGCGGCACGCAGTGATGACCCACGTCTGAACGAAACCGTGATCAGCCGAAATGCCGATCAACTGCGTCGCGCGTCGGGGTCTCGTTACGCGCAGGCCAGTCCAGCAGAGGCCATCGCAGAGATCTCCGCTGGTCAAGAGCCCACAGTCTTCGTCGGCAAACCCTGTGACGTGGCATCCATTCACAAGGCCGCAACAGCGGATCCGTCGCTGGCTGCACGGATCCCTCTGACCATCGCGATTTTTTGCGCCGGTGCACCCAATCTTGTCGCAACCAATGCGTTGCTTGACCGGTTGGGCGTTCCGCAGCAGGCCCAACTGACCGACCTGCGGTACCGCGGAAAAGGTTGGCCCGGTTTGATGCAGGCAACATGGCAGGACGAAAACGGTCAGGAACGCACAAGTGAAGGCATCTCCTACGCGGAAGGCTGGGGAACAATCCTGCAAGCCAGCCGCCGGTGGCGTTGCCGTGTCTGTGCAGACCACACAGGCGCTTTTGCTGACATATCAGTCGGAGACCCATGGCATGCCCCGCCCAAAGGTGACACTGACGCCGGGCGCTCGCTTATTGTTGCACGCACCGCGCGCGGTCGCGCTTTTTTGGAAGCGGCGATTGAAGCTGGCGCTATCATTGCAGAACCGCGGTCACGAGATGTGATCGCGCAAGCCCAACCGAACCTGAGCGCCACAAATGGCGCGGTCTGGGGGCGTCGCATTGCCATGCGCGCCCTTCGCCTGTCCCCTCCACAGGATCGGGGCCAGAGGCTTTTCGGCCTCTGGCTGGGCTTGCCAACGAAACAAAAAATCCAATCGGTCCTCGGGACGTGGAAAAGGGTGCTGCGCGACAAGTTGTGGCGTGGCGTTTCTGTTGCGGAGCGGGCGCAATGACACTTGGACACGCATTGGCCTCGGACCGCAGCCGCAACCTTGATCTTCTGCGACTGTTGTTGGCAGCAGCGGTTATTGTCAGCCACGCTTGGCCGCTTGCTTTGGGTCCCGGAACGGCAGAGCCGCTGGAACATCTTACTGGACGTTCACTCGGAGGCTGGGCCATTGGCGTTTTCTTCTTTATTTCCGGACTTTTGATAACGGCCAGCGCCGAGCGTAAATCGGCTGCCCGGTTTTGGGTTTCGCGTGTTCGACGTATCGTTCCCGGTCTGGGCGCGGCCCTTTTCGTTACGCTTGCGCTCGCTTTCGCAAGCGGCGCCACGGCGGATCTGCCGGAGGCGATATCGTGGTTTTTTCGCGCGCTCACGCTGGTCTCCATAGAGCATCGTTTGACAGGCGCATTTGCGACAAACCCGTATCCGGAAGTTTTGAACGGGCCGCTATGGAGCTTGTTCTATGAGGTTCTGGCCTATGCGATTTGTGCGGCTTTCGTCTGGGCAGGCGGAACACGCCACCTCATGGCTGTCTGGGTATTTATGGCGCTTGCCGCCATGATGTGCCTTGTGCACAGTGCGTTGCCGGCGCGCATGGCGACCTTTGCACCGCTCTTTGCTTCTTTTGCTCTTGGCATGGCTGCGAATATCTGGCGAGACCGGATCGTTATGCGCCCAGCGTCCGTTGCTGTTGCATTGCTGCTGGCATATTTTTTGCCTGAACACTTAAGCCTTGGCGTCGTTGGCGCCGGCCTTGTGTTGTTTGCCATGAGCGCACCAGTCATGACGCTGAGAAACGACGCGTCCTATGGTATGTATATTTACGGCTGGCCCATCGCACAGATGCTCGTGGCCGTTTTGCCGGGGATCGGGCCTGTGCAACTGGCTATTTTGAGCCTTCTGGCGACCTATCCAGTCGCATTATTGAGCTGGCATTTTTTTGAACGGCCTGCGCTCGCCAAACGTCCGGCGGTGGCATAAAGGATGGCTGCGACGCGTACAAAATCCCGCACCGTTTTTGGTGTCCCCGTGGTCGTCGCTATCTTTTTTCTGGCGATGATGCTGCCTACGGCCGTATCTTTAAATCTTGGCGGCCTGAGGCTTTCAGCTTACCGGGTCGTGCTCATCGTGATGATTGTCCCAATGCTGGTGCAACTCCTCTCTGGGCAGCGTGGCCGCATACACATCTTCGATCTTCTTCTTTTTGGCCATTGCGGATGGGCGCTGCTGGCTTTGATTAAATGGGGCGGTGTTTCACAAGGCATCGAATCCGGCGGCATCTACATCGTCGAATGTGCCGGGGCCTACCTGTTGGGTCGTCTCTACATCAGATCCTGTGCTGACTTTACCGCGATGGCACATGCATATGTGGGCATGGTTCTGGCCACGCTGGTGTTCACCATCCCCGAAGCACTAACGGGTATTCACATATTGCACGACGGAATCTCCAGCGCCGTTGGTGGCCCCAAAGCCCCCTTTATCGAACCCCGCATGGGACTAGAGCGCACTTTTGGCCCTTTCGACCACCCGATTTTATATGGTGTTTTTTGCGCGTCATCCTTTTCGCTTGCGTATTTCGTTCTGGCGCAGCGCAAGCTGATGAATTTTGGCGGAATGGGCAAGGTCGCAGGTGTGGTGCTTGCCACTTTCATGTCTGCCTCGGGCGGTCCCTACGTCGTCTTGATGATGCAAGGCTTCGTTGCCGGATGGGAGCGCGTGTTGGGGAAGGTGCAAGGGCGGTGGGCCGCGCTTTTCTCGCTTTTCGCATTGGCGTACATCGCCATCGATCTCTTCTCGACGAAAACGCCTTTTCATGTCTTTGTAAATTACTTCACGTTTTCAAAGCAGTCCGCTTACAATCGGATTTTGATTTTCGAGTTCGGTACGGCAGAAGTCGCGCGGCACCCGATTTTCGGGATTGGACTGGGTGAATGGGAAAGGCCGGTCTGGATGTCGGACAGCATGGACAATTTCTGGCTCGCCACTGCGGTACGTTATGGCCTGCCTGCGTTGCTGCTGTTGCTGGCGCTGCTTCTCGGGCTTGTTTGGGCCGTGGGGCAAAGAAAGAACCTGCCAGCCGATTGGAAACGTGCGCGTCACGCATGGGCCTTCACGCTCTTCGGGATCACGGTTGCCGCTGCCACCGTTCATCTTTGGAATGCACTTTTCGTTTTGTTTTTCTTCCTGCTGGGGGCGGGGGCCTGGTTGCTTGATGCGAAGCCGGAAGGAAAAAACCAACGCTCGGTTCCGCAAACGCCTCGCGCAGCGTTGCGCCCGACACGTCTTTTTTAATTCTTATCGATAGGACACTCGCCATGGATCTTTCAATCGTCATTGTGAACTGGAACACCGAAGCTTTGCTGCGCGATTGCCTGAGTTCGGTGTATGCGGGCCTTGGTTCGCTGAATGCCGAAGTTCTGGTAGTCGACAATGCCTCCACTGATGGCTCTTGCGCTATGGTTCAGGCTGAATTCCCCGCGGTTTTGCTCATTCAGAGTGAAGAGAATTTGGGATTTGCTGGTGGGAACAATGTCGCGCTCAAGCAAGTTTCGGGACGCTATGTGATGCTGCTAAACACGGATACGCTGGTCCATGGCGCGGTTCTGCAGCAGTCTATTGCATGGCTTGACGAGCACCCCAGCGTTGGTGTGATGGGACCTCGACTGTTAAATTCCGATGGGTCCGTACAGCCGTCTTGCAGCGCCTTTCCAAGTCTTGGCCATTTAGCCATGCAAACGATGGGTCTTACAAAGTTTTCGCGTTGGGACACCTATCGCATGACGGGTTGGGACAGAGCGTCAGAACGTCAGGTTGAGGTCATTTCGGGTGCGGCGATGTTTGTCCGAGCAGCGGCCATGGAAAAGGTCGGCTTACTTGACGAAGCGTTTTTCTTTTATGGCGAAGAGACCGACTGGTGCCGTCGATTTGCGCAAGCAGGGTGGGAGCTTGTTTTTGCGCCGATCCCGGAAATCACACATTTCGGAAATGGGTCTGCAGGAAAATTGAACCATCGCCGCGATGTCCTGATGACCGAAGGTACGACCAGATTGCACCTGAAACATGGTGGGTTTTTCGCAGGTCTGACCTGCTTTTTACTGCTCGCTGCCCACAATGCGTCTCGCGCGGTTTTATGGTCCTTGATGGGAGTATTGCGCCGACCCGGAGCAAAAGCGCGCGCATTTCATTTTGCCAAAGTGACCTTGGACCTGCCAAAAGCCTGGCCGTCGACGCAAGAGGCGGCAAAAGCATGAAGGTCCTGCTGATCGCACCCAATGTCGATGGTACTGACGTCGGTGAAGCCTTTGTCGCGTTCAAGTGGGCGCAGGCTTTGGCTGAACTGGTTGATTTGACAATCCTGTCGTTTCAACGCCCCGGTCGCGAGTGTTTGGCGAAACAACTCCCCAAAGCCAGCGTCGTGACATGGCCCGAGCCTGCATGGGCGCGAAGGAATGAGCGATTGAATGCCATGTTGAAGCCGGCATGGCCGGTTTTTTCAGGCCACGTCCGGCGGTGGATTAAAGCCGCACACAAGCGTGGTGAATGTTTCGATGTTGCGCACCAGTTGATGCCACAAGCGGCGCGTTATGCATCGCCGCTACGTCACTTTGATACGCCTTATATCATCGGACCTTTAGGCGGCGCGCTTGATACGCCGGCGGCGTTCCGAGAAGAGGCCAGCAATGCCCCGTTGTTTACCCGCCTGCGCGCGCTTGACCGGTTTCGGTTTCGCTACGACCCTTGGCTGCGCGACACCTATTCGCGGTCTGCATGTGTTTTGGGGGTGGCCCCTTATGTAAGGGATGTGTTGAGCGACGCGCCTTTGCGCAGATTTGAGCCGGTACTTGAGCTTGGCATCGATCGAGTTGCACCAAATAGCAATCGTGATTTCCGCGCAGGGCAATTGAAAATTTTACATGTTGGACGCGGAGTGCGGACCAAGGGCCTGAGAGATACCGTTCGCGCGATGGCACATCTTCGCGATTTAGGGGGTGTCACTCTCACAAGCGCAGGCGCGGGCGAAGAAATCGAAGCCTGCCGCGCGGAGGCCGAGCGCTTGGGAATTAGCGACCGGATTACCTTCCTCGGCAAGGTGCCACGCGAAAAGGTAGAGGAACTGTATGCATCCCATGATGTCTTTTGCTTCCCCTCGTTTCGAGAACCAGCAGGCGGTGTTCTTTACGAAGCCATGCGTCACGGGCTGCCCATTATAACCGCGGATCGAGGCGGTCCCGCCTGGATCGTCGACGATCTGTCCGGGATCAAAATACCTGTCACGGAACCCCGCGAATTTGCCAATGACATTGCGTCGGCTCTCAGGGAATTGGCCACAAATACGGAAAAGCGGCTGCGCATGGGGCAACAGGCCAAAGCGAAAGTCGAACGGGAAGGTCTGTGGCCCGTCAAGGCGGCGGCACTTGTTTCTCTCTATAAGGATGTCATCGCTAACCAACTGGCTGCATCACCACTACCAAAGGATAGTGTGGACACTACCAAATTGGTCTAAGAACGACTTTTACGCATTAACATCAGTGACTTAATCCGGGCTATCCATCTGTCAGCACTTGAATGCAGGCACATGGAGATCGAAAATGCTTGGATCAAACAATAAACGCCCAGTCGTACTCGCGGTTTCATCCGGCGGCGGCCATTGGGTCCAGATGCAACGTTTGGCACCGGCCTTTTCCGGGGCAGACGTGCATTACGCAACAACCGATGCATCCGCCGCAGATCAGGTCGGCGCGTCGCGGTTGCATGTGTATCCTGACGCAAACAAAGACACGCCAATTCGTCTTTTGATCTGTGTCTTGAAGCTTGCCTGGATTGTACTGCGACTGCGTCCGCAAGTCGTCATTTCAACGGGTGCAGCTGGCGGGTTTCTTGCAATCAGGCTGGCACGCTTGATCGGTGCGCGCACGATGTTCATCGACTCAATTGCAAATGCTCGCGAACTCTCAATTTCGGCCCGCCTGTCTTTGGGCGTCGCAGACCAGGTGCTTTCGCAATGGCCGGGCGTCGCCGCTCTGACCGACGCTGAATACCGCGGCGCTGTCATCTGACAAATCAATCAAAGGATTTCACCATGATTTTTGCTACTGTGGGCACACAGCTGCCTTTCGACCGTCTGCTGATCGGGCTCAACAGTTGGGCCATGCGAAATCCGGATGTGCCAATCATGGCTCAGACCGGATCCAGCACTCATGAATTTCCTCATATCGAGACAGTCTCTCACCTGAGCCAGTCGGAGTTCCGCGCACGTTTTGAAGCCGCTCGGCTGGTCGTGGCACACGCTGGTATGGGATCCATCCTTTCGGCGGCCGAGTTGGGCAAGCCAATCATTCTGATGCCGCGTCGGGCCAAGTTTCAAGAACACAGAAACGATCATCAACAAGACACGGCCAATGAGATGGCGCGTCTGTCGAATGTGACAGTCGCGCAGGACAACGACGATTTGCACGAGGCGCTTGATCTTGCGGTTTCGCGCGGTTTCGAGATGGCACCACAGCCGTCGGTTTCGCAAATCAATGCACTTGATCCTTTGATAGAGGCTGTGCGGGACTTCGTTTGGTCCGGGTTCGAAGCGACTGAAACCCAAATCCCTGCATTCGGGAAACGAGCGGCATGACCCGGGCGACGATCCTCATCCCCGCGCATAACGAAGTTGCAGTTATCGGCAGAACGTTGATGAACCTGTCAACCGGTCCGCTTCGCAATGAATTCAAAGTCGTCGTAATCGCGAACGGTTGCTCTGATGCGACGGCGGCGAAAGCACGCTCTGTTCTACCCCATGCAACGGTCTTGGAGACTGCGACGCCGGGCAAGTGCAACGCTCTCAATCTTGGATATCACGAAGCGGACAAGCAACGACCCGTGATCTGCCTCGACGCCGATCTTGACGTAACTCTGGATGCGCTGCTGTCGCTCATTGAAGCCTTGGAAAGGGAAAATGCGCTTGCTGCGTGCGGACGTATGGATGTCCAGACCTGTGCGTCGCAACACTTTGTACGGGCTTACTACAACGGTTGGAAGACCAACCCATACTTTGACCGCGGAAAGTTCGGTGGCCTCTTTGCGGTATCGCCGGCAGGCGCAGCGCGGGTATTTCCACTTCCTCACATAACAGCTGACGACGAATTTGTTCGTCGCAGCTTTGCTTTGCAGGAAGTCGTATTCGCCCCAGACTGCCGGTTTACTGCGCGAGCCCCCAAGACGCTCAACAGCCTGATCCGCGTTCGTCGCCGCAGTTTGCGTGGTGCACGTGAAGTCGCCGATCTTGGTTTCCCAAGCCCTGAACGAGGGAGCATTGGCGTCGTGTTACGGCGCGCGATTTGCGATCCCAAGCGCCTGTATCCGGTAACTGTCTACCTCGCCGTCAACGCCTGGGTGCGCACGGCACTTGCATGCCAAAGGTCTCAACCGAAGGCCGATTGGGAACGCGATCTGACAACGCGAGTGGAAGGATAACACCATGGTTGCTGCGGCTTCACCCATTATCGATGAGAGGCAGGAATTTCACATGCCTCCGGCTGTTGAGGCCCCTCAACCGAACCCAATTGCGGCGCTCGCACGCGCCATGCGCGGGCGCTGGAAAGTCGTGGCTGCCGGTGCGGTCCTGCTCGGGCCGGCACTGTCCGCGGCGGGGTACTTCGCCGGTGTTCAACTCTATGAATCACAGGCAATTCTCCGCGTTTACCCGCAAGAGTCGAACATTCTCTACGCGACGGGAAATGACTCTGTCCTCAAGACTTTTGACAGTTTTGTTAAAGCCGAAACAACCTATGTGGCATCCGAACCCGTGATGGCGCGTTCAGTCGAAGCATTGGCGCAATCCCGTCCGGATCTGGCCAATGAACTGAAAACCTCCGACCTGTCCGGATCAATTGAAATCAGACGTTCAGACAGTCTGATCGTGTTGAAAACCCGCAGCAAAGATCGTGATTTTGCTCACGAAAAGCTGGATGCGGTAATTGCGTCCTACTTGGCTTTGAAATCTGAAGCGGAGGAAAAACGTTCCGCCGTGCGACTGTCAGAGTTGTACGCGAGAGAAACAGAACTCTCACAACGACTTACGGCACTCAGGGCAGACCAGCTTGAAGTGGGAGGCGAGTTTGGCCTGAACGCCCTTGCCAAGGCCCATATCGAGAAAATCGCTCAGATCGACGGCTTGGCTGCCCGAAAATCCGAGGTTGCGGCGACGCTTGCAACGCTTGAGGCTGAGAGCACCGGCTCTTCTGCGGACACATCCGATCAGGAAATCATGCGCGCCACACTTCTGGATCGCGCAATGGCGGACCTCAATTTTGAACGTGCCAAGCTCATGAGCGAATTGGCGGGACTTCGCTCCGGTTACACCGAACATACAAATCTTCGCTTCGAGCAAAAACAAAAAGCCAAGCTTGAAGAAATTGCCGTGATCGAAAAGGCAATGTCGGACCGCAGAGAACAGATACGTGTGCTGGGGCAAACAGGTGCCCTGACGGATGTCACCGAAGGCAGCGACGATACCACGCTTACAGAAATCCGGTCGCTGTTCGATAAAGTCTCCGGTCAACTGGAAGTCGCGCGCGAAGAAGCTCGTGATCTCAACAGACGGCGCATTGACCTCGACCGCGTCCAGAACGAGATCCAGGCGGCCGAGAGGCTTTTCGAAGAGACGCAACGGGCTTTGGAAGTCATCCGGCTTGAGTCCGGGCGCGCACTCCCTGGCTACGCGGTAGTCATGTCGCCGCCGTCTCAAGCTCTTGATCCTGCGGAAGACACCAGAAAAATGCTGATGGCAGCTGGAGTGGTCGGAGGCATTGGTCTTGCTTCGATGCTTGTCCTCGCCCTTGCATTGGCCGAGCGCAGAGTGCGGTTTGCCGAAACAATGGTGCCCTTTAAAAACCGTGTCCCGGTTCAGCAGGTGTCTGATGCAGATGAAGCAGATCCGCACGCGGCTGACCTGCTGCGCAACGAACTGCAATTGCAAAACCTTCGCAAGCCGCGCCTCGTCGGCAAACCTCCGGTAATTGCTGTCACCAAGGCTGGCGACGGAGAAACCACGGCCTTGGCGCAATCGCTTGCCGAAAGCTTTGCCAGAGCGCGCATGAAGACGCTTTTCATCGATGCTGATATCGGCGCACCAGCAACAGAGGCATGCACTACCGGTTGGCGAGATATGCTCTTAGGGCACGCATCGGAACCACGTCCGAACGCCGATACCGAAGGGTTGTGGGATTTGGGCAAAGGAACGCCGACCGCTCTGGAAGATCGAATGGTATCCGCGCCTATGGTCAGGAGCGCTATCGAAAAAGCCTCAGAATCCTTTGATGTAGTCATCGTGTCTGCAGGGAGCCTGAAAGACCGTCTTTCCGCCCAGCTTATCCTGTCGAACTCCGATCTGGGTACCCTGGCAATATCGCCTTCGGACCTGCGCGCCGATGTTTTTGGTCAAATCGACCGCCTTAACGAACTGCCGCGAAACGGGAGTGTCGCCGTGATGCGTAACGCGTTGCGCGGTGACCCTTGGGTCGCAGTTCGTACCTGAAATTACAAAAAAATCTGGAGATTTAAGATGACGATGATCACCTTCGCACCAACAATGCCAGGCAAAAAAACGCGCCTGATCGGACCAAAACGCCTTCTTGATGTTTCACTAACCGCATTGATTTTGCTTTTGATTTGGCCCGTCCTTCTGGGCGTTGCCATAGCAGTGGCCTGTACCTCGCCGGGACCGGTCTTTTTTGTTCAAACCCGAGTGGGCCTGAATGGTCGCACATTTAATATGCTGAAATTCCGATCCATGTACCGGGACGCAGAAGCGCGTCGTGCAGAAGTCGCAGCCACAAGCGACCGTGACGGGTTGTGCCTCAAGATCAAGTGCGATCCTCGCATCACCCCTGTCGGTCGAATTATCAGGCGGTGGTCTTTGGATGAACTTCCTCAGCTATTCAACGTGATCCGCGGAGATATGTCACTCGTTGGGCCCCGTCCGGCTCTGGTAGAAGAGGTTGCTGCTTATCCGGACCATGCGCATGCTCGGCATGCCGTTCCGCCAGGTATCACCGGATTATGGCAGGTGTCAGGTCGGGCAGACATCGGTTTTGACGAGATGATTGAGCTTGATTTGGACTACGTTCGCCGCAGCTCCACTAAAACGGACTTTAACATACTTCTTCGCACATTTCGTGTGGTTGCGAGCGGTGAGGGAGCGTATTAGCACAATTAGCGTCAACTGGTGATAAGTGGGGCAGGTCGGTCCTTTGGCGATTGGCCATGACCAAACCTGCCCACTTCAAAGACTTTAAAAACAACCCGAGATAGATCGCATGGTGGTGATGTTGCGTGGCTGTCTCCGGCATTGTTTAACTTTTTCAAAGGCCGTCTGTGGAAAACGCAGCGACAGGGAGCTGCTTGGATCTTTGCGCCACGGGAGAAACGGGCTTGTCCCGATGTTGGCCTCAGAGATCAACAGATACGGGTCCAATACCTGCCAGAAATTTTGATTAGGAAGTGGCAGGCGCACGAGGGTATTGCGAAGATTATATGGAGTATTCCAACTTTCAGGCAGACGACCGTTATCCCGTGAACTGACAATATTTTCGCGCATAGTTTTCGGGGGTGCTATCAGGTGCTTCGTTGATGGTAAAACTGTCCTGCTACCAGACAGTTTGCAGCGAGATTATTCGAACATTCGACTTTGAAGGCAATTTGCCCCGCAGGTTTTTTTACTTGGCATCTTCCATGGAGGCACGAGAAAAAGGCGATGATTTCTCAGAACACCGTTTTGTTGGTCGCACAACCGATTAATGGTAGGTAATGGGCTGTTGAACAGGGGTTGAACAATGAATGGGCGTTCATTTTTATTGATGATTTTCAGTGTTCTATGTGCTTTGGCTACACCCGCTTTGCCTGCTTCAGTATATAGTTTTGAAGCTACTTACGATGGATCGCTTGGCTTGAATAACCCTGAACGAACAACTGATGTGGACACCGCTGTGGCGAAGAGAAATCTGACTGGGACAATATCGTTTGGTACGATGTTTCTAGAAGACTTTCTGCCGCCGGCTGGTTAACAGTTCAGCGCTTCCCGTTTCAGTATCGATGACTTTTCGTACAATGACCTTCTATCTGAGCAGAACTCGACCCTCGTGCTAAACAACTTTGTTTTGCAAAGCTTTCCCACAGAGATTGCTGTAAACAGAATACGGAGCAGTATCATGCCCTTGAATAATGGCCGGTATACCGCTGTATTTATTTAGTTTTCCGATTATACGACGACTGTATTCAACACGAGATTTTCCACCTTTTATTGAACTGGACGAGTTCAGCGACGCATTTCTCATATTGTTTTCAGGCGATTTTGCCTTTGCTCGAAATGTAGATGAAACGGCGTATTTTCGTGTTAAAGCATCACTCCGACGACGGAAATTGCACCGGTCCCGTTGCCCGCAAGCTGGGCGCTCCAAGCAATTTCTTTAGGTGGGTTGGTTTTGGCCTATCGAAAGAAATCCAGAAACCGTCAATTCGTAACGTAGCTGGCAGAAACTGGTCACTTTGTGCTCAATTCCGCCACGCAATTAGAGGCGGTCGCCTCGGGCGGCGTGGTGACGACGCTATGTTGAACGACGTGCTTAGCTACTGACTTGGCGCCGTTTTTTTGGGGCAAAAAAATTCTTTCCCAAAGTTAATTTGGTTCCTAAAGTCTGGGTCATTGATTTAGGAGATTTACGTGGGTTTATTTTCATCGGCCGTTAATTGGGTCAAGAAAAAGGTCGTGAAACCAGTTACGACGTTCGTAACAGAGACGGTACCAAGTTTTTTCGACAAGGTTGGCGACGTCCTTGAAGGGGCCGGGAATTTTATTGCCGGTCTGGCATCAACCAAATTTGGCGTTTCGGGTACTGTGTCGGGAGGGTCGGGAAACGACCTGATTGTCGGGCTTGATTTTAATTCAATCGCGAATTTTCTAAAACTGTCTTTCTCTACGCTTTTTTCAGCTGATTTTTGGTCCGGTAACACGCGTCCTTCTTTGGTCGAAGAATTTGCCGATAATAATGACAACCGCCTGATTTTAGATGGAAATGGTGGTGACGACACGATGTTCGCTTTTGGGGGTCTGCCTACGATCTATGGTGACGGCGGCAATGACAGGATTATCGCATTAGGAGGTGACAACCGACTTTATGGCGGTACCGGCAACGACTTTATAGTGGGTGCGGGTTTCATAAACACTGTTTATGGCGGGTCGGGTCGTGACACCGTCATTGCCTTGGGCGGCTCAAACACGATCAGGGGCGAAGCAGGAAATGACATCCTGACGATTGCCGGGCTGAGCAATGACATCGATGGTGGAGATGATAACGATCTGATTGTTGCTTTGGGCGGAAGTAACACCGCAAGAGGTGGCTCCGGCGATGATAGGTTGTTCCTTGGTCTTGGCTTTAACAAAGGGTACGGGAGCCAAGGTAACGACGTCATTGCCGCAGCTGGTCTGGACAACAGGATTTACGGTGGCATCGGACGCGACACGCTGGTCGCCATCGGTGCAGGCAATGTAATCTACGGTGACGCAGATACCGGAGATTTTCTGGGGTCTGGCAGGTTCCAAAACGCAAACACCGGTGGCGATGATGTCATCGTGGCCTTTGGTGGTGCCAACTTCCTCTACGGTATGGGCGGCAATGATATTATCACGTCCTTTGCCGTAGGCGTTAAGGCGGATGGCGGATCCGGCAATGACAAAATTGTTGCTCTGGGCGGGGGAAACTTTGTCTTTGGTCGTGAGGGTGATGATCTCGTCGTTGCAGTCGGTGGTGCAAATGGCATCTGGGGCGGTGATGGCGATGATGTAGTGGTGTCCTTTGGAACTCTGGATCTTGCGATAGGCGGCGCGGGTGATGATGTACTGGTCAGCCTCGGTGTGCCAACCATTGCCTTCCAGTTGGGTGACGTTGGCCAAGATGTGATTGTCGGCGTTGGCGGAACGTTGCGGATCATGTTTGGCGACAATCCGTTTGATTTTGTCGCTGCGGAAGAAGGCGAAGACGAAGATGCCAAGCAGTCCCAAACTGATGGATTGATTGGATTTGCCGAGCAAACATTTCTGGACTTCCAGTTCACTGACTTTGAGTTTGAAGATCTGAGCCTGCCGACCCTGCCAAGTTTTGATGATTTCGACAGCGGTAGTCTGGATGCGGCTGGGACCTTTATCGAAGGCATCTGGGAAGGCATGAAGGATGTCTTTGGTTCTTTGTCGCTGGTCACGGAGCTCTTTGACCCTGACAACTATAGTGTCGACCCGTTGGTGGATGCTTTTGCGGAACTCGAGTTCCCAGGCTTTTCTAAACCTGACTTTTCGGGCGTTATCTTGCCCGCGCTCAACCCTTTTGACATCGACAGGCTTGGGTTTGAAGCGCTGGATGGGTTTAGCGCGCCCGCAACCCCCGATTTTAGCGAACTGGATGACATTATTCTCGGCGTAGACGGGATCATCGATCTGCCAGACCCGGGTATTGCGGCCAACAGCCTGTTGTTGCCCGACTTAGATACTACTTCGTTGCAGCCACCAAGTGCCAGCGATTTTCTCACCGACTTCACCTCTGGTTTTTCATCGTCTTCGCTGTCCGGCGTGTTGAGCTATTTCCCCGGAGAGGACACCAGCACAGGTGGATTGCCTGATCTTGGTTTCTCGAACTTGTTGGATGGGCTTCCCTCTTTTGAATTGCCTGACCCGAGCAAAGCACTTGATCTTTTGACCGGTTTGAGATTGCCATCCGGCGCCGTGCTCGGCGCGTTTGGCGACACCATGTCCAACCTGTCTGGCCTCTTTGAAGGCGCGGGCTTTTTTCAACCGGGCGAAGGGCGCGGATCATTTTCACTGCCAGACATCAGTCTGCCAAATCTGTCGTTCCCTGACTTTGACCTTTATGACCGGGTTGACGGTGATGACGGTGATATCCTTGTTTCTGTGGCGGGGGCGTCGTTGTTGTTCGGTCAGGAAGATGATGACCTGATCATTGGCGCCGGTCTGGCAAATTTGCAGTTCGGTGGCGATGGTTCGGACATCATGGTCGCTATTGCCAAGGGTAATTTGATTTCCGGTGGTCAGGACGACGACATCGCTGTGGGCGTAGGCTTGCTCAACCTCATTTCGGGTGGTGAAGGATCTGATATTCTGGGGGCAGCGGGCAAGTTCAACATTGTCACTGGTGGTACGGACGCTGACATTCTGATCGGCGGTGGCCTCGCCAATATTCTGATCGGCGGCTCCGGTCGTGACATCGTCGGCGGCGGCGGCAAGCTCAACATCGTTGCTGGCGGAGCGGACAATGACATCGTTCTTGGGGGCGGAAAGTTTAATGTGGCTCTGGGCGGTGCGGGCGATGACTTTATGCTCGGCGCAGGCACTCTGAATGCCATGCTGGGCGGGGTCGGTGACGACCTCATCTTGGGTGGCGGAAAATTCAACACTCAGTTTGGCGGTGAAGGAAACGACATCGCAGTCGGTGGTGGCAAGTTCAACATTATCGATGGTGACGAAGGTGATGACCTTCTGATCGGTGGTGGCAAATTTAACCTGCTGTATTCGCGGGCTGGCAATGACGCGCTACTTGGCGGCGGCACGTTCAACACGTTTATTGCTGGCTCTGGCACTGATCTTTTGGTCGGTGGCGGTAAGTTCAATATCTTTATGGCTGGCGTCGAGGATGACGCGGATGAGCTTGATCACGACATCGTTCTGACCGCTGGTAAATACAATACATTCTTTGCGGGCGCGGGCGACGATCTGGCCTTTATCGGCGGTGAACTGAACACGGCGTTTTTGGGCACGGGTCAAGACATTGCAGTCGCTTTTGCCTCAAACCTCAACTTTGTCTTTGGGCAAGAGGACGCTGATATCATCCTCGGCGCAGGTGTCGGAAATCTTTTCTCTGGGGGGACTGGAAACGACTTGTTGTTCGGGTTCGGACGCAAAGAGCCTGAAGAGAATGATGGTGGCGGAGATAACGATGAGGGTGACGGTGACGGGGGTGGGTCAGATCCGGTGCTGTCGCAAGCCGACATTCGTTCGGATGGCTCAGTCGATCTGGCTGGTGACTTTGGCGATGACCTGCTGATCGCCAAAGGGGGCAATGTCTTTATCGATGGTGGCACAGGCAACGATAAAGTCATCGCATCGGGTGATCTGAGTTTTGTTGAAGGCGGGGATGGTTACGATATTCTCTTCTCGCATAAAGGTCTAACCGCCATGGATGGCGGTGCAGGCAACGACATCCTGTTTTCTAAAGGCAAAGTCGGCGACAAAGGGATCAAATCCAATGAACTGACCCAACTGCTTTTCGACGGCGGAGATGTGCAGGGCGGCAAGGGCTCCGACCTGATCTTTGTCAATGGAACGGACATGGAGGTGTTTGGCGACGTCGGCGTTAACGTGTTTGACCCTGAAGCTGCATCGGATGGGGATGATTTGGACGATCGGGCGCAAGGTGATTTCATCGTTGTGTCCGGGGAACGCTCGAATGTTTACGGTCAGGGTGGGGATGATGCGATCTTTGCTTTTGGCGCCAACCACAGGGTTGACGGTGACGAAGGCGACGATCTGCTGATTGCTTTTGGTCGGGATACTGAACTGGACGGCGGCGCGGGCGAAGACCATGTTATCAATATCGGCAGCCGTATTGCGCGCTCGTTTGGCGGTGACAATGATGATGTTGTTATCGGCAAAGGCTATAACCTGCTCGATTGGTTGTCCGAAAACGGTCTGTCGACCTGGAATGAATTTCAACAAAACACTCTGACACTGATCGAAGCGATCGGGGAGACCATTGGCGACGCGGTCAGTGCAGTTGGTACGTTCCGCGGATTTGACGGTGAGCAGATCGAAACCTCTACCTTTTACCAAGGACGAGACGGCAATGGCGTCTTGCCTGAAGAAGACGTACCCAGTGCGTACGCGATACGCGATGCCGAAGTCGAACGGATGACAGATATTGTTCTGACACTGATCGACGAATACACGATAGATGGTCTGGGCACTGCCTTGGCCGAACTTGCTGATCCAAGCGTCACGGCATTTGCCCCAAGCTACGATACAATCGCAGGCGATGTGGCACAGGCAGCAGTTGCTTTGGCCAGCCCCTATGCGCAGACGGCGTCATTGTCGCGATACGTTGGTACCGGCGATCTTATTGATGTTTCTGTGTTTGTCTTGGCCGCGCCGCTGGCACCGATATATTCAGGTGGCGCCGGCAACGATGTCATATCGGCTGGTCTGGGGCAGTCCATGCTGCTTGGTGGCTCTGGAAATGACAGCTACCGCAAGGCCGTCGGCGAACGCGTCACGATCATTGATGAAGAGGGTGAAGGTGGCGAGGACTCTTTGGAAATTCGCGCCTACGCCACCGACATTTTCAGCTTTGAAGGGCAAACGCTGACCGAAGCTAACCTGATATTTGAACAGATTGACGGACGTTTAGACGGCTCTGCAAATGACTTGCTGATTAAGGTTATGTCCAGTGGGGCCGACGCCGAAGTAAAGTCCATGACTGTAATTCTCGATCAGTATGAGGCGAGCAGTCAGGTTGAAACACTGATCTTGCGCAATCCGTTCGGACCGGACCAAACGCTGTCTCTGACCGAGCTTGCTGCTTCGGCGTTAGTCAACAATGATGCGCAAGTCGATGGAGACGCGTTGGGCAATGAGATTGCGAATGATATTGCGCAGCTTGAGGTGTTGTTGCAGGCAGAGGACGGATACCAAGATCTGTTCTTTTACGACAACTTTGATCCTGAACAGGATGCTCAGTCGGATGACGGTGACACACTCGTTTCTTTCGAAAGTGCGCTTGATACGTATTTCCAAACGCTCGCCTCAGTAGAGCCAGGCGCGTCGTCCACAGGCAAAGCTGGCCTTGAAAATCTGTTGGATGGTGAAGTCTACGATGGTGCGCCTCAGGTGGCCGTTGGAGAGGGCGGTCAGATCTTGGCCGTCGACGGCGGTACGCTGCAGATCGAACGGTTCGAACTGGATGGTAAATCCCGGTTCAAAAGCACGCTGACGAGTGATGGTGCAACGGGCGGTTTCCGCACCGGTCATGTTTTGCCGATCTCTCAAGTGCCGTTTGAAATTGAGTTGCGAAATGATCTGATCGCCTCCTTGACTGGCATTGATGACATTCTGACGGCCCAAGAATCCTTTGATGCGGTCGCCGAAGCCGGATTTCAAAGAACCCTGACATTCAACACCAAAAACGTTTTCGCAAAGCCCTCGATAGACTTGAGCGATCTAACCGATGTGGATCAGCCGATAGGTTTCAGGGGAATTGAGTTCGAAAATGGTGGCACTGCGGTAAATAGCATTTTGTTTGTGGATGCGGCTGACGTCGGCAGTATGACAATCCATTCAGCGAATATTGATACGACCGTTCTTCAAGGTGCTGTTAAGGTTTCCATTGAGGACGGTGGTTTCCTCGTCGCAGATGACGACGATCAAGTTGTTGATCTGGTCGGGTCGATTAACTCAGCAGAGTTGGGCGGCGGCGCAGATCTGGTCAGGATCACGGCTGGTAGCAGCTTTTTGGACGGACAATCGGGTGCGGATGTTTTTGAGTTACCCCTCTTGTCGACTTCGGAATACCGTGGCTTGTACATTATTGGCGGCGAAGGCGTCGATACCTTCCGCGCTCTTGCACCAGAAGGCGAAGGCCCAGACGGCGGTGCGCAGGCGCGATCAAATGTTGTTTTACAGTTTGATGCAGAAGACATAGTTGATTTGTCGCAGATCGGCGACGATCTGACGCCGGTAGGAACGTCTGGCAGCAGTCTGCAGATCGAGAACGAGGCCGTTTTGCTTAGTCTCAGTTTCGCTGGACCTTTGCCGAACCTGATCTGGACGGATGGGATATCGCGCAAGCTAATCTCTATAGGTGATGATATTCCTGTCGGACCGATTGCGCAAATTGTTGGGCCTGATTTCCTGGGATATTCGATTGCCGGGACCGGAGAGTCAGACCTGTTTTTGGTGAACGATAACAATACAGGTATCACCAGCGGTCACGGCGATGACATCATCTATCTCAACCGCCCCAACGACTCTGTCAGCCACTTTATCAACGTAGGGTTTGGCAATGATCAGGTTGTAACGACCGGGGCATCGGTAGGAAACACCACACTCTCATTCTTTAACGCGGGCCTTTATGAGCACTACCGGATGGTGGACGGGTTCGACCAGTTATCGTTCTTCAACACGGTTACAAACGACCTGAACACACTGACAGGAGATGTCACGAGGATATTATTCCGTGATCAAAATTTGAATCCGGTGGAATTTGATTACGACACGTTGAACATTGTGACCCCAAAACAGTCACTGCTCACACTGGAAGACACCGACCTGACGTTTAGCGTGGATGCGCCAACGGGACTGCCGGCCGGTGCGTTGGCGCGGGTTCGCGTCAGTGAGGGCACGGGCCAGTTCATACTGGATGCGGATGGCACCATTTTAGCCGACGGAATGGTTTTCGACGCGGCACAAATCGACACAATAATCTTTGATCCTGCAGACAACGTGTTTGGTCCTGATGGTGTGGCGCTATTGGAAATCGAATATTTCGATGATCGCGGTCCCTTGGACAGGCGCGACGTCTCTATCGAAATTACGGCGGTCGAAGACCCGACGTTCTTTGGATTGGAGGGAGCGGCCTCCGGTGCGCCTTTGCAACTGATCGAAGGGGATAGTCTGGCGGGGCTGCAGTTTGCTTACTCTGATGTAGACAGCTCCAGCTCGGCTGAACTGTTCACGCTGCTTTTTGACCCCGGCACAACAGGTGCGACGATAGACACAAACTTTGGGTCCGGCACGTTCTTTGGGCAGATGGATATCACGCTGCTGCAACCCTTCCTGGACAGCATCGTCTTGAATGCCGACGAGAATGCGAATGGCACAATCTCGTTTGAGCTGCAGCGCGAAAACCAGCTGACCATTCAAACGGCGATATTCGAGCAAGACATCGTGCTGCAAGCGGTGGATGATCTTGAAACTCTTGTCGGTTTTCCGACCGAAGTGCAGCAAATCGAAGAAAACCGCAGCGCTTTAGCGCATCCAGACTTGCAGATCGCCAGTGTCGATGACGAAGCTGAAACGTTTTATCGTCTGGAAGTGTCCTTTCCATTCCCCTTCAATGACAAGGAAAGTGGCGTCGCAGGGGTTCGTGCGTCAAATTGGAATCTGGTGTTTGATGGTTCTGCCAACCTTGTGGCCGATAATGGTACCTTGGAGGGTATCTATCAGCGGGAATACATTCGGGACGAAGAGACAGACGAAATCCTGCTATCGTATGGAGTCCGGTCTTATTCTGGGACTTTCGATCAACTCAACGAAGTGCTGGGCGAAATTCAGCATGCCAGCAATACGAATTTCGTCAGCGAAGTGCCGTTTTCCTATAAACTGTTCAAAGTCACTGGTGACATCGCAGATCGTGAGGACGGCACGTTGGTTGTGCCCGATGGTGAAGAATTTCAAGGCGAATGGGTCATCGAGACGGAATTTATTGAAGGCGTAAACCAACCTTTCTTCCAACGAGGGCAATCGCTGCACGTGACACCGGATGTTGGTACGATCCCGTTGAACCTGACCGAATTATTCGACCCCGACTATCCAGACGATGCCCAACCGGAATTCGAAGCGCAAATATCGAGCAATGGCGTTTTCGATGGAGAATTGCGCTTGGCGGACGGTACCGTGGTCGAAGCTGGGCAACGATTGACGATGGAGCAATGGACGTCGCTGACATTTACGCTTGATCCGGACTACGCGGAGATAGGTGAACGGAACTACCAAGCTGGCTTTAACTTCTTCCCGTATAATCTTGAGGCTTCCACTGGTTCTGTCACGACAAACTCATTCAGAATTTTTGTCCGCGAAGACAAGGAATTGGTCGACGATGGCAACGGCGGACAGACCGTAGTTGTGAAAGGGACCGATTTCTTTGACCGCGTGCCTTTTAATGCCAATGCAGGCTACGGCACCTATCTTGGCGGAGAAGGGGACGACACCTTTACACCGGGTAGCGGTATTGACCTTATGGACGGTGGTGGTGGCAGCAACACCTACATTCTTGATGAAGAAAGCGGTGCCTACAATTACATAGAAGACTTTGTACTGGGCACCGACACGTTGCAAATCAGCGGCATGACGATCGTCCAAGCGATTGAGGAAATTGCCTTTGAAGCGCTTGAGGATGGCATTGCCGACGACACGCTCGACACGCGCGTTATATTTTCAAACGGGTCTGAGCTAGGTTTGAACGGCGTCACCGGATTTGCGGATTTCTACAACATCGCCCCCTTGAGTGTTGTGGATATGTATGAAGGACGCGAATACACCAGATTTGATGGCGATGCTGCCCCGACGATTATCGGCAACGTCTTGGACAACGACACAGACCAAAACGGCGACGCTTTTGAGGTCGATCTGACTAAGGTCACCGATCCGCTATACGGCACTTTGGCGATTCAGGCAGACGGCAGTTTTGTCTACACGCCAGATCGCGATTTCAGCGGCGACGACCGGTTTACCTATGTTGCTACCGATGGCCAAGACGCTGGTAATGCAACAACCGTAAATCTCGCCATTGCGGACGACCCGCTCAACGGTTCGGCGGGCGACGACTTTATTGACTACAGTGATGGCCTGACGGCGGAACGTATTCGTGTTGCGGGTAACGACGGCAACGACATTATTCTTACGTCGTACTTTGACGACACTGTTTTTCCCGGCTTGGGCACGGATATCCTTGGGGAGGGTAGTTCCGGCGATTGGGTGGTTGGCTCTCTTGCAGAACTAGATGGCGATACCATTCTTAATTTCGACGCAACACGTCTGCTTGTCACAGATGCTGTTATGCCTGAAATGTCAGTTGTCCAAGAGGGCGCTGAATGGCTCCTGACCCTGACCGATGGCGATCGAAGTGCAACAATTCGGATGGGCGCCGACAGTAAGCAGGCTGGCATTTTGCAAAGTTTCGCTTTTGACAGCGAGTTCTCGGACGAGGGTACACTTATCTCGTTGGGCGGTGTGGGCAATGTCTCACTTTTGGAAGGCGAAGACCGCCTTGTCTCTGAGGGTGGAACAACATCGTTTTCGTTCTTTGGAAAGGGCGGGTCGGATTTCCTCGCGATCGGCGACATATTTGGTTACGTTTCAGGCGGGGCTGGCGATGATGTTATTGTCGCTGGCGCGGGAGGTGATACGTTGCACGGTGGCAGCGGGATAGACGTGCTGACAGGGGGTGCCAAGTCAGATTTCTTCGTGTTTGACGCTTCTGATTTTACAGCCCCAACGGATGATCCGAACCAAGCCCTCGACATCAAGGTTGTTACCGATTTTGTCTCTACGTCAGATAAGCTTCAGTTCTATGGCTTTGGCACTGAAACAACGACCGAACGCGGACTAACAGATATCCACATCAATGGCAGCATTCTTGTTTTGCCATCCAACGATCACCGGGGCGTTTTGTTGCTGGACCAAAACCCTCGCATTCCTCGTATCCCCGACCGAGATTATACATTCAACGAATTCCCGGACTTCAGGGATAGTCTGGCGTTGAACTTTGAGCCTTTCCTCTTGCCGGATGTGGAAAATAACTACGTCACCAGAGACGCAGGCAACACGGCACTCACCGGTTTTTCAAAGGCAGATGTGCTTGCTGGCGGCCCTGGCAATGATACGCTTTCAGGGATGGGCGGTGACGATACACTGTCTGGGGGCGCGGACAGGGATGTCCTGGATGGTGGTGAAGGTGTCAATATCCTGACAGGTGACGGAGGTATTGACACGTTTTTGCTCGGGAATGTGTCGAACCCTTCAGCGACGCTGGATATCATCACAGACTTTGAACTCGGCGTAGACAAGATCATTCTCGACGAGCTGCCCGGTCTGACCACGCTCGAAAACATCGCACGGGAAAACACGGCAGAAGGTTTGCGTTTTGATCTCGGAGGGGGGCGGGGATTAATTCTCGAAGGGTTTACCGCGACCGAGACGTTTAGTGAAATTGATATTGAGGTCATCGTTGAAGCAGAACCAACAAACCTAGTAAACAGCGAGGCCGGGACATTTGCGGCAGCGCCGGCGACGAGTAGTTTCCAAAGCGCCCAGCCGCCGGAAGTGCCAAGTTTCACGGTACAGGCCTATTCCGTCCCCATTGGGGCGCTGATCTTGTCCGAGGCTTTGGTGGACTTTGGGTACACATTCAATCTCTCGACGCCGGTCGAGATTACTTTGCGCGACGAAGACGGTGTGTTGTCTGCAGTTCAGGAAATCACACCACTGTCTGTCGGTGACGACGATCAGGGATTGGTAACAGGTCGGTATTTGCTGAGCATCGAACCGAAAGCCGGCGGCGACCAAATAACGCTAATGGCGTTTGAACGCGCAGGTGTTGCAGACGTTCTGCTTGTACCTATGACGTCGTTGGGCGTTAAGCAGACCGTTTTGGCAGAGGCAGATACGTCTTTGGATTGGGTAGTCACTTCGAAAGTGTCTGTGCCCTACAGCGTTAACCTCAGCAACATTTTTGAGGGTACACCCTTCGACGAGATTTTATCCGGAAGTGAATTTACCGATATCCTTTTGGGTCTGGAAGGTGCGGATGAAATCCTTGGACTGAATGGCGACGACCAGATCAAAGGCGGCGACGGCGATGATCTGTTGCAAGGTGACGGTGGTAATGACCGCATTGAGGGCGGTGAAGGCGAAGACACTCTTCGTGATGGTACTGGTCGCGATACGTTGTTCGGCGGTGAAGGGAATGATTCCTTCGAAGTCTCCTTTAGTGCGTATGGCGATCTGGTCAGCGGTGACGGTGGCAAGGATACGCTCTACTACGATGCGCGCTCGTTGACGTCGGGCACAACTTTGTCCATCGACCTTGTCGAGAGCCGGATCAACGCGGTCGGAGCTGAGGAAAGCGGCACGGACACTGTTGTGGGCGTCGAATACCTTGAAGTCATGACATCGTCTGACGTTGATTTACAAGGCAGCGAGAGAAGCAACTTGCTGGTCACCGGCACGGGCTCTGACACGATTATTGGTGGTGGAGGTGGTGACACGGTTGATGCGGGTGCTGGGGCAGATCACGTTGAGGGGGGCGCTGGTTTTGACAGCCTGAACGGCTTTGGCGGCGCTGACGTTCTGATGGGCGGCGAGGGCGTTGACACGTTGCTGGGTGGCGGCGATGGCGACACGTTGTCCGGGGGGGCTGGCGGCGACATCATGAATGGCGGGTCCGGCACCGACTGGGCGGATTACGCGGATGCGGTGCAGGCGCAGCGGGTGGACATGTCCTTTGGCGGCACGAACACCGGGATTGCGGCGGGCGATGTGCTGGTCCAGATCGAGAACCTTTTGGGTTCGGCGCAGCGCGACTTCTTTTACGGCAACGATCAGGCCAATGAGATATCGACCGGCGAAGCGGACGACCTGCTGACGGGCCGGGGCGGTGACGACACGCTGATCGGTGGCGCGGGCGATGACTTTCTGAACGGCGGTCTGGGCGCGGATCACCTCGACGGCGGGGCCGAGGGCGCCTTTGGCGACTGGGCGCAGTACAACCTTGCCACCACCGGGGTGACGGCGGATCTGGTGGATGCCAGCGGCAACACCGGCGAGGCGGCGGGCGACAGCTACGTATCGATCGAGAACCTCTTTGGCTCGCAATTTGGCGATACCTTGCGGGGGGATGACAATTTTAACTACTTCCTCGGCAAGGACGGCGGCGACCTGATCGAGGCGCGCGGCGGCACGGATTACGTGATCGCAGGGGCGGGCAATGACACGCTGGATGGCGGCGATCAGGACGACATCCTGCTGGGCGGACTGGGGGCGGACAGCCTGATCGGTGGCGCGGGCATCGACCGGGCGCAATACAGCCAGGCGACGTTGGGTATGGTGATTGATCTGGGCACCGCGGCCAACAACACCGGCGAGGCGGCGGGCGACACCTACGACGGGATCGAGAACCTCTACGGCTCGTTCCTGGCCGACACGATCACCGGCGACGCGCAGGGCAACGTGCTGCAGGGCGTGGGCGGGGCTGACCTGATCAACGGCGCGGGTGGCGACGACGAGCTTCTGGGCGGCGGAGGCTTTGACACGCTGGACGGCGGCAGCGGGGCGGACACGCTGTCGGGCGGGGCCGGCAGCGACACGGCAAGCTACGCCAGCGCGGGCAGTGGGCTGCGGGGGGATCTGCAGTTTGCCGGCACCAACACGGGCGATGCCGCAGGCGATATCTATGCCAGCGTCGAGAACCTGACAGGCTCGAGCTTTGACGACGAACTATACGGCACCGGAGCGGCGAACCGGCTGTTTGGCGAGGGCGGCGATGACACGTTGGTGGGGCGCGGCGGCGACGACTACCTGATAGGCGCTGCGGGTGAAGATATCATGAACGGCGGCGCAGGCGCGGACCTGATGCTTGGGGGCTCGTCGTTTGACGTGCTTTTGGGCGGTGCGGACAATGACACGCTGACCGGCGGGTCTGACAGCGCGGATGTGTTCATCTTCCAGGACGGGTTCGGGGCCGACGAGGTGACGGACTTCGACGCACTGGATGATGCGGAGAAACTGGACGTGAGCGCGGTGAGCGCGATCACCTTCACCGACTACGCCAGCTTTGCCGCCACCCACCTGAGCACCCAGGGCAGCGACGTCCTGCTCACCGCAGGCGCCGATACCATCCTGATCAGAAACGTATCGCTGAGCGATCTCGGAGAGGCGGACTTTATTTTTGTTTGATGGTTGCCGCTAGGCTCAAAAAGCTGCCGGAAGCAAAAACGCATTTTCTGCTGAGTTTCTGCCTGGGTCGAAAGCGCTGTTTGCACCCGGTATGTAAAGCGTTGCGCCTCATTAGAATAAGCGGGCGCATGCACCGGTAAAAGCGTGTGTGAGGGTGGTGCGGTCGAATAGCTGATTTGCGCAGGCGCGGCTGGGTTCTCTCGCCCGCGAACTGATGTAATCTGATTGCTGTGTGTCTTGGGACCGCCTGCTTGCTTTCATGTCCGCAGGCGTCACATTAGCAGCATGACCAAAAATACATCTACCCAAGAAGATCAAACCAACGTTGGGCAACGTAGAGCGGGCGGCGAGTTTGTCCGAGGTGTGAGCGGTTTTCGCCATTCCATCGGGGATAAGGATTTTCCGCCTCAACCCGGACGCTATCACCTCTACGTGGCGCTGAACTGCCCGTGGTGTCATCGCGTAACTCTGGCGCGCGGTGTTCTTGGCTTGCAGAACAGCCTGTCTATGGATGTGGCTTTTCCAAACCGTACCGGTGACGACGACCCCGAAGGTCCAAACCTGTGGGAATTTGCGCCTGATCGTCGAGCCTCGCTAACTGGTGATGCCTTGTTAGAATGCACCGGAGAAACCGCAACAGGGCAGGGGCTCCGCCTGGCAAAGCAAATTTACCAGCGTGAAGGCTCTGAAGAGCAATCCGTGCCCATCTTGTATGACAAGCAGGCACAGCGGATCGTCAGCAATGAAAGTGCAGAGATCATTCGAATGCTGGATATGCATGCTGACGCGTTGGGGCGTGAGGGGCGTGAACTCCTACGCCTCGTTCCGCAAGATACGGCACTGCAACGGCAGATCGATGCCTTGAATGAAAAGGTGTATGTCGCGATCAACAACGGGGCATACAAGGCCGGATTTTCCTCTGACCAGACGATCTATAGCGCGGCGTTTGACGCCTATTTCGGCGCTTTGAACGACCTTGAGGCTCTGTTGTCCGACGGACGCCCTTTTCTTGTCGGCGAGAACTTCACCGAAGCAGATTTGCGCTTGTTTCCAACGCTCTACCGCCATGATCCTGTCTACTTCGTACGAATGAAGCTAAACGGTGCGCGTATTTTGGATTTTCCCAATCTGTGGCGCTGGCTCTGCCGGGTTTATGCGCTCGATGGGGTCGCTGAGGCAAGCTCGCTGATCCACTGCCGGCAAGGGTATTTTGGACGCTCGTGGAATGGGGTGGTGCCAAAGGGACCGATCCGCCCTATGCCTTACCCCGAAGCTTACGCCCATCCGGAATTGGCCGGAGGGAACTAAGCGGCGCTCCGAACTGCCTTGATCACCGTCTCGACCTGCGCCGCGTCCATATGCGGACCGATCGGCAAGCTAATAACCTCGCGCGCCAACTGGTGAGCAAGGCGCGTCCGGTCGGGATCTACTTTCAGGTTGGCATAGGCCGGTTGGGCGTCCGGTGAAATAGGGTAGTGCACGAGCGTTTGAACGCCGGCGGCAGACAGCCTTGCTGCTAACCCGTCGCGATCCTCATGACGGATCACAAACAGGTGCCACGCTGGATCAGCGTCTTGTGCGACCGTTGGCAAGACCAAGTCGCAGTCAGACAAGGTATCGAGGTACATCTCGGCAATACTAGCGCGTCGTGCATTCCATTTGTCGAGCACATCAATCTTGACCGTCAGAAAGGCCGCTTGTACCGGGTCCAACCTACTGTTCAGGCCGGTTTCTTCGTTTCGATATTTTTCGCGCGACCCATAGTTGCGCAGCAGCGCCACGCGGTCTGAAAGTGCGCGATCGTTTGTCGTGAGACCGCCTGCATCGCCGAGAGCGCCAAGGTTTTTGCCAGGATAAAAGCTCCAGCAGGCGGCATCGCCATGTCCGCCAATGCGCTGGCCGTTCCACCTTGCGCCATGTGCTTGTGCGGCATCTTCGATCACCGCAATGCCAGCGCGGCGCGCAACCTGCATGATTGGGGGCATCTCTGCGGGCTGCCCGTATAGGTGAACCGGGATCACAGCACGCACGTTTGGGGTCAGTGCCGCACGGATGCCTTCGGCAGTGATGTTATAGGTTTTTGGATCGGGTTCGACCGGCACCGGCGTCGCCCCGCATTGGCTTACCGCCAGCCAAGTTGCGACAAATGTATTCGACGGGACCAACACCTCGTCGCCCGGTCCGATGTTGCAAGCCATAAGCGCCAGACGTAACGCATCCAGCCCGTTTGCCACGCCGACAGCGTGAGCCGTGTCACAGTATGCTGCGAATTTCCGCTCGAATGCGTCGACCTCGGGGCCCAGGATATACCAGCCCGAGCGCAGCGCTCGCAGCATCGCAGGCTCCGCCCTGTCCGCCAATTCGTCATAGGCGGCCTTTAGGTCGAGGAACGGTACCTGATTTGTGCTCATTTTGACGTCGTGCGCTGGCGAAAGGTGTCGTAGTCGCGGATATATTCGTTCTCATCGTAAGGGGCAGAGGCGAGAACCATGCACACAGCCCCTGAAGAGAAATTGTCGAGATAGCGCCACATCATCGGGCAGATATAAACGCCAAAGTAGGACCGGTTGAGGTGAATACGTTTTTTTTCATTCCCGTCATCCAGCAGCACATCGAAGCTGCCTGACATTGCAATCATGAACTGGTGCAGTCGTTTGTGTGCATGTGCGCCACGATCTGAACCACCGGGCACATCATAGAGGTAGTAGACGCGCTTGATATCGAAAGGGATATGATTGTTGCCCTCGATAAAGGTCAGATTGCCTCGAGCATCCTCAATTTTGGGGAGATCTATCAACCGACAGTCCTTCAGCGGCACCTGTTTTCTCCTTTGCCGTAGTTCTGCGCGTGGACCGACCCCGCGCCCGATCTTGCAGGGCTGGTAATCCGGTTTCCTAGTCAGTATCACCGTTAAAAGGCAAGACCCAGAACTGCGCCACCGGGCAACACCCTTTGTGCAACAAATAGTAGGAAACCGGTATGAGCAAGTCTAGAAAACTCCTTCTGATCGGTGCCGGAGAGTTTGCGGATATTGCATACGAGTATTTCACGCATGATTCAGATTACGAAGTCGTTGGTTTTGCTGTCGAGGCCGAGTACCTGAGCGAAACAGAAAAGTTCGGCTTGCCTGTGGTCGCTCTGGAAAGTGCGGCTGAAACCTTTGCTCCGGATGAGGTCGAGGCACATGTGGCCGTGACATCGACCAAGCTCAATCGCGTACGTGCCCGCCTTGTTGGTCTGGCCCGCGATGCCGGCTATCGCTTGGCCAACTATGTTAGCTCTCGTGCCTTTGTCTGGCGTACGGCCAAGCTTGGCGAGAACGTGTTTATCTTTGAGATGAACGTCGTGCAGCATGAAGTAACTATTGGTGATGGCGTGGTCTTGTGGAGTGGAAACCACGTTGGGCATCAGTCGCATATTGGCGACTTCACTTTCGTGTCCTCTCATGTCGTGATTTCTGGCTATACACAGATTGGTAAAAGCTGCTTTCTGGGCGTGAACGCCAGTTTTGCCGATAATGTGGTCATCGGCGACGACTGCTTCGTCGCGTTAGGTTCGGTGGTGAATAAATCTTTCAAAGACAACGGCTTGGTCTTGTCCGGTCACCACGCAGAGCCGTCACGGGTTTCGGCATATAGATATTTCAAAATTACGCCTCCGGAGGCGTAACGCGGATGCCTTCTTCGGATAGCAAGATACAGATCGCGCGGTATACTTCCAAAGATGCGGCGGCTTGGGATGCGTTTATCGATTGCTCCAAGAACGGCACCTTTCTGTTCAAGCGCGGATTTATGGAGTATCACGCGGATCGGTTTCAAGACCATTCACTGATGGTGCGCCTAGATGGGAAAGTCTGCGCGGTGTTACCGGCGAACCAGTCAGATCAAGCGCTGATTAGCCATGCCGGGCTGAGCTATGGTGGATTTGTCACGGACGACAAGATGTCCGCGGCGCGCATGCTTGATATCTTTGGAGCGCTGGTCGATTGGCTGCGCGCCCGCGACTTTGCCACACTACGATACAAGGTTGTGCCCGCGATCTACCACAGGCAGCCAGCCGAAGAGGATATCTATGCTCTTTTTCGGCTCGGTGCCGAACTCGTCCGGGTCGATGTCGCCGCGAGTATTCCGGTCAAACGCAGGCTAACCTTTTCAAAAGGAAAAAAAGACGGGTTACGCAAGGCTCGGAAAGCCGAGCTCACCGTGCGCGAAACCGACGATTGGGCGGGGTGCTGGCAATTGATTACGGCCGTACTTGCCGAGCGTCATGATACAGCGCCAGTACACAGTCTGGACGAGATCAAGTTGCTCGCTGGGCGTTTCCCTGATGCCATACGGCTCTACGGGGCTTATGATGCCGAGCAGATGCTTTCGGCGCTGGTCGTTTTCGACTGCGGGCAAACGGCACATGTGCAATACATTGCAAGCTCGGACGACGGTCGGGCGCATGGCGGTGTAGACGCTATCGTGAACCACCTGCTCGAAGTTGATTTTGCTGACCACGAGTGGTTTGACTTTGGTATCTCAACAACTGATGCAGGCCGCAACCTGAACACTGGTCTGGCGGCACAAAAAGAAATGTTCGGCGCGCGAAGTACGACGTGCCTGACTTATGAGTTGACGCTTTGACCGGAAACGTATCACGCGCCAACAATGGCGCATTTGCAACCCGGACGGATTTCGGACATTCCTCGTCCGAGCACCGCGAAAGGACCTGAATGATGAAAAGCACCGATTTCGTGCCTCACAACAACACATCAGATAAACAGTATGATGCGCGTCAGGCATTATACCAGCTGTTCGAGAACCGTCCCTTCGATGATGCAACCCTGCTGACGAACTTTGGTCTTTTCGCGCGCTCTTCGGCCTTGGCAAAGATTTTCTTTCTTTACGAGGCATACAGCGCAGCACTTGAGACGCCGGGAGACGTTATGGTGTTTGGCACATGGCTTGGTCAGGACCTTGTGGTGTTTGAATCGATGCGCGCCATGCTCGAGCCATATAACGCGTCGAGGAGCTTGGTCGGCTTTGACACGTTCGATGGATACGAAGGTATCACCGATGCCGATGCCCGTTCTGAGACCGTCAAGGATGACGGCTACACGGTGCCGAAGAACTACAAGGAATACTTGGAGGCTCTGCTTGCCTATCATCGTTCCGAGAATGCCATGGGACACGCGGTAAAGCATGTACTGGTCGAGGGTGATGCCTGCGAAACGGTGGCCAGCTACTTCCAAGAACACACGGAATCAATTGTGGCGCTGGCGTTCTTCGATATGGCGCTTTACGAGCCAACAAAAGCTGCTCTCGACGCCATGGATGAACGTCTTGTGTCGGGCAGCGTACTTGTGTTTGACGAACTCAACGACGCGCGTTACCCGGGAGAGACTGTAGCAGTGCGCGAATGGCTTAAAGGCAAGCAATACGATATCCGCCGGTCGCGGTTTTTGCCAGACCGGTCGCTCATAAAGCTGCGCTGAAATTCCTAAAAGGGGGCCGCCATGCAGTGGGAAAAACTTGGGCTGATTTATGGTCCGGATGGCAGTTCTGACTGGGCGCGTCACTCGGCTCTGCAACCCACGCCGGTTGTACTGGATGATCGTATTCGGGTCTTTTGTGGCTTCCGGGACGAAGATGGGGTTAGCCGTGCAGGGTACGTGGATGTCGACCGCGATGATCCGCGGCAGGTTCTGGGCGTAAGCACGCGGCCGGTGTTGGACGTGGGGGCGCCCGGGGCATTTGACCAGCACGGCGTGGTGCCATGTGCAGTTGTGCGTGCCGGGGATGAATTGCGTATGTATTATGCAGGTTACACCCGCGGTGAGGCTGTGCGCTTTGAAGCTTTTTGCGGTCTAGCGATCAGCGCAGACGATGGCGCAAGTTTTGACAGATACTCCGAGACGCCGGTGCTGCCCCGCACAAAAGAGGAAAGGCTGTTCCGCGCTATCCATTCAATCCGCGAGGAAAACGGAGTATGGCGCGCTTGGTATGGTGGTGGAAGCGATTTTGTCCCCGGAAAGTCAAAAACGCTGCCGGTCTATAACATTCGTTATATGGAGTCGGCAGACGGCATCAACTTTCCAACTACAGGTCGTGTCGCGGTAGACAACGCGCCGGGAGAACACCGCGTGGGGCGACCCTATGTAATCCGAGAAGGTGAACGATATTTGATGTTTTTTGGCCGGGGCACCGAGGCTGAACCTTATCTGCTGACCTATGCCTCATCGACCGATGGTGTGACGTGGGAACGGCATGATGATGACATTGGCCTTGTACCGTCGGACAGTGGCTGGGACAGCGAAATGGTCGCGTACCCTGCGGTCGTCGCCGTGGGCGAAACTGTCTTTTTGTTTTATAATGGCAACAACTATGGTCGCGCAGGGTTCGGCTGCGCGCGGTTGTTATCGTGGTATTGAACGAGGCGGTCACGCAGTATCTGCGAACTTGCGTCACCCGGCGATGAGGCGACGGCGCAGATTACGTCGTAAATTCTGATCAATCTCAACTGTTCCAAGCCCGCTCCATACACGCAGCTTTTCCAATAGAGACAACCGCTTCCACAGTCGTTTGGGTGCAGTGAGGTGCCCCCGTTCGATCCAGTTTTCAGCATTATAGTCTGGTCCGCGGTTGCTAAGCTCAGCCAATAGCGCCGGCAGAGGTACAACTTGACCGTCCATCGCTTGCAATACCCGCGAGACGGTTGTCGCTTCGGTAAAGTCATTGCGGATTTGGGACTGTATGTCGGCCTGTCGTGACGACAAAGGGGCCCCGCGCAAGTACTCCGACACCTGTTCAAGCAATACATCAGTGCCGATACAGCGCAGGTCGTCTGCAGGACTGATGCCCAGATTGCAGTCGCGGTTAGGACCAAAAATCGGAACACCGTTCAGCAATGCTTCGGAAAAAATGGTGCCGCCATCCATCGGAAAGCTGTCGAGATAACAGGCCGCGCGAGCGAATTCCGCCTCAACGCGTTCGAACGGCTGGATTCCCGGCATCTGAATTCGGTCGCCGTACTTTTCCAGAATTGGCTGCCACCAGTAGTCTTTGGACGGGTCAGGCCCGATGATGATCGCGTGATTGGGGACGCGATCTAGCAGCGCACCAAGAAAATCCGGAAAATTTAGTGCTGCTGAAGGTTTGTATTTAGAACCGCTACCGATCGACAGGATGGTGCCGCTTCGGTCTGTGCGTAGCGGGACCGGCGCGGCGCCCGCTTTTGCGATCGGCAAACCGATAAAATGCTGGTTGTTGGCTGCGCGCCGTTCCTGTGTGGTACGCCAGCCAGTGCCACATATTTCCAGTACCGTTTCAGAGGCACCGGGTCCAAAGCTGAATACGTGATCGGCATGGTTCAGGAAGATTACGCGACCGCCATCACGTCGGACGGCTCTGGCGGCAAGAGCGGCGCCAATCTCATAAGGGTGCGTCTGCATCAGCATGACACCCGCTGCCATGGCACGTGTGTGGATCGTGCGCGCTCGTGCGCCGGCGGTACCTGTGAGAATGTTTGCCTTGCAAGAAGGCGGAACCAGCGCCAGTGCCGCATCCTTCGCACGTTCGGTTATAATCAGGCTCTGCTCAAATCCTTCTTTAGCAAAGCCTTCTGCGAGCATGCGGAACAACCTGCTATGGCCACCGTGTGTGTAAAGTTCGGACAACACGTGGCAGATAGAAGTGTTTTGTTCAGCAAACGCCGGTCTGGCGCCAAACTCATGCTGCCACCGATCAAACAGTTCGATCTCAAACGCATCATCCGCAAATTTTCCTGATATATTGTCCCAGTGCAGCCTGCCGTACAACGTTGCAAGTACAAGCGCGTCGTCAAATCTTTTTGCCTGCAACGCTGTCTGCCTGAGATACGCAGCAAGCGCGTTGAAGGCCGTTACATGTGCCGGTGCACCCGTCATTTTGCACTCCCTTTGCTTTTGGATAGGCGAAACCTCTTTGACTGTCTATTGCGAGGCGGGGTGCGGATTTCTTGGGGTTTGATCATGGGGCCAGTTCGTGTGGTTCCAACACGCGCTGCGGGCGAAATGCGTTGGCAAACATTTGATCAAATTTTGCTCTGCGCGGCGATTGCTTGACGGATTCGGCTTGACATCACCCGTCGTCGACGTGGACAGATGGGCTAAGGATTTCAAGCATTGGGGGTGAACTGCGCATGCGTTACGAACGACCTGAAACGATAGCACAAGCCGCTGCTCTGTTGGACGCGACCACAGAGCGGGCCTACGTACTCGCGGGCGGTACCGACCTTTTGGTGCGGATGCACGGGGACGATTTCGAAGCTGACCTTGTGGTGGATATCAAGTCTATCGCAGGTGCCTGTGAAATCTCTGAAACCGGCAGCGGATTTGAGATCGGGGCAGGGGTACCCTGTGCCGCGCTGGCCGAGAATGCGGCATTGTTGGCGGCCTATCCGGGCGTGGTTGAAGCTGCCAACCTTATAGGGTCCACCCAAATTCAGAGCCGGTGCACCATGGCTGGCAACTTGTGCAACGCGTCACCGGCAGCAGACAGCGTACCTGCACTGGTCGCGGCGGGTGCTAGGGTACGGGTGACCGGACCAAACGGGAGCCGCGAAGTGCCGGTAGAGGATATTCCGACCGGCCCAGGAAAGACTTCGCTACAAAAAGGTGAGATTGTCGAAGCGATCCTGTTGGATACGCCATCAGGTCATACGGGTGATGCGTACCTTCGTTTCATCCCGCGTACGGAAATGGATATCGCCGTGGTCGGCGTTGGTGTGTCGATTACACGAGACAGCGATGGTGGCATCTCGACGGCTCGGGTTGCTCTGGGTGCGGTTGGGCCAAAGGTCATTCTCAGCGAAGAGGCTGCGCAGGCTATCGTTGGAACAAAGCTTGATGAAGCGGCGCTCGAAGCACTGGCAGAGGCTGCGACAGCCGCAAGTACCCCAATTGATGACAAGCGCGGAACGGTCGCGTTTCGTAAGAAAGTTGCCGGCGTGCTGGCAAGGCGTGCGGCGCAAACCGCTTACGCAAGGGCAGGAGATCAATCATGAGCGCGATTGCAGTATCCACCACGATCAATGGTGACGATGTAGAGTATCTGTGCCAGCCAGATGAAAGCCTGCTGGACGTATTGCGCGACCGTCTCGGTTTGATGGGCGCAAAAGAAGGCTGTGGTACCGGCGATTGCGGAGCGTGCAGCGCGATCATGGATGGACGTGTTGTCTGCTCATGCCTCGTGCTTGGTGCAGAAGCGCAAGGGCGCGAGATCGATACCATCGAAGGGATGGCTCAGGGCAGCGAATTACACCCTCTGCAGCGCAAATTCATAGAGCACGCCGCGTTGCAATGCGGGATTTGCACACCCGGTTTCCTGATAGCGGCCAAGGCCCTTTTGGATACCAACCCTGATCCGACCGAAGAGGAAATCCGCTTTTGGCTTGCAGGAAATCTCTGCCGGTGCACAGGCTATGATAAGATTGTTCGAGCGGTTCAGGATGCCGCTTTGGAAATGCGGGGAGAGACGGCATGAGTTTCGACGCAACCTATCAAAAGCAACAATTGAAATCAGTTGGGACGCGCCCGAACCGGCCTGACGGTGTGGACAAAGTCACCGGGCGCGCGCGGTATGGCGCGGACTACAATATGCCGGGACAGCTGATTGCGCGTGTTTTGCGCAGCCCGCATGCGCATGCGAAAATAAACGGGATCGATACGTCGAAAGCCGAAGCGCTGAAGGGCGTCAAGGCTGTGGTGACGGCTGCAGACTTACCCGACCTGACCGATGGCGACGCCGGACTATATGCGATCCTAGACAACTGCATGGCGCGTGAAAAAGCGATGTACGACGGTCACGCGGTGGCTGCCGTTGCCGCAATTGACGAAAAAACCGCCAAGGCCGCGCTCAAACTGATCAAGGTTGACTACACAGTTCTGCCCCATGTGGTGGATGTCGATGCTGCCATCCGGGACGATGCGCCTGTGCTCAACGATCAGATTTTTACGCAAGGGGTGGAGCCTAAACCATCGAAGCCTTCAAACCTTGCGGCGCAATCAGAGTTCGGTCACGGAGATACCGAAAAGGGTTTCGCCGAGGCGGAAGTCATCGTTAAGCGTAGTTACAAAACCGAACAAACGCATCAGGGATACATTGAACCACATGCATGTGTTGCAAGCTGCAACCCCGATGGAACTGCCGAGCTATGGGTCTGCACACAGGGTCACTTTGTGTACCGGCAGAACTGCGCAGATTTACTCGGCCTCGAAGTGTCAAAGCTGCGCGTAACCTCATCCGAAATTGGTGGTGGTTTTGGTGGCAAGACGCATGTCTGGGCCGAGCCCGTGGCGCTTGCGCTGTCGCGCAAATCCGGCAGGCCCGTCAAGCTGGTCATGTCCCGTCAGGAAGTCTTTCGCGCATCTGGCCCCACCAGTGCTACATCGATTGATGTGAAAATCGGCGCGACTAAAGACGGGCGGATCACGGCGGCAACATCGACGCTGCGGTATACCAGCGGACCATATCCCGACTCGTGGGCGTCTTTCGGCGCAATGACGTCTTTTGCGTGCTATGATCTCAAGAATGTCAAAACCGTCGGCCTTGAGGTGGTTGTAAACCGGCCCAAGGTCGCCGCTTACCGCGCGCCCTCGGCACCAATGGCAGCCTTTGCTGTGGAAAGTGCGGTAGACGAACTGGCTCAAAAGCTTGGCATGGATGCGGTTGAACTGCGCATTAAGAACGCGGCGAAAGAAGGAACGCGGTCGTCATACGGCCCGGTCTATGGTCCGATCGGGATTGGACCAACGCTTCAAGCGGCCAAGGCGCACGCGCATATGAGTGCGCCGTTAGGTGAAAATCAGGGTCGTGGTATGGCCTGCGGTTTCTGGTTCAACTTTGGTGGGCAGACCTGTACCGACCTCAATGTAAGTGCTGATGGCACTGTAACGCTGGCGGTCGGCACGGTAGACGTAGGCGGGTCGCGCGCGTCGTTGTCGTTGATCGCCGCTGAAGAGTTGGGGGTCGATTACAGCGACGTCAAAGCGGTGGTCGCTGACACAGCGACACTTGGCTACAACGACATGACAGACGGCAGCCGCGGAACATTCTCATCTTCGATGGCAACGATCTCTGCAGCGCGAAATGCCATCGAGGTCATGAAGCAACGCGCCGCAACAACCTGGGATATACCGGTTGAGGATGTATACTGGGAGGACGGACACGCCAAGGCGATGGGTTCGAAATATGGAAACCTTGCGCCCTTGTCTGTAAAAGACATCGCCGCCGAAGCCGGCAATACGGGTGGCCCGATCGCCGGGCATAGCGAATTGGTGGCAGACGGCGCTGGCGTTTCTTTTGCAACGCACATCTGTGACGTGGAAGTGGACCCAGAGACCGGTTCAACACGCATCGTGCGCTACACCGTCATTCAGGACGCCGGCAAGGCGGTGCACCCGTCCTACGTGGAAGGTCAGTACCAGGGCGGGGCCGCGCAGGGCATTGGCTGGGCGCTGAACGAGGAATACATCTACGGCGAAGACGGGCGATTGCAGAACCCGGGGTTCCTCGATTACCGGATTCCAGTCTGTTCTGACCTGCCGATGATCGATACGCAAATCCTCGAAATCCCGAACCCGAACCACCCTTACGGCGTGCGCGGTGTCGGCGAAACTTCAATTGTTCCGCCGCTGGCGGCGATTGCGAATGCGGTGTCGAATGCGGCGGGTGTACGCATGTCTCATATCCCGATGTCACCTCCACGCATTCTCGCAGCCATTGATGCCGCGAAGGACTCGTGAAGTTTGACGTCAAACTTTGGGGCGGGCTGGTTCCGCTTGCAGACGGGCAAAAGACAGTCGAAGTCGAAGCAAAAACGATCCGAGAGCTGTTACGCAAGCTGTCGGATCGATACCCCGGTCTCGCAGGCCCGATCAAGGGCGACGTCGCCGTTGCCGTAGACGGCACCATCTGGCGTGATGACTGGTCACAACCTTTGCCGGAAGGGGCCGAGATTTACCTGATGCGCCGATTGCCGGGTGGTTGAGGGATAATTAGTTGATTTCAGGCTCTGGCACGGGGTCGCCGAATTCGGTCCGCAAGAAGTCGAAATCACAGCCTTTGTCGGCCTGCTCGATATGCTTTGAGAATACCCATCCGTACCCGCGTTGGTAGCGAGGTTCCGGCGCTGTCCAAGCGCCGCGACGTCGCGCGAGTTCTTCGTCGCTGATGTCCACCGACAGGCTTCGATTGGGCACGTCCAGCGAAATGATGTCGCCGGTTTGGACAAGTGCCAACGGACCTCCGACAAAAGCCTCGGGGGCCACATGCAGTATACACGCGCCATAGCTGGTGCCACTCATCCGGGCATCCGACAGACGCACCATATCCCGGTGTCCTTCGTTCAAGAGTTTTTGTGGCATCGGGATCATGCCCCATTCGGGCATACCGGGCCCTCCTAACGGTCCGGCATTGCGCAGGATCAGTACGTGGTCGGCCGTTATGGCAGCCTCTGGATCATCGATGATTGATTTCAGGTCTGCATAGCTGTCCGCTACCAAAGCAGGCCCGCTGTGTGACATGAATTTCGGGTCCATCGCGGCCGGTTTGATAACCGCACCATCTGGTGCAAGATTTCCCTTGAGCACCGCCAGCGAGCCCTCGTGATATACTGGGTTGGACAGCGGGCGGATCACATCCTGATTATAATTCCGCGCGTCCTTCAAGCTATCTCCGATCGAAGTACCGGTCACAGTAAGCGCGCTGTGATCGAGCTTGTCACCAAGCTCTTTCATCAGTGCTGGCAAACCGCCGGCGTAATAAAAGTCCTCCATTAGATAGGTGTCGCCTGAAGGTCTTATGTTGGCGATCACCGGTGTTGTGCGGCCCACTGCATCCAGATCGTCAAGCGTCAGAGGCACACCCGCACGGCGGGCCATGGCGATCAGGTGAATTATCGCATTGGTCGAGCAGCCCGTCGCCATCGCAACGGTCACAGCGTTTCGGGTGCTTTTGGCTGTGATGATCTGATCGGGTGTCAGATCCTCCCAAACCATTTCGACAATCCGTCGCCCGCAGGCAGCGCTCATCCGCTGGTGATTGACGTCTGGCGCTGGGATAGAAGATGCGCCGGGCAGGCATAGTCCGAATGCTTCGGCAATAGCTGTCATTGTGCTTGCCGTACCCATGGTCATGCAATGTCCGTAAGACCGCGCGATGCCTGCCTCAACGCCTTGCCATTCGTCTTTTGTGATCTGGCCTGACCGCCGGTCATCCCAATACTTCCATGCATCAGCGCCAGAACCGAGCGCACGACCCGCATAGTTGCCGCGCAACATTGGGCCTGCGGGTAAGTAGATGAAAGGCAAGCCCATCGATACCGCGCCCATCACCAGTGCTGGCGTGGATTTGTCGCAGCCTCCCATCAGTACTGCGCCATCAACGGGATTAGAGCGCAGCACCTCTTCGACCTCCATCGCCACCATGTTGCGATAAAGCATTGATGTCGGTTTCAGCAGTTGTTCTCCCAGCGAATGCACAGGGATCTCGACCGGCATGCCTCCTGCCTGCAGGATGCCTTTTTTGACAAATTCCACCCTGTCGCGAAAATGCATATGGCAGGGTTGCAGATCAGACCAGGTGTTCAGGATGGCGATTACAGGTTTGCCGTCCCAATCATCAAGCGAAAGGCCCATCTGCATGGCCCGCGACCGATGCCCGAAAGAGCGCAGATCATCTGGGGCGAACCACCGTGCTGATCGTAGATTGTCGTAGGTCTTGCGGGTCATTTTCTGTTCCTTGCAACGCCTTGGGGTGCCCGTGCCATCACCCCTTGGGGCGCGTGAGCCGGTCGTAAATCCGTTGGACGACTGTCAGGATCGCGAATATCCCTACCGCCCAGATCAAAAGTTCAAACGGTGCCGCCTCTGTGCCGCGTAGCCAACTGGCCAGCAAGCCCCCCTGCGGACGCAGCGCTTCGATCCCGAAAAGTCCCTCACGAGACCACCACCGGAAATCCCAGAACCGCGAGACGTAAAAGAAAACAGTCGTCAACACCGCAACTATGCAAAGCGTTCCCCAGCGACGCATTACGGCAAAACCTCCATCGTTTGCGGATCAATTGCGATGATTAGCAGATTGCCGCGTCTTTCGATCTCGCCTTCAAGTGAAACATACCGGGCGACGTAGTCATAGGCCTCTGTGGGCAGGGCGCGACCATCGGGGCCAGTAATCAACAGAAATGTCTCGCCATCGACAGGTTGGGAAGAGACGAACACAGGTGGCACGCCACCCAGCAGGCACAAGTTGGCACATGCTTTATGTGCAAGGCCAGTCCCGGGCCGCATTGCACCTGCTAGGCACTTTCCGTCGCATATTTCGCCCGCCAACCGCCAGCGGCCCAAGGGTTGTACCGATTGTTCGGGGGGCGCGCCCTCAACAGCCGCGATGCCCTGTCCGCCGCCCCGCAGTTGCAGCATGTTCAAGTCGCCCCGCTCAAGAACAACACCGGACACGCGCGCAAGCTTTCCCGAAAGTGGCATTGCGCGGTCATCGACACCGTTTTTGCCGCCGCCGGACATCAGCAAGGTATCGCCCGGCTTGATGCGGTCATTCCCTTCGGTCACGCGGAGTATTGGATAAGGCGTGAGTTCGATCACACCGGTGACGGTCTGACGGCCGTAATCAAACCGAAACGCACCGGGTCCGGGGTCGTCTTGGGCGACGCCGAGGGCAAAGCCGACACCGGCCAAACCCGCCACGAACATCACACACGCCAGCAGCAAAAACTGGCGCAAAGCAGCTGGTACCGCCAGATATCCGACAAAGAACGGGGGCTTGCGGTCCCTCACGGCGTTACCCCGATGGAATTCGGCACAGGCGTTGGTTCGACGAAGGTGCCCGGCGCGTTGGCCGTGGGGTCAACCAGCACTGCGGTGCCCTCCAGCCGAAGATTGTAAGTGGGAACTTTCTCGGTAAACGGTGCGGGCGAGCGTCCTGAGGCCACTTCGTACTGAAACCCGTGCCACGGGCAAGTCACCAGACAATTTATCACGCGACCTTCGCCCAAAGGCCCGTTCTGGTGCGCGCAGGCGTTCGAGATCGCGCTCAGCTTGCCATCCGTAAGGTAGACTGCGACCCGATTGCCATCGGCCAGCAACTTGATCTTGGCAAAGCCGTCCCGCATTTCAGTGACGTCGCAAACTCGCACCCAATCCGCATCAGCTGCCGCATTTTGCGCGTCTCGCTTGCGCTCTTTCAGGGCCGCCAGCACGTGCAGCAGGCCGACAGTGGCGCTCCCAGATATGAAGATGACAGTAAACAGATGATTTTTCTGGTCTTGCAGGATGCCCAGTGAAACATGAGCGACGACCGAGAGGTATGCAGGATAAATCAGGTAGTGAATCCGCTTCCATAAAGGTGGGCTTAGAAACTTCATCCAGAAATCATGGCTGGTTGCTGCAAGGATCATCAAAACGAGAAGGGCGAAAATGCCGAAAATCTCAAATGGAAAACCGGCAAGCTGACCAAAGGATGTGTTGGCCGACAGCAAAGCCTCATATTTTCCCGTGGGCGAAAACGCGAAATACCAATCCACAATATAAGACGCATGCGTAAGCGCGACAAAAGCTGTCATGACACCGAAGTGTCGCCTGTTATAAAGCAGTGGCAGAAAGCGTTCATCAAGTCGCGCAAGCGGCCCGATGCACAAAATGACCGTCAGCATCATGAACGCACAAGCGCCAAAAGCGCGGGCATTGTGGATTTGCGGCGTGATCGGACGTTCGTGGTCCAGAACCGGTGGCGTCAGATTCAAAAACGCGATCAAAAACAATGCGGTACCGGCCAACATGACCGCGTCGTAGATATACTTGTTCTTGTTCCATTGAACGGGGATGTATTTGACGCTCATTGCGCCGCCTCCGTCGGGTCAGTGAGTTGGACAGGTGCGATTGCAGCGGGCCATGGTTGGCGCAGAGAAAGCCCCGTCAGTACTATCGCGCAGATACCAAGGCAGAGCGCCCAGCCAACCAACTGGTGGGCACGACGCGGTGGGCGGTATCGCTTTTGCCAGTTCTCGCGGTCTGTTTCGTAGAGATACCAGCGCCAAAGGACGAGCGGCCAGATCAGTAATACACCGGGGATCAACAGGGGCCGGAAAACGTAGGCGTCCCGCGCGTCCTCGTCGATGCGGTCCATGCCAATTGTCAGGAATAAGGCCGCCACAGCGGTGCCGGCCAACAACCAAAGTCGAACCGCTTCAAGCAGCAGTCCCGCCATGTTCATGCGCCGCCCTGTTCGATGCGCAGAAATCGAGAAACTTTCATGGCCGCCTTTCTGCTTTTCCCGTGTCCTGGGGCCGCCCCTGAACAATGCATAGGCGCACCATGGCGCATAGAGCCTCAAGCGGTCAATTCGTCTACGATCACAATCGCGACGCACCGATGCCGGAGTGCGGCATGTTCGAAACCTAGGCGGTTATTTTGCCTCTCAGGCTGCATCTGCAAAGCCGCCCGAAAACGGCTTTTCGATTGGGGGATGAACGTATTCCGCTTATTCTTGGTGCGGTTCCTTCTGTTCAGAGGTGAAACGCGGCAGACCTGCTGCGCGGAAACACGTGCCATGCTTACGATCAAGGATCTACGCGGCAATAATCACGCCTTACCACGTTGACGGGTCTTTTGGGCCTGATTGGATCTTGGTTTATGAAACATTTAGATCGGTCAATTTCGAATAGATTATGTGCAAGAAGTTAAAAACAAGACGTGCGTGGTTGTGTTGCGCTTTCTGAGAGCACCCAATGTTCAGCGTTACGCTGGTGTAAGAACTGTCCAATGGGTGGCTAAATTGTTCGTACAGAACTCAAGGTTGCCTTAAGTCGCAAGAACGTCAAACATACAGATAAGATTATTGATTTCAGTTTTACGGCGCTGAATCACGAAGAAGAGATCGCTCATGTACATTCGATCCGTTTTGAAAGCGCACTTCATCTGCTTACTTTTACTTTGTCTTTGGGTGGGAACAGCCGCGAACGCGCAGGATCAGGTGGCTGCCAGTTTCTCTGCCCCTGTTCCGACTGAAATCACAACGACAGCCTCCGAGCTTGAAATTCTAACAGTGCCGATGACGGCAGATGAGCTTTCAGACCTTGCAACAATTTGGCAGGAGCACATTAAGGGGGTTTTGCAAGAAATCGCTCTGCTGAATCTGGAATTGGAAGAGGCAAGCGATGCGCGCGACGCGGTTTTGCGCGATCAACTGGCTGCTGCTTTGGAAAGACAGCGCGAGGTTCAAGGCAGTTACTCTACTGTCATCGAAGCATGGCGGACAAAGGGTGCTGCTGCTGACGAAACAAAAGTGCATGACACATATATTAACGCGCTCAGGTTGGAAGCCGTCCGCACGACAGACCCGCGGACGCTTTGGCAGCTTTCCATCAACTGGTTGACCTCCGCCGAAGGTGGATTGGGCTTCTTGCTCAAGGTTGGCGGATTCTTTGTCGCGCTATGGGTAATGTACTATGTTGCGCGTCTTTCGCGGCGCGCAACAACGCGTGGTCTTGCAAGAGTGCCCAATCTGTCTCGCCTGCTTCAGCGCTTCATTGTCAATGCGGTCTATTGGGCCACCTTTATTTTGGGCATTCTGGTTGTGCTGGGTTTCTTCGGCGTCAACGTGACCCCTCTGTTTGCCGTGTTTGGCGGATTGTCCTTCATTCTTGGTTTTGCCATGCAAGACACGCTGGGCAATCTGGCGAGCGGTTTGATGATCATGATACTCAAACCGTTTGACACCGGAGATTACATTGAGGTCAGCGGGGCTTCGGGCTTTGTCAACGAGATGTCGGTCGTATCGACGCAAATCCGAACATTCGATAACCAGATTATTGTTGTGCCAAACTCCAAGATTTGGGGCGACGTTATCACTAACGTCAGCGTCTCCCCAGAGCGCCGTGTCGATCTGGTTTTTGGTATCGGATATTCCGATAGTGCAGCAAAGGCCATCGAAGTTCTCAAAGAACTGGTGGCGGCGCACCCCAAATGTCTGAACGATCCTGCCCCTGAGGTATTTGTGGGTGAACTGGGCGATAGTTCCGTCAACATTTTCTGCCGCCCGTGGTCGAGTTCAGATGACTACTGGGACGTCTACTGGGATTTAACAGGCCAGGCGAAGGAACGTTTTGACGCAGAAGGAATATCGATCCCGTTCCCTCAGCGCGATGTTCACCTTATTCAGGATGCAAAAGGAGGTACCGATGGCGCATGACCGCATGGATCAGGCGTTGCCACCACAAACGCCTCTCAAGCGAGTGAATCACATCCGTTGTTTGAGTTCACGAGCCAAAATATTCATCGGGCCTGTGACCCTGTTTTTGAGTTTGTTCTTGTATTTGGCACCTGCGTCGCTCGCTCAGGAAACCGCACCGGATGCCATTGTATCCGAAGACGTACAAATAAAGCCCAGCGGGCAGTTTTCGGCACCGGTGGTTGTCGACGGGGAAACCTTATTCCTGGTGAGAGGGTCCAGTGCACTGCCAGCGTCTGACCGTGCAGCAAATATTGAACGACGTATTCTGGAAACCGCCGCGTTGCCCGAGTTCGTAGAACTGCAGTACGATTTGGAGAATAACGAATTCGGAGTAGGCGTTTTAGCGAACGGCCGTTTGCTCACTATCGCCACCGAAGCTGATGCCGAATTTGAACAACTTGACATTTCCGTCCTCGCACAACTCCACTTGGAGGCTATTCAAAAAGCTGTTTCGAATTACCGTATTGGACGGTCCGAAGCGGCGTTGGTTGAAAGCGCGATTGCGGCGGTAGGCTGGACGATCGGTTTTGCTTTGTTAACCGTGCTCTTTTTGAAGCGTCGCAAGCGATTGATCGGCTGGCTGGAAAAACGGACGGTGCGTCGCTTTACCCAGATGGAAGAGGCCACAAACGCGATCGTGAAAGGAAATGCAGTCGGCAGGCTCATCGGATTTGCTGCAAATATGGTGCTGTGGATCGGATACCTTTTTGTTCTCTATTATTACCTGACCCTTGTTCTTTTGTCCTTTGCCCAGACCAGACCGTTCGCTCAAATCTTGCTGACCTATGTGTCGCAACCGCTTATGGATGTGATTTTTGGAATCATCAGTTATTTGCCCAATCTGGTCACGCTGGTGATTATTTATTTTGTTGCAAATTACCTGATAAAGGGGCTGCGGCTGTTGATGGACAATGTCGCAGCAGGCGCAATTGAATGGAAAGACTTTGAACAAAGCTGGATCAGGCCGACTTTTAACATTGCGCGCGTCGCCATTATTGCGATCGCGATCGTTTTTGCTTACCCGCACATACCTGGATCAGACAGCAGGGCATTTCAGGGGCTGACAATTCTTGCCGGCCTGATGGTGTCGCTGGGATCGAACACCGTTGTGAGCAACATGATGGCCGGTCTTTTTGTTATCTATCGGCGCAGTACAAACATCGGTGATCGCATCAAAGTGGGCGATCAGATAGGCGACGTTGTCGAAATCAAGATGATGGAAACACTGATCAAGTCTATCAAAAATGAAATGGTAAGCATCCCTAACGCGCAACTCTTAAATTCGGAGGTCGTGAATTACTCGCGCAAGGTAGATGGGCGTGGCTTGCTGGTACACACAACAGTTGGCATCGGTTACGAGGAGCCACAAACCAAGGTCGAGGCCATGCTTGTTGAAGCGGCGCACAGAACCAGAGACCTGAAGAAAAACCCGGAACCCTTCGTGCTCTGGGCGCAACTGGCTGATTATGCGATAAACTACCAAATCAACGCATTCACGACACGTGGTTCGAGTATGCCCCGCATCCTGTCTGATCTGCACCGCAATATCGTAGACGTGTTCAACGAAAATGGTGTCCAGATTATGACGCCGTCGTATGAAGCGGATCCGGATCGACCAAAGATTCCTGAGGGCGAATGGGATGGCGTTCTTGCCAGCAAAAAACAAACCGAGAAAAGCACATCTTAGAAAAGAGACGGCTCAATGGATATCCAAGTTACAACCTTCGAAACCAACGACGACCACGCGACGGTATTTACAGAATCGTCAGTGGAGATGCGCACGAACGATTATCACGATATGAGATCGCCAAGGTTCTCCCGCCATACGGAATGTAAACGCTATCTTTTTGTAGAATGGCCAGCCGGGCACAACCACATTTTTGAAAACTTGGACCGAAGGCATCTGGGGGTGTGTTTGTCAGGGCAGGTTCGGTTTATTACATCCGAAGGGGCATCCAAAGTGATCAGCAGAGGGCAGACTTGGCAGTTTGTGCAAGAGTCTGCTCCGAACTTGACTGCAGAAGTAATTGGGAACGAACCCTTTCAGTGCGTGATTGTTCAGCTTGACTGAAGAATGGCCTCGCGCTGCTGTTTCAATAAAGATTGCGCCGGGTGGCTTGATCCTCGCCGGACCCCAACAGCAGGTCGGAATTCCGAGCCGAAGTCCGTGTGGATACCTCTAATAATTGCTTTGTTGTCTAAAACAGGCGTTGAATTTCCGCAGTTTTCTAAGTTGCACAACGCAGTAGTTCGATTGACCCAAGCGATCTAATCAACAGTGAGCCCATTGTTTGACCCGCACTGTAGATGGCTTCCAGTGCTTTTTGGCTCGTTCGAGCGGCGGGGAAGGAGAGGGGATCAAAGGGCAACTTAGTAAAAGTTGTTCAATTAAAACAATGTGTGAATTGGATTAATGGCTCCGGCGGTAGGGATCGAACCTACGACCAATTGATTAACAGTCAACTGCTCTACCGCTGAGCTACGCCGGAACGGTTTGCGCGATATAGCAGTGGTAAAAACACTCGTCCAGAGGCTTTTGCGGCAAATCTGCAATTTATTCGTCGCGGTTGCCGACCCAGCGGAAATGGCTTTGTTCAGAGAAGCTTCCAGTTGTTTCAACCTTGGATTTGCCGAGCAGGTGGACAAGATGCGCGAGTACGTTGCGTTGTGCCGCAGGCCACATGGCTTTGGGGGTATCCTGGTATACCTGCGCGGTTATTTCTGAGGCAGTGTGGTGTCCATTTACCAGCGCGTCGATCACGGCTGCTTCACGTGCATTCCGGTGCGCAATCAGCCAATTCAGGCGCGCTGCAGGATTATCGACTGGCGCGCCGTGACCTGGATAAAAGGTACGCCAAGATCGTTCTTTCAGGCGGTCACAAGACGCCATGAAGTCCGTCAGATCGCCGTCAGGCGGCGATACCAACGAACTGGCCCATCCCATGACGTGATCGGCTGTAAAGCAGCGGTCTTGCCAAGCCAGACAGATGTGATTGCCCAAGTGGCCCGGTGTGTGTATCACCTCCAGCTCCCAATCATCCCCGATTAACGTGCTACCATCTGCCAGCAGTCGGTCTGGGGCAAAGCTGTGATCCAACCCTTCGCCACCGCCTGCATACCCGCTGTCACTGAGCCTTTGCATGATCGGGGATCGGCCAGCGGACGCCGGCCCGAATGCATACACTGGTGCCTTCGTGTGGCGTGCCAGCGGCGCGGCCAGCGGTGCGTGGTCAAGGTGTGCGTGGGTTACGATGATGTGACTGATATGCTGATCAGAACCCACGGCAGACAGGATCGCTGTCAAATGTTCATCGCTGGACGGACCGGGGTCAATGACGGCCAGTGAACGCGTGCCAAGAAGATAGGTATTAGTGCCCCGAAACGTCATCGGAGACGGGTTCGGAGCAACGATCCGACGTAACCCGGGCTCCAACGTTTCTGCTACGCACACAGGCGGGTCAAATTCGTCTGGGTTCATCGGGGATTGGCTCTTTCTTATGGGCGGCTGCGTGGATAGGTTTAACGCATGAACTTTGGCTGGCTCAAACACTATATGCCGCGCAGTCTGTATGCACGCGCGGTGCTGATCTTGCTGCTGCCCATCGTGGCGCTGCAATTGGTGGTAACGGTCCTTTTTCTGACCCGCCACTTTGAGGACGTGACCAAACAGATGTCTAACGCGGTCGCGCGCGAAGTGCGACTGGTGCTCGATATTGCCGATCAAGCGACTGATCGCGGTTCTGTTCCTTCAGCCGTGATAGAGCAGGCCGGTCAACTCGCGTTAACGGCGACCCCTGTCAGTGAAGATGACGTACCGGACCAGATGTTGCGCAACTGGTATGATTTTTCCGGGCGGGTCATCGTGCAGCACCTTCCGGATCGTGTCCCCCGGATATCCGCGATTGATCTGACCGATGACAGGCGTGTGCAGCTTTATGCTGACAGCAGATACGGTCCGATGCGGCTCAGCTTTGATCGGGCGCGAATCTCGGCTTCAAACCCGCACCAGCTTTTCGTCAACATGTTGTTTTTTGGTGCTTTGATTACTTTTGTTGCGATCTTATACCTGCGTGGTCAACTTCGTCCGATCAAGCGTCTTGCCCGTGCCGCCGAGGCCTTTGGCCGCGGTCGCAACGTGCACTACACGCCGTCGGGTGCGATAGAAGTTCGCGCAGCCGGTAACGCATTTCTCGACATGCGCAATCGCATCGAAAGACAGATCGAACAGCGCACACTCATGTTGTCGGGGGTCAGCCACGACTTGCGAACCCCGCTAACCCGAATGCGGCTGGGCATATCAATGCTTGAGGATGCCGACCGAGAATTGCTGGAGCAAGACGTAGACGACATGCAAGGCATGCTGGACGCGTTTCTCAGCTTCGTCAAAGGCGCTAGTGAGGGCGAGCCAGAACCGGTTGATCCACGCGCACTGGTCGAAGATGTCGTCAAGAAAGCGCAGCGCGCGGGCCGTGATGTCACGCTGGTGGCGCAAGACGGCGATGGTGAAGGGATGGTCGAGCTAAATGTTGTTGCGATACGACGCGCGCTCGACAATCTGGTCAGCAATGCGGTTCGCTACGGTGCCAAGGCCGAAGTCTCTGTGATGCTAAGCGAGAAGTCTTTACGCATACGTGTCGAAGACGATGGCCCCGGTATACCGGAAGACCGCCGCGCCGAAGCCACAAGACCGTTCACACGGCTGGATCCGGCCCGCAATCAAGACAAGGGCGGTGGTGTCGGCCTTGGCCTTGCCATTGCCACCGATATTGCGCGCGCGCACGGTGGCATTTTACGACTGGGAGTATCGGAAAAGCTCGGTGGCCTGCAAGCGGACATCGTGATTGCACGCTGACGCGGCACGTGTAACCAAACTGGCAGGAATAAGTGGTATGGTAGGCCCGGCAGGACTTGAACCCGCAACCAAAGCGTTATGAGCGCTCTGCTCTAACCGATTGAGCTACAGGCCCGCCATGAACCTGTGCCTAAGCCCAACGATCTGGCCCGTCAAGAGTGATGCTGCAGTGGTTTGCATTGCAGTTGTGGCGCGAATGTTCTAACCCGCGCAAAGACATCGCAGCACAGGAAGGTTTGGCGCATGACTTTGCCCAAGAATGGCATCACCTATGCGGACGCAGGGGTCGATATCGACGCTGGTAATGCGCTGGTAGATCGTATCAAGCCAGCGGCAAAACGCACCAATCGCCCTGGCGTGATGGCAGGTCTGGGCGGCTTTGGCGCGCTGTTCGATCTAAAGGACGCAGGCTACACCGATCCGGTTCTGGTCGCCGCAACCGATGGGGTCGGCACCAAGCTGCGCATCGCCATCGATACAGGTCACGTGGATGGCGTGGGTGTCGATTTGGTGGCGATGTGCGTCAATGATCTGGTGTGTCAGGGGGCCGAGCCACTTTTCTTTCTGGACTACTTCGCTACCGGCGCGCTCGAGACGGAAAAGGCGGCGCGCATTATTGAAGGCATTGCTTTGGGCTGTGAGAAAGCCGGGTGTGCGTTGATCGGCGGCGAAACCGCCGAGATGCCAGGTATGTACCCTCCGGGAGACTTTGATCTGGCGGGATTTGCCGTTGGTGCCATGGAGCGTGGGGGCGCACTTCCGCGAGACGTAACGCAGGGGGACATCCTGTTGGGGCTGGCCTCAGATGGCGTGCATTCGAACGGATACAGTCTGGTGCGCAAATTGGTAGACCTTTCCGGACTGGGCTGGGATGATTCCTGTCCTTGGAACGATGGACAAAGCGTCGGGGCAGCGTTGCTCACGCCGACACGGCTTTATGTCAAGCAGGCGCTCAGCGCGATCCGCGCAGGGGGCGTCCACGCTCTTGCCCATATTACGGGCGGCGGATTGACCGAAAACCTACCGCGTATCCTGCCGGGTGATTTGGGTGTAGAAATCGACCTGAACGCTTGGCAACTGCCGCCGGTGTTCTCATGGATGACACAGGCCGGCGGGATCTCACACGATGAGATGCTCAAGACATTCAATTGCGGCATCGGCATGGTGCTGGTGGTTTCTGCGACCGAGGCCGATGCGCTGCATTCGTTGTTGGAAGAAGCCGGCGAAACGGTGGTGCGTCTGGGTCGGGTGACCGACGCCGAGACAGGCGTCGTGTATTCCGGGCAGCTTTCGTGAGCAAGCGCGTCGCGATCTTCATTTCGGGCGGCGGGTCCAATATGGTTGCTCTCGTCGACAGCATGACCGGGGATCATCCCGCGCGCCCTTGCGTTGTTCTTGCAAATGATCCGGCGGCTGCCGGGTTGGAGCGGGCTGAAGAGCGCGGCATCGCTACGGAGGTTGTACGTCACCAGCCGTTTCATGGGGATCGGATTGCCTTTGAACATGCTTTGATGGGGGCGCTTGCCGAGCATAAGCCAGATGTAATCTGTCTTGCCGGATTTATGCGAAAACTGACGGCAGAATTTGTCGATCCGTGGCGTGGTCGTATGCTAAACATCCATCCCTCTCTTTTGCCCAAATACAAAGGGTTACGCACACATGCTCGGGCGCTAGAAGCAGGTGACACCGACCATGGATGCACCGTTCATGAGGTTACGCCGCTACTTGATGACGGGCCGATCCTAGGACAGGCGCGCCTGACAGTGCATCCGAATGACACTGCGGAAAGTCTTGCTGCCCGCGTACTAAAACTCGAACATCAACTCTACCCAAAGGTTCTTCGCCGCTTTGTGGAAGGCAACCGGACACCATTCTTTATAGATGGAACGGGAGCATGATGAGGCGCTGGTCATTCCCGCAATGGTCGTGTAACAAAATCATGACGGGGTGGCGGAATAATAAAAACGACAACACCAAAGTGATACCCGGATGAAGACACTGACCACCACGCAGGAATTGGCCGCCTTTTGTGCTGAGGCGGCCCGGCACCCTTATGTTACCGTCGATACCGAGTTCCTGCGCGAACGGACGTATTACTCCAAACTGTGCCTGATTCAGCTTGCCATGCCGGGAGAGGATGACAGCTCTGCCTGTCTGGTTGATCCGCTTGCAAATGACATCTCGCTTGAGCCGCTGTACGACCTGTTTCGCGACACGTCCGTGGTCAAGGTTTTTCACGCTGCTCGGCAAGATCTTGAGATTTTCTACGTAGATGCGCAGGTATTTCCAGAGCCGTTGTTTGACACACAGGTCGCAGCAATGGTTTGCGGCTTTGGTGAGCAGGTTGGATACGAGACCCTCGTGCGCAAGATAACTCGAAATCCGCTCGACAAGACTTCGCGATTCACTGATTGGTCGCGGCGGCCTTTGACAGAGGCCCAAAAGAAATATGCATTAGCAGATGTCACGCATCTGCGTGGTATTTACGAATTTCTAGCTGAGAAGCTGGAAGAGACCGGGCGCAGTCGCTGGGTTGCCGAGGAACTGACGGTACTCACCAGCCCGGAAACATATGTCATGCAGCCGCACGAGGCATGGCGGCGTGTCAAAACCCGGACCAATTCACCCAAGTTTCTGGCGGTAGTGCGTGAGCTCGCGGCATTCCGTGAAACCTATGCGCAAGCGCGCAACATTCCGCGTAACCGCGTATTCAAGGACGATGCCTTGGTGGAATTGGCGTCGAATAAGCCAAAAAGCAATGACGATCTTGGTCGGTCGCGCCTGTTGCTGCGCGAGGCGCGGCGCGGTGACATCGCCGATGGTATTCTGAAGGCTGTGGCGCGCGGCGTGTCGTGTCCATCCGACGAGATGCCCAAACCGGACAGATCGCGTGACAAACTTCAGGTCAACCCGGCCCTGGCGGACCTGCTGCGCGTGCTGTTAAAGGCGCGCACGGAAAGTGCCGGGGTTGCCGCTAAACTGATTGCTCCGGCTGCTGACCTCGATGCGATTGCTGCCGGTGTGCGTGACGTCCCCGCGCTGAAGGGGTGGCGGCATGAGGTTTTTGGGGAAGAAGCCCTAGAGCTTTGTGCCGGCCGTATAGCGCTTGCGGCGGAGAATGGTGCGGTGCGCGTGGTGCCACTGACTTGATACGGCGCGTTTGCGTTCAAGCACAAATCAGGGTTAGCGGCGGCGAACTTCGATTGTGTTGTTTACACCGGAAACCCTGATGGTTTGCGTCGCACCCAAATCTTGATCGGTCAAGCGCGTGGCCACAATAACGTCGCGGGTTTGCGATGGTCCTTGGGTAAGATTTTCGGGATCGTTCAGAGCTTCGAGACGGAACGACAGTACCCCGTCTACAGGGCCATCTTCGCTTTCAGGCGTCAGGCGGGCGTCATGCACCCCTTGGGTGGCTGCAAGACCCGTTGCCCGCAACAAGATGCCGCCTGGTATCCTTTCAACTGTCACATCTGTCACTGCATCAATTGGCGTGCCTTTGTAACGCGCGCGCTCTTGGCGGCCGGCTCTTACCGGGCCGGGCGTCGGGATCAGCGGATTTTCTTCCAAGGCATCCTGCGGAACAACTGCGCCGGTCGGTTCGCTTCCACCAAACCAGTTAAATGGGTTTGCGTTGCTCTCGCGAATGGTCGTGCACCCTGTAAGCACAAGTGTCGCGACAAGGATAGCGGATATCGGTTTCAGCATCATTCTGCTCGTTTTCGGCTGTTTGTCTTTGCGTAGCCTAATTGCCGGGGTTTGAAAAGCGTCCGCTTTGGGGCTGGACCTTTCACGGCACGACGCCTAGGTGTTTGCGCGAACGCACAACGAGGGCCACGCATGGCACAGGCAGCATTTGAAGAGCTGGTTGAAGATTTTGAGTTTTTGGACGATTGGGAAGATCGTTACAGGATGGTGATCGAAGAGGGCAAGTCAATGACGCCGCTTCCAGATGCCCTGAAGGTGCCTGCCACCAAAGTTGATGGATGCGCAAGTCAAGTGTGGCTTCATGTGACGCCGAAGGACGGCGCGATGTTCTTTGAAGGCGAAAGCGACGCAATGATCGTCAACGGCCTGATCGCTGTTTTGCGCAAGCTTTACAACGGCGTCGCTCTGCCGCAGGTCTCGGAAATTGATGCCCGCGCAGAAATGGGGCGTTTGGGCCTGAACGATCACCTGTCGGCGCAGCGTTCCAACGGGTTGCGCGCCATGATTGATCGTATCCGCACCGAAGCCGCCGGGTAGAAGCCCGCCCACGGCTGGCACGTGCCGTACAGAACTCACCATGCAGCAGTCCGGCAAAGTCACGATCAGAGTTTTTTCAGATCGGAAGCCAGATCGCCGTAACCTGTAAAACGGCGCTCGAAAGCGAGACCTAAGCGGTCCGCACAAGCGCGGGCTTTTTCGGTTAGGGCTTCGTCGTCGGTCTGGGCCTGATAAACCAGTTTCTCATAGTTGCTGAAATACATATCACGCAACTCTGGGTGCCGGTCGAGACCCATTGGTTTGACTATAAAAGCGTCGAACTGGCGCACAAGGAAGTCTGTGAGGTAAAACGTGCCAAGCGCGTCTTCGTTTTCGGCAAACCGGTCATTGCCTTCAAAAAAGCTGTAGCAATGCGGGCCTGCGATCATTTCCAGCCCCATTTCATCGCATGCAGCGCGAAGTTGACCACCTGTTCCGCAGTCGGCGTAGGCCACGAAAATTTGCTGGTATGACGACCGGTGGCGATCGACGGCCTTGCGCACGGCTTGTGTGATCTGGTCGGGGTAGAGGTGCAGCTTTGCGGGTAGGCAAGTAAGGTCGATGTGAGACCATCCGTTTGCGGCTTTGAGATCAAGTATCTCTCGTGCGAGCGCGCCGCAAGCAATCACCAAAACCGAGCCGGCCTGCCGGTTAAGGGGCAGGCCGTCTTCTGTCAGAACTGTATCATCGGGTTGCATGTGCGGCTGCGTGCCCCCCTTGGTGACGAAAGTCGTCAGGCAGATTTCTGATTGTGCTTGCGTCCAACCCACTCTTTTGCCGTTTCAACCGCAACAGCGGCATCGCGGCAGTAGGCATCTGCGCCGATGGCCCTGCCAAATTCCTCATTCAGCGGTGCGCCGCCAACGAGAACGATATAATCGTCACGGATACCCTGTTCGACCATCGTGTCGATCACAACCTTCATGTATGGCATCGTCGTGGTCAAAAGCGCCGACATGCCGAGGATTTCCGGCTTTTCGGTCTCCAGCGCTTCGAGGTATTTCTCAACCGCATTGTTGATGCCCAGATCGACCACTTCGAAACCAGCACCTTCCATCATCATGGAAACAAGATTTTTGCCGATGTCGTGAATATCGCCCTTGACGGTCCCGATCACCATCTTGCCAACGCGGGGGGCGCCGGTTTCGGCCAGAAGTGGTTTCAGAATGGCCATGCCGCCCTTCATGGCGTTCGCCGCCAAGAGCACCTCGGGTACAAACAGGATACCATCCCGAAAGTCATGGCCGACAATGGTCATACCGCCCACCAACGCCTTTGTGAGGATGTCGTACGGCTGCCATCCCCGTTCGAGCAGGATGTTCACAGCTTCTTCGATTTCCTCTTTCAGACCGTCGTAGAGGTCGTCGAACATTTGTTGGACAAGCTCTTCGTCGTCCAGTTCCGAGAGAATGATGTCATCTTCGTCCGACATGGATATTCCTTTTCTTCGGCCTGACCGAGCAGGGATCGCGTGCGGTCATTTGACAGCACTGCCACGATTTCACTTTTCAAATTGCGACATAGAGTGACTCTGGTGCGACGCGAAGTTGTTGAAATTTCTGTCACTGTGCCAGTCACGAATACCTGTTGGGTTATGCTCGGCGTCGGCGGCGAGTACTACGACGGGTCGGCCCGACCGCTTCCTCTGTGCCGTCGGCTGCCGAAGAAAACGGCCCCAGGCGGTCAACGATTTCCTCAAGCGAAGGTGGATGATCCATTTGCCGTGTGTCGAGCGCTTCGCGCATTTCGCGCAGGTGTTCGGGCATCGTTCCGCAGCAACCGCCGATGACTCTGGCACCACAAGCGCGCGCCATCACGGCATAATCCGCCATCAGCGCTGGCGTGCCATCATAATGGATATGGCCGTCGACGTATTTCGGGATGCCCGCGTTTCCTTTGGCAATGATCGGACGTTCCGTTCCCTGAGCCGCAAACCCAAGAATTGTGCGCAAAAGATCAGACGCACCCGTGCCGCAATTCGCACCAAAGGCGAGCGGTGCGCTGTCGCCCAGATCATCAACCATGCGCACCATGTCAGCGCTGGTAACGCCCATCATTGTACGGCCGGCGGTGTCAAAGCTCATCGTACCACACCAATCCATTCCGGCACGGGCAAAGCCCTCGGCCGCGGCGCGGTACTCTTCGGGGGCGGAGATCGTTTCCAACCAGCCGACGTCGGCGCCGCCTTCTTTCAGGCCATCCGCCGTTTCATGAAACATTTCTACTGCCAGCGCGTGACTGAGCGCACCAATCGGCTCCATGATTTCGCCGGTGGGGCCAACTGACCCCGCGACGATGATCTTGCGACCGGCAGTGTCCGCAATGTCGCGGGCGATTTCAGCCGCGACACGGGACAATTCGTGAGCGCGTTTCTGTGCCCCGTGCAGCTTGAGCCGCGACGCATTGGCGCCAAAGGAATTCGTCAGGAACAGGTCACTGCCCGCATCGACTGCTCCGCGATAAAGCTGCTCGATTTTTTTGGGTTGTTCTGTGTTCCAAAGCTCTGGGGCATCACCTGACATCAACCCCATGTTGAACAGATTGGTGCCAGTGGCGCCATCTGCCAGAAGCGTGTGCTTTTCATCAAGCAGGGCGACGAAAGGGTTGGACATGACTGGTTCTCCGATAAACGCGGTGTTTTCATGTCGCATGTGGGGTGTTGTGAGGCAAACTCATAATATTCATCATTTTTATGAGCTCCATTATTCTATTGTCACAAAAAAAGATCGCGCCGATTGGAACGCGATCTTTTCGTGTGAATCCGAGCCGGTTGTCAGGTCTCGCTCATCAATTGGTTCTTCGCCTCTACCATCAGCGCGGCCATCTGCTTGCGAATGGTCTGCTCGTCGGCCTTGTCGCCCAGATCACCGGATACTTTGCGATAGACGTCTTCCTCTCCGGCTTCTTCAAAATCGGACTTAACGACTTCCTTTGCATACTCAAGTGCGTCGTCACCGGTCTTGCCCAGCAATGTGGCGGCCCACAAACCTAGCAGCTTGTTACGACGCGCTTCGGCTTTGAACTGCATTTCTGCGTCGTGGGCATATTTGTTCTCAAAGGCGTTTTCGCGGTCATCAAAGGTGGTCATCGCGTGTCTCCTGCGCGTAAGTGAGATATTTTCTAACATATGGAAGTTTGCGCGCAGGGACGCAAGCCTTGCAATCTTGCAGCACCCAGGTAGTTGCACTAAGAGGAGCGCAGACACGCCCCCGCTGGATGGGGCCTGTGATCGCGAAAGGACGCCCATGGCCCGGCGCAAGAAAATCTACGAAGGTAAGGCAAAGATCCTCTATGAGGGCCCCGAACCGGGCACGATCGTGCAGTATTTCAAGGATGACGCCACCGCATTTAATGCGGAGAAGAAGGCTGTGATCGAGGGCAAAGGCGTTTTGAACAACCGTCTGAGCGAGTTCTTTATGACCGGACTGGCTCAGATCGGGATTCCTACACACTTCATCAAGCGGCTGAATATGCGCGAGCAGCTTGTGCGCTCGGCAGAGATTATTCCGTTGGAAGTGATCGTCCGGAATTATGCCGCGGGCACTATGGCAAAGCGCTTGGGGCTTGAGGAAGGTACCCAGTTACCGCGGCCTGTCGTGGAATACTGCCTGAAGGACGACAAGTTGGGCGACCCACTCGTGACCGAGGAACATATTGCTGCCTTTGGCTGGGCCAGTCAGCAAGACATGGACGATATCCTCAGTCTTGCTTTGCGGGTTAACGACTTTTTGTCCGGCGTAATGATGGCTGTGGGCATTCGCCTGGTCGATTTCAAAATCGAGATTGGTCGCGTCTATGACGGCGATTTCCAACGCTTGATCATTGCTGATGAAATAAGCCCGGACAGCTGTCGGTTGTGGGACATCGAAACTGGTCAGAAGCTGGACAAGGATGTTTTCCGGCGTGATCTGGGTAGCCTGACAGACGCGTATACTGAGGTTGCGCAGCGTTTGGGCGTGATGCCTAAAACGACACCTGCAGTGAGTAAGCCAACACTGATCAACTGATGACGGGCGATACGAATTTGAGTTTATTTGGCAAGATGACAAGGGAGCGGTGGGCGCGATGAAGGCACGGGTGCACGTGATGCTGAAGAACGGGGTGCTGGACCCACAGGGGGAGGCGGTTCGGCATGCGCTGGGAGCTTTGGGATTTGATGGGGTGCGTGGCGTTCGTCAGGGCAAGGTGATTGAGCTTGATCTTGAGGATGGCGCAACGGAAGCTGACGTGGAGGCGATGTGTGAAAAGCTGCTCGCCAATACTGTTATCGAATCCTATAGCGTGGAGATCGCCTGATGCATGCGGCGGTTGTGGTGTTTCCGGGGTCAAATTGTGATCGCGACCTTGCCGTGGCATTCGAGGCTGCAGGCGCGAAAGTGTCGCGTGTCTGGCACAAGGACACCGATTTGCCCGCAGGCGTTGACATCATTGGCATTCCGGGTGGTTTTTCATTCGGGGATTATCTGCGCTGTGGTGCCATCGCCGCGAACTCGCCGATTTGCAAATCGGTCATCGCTCATGCACAGCGGGGCGGTTATGTCATCGGAATCTGCAATGGATTTCAGGTTTTGACAGAAACCGGCCTATTGCCCGGAGCACTGCTGCGCAACGCAGGACTGAAATACATCTGCAAGACCGTGGGATTGAAGGTCGAAACCTCTGCATCCTCCTTTACCGAAGGGTACAACGCAGGCGACACAATCAACATTCCGATCGCACATCACGATGGAAACTACTTTGCCGACGATGACATTGTTGCGCGTCTGCGGGGTGAGGATCGCGTCGCCTTTACCTATACAGACAATCCTAACGGTGCGCGCGCCGATATCGCAGGTATTTTGTCAGAAAACCGCCGAGTTCTGGGGATGATGCCGCACCCTGAGCGCGCCGCGGACCCAACCCATGGCGGCACGGATGGCCAAGCGCTCTTTCGCGCATTGACACGGTCGCTGGCGTCAGTGTGACTTGAGCCCGGCTGCTGCTTTGGCGTAACCTCGCGCTATGGAAGCGCAAAGCACTTCAGGGCATGAGACGTTCGCCAGTACGTGGCGGATGCGCATGGTTGTGGCCGTGTTGCTGGTTGTCGCCGTGATTGTCGTGTCGGTCACGAACAAATTGCTGACTGATCGTTTTACTGACAGCACGCGTGACCGCGCCGAGCTGCGCCTCGCGCTGTACTCTGGTAATCTGCTGGCCGAGTTGCGTCAGGCGGCCATCGTACCGCAGTTGCTGGCGCGGGATCCCGAATTGATTGGGGCGCTGAATTCGGCCGACTATACCGCGTCTACACGCCGGTTGATCTCTTTCGTCGAGGAGATCGGCGCCGCATCTTTGATGCTGCTGGATATTGACGGGCGCACCGTGGCCGCCACAGACCGCAATCGACTGGGATCGAACCACCGATCAGAGGCTTATTTCGTCGACGCAATCCGTGCCAATGCAACTATTTTTAGCGTCGCAGAACGCGAAGGTGGCGGATATGGGTTTGTCTATTCCCGGCGTGTCCAGATGGGGCCGGATGTGCTTGGCGTCATCACCGTAGAGGTCGATCTGCAAAAGTTTGGCCGGGCCTGGGCGGGCATTTCGGATGCAGTGATCGTTACGGACAGTACCGGAACCATTATTCTAACAACCGAGCCACGGTGGCGAGGCCGTACCGAAGAGGAAGCACTGGCCCGGCAGACACCGCAAAACGCGATCCAGCGCGCGATCCAAGCCACGGCCGACTGGACGGCACTGCCGCCGGATGCCTACCTTCAGGGCGAAGCGGTGATGCGGCTGGAGAGCCGCATTCCGTTTCGCGGATGGAAGATGGTCAGTTTTACGACATATGCCTCTGTGCGCGAGCGGGTGAACGGGGTCCTTGCCCTTGAGATCATGGGTTTTGCGATTCTCCTTGCGTTGACATTCTATGCATTGAGCCGTCGCACAGCGTTGCGGATGGCGCTTTTCCAGCGGGAATCTGCCGAATTGCGGTCACTGAACGCGGCGCTGCAGCGAGAAATCGCCGAGCGGAAACGTGTTCAGGAAACGCTTGCCGTGGCCGAGCAGACGCTGGAGCAATCAAGCAAGCTGGCCGCTTTGGGGGAAATGTCCGCGGCGGTTAGTCACGAACTGAACCAACCCCTCGCGGCGATGAAAACCTACCTCGCGGGCGCGCGCTTGTTGCTGCGGCGCAACCGGCCGGATGAGGCGCTCAGTTCCTTTGGCAGAATTGATGACCTGATCGAGCGGATGGGAGGTATAACGCGGCAACTCAAGTCTTATGCGCGCAAAGGGCAGGAGGCATTTGCCCTTGTGGATATGGGCGATGCGCTTGCCTCGAGTCTTGCAATGATGGAACCGCAACTGCGCCAGCGACAGGTGCAAATCAGCCGGATCGTTCCCGAAAGTGCGGTTCTTGTCATGGGCGACAGGTTGCGCATCGAACAGGTCATCGTGAACCTCCTGCGCAATGCCATTGACGCCACACAGTCCGCGCGCAACCCGAAAATCGAAGTGATGCTGTCGGCTGGTGAGACCGCAACGCTGAGCGTGCGTGACAACGGCCCCGGCATTGAAGACCTCGAATCGCTGTTTGAGCCCTTTTATACAACCAAGCAACCCGGCGATGGCGTTGGGTTAGGTCTTGCCATTTCCAGCCAGATCGTGACAGACCTCGGCGGTCGCCTGACAGCCCGAAACGGACAAAATGGCGGCGCCGTTTTTGAAATGCAATTGCCGATTTCCGGCGACGAACCCAAAACACAGGCAGCGGAGTAGACCATGGCACAGGCTATGAAGATCGCGATCGTGGACGATGAGCAGGATATGCGCCAGTCGATCAGCCAATGGCTGGCATTGTCGGGGTATGACACGGAAACATTCAGCTCTGCAGAAGACGCGCTCAAGGCTTTGGGGCCAGAATACCCGGGCATCGTTATCTCGGATATCCGAATGCCCGGTATGGACGGGATGCAGTTTCTCAAAAAGCTCATGGGCAACGATAGCGCGCTGCCGGTTATCATGATTACCGGGCACGGCGACGTGCCGATGGCGGTTGAGGCGATGCGCGTCGGTGCTTTTGACTTTCTTGAAAAGCCGTTCAATCCGGACCGCATGTCGGAACTGGCGAAGAAAGCCACGGGCGCCCGCCGTCTCGTCATGGATAACCGTGCATTGCGTCGAGAGTTGAGCGATGGCGGTACGCTGATGAAAAAGCTGATCGGTCAAAGCCCGGTTATGGAGCGTTTGCGTGAAGATATTCTGGATCTTGGTCAGGCTGATGGGCATGTTTTGATCGACGGTGAGACAGGCACAGGCAAAACACTTGTTGCCCACGCATTACACGCTGTTGGCAGCCGTGCGGGGCGCAAGTTCGTTCTGGTCAGCTGCTCAGCATTTGAAGAGGACGCGTTGGCCAAACGTCTGTTCGGGCCGATGATGCCAGAGGATGCGCAACTTCCCGCAGTAGAAGAGGCGCGCGGTGGAACATTGGTGCTTGAGGACGTCGAAGCACTCAGCGAAACGATGCAGGCGCGGCTTCTCAGTGTTATCAACGATCAGGGGACGCCTGCCGAAACTCGAATCGTTGCCATTTCGAATTTACAGGAAGTGGGACGTTCTACAGAAGATGTTCTGCGCCCAGACCTTTTTTACAGGCTCGCCGCGCTGCGGATCACAGTGCCGCCGTTGCGCGCGCGCGGTGAGGATATTTTGACGTTGTTTACACGGCTGAGCGAACAGTTCTCCGAGGAATATGGATGCGATGCACCCAAGATTACGGCGCAGGAGGCCGCACAGCTTTTGCAGGCACCGTGGCCGGGCAATGTGCGCCAGCTGATCAATGTGGCTGAACGTGCCGTTCTCCAGTCGCGTCGTGGCTCTGGCACAATTGCATCGCTGCTCATGACCGATCCGGAAGAAATGCAACCTGTTATGACGACCGAGGGGAAACCTCTCAAAGAATATGTTGAGGCATTCGAACGGATGCTGATCGACAACACCATGCGTCGGCACAGGGGATCGATTGCCAGTGTGATGGACGAACTTTGTCTCCCGCGCCGAACGCTGAACGAAAAAATGGCCAAATACGGGCTACAGCGTTCGGATTATCTTTAGCTGCTGGTGTCAGAAAGTCTGAAGCCGCCGCAACCTCGTTAACCCCAAGAGATCAACCAACAGAAATACGATAGACGCTGGAGGCGGAACAGCCGTTGGTTCCAGCCCTGACAGCGAATAGGTCCATTCGGATTTGTGGACAAGCGTCGAATTTCCGTTTGCGACGCCGAACACCCACAAACCCGCATTTGCTTTGCCAAAGTTGCCTCCCACGACGCTAAGGCCGTCGATGCTCGGAACTTGCTGAATATTAATAGCTTCCAAGTTTCCAGCGAGGATCGCGCCGGGTTGAGACTGGCGGAAAACCAGTTATTTCTTTGAAATCAAGCAGGCCGTTTCCGTTGCTGTCCGCAAATTCCAGCGTGATCAACCCTATGTCTTGACCTGAACTTACAGGCGACGCGGTCAGGGCCGCCGCCGCAGATGAGGTGCTGATCGAGGCGATGAGCATGCCAAGTATCATAAATATTAGCAGGTGAATAATTCTCAGAAACGTATTGGAAACGTCCCCGAGACAGCCCCGATTTTTCAAAGATTTATTTTGCCACTGCCAGCAGCGAACCATCCCGCAGGCTTTTATTGTATTGGCTTGCAACTGTGGCGGACGTTGCCACCACTTTCTGATGCCAGTTTGTGCCTGTGAACGCAGAACTCGATGACTTTTGGACAAAGGCACTTGTGCCGGATGTGACCGTTGACCGGTATCGAAAGGCCCTAATGCCCGCTATGCGAGAGATTTGCTGCGCTGCCGCATAGATTGCCCATTGTATTTTGATACCCATCCGCATTAATTAGGGGGATCGACGCATGCGAATTGCGTAGCGCGTCGAAGAGAGTTTCGCTGTATGGCGCAAGGCCGGATATTTTCGAGCCCCCCGTGCAGACCGATTGAGCCGGAAACGGCTAACGAACCGCTGACGTGCCACATGGGGAAATAACCCGGTGATGCGCAGTTAATAAACGGATGCGAGGCTGCGTATGTGCGCCCGTGTCGGAGAAGAACCGCGATGACGCGCGCAAATATATTGAGCAGATACCCGAGGACCCCTGCGGCCCGGCCTGTCCGCGTGTCTCACATCGCCCTGACAAGACATATTCCGCATCTGTCCGATCCCCCGGGTTTGGACAGGCTGCGGCTGTGCAATTTGGTAATATGGCTAAGAAAATGCTTATCGATGCCACCCACGCGGAGGAAACGCGCGTTGTGGTGGTGGACGGAAACAAGGTTGAGGAGTTTGACTTTGAATCCGAAAACAAACGCCAGCTTGCTGGCAACATCTATCTCGCAAAGGTAACACGGGTCGAACCGTCGCTTCAGGCGGCATTTGTAGACTATGGCGGCAACCGCCATGGATTCCTTGCGTTTTCAGAGATTCACCCGGATTACTACCAGATCCCCGTTGCGGACCGTCAGGCCCTGATGGAGGAGGAGCGTGCCTATGCGGAAGCTCAGCGCGCCAAGGAAGACGAGGATGAAAAACCCAAGCGCCGCCGTTCGCGCAGCCGGTCTAAACCGAAAGCTGAAGAAGCTGCTACCGACGACGCAACAGCGACCAAAGAGGTAGATGCCGATCAGATCGAGGGAATGGAGACCATCGACCTCGACGATGAGGAAGGCACGTCCCCGATGGAACGGGTGACAGAAACGCCAGTTGAAGAACCCGAAGAAGACACGGCAACTGATGCATCTGTCGGCACCGAGGCGGAAGCTGATGATTCTGCCGCAGAGGCAGATACAGCTGATGATACTGTTGCAGCAGAGGCGGAGGACTCCGACGAAGCCATTGAGGCAGCGCCGGGTGATGATGACGGCGACGATGAAACGCCGCGTAAATCGGATGCTGCTGCCAAGGATGATAGCATCGAATCCGTCGCAGATGACGACGATTCAGAAGATATCCGGCCTGCGCGAAAACCACGGCCCAAGCGCTACAAGATCCAGGAAGTGATCAAGGTCCGCCAGATTCTACTGGTGCAGGTCGTCAAAGAAGAACGCGGCAACAAGGGCGCGGCGTTGACCACGTATCTAAGCCTTGCAGGTCGCTATTGCGTCCTGATGCCAAACACGGCCCGTGGCGGCGGCATCAGTCGCAAGATCACAAACGCGGCTGATCGCAAGAAGCTGAAGGAAATTGCAAACGAGATCGATGTACCGCAGGGCGCAGGGCTTATCGTTCGCACGGCAGGTGCGAAACGCACAAAGGCCGAGATCAAGCGCGACTACGAGTATTTGCAACGACTTTGGGAGCAAATCCGCGAGTTGACGCTGAAATCGATTGCGCCGTCTAAGATTTATGAAGAAGGCGACCTGATCAAACGCTCGATCCGCGACCTCTACAATCGCGAGATCGATGAAGTCTATGTCGAGGGCGAGCGCGGATACCGCATCGCCAAGGACTTCATGAAAATGATCATGCCAAGCCACGCCAAGAACGTGAAGCTCTATACCGAAGGCTTGCCGCTGTTCGCCCGTTATCAGGTGGAGAGTTATCTGGCATCGATGTTCAATCCGACCGTTCAGTTGCCGTCCGGTGGGTATATCGTGATCGGTGTGACCGAAGCGCTTGTGGCCGTGGATGTGAACTCTGGCAGGGCCACCAAGGAAGGTTCGATTGAACAGACGGCGCTGAAAACAAACCTCGAAGCCGCCGAAGAAGTGGCGCGCCAGTTGCGCTTGCGTGACCTTGCGGGCCTGATCGTGATCGACTTCATCGATATGGACGAGCGCAAAAACAACGCCGCCGTCGAAAAGCGTATGAAGGACAAACTCAAGACGGATCGTGCACGCATCCAGGTTGGTCGCATTTCCGGTTTCGGTTTGATGGAAATGAGCCGCCAACGCCTGCGGCCGGGCATGATCGAAGCGACAACGCAACCCTGTCAGGCCTGTCACGGTACCGGCCTCATCCGGTCCGATGACAATCTTGCCCTGTCGATCCTGCGTCAGATCGAAGAAGAAGGCACGCGCAAGCGTTCGCGTGAGGTGCTTATCAAAGCACCAGTCGGTATTGCCAACTTCCTCATGAACCAGAAACGCGAACATATCGCGCAGATCGAGGGCCGGTACGGGCTATCTGTAAGGATCGAGGGCGACCCGCATTTGGTGAGCCCCGACTTCTCCATGGAGAAATTCAAGACAGCGACACGCGTTGTGTCAGCGGTCGCAGCACCGGTCGTGTCTGTCGATACCTCTTTGATGGATGAAGTGGATGCCGACGAAGTTGATGCAAACGAAGCACCAGCCGCACCCGGTGATCCGATGCCGACTGAAGCAGAGGGCGAAGGCAAACCCAAACGGCGCCGTCGCCGCCGCCGTCGGAGCCGCAGCAAGTCCTCCGGCACCGAGCAGGCGACGCGGGATGAATCGCAGAACGGCGAAAATCAGGATGTGTCGTCTGATAACGCTGAGGCGCCTCAGCCTTCCGTAAATGGCACTGATGGCGCGAATACACCCGCACCTGAAGAGGCATCCGATGATGCCGCCGAGGAAAAGCCGGTGAAAGCCAAATCCACCCGTTCGCGAAGCCGGAAAAAGAAAGCGCCAGCCGAAGACGCGGCCCAGTCAACAGCGACTGAAGCAGACGGGCAGAGTTCGGCTGAACCTGTAGCGACTGATGAGGTGGCGGCGGAAAAGCCTGCCCAACCGAAACGCACGCGCAGCAGTCGCGCTAAAAAGCCCGTAGAGAAGGACGCAGCTGCGCCTGCTGAAGCTGTGCCATCTGACGCAGCGCCGGTCGCCGAAGTGACGGAAGCTGCGGTTGCTCCAAAGGGCGATGTATCCGAGCCGGCACCCCAGCCGGAACCAAAAGAAGCGGCACCTGAGCCAGCGGCAGTTGAACTGGCCACACCCGAACCCGTCGCGGCAGAGCCGGCCAACGACACGCCAGCGAAGCCAAAACGCAAAGGCTGGTGGTCGCTCGGCAGCTAAGCGCGGCATTTAAGTCTGAATAGGGGGCGTGGAGGCAACTCTCGCCCTCTTTTCAATAGAATTACTTTTTTCGGATTACGTAGGTCTGGACCGGACCGTCTAGGTCGCTTGAAACCAGTTCATGCCCGGTCTCTGCGCAAAAATGCGGCACATCGACAATTGCTGCAGGGTCGTCTGCTTTAACAGTGAGATCATCCCCGCTCGCCAGCGCCTGTAGCCTTTTTCGGGCCTTGAGCACGGGCAGGGGGCAGAGCAGTCCTGTGGCATCTAGAAAGTTGGGATTGTTTTCCATGTTTCTGACATAGGAGTGATGTTTCAAACTGTCCACAAGGATGTGACCGCCTGCTGGGGTGACGGCCCGCAAAAGATCAGCTAGGGGAAAAGGGTGTTTGGTATTGAGATCATAGATGCAGGGCTGGTTCCTGCGATGGTGGTTGCACTTTTAGCCGGGGTGATCAGCTTTCTGAGCCCCTGTGTGCTGCCGATTGTGCCGCCCTATCTTGCCTACATGGGCGGGGTCAGCCTGAATGACATGGCGGGTGAGACTGCCGCGCGCCGCCGGGCGTTCGTCGCGGCGCTCTTCTTTGTGATGGGACTGTCTACTGTCTTTTTGATCCTTGGGTTTACTGCATCGGCATTCGGTGCGTTTTTCCTTCAGAACCAGCTGTTGTTCGCCCGCATATCCGGTGTCGTGATCATTGTCTTTGGGCTGCATTTTCTGGGTGTTTTTCGCATCGGGTTTTTAGATCGCGAAGCGCGGATGGACGCGGGCGATAAAGGCGGGTCCAGTTTTGGCGCCTATATTCTCGGTCTCGCCTTCGCATTTGGGTGGACACCCTGTATCGGCCCGCAACTGGGCGCGATCCTCTCTCTGGCCGCTTCAGAGGCATCTGTTGGGCGTGGCACGCTTTTACTAGGGGTTTATGCTGCGGGTCTTGGCATCCCATTCCTGCTGGCTGCGCTTTTCATCACGCGGGCAATGGATGTGATGAACCGTCTGAAACGCCATATGAAAACGATTGAGCGGGCAATGGGCGCATTGCTTCTGCTTGTGGGGATTGCAATGGTGACGGGTGCCTTCACGTGGTTTTCGTGGTGGCTTCTCGAACAGTTCCCAGCCTTGGCAACTTTGGGCTGATCCCTCTAAGGTGATTGTGTCGCTGGCACCGCCGGCAGAGACAAAAGGCCAGAACATGAGCGCAAGCCCCTTCAGACGCAAGGTCTTTTACCTGCCGGGCTATGACCCGTTTCCGCCGCGTAGATACCGTGAACTTTACCGTCGCGAAGCACAGGAGCAGGCATCTGTGTCGGGGTACTCGATCGCAATGGCAGGCCCTCTGCCCGGGGAGGGCTATGGTTGGCAGGTTACTTCGGTCATCGATGACGAAGCGGTTGACGTGCAGATAGAGGTCCTGTCGTGGTCAGACCTCGTTCAAGCCAGTCGACCGCGTGGAATATTTGCCACCTATGCCGCACTTGTCCGCACCGCATGGATCTACCTGTCCACGGGTGCGCTCTGGCGTCTCATGCGGCTGCGCAAGGGACCAGTCATCGCGGCGCTTTACCCGTTGTTTGGATTGATCCTGCAACTGGTGCTGGCCCTTGGTGCGGGGTGGGCGTCTGCCCAGATCGTCGCAAAACTTCAGCCAACTGTGCCTTTTGTCGGCCAGTTGTGTCTGGCTGTGCTGGTCGCTTACTTGGTTCTGCGCTGGTTCCAGCGGAACGATGGCAGATTTTTTGCCTACTACCTGATGCATGATTTTGCCTACAGCGCTTCACATCAAGGCGCGTACGCGACCGAACTTGAAAACCGTCTGCTTGTGTTTCGGGAAAAGGTTGCCGCCGCCCTCGATGCCGACTTTGACGAGGTGCTCGTGGTGGGCCATTCGTCTGGCGCGCATCTGAGCATCAGCATGCTGGCTGATCTGATCCGCCGGCGAGAAATCCCTGCAGGCAGGCCCCGTCTGGCGCTACTGACATTGGGGCATGTTGTGCCAATGCTGTCGTTCCTGCCGCACGGAGAGCGGCTGCGCGCAGACCTGCGATACCTTTCGACACGGTCCGAACTGACGTGGGTTGATGTCACTGCACCGGGCGACGGGTGTTGCTTTGCGCTGTGTGATCCTGTGGCGGTCTCGGGCCAGAGCACCGAAAAGAAAAGAGCGCCGCTGGTTTTTTCGGCGGCCTTTAGTCAAAGCCTTTCTCCGGCACGGTGGCGTGCACTGCGGTGGCGTTTCTTTCGGCTGCATTTTCAATACCTTTGCGCCTTTGATCAGCCACGCGATTACGACTACTTTCAGATCACGGCAGGCCCAAGGACACTTCATGCGCGGTACGCGGGACGGCCACCATCCAAGTCTCGGTTGGAAAAATCCATCAGTAAGTACACGTCGGTGCGCCCGTGATCGACCCGTCGTTGCCACCCAAGCCTGCTTCGCGCGCGGATCGTGTCTCGCTCTGGCAGTACATGCGACTGTTCCGCCGTGATATTCTGTCAGCGCAGCCGGAGCGCCTTTATCGTGCATGGATGGCCGAGTTCAAAACGCCTTTTTTTCGTAGTTATCTCGCAAACGATCCAACATTGATCCAGCGGGTGCTGCGCGACCGGCCAGAGGATTTTCCCAAATCGGACAGGGTGGGCGAGGGGTTGCGCCCGCTCTTAGGCAACTCGGTGTTCCTGACCAATGGCGATATATGGGCGCGTCAACGCCGCATTATTGACCCTGCCTTTGAGCGCGGAAGACTGCGCGACAGTTTCGCAGCGATTGCAGCGGCTGCTGAAGCGACCGCAGCGCGGCTAGAGAAACAGGCGGACCAAGTTCTCGACATCGAAGCAGAAGCCAGCCACGCTGCCGCAGACGTCATCTTTCGTACGTTATTTTCCTTACCGATCAGCGATACGATTGCGGCCCGCACCTACGCGGCGTTCCAAACCTATCAACGCAGCCAACCTATCCTCAACGTTGCTGCGTTTTTGCCGCTGCCGCACTGGGTGCCCCGTGGGTTCCGTCGCACAACGCGCGCCAGTGCCGCTGAAATCCGCGAATTGATTACAAGGCTCGTGCAAGACCGTCAGACAATGATTGATGCAGGACAGGCACCGGACGACCTCGCCACAAAGATCATGACGACACCCGACCCCGAAACCGGCGCATTGTTTGAGGCGGCGGAAATGGTGGATCAGGTCGCGATTTTTTTCCTCGCAGGACATGAAACCAGCGCGTCTGGTCTTGCGTGGGCACTTTATTTGCTGGCGCTTTATCCCGAGTGGCAAGAAAAGATTGCTGCAGAAGCTGGCGAGGGCGGACCAGAAGATATCTCTGGAATGTCGCGTTTGCGTGTCACCCGCGACGTGTTCCGGGAAACACTTCGGCTTTATCCGCCGGTGCCAATGATGGTGCGCCAGTCAATCCGAACTGAGGTTTTCAGAGGTCGTACGGTGCGGCACGGCGCTCAGATTGTTCTTAGCCCGTGGCATCTGCACCGGCACAGCCGACTTTGGGATCATCCGGACAATTTTGACCCCGCCCGTTGGCAAACGCCCGAAGGACAGGCATCAGCGCGCACGGCCTATATGCCTTTCAGCGCGGGCCCGCGTGTCTGCCCCGGTGCCGGTTTTGCGATGCTCGAAGGAGTATTGATGCTTGCAACCATCCTGCGGCATCTCAAAGTCGAGCTTGCCGAAGATACCTCGCCTGTCCCAGTTGCGCATCTTACTGTGCGGAGCGCCGGGGGCATTCGGCTGCGGATTGTCCGTCGCTAACATGTACCATCCCGCTGTCCGGTGTCTTATCAGGGGAACAGGATTAGTAAGAAGGGACAGACATGTCAGATTTCACGAAAATGCGCGACCAGATGGAATCGGGTGCAGGGTTTATCGCAGCGTTGGACCAATCGGGTGGATCAACACCAAAAGCGCTGAAACTTTACGGTGTGGAACCTTCTGACTACTCCGGTGATGAAGAGATGTTCCAAAAAATGCACGAGATGCGCGCGCGCATCATCCTTGCTGCCGCCTTTACCAGCGACAAGGTCATTGGTGCCATTCTCTTTGAGCGCACGATGAATGATACGATCAACGGCAAACCCGTCGCTGACCTTTTGTGGCATGACCGCGGCGTGGTGCCTTTCCTGAAGATCGACAAGGGATTGGAAGCTGAAGCAAATGGCGTGCAGATGCTCAAGCCTATGCCGGGGCTGGAAGAGTTGCTGGTTGAAGCCAAGGGCAAGGGCATATTCGGCACCAAAGAACGCTCTGTCATTAATGAAGCCAATGAAGCGGGTGTTGCTGCGATCGTAGCGCAACAGTTCGAAGTAGCGCGCACCGTTATTGCTGCTGGGATGGTCCCGATCCTTGAGCCTGAGATAAATATCCATTCCGCCACCAAGGGCGAGGCAGAAGTACAACTCGAAGCGGAAATCGCCCGGCATCTCGACACGTTGGAAGATGGTGCAGACGTAATGCTCAAACTGACGTTGCCGGACGAGCCGTGGCGCTACGACAAGTTGGCGGCGCACCCGCGTGTTTTGCGCGTGGTTGCCTTGTCTGGCGGATACTCTACAGATGAAGCCTGTGTGCGGCTCACACAGGCCACGTCGATGATTGCCAGTTTCAGCAGGGCGTTGACCGAAGGGCTGAATGTCAATCAGTCAGACACCGAATTTCAAGAAGCTCTTGGCAGCAATATCGACAAGATTTATCGCGCCTCGATCTGACGTTCAGCCGATTTGCGCCTGAAGGTGTCGTAAGACAAACAGGCGGATCGCAGAAGCCAAGCCTATCTCGGCTCCGCGTTCTACATCAATTTCGGCGACCAACGCATTGATTGGCATGTTTTTTTCGGAGGCTATTTCGCGAAAGGCCAGCCAGAACTCGTCTTCAAGTGATACGCTGGTGCGGTGGCCGTTGAGCGTTACAGAGTGTTTGACCGGGCGTCCGCTCATGTCTCGCGCTTTTGCGCGTCAAGCAGGCGCGCGGCGCGCAGCACTTCGGATCGATCTGCGTCTTTTTCAATTTTTGACCGTCCGAACTTGATCGCGTTCTGGTCTGCCAACGCGCGCTTTTCAGCGCGCGCCCGCGCCTTGCGAACCTTGTTGAGGTTCACCGGCTTGGTCATTTCGGCCCTACCATGTCTTCTGGACGAACCACTTCGTTAAAGCGTTCTTCGGTAACAAAACCGAGGTTTACAGCTTCTTCAACGAGTGTGGTGCCGTTCTTGTGTGCGGTCTTGGCAACCTTTGTGGCATTGTCATAGCCGATTTCCGGGGCGAGTGCGGTAACCAGCATCAAGCTTTCGCGCATCAGTTTGTCGATACGTGTGGCATCGGCTTGCAACCCGTCCATCAGATTGTCGGTGAACGCAGAGGCCGCGTCGCCCAAGAGTTGCATCGATTGCAGCACGTTGTACGCCATCATCGGTTTGTAGACGTTCAATTCAAAGTGCCCTTGGCTTCCGGCAAAGCCGACGGCTGCGTCATTGCCCATCACGTGCGCGCAGACTTGCGTCAGCGCTTCGCATTGTGTGGGGTTGACCTTGCCTGGCATGATCGAAGACCCGGGTTCGTTTTCGGGCAGGATGAGTTCGCCAAGGCCACAACGCGGACCGGACCCAAGAAGCCTGATGTCATTGGCGATCTTGAACAGGCTCGCGGCAACGGTTTTCAGTGCACCGGACATTTCGACCATGGCATCATGCGCTGCGAGCGCCTCGAATTTGTTAGGTGCCGTTACAAAGGGCAGGCTGGTGATCTTGGCCATGTTCGCCGCGACCATGACGTCCCATCCCTTTGGTGTGTTCAGCCCGGTACCCACAGCAGTACCGCCTTGTGCCAATTCGTAGATGCGTCCGAGAGCGGCATTTACCCGTGCCAGCCCCATGGCCACCTGATGCGTATAGCCGGAGAATTCCTGGCTCAACGTCAGCGGCGTCGCATCCTGCGTATGTGTTCGCCCGATCTTGATGATTCCCTCGAATTCCTTGGTCTTTCTGGCCAGTGACCCGTGCAGTTTATCGAGGCCCGGGATCAGCACATCGCGAGCCATGGTCGCGGTTGCGATATGCATTGCTGTGGGGAAGGTGTCGTTTGAGGACTGCCCCATATTGCAATGATCGTTTGGGTGTACCGGATCTTTGGAGCCGATAACCCCGCCAAGAATTTCGATCGCGCGGTTTGCAATTACCTCGTTGGCGTTCATGTTTGATTGCGTGCCGGATCCGGTTTGCCAGACAACCAAAGGGAAATTGTCATCAAACTTGCCTGCAACAACTTCGCTGGCCGCCTCCACAATCGCATTGCCTCGTTCCGAGTCGAGCTTTCCCAGTTCGATATTTGCCTGAGCACAGGCCTGTTTGATGACACCCAGCGCCCGAACTACGGCGATTGGCTGACGCTCCCATCCAATGGGAAAGTTCATGATAGAACGTTGAGTCTGCGCACCCCAGTATTTGTCTGCCGGAACCTCCAAGGGACCAAAGCTGTCGGTTTCTGTGCGGGTCTGGGCCATCTTGCGCTCCATTCGTGGACTGTTTGTTTGCGGTGTAACGGGCCAGAGGGGGCGGCGCAACACTCTGGCGATGACGATTGCAGCGTTTAGCGCTCACAGCTTGAATTGCGGTTATTGTATCTCTGCGCGAAGATATTATCTTGATATAAAGGTATAACTGATGCGCCGGCGTCCTGCCGGACGTGGCAGTTCTCGCAGAGAGGATTTACAGATGTTCAGGCGCGTGAACGGTTTTGGATACCATCAGTTTTTGGCGATAAGCGTTGCGCTGTTATTTATGACAGCGTCTATGGCGCAAGCCCAGATAGAACGTTTTGTCGGCAGCTACGAGGGTACGGCTGAGGTTGCAACCGCGGATGGCGGTACGCAGATGAGAGATATGTCAGTCAAGATCGAGGAAACGAAACAGGGTTTCATCGTCAACTGGTCGACTATCACCTACCGCAAAGACGGCCGCGCCAAGGAAAAATCATACTCCATCGAGTTTGTACCAAGCGATCGTGCCGAAGTTTTTGCGTCAGCAATGAAACGCAACGTATTCGGGCACGATGTTCAACTGGACCCCATGAAAGGCGAACCCTATGTCTGGAGCAGGTTCGACGGTGACACATTAAGTGTGTATTCGCTGTTCGTTGCTGAAGACGGCGGTTACGAGATTCAGCAATTCGACCGTACTGTTGTCGAGGGCGGCCTGAATCTGGACTACAAGAGCGTGCGGAACGGGCAAATTCAGAAAACCGTGTCGACGTTTCTGAAACGTATGTAAGCCGGTTTATTTGCGGAAGCTGTCCAGAGAAACGATCTCTGCGTCTTTTCCATCCCCTGCATCCGATGCTTTTGCGTCTTCGGTTTCGGCCGACTTAGGCACAGGCGCGGGAACTGGTGCCCGTGTCACGGTCGCATCCTCATCTTCGTCGTCGCCTTGCGTTTCAAAGCGCAAACCAAACTCTACAGACGGGTCGACAAAAGTCTTAATTGCATCATAGGGGATATACAGCGGCTCGGGCGCATCGCCAAAATTCAAGGTGACGGCAAACCCGTCCTCGGACACTTCGAGATTGTCATACCAGTGCTGCATCACAACGGTCATCTCGCCCGGGTAGCGATCACTCAACCAGTCTGCCAGTTCTGCATCCGGGTGACTGGTATCAAATGTTATGAAAAAATGATGCTCGCCCGGCAAACCGTTTTCGCACACCCCTTGCAATACCTTGCGGATAAGTCCGCGCATGGCTTCATGCATCAGATTGCCGTAATCAATGGAGCGGGTCATTCTCGTCCTCTGAGGTGACTGGAACGCTGAGTTTGAGCATAGCCGATTCCCGGCCGGATAAAAGGGGCGATGCGCGGAAAACCCACGCTCAGATTACAGTGCCCAGAATGAGGCCGCTCAGCGCCATAATACCAAGCGTTTCGATCAACCCGCGGCGGGCCCACAAAAGCAACACGGCGGCCACCGCCGTAAGCAGCAATGCAGCGACGTCGATGCTTGATGGCTGCGGCACTGGCAGGGCCAGACCGCTGATGCGCGTTACCTTGCCAAACAGAACATGTATTGCGAACCAAAGCGCCAGATTAAGGATCACACCAACAACCGCCGCCGTTATGCCGTCCAGAGCCGCGGCAAGGCGTGGTCGCGATGCGATCCGCTCCACGTATGGCCCTGCAAGGAAAATCCATAGAAAACATGGGATAAAGGTAACCCAGAGCGCGGTGATCGCTGCCAGAAAAGCCATGCCGATGCCATCTTGCGCGTAACCGGCGATCAGTGCGACGAACTGCGTCACAAGGATCAGTGGGCCGGGCGTTGTCTCTGCCAGTCCCAGTGCGTCGATCATTTCGGTGGTGCTGATCCAGCCATAGTCGGAAACGATTGTCTGCGTCATATAAGCCAGCACAGCATAGGCGCCACCGAATGTGACAATTGCCAGTTTTGAAAAAAACAAAGCGATATCAAGCAAGAACTGCTGGTCAAGAAACGCCCAAAGCAAAATTGGCGCAGACCAGAGCGCAATCCACATTAGCAGTGTGGTGAACGGACGGGCCTTTTCGTGGGTGGTAGGAGCCGCAGGTTGTGCTGTTTTGTTCAGGAAAACTGCGCCGACAGCTGCAGCTGCGACAACTACTGCAGGGTAGGGCATGCCGAGCACAAAGACCGCGCCAAAGGAAGCTGCGGCCAAGACCCAGGCAACAGAACCGGACAAGGCTTTTGCAGAAAGTCGGATCAGGGCTTGGACCACGATGATAACAACGGCCGCCTTAATGCCGACAAAGGCTGCTTGCACGGCGGGTAAGTCGCCTATCGTGACGTAGAGCAAGGCGAGTACTGTGATGACTGCCGCGCCTGGCAAAACAAACAACACGCCAGCAACCAGGCCACCGATGGTGCCCCGCAACCGCCAACCGGCATAAGTGGCCATTTGCATCGCTTCCGGTCCGGGCAGCATCATACACAGCGACAGAGCACGCAAAAATACAGCCTCGCTAAGCCACGCGCGTTGATCTACCAGCTCTCGGTGCATCAAACTGATTTGTGCCGCCGGGCCGCCGAATGACAATACACCAATCCGGCCAAAGACCCGCGCCAGTTCGCGCATCGATGGCGCGCCCATCAGTGCATGATCCGTTCGGCGTTATGGGGAAGCAAGAGAGCGAGCAATTCAGACACTGTGTCTTCCGATACAACATACGCGATAGGTGTCATAGGGCTGCCACAGCCTGAAGCGCCGGTCAATCTGCAGAGCTTACTTCAATTCGGTGCCAGCCAGCATCAGTTCGAAGCTGTTAGGGGGCAGTTGGCCCAATTGTTCGAAAAGCGTGATGAAATTCACACTGGGATGGTTTTCGATGATCTGGCCGTTTTCAATGCGCATATACGTTTGCCAGCGCATTTTTACCGGTCTACGCGACGCTGAATCGGCACCTTCCATCTCAAGCATCAGGGCGATCCACGGACCGTCTTCGATGGCTTTTATGATACGGACCGTTTTGTTGGTGACCAGAGTGCGCAGCACCTGCGTGAGTTCAAACACCTCTCCGGTGGCTGGCGTGCCATCAGCGTGCAGACATTCATCAGCAGGCGCGGGATTGTAAATCTCTTCTATCGTGTCGAGGTTTCCCTCGATCCAGACTTCGCGAAACCAACGGTTAACGATGTCTAATTTTTGTTTCATGTCCGGTCACTGCCTTTGCAATCGTGACCTGTCTAGCAACCAAATGAAGACATAACGTAAACAGATGCACGCTATGGGGGAATTCGCGAAAGATTTTTTGGGAAGGTGCAGGCTTCTGTTGCCAGGTGCCTGCGAAACCCCGCCTAAAGCTGCAAGGCCTTAGGGCTTAAGATTCAGTATCTCAGGTCGCTTACGCGGCCATTGCTACTGGTGCACGATTGTCATTTGCAATTGTACGTTTTTCGCCGATAACGGTGGCAGACAGCCGAGACAAAGCTAACCCCTTTAGACGTTCGTCGATCCTGTTTCGGCCCCATGATCCCCAAATGAAGGATGTTTGGTGGAGCCGCCGGGTACCGCCCCCGGGTCCGATCCGCTTATTACGAGCGCGTTTATGTCCATAGTTCTTGCGAACAAGTTATAGATAGTGGACCCGTGCTGATTACTCAAGAGGGCGCATGCAAGCGGCCAAATTTCAGTTTGCCTGAAGAAATTCACGAAAGTTAAATGGTTTCAGGTAATTGCAATGTATTATTAAACCACTTTCGTGGCTGTAGATTCAGTTTCTCGCGGCGCGTCACTATTCGTGCTGCATTTGAATGCGCCTAAAGCGCGCGGCCGAGATTTGCCGCGACAAGCCATAGCGCAAGCGCTGCTTCAATTCCGCCGAAAACTAGCACCTTTCGCAGTGGAGGATTGTCGAAGATTAAGGAAACGACGCGCCCCAAAGCAGCACCAGCGAAAGCAAAACCAATCATCGCATATGCCGTGGGCGTATCAAGCCACAGCGCCGCAATGCCTGCGACGACAAATAGACCACCCACAGAGGCACGCATCTCAGACAGCCCCATAGTGCTTTGTGTCGGCGCCAAATCCAGCGCGGCTGCTGTGTAACGTGGGGCACAGAAACCAAAGAGGCCAAACCCCAACGTCAAAATAGCGCTTAAAATGTTAATCGTATCGATCATGTCGGAGAGTTAGCGGCCAGATAGCAGGGGGCAAGTGCCAAGTTGCTGACTTTCGAGCAGCGCAAATCATGGGCTCACATCAACTACCCTGCGCGAATAATTGAATTTGTAACAGTTTTGTGACAAATTAACTTTTGGGTTGATGGTGTGAGTGAATTTAATGGATTTAATTGTATTTGAATATCTGAACAGCTTTAACGGAAAATGGCCGTTATTTGATAAGGTCGTCGCACTCGCAGGGACGGGTGTGATGAAATCCATTTCGTTCATGCTGGTTTTCTGGGGCCTTTGGTTTCTTGGTGATAACGAAGAGGTCCGTGAAAAAAATCGCAACCGGCTGGCAGCCACGCTGATTTTGACCATACCGATTATCGGTATCACACGAGTGTTGGCAAATTATCTTCCTTACTCAGCGCGTCCGATCAATACACCGGGCCTCGATGTTCAACTCTATCCCGGGCAGCCAGAGGCGGCATTGGACGGATGGAGTTCCATGCCGTCGGATCACGCAAGCCTGTTCATGGGCTTGGCTGTCGCGTATTTTCTGATCAACCGGAAAGCTGGTATCATCATGATATTCTGGGCCATTTTTGTGACCTCACTTCCACGAGTGGTTGTCGGTCTGCATTGGCCGTCAGATGTGTTGGTCGGATGGATATTAGGTGCAGCCATCGTGCTGGCATTGTTCAAGCCGACGGTCGCGCTGATCCAAAGGATCAACCTCGTTGGGTTCTTTCAGGCACGTGAGACATTGGGCTATCCCTTGCTCTTTATGGCGACCTACGAGGTTGCACGGCTGTTTCACCACACACGAAAGATTGTCGACAGCCTGATCTAATGAAGGCTCCGCACGTTTCCAGCCGTCAAACAAGAAAACCGTCGCGATGAACGCAACGGTTTTGCATGGATTGGGAGGTATTTTTATTTTGCAGCAGTAGCCTTTTTGGCGCGCGGCTTTTTTGGGGCCGCTTTTGCTTTGGCCGCTGTTTTAGTTGCAGTGGGTGCTGCTTTTGCCTTTGCGACGCGCGGTTTCGCCGGAGCTTTGCGTGCTTTTTTGGGGGTCGCCGGGGTCAATGCATCGATCGCTTTGAGCCAGTGTTCTTGATCGCGGCCATGCGGCTGACCGTCGTCGAGCCAGAAGAGATAGGCTGTTTCGCGGATTTTTGCTTCATCCAGAGCGGGTTGGGTCATGTTTCAATCCTAAAGTCCAGTAATATATGGTTCGGTAGCGCTAACATTAGCACAATTGCTGCGCGCGCACAATCATTTGCTGCAGTGCGCTAAAGATGTCGCATGTCAGCTTATACAGGCAATAAGTTCACCGCCAGCGCGCCAATCGCCAGCGTGCTGGCGAGTGCAAGGTGACTTAGCAAACGCAGGAATTCGAGTGCCTCGTTGATTTTTGCTTTCTCGTGAGTGCTAAAGCAGGTGCCGACCGACGGGTTCAGGGTCCTGCCAGCGACCTGTCGTGTTGAGGCTGAAAACCCGAAAAAATAGTAGATGTTACGCCGCGCGAAAGAAGCGAGGCTCCAAACAATCAGCGATACAAAGAAAAACAAGTCCACGTAGCCAGTTACCGTTTATCATCAGGTGGGTACACGTATTGCGATAATATTACTTCGTGGCAGGATCATGCCGACATCACGGCATCGCGCAATTTTTATACAAATTTTTTGGCTAGCGTGCGGGTCAGATCGTTTTGTTAACTCTGGTCTGTTGATCTGGATTTTCGCGCGGCGAACACATCGTGTGCAAGCTTTTGCGTCTCATGCTCAAGCGCAGTCAGGGCGGTGGCCGTTGCGTCACAGTCCTGTCGTTCCAAAGCGTCGGCAATGTCAGTATGCAAAGCGACAATTCGCGCCCGGTCACGCGCAGTAAAGGTAACCATGTTCATCAACGGCTGCATTGCCTCGACCGCACCGGCCAGTTGATAGCTAAGGACAGGGTTGCCGGCCCCATCGACAAGCGCGCGATGAAAGGCAACATCCGACGCGCAAAATGCCTCATCGGTCAGGCCAGGCTGGCTCTGTCGATGAACCTCTGCGCGCATTGTGGCAAGATGATCAGCGGTGCGGCGTTTCGCTGACAGGGGTGCGCAGGCCCGTTCCAGAGCATAGCGCGCTTCACAGGCAGTGCCGAAGCTTACGGCATTCATCGACAAAAGAAGGGTCGAGGTAGTGATTTGCTGGGGATAGGCTTCTTCGAAACTGAGCCTGTTCACGAACGCGCCGCCGGTTGCACCGCGCTGCGTGCGGATCAGAGACTGGGCCGCCAGACGTTTGAGCGCTTCGCGCACGGTCGGTCGCGAAACGTCGAAATGATCCGCCAATTCTGCTTCGGACGGCAGGCGCTCGTCCACGATCAGCGTGCCGGCGACAATTGCGTCGCGGATGGCGCCCGCTATCTGTGCAGATAGATCTGCTGGGTTTTCCGGGTCGATTTTCATATGTCATACATTTAATGTTTGCACCGGTTTTAATTGTCTGGCATTTGAAAGGCAAGGGAGGCTGTCAGCGTTATGAACGGGATAATCAGGTCTACAGCGTGGCTTGGCTTTTTCGCTGCGATCCTTGCGGCGTGGTCGATGATGTACACCATGAGTGTGGATATGGATCTGGATCTGATGGGGCGGCCGGGCGAAATGGGTGCGCGGATGGCCGCGATGGACCCGCGCATGCCGATGTACATGCCGATGGCCAACTTCGGGCCGCTTTTCGTGATGTGGGCAGGGATGATGGCGGCGATGATGCTGCCGACGCTGATACCTACCTTGCGCGCCTATGAAGACCTCATGGTCAGTGCCACTGGCACACGCGGCGGCTGGGTCGGCGTATTGGTCGGCTATTTCGTCATTTGGGTGGTGTTTGCTGCTGCAATCACCAGTGTTCAGCTCGCGCTGCTTTTCGGGGGTGTGATTGATATGCTGGGCATCGCCAAGTCCTCTTTGTTTGCTGGCGGCTTGCTGGTCGCGGTGGGCTTGTTTCAATTCACCCGCGCCAAGGAGATCTGCCATGGCGTGTGTCATAGCCCGATGATGTATTTCCTCGGAAACTGGCGCTCAGGTGCCGTTGGCGGACTGCGTATGGGGCTTGGGCTCGGCGCTTATTGCGTCGGGTGTTGCTGGGGGTTCATGGCGCTAGGCTTTGTCGGCGGAGTAATGAACCTAGCATGGATGGGGTTGGCCACTTTGTTCATGATCATAGAAAAACTGCCCCAGATCGGGCACTACGTGACCAAACCGATGGGCGTGATCCTTGTCTTCGCAGGTTTTGCGGTGATGGCGCTGCCTTTAATAATGGGAGGATAACCAATGGCGAAGAACCGCAAACCAGAAGCGGACCGGCTGCCGATCAGCCAGCGCATCGACCAGCGCATGCCCAATCCGGGACGCCGCCAGATGAGCCCGACGGAATGGGCCATTAAGGGCGAGCTGTTCATGAATTGCTCTTGCGACGTTTTCTGTCCTTGCGTTGTCAGCCTTGGCAAGCACCCACCGACAGAGGGCGATTGCAAGGCGTGGATGGCAATCATCATCGACGAAGGACATTTCGAAGGCGAAGACCTGTCAGGCTTGCAAATCGGCTTGATGGTCGAAATCCCCGGTCGTATGGCCGAAGGCAACTGGAAGGTTGCGGCCTACGTGGACGAGAGCGCAAGCGGCAAAGCCTACAACGGTATCTTGCAAATTTTCTCTGGCGCGGCGGGTGGCACGACCGGTTTGTTCACAATGCTGGTGAGTGAAATTATCGGTGCCGAGCGTGCTCCGGTTCAGATCGAGCGCGACGGCAATCGCCGCCGCATTACCATCGGGCGCAAGATACAAGGCGAGATCGAAGCGATCACGGGAGCAAGCCCGGACCATCCGGTGATGATTACCAACTCCAAGTATTGGATGGGGCCTGACATCGTTGCGGCACGTGGTTTGAAAAGCAAAGTACGTGATTACGGGCGTGTCTGGGATTTTGGCGGCAAATCCGCCGAGATCTGCGCAATTGACTGGAAGGGTCCGGCGCCGTGATCGATCCGCGCTATGTTCAAGCCATGGCGCGGTACAACAGTTGGCAGAACACTCAGTTGATGCCGGTGTTGGAAGCGATGGACGCGCAAGAGCTCACTCGCGACAGAGGCGCTTTCTTTGGGAGCATTTTGGCCACCGCAAACCATTTGCTGTGGGGCGATACCTTGTGGATGAGCCGGTTTGATCCGTCCGTCGCGCCACCTGACGTTCCAGCATCAGAGCACGCCACGCTTCACCCTTCCGCGGCCTCATGGAGCGCTGACCGTTTTCGGGTCGACGGCCGGATCATTCTATGGGCGAAAGCTTTGCGGACAGTGGACCTGAAGGGCGATATCACTTGGCACTCGGGCACGATGAACCGGTCGTTCACGCTGCCGCTTGCGGAAGCTATCGTGCATTTCTTCAACCATCAGACACATCATCGCGGGCAAATCCACGCGATGCTCACGGCCGCGGGTCAGAAAGCACCCGTGACTGATATGGTTTTCATGCCGGAGGATTTTTGAAATGGCGCTGATTTCTCCTTCCCGCCGCTTGCGACGCACGCCTTTTTCGGAAGGCGTTGAGGCCGCAGGTGTTAAGGCTTACACAGTCTATAATCGCATGCTCCTGCCAACCGTGTTCGAAAGTGTGGAAGCAGATTACCGCCACCTGAAAGAGCATGTTCAGATATGGGATGTATCGGTGGAGCGGCAGGTGGAGTTGCGCGGCCCGGATGCCGCGCGGCTGATGCAGATGCTGACCCCGCGGGACCTGCGCGGCATGTTGCCGGGGCGCTGCTTTTATGTACCAATCGTTGACGAGACCGGCGGCATGCTGAATGACCCTGTCGCTGTCAAGCTGGCAGAGGATCGCTGGTGGATATCCATTGCAGACAGCGACCTGTTGCTTTGGGTAAAGGGGATTGCCAACGGGTACCGGCTGGACGTTCTTGTGGACGAGCCAGACGTCTCGCCGCTCGCCATTCAAGGACCGAAGGCGGACGAATTGGCCAGACGGGTCTTCGGTGATGGCGTTCTGGACTTGAAATTTTTCCGCTTTGGTCTTTTCGAATTCGAGGGCCGTGATCTGGTCGTGGCGCGCTCTGGTTATTCCAAGCAGGGCGGCTACGAAGTTTATGTCGACGGGTATGACATCGCCATGCCGTTGTGGCACGCCCTGATGACCGCGGGCGAAGACCTTAACGTGCGCGCCGGATGCCCCAATAGCATCGAGCGGATTGAAGGAGGGCTGCTGTCATATGGAAATGATATGACAGATGACAACACACCTCACGAATGTGGGCTTGGCCGGTTTTGCGACACGCAAACGGCCATTGGCTGTATTGGGCGTGATGCGTTGTTGCGAGTGGCCAAAGAAGGGCCGGTACAGCAGGTCAGGGCAATATCGATCGGGGGCGAGCCCATGCCGGGTGCGGATCGAGCCTGGGGGCTATACGCGGGCGATACCCGTGTCGGACAGGTGACTTCTGCTGCGTGGAGTCCTGATTTTGCGACACATGTCGCCATCGGCATGGTGCGCATGACCCATTGGGATACTGGCACGGTCTTACGTGTAGACACGCCCGAAGGCGAGCGGGAAGCAACGGTAATGCCGGGGTTCTGGGCCTGAAGGCCCAAGATCGCCTGTCACTGAGCTGGCAGGCATTGAATTTTTTGATGACAGGGGCAGGGCCCCGGAATGGAGATGAACATGTTTAAGGCACTTGTGGTCAACAAAGACGAAGAAAGCGGAAAAACATCAGCGGCCGTCGAAGAGATCAGTGTTGATCAACTGCCCGCTGGTGATGTTACGGTCGCGGTCGAATATTCCACGGTCAATTACAAGGATGGTCTTTGCGTTGGCCCCGGCGGCGGGCTTGTGCGCCAGTATCCGCATGTGCCCGGCATCGATTTTGCTGGCACAGTGGAGGCATCCGACAATGACCGCTACAAGCCGGGCGACAAGGTAGTGCTCACCGGGTGGCGCGTTGGCGAAGTTCACTGGGGCGGGTACGCCCAAAAAGCCAGGGTCAAGGGCGACTGGCTTGTACCGTTGCCGAACGGCTTGGATACACGTCAGGCGATGGCAGTGGGAACCGCGGGCTTCACATCGATGCTGGCAGTGATGGCGCTGGAAGACCACGGCCTCAAAGTAGGCGATGGTCCTGTCCTCGTTACCGGTGCGGCAGGCGGCGTCGGGTCGGTGGCCGTTGCGATCCTCGCGGCGCTCGGACACGAAGTGGCAGGTGTCACAGGTAGACCGGAAACGGCTGACTACCTCAAGTCGCTGGGTGCCAGCCAGATCGTGGCCCGCGATGAGATCAACGAGACAACCAAGCGACCTTTGGAGGCTGAAACATGGGCTGGCTGTGTAGACGCGGTAGGCGGCGCGATGCTTGCACGGGTTCTTGGACAGATGAAATACGGCGCCAGTGTTTCGGCTGTGGGCCTTGCTGGCGGTGCAGGTTTACCCGCCACGGTTATTCCGTTCCTGCTGCGTGGCGTGAACCTTCTGGGGATCGACAGCGTATTGCAGCCATATGAGAACCGCCTGCGCGCATGGGAGCGTATCGCACGTGATCTGCCGATGGATAAGCTGGAAGCGATGGTGCAGCCTGCCGGGTTGGGCGATTTGCCGAAACTTGGTGCCGACATCCTGAAAGGTCAGGTAAAGGGCCGCGTCGTCGTCGACGTGAACAGCTGACGTCGATCCATGGTCATTTAAAACCAAAGGCCCGGTTCACACCGGGCTTTTTTATGCGCCAAGATTTAGCCAGCCACCGAAGGTATAGATCACGGCGATGGCTGCCGAATAGTAGATCAAGCGGCGGATCAGGGCGCTATGTGAAGGCCCGTTTTGTGCGGTGTCATCAGTTGCGAGCGCCGCGCGCCGTTGTGCCCGATGCATCCATAGCACGTCGACAATGCAAACAGCAGCGGCAAGGATCAAAACGGTCTCAAGCATAAAAACTCCAGCTCAGCTTGGGGTGCAGCTTAGCTTTTGAATAGGGCGATTTAATGGCGCCTGTGCACAATGATTCATTCGATCAAGTATGGCGGTTGGCTTTTGATACCGTCACCGCCGATACGCCAGTCATCGCACTGCAAGTGGGACGGCCCGAGCCTCGGGGCGTTTCGAAAAAGTGTGACAAGTTGCCTGAACCTGTGCAACGCTCGACCATACGGAGCTGGACAGTAGGGAGGCTGCTATCAGCGCAAAATACAGTTTGCACCCTAAATCTCGCAAAAATGCGGCGTTTTGAACCGTGGATGGGTCGCAATTGTCCCAAGCCAAATTGGTTATGTGCCTAGCTTACAGATACGAAACAACAGGGAACCAACGTAATGGCTATTCAACCACCTTTATCGGATCTACCGATCAAGACCGCCGAGAGCGGTTTTTATCGGGGATTCAGTGTCGACGTTACCGTCGTCAGTAAACTCATCATCAGTATTCTTGTTGTCTGGTGTATTTTCTGGCCGACGCAGTCTGGCCGCGTACTAGGCGATCTGAACAGTGTCATCCTCGCAAATGCGGCGGCGTGGTACATCTGGGTTGTTGCTCTTTTCGTCATCACCTGTCTTGCGCTGGCGATCTGGCCAACAGCGGGTCGGCTGAAGCTCGGCGTCGAAGGCGAAGTTCCGGAGTTCTCCAACTTTTCCTGGTTCTCGATGATGTTCGGCGCCGGTATCGGTGTGGGCATGTTGACTTGGGCGGTGGCAGAACCTGTCGCGCACTTTGGTAATAATCCCGAGGTTATTCAGGGCCTGACGACGGGTGGCGCGGAGGATAACGTCCGCTCAGCTTATAAGTGGTCTTTCCTGCACTGGGGCTTTGGTGCTTGGGCATGCTACGGGATTGCCGGTTTGTCGCTGGCTTTCTTCAGTTACCGCCGCGGCCTGCCGTTGACCATCCGTTCTTCGCTCACACCGCTTTTCGGCAAGGCGCTTTCCGGCCCGTTCGGGCATTTGATCGACATCGTGGCGGTGGTTGCGACCATTCTCGGTGTGGCGCAGACGTTGGGCTTTGGCGTCGAACAGTTCGTTGCAGGCCTGACACGGATCGGCATCGGCGGCCTGATGAACGAGGACGGCGGCGCGACGTTTATAGGCATCGTTGTGGCGTTGGTCGTGATTATGGGTGCCTCTACGCTTTCAGCGCTGTCGGGTGTCGGTAAGGGCATCAAATGGCTGTCGAATATCAATATGGTGCTGTCGATCGTACTGCTTGGCTTTTTCATCATCTTCGGGGCGACGTTGTTTGGCCTGACGGCGATGGTTGTCGGACTGTGGGATTATGTGCTCGCGCTGCCATGGCTTAGCTTCAACGTGTTTCGCACGGATGGCGTTGACGGATCCGAGGCTTTCCTTCTGGCGCAATGGCAGGGCTGGTGGCCTGTGTTCTACTGGGCTTGGTGGATCGCGTTCGCGCCGTTCGTGGGGCTGTTTCTTGCGCGCATCTCGCGCGGTCGGACAATCCGCGAATTTGTGCTGGGCGCTTTGATCGTTCCTGCGCTGATGTGCTTTGTCTGGTTCTCGTGGGCAGGTGGCACAGCTATTGATCTTGAACTGAACGGCGGGGCAAACGGCGTCATCTTTGACGCGGCCAATGGTGACAAGATCTTTGCCATGACAGAGTTCATGCTGGCACCTATTGCCGAAGCGCTCGCATGGGGAATGGCGATGCTGATTGTGGTCTTGCTGATGACATTCCTTGTCACATCGGCTGACTCTGCTGTTCTAATTGTGAACACCATCAACGCGGCAGGCGACGAAGGCCCGAAAGCGCGCCCCCATATCCTCTTCTGGGGTGCGGCACTGGCATTGGTGGTCGGTGGACTACTGCTTTCAGGCGGGACATCGGCGATCCAGACAGCGATGGTGATTGGGGCGCTACCCTTCTCGATCGTGATGGCATTGATGTGCGTGTCGCTGATCAAGGCGATTTACAACGATGGCCGTCGCGAAGCGGCTGGCGTTCCGGCAACCGTTGACGAGATCGAAGCGGCTGCGCCAGCCGAATAACTTCGAGCCAAATTACGGCAATGAGGCCCCGGTGCTTGCGTACCGGGGCCTTTTGCATTTCAGTGTCGCCATGACACTAGATTTGGAATTCGTGCGGGCGCAGTTTCCCGCGTTTGAGGTGCCTCAGTTGCAGGGGCAGGCCTTCTTCGAAAACGCCGGCGGCTCTTATCCGTGCCGACAGGTGGTTGACCGGCTTACCCGTTTTTACACTGAACGTAAGGTACAGCCTTATGCCCCGTATGAAGCCAGCAGGCTGGGTGGCGAGGAGATGGACGAGGCACAGGACCGGATGGCCGCCATCCTCGGGGTGTCGCCCGACGAGTTGAGTTTTGGGCCATCGACCACTCAAAATACATATGTGCTGGCACAGGCTTTTGCCGAGCTATTGCAAGAAGGTGAGGCGATCATTGTCACCAATCAGGACCACGAGGCAAACACAGGCCCGTGGCGCCGCCTTGCGGCAAGGGGCATCGAAATTCGTGAGTGGCAGATAGATCCGGAAACAGGTCATCTGGATCCTGAAGACCTCGAAGAAATGCTGGATGAGACGGTGCGTCTGGTTTGCTTTCCCCACTGCTCGAACGTTGTAGGTGAAGTGAACCCGGTGACGGAAATCACTGCGCTTGCACATGCTGCAGGCGCATTTACATGCGTCGACGGCGTGTCCTATGCGCCGCATGGTTTTGCCGATGTCGGTGCCTTGGGGCCGGATATCTACCTGTTCTCGGCTTACAAGACCTATGGCCCGCATCAGGGTCTCATGGTCGTAAGACGCGCGCTTGCCGAGTTGCTGCCCAATCAGGGGCATTACTTCAACGCAGGCTACCTGCCCAAGCGCTTTACCCCGGCAGGGCCGGATCATGCACAGGTTGCCGCTTGCGCAGGTATGGCAGATTACATCGACACTCTTTACGATCATCATGTTGGAGGTTCTGCATCAGCGCCCGAGAGGGGACGGATCGTGCACGACCTGATGCGCGCACATGAAACCACGCTTTTGTCGCCGTTGCTGGAGGCTGTGCGCACGCGCAACGACGTTCGGCTTTTGGGGCCGAGCGAGCCGACCAATCGCGCACCGACGGTTGCCCTGTCAATCGGACGCTCCGCCGAAGAGGCCGCGGCGGCGCTGGCCGAGCATGGCGTCATGGCGGGTGGCGGTGATTTTTATGCCGTTCGTGCTCTCTCTGCCATGGGGGTGCCGGAGCACGAAGGCGTTTTGCGGCTCAGCTTTACGCACTACACCTCTGCGGACGAGATTGACCAACTGATATCCGCGCTAGATGCAATCCTGTGACCCGCAGGGCGGAGACCCTGTGACAATCAGCAGCAGCGAGGTGGGATGTGAACAAGCCGGCAGTATTGATGTGGTTCCGGCGTGATTTGCGATTAAGCGATCACGCAGCACTGTCAGCGGCGGCGAAAGCGGATCGGCCAGTTATTCCGGTGTTCATTCGCGACGAACAGGTCGACGGTCTTGGCGCGGCACCGAAGTGGCGGCTGGGTCTTGGTGTTTCGGAATTCGATAAGGCGTTGAGGGAAAAAGGCAGTCGCCTCGTCCTGCGCAGTGGCAAGGCGCTCGAAGTGCTTGAGGCGCTGATACAGGAAACCGGAGCCGATACAGTTTTTTGGTCACGCCTGTACGATCCAGCATCAACCGAACGCGACAAGACTATCAAGGCGGCGCTGAAAGATCAGGGGATCGAAGCGAAGTCTTTTGGTGGCCATCTCATGTTTGAGCCATGGACTGTCGAGACTAAGACAGGCGGCTTTTACAAGGTCTACACGCCATTTTGGAAAATGGTGAAGGACCGGACTGTCGAGGCACCACTGAGCGCGCCGCGGGAATTACCAACGCCTGAGGCATGGCCTGAAAGCGAGATCATTGAGGACTGGGAGCTTGGCGCGGCGATGGATCGCGGTGCCGATATCGTGCGTCCCTACGTTCGGCTGGGCGAACAGGCGGCCCAATCGCGCTTGGGTGGCTTCATGGCCAACATCGTGAAGGACTATGACAAGACCCGCGATCTGCCGGGCGTAGACGGTACCTCGGGCTTGTCCGAAAACCTGAGCCTTGGGGAGATCAGCCCGCATCAGTGCTGGCATGCGGGGGTGCGTGCGCTCGAAGAGGGCAAGGCAGGAGCCGAGACGTTCCTGAAGGAACTCGTGTGGCGCGAGTTTGCATACCATCTGATGCATCATACACCGCGCATCCTGTCGGATAACTGGAAGGAAGACTGGGACGCATTTCCTTGGAATGAGGACGAACGGCTCAAGGAAGTCCAACGCTGGAAACAGGGGCGGACAGGCATTCGCTTTGTTGATGCGGCGATGCGCGAGATGTATGTCACGGGGCGAATGCACAATCGCGGTCGCATGATCGTGGCAAGCTATCTGACCAAGCATCTGCTTAGTCACTGGAAGATTGGCATGCGTTGGTTTGAGGATTGCCTGATCGACTGGGATCCGGCAAGTAACGCAATGGGGTGGCAGTGGTCCGCTGGCTCCGGCCCCGATGCGACACCCTATTTCCGCGTGTTCAATCCGGTGACGCAGCTGGACAAATTCGACGCGGACCGCAGCTATGTCAAGCGCTGGATTGCAGAACAATATTCATCACCCAGCGATACGGCACTGTCGTATTTCGAAGCAATTCCGCGTAGCTGGTCGATGTCGCCGGATGATGAATATCCCGCTGCGGTTGTAGCGGCAGACCAAGGACGCAAGAAAGCGTTGGAAGCCTATGAAAATCGTGGTTTTTGAACGCCTTGACGCTATAATTTGAATACGAACGCAACAACGAAGAAAAAACAACGGGCACTGCATACATGATCCACACGTCCACTGACGGCGAGCAAAACCTGCCGCGTTACTTCACCCACGTTTTTGCGATGGCGCAACAGATGAACAATGGTCGGGTGGAGTTTATCCTGCCCGATGGCAGACGCTTTCGCGCGGAAGGCAAAAACCCCGGGCCAATTGCGGAACTGCACCTGCACAATGACGACCTTTTTGCCCGTTTGATCCGCGAAGGCGATCTGGGATTTTGCGACGCCTATCTGGATGGCTGGTGGTCTACACCTGATCTGCAAGCGTTCATGGATTTGGTCCATGCCGACAATGAGGATATCTACGACGGGTTCCCCGGTATGGCGCTGGTGCGCAACTATGAGAAATTACGCTTTTGGATGCAGCGCAACAATCGCGCACAAGCGCGCAAGAATATCAGCTATCACTACGATTTGGGAAATGCGTTCTATGGGCTGTGGCTCGACGACACGATGACGTATTCGTCCGCGCTCTTTACCACAGGGCAGGAAAGTCTGGAGGCAGCACAAACAGCCAAGTACAAGCAACTGGTCGATGAGATGGGAGCTGAACCGGGCGACCATATCCTTGAAATTGGCTGTGGCTGGGGCGGTTTCGCTGAATACGCCGCCAAGGAAAGAGGCCTGAGAGTTACCGGGTTGACCATCAGTCAGGAACAATTCGATTACGCACAAGAGCGGATCGCAAGGGCAGGGCTGAGTGATCGGGTGACCTTCAAGCTCCAGGATTACCGCGACGAGCGCGGCAGCTACGACGGGATCGCCAGTATCGAGATGTTCGAGGCTGTGGGTGAGAAATACTGGCCTGTCTACTTCGACACTGTACGAGACCGCCTCAAGCCGGGTAAAACGGCGACCTTCCAGATCATCACTGTCGCGGACCGACGCTGGAAGGTTTACAAACGTGGCGTGGATTTCATACAGAAATACATCTTTCCCGGCGGCATGCTGCCCAGCCCATCGGTTTTGCGCCAGCAGATATCGCGCGCCGGTCTTGCCGTCGTCAATTCTGTTGAATTCGGCCAGAGCTATTCAGTCACGTTGCGCCGCTGGCATGACACCTTCAATGAGAAATGGGATCATATCGCCGACATGGGATTTGACGACCGGTTCCGCCGGATGTGGAATTTCTACCTGACATCCTGTGCTTCGACATTTGAAAGCACGAATTGTGATGTCACTCAGATCACCGTGAAGCGCCCCGTTTAAGGTATATTCCTCGAAATCGCCTCAAAATTACCGCTTTTCCGTCACGTCTGTTGGTTAGACCGATCCGAAGCCGGGTGCAAATAATGGCATAGCCCCGGGTACGTGAGAGCAGTCACAATGAGGTAAAGCCATGCCTGACGCAGCTAAACTAATCGCCGCCGTCCTGATTGGGATCGTGGCATTCGCGGTGTCCTATCAAATCATGCCGCTCATGCCCGAAAGCACGGATTTTGGGTATTTCGTCTATGTGAACACGATTCTCGGCATCACCACCGGTTGGGTCATCATGGGCAAGCGTGCAGGGCGGGGTATCACCGCAGCGATCAACAATGGTCTGGGTGGCGCGCTGATGCTGGTCCTGTGGGGCCTTTTCATCCATTCCTGCTACCAGATGTTCGACCGCGCCATGGATAACTGGTACAACGGGTTCTTCACCGCAATGGCGGCGATCTTCCAGTTCATGGCTGAATATGCCCTGATCCTGATCGACAAAAACGTTCTGTCCGTGCTTGTGTTCGGTGGTATCCTTGCCGGTCTGGCAACGGAATTCGCTTGGCGCAACTGGCGATAGGCGCTATCCCGCGGGCATGGCACCGCTTTTTTTGTTTGGCACTTTGCAGCACCGTCCCCTGATGGAGGCGGTGCTTGGCATTTCTGACCATCACGACATGACACCTGCAATGCTGCCCGGGCAACGGGTGCTGTCGGTCGCAGAGGGCCCTTTTCCGATGATCGAAGCAGATGAGCAATCTGTGGCAGACGGCATTTGCGTGCATGGATTATCGCCTGACGATTATGAACGGCTGGATTTTTATGAAACGGCGTTCGGATACAGACGCGCGCCTGTCACTCTGTCGGACGGCAGCGTGGCGGAGTGTTACTTTCCACCGCCCGGAAAATGGACAGCCGCGGGCGCGTGGTCGCTGGAGCATTGGGTGCGGGAATGGGGCGCGATCAGCGTGATCTCTGCAACCGAGGTCATGCAGTACTTTGAAATAAAAACACCTGATCAGATCGCAACGATGTTTCCATTAATCCGAGCACGTGCTTGGTCCACCCTGAATGCTGCGCACAGCAAGCACGGCAAGCACACGCTGTTTGGCGAGGTGGACATAAACAGGCAAGCCCGCCCGTATGTACGTTTCTTTGCCGTGGACGAGATATTTCTCAGTCACCAGCGATTTGATGGCGAGATGACTCCCGAACTGCTACGAGCTGTATTCCGCGCACCGGATGCCACACTGGTTCTGCCTTACGATCCGGTGCGGGACAGGGTTTTGCTGGTCGAACAGCTTCGCGTTGGGCCCTTGGCGCGGGGCGATCGCGCGGTCTGGCAATTGGAGCCGGTGGCCGGACGATTGGATCCGGGCGAAACACCTCAGAACGCCGCCCGGCGCGAGGCGCAAGAAGAAGCGGGGCTGGCCTTGGGAAAGATGGTTTCGGCGGGCGAAGTATACCCATCGCCGGGCAACTCGTCTGAGTTTTTGTACTTCTTCGTGGGACAAGCCGATTTGCCGGACACGGCGGCTGGTCTTGGCGGACTTGATGCCGAAGACGAAGACATTCGCTCGCACGTATTGAGCTTTAATGCCTTGATAGAGATGTGCGACCGGCACGAGATCGCAAACGCGCCGCTTGTTGCGATTGCGTATTGGTTGGCGCGGCACCGCGACGGGCTGCGGGCAGAATGGGGTTCCCCGAACTGATAAGATCACCGCAATGGCTTGAGGTCGCAGCGCTGCGCCGATAGACCTTTGGCATGATCGGTCACGAAGGGGCAAAAAATGCGTGTCGCACAGGATCTTGAGCAGGCAATTGGCAACACGCCACTCATACGGCTAAAAGCAGCGAGTGAAGCAACTGGGTGTGAAATTCTCGGTAAAGCCGAGTTCATGAATCCCGGCCAGTCGGTCAAAGATCGCGCCGCACTTTTCATAATTCGCGATGCTATTGCCAAGGGTCAGTTGAAGCCTGGCGGCACGATTGTCGAAGGAACCGCGGGTAACACAGGGATCGGTCTGGCTTTGGTCGGTGCCTCAATGGGCTTCAAGACTGTGATTGTGATCCCCGAGACCCAGAGCCAGGAAAAGAAAGACATGCTGCGTCTTGCTGGTGCGGAACTGGTTCAAGTTCCTGCGGCTCCCTATCGGAACCCCAACAATTTTGTACGCTACTCCGAGCGTTTGGCGACAGAATTGGCGCGCACAACAAAAGAGGGTGTGATCTGGGCCAATCAGTTCGACAATATCGCCAACAGACAGGCGCATGTCGCAGGCACAGGCCCCGAAATCTGGGAGCAGACGGCTGGCAAGGTAGACGGCTTTATTTGCGCGGTCGGATCGGGCGGGACGTTGGCGGGTGTGTCTGAGTTCCTTAAGCCCAAGGGCGTCAAGATTGGCTTGGCTGACCCGGATGGTGCCTCTTTGTACAACTACTACGCGAATGGCGAATTGAAGATGTCAGAAGGGTCCTCCATCAATGAAGGGATTGGTCAGATACGCATAACCAAAAACCTCGAAGGGTTCACACCTGATTATTGCTACAACATTCACGATTCTGAGGCTTTGCCGATCGTTTTTGACCTGCTGGAAAACGAAGGCTTGTGTCTGGGCGGTTCATCCGGGATCAATATTGCGGGCGCTATGCGCCTTGCGCGCGACCTTGGACCGGGCCACAAAATCGTGACGATCCTGTGTGATTTTGGCACACGCTATCAGTCCAAACTGTTTAATCCCGAATTTCTACGCGAAAAGGGCCTGCCCACACCTAACTGGCTAACGCAGGCTCCGATGAGCATTCCCGGCGTGTTTGAAGACGTGTAAGGTGTCAGCCATGCAGCGTGTGCTGAGATTTTTTGCGGCAGGCCTATTCGTACTTTTTGCGACGGTGGCACTGAGCCAGTCGTCGAACGACGGCCTGCCGGATTATGATGCTTGGGAAGACCTCGCGGCCGTTGCCGAACGCACGGTAGGCACGGACGATGCTGAAAACGACACGCTTCAAGTCTTGCGGCAAAGTCTCGTCAACTTTCGTCAGCAGTTTGATGCCGCACGTGCTTTGAATGCTCCGCGGATCGCATCACTGAATGAGCAGCTTTCCGCGCTTGGTCCGGCCCCTGAAAACGGCGAAGAGCCCAGAGAAGTCGCCGAGCGCCGCGATGAGTTGGAACGCAGCCTGAAAGAACTGCAGGCCCCTCAGCAGGTCGCGCAAGAAGCCTTTTTGCGCGCAGACGGGTTGGTGGGCGAGATAGACGCGATTATGCGCGAGCGGCAGGCTGAGCGTTTGTTATCTCTCGGCCCATCGCCGTTGAACCCGGTATACTGGCCCAAAGCCGTCGCTGATGTCGGAAAGATATTCAGTGATGTCGCCGATGATGCGCGGAAAATGTCCGAGATAAATTCGAGTGAGGACATTCAGGACAATCTGCCGCTTATTCTGCTGATGATCGCCGCTTCGTTGGCGTTTATCGTGCGCGGGCGGCGGTGGTCGGATATTGCGCTGCACAAACTACGATCATGGGGCGGACGTGGTCTGGGTGTGTGGCGCTTTCTGGTTTCGCTCTTGCGGATTATCGTCCCTCTGATTGGTCTTTTGCTTCTGATGAGCGCGCTGCGGATCACCGGGCTGACCGGCGACCGCATTGACCAGATATTGGTTGCGATCCCGATCTGGGGTTTCATTCTGCTTGGTTTCCGCTGGCTCGCAGAGCGTATTTTTGCCCGTGACCCCGACGACGCCCTGTTGCAGTTGCCTGATGACGACCGGAAGAAGGCCCGGTTCTATATTTTCCTGATCTCTGTCCTGTTCGTCGCGCGCGGCATCATCGCTGTACTGATGAGCCTCGACGAAGTCGACCTGTCGTCGACGGCAGTGCTTGCATTTCCGGTCGTGGTCGCGATGGGTTTTGTGCTCTTCTTCTTTGGCTTCCTTCTGCGTGGCTACCGGCTTGATGAAGAAGATGTGTCCGAGGATGACGAGGAGGTCGCGGCAGAGACCACGATACGCGGCAGCGGCCTGGCCCGCGTGGTGCGGTTTGCCGGTACCGCAACCATCGTGGTCAGCGTTGTGGGGCCGGTTATGGCCGGGGTTGGCTACGCCGAGGCCGGGAACGCGCTTTTGTTTCCCACCGTGGTCAGCCTTGCGCTCGCGGCTTTTGTTCTCGCGTTGCAGCGCTTTTTCAGCGACGTGTACGGGCTACTCACCGGGCAAGGTGCCGAAGCGCGCGACGCATTGGTCCCGGCGCTCATCGGCTTTTTACTGGTCTTGCTGTCGGTGCCTGTATTTGCGCTGATCTGGGGCGCAAGAGTCGCGGACCTGACCGAGCTTTGGGCCATGTTCGCGCGCGGATTTTCGATTGGGGATACGCGTATTTCCCCGACAGACTTTCTGACTTTCGCTGTCATATTTGCTCTTGGCTTTACTACGACGCGTTTGGTGCAGAGCGCGTTGCGTCAAAACGTGCTGCCCAAAACCCGAATGGATATTGGTGGACAGAATGCGGTCGTTTCAGGCATGGGTTACATCGGTATCTTTCTGTCTGCTCTGATTGCGATCACCGGCGCTGGCATCGATCTGTCCGCATTTGCCATTGTGGCAGGGGCTTTGTCTGTTGGCATTGGTTTCGGTCTGCGTACGATTGTCGAGAACTTCGTTTCCGGCATCATCTTGTTGATTGGCCGGCCTATCTCCGAAGGTGATTGGATCGAGGTCGGTGGGCGCATGGGCTACGTGCGCGATATCTCGGTACGGTCCACCCGTATCGAGACTTTTGACAGAACGGATGTGATTGTCCCCAACGCTGATCTGGTGTCTGGCACTGTTACAAATTACACGCGCGGCAACACTGTCGGGCGTCTGACCGTCCCTGTGGGCGTTGCCTACGGGACGGATACCCGAAAAGTAGATAAGATCCTGCGCGAGATAGCCGAAGCGCAGCCAATGGTGTTGCGCAAGCCGCAGGTGGCGGTGATCTTTCAGGCATTTGGCGCCGATGCGCTTGAGTTTGAAGTGCGCATGTTCCTGCGCGACGTCAATTGGATCATGGCTGTCAAAAGTGACATCAACCACGAAATCGCGGAGCGCTTTGTCAAGGAGGGCATTGAAGTGCCATTCGCGCAGCGCGATATTTGGTTGCGTAACCCGGAAAGTCTGCAACCTGTTGTTCCACCCCAGCGCGCTGCAGATGAAGCAGGGGACATGGACGCGCACGAAGATTCAATTTCGCCAACGGACGCGTCGGACGACGGGACGCAGGAGACCAGTTCATGACCACGCATATGGTATTTCGCGATGATCCCTATGCTCGGGAGGCCGATGCAACAGTGATGGGCTTGCAGGACGGGCGCGGGATCGTCCCTGATCGTTCCATATTCTATCCTACAGGGGGCGGTCAGCCCGGCGATAGCGGTACGCTGGAATGGGAAGGTGGCGTCTGTCAAATCATGACGACCGTCAAGGGCCAGAATGGGCACATCGTCCTCGTACCGGCGGAGGGCGCTGCCTTGCCGGGCCAAGGCGCAAAGATACGGATGATCCTCGATTGGGAGAGGCGCTACAGTCTCATGCGTGTCCATACCGCGCTGCATTTGTTATCGGTCGTAATGCCTTTTGGCGTCACCGGCGGATCAATCAGCGAGGGCAAAGGACGGCTCGATTTCGATATGGCAGAGCCTCCCGAAGATAAAGATGCCATCACTGATGCGCTGAACCGCCTGATTTCAACGGATGCATCTGTGACAGAGAGCTGGATCACCGATGCCGAACTGGATGCACAGCCCGATCTAGTCAAGACGATGTCGGTGAAACCACCGAGGGGTTCGGGGCGCGTGCGGCTCATTCGCATTGGCGAGAATGGCAACCAGGTCGATCTGCAACCCTGCGGTGGCACGCATGTTTCGCGGCTTTCTGAAATAGGCGCGGTGCGGCTTGGGAAGGTGGAAAAGAAGGGGCGTATGAACCGCCGCGTCTATCTTCACCTTGAGGCAGGGTAAGCGCGGCAGAATTAACGCATTTTGCCTCTTGCATTGATATACGCCTGCACGCTACACCGCCGCGTACGGAGCGGTGGCCGAGTGGTCGAAGGCGCACGCCTGGAAAGTGTGTAGGCGGGAGACCGTCTCCAGGGTTCGAATCCCTGTCGCTCCGCCACCCACCTGAGTATCTGAAAATAAATGTTTTTATGGCGATTTTATCGCCTATTTTCCGGCGATTTGCAGGGTGCTCTCCCAGACAGAGACGGTTCCGGGAGACGGATGAGGCGCGAATGTGGCTTGCGTCTCTGTCGGGCGCAATTCGCGGTGCGCTTTTGGGGTGAGATTTCCCTGCTGGCAGGGAATTTGCAGGGAACTTTTTCAAATTTTGCCCAATCGGACGTGTCGAAATCCGAAATGTGCAAGTGTTTTCATATTCTTATAAGGTAATTCCCTGGGGCCCAAGCAGGGAATTTGCAGGGAATTGGACCGTCGGAAGCGGCGTTTCATTTCTGATGCCATCATCAGGACAATGTTCTGAGAGCCATCGAGAAGTTCGGGTTCAGGATCCCGATACTTGTCCGCAGCAAGCCGGGTACAGATCGGTATGAGGTGATTGATGGACGCACCCGGCTCGCGGCCGCCTTGCGCCTCGGAACCGAGAAAGTACCGTGCATCGTGGTGGATGATTTGTCCGATGTCGAAACCCGCCGCCTTGCCTTGTCGCTGAACAAGCTACAGGAGAAGGGGGCTTGGGATCCTGATGAGCTCCGCCTCGAGATCAATGACATCATCGAAATCAGCGGTGACATTCAGATACCAGGGTTCGAAATGCCGGAGATCGAGGCCATCAGGTTTGGGGGTGTTGAGCATGGAGACGCAGACCCGGCCGATGAGATCCCGGACCAAATTTCAAACAGCACACAACCGGTCACGCGCCTGGGGGACATCTGGTGTCTCGGCGATCACCTCATCTACTGCGCTTCGGCGCGGGACACCGTTTCTCTCGCGGCTCTAATGGATGGGCATGTGGCGGACGCGGTGTTCACCGACCCGCCTTACAACGTAAAGATCAACGGTCATGTCAGGGACGCGTCGGCCGGGTTTGCAGAATTCGCAGAGGCCTCCGGTGAAATGCCCCAGGAAGCGGTTATTGCATTTCTCATGAAGACCCTTGGTAGTGTTGTCACACTGCTCAAGCCCGGTGGTGTGATCTTCGCCTGCATGGACTGGCGCCACGTTGGCGAGATGGCGGACGCTCTCGCAGCACTCAAACTTGATCTGCTCAATGTCTGCGTCTGGGTTAAAACCGCGCCTGGCATGGGCAGCCTTTATCGCAGTCAGCATGAGTTCGTCTTTGTTGCCCGCCGAGATGGTGCTGGCCATCAGAACAACGTGCAACTGGGCAAGTACGGCCGGAACCGTTCGAATGTCTGGCAGTACGCTGGCGCGACCGGCGGTGTGAAAGACACTGACGATGCTTTTGACGCGCATCCGACAGTCAAACCGATCCGCATGGTCATGGATGCGTTGCTTGATGTGACCGACCCGGGTGATCTCGTCCTCGACCCTTTTTAGGATCGGGTACTACCCTGCTGGCGGCGGAGCGTACTCGGCGGCGCTGCATCGGTGTCGAGATCGACCCGGTCTACGTTGACGTCGCGATCCGGCGCTGGCAGGAGATGACGGGCAGCGAAGCAATCCTCGCTCAGACTGGTCAGACATTTTCCGAATTGGATCAGGGTGCGGGACGCGCCGCGTCTGCTGCATCGCAAACGCACCACGTGGAGGATTTTTGATGACAGGTCACTCCCCAAAGAGCGTTACGGCCGGAGGTTCGGGGTACAAAAATCCACCCCAGCACAGCCAATGGAAGAAGGGTCAGTCCGGCAATCCATCTGGGAAGCCGAAGAAGGCGGCCTCGATCGAGGCCAAACTCAAGAAGCTCGCGGCCAAAGAAATCGTCGTCTACGAAAATGGTACGGCGGTCTCAATGAGCCAGGATGAGGCCATGCTTGTGGCCGTGTTTATGAAGGCCATGAAGGGCGATATGACGGCTGTAAAGTTCATTACCGAAACGCTGAGCCACGATGGAGATCAAGCACATAAGCCGCTGTCGCTCAGTATCACCCCGGATGATCTGAAAGTCCTCGAGAACCGCCTCCTCTGGGTTGAAACCCTGCAAGAGGCAAGGGCTCAGGTTCACGGGGATAATCCAGACGAAACATCAATTGAAGAGGAAGAAGACGATGAAAATGACACCTTCTGAAACCCTGACAGCACTTTATTACTACCATTTTTACTCGTTCGCAGAGCGTTCGTTCTACGAGCTGAACCCCGGTGCTGAATTCCACTATGGCCACCATATTCGCGCCATTTGCTACAAGCTCGAACAAGTGTTCTTGGGCAACATCAAGCGGCTGCTGATCCTGATGCCACCTCGGCATCTGAAATCACACTGTGCAACGGTTGCATTTCCAGCTTGGGCCATGGGGCGTGATCCGACAAAAAGGATTGTGTCCATTAGCTATGGTGCGAACCTCGCGGAGACGTTCAGTCGACAAAGCCGCCATCTGATGCAAACCGAATGGTACGGGGCTGTCTTTCCAGATCTCGAAATCGATCCTTCGAGGGCATCCGTTGAGGAGGTGTTAACGACAAAAGCTGGTCTCCGAATGAGCACTTCAATCGGCGGTGCGCTGACCGGAAAGGGAGGTGACATACTGATTATCGATGACCCAATGAAAGCAGAAGACGTTTCTTCGGAAAAGAAACGTGAAGCAAACTGGGACTGGTTCAATTCGACGGCTTTGACACGTTTAAATTCCCCAAAGGATGGTGCGATCATTGTGGTCGCACAACGTTTGCACGCAGACGACCTTCCTGGCCGGCTTATCGCAACTGGTGACTGGGAAGTTCTGGAGCTCCCGGCGATTGAGACCCGAGACCGAGAGATCGCACTAAATTCCACTACAACTTTGCATCGTCAGAAGGGCGACATTCTCTTACCCGAACATATGGGACAGGAAGAACTAGATAAAAATGAGCGCAGTATGGGATCTCGCGCTTTCTCCGCACAGTATCAGCAGGCACCGGCGCCGGCGGGTGGTAACATAATTAAAACCGAATGGTTTGGCGAAATACCACCCGATCTTCGTGCCAGCGATTACGAGGCTCTCTTGCAGAGCTGGGACACGGCGTCGGTGCCGGGAGAATCCAATGACTACACTGTCTGCACGACATGGGGACTCATCGGAAACTATATCGATTTGCTGCACGTTCACCGGCAGCAGTACCTGCTGCCCTACCTGCAAGAGGAGGCCGAAAAGCTCCGAGCAGAATGGCATCCAAAACTGGTGATGGTCGAAACCGCAGGGGTGGGCAGGGGCGTCTATGATCATCTGCGCCGGCAAGACCGTTACGGAATCCGGTCGTATTACCCGACGACCGGCAAAGACCACAGAATGTCCATCCAGTCCCCCAAGATCGAGCAGGGGTTTGTCCGGTTGCCGGTCTCAGCTTCCTGGAAAGAGGCGTTTATAGCTGAAGCTGCTGCGTTCCCGAACGGAAAATACGACGACCAGGTCGACAGCATGTCACAAGCGCTGCATGCTCTTGACGGCACCTTTTACGAACTGCGTCACTGTTCTCGCTACAAAGGCAAATTGGGAAAAGTTCTATTCGGCTAAGTAAGATAGTCAGTTCGGCCTTGAAGGGGCACCAAGGCGATCCACCGCCCCAGCAGAAGATAGTGCCCGATCCCTGCCACTGGCTGTCAGGCTCGTTGCCGATCCAGAAGCCTATTGGAAGCACATTCCAAATATAATCCCCTATGCCCGAAATAGTGACATCAAGAATAAAGACCGCTGGTCCCAGAATCACAAATAACAACAGCAGGTCCGGTGATTAGCGATGGTAAGCGTTCCTCGGTTTCGAATCCAACCCGCCCCGACGAGTTCGAATTCGTCTGACAGCACCGCCACTTATTCCTGCCAGTCCGCGCTCCGTTCATTTTGAAAGCCGACGTTTTCCTTGATTCAGCGGGTGTCCCGTGCTGAGTTATTTAATTTGCTCAAAGCCAATCGAAATTGCGAGGCAACCGCCGCCTAATTGCGTGATCTTTTCGTGCGGGCACGGGAAAACTCATGACGTATGACTTTGTCATACCTCTAAAGGATGTACACGCTACGCTGGATTTTAAGACGGAACAGGCATCAAAAAATTGCTGGCGCTCGGTTTCACGTAACGTGTTATTTCCCCCGCCATTTTTGCAAAAGCGCGCCAATTCCTACCGAGACGATCGTGGCAATGCCCATCATTGTCGGCACCACCGAGGTGGCCACAACCACTTCGTGATGTGCCATCGCAGGGCTTGCCGTCAAAACCAGAAAAACCGTCATAACCCTCACGAGACGTCTCCTGCTGCCGGATGGCTTTGCAGGAAACTGCGCAAATCGTTTACTTGCTTGGCCTTGAGCGAGACATAGACAAACCCCAGGTTGGTGCGCTCTGTCACCATGTCACCAGGGTACGGCAAATAGGAAAGTTCCTGTGAGCCGAAAGAAGGTGACGCCGTACCAACCTGCCATTCAGTTGTCAGTTGCACATCCACAAGCTTCATTTTTGGCCCGCCATTTGGAGCATCGATTTCCAAAGGGACACCGGCCAACCGCAGATATGACATTTTGTCTTTAGCCGCTACGAACCCGTCTATGAATTGAGTTGTCAGAACCAGCAACTCCTCTGCCTTGTCGGCGTCTGGCATATGGCTGTGCAGATAGTCACCGTCATGGCTATGATTGTGGCCAATGTGGCCGTTCACGATATCATGTGGCATTGGACCACCGCTTTCCTTCAAAGTCGCCATGGGGGATCGTTACCGGCTTATCGATATGCCGCTTGTGCTTGCCCATGTTGCCAGAGGCCACGAGGCTGCCCAATACATCAACGATCACGCGGGTGCCCATCAGTGCTGTGATTTCAGATTGATCATAGGGCGGGGCTACTTCGACCAGCTCCATCCCGCAGATACCCTCGGCCGCCACTTTGGAGGCAAGCGCCAGAGCTTCGCGCGGCAAGAACCCTCCCGGTTCCGGCCAACCGGTGCCGGGTACAAATCCGCAATCAATGCTGTCTATGTCAAAGGACATATAGACCATGTCGACACCATCCCATGCCATCTCCAGAGCCATTTCGGCGGTTTTGTCGATGCCCATCTTTTCCATGTCACTCATTGTGATAATGTTTGTTTCGCGCTCGCGGGCGACCTTGACCGCCTCCCGCGGGACCTGCCAGCCGCCAATGCCAACCTGCACGAGATTTTTGGCGGGCACATTTGGCAGGTTGGTCGAATGAAACCACGGTGTCGTGTGCATCCGCTCGTCCAGATCTTTTTCCTGAATGTCTGCGTGACGGTCAAAATGGACGATTCCGATTTTCTTTGATGTGCATTCGGCAATTCCGCGTACGCAGGGAAATCCGATGGAATGGTCGCCACCGATCATAATCGGCAGGCTACCAGAAGAGGCCACGTGGCTGACCGCACGGCTGATCTGGTCAAAGGTTTTTTCGATATTGGCGGGGATCGTGAAAACGTCGCCCGCGTCGCATAGGGTCATCTGTTCTCGAAGATCGACCGCCATTTCGTAATTATACGGTGTATAAAGGGCGCTGATCTTGCGGACACCTTGCGGCCCGAAGCGCGTACCTGCGCGGTAGGTTGTGCCCCCATCAAACGGGATGCCAAGAACGGTTGCATCATAGTCTTTTACCTCTGTTACATCCTCGGCATAGGGCGCTTTGAGGAAGGTGTTGATACCCGCGTAATGGGGCAGTTCGCCACGTGCGAATGTTGGAATGGATTTGTCTTCGATGCTGTCGGCACCCGTAAGCCCCATACGCAGCGCCCATTTGCGCTCTTCTGCCCAACCACTGCCGGGGATATCGGCTTCTGCCTGCATCGCTTTCCACCCGCGAAGCTTGGTCAGGTCGGGATGGTGTTGCCGCTTTTCCGCATGCCGGTGAAGAAAAGGGTGATGCGACCTAGAGCGGTCACGGGGATGTTGGAACATGGATGCTCTCCTTTAATCTTTGAAACGGAATACCGCCGTCGCGGGCGTCAAAATCGTAGGTGATGGTTGCTCCGAAACGCTCGGGCGCGTGCGGATCCCAACGGACCTTGTCAAAAACCAGCACGCGATCGCCAAGCTTGAACGCCTCTTCAAGGTCGTGGGTCACCATAAAGACGGTCATGCCCGTCTCGGCGCGCAAGTCTTGAAGAAAATCGTGCATCGAAAGACGGGTGCCTGGATCAAGCGCGCCAAAAGGTTCGTCTAACAAAAGCACGCGCGGTTTTGCGACCAGCGCCTGCCCAATCGCAAGGCGTTGTTGCATGCCGCCCGACAAGGTTGCCGGGTAATTTTTCGCAACATGGGCCAGCCCGATCCGCTGCAGCGTCTCGTCGGCCCGGGCATGCGCCGCTTTGGCTTGGTCTCCAAAGAAACGGCCCCAGCCGGTGCGCATGCTTTCGCCTGCAACGATGTTTTCACGGACGGTCATATGCGGAAAAACAGAATACTTCTGAAAAACGATCCCTCGGTCCAGCCCCGGTTCTTTTGCGGGTTCCGCTCCGTCAATGCGGATCGAGCCGTGGGTCGGTCGTTCCTGAGCCAACAGCAGGCGCAAAAAGGTAGATTTGCCGCATCCCGACGCGCCGACGATGGAAATAAACTCGCCTTCGTCGGCCTTCACGTTGACCCGTTCTATGATCGGGCGGCCATCGTAACTTTGGAAGATGTCCTGAACGGTTACAAAGCTCACAAGCTCTCCTCCGCCCAGGGGAAGAACCGACGCGAAGCGCGCCGCAACAGCCAGTCGATCAAAAAAGCCAAAAGAGTGATCCAGATAACGTAGGTCAGGATCACATCCATGGCCAAGTAGCGGCGAACAAGAAAAATACGGTAGCCCAGCCCCAGATCTGACGCGATGGCTTCCGCTGCGATCAAGAACAACCAAGCAGGCCCCAGCGACAGGCGCACAGCCTGAATAAGACGCGGCATGACCTGCGGCAGGGCTACACGGATCGCAATGACCCAAGTGGACGCACCCAAAGTCTGCGCTTTTACCAATAACTCCGTGGGAATCTCCAGCGTGCGTTGGCTGAGGTCGCGAATGATAAATGGCAAGGTGCCAACCACGATCAGCACCACCTTTGACAGTTCCCCAAGGCCAAAAACAATAAACAGGATCGGTAGCAGCGCCAACGGAGGGATCATCGACAATACAGCGACGAACTGCGCAAGCAGGCTGCGCACCAGTGGCACCAGCCCTATCAGCAACCCGATAATCAGGCCCGCAATGGCAGATATGCCGATACCCAATCCGAGCCGTTTTAAGCTAGCCCCTGTGTCATGCCAAAAGAGAATACGGCCTGTGCGTCGGTCGCCCTCTGTGGTCAAACGCACCATTGTTTCCCAAACGGTTGATGGCGCTGGAAGCAATTTGTCTTGGGGGTTGATGGCCAAGCGCGCTTCCGAACCCGCGGCATAGGCCACCAACACCGCCGCGAATGGCAGCAGTACCAGAAAGACGGCCAGCGGGCGCCCAGGTATGATGTTAATCAAGCGCATAAGAATGGCCCCGACGCATGCCGGAGCCTGTGGCCTTACAGACTGCCGTCTGCGGCCATTTGCATGTAGGTCGTATCGAAGCGGAACTGCACGTTACCCGTATTTCCAGTGACCGACCCGTCCGGGTACTCAACGCCGACGAAGTCAGCCGATGGCGCACCTTCGCCAAGGATGCCTTTGTCGAAGAGGAATTCAGCGACATTCGTCATGGTGGCCGGCAGTTCCGTACCACTTGTGAATGCCACAGCAGCCCCCGGATCATAGAACATTTCGGTGGATGCGAGTTGTGCTTTGTAGCCCGCCAGATCGGTGCCTGATGCCTCTGCCATCGACGTCAGTACGTCTTCGTCGCCTGCCGCCATCAGCGACATGACTTCATACCATGCCCCGGCCATTGCCTTGCCAAAGTCGGGGTTTGCCTGAAGCGTTTCAGTGTTCACAACCATCAGGTCGATAATCTCGCCGGGAATGTCTGAGCTGTCGAACACGGATGTGGCACCGGGTTCTTCAAGAATTTCAGAGACCAGCGGGTTCCATGTTACGACGGCTTCGACGTCATCGGTTGCAAAGGCGGCAATCATGTCTGCGTCAGAGGTGTTGATGACACCATCCAGATCACCCTCCGACAAACCAACGGAATCCAAGCCGCGCGCCAGCAGGTAGTGGGACACTGAAAGCTCGACAAGGTTCACCGGTTTGCCCGCAAGGGTAGTCAAATCGCCATCGCCTTTTAGAATTACCGCGTCGTTCCCATTAGAATAGTCGCCAACGATGAGTGCTGTGGTATCTACGCCGCCTCCTGATGGAATTGACAAGGTGTCCATATTAGTCGCTGAAACTCCATCGAACTGGCCTGCAGTGTATTGGTTTATCGACTCGATGTAGTCGTTGATCTGCACGATCTCGATATCGATGCCGTATTTATCAGCCCATTTGTCCATAATGCCGCTGTCTTCCAAATAGCCCCAAGGCATCCAGCCTACATAAATGGACCATGCGACGCGGAAATCAGTCTTTTCCTGCGCAGTAGCGCCCGTTGCGACGCAAAGTGCGAGAGCTGTGGATGTAATCAATTTTTTCATTTTCGGTCCCCGTTTTGTTTTCACAATGGATTGACCGCGTGGTGGGCGTGAGCGGAGCGCGGGGTCAAACCAGCGCAGTAGCCTCCCGGGATTTTGCCCCGCCGTGTACCGCTTGGGATTGACCAACCGGCGATATCTCTCGGACCAGACCTTGGCAGCCAAGCGGAACCCTAGACATCCTGCGCGTCAAGTGAGCGGACAACGCCGTAACTGGATCAAGCGCAAAGCGGCGTGGAATTACTTAAGCAGCCAGAAATGACCAAATAACAGGCATTACACCTTGCCAAAGATTAATATCTGCCCAGCTTTGGGTTAGTCTGCATGCTCAGATCACCAGCGGTTAGTTGTTCGCTGCGCTTTTGGTGGCCGTCGCTTTCTTACGGAATGGATGATCTGGTGGCCGGTAGTGGCGATGTAAACTCATCCAATGCATCCGTTTGATCAACGCGCGATGACCTGCATCTCTTAAAAAATCCCTCAATTTTATTTTAGCTGTTCTCAGAGTTAGCAGGCAGAAAATGACGAGAAGCCGCTTAGCCAAAAAGCAGTTCATTGTCATATTGACAGTCTTCGGGTGGGCAGGGCGCAAAGAAGTGATGCCGCAGGCATGGGATTGGCGACGCCGCTTTCGCAAGTGGTGATACAAATATGGGCGCATGGCGGTGTCGGACGGACATCGACTGAAGAGGCTGATGTTTGGTAATGCGAAGCTGGATAAGGTGCCGACCGGGCAGATGATGGAGGTGGCGACACTAAAAGAGATGCTCGGAAAACTTCCGACGCCCGGTTTCAAGAGGAGTGCCTTGCACTGGGAACTGAAAGGCAGCGGTTATAGTCAGCACCGGGAGATGTACTCTGGACCGGATAGGTAGGCGTGTCATTTGGCGTTTCTCGAAGCGTTCGGCGGACATGGAACTACGGGATAAACCGAAGGAACTGGCGCAGGGTCAGCGCCGGTTCGGCTATGCTAGCTCTTCCGCTAAAGGTCAAAATCTGACCAATGCTTACCCGTATAAGCGAACTTCGAACGCAGTAGGTCAGGCCCATTGTACTCGAACGATTTGATCCGAATCCAATTTCTGTCTCACACGCATATTGCCATGTGCGGCGGCAAACTCCGAAAATGAACCTGGTCTCTCGCACAACTATCGCGACTGTCGGCAGTGGCCGGCACTAATCCAAAGTTGAGATGGGCGCCAAAACTTAATGAAATTCACCGTACAAGTCTTTGTTTTGGGTCAAAACCTTTTGAGTGGGTGCGCTGCTGCCTATAATAAACTTGCCGGCTGTTTTTGTGGCAAAACAACTAAATCAGTAAATTGTTTCAGAGTGCGTATGCTTCACATAATTCGAAAATTCTCGCAGGTATTACCAAGCGATTTTCGCGAATACCTTTCTTCGAAGCAATATGTTCGGCACTTGCGCGATGGTTATAGAAACCGCCAGATACTTCAGAAGCTTGACCAGAGACCAGGCTTGAAGTGGCGTAAAATGCCCGATTGCCCCTGTAAACTACTTGATGCTGCTGCCTTGCAAATTGGTGATGCGCTGTTCGTTTTCGGTGGGTTACAATCGGCGAATGAGGTCAATCGAAACGTTGTCAAACAGGACTTGCAAACCGGCCAGTGGCACACATTGGGGCCTCTGCCTGACGGTCTGAGCGATAGTCATCTGGCCGCAGCTACGGATGGAAAACGATACATTTACCTCGCGTCGGGTCAGCTTGGCGGAAACTGCCGCCCCGCAGTGAAATCCGTGTACTCATACGATACACATGATGGAACATGGCGCTCTTTGCCGGATGTTCCGTACGCGCGCTATGCCGCGTCACTGGGTCTGTGCGGCGGCAATTTGCATTTCATCGGCGGCGCAGCGGAAGATCGCTGGACGCCAACAGACCAGCACTTGAGCCTGAGTGTGAACGAAGGCGTTGCGCAAGAAACGATGTGGCGCACAGAAATCGCAATACCAATCCCGGGAATGCATCGGGGCTGCGTTGACCTCAATGACCGGCTCTATGTTTTTGGCGGTCAACAGGGTGATTTCCAACCGATCCCTGATGATCCTGAGTGTTTGTGCACAAACAAAACGCAAGAAGACTATCTGGCCAGCACATTCCGATTGTCAGCGGATGGCAGCTATTGGGAGAAGCTAGCTGATATGCCGATTGCTGCCTCCCATCTTGAGTTCTCAAGTGTCAAATGGGAGGGGCGCATCTTCGCTCTCGGTGGGCAAATATACAAGCACCCTGACGAATTTTACCTCAAGCTCACTAATGTGATCCAGTGTTACGATCCAGACACCAACGAGTGGATAATTTACGATTATCTGGCACAGTCGGTGAAAACATGTGTGGTCGCGCAGCACAACGGTGAATTGTTCTATGCGGGCGGGCAAATTGGCAAAGGAGAGCTTGACCGAACTGGCCCCATTTCCGCACAAAGCTGGCGCGCGAAAATGTTGCCGGTGCGCGTGCCACCGGATGGTTCCCCGCCAATCCCGGTTGTAAAAGACCGCGACGTGCTGCTGATAACGCATCGCATAAACTATAGTGGTGCGCCCTTGGTCATCGCGGAAGTCGGAGCGGCAATGATGCGCAGCGGTGCCCGGGTCAAGGTTGTCAGCGCTGCGGATGATGTTCTGGCGTGGAACGCTTTTTGCAACTTTCGTCTGCCCGTTTTACCGATTGAAAAAACCAAAGAGCTTGCTGTTGATGCAGACCTGATCATTGCCAACACAACGGCACAGCCAGTCGTCGATTTGGTGAGTGAATTAGCCACGACCTCGCCGGACACCCTCGAAAAAATGGTTTGGTGGGTGCATGAGATAGATCGAGAGTTTTGCGCCGTTGAAAACCAAAGTCTGAAACAAGCAAAGCTGGTTGCGTTCGACAGTGCCGGCGCGCGCGAGGTATGGAATGAAGCAGGGCTGGACCTGCCTGATGCCCCGGTTATCCACCCCGCGGTTAGCGATGAATTGATCGCGCAAACTGCGGATGAAAAGTTGCCGTTTTCCCGCAATCCCCTGTGCGACGCAGATGACGAAGCGGAGACCTTTTCGCGGGCAGAAATACGCGCGCATCTTGGCGTCGAAGATGAGGATTTTCTTGTCACCTTGATCGGTACAATGAAGGACGCCAAAGGGCAGCGACTGTTGCTTAAGACTTTGACCAAGCTGTCTCAGGATAATAACTTGAAACTGCGTTTGCTCTTTGTTGGTTTCGAGTCTGAGTGGCAGCGATCGTCCTTTCTGTCGAGCCTATCTTCTGAAGAGCGTGGCCTACTGTCGCCAAAACGGGCATATCTGTTCCAGCGCAACATTGCTGCATTTTACAAAGCTTCGGATGCGTTTGTTCTGAACACGCAAGGTGAGACAGGTCGCGGAGAGGCGTTTGGTCGCGTAGTGATCGAGGCCATGGCTTTCGGTACACCGGTTCTGGCAACTCAAGGCGGCGGCGTGCCCGAGATCATCACTGATGGTGAAACGGGAATGCTGTATCCGCTGGGGGACGAAGGACAAACTGTGCTCGCCGAAAAGCTCACCATTCTCGCGGAGGATCGCGAGCGCGCGAGGGCAATTGGTGAAGCAGGGCGCATGAGGGTCAACGCAGTCTTTCGAGAGAAAAGGATGCTGACAGAAGTAAATGACCTTTTGGTTCGATTGCTCAACTCTCGCTGAAAGTGTCATTGCTCTTTGCGCGGTTGCACGTTCACCCGCTCCCACGATGGTCCGTGGCATGTACCGGTTCGTATCCACCATCGCATTAGGCTAGCTGGCCGGAAAATTTGCTCACTCTCGAACGACATTCAAATAGGCGCATTATGTGCGTCGGTTAGTCTCTGCTTGGCTGCATATTGAGCCTGACTTGACGAAACAGCACGGTCTTGTGGGGGTAAGCGTACTATTAGAGCGTACTTCCGTCGCGGGTGGCCTCCGTTTTCACGCAGAAGGGGCCGCGACATGCTTTGACTTGGGCGAGGCGACGGCATAGCGCGCAAGACGGGGCCTCTGGTCACGTACCCGCATTGCGCTAACTGCGTAACATGAAATAAACACCTTGGAGACTTCATTGCCCCACTCGCCCAAAATCGCTGTAATCGGTGCTGGACTAGCGGGTCTCAGGGTGGCGCAAAGGTTGCAGGATGCCGCAATCGTGGACGTTTTTGAGAAGTCGCGTGGATTTGGCGGGCGCATGTCCACCCGTCGTGCTGGGGATCATCAATTCGACCACGGAGCGCAGTATTTCACCGCACATGGCGATGCTTTTCGTACGTTTCTGTACTCCTACATCGAGCAAGATACGGTCGCCCTCTGGCAACCACGTTTGGTCAGGATTGATTCAGAGGGATCAACGTCTGCGCACTGGCGCGCGCCGCGCTATGTCGGCGTGCCAGCGATGAACAGTCTATGCAAGGAAATGGCCAACGGGATGTCTGTGCAGCGAGGCGTGAGAGCAATAGGGTTGGAGCGGGTGGAAAGCCGTTGGCGCATCGATCTGGACAACGGGGAAAGCACAGCGGAATACGACTGGGTGCTCAGCACGGCGCCGTCGGTTCAGACTGCTGCACTTATGCCAGAATTGGCGAAAGACACCGCCGCTGGTTGGGACGACGTTGTCATGAAGGGATGCTTTAGCCTGATGATGGGTTTTACAACGTCACTGGACCTGCCTTGGGACGCCGCGACTGTGTCGGAAAGCCCGCTGGCGTGGATCGCCGTGAACAACACCAAGCCGGGCCGCACAAACGCTGTGTCAGTCTTGTGTCAGGCAGACAATGACTGGTCTGATCGAAACATGGAGGCCGACCTGAGCACCGTGCAGGAGCAGTTGTGTGCGGCATTTGAGAGAGCAACAGGTGTCGATGCATCAAAGGCCGCACACGTGGCATTGCATCGATGGCGCTATGCAAAGGTCTTGTCGGCGGCGCGATCCACCCACCTGTTGTCAGAAAATCTCCGGTTGGGTGCGGCCGGCGACTGGTTCGGTGGTGGCCGTGTCGAAGCTGCCTTTGACAGTGCAGAAGCACTGGCATCCGCCTTGCTTGATCGCATATCCGGTTAGACTGTGTTTGCGAGAAACATTAACGTTATGAAATTTACTCCCGTTGCAGCAGGCACCCGATGGTTTTGAAGGTCGCGCATCTATCAAAAAGCTACGATACGGGCGGTGACCGGACAGAAGTGCTGCGGGATGTGAGCTTTGCGTTGGAACACGGTGCAACGCTCGCACTAGAAGGAGAGTCCGGTAGCGGCAAGAGCACTGTTTTGCATTTGATTGCAGGGCTGGATGCCCCGTCGGGAGGACGGATAGAGATCGACGGGCACGATATAACCGGGTTATCCGACAGTGCGAGAGCGGCCCTGCGGCGCACGAAAATTGGTGTGATATTTCAGCAATTTAACCTGATACCGAGTTTAACTGTGGCGGCAAATATCGCCTTTCATGCACGTCTTGGTGGCGTCTATGACAAGGCTTGGACCGCTCATTTGAGGTCTGTAATCGGGCTTGAAGCCCATGCTGACAAATATCCCGAGGCCTTGTCCGGCGGTCAGCAGCAAAGAGTTGCGATTGCCCGTACCCTTGCGGCGCGTCCACGCCTGATCCTCGCAGATGAGCCAACCGGCAATCTAGACGAAGCGACGGCGGATACAGTTCTCGAATTGATGCTGGAAAGTGCCGCCGAAGCCGGGGCCGCAGTGTTGATGGTGACGCATTCTCAGCGTCAGGCTGCGCGCATGCAACGCAGACTGCTTTTGTCCCATGGGGCGGTCCTTCCGCGCGTGACAGACAGCGGAGACCCGGCATGATCTGGCAGGGCCTGCGTGCGCTGATGTCACACTGGCGGCGCAACCCGTGGCAACTACTGACACTTCTGGCGGGGATCGCGTTATCCACGTCACTCTGGTCTGGGGTCCAGGCGATAAATGCCGAGGCGCGGGCGAGCTATGCACAGGCCTCTGACGTGGTGGGCAGCGCGGATACGTCTCGCGTCTTGCGACGCGACGGTGGTGAAATCGGCGTGCAGGCCTATGTCGCCCTGCGCCGTCTCGGCTGGCAGGTCAGCCCGCTGCTGGAAGGGGAAAAGCGCGTCGGCGACACGGACTTCCGGGTCATCGGGTTGGAGCCGTTGACCTTTCCGGGTACGGTACCGTTGCTTTTTACCGGCAATAACGCGACGCAGGATGGCGTGCTTCCTTCGGATGCGGCGGTTTTGGTGCATCCTGACGATGTGCCCGCCTTGCAAGGTCTCGACGTCGTTTTGGAGGCTGATGCCGCGCGGCCTCGAGGTACGATTCTGGCAGATATCGCGATTGCAGACGACCTGCTGCAAGGGCTCGGACAGATTAGGCGATTGGTCATGGCACCTGTGCAGCCGGAGGGTTTGCCGCTGCTGCCGGAAGAGTATCGCGTCGCGCAGGTCGATGTGCAGGCGGATGTCGCCAGATTGACGCAAAGTTTTCACCTCAACCTCACCGCGTTTGGCCTGCTGTCATTCGCGGTGGGTGTCTTTATTGTTTATGGCGCGGTCGGACTAGCCTTCGAGCAGCGACGCGCTGTGTTCCGCACGCTGCGTGCTCTGGGCATACCCTTACGCACGCTGACGCTCATGCTGGCAATCGAGCTTGGTGCTTTCGCCTTGGTTGCCGGGGCGGGCGGCATTGCTTTGGGGTATGTAATTGCGGCGGCTCTCTTGCCAGACGTGGCGGCAACGTTGCGCGGCTTGTACGGCGCCGAAGTGGCCGGTCAGTTGCAACTGCGCGCCGCGTGGTGGCTTTCCGGGCTTTTCATGGCTCTGGGGGGGACGGGTGTAGCCGCCGCCGCCGCATTCTACAAACTTTGGAAAATGCCTGCCCTTTCCTTCAATCACCCGCGCGCCATGGCCGTTGGCGCTGCCGGTGCCGGACGCAATTTGGCACTATTGTCGCTGGCGTTGTTTGCAGGGGCGATTGCACTGGCTTTGTTCGGAGAAGGGCTTTTTGCCGGGTTCGGTCTTCTTGCGTGCTTGCTGATCGGGGCCGCGTTCTGCCTGCCGTGGTGCCTAGAACAAGGACTGCACCTCGCCACCAGAATATCGACCCGTCCGATCCCGCAGTGGTTTTGGGCGGACAGCCGCCAGCAGTTGCCCGGATTGTCCATGGCGTTGATGGCGCTTCTTCTGGCAATGGCGGCCAACATTGGCGTGTCCACCATGGTTTCCAGTTTTCGTGCGACATTCACAAGCTATCTCGACCAGCGCCTCGCGTCAGAACTCTACCTGAGCGCCCGAGATGCCGGCCAAGCTGCAAACATCATTTCCTTTCTTGAGGCAAGGGCAGATGCGATACTTCCGATCCAGTCGGTTGAATTGCAGGTCAATCAAATGCCTGCTGAACTTTACGGTGTGCGCGACCACGCCACCTACCGCGACCACTGGCCTTTGCTGCAATCTGATCCACAGGTCTGGGAAAAACTCGCAGCCGGGCAGGGAGCGCTCATCAGCGAACAACTCTCGCGGCGGGCTGGTTTGGGATTGCAGGATCGTTTGCCCTCGGGGGACCAAGTGCTTGGTATCTACAGCGATTATGGCAATGCTATTGGACAGATCATCATCGGTGACGCGCTTTTTCGCGTCCGCTATCCAGAGGTGCCTCTGTTGCGGTTCGGCATTCGCACCGATGACCCGGACACGCTAGCGGCAGAACTGCGCGCGTCATTCGACCTCGACCCGGAGGGGCTGATCAACCAGCAAGACCTGAAGGCCTTTTCGCTGGAGGTTTTCGAGCGAACTTTTTCGGTAACTGCGGCGCTGAATGTTCTGACTTTGTCGGTGGCGGCACTAGCCATGCTCATTAGCTTGCTGACGCTTGCGACCATGCGTTTGCCGCAACTGGCGCCAGTCTGGGCGCTTGGATTAACGCGCGCACGTTTGGCCCGACTGGAGTTGGTGCGTGCGGTGGTGCTGGCCGCAATGACGGGCGTTTTGGCGATCCCGCTTGGGCTGGCATTGGCGTGGGTTTTGCTGGCCGTCGTGAATGTCGAAGCTTTTGGCTGGCGGTTGCCGATGTTTCTTTTTCCGCTCGATTACCTGCAATTGGGCGCGTTAACATTGCCCGCGGCCTTTCTCGCGGCCACTTGGCCCGCTGTGCGATTGTCGCGCACAGCCCCGCAAGCCTTGCTCAGGGTTTTCAGTAATGATCGCTAAAACACTCGCTATACTCATGTGCCTGTTAGGTCTTTTCGCATCGGGCGCCGCAGCGCAGGGTTTTGCAGGTCTCGGGCGCGCGACGGACGGGTTCACCTTGCCGGAACGTGGTTACGCTTTCCAGTTTCCAAAAGATCATGGGGCGCACCCGGGTTATCAAATCGAATGGTGGTACCTGACGGCCAACCTGAAAGACGAGACCGGTCGCGATCTGGGCATTCAGTGGACGCTTTTCCGCTCTGCACTGGCACCGGAAGAAGGCACAGGGTGGGACAGCCCGCAGCTTTGGCTGGCCCATGCGGCAATAACCACGCCAGAGGCACATTTTGTCGCCGAACGGCGGGCACGCGGTGGGATTGGGCAGGCAGGCGTGCGCGTTAACCCTTTTGAGGCTTGGATAGATGACTGGTCCATGTCCGGCGATGACATGGACCGATTGACCCTGTCCGCACGAGGCCAGAATTTCTCTTATGAACTGTCTCTCGATGCCGAAGGCCCGCTCGTTTTCCATGGCGAGGCAGGCTATTCTCAAAAGTCAGATAGTGGTCGGGCGAGTTACTACTACTCTCAGCCGTTTTATACGGTTGCGGGAACCTTGATGTTGCCGTCCGGTCCCGTTGTGGTAACCGGACACGCGTGGTTGGATCGGGAATGGGCCTCGCAACCGCTTGCGGCGACCCAGGTGAGCTGGGACTGGTTCTCGATGGTGTTCGACAGTGGCGCGCGGTTGATGGGTTTTACTCTGCATGACAGTGACGGCAGCGATTACACCTCAGCCACGTGGATCGACCCGGATGGGCGCACGCAAGCCTATCCGGATGGGGCATTCAAGGCCACAGCACTGGAGACGACACGCGTTGCCGGGCGTGATGTACCGACGCGTTGGCGTGCAGAGTTGCCCGAACGCGGTGTCGACGTGACTGTGCAAGCCATCAACGGGCAGGCATGGATGGACACGACCGTGGATTATTGGGAAGGGCCAGTACGCATCTCGGGGACACACGCGGGGCGGGGTTATCTGGAAATGACCGGTTATTGAGCGTTTGTTCATTTCGCTTGCCTTCCGCAGCCATTGACGTGACACTGCGCGCGGCAGCAACCGCTTGGGACTATGCAGATGGATTTCGCCCTGACAGAGGAACAAAAGGCCATTTTCGATATGGCGCATGCATTTGGTCAGGAGCATATCGCCCCGCATGCTCAGGATTGGGAAGTTCAGGGCACCATTCCAAAAGACTTGTGGCCCAAGGTTGCTGAACTGGGTCTGGCGGGAATTTACGTATCTGAGGATTACGGCGGCTCGGGATTGAGCCGGTTGGATGCAACGCTTGTTTTTGAAGCTTTGGCGATGGCCTGTCCGTCTGTCGGTTCCTTTTTGTCGATCCACAATATGTGTGGCGGTATGATCGACACTTTTGGAGATGCGGAAACAAAAGAAAAGTGGTTGCCAAAGCTTTGCGCGATGGAAAAGGTTTTTTCCTATTGCCTGACGGAGCCAGGATCCGGCTCTGACGCGGCGGCCTTACGCACCAAGGCGATACGGACCAACGAAGGATACAGTCTGAACGGGACAAAAGCCTTTATCTCTGGCGGCAGTTATTCGGATGTTTACCTGACCATGGTGCGTACCGGTGAAGACGGGCCGCGCGGTATCAGCGCACTCCTCGTTGAAGATGGAAGTGCTGGCCTGTCATTCGGCGGATTGGAAAGCAAGATGGGCTGGCGTGCGCAGCCGACCGCGCAGGTACAATTCGACGATTGCAAAGTTCCTGCGGAAAATCTGGTAGGTGAAGAAGGGCGGGGCTTTGTCTATGCGATGGCTGGGCTGGATGGTGGGCGGCTAAACATTGCGGCGTCTGCGTTGGGTGGTGCGCAGGCAGCATTGGATACGGCACTGACCTATACTCAGGAACGCAAGGCTTTTGGCAAATCAATCAATCAGTTTCAGGCCTTGCAGTTCAAGCTTGCAGACATGGAAATCAAACTGCAATCAGCCCGTGTCTTTTTGCGTCAGGCCGCCTGGAAGCTGGACAACAAATCACCAGACGCGTCAAAGTTCTGTGCCATGGCCAAGGTGTATGTGACCGACGTGGCATTTGACGTGGCCAATGAGGCACTGCAGTTGCACGGCGGATACGGCTATTTGGCAGACTACGGCGTCGAAAAGATCGTACGCGATTTGCGTGTGCACCAAATCCTTGAAGGTACCAATGAGATCATGAGGGTGATCGTGTCGCGCCATTTGCTTTCTGATCAAGCCTAGTCTGTCCGACTGCTGCGAAACCGTTTTGGCATCTAAACGGCCTGTCATTAACAGCAAATTCATACCCATGGATCATGGTCTGCCCGGATGTCTTTTTCCGTCAGACGAAATTCCAAGGGTAGGTTGTTTTGTATCGGCATGACACGACGACGCAGCGGGCGCATGTCGGGCCACCAAAGCGTGTCCTGATTGTTGACGATTCACGGGTCATGCGGGCCTGGCTGAGATCGGTGCTGTCATCTGATCCGCGTTTTGAGATTGCGGGCGAGGCATCCTGCGCCGTGGAGGCCAGAGATTTTATTCAGGCGCATTCTGCCGATGTGCTGACGCTTGATATCGAGATGCCCGGGATGAGCGGACTGGACTTTCTCACTCGGCTGATGCGGGCACGTCCAATGCCCGTGGTCATGCTTTCCAGTTTGACGACCGAAGGCAGTGATGCAGCAATCCAAGCGCTCTCCCGCGGTGCGATCGACTGCATGCTCAAACCAACTTCCGGCGTTGATCAAGCGATGATACGTGATATTTGCGAACGCGTTTATCAGGCTGCTTGCACATCGCCGACCAGCTTTATCCGCCCGAAAGCAAAACCAGATCGTGCCGTTCAGGCGCCTCCGGTCCGGGTGGCCGGTATTGGTCGCCCGTGCCGGCGCGGATCGGTGATATTGATCGGCGCCTCAACCGGGGGAGTGGCCGCGTTGGAAACCGTTCTACCGGATCTCAAGCCGGACGGGCCGCCGGTTTTCATCGTCCAGCACATGCCGGGCAACTTTCTGTGTAGTTTTGCAGAGCGTCTCAATCGGCAGATGTCGCAAAACGTCATTCTTGCGCGCGAAGGTGTGACCTATAACCGTGGTGACATCGTATTGGCACCAGGTGATGACGCACATACTCAAGTATTTCGTAGCAGCACAGGTTGGCAGTGCCGCTTTGTCAGTAACGACCCACCGGCCTTGCACTGTCCTTCTGTGGACCATCTGTTTCAATCTGCAGTGAAAGAGGCCAAGCACGTCACCGCGGCTATATTGACAGGTCTGGGCAAGGACGGTGCACAGGGCCTTCTTGAGTTGTCGCGCGCAGGCGCCCAGACGATCGGTCAGGACGAGCAGTCATCAGTCGTTTACGGGATGCCGCGCGCAGCCTATGCCATGGGAGCCGTTCAAAAGCAGTTCCCGATAGAAAAAATTGGTGCCGCCATTAATGCCAGTTTTCACCGAGCGGCGCCGATTCCAGGGGGGCGGGTATGACGAAAACTCGCAAGCACATTACCCAAGGCGAATTTGCAGTGGGCAACAGGCCGCACATGGTGATTACAACCATCCTTGGATCGTGTGTGTCGTGTTGCTTGTGGGACCCTGTCGCGAAGGTTGGCGGCATGAACCATATGCTCTTGACGGTACAGTCGGATGATCGAGGCAGCTGCAATCTTGCCGGGATCAATGCGATGGAGCTATTGATCAACGGTATCCTGAAGCTCGGTGGTCAGCGCGATCGTTTGAGAGCGAAGGCTTTTGGTGGCGCTCGAATGGTTGCAGGCCTTAGCGACATCGGAGCTCAGAACGCCAGCTTTACGATGGATTTTCTCGAGCGAGAAGGGATATCATGCGACAGCCAATCGCTCGGCGGCACCACAGCGCGGCATGTCATGTTCTGGCCTGCCAGCGGTCGCGCTTTGCAGAAAATACGTCAGTCTGCCGATCTGATCGAAGAGATTCCTGTCCAAGAAGCACAGCGCGGCAATGATTTGGAACTTTTTTGAGGGCAGTCTTACAAGAACTTCAATTCATTTTTAGAAGGTCGGTAATAGCGCGGTTTCGGTGACGTGTAAGGGATTGCTTCTGTTCAGAACAGATCGACGTCACCGACGCTATCGCCCCGTTCTGATGATGCGCAGTCATTTGATTTTACTGCGATAAGTGTTTTTGTGTTATCAAGTTTCAATCGAGGAGCCATCTTGTCAGCGCGGACAAGCGGTGACGATGTAGTGGCTGTCGCGATGCTCAAATAATGGACGAGCATCGCACAGTCTTCCAATGACTGGCGAATGAAATCCAACGATTGGAACTTGCTTATCGATGCAACAGCGGTGTGGTCCGCTGATAGAGTTTCTCCCAGCGTTTCTTCGAGATCGTGTATTCGACCTGCAAGCTGGTCCAAATGGGCCGATACATTTGACAGCACCGTCTCCAAAGGCAGATCGCACGGTTCCGTTTTCATGAATTACAAACGCCCCACGACAGCTTCGATACAGTTTCTCAGTGCTGCTTGCTCGAACGGTTTTTTAAGGTAGTTGTTCATGCCGAGCTTTTTGCCATGATCCACAATCTGCTGTTCCGCACGTCCGGTTATGAGGATAAACCCGACACCTTTGGTTTTTGGAGACGCGCGCAATTGATGCAACAGTTGCAGTCCATCCATTTGCGGCATGTTGTAATCGGAAATGACCAGGTGAACGGGGTGGGTCGCCATTGACTTGAGTGCATCCAGGCCGTTGTCCGCCGTCGATACGTTTCGCACGCCAAAGGCATCAAGTGCCTGAGTAATTAACCCCCGGCTAGTGGACATATCATCAACTACCATTATGCGGATTTTGTCTCGCAGTGACATGGCTTTTCCTTTTAAGAGTTGCCTGCGTCTGCAGGGTTTACCGGTCTGTAAGTTGTGGGGCCGTCTGAATAAAAACCGAACTCTGCTGGGTCGGAGATCCGCTCTGAATGGCCAAGGAACAGGTATCCGCCTTTATGCAACTGTTTCTTAAAACGTTGCCAAAGCGTGTTCTGGGTTTCCTGATCGAAGTAAATAACAACATTTCTGCAAAAAATTGCATCCATCTGGTTTTTTATGGGCCAGGGTGCAAGAAGATTAAGTTCGTTGAAAAAGACCTTGTTTCTCAGGTTGCTGTTCACTGTGTAAATCGCGCCTGAGGCGTCATCTGATTTGTGAAAGTACTTTTTGAGAAAACCTGCGGGTACGCCTGCCACAAATCGCTCCGGATAACGGGCATTTTTGGAAAAAGCGACAACTTCGGAGTCAATATCCGTTGCAAGAACTTTGACATCATATTTGTCGAGATCGGGAAACGCCTCGGCCAGGGAGATGAGAATTGAAAATGCCTCTTGTCCGTTCGAACTACCCGCCGACCAGATACGGAAACGTCCGCCTGCCCGCAGTTTTGGTAGCGCCGCTGGAAACACTTCCGTCACCAGCGTGTCAAAATGGTGACTTTCACGGAAGAAGTGCGACACGTTTGTGGTAAGCGCCGAAATCATGTTCTTGCGCTCTTCTCGGCCCTGGTCAGATTTCACCAATTCTACATAGTGAGCAAAGCTGGAAATCCCGACGGCATTCAGTCTGTGTCGCAGACGCGATTGAATCATCGAAGACTTCTCAACGACCAATTGCAATCCGCTCTCTTTGTAGGCGAGGTCAGCAATTGCATTGAATGTTTCCGGATCAAGTTCCAGTTTATTGAGCGTCTGTCTCATCAAGCAGCGTTGCTTTCAACTGGCGTGATGATGGAACTGAGATCAAGCACCCGGATCATGCGTTCGTCTATCAATGTAAGCGCACTGACAACATTGGGACCCGTGTTATTTTGCAAATCCGGCGGTGGTTGGAGATCATCTGAGGTCAGCGCAATAATATCGGACACCGCATCGACGAGCAGGCCTGTCATGGTTTCCGCGTGGCTGACAACGATGATGACGTTCCGATCTGTGTGTTCGCGGGGTTTTAATCCCAATCGTTGAGCTAAATCCATGACCGGAAGAACGGTTCCGCGCAAATTGATGACACCCTTCATGTAGCTGGGCGCATGTGGCAGCGGTGTCGTCCGTGTCCATCCACGGATCTCGCGAACGGACATGATATCAAGCGAATACTCCTGGTCCGCGAGTTGGAACGTCAAAAGCTCCAGCGTAGAAGAAGTGTCTTTTTCACTCATGCGGAAATTCCTCTGACTTGGGAGTTCGGATGTGCAGCCGATGCATCAGCAGCGCTAGAAATGATGTCGGAAGTGTCGAGTATCAGTGCGATTTGCCCGTCTCCAAGGATGGTGGCCGCGGCAATTCCGGGCGCGCGATAGAAACTGTCATCAAGTCCCTTGATCACGACTTGGCGCTGGTCTTGGATGCTGTCGATCATCAATGCCGCGCGTCCACCATCTTCATGTGCAATCAACAGAACAACAGAGCCCTCATAATCCGTGATAGCATCGCGGTACCCTAGTTCCTTTCCCAGATCGAACAGGGGAACAAATCCACTGCGGACGCGTACAACGTTCGCCCCTGGACGAACCATTTCAACATCATCTTTGTTTAGCGTGAGGGTTTCGATGACAACATTCAGTGGCAAAACCAAAGTTTCGTTGGCCACGTGGACAACCATGCCGTCCAGAACGGCCAGCGTCAGCGGTAGAGAGATCGAAAAGGTCGTCCCTTCGCCCGGAGTCGAAGTTATCGTGATGCGGCCGCCCAAAGCTTGGATAGCGGTTCTTACAACATCCATACCCACACCACGGCCTGACAAATCGGAAACGACGGATGCAGTAGAAAAGCCGGGCAGGAAGAGAAGGTTATCGATTTCCGTATCGGACAATACGGCATCCGCGGCAATAAGACCTTTGTCGATCGCAATCTGATGTACTTTTGGACGATTTATGCCGCCTCCATCATCTGAGACTTCGATCACCACGCGTCCCGATCGGTGTGCCGCTGTAAGTTTGACTTTTCCTTGCTCGGACTTGCCTGCCGCGCGTCGCTCTTTCGTGGTTTCCAACCCGTGATCGACGGCATTTCGGATCATATGCGTCAACGGATCGGCCAGCCGTTCGATCACGGTCTTGTCAACCTCGGTTCCTTCGCCTTCGGTCAACAGTCTGACATCCTTGTCGACGGCGGAAGAAGACTCTCGCACGATGCGCGACATCCTCTGAAATAGCGATTTCACAGGTTGGGCGCGGATCATCATGACGCTGTCTTGAATGTCGCGTGTCAAACGCTGAAATTCTTCTAGACCATTCATAGCGTCCGAATGCGGTGAGAGCCCTGAACGCTCTAGGCTTTGGGATAGCATTGCCTGATTAATGACTAATTCACCCACGAGGTTGACGAGGCGTTCAATCCGGTCAAGGTCAACACGTACCACTGATTTGGCGGTGGGAGCCGCAGTTACCTTTGGCGTATCCTTCGGTTTCTCCGTAGGAACGGACGTTTCCACTGGTTCCGAAGCAAAGGGCCCCGGTTCTGGGTCATCGGGAACCGTCAATGGAACATCAGGATCGGGTGCAGCCAAAACAAACTCCTCTGGCGTATCCAAGGAGGCTGGCGGCACGGTTTCTTTGTTGTCGTCGAGTTTCTTAATCTCCAACGTGCACAGCCCCTCAACAAACTCAAAAGCAGCTGTGATCTCATCTTCGTCGGCTTCGGTTGTCAGTTCTATCGACCACGACAGGTAAGACGTCTCGGGTGCGAGTTCTGCAAGTTCCGGCACGGCGTCTGTATTGCAGGTAATCGTACAGGTCCCCATCTCATCCAGTGCACGCAGCATCAAGAAGGGCTCGTTGCCGGTTTCAAACAGTTCCGTTTCAGGTTTGAAACTGATCGCAAACGTTTTACCAGCCTCGGCGGCGTCAGCATCCAGTTCCATCGGGGGCGCAATGTCTGCGTCGTCGCCGAAATCCAGGTCCAGCGACAAGGTCGCCGGCTGAAAATCAATGTCCTCTTCGTGCTCTTGCGCATCAGATGAACCAGCGTCCTGACCAAGCATCTCATCTAACTGCGACAACAACTTATCGGTCTCGTCTTGCGGCAGGTCACCGTCGTCTCGACTGATGCGCACTAGATCTGACAAGTGATCCGCGCAGGAGAAAAACAGTTTCAGCGCATCGGCATCGGGTGTCATGCGACCGGCCCGTACCTCATCCATAATAGTCTCGAAACGGTGCGCGAACCGAACCAATGCCTCAAGTCCAAAGGCTCCAGCGCCGCCCTTTATTGAATGTACCGCACGGAACACAACATTGATTGTTTCGCTGTCATCAGCGCCATCGTACATAGCCTGCAAGCCATCTTGCAGCGCTTCCAGTAACTCTTCGCATTCGATAAAAAATGACGCTCTGATCTCGGCCATCGGGTCGTTGTTGTCGGACATTACGCGCCTCCTATCCGGCAACCATTTGCAGGGCCTTGATCAGTTTGCCGGGGTCAAACGGCTTCACAATCCAGCCGGTGGCCCCGGCGCTGCGCGCTCTAGCTTTCAATTCAGGGGCGGCTTCGGTCGTAAGAACCAAAATCGGTGTTGCCCGATGCTTTTCCTGGCCTCTGACCGCGTCAATGAAACCAAACCCGTCCATGCGCGGCATATTGATATCGGTGATAATGGCATCCGGCTTAATTCCCTCCAGAACTTCGATGCCATGCACGCCGTCGTCTGCCGTGTGAACATTGAACCCAGCCGGAAGAAGCGCCAACCGGATCATGTCTCTCATTGTACGGCTGTCGTCCACTGCGAGAATTTCAAGGCTCATTGTACCCCCCTTGCAATGGCTTCTGGTGTGATGCCCATAACCCGCATCTGATCGACGACCCGGTCGGAGATATTGACGAAAGACATGGTGCGCTTTTGTGCGGCGGTCGTTTTTGCGGCTGATAAAATTACCTGCAAGCACAAGGCGCCCAAATGGGTAACGTCATGAAAATCAAGCACAACCTCGTCGGCATCTTGCGCCTTTAGCGCGGACAACAAGTCTGAGGCCGCGGAAAGATCGAGTTTTGCACCGAGCGTCACAGTGTTCGTCATGGCCGGGTCACCGCAAGTTTGTTTCGTGGATGATGCATTCGTATCTCCCTTTCGGCAGTCGCTGGTCTCACTGTCTTAGGGGCGAGTCCGTTAAAACCGCGTTACCTGCCTTGTGATTTTCAAAACGGATGTCCGATCACAGAACTGGAGATACATCTCGCGCAAAGAAAAACCCCGTAGCGTTGTCGGCTACGGGGCAATTTAAACAGACTTTGCGTCGGGCTACGCGCGGCGGCGGCGTCCTCCGACCCGACCTGCGCGACCGCGTGATTCCTGACCGGGCTTTGCCGGTTCCTTGTTGAAGTGGATCCAATCGCCGCCATGTGGGTCGTTATCGGTCAGGAAATTCGCCGCTCGGATCGCTTCCATCTCTTTGCCCGGACGCGCTTTCGTCGATCCCAAGCCTGTGAGCATGCAGAACATTTCCGGATCGATATCGTCCGGTACGATGATACCAGCAGCGGCCAATTCGGCCTTACGCGCCTCGATTTTCGCTGCCGACACAGGCAGGGCAACCGGATTCATGATCGCAGATGTCATGCCGGCACCCATCGCCATAGGCAGAAAGGCGTTATTGATCCCATGTCGGTTCGGCAGTCCAAACGAAATGTTGGACGCACCGCACGTCGTGTTCACACCCAACTCTTCGCGCAAGCGGCGCACGAGGGTGAAAACCTGCTTGCCCGCTGTTGCCATGGCACCGATTGGCATCACCAGCGGGTCGACAACAATGTCATGCGCGGGGATGCCAAAATCAGCAGCCCGCTCGACGATCTTTTTTGCGACAGCGAAACGAACGTCGGGATCTTCGGAAATGCCGGTATCATCGTTGGAAATCGCGACGACGGGCACATTGTACTTTTTGACCAGCGGGAGAACGATCTCGAGCCGCTCTTCTTCTCCGGTGACCGAGTTCAGCAGCGGGCGGCCTTCCGCAGCTTCGAGACCGGATTCCAAGGCGCCGGGAACCGAGCTGTCGATACACAAGGGGACATCCACGATCGCCTGCACCCGTTCGACCAGTTCTTTCATCAATGGTGGCTCGACAAAGTTGTTGTCTGCGTAGCGGGTATCTTCGGCCATTTTATTGGTGAAAACTGCGCCGGAATTGATGTCAAGCACGGTCGCCCCTGCAGCAACCTGAGCCAATGCATCGGCTTCGACGGTTGAAAAGTCGCCCGCTTCCAATTCCAAGGCCAGTTTCTTGCGCCCAGTAGGGTTGATGCGTTCGCCGATCACACAAAAGGGTTCATCAAACCCGATGATTGCGGTCTTCGACTTGGACTCGATGACAGTTTTGGTCATTTGCGTTTCCTTGGGTCAGGTGTTTGCGGGCGCGGTTGCCGCACCACCATTTTCTATGGCCCAGTTGGCATTCGTCTTGATGCCGCCAAGTGGGAAAAAGTGAACGTGCGAAACGTTGAAGTCGGGGTTAGCGGCCTTGTGCGCGGCGAGCGCCGTAAGAACATCCGTCGGCTCATAAGGCAGCAGGAGTTTTGTGACATCCATAGCGCGTTTTTGCAGTACCTTCAAAGAAGGGCCGACGCCACAAGCAATGGCGAACTTGATCAGCGTTTGCAATTTTGCCGGGCCGGCGATGCCGATGTGTACAGGTAGCGTGATACCTTCGGCAGCAAGCCCATTCGCCCATGCGATAATCGGATCAGCGTCAAAAGCGAATTGTGTGGCAATCGCCATTTCCGCATCAGTGCGCGACTGGAAATCGTTTTTCCAGCGCAAGGCGGCATCCACGTTCTTCGTGCCGCCATCTGTATCGATGTCACGGTTGCCTTCGGGGTGGCCTGCAACGTGCAAACGCTCAAAGCCTGCTTCATCAAAAAGCCCGGTTTCCATGAGCTGCATTGAGCTGTCGAAGTCGCCGTGGGGGTTAGGTACACCGCCCGCCAGCAACAAAGCCTGCCTGACGTCCGCTTCTCCCTGATACCGTGCGATCCAGTCAGCCAGCGTCGCGCGGTCTTTGATGATCCGCGCCGGAAAGTGCGGCATGACCTTAAAGCCGTCATCATTCAAGCGCTTTGCCGTCGCGACCATGTCTTCGATCGGGGTGCCTTCGATATGGGCGATATACACCCGTGTCTGTTCGGGCAGAAGGTCGCGAAAATTTTCTACTTTCTCCGCAGTGCGCGGCATGACTTCGATCGAATAGTCCTGCAAAAACGCATGAAGCTGCGGATTATCGGTCGTGTCGGCTGGCTTCTCTTTGCGTTTGAAGTTGAGCAGAGCCATGAGGCGATCCTTTCGCGACAGGAGAGTATCTTTCAGAAACGGCAGGGTCAGGCCCAGCCCTCGTTGTCGATCAGCGCTTTGAGGCGTGTCTGATCGTATTCAGTATCGATGCGGGCCAATTCGGCGTCCGCAACCTCGTCTGGGGCACCGTCTTTTTCGACCGGCGCGGCCTTGCGCCACTCTGCAAGATAAGCATCGGTGTCCGATGCGCCAACTTTCATTGCTGCGCGGTCGATGGCTTGCTCGAACCGCTCTGGCAACTGGCGTTTCGCGCCGCGCCGGCCCTTGCCGACGATGACCTGCGCGGGGATATCGCGCCAGTAAACAATAGTGACGTCAGGCATGGGTCGAATCCTGTTGATCAATTTTTTCCTGTCTATCGACCCGGGCTGGAAAAACGCTGCCGAATTTCGACAGAATAACAGCCCGGAGCGACGTCGTCGAAACTAGCGCATGCACTGTCGGGAAACGAGAGGGTTGCAGTGTCGAAATACTGATAAAGATACTGAAGGCTTTTCGCTTTCGAACGGTCGTAATCGTATGGTCTGGACGTTGAGCTTCTTGCGCAAACCGGACGCAGCCGTTAGCGTAAACCCAACTCGATATGAAAGGCGCAAAAGATGGCGCCACAGCGTCCCAAAGGTGCGGGCGCGCTCGACACGACACAGGCTCTGAGCCCCGCGCCAGTTCCGCCTGAATCCGGCGACCTTTATGCTGCGCTGGATTTGGGAACAAATAGTTGCCGCATGCTCGTTGCCCGTCCCGAGGGCAACGGTTTTGTTGTGGTGGACAGCTTCTCGAAATCTGTCCAACTTGGCGCAGGTTTGGAAAAAACCGGTCGGTTGTCGCGCAGTTCGATGACACGTACCGTGCAGGCTTTGCGCATCTGTCAGCAAAAACTCAAGCGTAACAAGGTGCGGCACATGCGGCTTGTCGCCACCGAAGCGTGCCGTCGCGCGTTGAATGCTGATGACTTTATTCGGCGGGTCCAGCGCGAGACTGGTCTGCGTCTCGACATCATCAAACCACAAGAAGAAGCGCAACTGGCCGTCATTTCCTGCGCGCCGCTGGTCAGCCACACGACCGAAAACCTACTGGTGGTCGATATTGGCGGCGGCTCGACCGAACTGGTGTGGATCGATCTCAGTGACGTGGCCCCGCGCGACAAGTCGCGTGCAATCATGGCGCTGCACAATGGGTTCGCCAGTCGTATTTCGGATGTACCGTCTGCTCGGGTCGTGGACTGGATTTCGGTACCGCTCGGCGTGGCAACTCTTCGAGATCAGTTTGTCGATGTCGACGACGACGCGGCACGTTTCGCACTGATGAGCTGGTTTTTCGAGGAGAACCTCGCAGATTTCGCGCCGTATCACGATACACAGCCGCACGAGAAGTTTCAGATCGTTGGTACATCCGGCACAGTCACCACTGTCGCGGCAAGCCACCTTGGCCTCAAACGCTATGACCGTGGCAAGGTAGACGGGCTGCACATGACCACCGAAGAAATTGACCGGGTGATCCGTTCCTATCTGGCGTTGGGGCCAGAGGGCAGGCGGGCGGACCCGCGCATCGGGCAGGACCGTCATGCGCTGATCATGTCAGGGGCGGCGATCCTGCAGGCCCTGATGCGCTGCTGGCCAACGGATCGGCTTTCCGTCGCGGATCGCGGTCTGCGCGAAGGCTTGCTTTATGCTCAGATGAACGCGCATGGCGTTCTCTCCGACGAGGCGACGTAATGGTACGCAAACCAACTGGCAAAAACACTTCGGGTCGCGGACAGCGAGACTTGAAGGTCAAGGTCAAGTCCGCGCGCGGGCGCAAACTGAGTTCTACCCGCTGGCTTCAGCGACAGTTGAACGATCCTTATGTAAAGCGGGCGAAGGCCGAAGGCTATCGCGGTCGCGCGGCCTTCAAAATTATGGAATTGGACGACAAGTACCGCTTTCTGGTGCCCGGTGCGCGCGTCGTAGATCTTGGTGCTGCGCCGGGCGGTTGGTGTCAGGTTGCAGTCAAACGGGTTAACGCGCTGGGGGAAAAACAAGGCAAGGCGGTTGGAACCATCCTTGGTATCGATTTGCAGGAGATGGAGCCGATTGCCGGTTGTGAATTGTACCAGCTTGATTTCATGGCGGATGACGCGGACGAACAGGTCAAGGAGTGGCTGGGCGGTCGTGCTGATGTCGTGATGTCTGATATGGCGGCGTCCAGTTCCGGGCACAAGCAGACAGACCATTTGCGGATCATTGCCCTTTGTGAAGCGGCAGCCTATTTCGCCTTTGACGTGCTGGACGAGGGGGGCACCTTTGTTGCCAAGGTATTGGCGGGTGGCGCCGAGGGAGAATTGCAAAAGCTGCTCAAGCAGCGCTTCTCGAAGGTAGCGAATATCAAGCCACCGGCCTCTAGGGCAGACAGCTCAGAAAAATTTGTGGTGGCCATGGGATTTCGCCGCGAAGACTAAGCTTTTTACGGAACTTTAAGGCAGCGCGAATACCGTGCCGGCATCCAAGCCTGCCGCACCGGTGGGCGTTGCTCACAAAAAGGATCCCTAAAATGTTTCGTACTATTTTGCTTTCTGCGCCGCTGATCGCAGCGACCACCCTTGCACATGCAGCCGATGCTCCGCCGGCAATGCGTGCTTTTGTTGAAACGGATGTCATGTCATGGGCAACGTCGGCACAGGTCATTGATGCCGTCAACGCGCAAAACGCTCAAACTGCGGGCACGTCAGAGGCGCAGATACTGGAATGGGACACTGCTTGGCGATCGCAGGTTGGCCAGGCTGATCAGCCGCTCATCAGCGAGGTTATGGGGCGCGACCTGTCCAAATTTCTGGCTGATAAGGTTGCAGCTTCCGGTGGGCGCATCACAGAAATCTTTGTCATGGACGCGTTGGGGCTGAATGTAGCGGCGAGCGATGTCACTTCTGACTACTGGCAGGGCGACGAAGCTAAATATTCGGAAAGCTATGGTAAAGGGTCGGGTACCGTATTCGTCGATGCGGTGGAATTCGACGAAAGCTCGCAGTCTTATCAGGGCCAGATTTCTGTTGCGTTGTCAGACCCGACGACCGGAGAAGTTATTGGCGCGATGACCATCGGGCTGAATGCAGAGGCATTCTTTTAAGGCAATGGTGCCAGAAATTACGGGCAGGTGCGCATCACCCGCGCGCCTGCAAAGAACGCGCTGCTGCTTTTTGCATTTGTAGCATTTCGTTTGCGCTAATGCGGCGCAAATTCAAATTTTTGACCCGCGCCACGGTCGTGTCCGACTGGTTTTTCTGCCGGATCAGCTCAAAAAGCCGGCTGTGACGGGTGTCTGTCTCAAAAGTTTCATGTTTCATCGCGCTACCTACTCTGTCGGAAGGCAGTATTCACGCAAGAGTGGCGCATCTATGGCGTCACCGTGTCGGTCTTGTGCCCTCCATTTATCCACAAAACAAAGGGAAAAGTGCCGGGCTTTGACCTGACGCGCGAAACACCCTCGAATTCAAAGCCAGCTCTCGGGGGCGCAAAAGGCGGGTATTTTTCCGCAAAAGACGATGATCTCGGGTAGAAAAACCCATCAGTATTGGTGATACGGCATTCATTTAATACGATTTTATTTGCCGCACGACCTGTAGAGACATAGAAAAGGGCTGGTTGCCTGTTTGGGCGGCTTCGCATGGGGGTGCGACCTATAGAAAAAACTTTGTTTCAGTTTATTTGGAAATATTCAAAGCGGGACCAGTTCATTCTGCTTGCGGTGACCTCTGCGCTTTTCCCATTTTTGTTTCTGACGCTTGAACTGCCCAAGCGTATTATCAACGATGCAATCGGTGCCCAATCGGCGCAAATCACATTTCTTGGCATGGACTTCAATCAGGTGACGTACCTGTGGCTTCTGTGTGGTGCATTTCTGCTGTCCGTCCTCGTGCACGGACTGCTCAAAATGCGCATTAACACCATGAAAGGTGTATTATCGGAACGGATGTTGCGAAGGCTGCGTTTTTCCCTGATCGCGCGCATGCTTCGGTTCCCCAAGTCATACTTCCAACGCACCTCGCAAGGCGAGCTGGTGGCGATGATTACTGGCGAGACTGAGCCAATGGGTGGCCTAATGGGCGACGCACTCACGCAGCCTGTGCTGCAGGCCGGTCAGATGCTGACAATCCTGCTTTTCCTGTTCTTGCAAAGTTTCTGGTTCGGGCTCGCGGCGATTGCCTTGATCCCGTTGCAGGCATGGCTGATCCCAAAACTGCAACGTCAGATCAATCTGATGAACAAGGAAAGGATCAAAGAGGTTCGGCAGCTTGCTGCTGTGATTGGCGAAAGTGCGGCAGGGGCAGGGGAACTGCGTGCGCATGGCGGCTGGCGCTACCGGCTGGCAATGGTCACCGAACGGCTGGGCATCGTCTTTCATATCCGTTTCCGGATCTACCAAAAAAAGTTCTTTATGAAGTTCATCAACAACTTCATTACCCAACTGACGCCTTTCTTTTTCTTCGCGGTCGGCGGGTATCTGGTAATCCAGGGCGCTGTTTCCTTGGGGGCGCTTGTCGCGGCACTGGCCGCATACAAGGATCTCAGTTCGCCGTGGAAAGAGCTCTTGACCTATTACAATCAGGCTCAGGACATGTCGCTGCGCTGGGAAACCGTCGTGGAAAAATTCTCACCCGGTGGAGTGATCGACGAAGCGTTGATGACCGAAACACCTGACGAGATCCCACGGCTCAAAGAGCCTATCTCGCTCGACGGAGTCTCTGTATCAGATGCAGACGGAAACGCTGTGCTCGAAGACATTAGTTTTGAAATCCAACCTGGAACGCTGGTGGGCATCTCAGCGCCGAGTGAAGTGGACCGGCTTGCGCTGGCCGATGTTCTGACCCGCGAAATGGTCCCGGTTACTGGCAGCGTAAAGATAGGTGACCAAAACCTTGCCAGCCTGCACCAGTCCACGATAGCTGCGCGCATTGGCCATGCCAGCTCGCGACCGCTATTGTTCCGAGGGTCTTTCGGCGAAAACATCATGATGGGCGTCAGCAATAATCCTGCGCCAGCCGAAAGCGAAGAAGACATCGCGGAGGCGCGCGAAGCTGTTGCCGCGGGCAACAGTAGTGATCTGATGCACGCTTCTTGGCTGAACCCTAGGTTGGCAGGTGTTGAGAACGACGAAGAACTGCGCCGTTGGTGTCTGGCCTTGCTGGAAGGCATCGGCTCAAGCGGCCCGCTATTCCGTCGATCGCTTGACCAAACCATAGACAATTCGCTGCCACAGGAGCTTCAGGAGCGCATTGTCGATATTCGACCCAAGGTGTGGGCTGCAGTCCGCGAAGCGGGTTTGCAGCGTTTCGTGTACCGGTTTGAACCAAGTGAGTATAACCCGGCGCTGCCGGTGGCCAGCAACGTCTTTTTTGCCACTGTGAAGCGCCCCATGTCGCAACGCGAATTGGCCAAGCAAGACGCGCTTTTTGACTTGCTGCGCGAGCTTGATCTCGAAGCGGGCCTGCTGGAAGTGTCGCGCAACGTTGTTGAAATGCTCAGTCAGATTTTCGGAACGGACGGCACCGAACACCCGCTGTTTCGCAAGCTGGGACTTGATCCGTCGCTTTATGAAAAAGCCGTGCCTTTGGTCCGCTCGCTGAAGGATCGCGCGCTTGACCAGCTTGACCCTGCGGACAGGGCGCTGCTGATGACTTTTCCTTCGCAAATCACGGCGGAACAGATCGGCCCCACATTTGGGGAAGAAATCCGCCAGAATATTGTAGCTCAGCGCGCTGTCTTTAAGGACGGTTTGCAAGGCGCGCTTAGCGAAATCTATGCGCCACTTGATTCAGGTATGATTGCGCCCGGTCTGTCGGTTCTGGAGAACGCGCTTTTCGGCAAGGTGTCGGACAGTGCCGGCGGGCGCGTAGATGAATTGCGCAAGATCGTATCGTCTGTCCTTGAGGAAGAAGGGCTCAGGACAGCGGTAATTTCGCTCATCTTTGATCTGCCTTTGGGCTTGAACGGTGGCAACCTCTCGGCTGTGTTCGCAGAACCGCTGGCAATCGCGCGCGCCGCTGTCAAAAAGCCGGACATTCTTGTTCTTGAGCGCATACTGGAAAGCTATGACTTGCCCGTGCGCGTCAGTGTGCACAAAAACCTGCGCGCGCTGCTGCCTGAGACAACCCTGATTTACATCTCTGACAGTTTTGAAGATCCCGACCGGTTTGACCAGTTTATCGAAATCGCACAAGGCCGGCTGGTGTCGGCAGACAAACAGGTGCGCGCTGTGGATGACACTGTTGCCACTGCCGACCTTCAGCGCAAGGTACGCGCGCTGGAAACGACTGATCTGTTTGCCGGTCTGAGCCGCAAGCAGTTGCGACTGCTTGCCTTCGGGGCGAAATGGTTCCACGCGGAACCCGGCGAGGTCATCTTTAACAAGGATGATGATCCAACCGATGGTGCGTATATGATCCTTGAAGGCTCGGCCGCCTTGGTAAATCCAAATGGTGACGGCGAAGAACAGCATATCGCATCGGTGGGCGCGGGAACGCTGGTAGGCGAACTGGGTCTTATCCGCAACGTGCCGCGCGCGCTGACGATGCGCGCTGAAACAGAAGTGGAAGCTTTGCGTCTTGGAGCCGAGGAGTTCCTCGCAGTCGTCGAGAACGATGCAGCGACCGCGTTCAAGCTGTTGCAGGTCGTGGCGGGCTATACATCGTGATATAGACTGATCACTTCAGCGCATCTTCGGGTGTGATCCCGATCTGCTGGCACATGCGCCACACGTAAGAATTCTCAAGCGGCGGATTTTTGCGCCACCATGGTTTTGTGCCATTTGTATAAAGATGCACCGACAGGGTTTCATCGGTGAAGTGACCTTCTACGCGACCGTGCGGATCGAAGAACACGTCATTTAGCTGGAACGGGACGGGGTAGAGAACCGAGTGATGTAGGGCACGGTCGTAATCGCCTGTTTGCTTTGCAAAATATGTAAAAGCTTGCGGGCCGAAAGCTGTGCGTTCGGCCTGATATATCCTCACGGCCTGTGGTTTGTCTGCGTCGATCCGATCAAGTTTGCGACGCTGGTTTTTGTTAAACCACGGCGGGGCGTCCGGCAGGTTCTCGTAGTAATCCATCAGCGCATCGATCAGCGCACTCTGTGGCGGGACGAATACCACGCCGCAATTCAATGCTCCGCGAAAGCCGTGACCCGCAAAGATGTGTGTCATCTCGTCGGGAAATGGTTTGTGGCAGAAGGCATCACAGTCAATCCAGATGGCATCGGTTGCGCGGATCATCTTGTAGCGAAAGACGTTCGACAGGAACGACGCACTGGTTTGCTCGACGATGTCCATGTCGATGTCCATGATCTCACTTGCCGGTCGTACATCAACGCCTTCCGGTGCATTCGTAACCTCATCGGTGCAGTATAGTGTTGTGGGGTGTCCGGCCAGCACATGAGATTTCAGGCACAACTGATTGATATAATGAAGCTTTTCGCCGATCCAAAGCGAGGCGACCGGCCTGCGGGAAAGTTCTGCCATGGCAGCCTCCGATGTTTTGATGGCAGCCTGCTCGACATGCCTTTTTGTTGCGCCCGACATTGCACGGCGAAGCCGCGCATTGTCCAGTAGTTTTGCGCGCGGCAGTCCACGCAGTTTAGCAGTTGTTTTTGGTCACGTTATGCTGACACACTGTCGGCAAACAAAACAAAGATGCCAAGGCGACCCACCTTGACCCGAGCAAACACACCTTCCAACATTTCTGTCAGTGGTGATGCCTCTGCGCTTTTCGGCACGGTTGATTTCCCGCTCAAACCACATCACGGGCGCCACGGGCGGGTCACGGCCGTGTCGATGATGAAAGACGAAGGGCCCTTTGTGCTCGAATGGGTCGCGCATCATCTGAGTTTGGGCTTCACTGATCTTGTCGTTTATACAAACGACTGTACTGACGGCACGGATGAAATGCTCTCGCGGCTTGAAGCGCTGGGGTTGGTGCACCATCGCCTTAACAACATTCCAGAAGGCCTGCGGCCACAACCGTCCGCACTGAAATACGCGCAAGACGAACCTATCGTGCGCAACAGCGACTGGGTGTTGGTATTTGATGCTGACGAGTTTTTGTGTCTCAAGCAGGGTGATGGCACGCTCGACTGCCTGCTTGACGCTGTCACGGAACAGAATGCAAACGGCATCGTCATCACGTGGCGGATTTTTGGATCAGGGGGTGTGGAAACGTGGTCACCTGCACCGGTGACTGAGCAATACCTGCATGCAGCGCCGCCGATGTGGAACAAGGGGTGGGGTGTCAAGACACTGTTCAAGTTTGATCCAGACTACTGGAAGCTCGGCATCCACCGGCCCAAGATCAAAAACAAGCACCTCGAAACAGATTTTCCACACCAGATCAAGTGGTTGAATGGGGCGGGGCGACCGATGGAGGATTACTTCAAGTTTCGTGGGTGGCGCTCCATCGTTCGTACCGTCGGGTATGACTGGGCGCAAATGAACCACTACGCCATCAAATCAATGGAAAGTTACGCCATCCGGAAATTCCGGGGCAATGTGAACAACAAGAAGGACAAGTATAATTCAGATTATTGGTCCTTGCAGGATCGTAATGAGGTCTTTGACGACGCGGCTCTCAGACACAGTGACGGGCGACAGCACATTATGGACCAGTTGTTGGCTGACCCAGTTTTGGCCGACCTGCATGAGCGTGCTGTTGAACGCGTTGAGGCGCGCCTGACACAATACCGCAAGACGGATACCTATCGCACGCTCATAGAGGATTTGCGGCGTGCTTCCGAGGTGCCGATCACCAAGGTTGAGGCCAAACCGCCCAAGGCGCGTGATCCGCAAAAGATTGCCGCCCAGATGTCTGACCTTGAAAGGCGTCTCACGGCTGCGCCCGCATCAGAACAGCAAGCGGCTCCGACAGCCGAAGCAAAACCGTATGTGCTGGGCGACATAGACCTTTCCCAGACACATCCGGTCAAAGCATTCGAAAATCATGCAATCCGGTTGCCAGCAGACCCGCGTGTTTTGTCGGATGCAGCATTGCAGGCTGTGACAGAAGGAAAGTTTTATCGCAACCATGCCCGGCGCATGCCGTGGATGATGGAACCTTCGGACCGTTATCTAGAAATTGGCGCTGGCATCGGGTTTCTGGCCGCGCAACTGGCCCATCATTACCCAGACCTCACGATTACGGCACAAGAGGAAACGCGCCCTTTGCTGGCCGTCGCAACGGCTGTTTGGCAGGTGAATAATATTGCCCAGACATCGCGTCGTCGTCTCGTGGATACACCATTGTTTCACGCCAACGACCATCACGCGGAAAGCTCAGGCCTGAGCGATCTGTTGGCAGAGACTTCGTGTTCGGTTCTCTATCTCAATGATCCAAGGCTTACCGCTGCCATGATTACCACGGCAATGTCCGGTGCGGAAAAACCACCGCGACGTGTCATCGTCGGGCCTCGGGCGCTCGCAGGCCATTGCGGGACCGAAGAACTGGTCACGATGCTGGGTGGCTGCGGCTATGCTGTCGATGAGGACGCACCGCTCAACGAGGCGGTGCCGCTTTTGCTCCGTTCGTGAGTTGTCGGTCATCAGCCTTTCGCTGTGCACGTATTAAGCGGAGTACCGGCTGACACTCTGTGCGTAGCTGTCCATCTCCGATTGCGGGACTGTATCATGAAAGAGCCATGGACGGTGTATCGCAACAAAGCCTTTGCGACCTATGCGAATGGCAGGGACTTTGGCTTGCTTGGATCCGTAGTCGTTAAATGGCGCGGGTGTGCCCCCCCGCGGTACATACGCAAAAAACGTTGTGTCGGTTGTCGCTTTAAAAACGCCAGACCCTACCTTGTTTTTCCAGTATTTTCTTTCGACCTGTTCCACTGTTTTTGAGTTGTAGGTCACACGGTCAAGATCAATTGTCGCAGGGTCAAGGCTCAAGGCCAGCCCGACTTTTACATGGTCGTGCCGCAGCCCCATTTCGATCATTGTTTTAACCAAGTCCGGCGCGCAAGGCTCGGGCAACAGCAAATCCGGGTCTGTAAAGATAAATCCGCCATGCGTATCAGGCGCTGCTGCGGCATGTGCCAAGGCACGACGCGGACCCAAATTTTCGCCCAAGTGCACGGCTCGTGCTTTGGCTTTAAAATCTGCACCGTTGAAATAGCTGGCAAGCTCTGCGCTGCTGGACTGATTGTCCAGCACGGTTACATTTTTGAAGCCATGCCGCCAGAACCAGTCAACAGTGTCGCGTAAATAGCTGAACTGGTTATATGAATTTATGAAAACCGGTAGAGTGGCGCGAAGCTCGTGTTCACTTAGCGCATCACTCCAAAACGGTGTGTCGGCCTGTCTTTGGCGCGTCAGTTGCATTTCATTCCTGACAGAACGCATTTTCTGTTTTTTCATCCGGTTGGCAAATACGTGCCCTTGCGTGTCTCTCAGCAAATCACAAGCACCTTCGAACAAAGGGCCATTGCCGCGGCGTGATGCTGCACGCAAAAACTGTCGCGCCCAAACCGGATCGCGACGGCGGTTGCGCATGTGGCGCCAGAAATCAGGGCCCAATTCGCCGTGTTCCGCGAGTTGTTTCAACAAGGGCTCTAAAGCGCCGCATTTAACGATCGTTCGGATCAGCGTGTGATCTGCGTGTCCGATCTGGACCAATTGAAGCGCACTGTCGGAGAGCCGTTGCGCATGCAGTTTGTCCTCGCGCACAAACGGATCGAAAAAAATGTGTCCGCGCGTGATTTTTCCAACTTCCCTAGCGGCGTCCAGATAGGTGGGAGTCTCCCAGTCGAATTTGCGATATGGCCACTTATACCTACGCTCAAACGGGGCGATCTGGCGGTTCAGTGTCGATTGTGGGCTGAAGGCCGCGACACGGGCGTCTGGCACTATCCCTGCATAGCAAAGTGCAGCAAAGCCGCCCATGGATGCGCCCAGAAAAAGCACGTTGCTGAATTGTTCAAAAAATCCGGCCTCGCGCAGTGTTAAGAGCTGCGCCGCCGGCTCCGGGGTGCGGTACCAGTCCTTTTGGTGGCTGTGCACCCCAATGATGCTGTAGCCCAATTCTTCGGCGCGTTTGCCAAGCCAAGGCGCCCAAGGTCCGCTTTCGGGCCGCTCGTCAATCGAAGCAAGATTATCGAAGGTAACCAGTGCGGTTCCTGACCGGTGCGCGTATGAGATGTCACAGGTATCGCCTTTGTGCACAAAGCTGTCTGTGCGTGCGGCCTCGACCAGCGAATTTGCGTGTTGATAGTCGACCATGGCCATTGCCTGATACTGCTGTGATCCGGTGAACCCGGTTATGATTGCTGACAGAATCCGTTGCCCCCGCTGAACTGTCAACGATTTACTTTGTTTTAACTTGGACCTAGCCTTGCAGGTGCACCCGGGCGGATAAGAGATCACGGGAAATAAAGGCGGTAAGTGCCATGGGCAAACAGGATTTTGGCGGTCTTTCCGATCAGATGGTCACGCTGCGTGAAGCCGTTGTGTTTCCGCACAGCCGTGACAACACCTGCGGGGTGCTCGACGCGGAAGGGCAGTTTTGTGCCTTTTCCCGCGGTGTTATGGGTCCGCGCCGTGCCGCGGCAGAGCCGACACTGTCTTCGGCCGACGAAATACGCACCCTGCGTGGGCGGTATCTCTATGGTGGATGGTTGCGTGCGCACTTTGGGCATTTTTTGTTGGAATCGACCGCCCGACTGTGGGCGCTAAGCGCATTGAGCGCGCCAGTAGATGGCGTGATTTTCACGCCTTTCCGCAAGGGCGGGCTGCGTATGTCACGCAAGCGGTACGGCGGTTTTCTGGATATTCTGACCAACGGTGCCGATTTGACCGTGGTTCGCGCCCCGACGCGTGTTGAGGAACTGGTCGTGCCTGATCCCGGGTTCGGACATCACGCGCGCATTTTAGGGTCTCCTTTGTATCGCACGCACAGCCGCGAGCGGGTCGCAGCCACTGTACCGGCCACCGGCGGGGAAAAGCTTTACGTGTCACGCAGCGCTTTGGCCGATAATCGCGGGGGCGTGTTCGGCGAAGAATTGATCGAAGACGTGATGAAGGCGAATGGGTATGCGATATTTCACCCGCAACAGCATTCGATCCGCGAGCAACTGGCCCGCTATAGAGCGGCGCGCCAACTCGTGGCGCTGGATGGCTCTGCTTTGCACATGGCAGCATACGCACTGGAGCCCGGCGCGCGCGTGGGCATGATATTGCGGCGCCATTCCAACCTGCTCGACGGTTTGGCCCAACAGATAGCGCTATTTGCTCAGGCAGAGGTCACGCAAATCGATGCACTGCAGGCAAGTTGGGTGGATAAGGATGCGAAAAGGGTCGACTTTCGATCCGTAGGGGAGCTGGATTTTGCACCTTTGTTCGACCAACTGGCGCAGTCGGGGTTCATTGCGTCGCCAAAACAAGTGCCTTGCCCGGATGTCGCCGCAGAGGTCCGCGCGACCCGTCGTGGCGAAATGCGCCGGGTTGCCGTCGTGCGCTAAGGGAGGGACCCTCCGTCCACTGCCGCGCGCATCCATGCCTGCAGATGCATGACCGAGTGCTCTGAGTTGACGCCGCAGTTGGGGTCGACCACCAATGGGCCGGGTACGTACCCGCGGGAACGCATGCCGCGCTGCACGCTTTCCACCAGATGAATGTCTTCTTCGACTGTGGTGGCGCGATCCTGACTTGCCATGCGCCGCACAACCTCGTCATCGACACCACCCACAGAATACCAACCGCGCCAGACGACAACCTTTTCCGTGTCGATCGCACGCCAGTGATACGTATTCAGCAGATTTCCCGGATAGACCTGAAACGAAAACATCGGCCACAAAAACCACGACGAGTACTTGTCGTTGTTGGCAAAGCCGCTGTCGATATCATAGCTCATCTGCTCGAGGCTGTTGCACTCGGTAGTGTGGCGCAGACAATAACCCTGCGGCTGTATGTCGTAAGTTTCGGGCCGGATCACGCCAGTGGCAAAGGTGGGGTGATTGAGTGTGCAGTGATAGCATTCGGAGTAATTCTCAACCGAGACTTTCCAGTTGCAGTGCTCTTCAATCTCGACCCATTCCAATGGTTTCAGGCGGTCCCAGTGCGGCACAAAACTTTCAAGCTCTGCACGGGCATCGGGAAACCAGTCGTCCATCGGATCTGCGTTCGGGTCAAGATTTACAAAGACAAAGCCGAGAAACACCTCCGTGCGCACTTCGGTCAGGCAGATAGATGCGCTGTCAAATCCTGGCACTGATTTCGCGTTTGGGGCCGCGCGCAACTGGCCTGTGAGTTCATAACTCCAAGCGTGATAGGGGCAGACGACAACGCGTGTCGATCCGGCACCGGATACGAGCTGGTGCGCACGATGCTGGCACACATTGTAAAAGGTGCGAATGACGTCGTCGCGTCCCATGATACAAAACAGGCTCTCTCCGGCCAGATCAAAAGTAAAATAATCACCTGGCGCTGACAGTTGACTGGCATGGCCTGCAAACTGCCAAGTGCGTGCAAACAACCCCTGTTGCTCGTTCCGAAAAACCTCAGGGTCCGTGTAATAACGCGCTGCGAGCGCGCGGGTCGGCGCGTCATCCTTCATTCGTCACCTTTCGCATAAATTCCCAACTGATGGCGCCGGCGGTGAAATGTCTCAACGCGCGCGACGATCTCGTCTGAGGCAACGGCGATCACAAAGCTGAGCAGTGTTTCGAGCAACGCAACGAGCGACACTGATGACGGAAAGAACTGCGGCGTGTCCACAGCCGTGACAAAACTGTGGTCTGCCACGCGAATGATCGGACTGGCCGCGCTGTCAGACAATGCAACTATGGTCATTCCCTGTGCACGCGCAGTCTCCACCGCTTCGATGACTTCGGTTCGATAAGGGCGGCAGGTCATGGCGATCAGAACGTCTCCCGTGCCTGCCCAAGCCAGATCATCAATGGCAGTCGATCCGGGGCGCGGGATAGCATGAAATTGTGTCATGCCGGTTGAAGCGAGATAGGTGAAGTTGCGTGCATTCGCGTTGTTGACACCAACCCCGAGCGTAAAGACCTGCTTTGAGGACCAGATGGCTTCAGCGGTCGCTTTCAGGGTGTCGGCGCTTGTGTTGGCAAAAGTTTCTTCGAGATTGCGAATGGCTGCTTCCGCCATATCCGCGAACAGCCCGCCCAGATCATCGGACTTGCGGATTTCCTGCAGCCATCGGGCGCGATCAGGAAAGCTCGCCGATCCGCTGCGGATCGCCTCGCGGAAGGGCGCACGGAAATCTTCGTAACCGTCAAAGCCTACCTGACGGGCCATGCGCACAAATGTGTTTGGCTTGACCCGTGCCGCCTCTGCAATCTCCCGAACGGTCGACACACCTACATCCTGAGGGTTTTCCAGCACATAGCGTGCCGCTTTCTGAGTCTCTGGCGTCAGCGCGTCCCATTCTTCGGTGAGGCGGGAGAGAACCTGTGATGATACGTTTGTACTATTCATGATTGACAATGGTACACATGTACACTTAGCCTGTCCATCAGTTTTGTGACTCAATGCAAAGGATGTGCTGATGACAAAGACCTCTTTGCCCCGCCACGCACGGGTGGTCATCGTCGGTGGCGGCGTGATGGGTGTTGGCCTCGCTTATCACCTTGCACATGAGGGGTGGGGAAACGATGTCGTGCTGCTTGAAAAAGCGGAGCTGACTTCCGGCAGTACATGGCACGCAGCCGGGCAAATTACACATTCGACATCAAGCTTTTCACTGGGCAAATGTGTTGATTACAACATCGGTCTGTACGCAGGCGGGCTGGAGGCAGAAACGGGGCAGGCCGTAACATGGCATGGGTGCGGATCGTTCCGTCTGGCCTATACCGATGACGAAATGGACTGGCTGCGCCACACCCTGTCTGTCGGGCGTAGCCTTGGCTTCAATATCGAACTTGTCGGGCCGAAGCGGGTCGCTGAACTGCATCCTTTTTATAATCTGGAGGGCGTGCTGGGCGCGCTTCATACGCCTGACGACGGCCACGTCGATCCGACAAATGTGACCATGTCCATGGCTGCGGGAGCCCGGGCCAAGGGTGTCCGGATTTTCCGGCGGTGCCGGGCAACAAACATCACCAAAAACGCAGCGGGCGAGTGGGTTGTCGAAACCGAAGCGGGCACAATCACATGTGAACACGTCGTAAATGCCGGTGGAACGTATGCGCGGCAGATGGGCGAGTGGTCTGGGTTGCAGCTGCCCATGACATCAATGACGCATCATTACTTTGTCACTGACGAAGTGCCAGAGTTCCGCGACCTTGAGCGCGAACTGCCAGTTATCCGCGATGACCGAAAGGTATCGGGATACATCAGGATGGAGCAGAAAAAGGGGCTGATCGGTATTTACGAAAAGGCCAATCCCAACACAGTTTGGGAAGACCACTGTCCATGGGAAGCGGAGAACGAACTCTTTGAGGCGGATTACGATCGTGTGATGCCGTGGTTGGAGGAAAGCCTGAACCGTATGCCGATTTTTGCCGACCTCGGGATTACACGCGACGTTCACGGCGCTATCAGTCATCCGCCGGATGGCAACCCTTTGATTGGTCCTGCGCCGGGTGTGCGTAATTACTGGTGTTGCTGCGGAACGCAAATCGGTATCGGTTGGGGCCCCGGCCTGACGCGTGAATTGGCGCGGTGGATGGTGCATGGTGCTGCTGATATCTCGATGCGCGATTACGATCCGCGCCGCTTTGGTGCCTACGCAACCAAGGAGTGGCAGGTCATCAAGGCAAAAGAAGATTACTGCCTGCGTCACGAAATCCCTTTCCCGCATTTCAACCGGCTTGCGGGCAGACCGATCAAGCCGTCGCCGTTGTATGACGTTCTGTCCGCCAAAGGCGCCGTGCACGAAGAAGTCTTCGGGTTTGAACGCCCACGCTGGTTTGCGCGAGACGCCGTCGCGCAGCACGATCACTATAGTTTTCGCCGCTCGCCCGTCGACGACATGGTCGCTAATGAGGTGCGCGCGGTCAGAGAAGCCGTCGGGATCATGGATGTCACTGCCTTTACAAAGGTTTTGGTGCAAGGGCCTGACGCCTATGTACTGCTGGACAGGCTGACAGCGAACCGGATGCCGCAAAAGGATGGGTCAATCACGCTCACCCACATGTTGAACCGGCGCGGACGCATCGAATTGGAAGCCACGATCGTCCGCATGGCGGCAGATACCTATTATCTCGTCTGTGCCGCCTTTTTCGAGCAACGTCTCTTGGACCATCTGGCCCAGCATCGTGCTGGTGAAGCGGTTGAGATCACCTCGGTTTCGCAGGAGTGGGCCGCGCTCAGCCTGAATGGACCGTTCTCGCGTGACGTGCTGGGCGCGGTCACCGGCGTGCGACTGGACAATTCGGCGTTTCGATGGCTATCGGCGCAACAGATCGACATTGCCGGACATACGGTTTGGGCAATGCGCATGTCTTATGCGGGAGAATTGGGCTGGGAATTGCACATGCCCTATGCAGCGGCATGCGACGTTTATGCAGCGCTTTGGGCAGCAGGAGAACCGTTCGGCATTGCCAACTACGGATCATTTGCCATGAACGTGATGCGGATGGAAAAAGGCTTCAAAGGCGCGGGCGAATTGACAAATGAAGTCACACTGGCCGAAGCGGATGTATTGCGGTTTGCCCGCATTGATAAGCCTTACTTAGGACGTGATGCCACCTTGAATACCGATCTGCCGTGGGTATGCGCTTATCTGGAGATCGCCCCCGACGGGCAGATAGATGGTCATGGTGGCGAGGCCGTGCTTTTGAACGGGGAGGTCGTTGGTTCCACGGCGTCAGTGGTCTACGGACACACGGTGCGCAAGATACTGGCATTTGCCTATATCAAGCCAGAGGCCGCAGTGCCGGGAACACAGTTGGATGTTGTCATTCACAACGCTGCGCGGCCAGCTAAGGTATTGGGGGCACCCGCCTACGACCCAGAAAGCCTCAAGCCGCGTGCTGATGCCGTGACAGAGCCTGCGTGATGGCTGCTCTGGATGCAAATGGTGCCGGCGTGCGGACAAAGGCCAATGTGGCGACGAGCGGCCGGATTACAAAGCTGTCGATCTGGCATGTGCCACTGACCAGCCATGAAACCTACTATATGGCCGAAGGGAAAACCTGTGACACGGTCGAAACCGCGGTTCTCGCGGTCGAGACAGATCAAGGGGTAACCGGATGGGGCGAGGTTTGTCCGATCCCGCACTACCTGCCGGCCTATGCCCGCGGTGTGGTACCTGCGCTGGCCGAAATGGCGCCTGCCATACTCGGGGCAGATCCCCTTGGGCCAGAGGCGCTCATGGCGCGCCTTGATGCTTACCTTCCGGGGCATGTCTACGCAAAGTCTGCGCTGGACATTGCGCTTTGGGATATAACCGGCCAGCTTGCAGGGGTGCCGCTTTACGCGTTGCTTGGTGGTCGACGGCAGGCTGATTTGCCCCTTTACCACTCGATAACTTGTATCGCGCCGGATGACATGGCGCGCATTGCGCGAGATGCGCAGGCGCGGGGCATGACGCAGTTTCAGGCCAAGCTAGGGGCAGATGCAGACTGGCGCGCGGATGTAGAAAGGCTCGTCAAGGTACGCGAGGCGGTCGGGCCCGGGCCTATTGTTTATGGCGACTGGAATTGCGGCGCCACGTCACTTGATGCATCGCGCGTCGGCCGGGCGGTGGCGCATCTGGACGTCATGCTCGAACAACCTTGCGCTACTCTGGAAGACTGCGCGCGCGTCCGCATGGCCTCGGGTCTGCCAATGAAACTGGACGAACTTGCTCATGACACTGATAGCCTGCTGCAAGCTCACCGCTTGGGCATAATGGATGCTGTTGCGATTAAGTTGTCCAAATTTGGCGGTTTGAGTGCCGCCCGGCGCGCGCGCGATCTATGCCTGCATCTCGGCGCCAAGATGTGTGTAGAAGACACTTGGGGCAGTGATATCGCAACCGCGGCTGCACTGCACCTTGGTGTTGCAACGGACCCTGCACGAGTGCTGAACGTTTGTGATCTTTCTGGATATGTTGCCCCGCGGCTGGCTCCGACAGCACCTGTGCGCGCTGCGGGGCGGATCGCGCCACCGGATGGCCCCGGTTTGGGAATTGTCGTTGATGCAGATGCGCTCGGCGCTCCTGACGCAATCTTGGAGTAGGAAGATGAACAAGCTGCATTCACAGGCAGACTGGATTGCACGAGCACGTGCCGTACTGCCGGCTGCTGGATTTGGTAATTTTGACGCCGGTATTGTGATCGCGCGCGGGCAGGGGGCAACGGTCTGGGACGAGGACGGGTGCGCATATGTTGACTACCTGATCGGTTCTGGTCCGATGCTTTTGGGGCATGGGCACCCAGAAGTCATGGAAGCGGTTCTGGCGCAGTTGCCGCTTGGCATGACCTTCTTTGCCAACAACGCCCGTGGCATCGAACTGGCCGAGGCAATTGTGGATGCAGTGCCGTGCTGCGAGCATGTGCGCTTTGTGACGTCAGGGGGGGAGGCAGACATGTATGCCCTTCGTCTTGCCCGAGCCTATACCGGAAAAAGCAAAATCCTCAAATTCGAAGGGGGTTATCATGGCATGAGCGCTGAGGCACAGATGAGTCTTGCGCCTGAAAAGGCTGTGAACTTTCCAACGCCAGTGCCTGACAGCGCCGGTATTCCGCAGGGCGTTGCGGACGAGATGTTGATTGCACCCTTCAACGATCTGGAAGCTGTCACTTCTTTGCTGTCCGAGCACTCAGATGTCGCCGCGATCATTGTTGAGCCGTTGCAACGTATCTTGCCACCGGTACCCGGTTTTCTCAAAGGATTGCGCAGCCTTTGTGACCAGTACGGTGTCCTGTTAATTTTTGACGAGATCGTCACCGGGTTTCGGCTGGCTTACGGCGGCGCGCAGGAACATTATGGTGTAATCCCCGATATTTGCACGCTTGGCAAAATCACCGGAGGCGGGTTTCCACTGGCTGCTCTGGGCGGTCGCGCTGAGATTATGTCACATTTCGACAAGTCTGTGGTTGGTTCGGACAAGTGGCTTATGCAACTGGGTACACTTTCCGGAAACCCCGTGGCGGCGGCCGCAGGGCTGAAAACGATGGAAATCCTGCGTCGTCCCGGCCAATACGAAAAACTGCGTGCAACCGGTCAGGCCCTGATGGATATGCAAGCCAAAGCGCTTGCTGAGGCCGGGATAGGCGCGCAGGTATGCGGCGATCAAACGCTCTTTGATCTTTATTTTACCGACCGGCCGCCCGTGGACTATCGCAGCGCGCGCCATCGCGATCCGCAGATGAACGTTGTCTGGAATCGGCATCTGCGCGCGGAAGGTGTTTTCAAATCACCCGGTAAGCTCTACCCCTCGCTGGCCGTTGGCGCAGCAGAACTCGACAAAACCCAGATTGCTGTTTCTAGGGCCGCTTCAGCCTTGCGTGCATATCTCGACGCCAAAAGCTGAAATCCGGCAGCTTTTATCGCGGTGGCGCTGAGAAAAGCTTCGGATATATCTCCTGAGTTACATGATCTGCACGGATGCGTTTTGTGCTCGCGCAATGCGCGCTGCTGACACCGTTGTGTCACCATCGTGTCAGTATGTTCTGCCTTGGGGTGGTGGTGACTTTATGTGGCCGCGCAAACCGTTTGAAGCAACGAAGATCCTTGCGTTGGGGTCGTGAGAGCTCTGAACGTAGTCGGGTCAAAATGCCTGGAGACCTCAGATTGTTCCTTTGGCCGCTTTGCTGATGCCTTGTGCAAGCAAATCGAAAACGACACGGATACGCTTGCTTGTCTGCAACTCTCGGTGCGTGACCAGCCAAATAGGAAAGCGAGGCGTTGGTAATTCAGGCAGCACGGCTTCCAGCGCTGGATCGGCGTCGCAATAGGCCGTTGGCAATAGAGACAGGCCGTATCCAGCTTTGATGCATTCCGCCATAACCAACCCAGTATCTGCCGTGACGACAAAATTGTCTTGGGTAACCGGCGCGCCCAAGGCATTCATGGTCGCGATGATGTTGGCGCTGTCGGGAACGCCGACAAAGGGGTGATCCGCGATGTCCTCAGCAGATTCCGGGCGGCCCACCCTGTCAAGATAGGCTTTGGATGCGTAAATATGCGTTCGGGCATCCGCCACGTGGCGCGCGATTAACTCCGGCTGTTCCGGCCGCACGTGGCGGACGGCGATGTCAGCCTCACGTTGCAGCAGGTCTTTAACATCGTTCGATGACTGGATTTCCGGTCGTATGCCAGGGGCCTGCGCGCGCAAGGCAACAAGGATTTTTGGTAAAAGACCGACCGCCAGCATGTCGGCAGCCGTAATGCGGACTGTTCCGGAAACTTCCGAGGATTGTTCAATCGCGGCCATTGAAATCATGGTGGCGGCATCGCTCATCGCGCGCACGTGGCGCAGCAGCTTTTCGCCTGCCTCGGTCAGCTTCGGCCCCTTCACGCTGCGTTCCAGAAGGGTCACGCCAAGACGTTCTTCGAGTTCTGAAACTTGTCGCCCTATGGTCGGTTGCGTCGTCTTGAGCGCGCGTGCCGCCGAACTGAAAGTACCTTCTTCGGCTGTTGCCAAGAAAGCCCGCACCTGATTCCAGTCAAACGATATTGCATCCCAGTTCATGCATTGGCGTATAGCAGTTGTCCATTTTTGTGCAATCGACTGTTTGCCAGCGCATGACAATAAAGCGCCTAACCATCGTTTCATCATGCAGATCGGACAAAGCATGACTTTTTTGAACAGTGCGGCCACTCGTGACACTCTGGCCGAAAGACACGCCATGCACGCGATCAGTTTCGTTCTTGGCTTCAACAATGCTACTTCTGAAATTGTCTTCCTTTGTAACGGGTTGCTGGTCGTTTACATTGACTGTGGGTCCGGACCGGTCACGATTTCATTCGCGTGGCAAGGCACGCAGGTCGCAGCATTTGAAATCTCTGAACCGCGGCATCTATTCCACCGACCGTTCAGCCTCTTACCGATCCCAATGCAGCTATCGGCGCTCGGTGACCTCGACGACTTGCCGCGCGGCTCCATGGGCGCGAGCCCAATGCTGGCGGTTTTATTCGTCCCGTCGCGATGGCGAGATCATGCGCACCCTAAAGCCTCCAAAGAAAGAGTGGTCCATGACTGATGCGACCTCTCAAAACACCGCAATGATATCGGTCTACAACCGGCTGGCGCCTCGCTATGACAAGTTGCACAGACGGTGGCTGAGATTTGCCGGAGGAGAAGCGCAAGCCGCGTTGGAGGCAGCAGTTCGCGTCGCGATATCGCCGGATGCCGCAATACTGGATGTCGGATGTGGCACAGGGCGGTTCGCGCGGGCGCTGATTGACGAAGGTGTCTTGCCAGAGAAGATAACATTGCTCGATCCGTCGACGGCGATGCTGGCGCTATGCCAAGACATTCCGGTACGCAAAAGGCTGGGGCGGCTGGAATCGATGCCGTTTGATGCTTGCTGTTTTGACATAATCACCTGCGCTTGGGCGCTGGAAACCGCCGACAATCCGTTGCTCGCGCTACAGGAACTGGCCCGAGTGTTGCGGCCAGGCGGGGCGCTTTTTGTGACATTTTGTGCCCGAAAAGCACCAGAGAGTTACCTCGACCGGGTGATGCAATCCTGCCTGGAAATTCGGCAGACGGGCCGGTTTATGAACTTTCATTACGTTTTGCAGGAAATTGAAAACGCTATGAAATGTGAGATTAAAGTGCTGCCGTCGACCGGACCTTGTATGTCTTTGTATGCCCGTAAATCGTTCCTGTCATTTTAACAAAACCACTGAGTTGTGCCCAGCGCTTGTCAGCCGCAAACGGCCTGCTTGACAAGTGACAGCGATCAACTTACCCCAACCACAAGGCTACAGACGCCTGCCGCTCGCAGACAACTTGTCACGGTGAAGTTCTGTCGACTTTGATCTTCGTCATCCTCGGCACCTGTCGCGTGGATGGTAACGCGGGCCCCATTCTGATCTTGCGCGACATCTGTCAGAAGGAAAACGGGGTCATGTCCTCCCACAAAAACCACTTTCTCATTGGTCCGCTGTGGCCTTTGTACGCCCGTACTGCGCTGCCTATCATCTTCGTAATGGGGATGAACGGGTTGCTTGCAGTCGTCGATGCCTTGTTTTTGGGGCATTTTGTGGGGCCTGCTGCTTTGGCCGCAGTGACCCTCATGTTTCCGCCATACATGATTGTCGTCGCACTTGCGACGCTCGTGTCCTCCGGCATGTCGAGCATCCTTGCCCGGCATCTTGGCGCGTGGCGCGTAGTCGATGCGCGCGAAGTGTTTGTTGCCGCTCATGGTCTTGCACTTTTTCTGGGCGCGGTGCTGATACTCTTGTTTCTTCTTTTTGGTAAAGATGTGGTTCTATTGGCTGCTGGCGGGTCGGAGACTCTTGCAGAGATGGGCCTGACCTATCTGCGTATCACGGTGCTTGCCGCGCCATTGATCTTCGTTCTGTCTATCAACTCGGATGCGCTGCGAAATGAAGGTCTGGTAGCCTTTATGGCTGGTATGAGCCTGCTCGTTTCTGTGTCCAATATGGTGTTCAATTATGTTTTGATTGGGGTGCTGGAATTGGGCGTGGCTGGTTCTGCCTATGGCACCGCGTTGGCACAGGGTTTTGCGCTGGCCATTATTCTGATGTTCCGCGCTTTCGGCGAGACAGGGTTTTGCCTATCATCGTTGTTGCAACATTCGCTCTGTCAGGGCTGGAGCCGTATTCTGGTACTTGGCGCGCCGCAAAGCCTCAATTTCGCAGGTTTTGCGCTGGGATCATCAGCGGTGATTGTCGCTTTGCAATGGGTCGATACCGCGTCTTACGACGCCACGGTTTCGGCGTATGGTATCGTTACACGGGTCATCACATTTGCTTTTCTGCCGCTACTGGGGTTGGCGCATGCCATGCAAACCATCACGGGAAACAATTTTGGGGCAGGGCATGTCCAGCGTTGTGCCCTCAGCCTTAAGATAGCTGTGGTGTCATCGACACTTTACTGCGGCGTTGTGCAGGTCGGCGTCAGTCTGTACGCCGCTCAGATTGGGGCGGCTTTTGTTACCGAAAGGGCTGTGATCGATGAGGTCGCCCGCTTATTACCCGTCTTTTCGGCGACGTTCGTTGTTGCGGGCCCACTTATGATGATTGCGATGCATTTTCAGAGTATCGGGGATGCCAAACGTGCGGCTTTGCTGGGTTTGTCGAAACCGTACCTTTTTGCGATCCCTCTCACGTTTGTTTTGGCGGGCAGTGTGGGTGAGTTTGGCATCTGGCTAGCCGCACCGCTCGCAGACATCCTGCTGTGTGCGCTGACAGGTTGGGTCTTCTTTCAATTGGGGAGGACCGGACCCCTGAAAGGCGGGCTGTTTCCGCGCATTTTGGAGCTTAAGACATGACGCGCGATCTACCAACATTGGAAGAGGCAAAGCGACAGGCTCGCCAAATACGTGCCGAGGCAACCAATGCCGGTGAAAATATCGGTCATGCTCATGCATTGGAAAGAGTTGCCAAGCGCTATGGCTGCCGCGACTGGAACACCCTGCATGCGGCGATCAAGGATGCGCCGCCTGAAAATTGGCGCGTGGGAGCGCGTGTTAAGGGCGAGTATTTGTCGCACCCTTTTTCTGCCAGAGTGGTCGCCATTGAAAAACGGCGGCCGGGTTGGTTTGCGATCGAGCTTGATCTGGACGATCCAATAGACGTTGTACGCTTTGACAGCTTTTCAAACCTGCGAAAACGCATCAAGGCTGTTGTTGGTCCGAAAGGGCACAGCTTTGAACGCACGTCTGATGGCGCGCCACATCTGCGGCTGGATTGATCTGCCAGCCGCGCATTTCACTACCAGTAAGGCAGAAGGTTGACCATTCTGCATTGCAAGACAGAGGACGAGCAAGATGACAAGACAGCTGATCTCTCAGGGATCTGAGTTCGAGCGTGAAATCGGCTACTCGAGGGCGGTCGTGGACGGAGACATGATCTATGTCTCGGGCACAACAGGGTTTGACTATGAAACGATGTCAATAGCAGAAGATGTGGCGGAACAAACCGCCCAATGCCTGCGCAATATAGAGTGGGCGCTTGAGCAAGCGGAAGCCAGTATGGCGGACATTTTGCGCGTGCACTACATTTTACCCGTGGCCGAAGACTTTCCGGCCTGCTGGCCGGTCCTGCGTGCTTGGTTCGGCACGATCCGACCGGCAGCAACGATGTTTTCCGCACAGTTGGCCGACCCGCGTATGAAAATCGAGATAGAGGTGACCGCGCGACGCAACAGCCGCGCGTGATACAGAATTTTTCCTCGGCGATGGCCCATCTGTAAATGCTGTGTTGTCAAAGAAGTGTCTCACTCGCAAAGGGACACTGAAATGAAAGATATCGCTCGTGTGTTGGCGCATGAACAAAAACGGCCTGAGGCTTATGGCCATTTGGGCCAGCGTATTCTTTGATGGGCTGCGCGGCCCTGGTTCGATGCTTTCAACTCTGATTGAATTACGGGCGTCGCAAATTATCCAGTGAGCCTATTGTATCGAATTGCACCCTGCACACGCCAGCAAGACTGGTGTTCCACAGGACAAGCTTGACCTTGTGATCGCATGGCGCGAACGCGCCTGCGTATCAAAGGCATGGTCGGCTTGCTGATCTCATTAGCTGGTCAACCGAATGCGTCGGTGCGCGACCACTACGACCCGCAAAGATGTATCCAAAGCATCAATAATTTGCGAAATCCAACCATACTTTCGGGGCTTTTTCGAACGACTTGGGTACCCGCAGGCGGGCTGATGGCGGAAAAACCCGAATGAACGCTGCGTCGTACACCTGCGGAATTGATGCGCTGAGGTAATTGCGTTTCGACCGAAATCTCACGTGAAATTGGATGGTTTCCAATTGTCTTCGCGCGGTACACAACCGGCGAAATATCTTCGCTCGAAACGCAGCTTTACATGTTGAGGATCATGCAATTCATTGGACGCATCGTGTCTTGAGGAATTTGGGTTAAATCTGTGCTCTACTTGCATATCGGAACGGGAAAAACTGGCACTACGTCCATTCAGCGCGCGCTCCAGTCTATTGACGGGACCTCCCTGAAATGCCTGTCCAGTTGTCTTCAGGCCTTAAGGATGGCCAATGCAGTTGGCGTTTCATCTGGCCGGTCGAAACGGTGGATCCCCAACGCTCTGAAAAACGACAAATCCCCGTTTCCGAAAAAGCATGACCAAAAAATCCTGCGGCTGGTCTCTAAAGGCAATGCTTTTTTAAATGAGGCGTATCTTGCATCCAGTCCTGTAAAGCTGCCCGTTTCAAGTGACTGAGTGCCTGAAGGTGGAAAGACACACGAAAACTAGTCAACGAATTGATGGGTGTGAAGTAAGAGAAACCGAGGATCTGCTCAGAGCCCCAAAAAGGAAATCTGGTACGAAACAGAACTCGCCACTAGGAATTCTAAAGTGGAACATGCAAACCGGCTTTTACGCGGTTCACCACAACGTTTGAGTGGAACCTTCGGATGTTGGGATTGTCGGTAAATACCTGTCTGCTGAACTCTTCGTATGCGGCCATGTCTGCTGCTGTAACGATGAGTATGAAGTCGGTGTGGCCCGTTACATAATAGCATTGCTGAACATCATCCAATGCGAGCATAGAGCGGCGAAACTCGTCCAGCAGGTCAGTGCGCTCGCGCTCTAGTTCAACTTCAACGATAAATGTCATCGGGCGACCGACAGCCTTTGCGGACAGGACAGAGATGTCTGCTTCGATGATGCCTTCATCGCGAAACCTTTTCAGACGGCGTTGCACAGACGAGCGTGACGCGCCGACCTGATCCCCCAAATCGTCTGCCGTCAGGCGATTGTTCTTTTGAAGTATCTCCAAAAGTTCTTTGTCGGTGTCATCCAGTGTATTTGGCATATTGCTCTTTCAAGTTTCAGAATTTCCCCAGAACGCTCGCAGATGTGCAATTCATCAGGCAAAATGCTCAGAGAAAGTAGGTACTTTCAAGCGAGCACACCGATACGCCCATTTACCGAAAGCTCAATCATGCACCAGTCGCCTAGATTAACTGCCCACCACGTTGACCATCGCAAATATCCGCCCGGGGTCGCATTTATGGATGGGCAATATTTACCGATCCATGAAGCGAAGCTTTCCGTGCTGGACTATGGATTCCTTCATTCTGATGCGACTTATGATGTTGTCCATGTCTGGAAAGGCGCGTTTTTCAGATTGGAAGATCATCTGGATCGCTTTTTTCGCGGCATGTCAGAACTGCATATGTCTATTCCTTATACAAAGGCAGACGTGGCTCGAATCCTGCACGACTGCGTGGCCTTATCCGGGCTGGAAAGCGCTTATGTGGAATTCATCTGCACAAGGGGAACATCGCCGGATTTCAGTCGAGACCCAAGGGATGCAGAAAACCGATTTATTGCCTTCGCCATTCCATTCGGTTCTGTGGCCGACAAAGAACAAATGGAACGTGGTTTACACTTGGCGGTCACGGATGTTTTGCGTATCCCGCCGTCTTCGGTCGACCCCACTGTCAAAAACTACCATTGGCTGGATATGGTGAAGGCGCTCTATGCGGCTTTCCAGCGGGGGGCGGATACCGCAGTGCTGCTTGATGTCAACGGCAATATATCCGAAGGGCCCGGGTTCAATATCTTTGCAGTCGAGAAGGGTACGGTCTCAACACCCGACCTGAGCGTCTTGTTAGGAGTCACGCGTGAAACCGTCTTTGATCTCTGTGCTGAAATGGGCATCCCGTGCCACGCTCGGGATATCCCAGTTGAAAGTCTCAGGCGAGCGGATGAAGTTTTCATTACATCAACGGCAGGCGGGGTCATGCCTGTTTCCAAAATTGATGGGCATCCCGTTGGGTCCGGAGAAGTGGGCAAACTCACAAGACAGATGATGGCGCGTTATTGGCAACTCCACGAGGACGAAAAATTTCGCAAGCCAATCAGCTACCCGTCATCGGATGAATAGCAAGTGTGCGCGACAATTAAGGCCTTGAGCCGGATACCAGTATTCGGAGGTGGCAGTCGTTATTGCATGCCGAAGCGAATGACCGCGTTGACCCTGAAATTGTTATCGCATCATAGTTCGTATGTCCTCGTCTCACTCTCAAGCAAGCCAACGCATTCAAGTAAGAACTGCCGCAAACGTCTGTCCGGACTATTTGACCACGCGTGACCAATACGGATTGAGTAGGATGGGCGCGGATGCAAAATGTGAGTTCCGCATCCGCGATAATCGCTGGCTCGCCTCAATTAAAAGGTTCGTATCCCATAACCTCACCATCCACGTATTCGCATTGTCCCGCGGCGCGCAAATTCGGGTCAGTCCAATCCACCACCCAGTACACCTTTTGAACACCTTCACCCGCGTTGGCCGGCCAAACCGAAATTGCCGCATTCGGTAACTCCGCATAGTCGGGAACAGCCCATACGTAGTCATGGCAGGCTTTGAGCGCGTTTGTGGTTTCACGATCGAATGCCACCGCAGCGGATGCCGTAACGGTCAAGAGGCAACCCGCGGTCAGAACTTTTTTGCTATAAGTAATCATTGCTGCAACGTACTCCAATCAACGCCTTCGAGGCCTGAGGTATCAATATCTTTAAGCGCGTCTCTGGCATCCACACCGTCAGCGCCATGCTTGCTTGACATTCCAGCCGCGATGCCTGCACCGATGGCGCTTGCCATGCGTTCATTTTTTATCTCGGTATCGCGGCAACTGAGAAAGCCGTAATCCCAGCCGGTCTTGTAATCTCCACCGGCTGCATATGCGGTCTCATTCCGTGCTTGTTGCTGAAAGCTGTCGCCACCCGCCCGCTTCCCACTGGGGCAGCCATCATGGTATCCGGCTACGTAATTCGCGGAGTAGCCGTGTTTTAGCAGTGTGTCCTCACTGGATTGCTGTGAAGTACATCCTGCCAGTGCTATTCCAGCAACTGTTATTAAACTGGCACGTATCATTCCGTTTCCTCTGTTGGTGTTTCTGTTTCGTCGACGTCTATGCCGATCATGCGTTCGATATCCTTGAGCAGCCTTGTGGCGATGCCATCTTCTTCGGGTGACAACACTGCAGCAAGGCGTTGGAGTTCAACAGTTGCCGCGTCAGCAACTCCTGTATCGGATAGACCTGCCTTGCTCATTTCGACAAAACCACGTGGAAAGCCCAGCAACGCCAGCGCTTCGTTAGAGGGATCGCCCTGATACTGCGGCAGTTCCCCTAAAAGCTGCACATAGCGAAGCAGAGCTGCGTGTTTTGCCGGTGTCATATCCTCTATCGGGACGCTGTCCTTCAATATTGCGTCAGTTGTTGTCGCCAGCAGTTCCGCAACGCCAAACTCCCGTTCCGGCTCAAGCGTATTCTGCGTGTAAACACCGCGTAAAAGCACTGGGTCCAGCAGGCTTTCAATAATTTGCCTTGCCTTGCCAGTGACGGTTTCAAGCCCGCCAATGGGTCTGATCTCTGCAATAATTTGGGGGGACGCAAAAAAGTCGAGATCTGCAATGGCTTCAGATGCCAGATACGTCACAGCGGCTTTTTGCTCTGCCACACTAACAAATGCAGCGGGTCTGCCGTCGTTCGCAGTCGACGTGTAGCCGCCCACCATCTGGGTAACGCCATCCATGAACCCCATGAAACGGCCAAGCGCTTGATCGTAGACGCGTGACATTTCGCTTTGTTGTGTCGGTGACGCGGGAATAACGGTTGGCAGGCTCGTGATAGAGGACTGGATCGCATCGACACCTGCGCGCGTCGCTTCGATACGGTCAGCGCCGATGTTTTCAGTCAGAATCGTAGGATCAAACCGCCCGAATATCTCTTCGGGCTTTTCGCCTGCACCCCAAGCGAGTTCCTGGCTGCTGGTTGATTTGGCAGCCAGCGTATCAAGTTCTTCTGCGCTTAGGTTCGGTGCATAACCCCAGGCAATAGCGTGCGTATCGTAAGCGCTAATAAGCGGGAAAAACTGCTCGATACCGTCCTCTGGCCGGGCCACGTAGTTAAAGCGCCCATATGCCATGATCGAAGCCGTTGAGCCTTTTTCAGCCACAAAATTCGGATCGCGCAACTGATCGATGCTCCACGCCGTCGACGCTTGGTGATTATGGCGTAGACCAAGTGTGTGACCAACTTCGTGGCTGACCGCATATCGCAAGATACGCCCCTGAAGCTCTTGCGGCAGTGGCAATGAACCGGCGCGCGGATCAACGCGGGACATCAACAAAAAATAGTAATCGGAAAACAGGTTGATGGCGTCGGGCCAGACCAGAATATGCGCCGAAATGATCTCTCCGGTGCGGGGGTCATGCACATTGGGGCCCAGCGCGTTGGCCACGGGTTGTGCGATCCAGCGCACCACATTGTGACGCGCATCATTAACCGACCAGTCTGGGTCTTCCTCAGGTGTGGGTGCTTCCTTTGCGATAATTGCGTTTGTGAAGCCGGCCGCTTCAAAGGCCGGTTGCCAGTCTTCAATGGCGGCGCGCACTTAGGAGCGCCAGCGTTCGGGGATTTCGGGCGACAGATAGTAGATCAGGGGCTCGACCGGATCAGAGGGCAGGGGCGCGTCCGGATCGGCATGTACCAGACGGTGCCGTAGGGAAAGCTGCGTTTGTTCAGCAACCGCACCACCTGCGGTTTCAAACTCCAGAACTTCTGTCGAAAAGTATCCGACGCGCGGGTCAAATGGCCGAACTTCCATTGGCTCTTCGGGGAGCAGAGCAATCGTATGCGCCACTTCTATGGAAACAGCGCGGTCCTGACCTGTTTGGTCCTGAGCCAGGAATGTCAGATGAGACTTGAGGAAAATGTTCTCGGGAAACGCGCTGGCCTGCGAAATGTAGGATCGCTTGGGGTCAACGCCGATAGGCCTGAGCCCGGTAGTTGCGATTTGTCCCTTGGCTGAAATGTCTGGAATGTCGGAGGAGAAAATTGCGGTTGCGTCGACCAGCATATTCCCGTCTTCGTCCTCTGCCATAATATCCATTGACAACAGGATGGGTCCGATTTGTGCATTTGCGATGGCAATGTCGATGGGCCGTACCTTAAGGCCGGAACCAGGTATTGCCCGTCGCTCTGTCGTGCGAACTGATCCGGACGACAATGAGCGCACCATCAACCGGCTGTCCTGCCTCTCCAGTTTTATCGCATGGGTGGCAATCTCCGTGCCCAATAACGCAATCGCATCTGCGGGATACCTTGCCACTTCAGCGCTCCAGAAGAGGGTTCTGTCCAAAGCTGATTGCGGGATTGAAAAGTAATGCGACCCATCATTTTCATAAATGGTTATAGCGCCTTCGCGGATGTCGGCACCTTCAACAAGGCTTGCGAAATCCGGCTCATCTTGCGCGAAAGCAGCTGCAGCCAAAAACTGCACTGAAACGGTAATGAGGGTGATAAGTCTCATGACTATGTCTCCAGTACTGGTTACCGCGCTACTGTTTCAAAAGGTTAAGGCAAAGAGGTCTTAGGACAAGCCAGAATACAAGCAATCCCAGAAAACTTTCCGAATGGCGCCTCTAAGCAGATTTAAAACGCAGGGAATATTTCGTCGAAATGTTTTTGAATTGGTGGCACTCTTTCGACCCGAAAAATCACCCGAAAAACGGTTTTCAGAACGTAAATCCACTACTTGTCATGTTTGCTGAGGGCAGTGCGAAGAGCCGTTGCCATGTCCTGCGGGTTTTCCTCAATACGCGGCACTAAGACATTCCGAACGACTGTATTTAACGCTTTGTCAGCTGCAGCCGCGGCAGGGTCTTCGTGATCGACGGCAGTTTCCAAAACTTCGACGGCCTCTAGTACGGCTTCGGGGACATTGCCCACACCTTGAAGAAGTGCGCTGATCCCGAGATGCTCGACCTGATTGGCGTTCGAACTGCTCCCGACGAACTTTGGGTCAAACCCCTCAACGCCCCAGACCTGGCTAGGGGTCTGGCCGGTGCCGGTCGCGTATTGATGAATGTGTGGCACGCTGAAGTGCCCGACGAACCCATGGCTCCACAACGGTCTATGGGTGATCGGATTATATCGGCTGGTGCCTGACAACAGCGCTTGCCAGATCAGCAACGTTGCCTCGCCGTCTGTCTTGGCATGGGCTTCTCGTTCGGCTCGTGCGTCTTCTGGCAATGCGCGCACATAGCCACCGGCCAAGGGAAGCAGCGCGAGCGCTCCTTCCAATGCATTTGGGCGCGTATTGAGAAATGCCGCGTATGCGTCTGACAGAAGGTCTACATGAATGCGCCCTTCTTCAGATGCAAGCGCTGTAGTGAGAGAATACACCGTCCATCCGGCATCAAGGAGAGCGGGAGTGCTGACATCCCACAAAGTAGGTGGCAAAGGTTGACCGCGGTCCGTGCTGCGTGTTGTCAGAACCTCAATTGCATCAGCGTAGGCATATAAAACGGCGGCGTTCGTCTCTCCGTTTTCGAGCCGGGCCATGTGATCGTCGATGCCCAAGTCGCTCAAGGCGCCGATTGGATGCAAGCCCGCGTCTGACAAGCGTTGCCGCACCGCTGCCAAGTCTGGATTCTCCGCATCAATTCGCGCGGTATTTAACGGGGCTTGCATCGGCTCTATCGACAAAATATCGCGGCCCAAGAACCAGATTGCCAGACAAATCCCAATAAAGACAATGGATAAGAGGCCGATTTTAAAGTGTTTCATTGGGTTTTCCTCTCATCCCGTATGCCGCAAATATGCCAAATACATTTGTTAATGCATTGGCTGCAGGAAACCTGGCTCGCAACCAAGAAGTATCGCTGTTTTGCGAAAGGGCTACTGGCACCGCGCATTCCAAACTTTTCTCAAAGGCCTGTGAATAACCGACGAAATATGACCTCCTGCGATTACAGCAAGCTCTCAGCCTATGCCTATCTCTGTTTCGACCGCGCAAAAATCGAATAATTTACACACCTATATTCGATGGCCGCAAGTTGTGTGAGCGCCCGTTTGGCATCCTGCCCAATCCAGAATGGCGATCTGTATGTTAAGAGAGAGAGGAAATGGTTTCCATCAGGCAATTATGCAAATCAGCTAATGAAAGAGTGTGGCGGAGAGACAGGGATTCGAACCCTGGGTAGGCTTGCACCCACAACGGTTTTCGAGACCGCCCCGTTCGACCACTCCGGCACCTCTCCGCGGGGGTCTCGGCTGGCGTGTAGTCATGTTTTCACAAGCTGACAAGAGGCGAATTGCACGCATCTGCACCGTCACGGGGAATTTCATTGCCCCTAAATGCATTTGGCCTAAGCTGGTACTGGGGAACAAAAACAGGAGATGGCAATGGGTTTGACGCTTCGAGCCACCGCAATAGCGATGATGATGTTGGTGACGACTCTGGCCGTGCCCGCTGTGGCACAGGTGCAAGACCGCGACCGCCTTGAGGCGTTTCTGGAGGCAACAGGGTTTGATGTTGCCCTTGAAAGCATCCGGCTCTCGGCAAGTTCGGCACCGGGCATGATCGGATTGGAGGCGGACGACTTTGGCGCACAGTGGACAACGCTGGTTGACGAAGTTTTCGTGACCGAAGAGATGCATGACATGGCCATCTCGATTCTTGAGCAGACACTGACAGACGAGTTGTTAACGCACGCTGTCGATTTTTATACGTCCGATCTGGGCGCGCGTCTGGTCGAAGTGGAAAACCGATCTCATATGGACGAAGATGATGACCTCAAGCGTGAAAGCGGTGAGGCAATCGTCGCGGGGCTTGTCCAGATCGGCTCCGGCAGAGTTGAGGAACTCAAACGCCTCAATGCTGCAACCGGCTCCGAAGACGCCTCGATTCATGCCATTCAGGAAGTGCAAGTTCGGTTTCTGATGGCTGCGGCGAATGCGGGCGTGATTGAATTGCGCATGGACGAAGAGGATCTGCGCGAAAGCCTCAAGGCGCAGGAAGGCGAAATGCGTCGGCGCATGCAACTGTCTGGTCTAGCGTCGTCAGCTTATACCTATCAGGCGTTTTCAGACGACGAGGTGACCGCCTATGCCGATGCGTTGGAGCATCCGGATATGCAAAAAGTCTACGCGCTTATGAATGCGGTGCAATTCGAGATTATGGCCGACAGGTACGAGGAAATGGCAATTCAAATGCGTAACCTGCAACCTAGCCAGGAGCTTTGAGATGCGCGCTGTCTGCGCTGCCATACTGATTTCTACCCTGGCTTTGCCTGCTTGGGCCAATGCGCGGGTGACCCTGCTGCTGGATGCGCTGCAGATGCGCGAAGTGCTGTCCATCCTTCGGGATGAGGGATTGGTATATGGCGCGGACCTTGACCAAGACATGCTGGATGGTCGGGGTGGTCCGTTTTGGTCGGCGCAGCTGGACCGGATATATGATGTGCAGCAGATGGAAGAAACCCTGCGCCGCGCTTTCGAAACGGGTATGACCGAAGACGAAATCTCGGCAGCGTTGGCGTTCTTCACAACCGAAACCGGCGCGCAGATTATAGCGCTGGAAAACAGCGCTCGGCGCGCGATCTCCGACCCCGTCATCGAATCCGAAGCGATGGATGCTTATGCGCGTCTCGCCGCCGAAGACACAGCTTTGGTACAGCAAGTGCACAGGTATATCGCCGTGAATGATCTGCTGGAGTGGAATGTTTCGGGGGCGATGTCTGCCAGCTATCAGTTTTACAAAGGGTTGTCGGATGGCGGGTATCATCGCCGGTCCGAGGCCGACATCCTCGACGAGGTATGGCGGCAACAGGATGACATCAGGTCCGACACTGAAAACTGGCTTGGCGCGTATCTCACGATGGCCTACCAGCCGCTACGCACCGAAGCCATGGATGAATACATCGCCTACGCGGAAAGCCCTGAAGGGCAGGCGCTGAACGCCGCACTCTTTGACGGCTTTGACGTGCTGTATCGGGATATCTCTTACGCATTGGGACGCGGCATTTCACTTCTGTCTGACGGTGACGAAATCTGATACCGATCCGCTTGACAAGTGTGCGGCAATGGTGCAATTGGCAGCCTCACGAGCGGGGTCCGATTTGTCGGGCCCGTTTTATTTGATGATCATTCCAAACGGAATGCGCTGTTCGAGGTGGCCTTCAGGCCAAAACGCCCGGGTAACGGGGACCACAGGACGCGGTAGAGAAAAGGAAATACCATGTTTGCAGTCCTCAAGACTGGCGGCAAGCAGTACAAGGTTCAGGCGGGCGACACGCTCCGCGTTGAAAAACTCGCAGCTGCAGCCGGTGAAACGGTCCAATTCAACGAAATTCTGATGCTGGGTGGCGACAACGTTGTTGTTGGTGCGCCTCTGGTCAAAGACGCTGGCGTTCAAGCCGAGGTTGTCGACCAGATCAAAGGCGAAAAGACCATCAACTTCGTCAAGCGCCGTCGTAAGCATTCATCGAAACGCACCAAGGGTCACCGTCAAAAACTGACGCTGGTGAAAGTTACCGATATTCTGGCGTCCGGTGCTGACAAGTCCGGTGTAAAAGCTGCTATTGGAGCGGGCTCTGTATCTGCGGCCGCAGTCGAAGCTGTTGCCCCAAAGAAAGCGGCGCCGAAGAAAGCCGAGAAAAAGGCTGAAGCGCCCAAAGCCAAAGCCACCCCGAAAGCGGACGCAGGCGCGGATGACCTGAAAAAGCTCAGCGGCGTTGGCCCTGCGCTTGAGAAGAAACTGCATGAGGCTGGCGTGACCACCTTTGCGCAAATCGCAGCATGGACCGAAGAGGACGTTGCTGCTATGGACGAGAAACTGTCGTTCAAGGGCCGGATCGAGCGTGAAGGCTGGATCGCACAGGCTAAAGAACTCAGCGAAGGCTAAGGAGAGACCAAATGGCACATAAAAAAGCAGGCGGTTCATCCCGTAACGGTCGCGACTCTGCTGGTCGCCGCCTTGGTGTGAAGCTCTACGGCGGTCAGAAAGCGATCCCCGGCAACATCATCGTGCGTCAGCGCGGCACCAAGTTCTGGCCAGGTGAAGGCGTCGGCATGGGCAAGGATCACACGATCTTTGCAACTGTTGATGGCGCTGTGACCTTCCACAAGGGTCTCAAAAACCGCACATTTATTTCGGTCCTGCCGGTGGCGGAGGCCGCTGAATAAGCCCTTCCTCAAGGACACGACACATTCAGGGGGATCGGCGACACCGCCGGTCCCCTTTCTCTTTCCCGGGCGCAAAAGGGCCCTTCGATCATGCAAAGCTGCATCCAGACCAATCGCCTTGTTCTGCGCCCTCATCGGGCGTCGGATGCCGATGCTTTGGTGCACCTGATTGGAAATGAGAACGTATCTCGTTGGCTGCCGCGTGTCCCGCACCCATACACTCACGACGATGCCCGGACGTTCATGGCACGTGAACGGCGTGAAGCCGAGGCGCTGGCAATCACTCTTGATGATCAGTTGATTGGTGGCTGTGGTATAGACGAAGAGCTTGGGTATTGGCTGGGAGAGCCATTTTGGGGCAATGGCTATGCTACCGAAGCGGCAACAGCCCTTATCGCGAGATACTTTGCCGGCACAGAAAAAGATCTGAACTCTGGTCATCGTGTGGGCAATGATGCCTCCCGTCGCGTTCTGGCCCGGCTTGGTTTTCATGATACCGAGCGGCGCTGGCATTTCAGCGAAACGGAGCAAGTCGAAGTAGAAGTGCAGCACATGGCGCTTTCCGCGGGCCAGTGGAAAGATGCGGCATGAGTGTTGCAGTCGCCAGCTTTGCGGTTTTTGCCGCCAGTCAGGTCGGTACGCCGGGGCCTGCCAATATGGCTTTGATGGCAACCGGTGCGCGCTTTGGTTTTCGTGCAGCGTTACCTTTTGTGGCTGGCGTTTGCCTTGGCAAACAGCTGGTCATCTGGCCTGTCGGTTTTGGCCTGATGGAACTGGCTGACCGCGCTCCTTGGGTATTCGAGGCACTGAAATACGCATCGGCCGCTTATATCATTTGGCTGGCTTGGAAAGTGGCGAACATGCGTTTGGGCGCGCGCCGCGAAACCGGCGCCGCGCCGGGGTTCGCCGCAGGCCTGATCGTGCATCCGCTCAATCCCAAGGCCTGGGCAATGATCGTCGGCGGTTTTACCGCTTTTGTCGCGCCGGGCACGCCATCACTTGAGGCGACGCTTAGCATTGCCGCTATTCTTTTGATTTGTCAGGCTCTGTTGCACCCGCTGTGGACACTGGCTGGCGATGCAATTGCGCGCACGGTCGCGGGGACGCCCTTTGAGCCATATCTGATGTGGAGCCTTGCGGGACTGACCGTGGCTTCTGTGTTGTTCGTTTTGTTCGGAGGAGGGACATAAACGTGGAAATGGAAAAAATACCTGTTCAGGCGGTGATCGAAACAGATCGAGTTGATCTGCGCCCGCTGCGCCGCTCCGATATGGGTTTGATCGAGCTTTATGGTGGTGATGCGCGCGTCGCTCGCATGACGACAACCATCCCTCATCCGCTGCCCCCCGGCACGACAGAGGCCTTCGTATCGCGCGCCATGGCGGATGCGCGCGAAGAAGATGTCTGGGCTATGGACGGTACTAAAACCGGCGCGTCCGAGTTGATGGGGCTGATTTCGCTGCAGCGCATGGACCGTGAGCAAAGCGAGGTAGGTTACTGGGTTGCCCCGCCTTATTGGAACACTGGCCTCGCCTCTGATGCGGTACAGGCGTTGATTAACGCCAATCCATTAAATAACAAGACGATGTTTGCATCGGTATTTCAGGACAATCCAGCCTCTGCGCGGGTGTTGACCCATTGCGGGTTTGAATATCTGGGAGACGCGGAAAGTTTCTCTGTGGCGCGTGATACATCTGTGCCCACTTGGACATATACCCGCAAATTGTAAGTGAGAGGCCGCCATGTGCGGGCAAGGATAAGACATGAAATTTCTTGATCTGTGCAAAGTCTACATCAGGTCCGGCGCAGGGGGCGGGGGCTGTGTCAGCTTCCGACGTGAGAAATATATCGAATTTGGTGGTCCTGATGGCGGTGATGGCGGCACAGGCGGTTCTGTTTGGGCCGAAGCTGTCGATGGGCTGAACACGCTGATCGATTTCCGGTACCAGCAGCACTTTTTTGCAAAGAACGGCCAGCCTGGAATGGGTCGCCAGCGCACAGGTAAAGACGGCGACGACATCGTTTTACGCGTTCCGGCAGGCACAGAAATTCTTGACGAGGATCAGGAAACTGTCATTGCCGATTTGGTGAACGTCGGTGACCGGGTGCAACTGGCACGGGGCGGAAATGGCGGTTTTGGTAATCTGCACTTCAAATCATCTACCAATCAGGCTCCGCGCCGGGCCAATCCCGGACAAGACGGCGTAGAGCGTACGCTTTGGTTGCGTTTGAAACTGATCGCGGATGTGGGCCTGCTTGGTCTGCCGAACGCAGGCAAGTCTACTTTTCTGGCTGCGACCTCAAACGCTCGTCCGAAGATCGCTGATTATCCGTTCACCACCCTGCATCCCAATCTTGGGGTGGTCGGGGTAGATAATACCGAGTTCGTGGTGGCCGACATACCCGGCCTTATCGAAGGCGCATCAGAGGGCAGGGGGCTTGGGGATTTGTTTCTGGGCCATGTAGAGCGCTGCGCCGTGCTGTTGCATCTGGTCGATGGAACTTCTGAAACGATTGCCGAGGATTACCTCACCATCATCGCAGAACTCGAGGCCTATGGCGGTGATCTGGCAGAAAAGCCGCGCGTCACGGTTCTGAACAAGATCGACGCGCTGGACGACGAAGCGCGTGCACAGGCGGTTCAGACGCTGGAACAAGCCAGCGGTACAAGCGTCATGCAGATGTCCGGCGTGTCGCGTGATGGCGTGACCGATGTGCTTCGGGCGCTGCGCAACCAGATAGACGAAGACCGTTTGCGCCATCGCCCGCAAGAGGACGCAGAGCCATGGCGTCCCTGATCACTGCGCGCCGGATTGTTGTAAAGATTGGATCGGCGCTTTTGGTTGACCGGGGCACAGGTGCCTTGCGTCGTGACTGGCTCGGATCGCTTTGCGACGATGTTGCTTGGCTGAAAAAACAGGGGATCGACGTGGTGCTCGTGTCATCGGGCTCGATTGCTCTGGGGCGCGGGGTGCTGCGTCTGCCTGATGCCGATCTCGCGCTTGAGCAGTCGCAAGCTGCGGCAGCGGTTGGGCAGATCAGACTTGCGCGCGCCTACGAAGAAGCGCTGACGCCACACGAGATCACCACGGCTCAGGTATTGGTGACGCTGGATGACAGTGCCAATCGCCGGCGTTACCTGAATAGTCGGGCCACGCTGGAACAATTGCTGAGCTTGGGTGTCGTACCCATCGTTAATGAAAATGATACCGTAGCCACAGATGAGATCCGCTTTGGCGACAACGACCGTCTGGCAGCGCAGATTGCGGTCACGGTCGGAGCCGATCAGCTGGTTCTGTTGTCGGACGTCGATGGGTTTTACACGGCCAACCCGGCGCAGGATACCACTGCAACCCGGTTTGAGGTCATCGACCAGATTACACCGGACATTGAAGCAATGGCCGGTGATGCAGGCTCCGGCCTGTCCAAAGGCGGGATGAAAACGAAATTGATGGCGGCCAAGACGGCGACTGCCGCAGGGTGCGCCATGGCGATTACCGAAGGATCTGTCGCCAACCCTTTGAATGCACTGGAAAACGGGGCAAAAGCGACTTGGTTTACGGCGCTGACCGATCCACAGGCCGCGCGTAAGCGTTGGATTGCGGCGATGAAACCAAAGGGTAGTGTGACACTGGATGCCGGTGCGATCTCGGCGCTTGAAAGCGGCAAGAGCTTGCTGCCTGCGGGGGTGTCTGCGGTTCAAGGCATCTTTCAGCGCGGTGATGCAGTAGCTATAACGGACCGGACTGGCCATGTGATCGGGCAGGGACTGGTGCGCTACACGGCAGACGAATGCCGCCTGATCATGGGGTGTAAATCGCAGGACATCGAAGCGTTGCTGGGGTACCCAGCCCGTGCCGCGATGATCCACCGTGACGACATGGCACTGTGAACAGCGCCGGATAAAACAGGGGGCGATGGCCGTGAAAGACATGGATAATATTCCGCAACTGATGGCAGATATGGGCGCGCGGGCAAAGGCCGCTGCTGCCGTACTGGGTCATGCGAGCGCAGAGAGAAAACATGCAGCGCTGATTTCTGCAGCGGAACACATCTGGGCCCGGCGTGCTGATCTGATTGCGGCGAACGAAAAAGACCTCGCATATGGTCGCGACAAAGGGCTAAGCGATGCGATGATGGACCGGCTGCGGCTGGACGAGGACCGCCTGCGCGGCATCATTGACGGCCTACGCTCCGTCGCTGAACAGGCTGATCCCGTGGGCGAGGTCATGGCCGAGTGGCAGCAGCCTTCCGGCTTGCACATCCAGCGCGTCCGTACACCTCTGGGTGTGGTCGGGGTCATCTACGAAAGCCGTCCCAATGTGACGGTGGACGCGGGTGCGCTCTGTCTCAAAGCCGGCAACGCGGTTATTCTGCGCGGAGGATCTGAAAGCTTTCACTCCAGCCAAGCGCTGCACGGTTGCCTGGTTCAGGGGCTGCGCGACGCGGGGCTTCCAGAGGACGCGATCCAGCTGGTACCAACCCGAGACCGGGCAGCAGTAAGTGAAATGCTGACAATGACCGACACTATTGACGTGATCGTGCCGCGCGGTGGCAAAGGCCTCGTGGGGCTTGTGCAACGCGAAGCGCGCGTGCCGGTCTTTGCGCATCTGGAGGGTATCGTGCACATTTATATCGACGCGGCTGCTGATCCTGAAAAAACACTGAAGGTCGTTCTGAATGCCAAAACGCGTCGTACGGGTATCTGTGGCGCTGCCGAATGTCTGTTGATTCACAAAGATGTGGCAGACACCGTCGGACAGGGCGTTGTGCGCGCTTTGATGGACGCGGGCGTTGACGTGCGCGGGGATGCAACGCTTACTGCGATCGCGGGCGTTTCACCTGCCAGTGATGAGGATTGGGGAAAAGAATACCTCGACATGATCATTGCCGCGCGCACTGTCGACAGCATTGATGCGGCGATTGCACATATCTCTCAGTTCGGTTCGAACCACACGGACTGTATCCTGACCGAGGACATGGCTGCGGCAAAACGGTTCATGACAGAGCTGGATTCAGCGATCATCATGCATAATGCCTCAACGCAATTTGCAGATGGTGGCGAGTTCGGAATGGGCGCGGAGATCGGGATTGCGACGGGGAAAATGCACGCACGCGGACCTGTCGGCGCAACCCAGCTTACAAGCTTTAAATATCTGGTCAGCGGTGATGGCACCGTGCGCGGTTGACGGCGCTCAAAACCGTAGTTTCAGTTGCGTGCCACTGATTTCAGTTGTCACGCGGCGACCCAAGTCGGCCGCGATAAGAGGCAGCAAGGCAAATTGAACTTGTGCAGGTCGTAAATCTTGTGGCGCCTCGGCGGTCGCCAGAATGTGCCAGAGCGCCTCGTCGATGTTGAGCTTTTCTGCATGTCCATGCAGCAACCAGCGGTCATCGTCCTGACTGATTTCCACGCGGCCGCCATAGGGCATGGCATTTTCCATACACAGCAAAGCGAGGAAGGCCATTCTCACCATTTTGCGCTCTTGTGCGTTCATCGGGCCCCAAGCCACGTCCAGACGTGCGCCGTCCATCAGGTCTTTCAGAATGGCAACAACTTCAACGCGGCCCATTTCCTGCTCGCCTGCGGCGCCAAAGGCAATCCGGAAAAAGCGGATGCGCGCGCTGGCATTCCCGACGCTTTCCTGAATAAGATCCATCTCCGGTCCCGGCGCGCCGCCGGACATGTCCAATAGCTCAAGGCCATTGTTGATCGCGCCAATTGGCGATATCAAATCATGACAGATGCGGCTGCCAATCAGGGCCGCAAGAGTTGCGTTGCTCTGTCCCATCTATCGTCTCCTGCGCAGAAAGGGTGTCATGACTGATCCAAACGCCATTTTTTCGCCAGGCATGCTGGTGCGGCATCCTGATCGACCGGAATGGGGGACCGGACAGGTGCAATCCAATATCGGTGGGCGTATTACCGTGAATTTTCGCGACCAAGGTAAAGTAGTCATAGATAGCGCCCGTGTTGCCCTGTTCCCTGTCTTTGATGAATGAATGAACATCCTTTCCAAATGGTTAACGTACACGCCGTGATTGTAAACCTTACGTCATGGTTGAATTTTGCTATGAGGCGTAATCGAGCGCGGGGGAACCGGGCATGAGCGATGTCCACGCCCCTCGGTTTCGCGTTCATCTGGCGCAAAACGCGAACGAGATCGAAGCGGCTCAGCGCTTGCGGTATGATGTCTTCGTACGCGAATTGGGAGGCTCCGGCGTGTTGGTCGATCATGCGTTGGGGATCGAAAAGGATCATTTCGATGCGCACTGCGATCACCTGCTGCTAACGGATGTGACCCGCGAGGCGGTTGTCGGGGTGTACCGATTGATGCGCAGGAGCCACGCGGCCAAGGCAGGCAGTTTCTATTCGGCCGGGGAGTACGATCTTGCCCCGCTCTTGAACAGTGACAGACGCCTGTTGGAGCTGGGACGCTCGTGTCTACACAAGGACTATCGGGGGGGCATGGCGATGTTCCATCTCTGGAATGGGCTTGCGTCCTACGTCGCGACCCACCGGATCGACGTTCTGTTCGGCGTTGCAAGCTTTCATGGCACCGATGTCAACGCAATAGCTGGCCCGCTGTCTCTTTTGCATCACCGCCACCTTGCACCCATTGAACTGCGCGTGCGCGCCCGCCCCGAAGCGTTTCAACCCATGGATTTGCTGCCAGTGGAAACACTCGACAGAAGGGCTGCAATGCGCGGGGTGCCAGCGTTGATCAAGGCATATCTGCGCCTTGGAGGAACAGTGGGAGAGGGAGCTTTTATTGATCATGCATTTAACACCACCGATGTCTGTTTGATCCTCGATACCGCACAGATGAATGAACGGCAGGCGCGGCTCTATCAGGGAGGTGTAGGATGAGCACCACTTGGGAGGGCGGGCCGCCGCCGCCGCGGATTGCCATGACGCCGGGACGGGTGGCCTCTGTGGTTCTGCGTGGCATTCCTCTGGCGCTGCTCGTCTTTGGCGGCCTTGCCGTCTTGCTGCTCTTACGTCTTTTCGAAAGGCCGCTTTTTGGCGTATCCCGACCGGTAACCCCGCATATCACCGTGTTTGTTTGCAGGGGCGCATTGTTTTTGCTGGGCCTGCACCTAAGCATCCTCGGGACGCCAATGGTCGGGCAGGGGGCAATCGTTGCGAACCATTCAAGCTGGCTAGATATCTTTGTGCTGAACGCGGTTAAGCGGGTTTATTTCGTGTCAAAGGCCGAGGTTGCCGGCTGGCCCGGCATCGGCTGGCTGGCCCGTGCGACTGGCACAGTTTTCATTGCGCGTGACCGCTCGCAGGCCGCAGAGCAGGCAAAGCTTTTTCGAGACCGGCTTTTGGCGGGCCATAAACTATTGTTTTTCCCCGAAGGGACCAGCAGTGACGGCGCTCGGGTCTTGCCTTTTAAACCAACGCTTTTCGCCGCTTTCTTCGATCCTGCTTTACGCGAGCGGCTTGCGGTACAACCTGTTTCGATAACCTATTCCGCGCCCGCCGGACAGGATCCGAAATTCTTTGGGTGGTGGGGCGATATGGATTTTGGCAGCCACCTGCTCAAAGTGCTTGCTGCCGGGCAGGGCGGGCGGATTGCCCTGACATACCACCCACCCTTTGCGCCCAAAGACATGGCAGACAGAAAAGCCCTCGCGCGGGCCTGTGAAAAAGCCGTGCGCGAGGGCTTTGATCAGCAGTCTCTCTGATCCGTCGCGGGTATCAGTGAAAGAAGATGCCCGGTTTGGCGTAGTCCATGTTGTCCACGTTCGTGCCGTACTCCATCAACAGGCACGCTGTGCCTTTGCGCTGAAAGTATGTGGCCTGCAGGGGATAGTACCCTGCTTTCGGCACGTTGACCTCAATCTCACCCGCGTAGCCACAACCGTGAATGCCATCGTACAGTGCAACTTTCTGCCCGCCGATAAACAATTCAAGGCCGTCATTGTTCAGAAAATCAAGCACATAGGTGCCTGCTTTGTCGAATTTGATATAGCCGGAGATTGCCGCCCCGACCATAAAGGCTTTGCCCGATGTCATAACCGGGTCACCTTCGCTTGTGTCGTCATAAACCAGCCCTGCGATTGGCTTTCCCGGCTCTCCGGCACGCTTCAGAGCTGATTTTGCCGGGGCGAGCGAACGCACGTTGCTAGGAAGGTTTGCATAGGTAACAGCCAGCCCGTTTTTCAAAGAACCTGCTGATGGCTGCGGATTTGCCGGTTGCAAGGTAACGGCTTGTGCCAAGGCAGCGCCGGGCACACACAACGCGGCAACCACGGCCACGGCTTTTAAAACATGTCTCATAAATACTCCCATTTTCCCAGTGTCCCGACTGTCTTTCGCGGGCAGTTGCTCAGAGTGTAAGATGCGACCCTGAACCCATGCAAGCCAAACCCAACGATCAAAGTAGCAAACGTTGGGTTCATTGCGATTCTTCGCTTGCAGCAAATGGCGGTCTGTCCTATATGGCGCGCACTGAAACCCGCAGGCGGGGTTTGGGCGTGTTGAGGGAGACATCCTCGCAGGTCCGCCGGTTGGCACAAAATGTGTCATACCCCCGCTGAGGCTAAAACCGGAAAGGTATAACGACATGGCTCTTCCAGAGTTCTCCATGCGTCAGCTGCTTGAAGCTGGCGTTCACTTCGGCCACCAGACGCAGCGCTGGAACCCACGCATGGGTCCGTTCATCTACGGCGCGCGCAACGGCATCCACATCATGGATCTGACACAGACTGTTCCAATGCTGGATCAGGCGCTGAACGTCATCCGTGAAACCGTCGCCAAAGGCGGCAGCATTCTGTTTGTTGGCACCAAGCGTCAGGCGCAAGGCCCGATCGCCGAAGCGGCAGAGAAATGCGCGCAGTACTACATGAACCACCGCTGGCTGGGTGGCACACTGACCAACTGGCAGACTGTTTCTCAGTCCATCAACCGCCTGAAGTCGATTGACGAGCAGGCGGATCAAGGGTTCGCTGGCCTGACCAAGAAAGAGCGTCTTGGCATGGAGCGTGATCAGGGCAAACTGCAGGCATCGCTTGGCGGTATCCGCGAAATGGGCGGACGCCCTGACCTGATCTTTGTGATTGACGTCAAGAAAGAAGCGCTTGCCGTTGCAGAAGCCAACAAACTGGGTATCCCGGTTGTAGCCGTCGTCGACACAAACTGCTCGCCGGATGGCATCGACTACATCATTCCAGGCAACGACGATGCATCGCGCGCGATTGCACTCTACTGTGATCTGGCCGCACGCGCCGCGCTTGACGGTATGTCGGCGCAATTGGGTGCTGCAGGCGTTGACCTTGGTGCGATGGAAGAAGCTCCGGTTGAAGAAGCAGTTGCTGAAGAAGCACCTGCAGAGGCCGCGGCAGAAGAAGCGCAGGCTTAATCCGGGCCTTCACACGCATGACATATGGGGCAGGGCACTATCTGCCCCAGCAATTCACTCTTTGAAGGAGAAGCGACAATGGCGATTACAGCCGCTATGGTCAAAGAACTGCGCGACAGCACTGGCGCAGGCATGATGGACGCAAAAAAAGCGCTGACAGAGAGCGGCGGCGACATGGAAGCCGCCGTTGACTGGCTGCGTACCAAAGGTTTGGCCAAGGCGGCCAAGAAATCCGGCCGTACAGCAGCGGAAGGTCTCGTAGCCGTCAAAGTTGACGGTGGTCACGGTGTTGCTGTCGAGGTGAACTCCGAGACTGACTTTGTCGGCAAAAACGCTGAATTCCAATCTATGGTTTCAGGCATCGCAGAGGTCGCGATGACAGTATCCGACGTTGATGCGTTGAACTCAGCCGACATGGGCGGCAAGTCTGTTGCCACCGTCATTACAGATGCTGTCGCCAAGATCGGTGAAAACATGTCTGTCCGTCGCATGGTGTCCATTGATGGTGAAACAGTCGTGTCTTATGTGCACAACGCTGCGGCACCTGGAATGGGCAAGATCGGTGTTCTGGTTGCGATGAATGGCGGCGACGAGGGCTTGGGCAAACAGATTGCGATGCACATCGCCGCTGTAAACCCCGCGTCATTGTCCGAGGACGATCTTGACCCTGCGGTCGTCGAGAAGGAAAAGCAGGTCCAGATGGACATCGCGCGCGAAAGCGGCAAGCCCGAGGCGGTCATTGAGAAAATGATTACCGGGCGGATGAAGAAGTACATGTCCGAAGTCACGCTGGTAAACCAGGCGTTCGTTGTGAACCCTGACGTCACCGTCGGTCAGGCTGCAGCAGACGCTGGCGCCACGATCACTGGCTTTGTCCGCCTCGAAGTGGGCGAGGGCATTGAAAAGAAAGAAGAGAATTTTGCAGAAGAAGTGGCCAAAGCTGCTAAAGGCTAAGCCAAACTTCTGAAAAACTCGATCAAACGGCGCTGGCGGCAGCGCCGTTTTTTTTATTTAGAGACAGGAAGTCTATCGGCGCTGGCTGAGTTTTTGATGCAACAGGCGCCCCAAAAAAACCCACGCAAGGGGTCGCAGGTGAATTCATATAAATTAATATATAACAGCAACTTACAGCAAGCTCTTAGCTTGATATGTGAGCTTTCATCGCGTCCATCGCCAGAATGTATCCGTGGCCGCCAAATCCACAGATAATACCGACGCACGCCTTGGCGATATAGCTTTTGTGCCGAAAATCTTCGCGGGCATGCACGTTGCTTAGGTGAAGTTCGATTGCAGGTAACTCTACAGAGACGAGGGCGTCCATGAGGGCAATGGATGTATGGGTATATGCGCCGGCATTCAAAATGATGCCGTCGTGGGTGCCGCGTGCCGCATGAATGGAGTCGATGAGTGCGCCTTCATGGTTCGATTGTTCAAAAGAGACGGGTAAATCAATGGCTTGGCCATGCTCTTTGCAACGCGTTTCGATTTCATCAAGCGTGGTCGACCCGTAAACCTCTGGTTGGCGCGTGCCAAGCAGATTGAGGTTCGGTCCGTTCAGTATCAGTACAGAGGCCATCTCGGTTACTTTCATGGTTTTGATCTGCATAGACGCAAGCGGATTTGGATGTCTAGTGGCGCGAGGGAAAGGGGGCCATATGGCCCGTGCCGTGCGGCACCACGACCACATGTTCTGTAGTCAATAAAGTGTATAATCATGATTATGTAAAATAATGTAGGTACATGATAAGCTTGGTTTTGGCAATCATACCATAGGCTTATCAACTGCTTTGCGATCCGGTTCGTTCTCTTCTATCCTGACCACGGCGTCATTCGCGCAGAATATAACTTTATCCAAGAGATAGATCATGACCAACCCCTGCATCCTGTGCGTTGCGATCACCGGCAGCGTTCCGACAAAAGCGGCGAACCCGGCGGTGCCGATCTCGGTCAGCGAGCAATTGGAAAGTACGCACGAAGCTTTTGAAGCTGGCGCCTCGATCTGTCATGCGCATGTCCGCAACCCGGACGAAACGCCTTCCTCTGATCCGGACAAGTTTGCAGCGCTCAAGGAAGGACTTGAAAAGCATTGCCCCGGTATGATCATCCAGTTTTCAACTGGTGGCCGTTCCGGCGCTGGAAAAGAGCGCGGCGGTATGCTGCCGTTGCGACCTGATATGGCGTCGCTCTCAGTTGGCTCGAACAACTTTCCGACACGTGTTTATGAGAATCCGCCCGATCTGGTTGCTTGGCTTGCATCAGAGATGATCGCTTATGAAGTCACACCGGAAGTCGAGGCGTTTGATCTTAGCCACATTCTTCACGCGATCCGTATGCACAAAGCAAGTTTGCTGTATGGAAAGCTCTATGTTCAATTTGTCATGGGTGTGAAGAATGCGATGCCGGCGGACAGGCAAGTATTTGATTTCTATGTTCAAATAATGAAATCTCGCGCGCCCGGCGCTGCGTGGTGCGCGGCTGGTATCGGGCCTGCGCAAATCGAAGTCAACGAATGGGCCATAGCCGCTGGTGGCCATACCCGTGCGGGGCTTGAAGACAATGTCCGCTTGGACAGGGAAACACTGGCGCCATCAAATGCCGCGCTGATCAGCCGTGCAGTGGACTTGTGTGAAAAATACGAACGTCCCGTTGCCACACCTGCGCAAGCGCGAGAGATCCTCAACTTGCGGCCATCAACAAGTTCGGGGTAGGCGGCCCCCTACCCCAGCGCGTAGCCCGCGCCGCGCACTGTGCGCAATGGATCTGATCCACCATGGTGTGTGAGAGCCTTGCGCAAGCGTCCGATGTGAACATCTACGGTCCGCGTATCCACGTAAATGTCGCGTCCCCAGACGCGATCAAGCAATTGCTCGCGGGAAAATACACGCCCGGGCTTTTCCATAAATGTGGACAGAAGGCGAAACTCGGTTGGCCCGAGCTGCACCTCGGCATCGCCGCGTTTCACACGATGACTGACCGAGTTCAGGATAATGTCTTCGTATTCCAGAATCTCGCCAGTGGCGGTGGGACGCACGCGTCTAAGCTGGCTGCGGACGCGCGCCATCAGTTCGATCACTGAATAGGGTTTAATGACGTAATCATCTGCGCCCGTCTCCAGCCCGCGCACCCGGTCTACTTCTTCTGAGCGCGCCGAGAGCATGATGATTGGAATACCCCGCGTGTCTGGTTTTACCTTGAGACGGCGGCAGACCTCGATACCGCTCAGGTTCGGCATCATCCAATCCAGCACAATCACGTCCGGCGCGGTTTCCTCAACCAACATCAGAGCTTCTTCGCCATCCTGTGCGCGGCTGACCGCAAACCCTTCCGCTTCGAGATTATAGGCCAGAACCTCTCGTTGGGCCGGTTCGTCTTCGACGACAAGAACGCGAGGTTGATCAACGGACATTGGTTTACCCTTCTGCGGTCATCGAAGTTTTGTCAGCCTTGGGGCGGTCGTCTTCCGGATGCTCGCCGGTTACGAGATAAACCACCTGTTCAGCGATAGATGTAACGTGGTCGCCCATGCGCTCGATGTTCTTTGCGATGAAATGCAGGTGCATACATGCCGTGATGTTTCGCGGGTCTTCCATCATGAAAGTCAGAAATTCCCGGAACAGCGCATTGTACATCTGGTCTACATCCCGGTCGCGGCTAATCACATCCGCTGCCAGTTCTGCATCGCGTTGCACGTATGCGTCAAGCGCGTGGTTCAGCATGCGTTCGACTTCACGGGCCATCCGCCGTAGCGCACCGCTACTGTCGTTTACCGGTGCCATCTGCGCCAAGACGCCGGTGCGTTTGGCCATGTTCTTGGCATAATCCCCGATCCGTTCAAGATTGGCGCTGATCTTGATCACGCTGAGAATGAGGCGCAGGTCGCTGGCAATGGGTGCGCGCAGAGCGATAACCCGCGCTGCTTCCTCGTTGATCATCTCTTCGAGTTGGTCAATGAGCGCATCGCCCTTACGCACGGTTTCGGCCAGTTCTTCGTCACGCGTTTCCAGTGACTGCGCGCTATCCCGAATGGCTGCTTCCACCAAGCCGCCCATCTTCATGATCTGCGCCTGAATCGCCTCCAGATCGCGGTCGAAAACGGATGCAATATGCTGATCTTCAATCATTTTTCTATCCAATTCGGCCTGTGATATAGCTTTCGGTGCGCGGGTCTTCCGGGTTCGTGAAAATCTGGCCGGTTTCACCGTATTCCACCAGGCTGCCAAGGTGGAAAAACGCGGTGCGCTGGCTCACGCGTGCAGCTTGCTGCATGGAGTGGGTCACGATAACGACGGAGTAATTCTCCCGAAGCTCGTCGATCAACTCTTCGATCTGCGCGGTGGCAATCGGGTCAAGTGCAGAGCACGGTTCGTCCATCAGCAGCACTTCGGGCGCCGTTGCAACGGCACGTGCAATGCAAAGACGCTGCTGTTGCCCACCAGAAAGCCCGGTGCCGGGCGCGCTCAGCCGGTCTTTGACCTCGTCCCAAATCGCCGCGCGTTTCAGGGCGTTTTCCACGATATCATCCAGGTCTGACTTGGACTGCGACAGCCCGTGAATTCGCGGGCCATAAGCGACGTTATCGTAGATCGACTTTGGAAACGGGTTGGGCTTTTGAAACACCATGCCGACCTTTGCACGCAATTGCACAGGGTCAACACGCTTGTCATAGATATCTTCGTCATCAATGGTGATGTCACCTTCGACGCGGCACACATCAATTGTATCGTTCATGCGATTGAGACACCGCAGGAACGTGGACTTGCCACATCCCGAAGGACCAATAAAGGCAGTCACGGTCTTGTCGTTGATTTCCACGTCGACGTCTTTGATCGCGTGGTTGTCACCGTAGTAGACTTGCACGCCCTTCGCCGAGATCTTGGTTTTTTGCGCGTCCACGTCTCTCTCCAGTATTCGCATGTCGTTCATGATCGTGCTCCTTTACCAGCGGCGCTCAAAGCGGCGTCGCAGGATAACCGCAAGGGTATTCATCGAGATCAGGAACCCCAACAAGATGATGATACCTCCCCACGCGCGTTCATAATAGGCGGGATCGGCACGCTTGGCCCATTCGTAAATCTGCGCCGGCATGGCTGAGTTCGGATCAAGCAGACCCGATGCGATGCCGTCCGGGGCGTTCGAGGCGATAAAACCGACCATACCGATCAGCAACAGGGGTGCCGTTTCGCCCAGAGCCTGTGCAAGGCCGATGATGGTACCAGTCAGAATGCCGGGGGCGGCCAGAGGAAGCACGTGATGAAAGACCGCTTGCATCTTTGAGGCCCCTACCCCCAGTGCCGCGTCACGGATTGACGGAGGCACCGCTTTGAGTGATGCGCGCGTGGAAATGATGATTGTCGGAAGGGTCATCAGGGTCAGAACCATACCACCGACCAAAGGCGCAGACTGTGGCAGGTGCATGAACTGAATGAAGACAGCCAAACCCAGAATACCGAATACGATTGATGGCACGGCGGCAAGGTTGGCAATGTTCACTTCGATCAAATCGGTCAGCCGGTTCTTTGGCGCGAATTCTTCGAGGTAGATCGATGCCGCAACTCCGATGGGCAGCGACAAGACCAATACGACCAGCATCATGAAGAACGAACCGACCATGGCTACACCAATGCCTGCAGATTCTGCTCGGCTTTCAGAGGCGTCAGCCCCCGTGATAAAGGCCAAATTGAAGGTTTTGTCGACAATGCCAAGCGGGATCAGAGCGTCTACGAGATCCAGGTGCTCGGCGTCGATATTCTTGTCGCGCGCAACGTCTTCACGCAAAACCCGACCTTTGAGGTAGCCGTCCACCCGGCTGGACGACAGAATTCTGAAATCGATGGTTTCCCCGATGAGGTCCGGATTGTCGATGACGGTGTCGCGCAACTGTGAAGCGGCAGAGGCCGAGATCAACGCCTTCATGTCTTTCGGCTTTTCAAGCGGTGTCTCTATACCGGCCTGTTGCACCTGTTCGAACACAGCGTTCTGTATCAATGGCGTGTAGCCAAATGTGGACACCTTCTTGATATCATCGATATTGCGCTCGCCGTTTTTGTCCAGCTTGGCGGGGTCCAGATAGACGGGCACATTGATAAATGTTTGCTGAAACGCGCCCGCGCCGCTCGAAACGATAGACACCAGCAGCACGATCAGAAAGAAGATGCCCGTGAGGATGCCCGCGATGCCGTACATCTGAAAACGCTTTTCCGCGGCCTTACGCTTTTGCGTCCGTGCGTCTGCGGCGAGCAATGAATTTTTGGCCGCGGGTGCTTGCGGGGCGGGGCTTTGTAGCGTTGCGTCGCTCATTCGTACTGCTCCCTGTATTTACGAACAATATAGAGGGCAAAGACATTCAGCCCGAGGGTGATGACAAAAAGCGATATGCCAAGGGCGAAGGCCACGAGCGCTTCGGGCGAGGCAAAGTCACTGTCGCCTGTCAGCTGGCTCACGATTTTGGCAGTGACGGTCGTCATGGCCTCAAACGGATTAAGTGACAACCGTGCTGCGGCGCCTGCCCCCAGCACAACGATCATCGTTTCGCCAATGGCGCGGCTTGCTGCCAGCAAAATCGCCCCGACTATTCCTGGCAAGGCAGCGGGCAAAACAACCTGCCGGATCGTTTCAGACTGTGTGGCACCCAACCCGTAAGAGCCGTCGCGCAGAGATTGTGGAACCGCGTTGATGATATCGTCCGACAGCGAACTGACAAACGGGATCAACATAATGCCCATGGCAATCCCTGCGGTAATGACGGATCGGCCACCGCCCATCCAGCCAAGCCCGTCGTCGCCGAATACGCTGACCAGCAATGGCCCGATCGTCAAAAGCGCAAACAGGCCGTAGACGATGGTTGGAATGCCCGCAAGAATTTCAAGCAATGGCTTTGCAATGCCTCTGATTCTCGGCGTTGCATATTCCGATAGGTAAACCGCAGAAAAAAGGCCGATCGGGACTGCGACAAGCAGTGCCACGAACGAAATATACAGGGTGCCCCACAAAAGCGGCAGGATACCAAGGCTGGAAGCACCACCACGTCCGGAGAAACTCGGGGCCCATTCAAGCAAAGTGAAAAAGTCTGCGGCGGGATACAGTCGGAAAAACTCTATGGTGTTGAAGATCAGAGAAAGGATAATGCCAATCGTGGTCAGGATAGCGACCGAGGCTGCCGCGATCAGGATGGCTACGATGCCCTGCTCGACCACGTTACGCGCCCGGAAATCACGCCCGCTTTCCATGACACCCCAGACAGCACCCGCCAATGCGACCACCAAAACGGCAATTGTCATGATCAGATTCGATGTTCGGCTCATCTCGCGGTGCGCCTGCGCTGCAGCGAGGATCGGACGGGAAATGGAACTTGTGACCACCTGCCCCGCGTTTTTCAACTGTTCGGTGATCGTTTCAGGGTCGGCCTGCGCGTCCTCGGCTGTGCTCTCGTCAATCAGGCCAGCAGAAACTGCGGCGTCGAGCCCTTCCGAGGTGCGGCGCACCTCCGACATGACCAACCCGATATTTGAATCGTCCGTCAGAGACTCCGGTGGGATCATTTGAGCCACGCGGCTTTCCACGAAAACCGGTGCAGCGAGCAGCCAGATAAACAGCAAGCCGAACGCAGGCACGACAGCCTTCATGAAGGCGTTTGAGCCGTAGTAGTTCGGCAAGGAGTGTAAAAGCTTTATGTTTCCGTCTGCACTGGCAAGAGCGCGCTGACGTCCCATGACGAAGCCAATCGCCGATAACGCAATGATGATTGCCGAAAGCCAAAGAACTGGCATGGTACCCCCAAGATCGTGTCAGTCGACACAGCCTATGCTTTAGGTGCGAATGGGCGGCATTATCGGCCGCCCATCGCAGTGTTCAAATTTGCAGAGCAGGCAGATTAGCTGCCGCCGCCCATGACTTGTTCACCAGATACGCTTGCCTGTGTGGCGGAGAGTTCTGGATCGGACACCAGACCATATTCTGCCAGCGGGCCGTCTGGGCCAGCAATCTCATCGGATACGAAGAATTCCGCGTATTCCTTAAGACCAGGGATAACGCCGATGTGTGCCTTCTTGATGTAGAAGAACAGTGGACGCGAAACCGGATATACGCCTTCGGCAATTGTCTCGGTTGTTGGCTCAACGCCGGACATTGTCGCCACTTTCAGCTTGTCGGTGTTGTTCTCGTAGAACGCCAGACCAAACACGCCGATGGCGTTGCTGTTTGCGTCGATGGACGCCAGCGTCTCTGTGTAGTCGCCATCGATGTCTACAGATTTGCCGTCGGTGCGTACTTCGAGGCATGCATCTTCTGCATCGTCCTCGGACATGCCGCCAGCGATCATCGCTTCCATAGCGCCTGTCGCTTCACAACCAGCCGCGATCACTTTCTCTTCGAATACTTCGCGTGTGCCGTGCTTGGTGCCCGGGATAAACGCGAGGATTTCGTCAGAAGGCAGGTCGCTGTTGAAGTCGGACCACATGGTGTAAGGGTTGTCGACCAACGCGCCGTCAACCATCACCTTAGGCGCCAGCGCGTTGAAGATGTCAGAAGGTGTGAAAGCTGTGTAAGCAGGACCATCGATCTGGCTGGCAAAGACGATGCCGTCATAGCCGATGCGAACTTCGATGATGTCTGTCACACCGTTTTCCGCACATGCCGCGATTTCTTTTTCGCGGATCGCACGAGACGCGTTGGCAACGTCTGTGTGCTCTGTGCCTACGCCTTGGCAGAAGCGCTTGAGGCCAGCCGAAGAGCCACCTGATTCAACAACCGGTGTTGGAAAATCAAAGTTTTCGCCGAATGCTTCGGCAACGATCGAGGCGTACGGCAGCACGGTCGATGAGCCAGCGACCTGAACCTGATCACGCGCGGAAGCGGTTGTCGCTGAGACCGCTGCGATTGCCAGTGCTGAAGCTGAAATTTTTACGAAGGACATTTTATCTCCTGTCACTTTCCATTTCTGGATCCCGGTTCGTCCGGGAATCTCTGCGGAACAACTAAAGTTCCTGCGCAATGCTTTTGTGACAGTTGAGTAACAGTTTTATGACAGTGTCACACTCTACTGTAACTCGCTGAAAATAAACAGTTATGCGGCAAATCTTGATAGGCGATTGATCCACAGAATCCACGAATTTGTACATATTGGACGCATTTGTGAAAGAATCGCCGGCAGATCGGCTTATCTTTGCGCGAGCGGCAATATGACCGTGAATGCAGCCCCTTGCCCCAATTCGCTTTCTACCCGCAACCGCCCGCGGTGCCGATTGATAATATGTTTGACGATCGCGAGGCCTAACCCGGTCCCGCCAAGCGCGCGGCTGCGATGATTGTCAGCGCGGTAGAAGCGTTCGGTCAAACGCGGAAGATGCACAGGATCGATCCCGGGGCCGTAATCTCTCACAACAATCCGGGTGCCGGGCGCGCGCAGAGCAGGATCACGTTCGCTGAGGTGCAGGCTCACTTCGACCTTCTTGCCTGATGCGCCATATTTGATGGCGTTTTCGATCAGATTGGTGAACACCTGCATAAGCTGATCCTGATCTCCCTCCATAATCACTTGCGTGTCGCCGAAATCGGGCACCAGCCGAACGTCTGCCTCATCTGCCAACGGTTTGAGCGTGCGCAATACGGATTGCAGTACGCCGGTAAGGTCCACGTTATCCCGTGGCCTTACCCGCTCGTCGCCTTCAACCCGGCTCAAGGACAAGAGGTCATCGACCAACCGGGTCATTCGCGCCGCTTCGCCCTCCATGATGTCGAGAAAACGGTCACGTGCATCTGCGTCCTCGCGTGCCGGCCCGCGCAGCGTGTCGATAAACCCCACAAGCGCCGTCAAGGGCGTGCGCAATTCGTGACTGACGTTCGCCACAAAATCCCGGCGGATCTGACTTGCCTGCTGCAGGTGCGTGACATCGGAAAAACACAAGACCAGCTGTTGTGCATCCACCATTCTGCGCACGGAAACCTCGTAGGTGATGTCCTGCGCGCCGTCATTGGTAAGGTACGTCGCGGTTCTGGACATGCTGTCGCGCATGACCGCTTCGACAGTTTCAATCAACGCGGGCTGTCGGAGGATGGTTACGAAATTTCGTCCGACGATGTTTTGACCGATCAGGCTGCGTGCTTCTGTGTTTGCCGCGATGATACGCTCGCTTCGGTCAACAGCCAGAGCAGGCACCGGGACAACGGCTAGGTATTCATCCATCATGTCCCGCGCGCTCCTTCAACTGTTCCAAATCAAGTCGCAGCATCGACTGCGGCAGTGAACACGGCACACAGCGTGTCCGGGTCTTCCAACCCGACGGATACCCGGAAGAACCCTTCGCTCATCCCCAGTTCTGCCCTTTTCTCGGGCGTCAGCGCACGGTGAGAGGACGACGCAGGGTGCGATATGGTTGTGCCCACGTCGCCTAGTGTCGGTGCAAATGACAGGCCTGTGGCGGCACGCGTGAACGCATTTGCCGCAGCACGGCTACCGTCCAGCTCAAAGCTGACCATATTGCAGAAATTGCCGTTCAACAGAGCGCTTGCGCGGGCATGGTCGGGGTGATCTGTACGGCCGGGGTACAATACACGCTTCACGCCCGTCAGACTGGCGAGATGATCGGCAAGCCGCGCCGCGGTCGATTGCGCGCGGTCAAACCGCAAGTCGAATGACAGCATGCCGCGCTCTGCCAGCCAGCAATCAAAGGGGCTTGCCGACATACCGGCCGTCACGGTGAATACCCTTAGCCGGTCGTTGATTTCACGGTCCTTGGCAGCGACGTATCCCAACATCACGTCAGAGTGCCCGGCCAGCAGTTTGGTTACCGAATGGATCACGATATCCGCGCCAGCCTCCAATGCGCGATAAGCCCGCGGTGTCGTAAAGGTGTTATCCACCACTAGAAGTACGCCCGCCTCCTTCGCCAGACCGACCAGCGCGTCAATATCTGCAACGCGAAGCGTGGGGTTCGAAACCACTTCTACCAAAATCATCTTTGTCTCGGGGCGCAACGCCGCGCGCATGGCGTCGATGTCACCGGGGTCTACCATCGATGTTGCAATGCCCAGACGTGGCAGGTCTTCAGCCATCATGCGCAGCGAGCGGCCATAAAGCTGATTGCCGCCGATCACATGCTCGCCGGCATGCATAAGACCCATCAAAACCGCCGATACCGCACCCATTCCCGAAGACGTCATGACGCCGAGGTGCGGCGCGTTTTCCATCCGGTCAAGGCGCGCAGCAACCACATCCGCATTCGGGTGCCCTTCGCGCGAATACGTATAGCCCGAAAGCTGGCCCTCGTATTGCTGGTCAAGCATGTCCGGTGTGTCCGACGCATAGACGACCGAAGGGCTGAGCGGCGTGACCACCGGGCGGGAAGCCGAAGACGGCAACACGTCAGGTCGGATCAGCGACCCTTCTTTTGCGTTTCTCATTTTGTGCTCTCCAAGGGTCTCATCTCTGACCGAAAGCGGCGCATGTTTTCGATGTAATGAGCGGCAGAGGCGCGCAACCCGTCAATTGCATCTTCGTTCAGTTCGCGCACAACCTTGCCCGGCACCCCCATAACGAGACTACCGTCAGGGATTACCTTGTTTTCAGTGATCAGCGCACCAGCGCCGATCAGGCAGTTTTTGCCGATTTGAGCGCCGTTCAAGACCGTTGCCCCCATGCCGATCAGGGAGTTGTCCCCGATAGTGCAGCCATGCAGCATAACCTTGTGGCCAATAGTGCAGCCCTTGCCGATCGTCAGCGGATAGCCTGCATCTACATGAAAAACGCAGTTTTCCTGCACATTTGACCCTGCCCCGATCCGGATTTCCTCGTGATCGGCGCGGATCGTCGTGCCAAACCAGACGGAGGCGGCTTCTTCCAGAACAACTTTACCGATGAGGTTCGCATCTGGCGCGACCCAGGTGTCGTGGTGAACTTCGGGCGCGCTGTCGCCCAACGAATAGAGTGTCATTCCAATTCCTCGAATTCATTCTGCAGGTGGCGCACATGCGCGGTCAGGCCGGGTTGCTGGCCTCGGCGCAGGCGCGTCGCAGTCACAATCGTTTTGAGTTGTGCCTCTGTCGTATCAAGATCATCGTTGACCAGAACATAGTCATAGCTGCCCCAGTGGCTGATCTCGTCCCAGCTTTTCTCCATCCGCCGAGAGATCGTGGCAGCGTCGTCTTGCGCCCGCTTTTCCAGTCGATTGCGCAGTTCGCGGATCGACGGCGGCAAAAGGAAAATCGACAAGGTATGCGCACCAAGAGCGGAATTGGTAATTTGTTGCGCGCCCTGCCAGTCGATGTCGAACAGAACGTCGCATCCTTCATTGATCGCGGTTTCCACGGGCGCACGAGGTGACCCATAAAAGTTGCCAAACACATGCGCGTGTTCCAGCATTCCTGCTTCGGAAACTTGAGCCTTGAAGTCACTTTCACTGACAAAATGGTACTCGCGCCCGTCCACTTCGCCCGGGCGCGGTGCCCGTGTCGTTGCCGAAACGGAAAACCGTATGTCGGGGTCCCAGTCTCGCAACCGCCGTGCCAGCGTAGACTTGCCGGCACCCGAAGGCGACGACAGGATGATCAGCAAACCGCGTCGTGTACCCGCCATTGTCTATTCCACATTCTGTACTTGTTCGCGCATTTGGTCGATGACGGCCTTCAATGCCAGACCGCATCGCGTCAGATCGGCGTTTTGCGCCTTGGAGCAAAGGGTGTTTGCCTCTCTGTTGAATTCCTGCATCAGAAAATCGAGCTTTCGCCCGACCGGACCACCCTCATCGATCAGCGCATGGGCTGCGGCAACATGGGCACTGAGACGGTCAATTTCTTCAGTGATATCAGATTTGACGGCGATCAATGCAATTTCCTGAGCGATCCGCGCAGGATCCAGACCTTCGCTGTTGTCCATGACTTTCGCGAGATTACTACGAAAGGTCTCCGCCATGATATCGGCACGTGCATCCGCGATAGATTTGGCCTCGCGCGTCAGCGCCGCCAGCTGATTGAGTTGCGCGCGCAGCAACTTTTCGAGGGCCGCGCCTTCGCTTTCGCGCATCGCGTTGAATGCGGCAATCAAATCATCGGATTCACCCAGCATTGCGTCGCGCAAGGGTGCTGCTTCGTCGGCGACCGGGCTTGTTTCGAGAACGCCGCGCAACCCCACGATTTCCGACGCAGTCGACGGGGCCAGCGACAGGCCTGCATCCATGGCCTGTGCTTCGATAATTGCCATCGCGTCCAGTACTGCCTCAAGGTGCGGCTGGTTGATCTGAAAGGTGCCAGCGGTTTCCTCGCGGGCCAGCCGCAATGCCAAGGTAATGTTTCCGCGCGCGGTGGCCGCTGCAAGCTTGCGGCGCAGTCCCATTTCCAGCCCGTCAATCCAGTCTGGCACGCGCAGCCTAAGATCCTGACCCTTGCCATTGACCGAACGCAGTTCCCACGACCAGCTGTGCGGCCCGTGCGACCCGGTGGCCGAGGCAAACCCTGTCATCGAGCGCAGCATAAATGGTTCCTTTCGTCGTGCGGTGCCTCATGGGTTATGGCGATTTGTCTGGCCAGAGCAACCCCCGACGCTCCGTTTCCCGCCCGTCACGATTAACCAGTTCTCCAGTTCATCCCCCATTTGGCGAAAATTGTTGGTATTAACGGTTCAGTAACGATTTGGGTGCCAAGTCGCGAATGTGACGCGCCCGGGTAGCAATTTGTTTTCGCGTTCAACGCGGTCAGAAAGTGAGAGGCTCCAGCGATGGACAACGGCGGTCAAAAGACGCACAATGTGGTTATCATGTCTCAGAATGCTTCAGAAAAAGCGTTTACGCCACTGGCCCAGGTGGAAGCCTACTGGGAGGCGCTGCGCGGTGCCCGGTTGATGCCGAATCGTGCAGAGATTGATCCGCGCGGCATCGAACATGCGCTTGAGTATTCCTTTATCGTTGAACGTATCGCACCCGGTATCGCCCGGTTGCGCATTGCAGGTAGCCATCTGAGTGACCTGATGGGCATGGAAGTTCGCGGCATGCCATTAACCGCTTTCATTGCACCGGGGTCCCGCCGTCAGGTCAGCGATACGCTTGAAGAAGTATTCGAAACACCGGCCACCTGCACGCTGCAACTGCATTCCGCAAAAGGTGCGGGCATGCCGGCGTTGGATGCGCGCATGCTTTTGATGCCTCTCAAAAGCGATCTTGGTGATGTAAGCCGTATTCTCGGTGCGCTTGTATCTGTTGGCGACGTAGGTCGCAGCCCGCGCCGGTTTGATGTGACAAAAGTGTCTTTACGTCCGATCGTTTCCGGCGAGGCGACGCCGTTGCCAACGTTGAAAACACCCAAACGACCCTCGCCGAAACCCACGGTACCGACTGGTTTTGCCGAACCAAAGCAGAGCTTCAAGACATCCACACCGCGACAGGATGCGCCATATCTTCGGGTGGTAAAGCTGGACGACTGACATTTCCTTTGATCGGGATCTGCTCGCGTTCCCCGCAGAAAGCGCGGTGCGACGAGCATTGCCAGAACGGCAAGAGAAAAGCCGTGCCTCCCCCCGGATGGCACGGCTTTTTGACAAGAAGGAGAGTTGCGCGCGGCGTTCACCGGTCTCGGGTGACGCTGATGCAATCGGGGCGCGTATCAGCGCGACCGGAATTTTGGCAGGGCATAGCCATTGATTTCTGACAGTTACCCAAGGGTAACGTGCAATCATCATCTGTGTCTGCACAAACGAACCAGAGAGCCGTGCCGCTGGCGACCGACCATTCCGTATCTCGTCTGACGCGACCCAAAGACATGCGAGCCAAATCCCTTAGTTCGTCATCTTTGTCCTCGGCGGCTTTCGGTTTCGGGCGTTCTTATGCCGTTCGGCGCAACGCCATCCCGGAAACATTTGGACTCTGGTCAGATGCGGGTCATCTGGCAGCATCATCACGCTGGCATTGCAAAAGTATGTTTTTCAAAATCAAACGGGGCCGCCGTGAGGCGACCCCGATGTGATCTGTTTGCAGTGATAATCCCACTTTGGACTTAGCTTGCCGCCTGATCCTTTTGCGCAGAGCGTCGGTTGGTCAACTCTTCGGCCACGAGGAAAGCAAGCTCGAGAGACTGGCTCGCGTTCAGGCGCGGATCACAAGCAGTATGGTAGCGATCTGACAGGTCTTCGTCGCTGACGGCTCGTACACCACCGGTGCACTCGGTCACGTCTTGCCCGGTCATCTCGAAATGCACGCCGCCCGGAACGGTGCCTTCGGCATCATGCACTGCAAAGAACTCCCGTACCTCGCGCAACACGGATTCAAAGGGGCGTGTCTTGTACCCGCTGGACGACTTGATTGTGTTGCCATGCATCGGATCGCACACCCACGTGACGTTAGCGCCTTCCTCACGCACGGTCTTGATCAGGCGTGGCAGGTGCTCACCCACCGACCCCGCACCAAAGCGTGCGATCAGCGTCAGACGGCCTTCTTCGTTTTCCGGGTTGAGTTTGGCCATCAGCACTTTGAGATCTTCTGGCGTGGTGGTCGGACCAGCTTTCAACCCAATCGGGTTCTGTACACCAGAAGCGAACTCAACATGTGCGCCATCGGGTTGGCGGGTACGGTCTCCGATCCAGATCATGTGACCGGACCCTGCCAGCCATTTGCCCGTGGTGCTGTCGACGCGTGTCAGGGCTTCTTCATACTCCAGCAACAACGATTCGTGGCTGGTGTAGAACTCAACCGTCTGCAGCGTGTGTGCTGTATCGGCGTTGACCCCGGCTGCTGACATGAAATCCAGAGTGTCGGAAATCCGGGTGGCAATTTCGCGGTACTTCTCTGCCTTTTCGCCTTCGGTAAAGCCGAGCGTCCAGCCGTGCACCTGATGCACGTCGGCATAGCCACCCGTCGAAAACGCGCGCAGAAGGTTCAGCGTCGCGGCGGCCTGCGTGTAGGCCCGCAGCATGTTTTCCGGGTTCGGGATACGGGCTTCCGGTGAGAAATCCAGCTTGTTGATGATGTCACCGCGATAGCTCGGCAACTCAACACCATTTTGCGTCTCGGTGGGCGCAGAACGCGGTTTGGCGAATTGCCCGGCCATGCGGCCAACTTTGATAACCGGCACCTTTGCGCCATAGGTCAGCACAATCGCCATCTGCAACATGACCTTAAAGGTGTCGCGGATCGCGTCCGAACTGAACTGGTCAAAGCTTTCTGCGCAATCGCCGCCTTGCAGCAAAAACGCCTCTCCCCGGCCAGCCGCGCCCAGGTGTTTTTTCAGCCTGCGTGCTTCGCCTGCAAATACGAGCAACGGAAACCGCGACAATTGCGACTCAACTGCCTCAAGTGCAGCTTGATCGGTATAGTCGGGCATCTGGATCCGTGGCTTGTTTCTCCAACTGGATTTCGTCCATTCGCTCATCTTTTATCTCCGGGTTGTGGGCCACCGTTCTTTTGGGCGCTAACATTTCGCAAGCCTCATGCGAAAAGGCAAGCCCTATACAGCATATCACAAATTCGTCCCCTTGACGTCGCTTTCAGAGCGTGACCAATTGGATTGACGGCAACGTCCGGCGCTCTGCCGACACACACACACGACAAGAACAAGAGGCAGCAATGTCCAGCATCCGCCCTGCAACCAGCAGCGAGACTGTCGGAGAAAAACCGCGACGTTTCGTCTTTGTGTTGCTTGATAACTTTACGCTGCTTTGCTTTGCCGCAGCGGTGGAAAGCCTGCGAATTGCCAACCGGATGGCGGGAAAAACGCTCTACCAGTGGGAAATTGTCAGCGAAGGCGGTGATATCGTTTACTGTTCCGCCGGGAGCGGCTTTAAACCAGATGGCGATCTGGGCGATCTGCAACGCGACGACACGGTAATGATTTGCGGCGGTATTGACGTGCAGGCCGCGACCACCAAGCGTATTCTGGGATGGTTGCGGCGCGAAGCACGCAAAGGTGTCACCATGGGCGGGCTGTGCACAGCGGCGCATTCACTGGCCAAAGCGGGGCTTCTGGACGGAAAGAAAGCGACAATTCACTGGGAGAATCAGGACAGCTTTGGCGAGGATTTTCCAGATGTCACGCTGACTAAATCCGTTTTTGTGATTGATGGAAACCGCCTGACTACGGCGGGCGGGACGTCGTCTATCGACCTGATGCTCAAGCTGATCGCCGATCAGCAGGGCGAAGAACTGGCCAATCTGGTGGCGGATCAACTTATCTATTCTTCGATCCGTACCGATCAGGATACTCAAAGGCTTTCGGTGCCGACCCGTATCGGTGTGCGTCACCCAAAGCTGTCTTCGGTTATCCAGATGATGGAAAGCAATATCGAAGAGCCGATCAGCCCGTCGACCTTGGCCAAAGATGTCGGCATGAGCACGCGCCAGCTTGAACGGCTGTTTCGCCGCTATCTCAATCGCAGTCCCAAGCGTTACTACATGGAACTGCGACTGCAAAAGGCGCGCAATTTGCTGATGCAGACCGATATGAGCGTGATCAACGTTGCGCTCGCCTGTGGTTTTGCCTCGCCGTCGCATTTTTCAAAGTGTTACCGCGCGCATTACGATACCACCCCTTACCGCGAGCGTGGCAGCCACGCAGCGCGACTGACGATCTGAGGCTGTTTACTGTCGCATTTCGTAAATTGCGCCGTTGCCAACAGAAATAAACCAGATGCTTCCATCCGGCGCTTGCGCGATGTCGCGCACGCGCTCTGTTGCACTGTTGCTGATCTGTGCGACCTCACGGGCGTTCGCACCGGTGACCTCGATACGTGAGATGTAGTCGAACTTGAGCGACCCCACGAAAATATCGCCGCGCCATTGCGGAAACATATCGCCGGTGTAGACCAAAAGACCCGATGGCGCCATTGACGGGTCCCAATACATTGCGGGCTGTTCCATGCCGTCTTGTTCTGTGCCCTGCCCGATTTTGGCGCCAGAGTAGTGCTTTCCGTAAGAGATCACGGGCCAGCCGAAGTTTGCACCTTTCTTGATCCGGTTCACTTCGTCGCCACCGCGTGCGCCGTGCTCTGCCGTCCACAGCTGACCATTTGCGTCAAGACCGGCCCCTTGCGGGTTGCGGTGTCCGAAAGACCAGATTTCCGGCTGGATGCCGGCTTGTCCTACAAAGGGATTATCGGCTGGGACACTGCCGTCTCGGTTGATGCGTACAATGGTCCCAATGTGGTTTGCGCGATTTTGCGCCTCGGGTCTGTTGCCGCGATCCCCAATCGTGACAAAAAGTGTGCCGTCTTTGGCTTCAACGACCCTGGAGCCGAAATGACGCCCGCCTGACGACCCCGGCGCCATCACGAACAGGTCTCTTAGGTTGTCGAGACGCTTGCCATCAGAGGACAGTTCGGCTGCGGCCAATGCCGTGCCCGCGCCGCCCGATTGCCGTTTGGAATAGGTCAGCCAAACCGTGCGGGTGGTGGCGAAATCCCGCGCCACGGTGATGTCCAGCAAACCGCCCTGCCCGCTATCGACCACCGCTGGTGCGCCGCGGACGGTCTGCGTTTTTCCGTCACGCCACAGCAGGATCTGTCCCTCTTTTTCGGTGACCAAAACGGATCCATCAGGCAGGTGTGCCAGTCCCCACGGCGCATCAAGGCCAGTAATTCTGGGTGATATGACGATCTCTGCGGCAACCGATGAAAGAAGGCCCAGCGTCGCAATCGCGCCAGACAAAACCAAACGTGCTAACTTCACAGGCGATCTCCTATGGCTGTAATGAGCCTGCCCTGCTTTGCGTCTGATCGCGTAAACGCTGACCCACACCTTTTTGATGGGCAAAACTGCTTTTCTTTTGGAAATAGCGCGCTTAACCTTTCCGGCGAACATCATGTTCCAATATGGGAGAAACCTAATGAAAAAGATGCTTCTGGCGAGCACCGCCGCAGCACTCATGGCGACCACGGCACTGGCCGATGGTCACGCAACGGAAGTAAAACTGGGCATTCTGATCGGCTTTACCGGCCCGATTGAATCGTTGACCGGGCCGATGGCCGCAGGTGCCGAACTTGCGATGTCCGAAGTAACTGAAAGCGGCAAGCTTCTGGACAGTGCAAAGGTCACACCGATGCGCGCTGACACTGGGTGCATTGACAACGGCCTGTCCACATCGAACGGAGAAAAACTGCTGGCAGACGGCATCAACGGTCTGATCGGCGGTGACTGCTCCGGCGTTACGGGCGCAATCCTGCAGAATGTGGCCATTCCAAATGGCATGGTGATGATTTCGCCGTCCGCCACGTCACCGGGCCTGTCCACAGTCGAAGACAACGACCTTTTCTTCCGCACGGCACCTTCGGATGCGCGCGAGGGTCAGGTCATGGCGGAGATCCTGCAAGAACGCGGCGTTGAATCGATTGCGCTGACCTACACCAACAATGACTATGGCAAAGGTCTGGCTGATGCGATCCAGTCCAACTTCGAAGCTGTTGGCGGCGAAGTGACAATCGTTGCCGCGCACGAAGATGGCAAGGCGGACTACTCTGCGGAAATGGGTGCATTGGCGTCAGCAGGCGGCGATCTGCTTGTCGTTGCGGGTTACCTCGACCAGGGCGGCCTTGGTATCATCAATGCCGCGCTCGACTCCGGCGCTTTTGACACTTTCGGCCTGCCGGGTGGCATGATCGGTGACAGCCTTCCTACCAACGTTGGCCCTGCCCTGAACGGCTCTTACGGTCAGATCGCCGGTTCCGGCGGTGAAGGCATCGAAAAGCTGAAGGAAATGGCCGGCGACGCATTCGACGCCACATCGCCTTACACACCTGAAAGCTATGATGCAGCGGCGCTGTTCATGCTGGCGATGCAAGCGGCAAACAGTACGGATCCGGCAGAATACGGCGCCAAAATTCTCGACGTGGCCAACGCGCCGGGCGAGAAGATCTATCCTGGTGAACTCGGCAAGGCGCTCGATATCCTGCGAGATGGCGGTGATGTGGATTACGTTGGTGCATCGGCGGTTGAGCTGATTGGGCCGGGCGAGTCTGCGGGCACTTATCGCATGATTGAAGTGCAGGACGGTGCAAACGTCACCATCGGCTTCAAATAAGTCCGATACCTGAATAGAAAACAGCCCGATGTCGTTGACGTCGGGCTGTTTTTGTAGATGAACGAGAAAACGCGGGGCACTACGCGTTCAGTTTCGGGGGAACACATGATCGTCGTTGACGACCTTCACAAGCATTTTGGCGGATTTCATGCCGTTGATGGTGCGTCACTGGAGATCGAGCGTGGGTCGATAACCGGTTTGATCGGACCCAATGGCGCTGGAAAGACTACTCTTTTCAATGTAATCGCCGGCGTTCTTCAACCCACTTCCGGTCGTGTGACGATGGCTGGAGAAGATATCACGGGCCTGCCACCGCACGCGCTTTTTCACAAGGGTCTGCTGCGCACTTTTCAGATTGCGCACGAATTCTCTTCGATGACGTGTCGGGAAAATCTGATGATGGTGCCGGGTGATCAATTGGGAGAAAGTCTGTGGAATACGTGGTTCGGCCGCAAGCGCATCGCAGATCAGGAACGCGCCCTTCGCGCCAAGGCTGATGAGGTACTGGAATTTCTGACTGTAGAGCACCTTGCGGATCACAAGGCGGGGCAGATATCGGGCGGGCAGAAAAAGTTGCTCGAACTGGGACGCACTATGATGGTTGAGGCAAAAATCGTTTTCCTCGACGAGGTCGGCGCGGGCGTGAACCGAACGCTGCTGAATACGATCGGGGACGCGATTTTGCGTCTGAACCAAGAGCGCGGATATACGTTTGTGGTCATCGAGCATGACATGGACTTTATCGGCCGCCTGTGTGACCCGGTGATCTGCATGGCCGAGGGCAAAGTGCTGGCAAAAGGCACGCTGGAAGAGATCAAGGCGAACGAGCAGGTCATTGAGGCGTATCTTGGCACGGGGTTGAAGAACAAGGAAAAAACAGGATGAGGGGTGTGCCGTGTCTTTCTGGGGGCGCTGCCCCCGACGCGCCTGAGGCGCGTCTCCCCCGGAGTTTTTCTGGCAAAGTGACATGGAGCCTGTGTTATGAGCTCTGATCCGTACACTGATCGCGGCAACAAGGATTTGTCGCTGGGCAATCCGGCGGGAATGGGAACGGCGCAGCCGGTTCAATCGGGTGGTTCCGCCTATGCATCTCCGGGCGGCCCGTTTCTGATTGGTGAGAACATGACGGGCGGCTACGGCGCTGGCCCTGACATTCTCCATGATTGCACGATTGCGGTGGACAGCGGTGAGATTGCGGTGATCGTCGGGCCGAATGGCGCGGGCAAGTCCACGGGGATGAAGGCGGTCTTTGGCATGTTGAACCTGCGCAAGGGGCATGTGAAGCTGGATGGCGAGGATATCACGGGCCTGTCACCACAGGCACGGGTGGCCAAGGGCATGGGATTTGTGCCGCAGACGTCGAATATCTTCACTTCAATGACCGTTGAGGAAAATCTGGAGATGGGCGCGTTCATCCGGACCGACGACATCCGCCCGACAATGGAACAGATTTATGAGTTGTTTCCGATCCTGCGTGACAAGCGGCATCAGGCAGCGGGGGAGTTGTCTGGCGGACAGCGTCAGCAGGTCGCTGTTGGTCGCGCGTTGATGACGCAGCCAAAGGTGCTGATGCTTGACGAGCCGACAGCCGGTGTCAGCCCGATTGTCATGGACGAGCTTTTCGACAGGATTATCGAGGTGGCACGCACCGGCATTCCCATTCTGATGGTTGAACAAAATGCGCGGCAAGCGCTTGAGATCGCGGACAAAGGATACGTTCTGGTGCAGGGGCGCAATGCGTACACAGGGACCGGCAAAGAACTTTTGGCCGATCCCGAAGTCCGCAAATCGTTTCTGGGGGGCTGAGTGGTGGCTGTATTTAATTTTGAACGATCCGCCGGTGGTCCGGCTTTCATGGGCGCGGGACCGGCTGCCTCGGCATCCGAAAGTCTGCTGCAAGGGCCTTGCCCGTTTGAATGTACGTCAGCGCGTGAAATGCAGTTGTATGCAGCGGCTCGAAAGCGGGCCTGTGTTGTGTTGAACGGAAAGCCGCGCCACGCTGATGGGCCAGCAGAGAACGAACTGCAGTCTTATCGCGGTCGTCAGACCTTAACTGAACGGGCGTTGGCCAGCAGTGGGACAGTCTGCATCAACCGTTTTGAGGTGTTCGAGACAGGGCTGCGCCTTGCAGGCGTGAACTGCGCTGATGTGGACCATTTACGGGGTCATGGCGGAGGGGCGGATTAATGGATTTTCTTAACGCGATCATAGCGTTGCTGAACTTTGTTGTTGTCCCTGCAATGGCCTACGGCAGCCAGTTGGCGCTTGGCGCGCTCGGCGTCACCATGATTTACGGGATTTTGCGGTTTTCCAACTTTGCCCATGGCGACACCATGGCATTTGGCGCCATGGTAACGGTGCTGGTCACGTGGCTGTTGCAAAGCTGGGGCGTCAGTCTTGGTCCTTTGCCGACTGCCCTGCTCGCCCTGCCCTTTGGCATTCTTGGGTGTATGGCATTGCTGTTGCTTACGGACCGTGTGGTCTACCGCTTTTATCGCGCACAAAAAGCAAAACCCGTGATCCTCGTGATTGTATCACTGGGGGTGACATTTGTGCTGAACGGCATCGTCCGGTTCATCATTGGCCCCGATGATCAAAGGTTTGCAGATGGGGAACGGTTCATCGTTTCGGCGCGCACCTTCAAGGAGATGACTGGGCTGCGTGAAGGCTTGGCGATCAAGACAACACAAGGCATCACCGTCATAACGGCCGTGATTGTCGTGGCTCTGCTCTTTTGGTTCTTGAATCGGACGCGCACCGGCAAATCGATGCGGGCGTATTCCGACAACGAAGATCTGGCCCTTTTGTCTGGAATCAATCCAGAGCGGGTTGTCGCGATCACATGGTTGATCGTGGCCGGGCTGGCAACGATCGCCGGTGTACTTTACGGGTTGGACAAATCCTTTAAGCCGTTTACCTACTTTCAGCTTCTGTTGCCCATTTTTGCTTCTGCCATTGTCGGCGGGCTCGGGAACCCTCTTGGTGCGATCGCGGGAGGCTTCGTCATTGCATTTTCCGAAGTCACGGTAACCTATGCATGGAAAAAAGTGCTGGGATATCTGATGCCGGAGAGTCTTGAACCCAGTGGTCTGGTACAGTTGCTGTCGACTGACTACAAACTCGCGGTCAGCTTCCTCATTCTGCTGATCGTCCTGTTATTCAAACCCACGGGTCTGTTTAAGGGGAAAGCGGTATGAACTCGGCACTCAAGAACACGCTGCTTTTTGTTGCTGTCTTTGGCATGGTGCCGCTGATCGCTAGTTTTCAGGGGTGGAACACCGCGCTGACGGTTCTCAACATGGGGCTGATTTCGGCGGTCATGGCGTTAGGGGTCAACCTGCAATGGGGTTTTGCGGGCCTTTTCAACGTGGGCATCATGGGGTTTGTCGCGTTGGGCGGCCTTGCTGCTGTGCTTGTTGGCAACCCTGTTACGCCGGGCACATGGTCGGCGGGAGGCTGGGGGATCCTCCTGGCGCTGTTTATGGGGGGCGCCACCATTGTTCTGGCGATTGTCGTGCGCAGCCGTATGGCACCGGGCAAATCCCGCACGGCGCTTTTCCTTGCCATCCTGATTGGCGGTTTCTTTCTTTACCGTGCGGTGTTTGATCCTAACGTTGAAGCAGTCGAGGCGATTGATCCGGCATTGACCGGATACCTTGGCGGGTTGGGCCTTCCGGTGATCATCGCTTGGCCTGTGGGCGGTCTGCTGGCCGCTGGTGTTGCGTGGATCATTGGCAAAACCGCCTTGGGCCTGCGCTCCGACTATCTGGCCATTGCGACCCTCGGGATTGCCGAAATCATTATTGCAATCATGAAGAACGAGGAGTGGCTGTCGCGCGGGGTGAAAAACGTGCAGCGTGTCGAACGCCCCGTTCCCTACGAAATCGACTTGCAAAACGATCCGGCATTTATCGATCGCGCCGCAGGATTTGGGCTCGATGTGGTTACAGCATCCACGATTTACGTCAAACTGCTCTATACCGGACTGTTTGCATTGGTTCTTGTGTTGTTGCTGTGGATGGCTCAGAGCGCCTTGAAAAGCCCTTGGGGCCGGCTGATGCGTGCCATACGCGACAACGAAGTGGCGGCAGAGGCAATGGGCAAGGATGTCACGGCGCGGCACTTGCAAATCTTTATTCTGGGATCTGCGATCTGCGGTATTGCGGGTGCGATGATGACAACACTCGAAGGTACCTATGCCCCGACCGTTTATCAGCCATTGCGGTTCACGTTCCTGATCTGGGTGATGGTCATCGTCGGTGGATCGGGCAACAACTTTGGTTCAGTGCTTGGTGGAATGCTGATTTACCTGATGTGGATTCAAGGTGAGACAATCGGGCTGCAGGTGATGGAATGGGTAACGGCCACGATGCCTGATGGTTCAGCGCTCAAAGCGCATCTGATTGAATCAGCAGCACATATGCGTCTTTTGACCATTGGCGTGCTGCTTTTGCTGGTCTTGAGGTTCTCGCCCCGCGGTCTGATCCCCGAACGATAGTCTAGCGCCCTTTGAAGAGCCCGCCGAGGATGCCGCGCACGATGCGCCGTCCGGTCGTGCCTTTGAGCTCTTTCAGCACAGCCGTGGCGACGGCCGAGCCCAGCGTATCCTCTTGACGGCTGCTGGTGCGCCGCGCGCTTGAGCGGGAAACGCGCTGACCGGAATACCGGCGCCCAGCGTTGAATTCACGTTCGTGCGCTGAGGCCTCTTCTGCTGCTTCCTCTGCCTTGGCGGCTTCGACTGCGGCCTCCTCTGCGCGCTTTTGAAGGATTTCGTATGCGGATGCACGATCAATTGGGTCGGCATACTTCCGATCCAGATCAGATATCGCCACGATCTCGGCGCGTTCGGCTTTGGTGATTGGACCCAGCTGGGATGACGGTGGGCGGATCAGCGTACGCTCGACAATGCCCGGCACCCCTTTTTTCTGAAGCATGGATGTCACCGCTTCGCCGACCCCGACCTCGCGGATCGCGGCCTCAGTATCAAAGGCAGGGTTTTCGCGGTAGGTTTCCGCAGCCAATCGCAATTCCTTTCGGTCTTTGGCTGTAAAGGCCCGCAACGCGTGCTGAACGCGGTTACCCAATTGACCAAGGATATCCTCGGGAACGTCCGCTGGGTTTTGCGTAATAAAGAAAACACCGACCCCCTTGGACCGGATCAGCCGCGCGACCTGTTCAACTTTGTCGATCAGCGCTTTGGGTGCGTCATCAAACAGCAGGTGGGCTTCGTCAAAGAAGAAAACCAGTTTTGGCTTCTCCGGATCACCGACCTCTGGCAATTCTTCGAAAAGCTCAGACAACAGCCACAGCAGGAAGGTTGCGTAAAGCCCCGGCGCGCCCATCAGCTTGTCTGACGCGAGAATGTTGATCTGCCCGCGCCCGTCCGGTGCGGTGCGCATGATATCCGACAGCGCCAGCGCTGGTTCGCCGAACAATCCGGCACCTCCCTGATTTTCCAAAACAAGCAAGCGGCGTTGGATCGCGCCGATAGAGGACGACGCTACATTGCCATAGCGCAAGGAGAGAGACTTGGAGTTCTCGCCGATCCACACCAGCAAGGCTTGTAGATCTTTGAGATCCAGCAGCGGCAGGCCCTGATCGTCCGCAAGCCGGAAGGCGATATTGACAATGCCTTCCTGAGCATCGGTCAATTCGAGCAGCCGCGACAGCAATAATGGCCCCATTTCCGCAACTGTTGTGCGTACCGGATGCCCCTGTTCGCCAAAGATGTCCCAAAAGGTCACCGGAAAAGGATCATAGGAATAATCGGTAAACCCGATTTTTTCCGCGCGTTCCGTGAAAGGGCCATGCAGCTTGTGGCTTTCGCTGCCCGCTTTCGCCAGCCCGGACAAGTCGCCTTTTACATCTGACAGAAAGACTGGCACGCCTGCGGCAGAAAAGCCTTCAGCGAGAATTTGCAGGGTGACAGTCTTGCCCGTGCCGGTTGCGCCGGCGACCAGCCCGTGGCGATTGGCGTATTTTAATGCAAGGAATTGTTTGGTGCCGTAATCCGGCCCGCCGCCACCGATAAAAATTCCGTCCGACATGCGCTGCCACCCTTTTCGACAAATTCATTGGTCTGCGCACAGGATGTTAACTATTTGCCGCCATAGTCAATGCACCCGGCAGCAGATCTATGTCCTTTCCTGCCGGGTATCCTCCCTGTTCGACTGGCCGCGCCGTATCCCGGTGCGGCCCTTTTTCTGGCGCAGGCTAACGCACTTGAACAATCACGATATTTCCGGTTGACGCCTTGGTTGGTGTCTCGTAACGTCTCGTCAATAAGTCGGCCAGTCCGACGGGGAGAATACAAAAAACGGAAGAAGGGATGCACTTGTGCGTCCCTTTTTTCATATCCGAAGGTGTAAAAAAATTTTGGTGATTTGGGTGTAATCTCTGGTCATCAGACCTGACACTGCCGGACGGGCATGCTAAATCACCAGCAATGATAAATGAGGGAGCAAACATGCCCTATACTACAAATTGGATGACCGTTGCGGCGACGGCTGGCTTTGCACTTGTCGCGACGTCTTTTTCCACACTCGCACAAAGCTCGGATGATCAGGATGCCGCCGCAGAACAGGAAGCGGCGCCAGTAGAAAACGGCCTTGCCATGGGCGAAGAGGTAAGTGACACGCCGCAGCCGGGTCAAACATACATCAAGCAAGAATTCGATGATTGGGCCCTACGCTGTATCGTACAGCCGGATGTTGATGATCCGTGCCAGATGTATCAGCTTTTGGCTGATTCAAGCAATTCACCGATCGCGGAATTCACGATGTTCCGGCTGCCAGAAGGTGGGCAGGCCGCCGCAGGCGCGACGATCATCGTGCCGCTGGAGACATCGCTTCAGGGGCAACTGGCGATCCAAGTGGATTCACAACCGCCCAAGCGGTACCCGTTCGCCTTTTGCAATACGATTGGGTGCTACGCACGCATTGGCCTGACGGCGGAAGACATTGAAGCATACAAACGTGGTGCCGAAGCGTCCTTGAGCATTGTGCCGATTGCTGCACCGAACCAAACTGTCACCGTGACCATGTCCTTGGGCGGCTTTACAGCTGCATTTGAACAGGTCAGCGTGCTCGACATGCCGTGATCCAGTTGGCTCAAATGAATTTCAAAGGTCGCGTTTTACGCGGCCTTTTTCATTTCTAGATGCGGCGGAGAGCCAGAACTGCATTCATCCCGCCAAATGCAAAAGCATTGGACAGCGCAACAGCAACAGAGGCTTCGCGTGCCGTGTTGGGAACGACATCGAGCGCGCACTCTGGATCCGCTTCTTCGTAGCCGATGGTTGGGGCAACAATGCCATCACGAAGCGCCATAATGCAGGCAAGCAGTTCGACAGCCCCCGTACCGCCGATCAAATGCCCATGCATGGACTTGGTCGACGAGATCATCAACCGGTCTGCATGCGGACCAAAAACATCGGCCACAGCGGCACATTCGGTTTTGTCATTGGCCGCGGTCCCGGTGCCATGCGCGTTTATATAACCGACGTCGTCTCGGCTGATCCTGGCGTCGCGCAGCGCCCCAGACATGGCTCGGGCTGCTCCGTTTTTGGACGGCATCACGATGTCCGCCGCATCGGAAGACATGGCAAAACCGGCAACCTCGCAGAGAATATCCGCGCCCCGCGCGCGCGCATGTTCGTACTCTTCGAAGACAAATATCCCAGCGCCTTCCCCCTGAACCATGCCGTTGCGATTGGCCGAAAATGGCCGGCAGGCATCACGCGACATGACCCGCAATCCTTCCCACGCTTTGACGCCGCCAAAGCAGAGCATGGATTCCGAGCCGCCGGTAATCATGACCGGCGCCATGCCGGACCTGACCATGGCAAAAGCCTGCGCCATAGCGTGGTTCGACGATGCACACGCGGTTGAAACCGTAAATGACGGCCCCTTGAGATTATTCTCCATGCTGACGTGGCTTGCCGCCGCGTTGTTCATCAGTTTGGGCACGACAAACGGGTGCACGCGGTTTTTGCCTTCCTCATAGACCGAGCGGTAGTTGTCATCCCACGTGCTGACACCACCCCCGGCAGTGCCAAGGACGACACCCGATTTCGCAGAGAGTTCGCCGGAAAAGCTGAGGCCGGACTGGTCGATCGCTTCTTTGGCGGCAGCCAGCGTGAACTGTGTGAAGCGATCATAAAGCGACATCTGCTGCCGGTTATACCGCCCTTCCGCTTCAAATCCTTTGACTTGCCCGCCGATCTGGATCGACAACCGATCCACGTCGCGAATATCCAACGGCCCAATGCCGCAGACACCCTCTCGCATCGCGCGCAGCGTGGCGGGCACGTCATGCCCCAAGGCATTGATCGTGCCAGCGCCGGTGATAACAACGCGATTCATCATGGCACCTCAGTGCTGTTCCGCGCGCAGTCGGTCGATACCAGAAATGATCGAGGCCACGGTCGAGATATCGAATTCGCCGGCGTCTGGGTTATTGGCGTTGAAAGGCACCGAAATATCAAATTCTTCTTCGATTGCAAAAATGCTTTCGACAAGACCGAGGCTATCGATCCCCAACTCTTCGAGCGTGCTGTCCAGCGTCACATCTGACGGGTCCAGTACGGCTTGCTCGGCGATGATCGCGATGACTTTGTCCTGCGTGCTCATCAGAAGGTTCCTGTATTGCGATTGTCACCGCGATTTAGTCATTGGCATCGGATTTGAAAACAGCTTTCTGCAAGGATGCGACATCGGTCACCAGTTTGGGTAGGCGGCGGATGGCCTTGAATATCTCTATTTGCCTGTCCATGCGTGTCGCAGGGTAACCCAAGACCACGCGACCCGCCGGTATTGTCGACAACACTTTGGTTCCGCCTCCTGTGATCACGCGGTCGCCGATGCGGATATTGTCGCTGACACCGGTCATGCCGCCCAAAACGACATTGTTGCCAACAACCGTTGACCCCGAAACACCGGAGTGGCCGCAGATCAGGCAATCGTTGCCGATCACCACGTTGTGTCCGATATGCACAAAATTATCCATTTTGCAGCCGTCGCCGACTGTTGTGTCGCGGATGGTCCCGTTGTCGATTGTTACACACGCGCCGAGGTCCACATCGTCTCCGATCGTAACTGCGCCCAGCGAGTGAATCCGCGTCCACCCTTGTGCTTTGGTGTCCTGCTGATCCCCAAGTGTTTCCCGAACCGCTTCGATGCCTGACTTGTCTTCGGTGACAAAGGAAAAGCCATCACCACCGATGCGCGTGCCCGGCTGGGCCTTGAAACGCACCCCAATGGACGCGCGCGCGCCGATCGTCACTTGCTCGCGCAATTGGCTGTCTGGCCCAAGCGTGGCATTCCAGCCGACATAGCATTGCGGGCCGATCACACTGCCTGCACCGATTTTTGCGCCCGCTGCAATAACTGTCAGCGGCCCGATGCTGACGTCTGCGTCGATCTCGGCTGTCGGGTCGATGATGGCGCTGTCGTGAATTCCGGCGGAAAACCCCTGCCCCTGATCCAGAAGCCTCGTCAACCCCGCCATGGCGTAGCGTGGGCGGTGCGGAATGATTGCGGCCTCCAACCCCAGCGCCTGCCAATCAGCACCTTGCCAAAGCACCGCGGCGCGCGCGCTGCCTTCGCTCAACCGCTCGGCATAGGTTTTGTCTGTGGCCATGGCCAGGTCATGCGCACCGGCAGCCTGCGGTTCGGCAGCGGCCTCGACTTTTATGCTGACGTCCCCAAACGCATCCGCGCCGAGCGATTTTGCAATTTGCTCTACGCTATAGCCGTAACGTGCCATCGATGTTGCCTTTCATGCGGTGCAGAAAGGCAGATTTAACCCTGAACGGCCCGCAATGCTACCCCTGCCTGAGACAGGGCTTGCCAGATCCGCGCATCCCGCCCGTAGACATCGCGGCGGTAGTTCATCTGGCCTTTTCCGTTTGCAAAGGCCGTGCGGTAGATGATGTGCACGGGAACAGGTTGCTTGAGGTCAACCTGAGTTTCTTTACCTGTGGCAAGAACCGACTGGAAATAGCCTTCGGCGTCGCGGGTTTGGGGTTTGAGCAGCGCGTAGGCGAATTCGAACGGTTCAGCCAGACGTATGCACCCGTGGCTGTAGGCCCGCACTTCTCGACTGAAAAGGTTCTTTGCGGGAGTGTCGTGCAAGTAGATGTTGTGCTTGTTGGGGAACATGAACTTTACCAAACCCAGTGCGTTGCCCCGGCTGGGCGGCTGGCGCATGGCGTAAGGAAATGTGCGGGCCGTGTACTGCGAGAAATCCACCGCGTTGCGGTTTACCTGCCGCCCGCGGCTGTCAGTAATCTCGATGTGGCTGACGGCAAAGGCATTCTTTTGCAACTCTGGCAGATACTCTTTTGTTACAATGGAACGCGGAACGTACCAGCTTGGGTTAATGACCATAAATTCCATGACGTCAGAGAACTCTGGTGACTGTCGGGCGGTTTCGCGATGACCAATGACCGAGCGCGTTTCAAACGTGGTCTTTCCATTGTCCACAATCTTTGCGCTAAAGTCTGTCAGGTTGACTTCAACGTGCCGTTTGCCGCGTTCTTTGTTGACCCAGCGCTCTCGCTCCATCGCCACAATCACTGACTGCAGGCGTTCCTTAACACTGACATTTATTTCTTTAAGCGTGCCTGGTCCGACAATGCCGTCCTGCGCCAGACCGTGATCGGCCTGGAATTCAAGAACCGCCTTGGTCATGGCGGCGTCATAGGTTTTGCCCGCACTGCGCCGCAGATATCCCATGCGCACCAGTCTGTCACGCAAGGCCACAACACTGTTGCCGCTGTCACCGGGTTCCAGCTTTTTGGCTTTGACAACTGCGCCCCACCCCCCTTTGGCGAGCAAGCGCTCCAACACCAGCTTGTGCTTCATCAAGGCGTTGTATTCCGCTGTTTTGGGTGGCAGAGCGCGAAAGAAGCCCTTTGGCGATGACTTGGTGAAATTGGTCAGATACGATTTGCGATCGCGATATGGCACTTGGCGGACGATGGCCTTGTCTACCCGCGACGGCACCAACGCCCCGGTTTGAACATCCCGGGCGTAGTCAAGAAAGACGCGTGACATCTCCACTTCCAACTGGCCTAGCTCGCGATCGGTGCGCGCAGATTGCATCCGCGTTTGCAGCCCTTCAAGATCGTAGCGCTCGGAAGGGAGACCGTGATTGTCAGCTTGTTGCAGTGCCTTAATCAGCGCGTTGCGCCGTGATCGATCACGACCCTTGTTGCTGGTCCAAATACCGGAAAATCCGGTTTCCTTGTAAAACTCGGCGATGTCGCGGTCGCGCGCTGCCGCTTCTGCCACCGCTTGTTTGAAGGCTGTTGACTGTGCCCATGCCGCATTAGGGGCCAAGGCTGCGCTGGCGATTGCCACGGCAAAAGCGAACAGAAGCGGAAGAAAGCGGGTACCAAAAGTAGAGGTCATCGTGGGTCCTTGGACACAAAAACTGAAAACTGATCCTGATCTTTGGCAACTCCCACAAGACCTGTCCAATAACATTTCAGAACAATCTCAAGGAAAGGTGAAATTGTAGCATCCGCGCACCGGTTGTGCGAATTCGCCCTCGCAGGCGTGTATGCGCGAAAAATTGCCTAAACTTGTCTGGATTCCGCAGATTGCTTTTTCATCACTTGGTTAACAATCCAGCATATGTCATACCAATGTTGCATCTGGGGAAGAGATGAGACGCCCGTGTAACATCACGGGATAGGCAGGAATTAAAACGGACTGAAACATGGCTATCGAAGGTTCAACGGGGTTAACCCGCCGTGCCCTTTTGGGTGCGTTCGCAGCAACAGCAGTTACCGCAGCTCCTACTTTTGCAAATGCCGCCGGATTTTTGCGCGGCGGTGGCGACATTCGCCGTATCCGGATGTATTCCGGTCGCACCGGGGAGCGGATCGACATGATCTACTGGATCGAGGGTAAATATGTGCCTGAGGCGGTGAAAGAGATTAACCACTTTATGCGCGACTGGCGCACCGACGGGGTCAAGTCGATGGATTTACGGGCCGTCGACATCATGGCCGCCGCCCATAATCTTATGGACGCAAACGAGCCCTACATGTTGCTTTCGGGGTATCGCAGCCCGCAGACGAATGCGATGTTGAGATCGCGCAGCCGCGGTGTGGCGAAAAACTCGCTTCATATGAAAGGCCAAGCGGCCGATCTGCGCATGTCGACCCGTTCGGTGAGCCAGATGGCGCGCGCCGCCGCAGCCTGCAAGGGCGGCGGTGTCGGCAAATACTCAGGATCAAACTTCGTCCACATGGATTGCGGTGTCGTCCGCACGTGGGGACGGTAAAACAAAAGACGGTTCGAAAGAATAACTGGTAAGCGGCCTTCGGGCCGCTTTCTTTTTGCCCGACGATTCGAAGGTGTCCGGTTTAGTGCCAGTAAAATGCGACTATTCTGGCCATCTTTGACAGTATCGCTGGCAAAACAATTCCATGCGCCTCATCGTATTTTCACTGACCGGACTGGAAACAGACTGTTTCAAGCGATTGATCGCCGCGATTGCGTCATGAAAGCCATTTTTTGGTTTCTCGGAATGCGAGAGCAACGAACACCGAATTGGAAACAAAGCGCGCAAAGACGCCATTGATATCAGATCAGACGCTGGCTGAAGATCGTTATTGTTTCCAATCCGAGGTAGAAGTTCGGTTCAGCAAACGGGTCGATAGCCACCTTTCCGCCGAAAATGTGTTCAATCCCATCCATTCTCGTCACATCGCGACCACGAGACGACAGCATAACCGAAATTGTAACGAGTGTTGTTGTGCCCGGGTCAAAACCCCACCCGATCCCCTCCCCGGGCCAATTAATGAGAACTTACGATCGTTTGCCGGGATGGTCTGCTCCCATCCCGGCGACGATCTGGAAGACCCGCCGCATGTCAGCGGCAAAGTGTGAAGAGCGAGTAACGCGTGACTGAAATCCTGTCCGACGATGACATCCTGTCTAACGTCCTGAACAAATCCCGCCTGACGCAGGCGGCCGCCAAGAAACGGCGGCGCACGCGCCAGTTGATCGACTGGAAAGCCCCGGGTTTCGCAGCCAAGGCGCGCGTTCTGACGTCCTTCGGCCAACTACCTGTAGAAGCTTTGCGGCGTAACGATCCGGTAAAGACTGCCAATGGCAATTTCCTCAAAGTAGCATGGGTCGACAAATTCGGGCTGGATGCGGAGTTCATGTCAGTGCAACCAAGCGCACAGCCCATGCTGATCCCCGGAGGATCTTTCGGCCCCACCCGCCCTGAAACCGATGTATTGCTATCTCCTGCACAGCTGCTTCACATCGGGCCCAGTGTCGGCTCCGGCGCGATCAAGCCTGCTTCGGAACTGGCGGGCTGGGGGCGTATTTCGCGCAAAAATCACACGTCCTTCACTTACTTCGTTTTTGGGTTTGAAAGGGACTGTACCGTGTGTGTCGAAGGGCTCTGGTGCGAGATTCCCGCGCGCCAGCATTAGGGGGCAGCTGCCGTGAGAAATTCATCGATCAACGCGTTGAACAAGGCGGGTTTTTCAAGGTGAACGGCATGCGCCGCACCGGGTACAACTGACAGATTGCTGTTTGGAATATTGCGCCACAGGATTTCCGTCTGTGTCCACGGGTACGTCCGGTCACTGTCTCCCCAAAGCACGAGCGTCGGATGCTCGATCAAGGATAGTGCCGCCTCACCTGACCATGCCTGCATCGCGTCCAATCCCGCCGGCAGGGCTGCTGGCGCGCTTTGTGCTGCGATGTTCGCGCAGGCGGCATAGGCCGGGTCACTTTCCCGACGCAAAAACCAAGTGGCAGCGATACGGCGCGCGGTGGCATCTGCGCCATCGTCAGCCGCACGCCGCTTGCTTTGCTCAATTGTTTCAAAGCGTCCGGGCAAAACGCCAACCGCTCCGGTCCCGTAAAGGATAAGGCGGTCCACCACACCCCGCTCTGCAAGTTCTACCATCTCTTGAGCGATCATGCCGCCCATTGAATGGCCGAGCAGATGGAACTTTTTGATGCCTTGTGCCTCAAGATAATCCAGAACCCATGTGGCGAACCCCGCGATACTGTTGATGACCGGCAGGTGATTGTTGCGGCCAAAGCCCGGTAAGTCAGGGGTTATCACCCTGTGGTGCGTGCTCATATGCTCTACTTGCGCGCGCCATTGTTCGCTGCCGCCCATGAAGCCATGGACGAGAACAAGCGGTGTCACTTTCTCTGGCCCTGCACGATCCGATCAAGGATCATGGCGCAAAAGAGGATCGCAAATCCGGCAAGGATACCCTGCCCTACGTTTGCGTATTGCAACGCTTCCAACACGTCCTCGCCCAGCCCTTTAGCCCCGATAAGAGAGGCCACAACAACCATCGCCAGTGAGAGCATGATGGTCTGGTTGATCCCCGCCCTGATCGACGGGCTGGCAAGCGGCAGGTCCACCTTGGTCAGCAGATACCACTTGTTCGCGCCAAAACTGATGGCTGCTTCACGTACGCTTTCAGGCACACCCCGCAACCCCAACACAGTCAGCCGTACCACAGGCGTGCCGCCGAAAATCATTGTGACGATAACAGCCGCCGGTTTCCCCACGCCGAAAAAGGCAATCACGGGCACCATGAATACAAACGCTGGCATCGTTTGCATGAAGTCCATGATCGGCTGGATAAAGGCGTAAAACCGCGGACGCCGTGCCGCGAACATCCCCAACGGGATGCCAATCGCGATCGAAAGGCACGCGGCAGTACCAAGCAGTGCCAGCGTGGTCATCGCCGCTTCCCAGAAACCCAGCAGGCCCATATAGGCGAGAAAGGCCGCCGAATAGATCGCTGTGCGAATACCTGCCGTCAGCCAGGTCAGGAGCACGATCAGGCTTGCAATAACTATCCATGGCGTCTGCACAAGGATAACTTCAAGTGCATCCAGCAGAGCGCGGATCCCAAAGGTCAACCCATCGAAAAATGCCTCGCTGTTGCGGACGCAAAACGCGATAAGGTCTTCGACCCAGGCGATGCCCGTGAGGCGAATGTCCGGGTCTGTCGGGAAAGAGCTGAGCAGATCGAACCGCCCCGGAAAACTGTAGTGGGTCATCGCAGCAATCGCGATTAGAAACATAAAGAGTGCGCTGAAAACGATATGCGAGACCGGCAGGCCAGAACGGATGCTGCGGTCGGACAGCCAGTCTGAAAACCGCGCTTCAAGCGCCCAGTTCGCGACCGCAGACTGGACAGCCTTGACCAGCAGCAGAATAAACAGCCCCGAAAGCGCGATCCAAGGCCCCTGCTCGGCCAGTATCTGAGCCTCTTCACGGATGCCGCCGATATTTGCTTCGAGCGATTCCACCGCGCGTTGGTAGGCGTCCACCCTGTCAGATTCAGCCTCAATGGCTGCCGCCAGTTGTTGCTTGCGCAACTCCAGCACGCCTTCGATAGAGGCAATACGTTCGAACGCGTCTGCGGCAAGATCTCCGAACAGGCCGCGTGCGATCTGAACGAGCGCCAGTGTCTCAATGATCAGAAACGGCAGTGCCCAAGACCACAGGCCCCGCGCACCGAACCACACAGGCCCGAAAAGACCCGCCATTGCGTTGAAAGTAGGCGTGAACCTTGCGCTTTCGCCGATCTTGTTGAACTGAGCGATGTAATATTCCGGGTTCGTGCGCACAAAGGTCCGGATATTCTCGCGCCGTTCTTCCTGATAGGCGATGGCGGCCTCGGTGTCGGTCGCTTCCAAAGGATTGGTGTTATCTTCTAGATCAATGGAACTTGCAGTGGCATCGGTCATGACATTTCCGTCCCTTCAACGACAGTGCGCAGGATATCTGCTCGCGTAATGACGCCGACATCCTTGTTATCCTCCTGCACGAGAATGGCATGGTCACTTTCAATCGACAGATTGATCAGCGTGCTGAGTGTTTCGTCGCCGGTCACACGCGGTGCGTCGGCAGATACCGGACCCGATGTCGAGACATATTGCGACAAAGGCTGCATGACCGCGTGGGCGTGCACGACTTTGAGGCGAGAGATGCCTGCCACGAAATCCGCGACGTAGTCATCCGCAGGGTTCATGACGATTTCTTCAGCCGTACCGGTTTGAACCAACCGACCATCGCGCATGATGGCGATACGGTCGCCAATGCGAACCGCCTCGTCCAGATCGTGTGTGATGAATACGGTCGTCTTTTTCAGTATCTTGGAAAGACGGATGAATTCGTCCTGAAGTTGCCTGCGAATAAGAGGATCAAGCGCGGAAAACGGTTCGTCCATCAGCAATACATCGGGGTTTGCCGCCAACGCACGCGCCAGCCCGACGCGTTGTTGCATACCTCCCGACAGTTCGTGCGCAAATTTTGATCCCCACGCGCCAAGCTCGACGATGTCGAGAATTGCAGCGGCTTGGCGCATACGCTCGTTCTTGCTCACCTTTCGGATTTCCAGCGGCATCGCCACGTTATCCAGCACAGATCTGTGCGGCATCAGTGCAAAGTTCTGAAAGACCATGCCGATCTTGCGGTTTCGGAACTCTTGCAACTCTTGCGCACCGAGGCCCATCACGTCGGTGCCTTCAATGAGGATTTTGCCGTCCGTTGGTTCAAGCAGTCGGTTGAAGTGACGCACAAGTGTGGACTTGCCACTGCCCGACAGCCCCATGATGCAAAAGATTTCCCCCCGATTGACGGACAGGCTCACGTCGGCGACGCCGACCACGGCGTTATACCGCGCCAGCACTTGCGCCTTGTCGAGACCTTCTTCCCGAATAGCGCGCAGCGCTTCTTGCGGGCGGGCGCCAAAGATTTTCCAGACGTTCTCGATTTCAATGACGGTTTCAGGTGTCATCTACGTGGTCTCCATCTGTCGGGGAATGCGGCAGTGTGAGGTCCGCAGCAGGCGGACCTCACCGTATCAGAGAGCGATCAGAGACCCAGCCAGGCGTCTACGCGATCAGGGTTCGCTTCGACCCACTCGCGCGCAACATCGGCAGGTTCACGACCCTTGCCGCTGATCTCGTAGGCGAAGCCACTGACGTCATCGGCAGTAAGACCAAAGTTGCTGAAAAACTCAGCGATGGCCGGCGAACGATCCGCCAATGAGTTTGACCAGGCAATCTGCACGTTTTTCAGAGCGTCCTTCGACGCCACGTTCGACTTTTCATACCAGTCCGCATCATCAGAGGGCTGCACCATCACGTATTTCGCGGGGTCGTACGTCGGCTCTGTGAGCATTTCGACGTCAAACATGAACCAGACCGCGTGTGGCTTGTAGCAGTAGAACGCATAGCCTTCGCCCTTGGCGATACTGTCTTTGATCCGCGCGGTCTTGACGCTCTCTTCGGCACGGATCGGCTCGATAAAGTCAAGAAGCCCGTAATCGCGCGTTTTGACTTCGTTGACGTTGGCCGAGGCCCAGCCCGGCGCGCCGATCCACATCTCGCCCTTGCCGTTGCCATCACTGTCCATCAGCGCAGCAACATCCGGACGTCCCAGATCGGCGATGTCGGTAATGTCATTGGCGGCCGCGAAGTCTTTCGAGACGCAAAAGCCTTGGTTTCCCTCATATGGATTGGACGACAAGGTAACCGTGCCAGCCTCATCAACGTATTTCTTGGTAAAGCTTTCCTGGTTGGGCAGCCAGACATCGGGATGCACGTCAATGTCACCCTTGCCCTGATCCATTGCCTGGAAAATCGTCGCGTTGTTGCCCGGCACCAGTTCGGCCTGACCGCCGATGCGCATTTCAACAACCGCAGCCAGCAGATGTGCGATCGCTTGCGCACCTGTCCAGCTTGGCACGCCAATCTTGACCTCTTCCGCCGCAAAAGCTGGCATTCCGAGGGCCGTGATCAGCGAAGCAGTGATCAAGGTTTTTTGCAAAGCCATGGTAATTTTCTCCTTGTTGGTCTTTTTTAGTGTTCTGTAACTGGTTTCATAATGCGTGTCAGATGTATCCAGGCAAGTCAAAAGTTTCTGGATAGCCGAAAAGTGCAGCGCTCCCGCCGGTATGTAGAAAGACAACGTTTGACATGCTGTCGAAATAACCTTTTTTGGTCAGATCAATCATGCCATCGAGGCCTTTGCCGGAATAGACCGGGTCAAAAAGTAGACCTTCGAGCCGCGCCAGCATCTTGACTGCGGCGATCATGCCATCGGTTGGTAACCCGTATCCCGGACCGACATAGCCGCAATTGGCGCGAACATCGCTGCGCCGGATCGTCATGCCCGTGCCCAAATGATCTGCCGTCTTTTCGGCAAGGTCAAAGACCATCCCTTCCTGTTTGTCCTGCGGGGCGCGTACACCGATGCCAAGAAGGTGGATGTCGCTTTGCAGTGCAGCGAGCCCGGTAACAAGACCTGCCTGCGTGCCGGAGCTGCCGGTTGCATGGACCAACGCATCAATCTCCAACCCGATTTCATGCGCCTGTTCGACGGTTTCGCGCGCGCAATTGACATAGCCCAATGCGCCAACGGCATTGGACCCGCCGCCGGGGATCACGTAAGGCGTCTTGCCATCGGCGCGCAGTTTGTCGGCCAGTGTCTGCATTTCGACATTCATGTCCGTACCGCCTGCGCGTTTGGAGATCGTCGCGCCGTGGAGTTGGTCGAGCAATACGTTGCCGTTCAGAATATAGTTTTCATCATTCGAGCCGGTGCGGTCCTCCAGCAGAATATGACAGTCCATTCCCATTTTTGCGGCTGCGGCGCAGGTTTGACGCGCATGGTTCGACTGCGTGGCACCTTGGGTTATGATGGTATCCGCACCCTGCTGTTGCGCATCGGCCATCAGGTACTCCAGCTTGCGAGTCTTATTGCCGCCGGACGACAGCCCGGTGCAATCGTCCCGCTTGACCCAAAAGCGCGGGCCGCCAAGTGCCTCGCTCAAACGGTCCATGGGTTCCAGTGGTGTTGGTAAATGGCCCAGCCGTGTGCGCGGAAATTTTGCCAGCGCCAGTGACAGGTCCTTGCACAAACCCATGCTCAGTTCCGGCGTTAATGACGTCTCGGTATTAGAAACGGGATCCGTCTGGATATCGCTCACGTGGTGCCCCCCAAATTTGTTACCGCGGCCATGATGGCGCTGATTGCAGCAGAAAAATAATGCAATCTGTTTGGCCTACCCATACAATTTCTTTGGCTAAAAGGGGTAATGCGATGGATATGCAGTGGTTGGACGACGTTTTGGTACTTCTGGAAGAGCGGAACATGACCCGCGCGGCCGCGCGCCGCAACATCACCCAACCCGCATTTTCAAGACGCATTCGCGGCTTTGAGGACTGGCTGGGTGTGCCAGTCCTCGAACGTGGTGCAAACCGGGTCAGGATCAGCGACGCACTCGCCTCGAACGAGGCGGAAATTCGTGCGCTGGTCGCCCGAATAAAAGAACTTCAAAGCCGTTTCCGTCACTTTCAAAGCGCCCAGACCGCCGTGTCGGTGGCGGCGCAACATTCGACAATTTATTCCATTTTCTCAGACCTCGCTGTGCGAGCGCGCCATGTCCTCCCGACATTGGATGTGCGGTTGCGCGTCGGCAATCTCAGGGATTGTGCCAGCATGTTTCTGCGCGGTGAAACCGACATGCTGTTATGTTACGAAAAGAAGGATGCGGCACCCCTGCCCTTCGGCGACTCCATCCGAAGAGAACATTGCCGGACAGATTACCTCGTGCCGGTTGTCGGGGGCGCTTTGCGGTTCAAAGTGCGCGATCAACATCACCTGCCAGAGGATACGCCAGCCATCGTGTACCCAGAGGACAGCTACTTTGGCGAAATCCTGACAGCGCGGCAGCGCGCCTTTGCGACGCGTAGTTTGTCGCGCTCGGTGGCTTGCGAAACAGCCTTTGCCAGTGGTTTGAAAGATATGGCGATGAAGGGGCTTGGGGTTGGCTGGCTGCCGGTTAGTCTGGTCTACCGAGAGATCGAAAGCGGCGAACTCATCTCACTGGCGTCGCGATATGGTAAGGAATCGCTCGACATCACCTTGTACGCGCAGACGACCAATCCTTTGACCGAACCGCTGTTGGAGTTGTGGCGCGCACGCCCGCAAACGCCATAGTCTCACCGGATAAGATCGCGGCGGGGTGTGACCTGACACGTGCATCCGGGTATTCTTGGGCCGCAGCCTGAATGTTTGGCAACTTCAAGACCAAGTGCTGCGGCTTTTGTCGCGTCCGAATGCCCGCTTGCGACATGTGCAGCGACTTGGGCGCAAACTGCGATGGTCACGCAAAATTTGATTGGTTCAAATGCACCGGTCCGTAATGCCGCCGGTCGCAGCTTGTTCAATGCATTAACAACAAATTTTAAGAAGCCGGATCGCGTCTTGCGACCTGCTCAAGGTGCGATCACCCCAGTAAATCAAGCGGATGGCCGCCGTAGCACAGAGCCGCCCCGCTTCATCCAGACAAACCGACCGGCGGGCTTGGAACCTATCCGAAAGGATAGATTAACCATGCTTTTACACTTTTGCCGGATAGGAAGATCGCGGGTAGTTCCACCTCAGTTGAAGATTAATCGCCGCTGATACGAAGCGTTAAACACGAAGAAGGACATCACGTGACCCAATCCCATATCGAGATAATTGTCTCTGGCGATAATGTCGCCGAGACGCTGGAGCAAATCACATCCCAACTTCCCACTGATGCTCAGGTGGTCACGGACAACGTCGCAGTCCCGACGCTGGCAGAGTTGTTTGCATCTGGTTTGCAAGCCAGCAGTGGGCTGGGGCAACTGGTGAATAACTGGTTTGCACAGGTTGGATCGTCTGCGGAGCTTCAACCGTTCATGACGTTGGTCATCTGCGCGGCGATTTTTGTTGCCGTTTATCTGGCTGAGCAGGTCATAACAAAAATGACCCTTGGAAATCTGCAGCGCCGCTCATCTGATCCTGCGACAGACCGCCATCCGATCGGCGCAGCACTCCAGTGGGGCATCGTGAAAGCTTTTGGTCTGTTATTCTTTTTCGCAGCAAGCTTCATCGCGATCAAAGCCATCATCGGCTCAGAAAACGAAGCGTCGGCGCTGGCGTCCGTTGCCTTGTCCAGTGTGATGCTGCCGCGTGCATGGCTTTTTGTCGTTGAGCTTCTCAGCGCATCTCGTGATGCCAGCAGGCGGGCAAACAGCCTGTCTGACCACGAAGCGACCGGCATTATGCGTGCAGCAATGTTCTTGGTCCTCGTTCTCGCAGCGACAGCCTTTGCGCGTGACTTCGTCATCAGCGTTGTTGACGCAGGCGAAAGCGGAGCATTGTTTGCCGTCCTGACACGCGTACTCGATTGTATCGCTGCATCGATGTTCTTCCTCACGATCCGGCGGCCTATTGGCAAACTGATCACGCGGGCGCTGTCCAGCGATCCAGAGCGACCTGTTCCGTCGGTCCGCATGCTCAGCAATTTCTGGCCAGCGCTTTATATGGTCCTGTTCGTGCTTCAGGTTCTGGCAGAGGCACGGGGTTACCTGTCAGGCACCCTTGGTGGCGAGGCGGCAGCTCTAAAACGGTCTTTTGCCGTGTTTGTCGTCACCCCCTTTATTGTCGCTGCCATTAATGGCTGGAAACAACATCTGCTTTCCCGGCAGGAACAAGCATATCCCGGCCGAATTGCAGGTATCTTTTCGATCTTGGAAGGCGGCGTCACTGTCGGAGCGGCCATCCTAATCCTCTATGCATGGGACATTGATCCTTTCGCGACAGATTTGACAGGTGCCCAGCGTATTCTGCCCGGCCTCGTCAGCGCTGCAATTGTAACGGTCATCGGTATTTCTGCATGGCGTGCGTTGAGCGGTTTTCTCACCATTGGAACACCGGATCAGAACGATGGCGGCGACGGTGTGCCTGAGGGCGAAGGCGGTGTCGGCGGCAGTCGCATTGAAACCGTGTTTCCGATTCTGCGCACTGCCCTCGCCGTTCTCATCGGCACGGTGACAGTCTTGCTTGCGTTGTCGTCGCTGGGGGTTCAGATCGCGCCGCTTCTGGCCGGAGCAGGTATTCTTGGTCTTGCGATCGGTTTTGGGGCGCAAAAAATCGTCGAAGATATCATTGCCGGGGTGCTTTATCTGGTTGAGGACGCCTTCCGAAAGGGTGAGTACGTCGAAACGAGCCAAGGCAAAGGTGTTGTCGAGGCGATCATGTTGCGATCGGTCCGACTGCGCCATCATCTGGGTGCAGTATACACCATCCCCTTCAGTTCCATGGGGACAATTCAAAACCACAGCCGTGACTGGGTTACTGTCAAGCTCTCCTTCGAAGTATCCCCGAAACAAGATCTCGAAAAGGTGCGCAAACTGGTCAAGAAAGTTGGCACCCAGTTGATGGATGATCCCGAGCTTGAAGGCCAGTTTCTGGCACCTCTCAAAAGTCAGGGCGCTGTTGCTCTGGTAGGGTCAAACTACAAGATCGGTGTTAAGTTCACCTCCAAACCGGGTGAGCAATTCCTGATCCGTCGCAAGGCGCTGATTGCGATCCAAAAGGCATTTGCCGAAAACGACATTGAACTTGCAGCGCCGCGTGTGGTTGTGGATTCGATGGCTGGCGCAGAAGCGGCAGCGGCAAAAGCGGCTACCGACCAACAGCAAAATGCTGCGTGACAAATCACGCAAGCGTCGCGCCTGCATGATCTCTGCGGGGATCATGCGGACGCGGTCAAAGCACATACGTCACCATGCCCGTCCCGAAGTATTGCCGTTACGCGTTGCAGGTACTTTGTGGAAGTTCAAAACGCTGAATCGGGAGAGAATTGATGTCCGATAGACTACTTTTGCTGTTAGCAGCCGCAGGTCTTGTACCTATTGCGCTGTCCTACGGTCTCGCACCTTCTGTCACCTTGCCCCTGCTGCTGGAATTTCAGGTGGAAGGCACGCACCTCACGCATGTCTTTCGTGCGATCATGGGGCTATATTTCGCTAACCTCGTGTTCTGGATTGCGGGTGCGTTTAATGAAAACCTGACACGGCCTGCGCTTTGGCTGCTTTTGGTCTTTATGACAGGCCTTGCGGCGGGTCGGCTGATCAGCCTTGTGGTAGATGGCTTGCCAAATTTCGTGCTGCTGTTCTACCTTTGCGCAGAGATCGCCTTTGCCCTCCTGGCCGTGGCCAATCTGAGAAAACAAAACGCCGCCGTGGTTTAGGAGAATAATGTGACCCTGATTTCAAGGATTGGTCTCGCGTCGCTCGCGGCGTTTTGCCTTGCCGTTCCCGCAGTGAGCGAAGAACAGCTACAGGCGGACGTTGACAGATCATTTAGCTCAGTGGCCCGCGCCGTAGAGGATGCAGGACTTACGCCGGTGCTCAGCATTGACCATGCTCGTCTCGCTGCTGCCGAGGGGGTGGAAATGCCGCCTGCGCGGGTTCAGTTGTTTTCAGACACGCGCCTGAACGTTTTGATTTTGCAGGAAAACTTGCGCGCGGGGCTGGACTTGCCGTTTCGTGCCCTGTCCTACGCTGAAAACGGAGGGTCTGCTCTTGCCTACACCTCCGGCGCATTTCTGGCGCAGCGCCACGCACTGGCGAACGGTGCCGCCCTGTCTGACTTCGACGACCGCATCGCGACCGTTCTTGCGGATGTTGAAGGTGTCGTTCCGCATCCCGTTGCTGTTGACGGCGTGACCCAGAACTTTGGCATCATTGAACTGGTATCGCCGTTTCCGGTTGCAGAAACCGTTGCCCGGCTCAGGTCAGCGGTTACGGCGCAGTCTGACACGATCTGGTTTGGTGAAATCGACTTTCGTCAAGAAGCGAAAGCACACGGTGTTGAGGTGAAACCCGCGCAGCTTCTCCTGTTTGGCGGGCCTGCGCCAGGTGGGGTCGCAATGGCGGAGTATCCCTCCATCGGGCTGGATGCGTTCTGTCAAAAGCTGCTGGTCTATGCGGATGAAGATGGCAAAACGATTGTGCTTTATAATGACATCGCGGCGCTGGCCGAGTTGCACTACGGTCAGTCCGCTAAACCCCACGCAATGTTGAACAAAAGACTGACTGAGACTTTCACAAAAGCAATCTGGGAATGAAAAGACAACCTCGGATGATACCGGCCAGCAGATGTCCCCTTCAGTGCGCATCTGCTGCCGATGCATTGGCCGAAATCAGACGCGTACCCCAAGTTAAAAGAAGGATAGAGAATTGTTGAACTTTAATCTGAAAAGCAGCCGCTCGGTCGCGGGCGCCATTCTGGCGACCGTGGTGATGGCAACCGCTGCCACGGCGCAGGAGGAGCGCCCCAATATTCTGGTTATCATGGCAGATGACGTCGGATGGGCCAGTTTGGGCAGCTATCATCAAGGCATAAAAAGCATAGCGACCCCGAACCTCGACCAACTTGCTGCCGAGGGCACAAGGCTTACAGATTACTATGCAGAGCCGAGTTGCACAGCAGGCCGCTCGTCGTTTCTGACTGGTCAGCTGCCGATCCGCACAGGCATGCATACGGTTGGATTGCCGGGCGATCCCGTGGGGTTGAGCAACGAGGACCCGACGCTGGCAAACATGATGAAGTCACTGGGGTACACAACCGGCCAGTTTGGCAAAAACCACTTGGGCGACCAAAACCAGTTTCTGCCGACAACAAAGGGTTTTGATGAGTATTGGGGATGGCTCTACCACCTGAACGCCATGGAATATACATCCGACCCGGATTGGCCCGATGATCCGGAATTTGCGGCCCAGTTTGGCCCGCGCAACGTCATCCATGCCTACGCGACCGAAGAAACAGATGAAACCGTTGATCCCCGGTGGGGACTGGTCGGCAACCAGCGCATCATCGATGACGGGCCGGCACCGCCAGAGCGTCAGAAAACGCTGGACAACGAAGTCACCGAGAAAACGGTTGATTTCATCAACCGAGCCGTCGAGAGCGAAACGCCATTCTTTGTGTGGATGGCACCTGCGCGCGCCCACGTCTGGACCCACCTCAGCCCGGAGTACGAGGCAATGCTCGGTGACGGGCGCGGACTGCAAGATGTTGTGATGAAAGAACTTGATGACAACGTCGGCAAAGTGCTCGCGCGCCTCGACGAACTGGGCATCAGGGAAAATACGATCGTTGTCTTTACGTCGGACAATGGCCCTGAAACGCTGACATGGCCTGACGGTGGCACAACCCCCTTCCATGGCGAAAAAGGCACGACTTGGGAAGGCGGCTTCCGCGTCCCAGCCATCATCCGCTGGCCGGGAAAAGTCCCCGAAGGCAGGGTCGCCAACGGCATATTCTCCGGAATGGACTGGATGCCAACCTTGGTCGCCGCAGCCGGCGGGCCTGACGATCTTCCTGCGGAACTGCTGACGGGCTATCAGGGCTACAAGGTCCATTTGGATGGCTACAACCAGCTGCCCTATCTCACCGGTGGCGAAGAAAGCAGCCGCGACGAGATCATCTACTACGAAGGCACCAATTTGCAGGCCGTCAGGTACCGCGACTGGAAAGCGCATTTTGTTGTACAGCATCATGGCTGGGCTGGACCAAAAGATGAGTTGAATGCGCCTTTGCTCTTCAACCTGCGGCGCGATCCATATGAAAAGGCTGCCGAAGAATCCGGTATGTATACCAATTGGATGGGCAAAAAAATGTGGGCTTTTGGGCCGGCAGCCAAGCTGGTACAAAAACACTTGCAAAGCTTTCAGGACTTTCCACCGCGTGGCTCTGCAGTTGCAAACCAAAATAACGTCGAAGAACAGGTTTCCAGCGAAGGTGGCATGTCACAATAAACCCGTTTCAAAACTGCCCTGAGGTGCAAGCAGCAGGGCTCGAACCACAAAATGGAGCGAAGCACTTGGTTGTGCTTCGCTCCATTTATTTTTGATGCCTCGGATCGGGCGAAAAACCTGTTGGGATCGTTCTGTGCGTTTCGCCCACTGAATACGGCCCGGGCCGTTTTGTATCTGTGACGCGGGCGCAAATATGCAGTGAGATCTTCAAAGCAGGCTCAAACAGGTTGTGATGGCAAAGCCGAACGTGATGTCCTTACGGTTTTATTCAAGTTAGCTGCTCAAGAGCAGCACAGTTCACTCAAGTGCAGATTCAAGAATGAAAAGAACGCAGCGCAATAGCTTTCTGCACACAAAACAACGCCTTCAAACCGTCAGGCGATCGCGATGAAGCCACCATTCATAGGCAGGATAAACTTGAATGTCCTGCGCCCAATCTCCATCGAAAGACACCCGGTAACCAAACGATTGAAACAGTGTTTCAGGGATACTTTCGCGTGTTCCAACGGTAAATTTACCGGAAAAACCAAACGCAGTTGACGGCGGTCTGCCTAAGGCTCTGCCGGCGCTAGACCACGACAGTGTTTATCAACGGGAGGTATCCACCGCGACGGAGTGCCATTTCGGAGCAAAAGAAAGCCGTGGCCGCCTTTGCCTGCGCTGGATCATATTGACCGCGACCCGCAGCGCAGAAGAACGGCATGCGGCCGAGAAGGAAATCGATCTTGGGACCAAGATGTTTATACCGGACGAGCAGTTGAAAACGCGAAAAGATCGCCCGCATACCGTTGTGCGATCAGCCCGTTGCAATTCTTGCGCGTGTTCAGGGCATGAGCGACGACCCAATTTGTCCGACATCCAGCAAGGCGTCGCGCAAAACCAACCAGCTACCGAGCGTTTATGGCGTTTCATGAGGCCCTTGTAGGCGTTTGATCGTCCCGTAACGTCGATGGCTGGAACGGTACAACAGCGCAAGATCAGGTTTCGAAGAAGGCGCGCAGGCGCTACGCGCCTTCTTCGCGGTCCACCAAGTGGCGCTACAACATATTCGACCGGTACGGACACACACACAGGCCCAAGGGTATCGTCGGACACCCTGCGGCGTTGTTCCTAGATACCCCAAACGATCGTTTTTTGTCGTACGGCTTCTCGGTCTACCTGATCCACTTATGGAACCCTTTCCCGTTTGCCGCATTAAACTAAGACACTCACGGGAGGTTTTTTTATGGTTACCAGTTGTACAAACTGTCCGCTGCGTAAACTCGAAATATTCGACGACATGACAAAGGCGGAACTGGAGCGGACGAGCCGGTACAAATCGGGCGAGTTGGATGTGGATCCGCGCACGCCCATCCTGATGGAGGGGTCAAATTCGCCACAGTTGTTTACGGCATTAAAGGGTATGGGGTTGAGATATAAGATCCTCCCCAACGGGCGGCGACAGGTCATCAATCTGATTTTCCCCGGCGACTTCATCGGTCTTCAGGCCGGAATGCTGGGCGAGATGGGGCATTCGGTTGAGGCGACAACGCGGATGAAACTTTGCGTGTTCGACCGCAGCGACTTTTTTGAGTTCTTCAGCGGCAGCCCGAACCGCGCGTTTGACATCACGTGGCTGGCGGCGACGGAGGAACACTTTCTCGGCGACACGCTGACCACGGTAGGTCAACGCGATGCTTTTGCTGCAGTGGCATGGGCGTTTGTACGGATATTTCAGCGCGGCCAGTCGCTGAATCTGGTCAATGAAAACACAATGCCCTTCCCCTTCAAACAACAGGACATAGCGGATGCGCTCGGGCTGTCGTTGGTGCATACAAACAAGACACTGGCGCGACTGCGCGAAAGGCAGCTCGTAACATGGGCTGAAGGCAAGCTGACAGTGCATGATCTGGGCGCTTTGGCCAACGCGGCGGACATGGAGCTTGAAGAGGTCAAAAAGCGCCCGTTGATCTAACGCAGTTGGGTTGCGCGCAGCCCAATCGCCCGCAACAGGGCCATTCAAGTGCCGCCCTTTACCAAACGGACGATGCCGAGCGTCGCGCAACATTTCGTGGGCGGCTGCGACACAGAAAAACCGGTCGCACGTGTGAACGTGCTGACCGGCTTTCTTTTGTGCTGAACACGGTACCGAAACGGTGACGCCGCAAGGCGCGTGCACGAGGCTTCTGTCAAACTCTTATGCGCGAAGCGTCTCTGTCGAGGCAAAGAACATGGCCTGACTTACGGCGACACGTACTTGTTCCTCGGTATAAGGTTTGGAGATCAGAAACGCCGGTTCGTGTTTTTCACCGCTCAGCAGCCGCTCGGGGAAGGCTGTGATGAAAATCACAGGCACAGTGAGATCCTTCATGATGTCGTCGATGGCATCGATGCCAGACGAATTATCCGCTAGTTGAATGTCCGACAGAATAAGGTCCGGTGCGGTTTGACCCGCCAGATTGACCGCAGCATCACGCGTACGGGCCACGCCTGTCACCGCGTGACCAAGGTCTGTGATGATCCCTTCAAGATCGATTGCGATAATCGCTTCGTCCTCGATGATCATGACCTTGCCGCGAATGGATTTTTCCATGTCGTCATAGGCTTGCGCCAGCAGGTTGTGAACGTCTTCGGTCTGCAGCGCCATGATCCCCGCGATCTGGTCGGGTGTGAATTCCTCGATCACCGAAAGTAACAGCGCTTCGCGTGAACCGGGTGCCAATTTTGACAAATGCCGCCGTGCCGCCGCTTCGATGCCGCCGTGATCCGGCGTCTCTGCCGAGGTTACACTGTTCCATTCCTTATGAAATATGGTGAAAAGCGCCTGCTTCGCCGGAACGTCTGTTTGAAACATGGATGGGTCGTGCAGGATCGCCTCGAGCGTTTTGGCGGCGTGGGTGTCACCCTCTGCCTGGTTTCCCGTCAACGCGCGGGCGTAGCGCCGCAAAAAAGGCAACTGTTCCCCGATAGCGGTTGCAAGATCCGGGCTGTTGTGTGTCGAGCTCATTTGATGATGTACCTTTTTTAAAAAACTCGGGAACAAACGTCTGGGCAGCGCGTTAGTTCCCCAAAGTCGGAAAAAATTTAATTTGTGAGCATCTGAGTGGTACGTTCGAGACCTTTTAGCTCGACCGAATTGGTCGAAGAGAATTTACGCCGCGCCTTTCCGGACGCGCAAGCGCCTGAGCCTGATGCGATTTTTGATCGCTTGCTACAGGCATTGAAGGAACAGACGAACGCGCCATCCCGTCCCACGGCAGATCATGAATAAGCACATCAGTAATGGTCAGAAACCTTCGCTTGATAAGTTTGAGCACTCGCGCCGTGCTGTATGTGTCGATTGCGCTGCTGCCCCTTGGGTTCATTGCGCTTTGGCAAACCGGCCTTATTTTGCAGGATCAGCGACAGGCCGGTGAGCGTGGCATGATCGCGCTGTCCGAAAAGGCAGCCGCAAGAGACCGTCAGATCATGGAACGCGCAATCGGGGGCGCTGCCGCACTGGCAACCAGCGCATTTTCCCTCAAAGACCGACCCGCCCTGTGCCGCACCGTTTTGCGCCGGTTCGTTGGAAATTCCGCGCTTTATACTTTTGTGGCTTTTTTCGATGATACCAACAGGCTTGCCTGTGCCTCTGTGCCCTCGGAGGATCAAGACCTGTTAGACACAAGAGTGCAGGATTTGCCCTTACGAGGGGATATTGCCGTCTATCGCAGCGAAGCGGATGACGTGGCCGGTTCTGCATCACTGGTGGTGGTCACACCGGTGCTGGAAGATGGCGCATATCGCGGCCAGTTGCAGTTGCATGTCTCGCCGCAACTTCTCTTTCCACGGCCAGAGGCGTCATCGGATCAACGACCGGCGGGGCTCATTACTTTCAACAACCTGGGTCAGGTGCTGACGGTTGAGGATCACAACAAGCCAGCGGCGCTGGATTTTCTGCCGCCAAAGATCAACCTCGCCGAACTGACCCGGCCTTTCCAATACGCATTTGACGATACGGCGCGAAACGGGCAGCCATATCGTTATATCGTACTGCCACTGGTGCCGGATGCCGTTTATGCGCTGGCAACCTGGCCTTCGGACGCCGCCCTGATCAATACCAATCGCACGTTCCTCAACACCACACTTTTTGCGGTTGCGGCTTGGGCCGTGAGCGTCCTGACGGTGTATCTGATTATGCACCGGCTTGTGATCCGCGGGATCAAACGGCTTTCGAGGCAGATGTCGAGATTCAATGCCGCGCGCCAAGTCCCGGAGGGGGCAATAAGCGGACGCGGCGAGTTATACGCGATGGAGGAAGACTTTCGAACGCTTGCCCGGGCGCTGGTCGAAGACGAGCAGAAGCTCGAGGCGTCCGTACATGAAAAAGACGTGCTTCTCAAAGAGGTACACCACCGGGTAAAGAACAACCTGCAGCTCATCAATTCGATCATTAACATGGTGCTGCGGGGCAAGCCGAGCGATGAGACAGTATACGTGGTACGCCGGTTGCAAGACCGCGTACTGGCGCTCGCGTCGGTGCATCGAATGATTTACGAAGCCGAGCAGATGGACAGGGTAGACGCCGCACCCATCGTCGAAGAGGTCGTCAACCAAAGCATCGCGGTTGGCGTCCCAAAGGGGGCGAAAACACCGGTGAGTTTTGATCTGGATGCCGTGGTGCTTTACCCCGATCAGGCTTTGCCTCTTATACTGCTGGTATCCGAGGCGATTACCAACGCGCTCAAGTACTCCCAGTCTGGCGATGCGCAAATCGCTGTATCTCTCAAAGCCTATTCAGCGCCAGAAGAAGCTGGCGCACAACGCCGCGCAACGCTCGAAATGTCGAATGTTGTTCATGCCAAAAGCAAACAACAAGACTTTGAAAGCACATCACTGGGCAGCAAGCTCATGCGCGCCTTTGCCAGCCAGTTGGACGGGGAGTTAAGAACCAACGAAAGCGAAGGTGAGTATCACCTTCGGGTCGATTTCCCGGTTGCTGACTTTGAAGCAGAAAAACAAAGTATGTCTGCCGGTCAGGGCTGATGGGAATGGCCCTCGACACTCGAAACTGACAGCAAGCTGCTCGCGGCGTCGATCAGCTGTGCTTCGGTGAACGGTTTGTTCAGATGCGCCCAGCCGGGCGGGGCGTCACTCAGGCGTGGGTCAATGACGATGACACGCGACTGGAACAACCACATCACATCTTTGTCCGAGGCATCGATCTGGCCGTTCTGGTTTGCCGCAACGACCACCAGATCCGGCGTTGTGCCCTTGTTGGCCGCGCGCGCGGCGCTGACGCTGTCGTAAATCTCGCATTGAGCGGTCGGCATTTCGGAAAGAAAGATGTCTTTCATGTCCATAGAGATGAACATGTTCTTTTCGATGATGGCTATTCGCTTCAGGTCCAACACGTCCAGCCCCCCAATTGTTAAAGAGCAACGATGGCAAAGAACCTAAATTGTCGCATTAATCTATGACATAAGAACTGCGGTTTTCGACAGGACTGACCCAACGTCAAGAAAAAGGGCGCGCCGGTTAAGGCGCGCCCCTTCAGTCTCAGATCCGCTGTTAACTTAGCGGCGGCTATTGAGTGCCATGCCAAGGATGACGCCGACAGCCAGGGCGCCGGCGGCCACGGCAAGCGGTTGTTCTTCGGTGAACTTGCGGGCCTTCTCGCCAGCCGTGACAAGGTTGTCGCGCACTTCGGTCGCGCCTCTCTCGACGGCGTTGCGTGTGGTCTCAAGACCGTCGCGGGCCATTTCGGTGGCCTTGTCGCGCGCCTCGATGGCGGTTTCCTTGACCTTGTCGGTCGTGCCGCGCTCTGTATCGAGGGTCGTGGCTGTGTCGAGTGTTTCGGGATCGGCGGAATGAATAGTAGACATGTTCGTTCTCCTGTCTGTGTTGATGTCGCGGTACACCTTCAAAGGGCGCAACCGGAGCGGGTTCAGTGTTGGCTAATGCGTTGTGTGCCTGCGTCGAACCCCTCGCGCAGTGCGGCCTCGCCGGTCGCACGGGCGCGCGCGATTTCGTCGCGCAGTGTCAATTCGGCCTGCTGCAACAGCGCGTCGCGCTGCTCGCCCATCAAGTTGTCTTCAACGCGGGTACGGGGCAGAACAGCCGCCAGAACGGCACCAAGCCCAAGCGCAACAGCGCCTGTCGACAATGGTTGACGCTGGTGAAAACTCCGCGCCTTGCGTTTGGCGATTGCAGCCTGACGGTCAACCTTTTCCTGCGCCTGAATGGCCGCTTCGCGTGCTTTGATCACGCGGTGACGTGCCGGTTCGGGCAGATTTGCCAGACCGGCGTTCAGCGCGGCGCGCAGCTTTGGCGCGCGCGGTTCATCGTCCATGGCCGCGTCTGCCGCCGCGACCCGGCGGTCGAACGCACCGGTTAACGCATCATTTTGCAACTCGCCCACAGGCGAACGACCTGCGCGCGCGTCATAGGGCGGCGCGGAGTTCGGTTTGCGCGGGCCTGCGAGCATCGCGGCCACACCTGCACCAACCAACAGCAAGGCGGCGGGATTTGCCCGTGCCATATCCATCGCCGTCTGACCCAGCGCACCGCCGCGGGCATCGATTTCGCGTGCCACGGAGGATGAGATGCGCTCAGGTGACAGCGCGGTGGTCAACTGTCTGAGCGTTTGTTCCAGCATGGAACGGTCCTGCTGGATATCATTTTCGAGTTGGTTCAGGTCGTTAGACATTGACTGTCTCCTTGATGGTCTCAGCATCGCGGCGCAGATGCTTCATCGTGCGCTGCGGCTTGAGGTTTTTCGGGTTTAGACGTGCTTTGCCGGCAAGAAACAAACCAGCGGCGATGGCGATGGCCACACCACCGACAATCAACGAGGCCCAAGCCACGGGGATGCCAGCCGCAGCAAGCGCGGCAATGGCGGCAGCAGCAAGGATGTCGAGCACGGTAAAGACTAGCAGCAGTGCTGTCAGGATCATGACCACGCCGATCAGCGCCCGCGTCACGCCGGCGGTGACTTCGCGCTTGGCATATTCGATCTCGTTGCGCACAAGGCGTGCGCCGTGATCTAGCGCCGAGCGCATCAGTTCCGGCGCGTCCGTTACGTCGGGTTGGGGATGCACATGGTCCTTCACGCGTCTGCCCTCCCGTTGGTGTAACCCCGTGACATGGGATCACCCTGCGGTGCCGTATCCGCGGCGCTGACATAGCCCGTCCACGGGTCTTCGGACGGTGTCCGCGAGACAGTTGTTGTGCGGTCGCTGGCTTTGAGAAACCGTGCAGCGGCAAATCCGACTAGCGCGGCACCACCCAGAAACATCAGCGGGTTTTCGCGCGCAAACTGCGTGACCTTGCCCGCGGCCTGATCAAAGTCGGTGCGGCTGATGCGATTGGCGACATCGGTCAGATGCGCAGCCACCTGCTGAGTGGCCTGCGCCTGCAGGCTGCCCGGTTCAAATTCGGCAGATGCGGCAGCGGCAGCATCGGCCGCTGTACTCACACGCTGCTCGGCCTTCTGCGCCACGTGATCGGTTGCTTCACGGGCTTTGTCATGTGCGGCTTCAGCCGCGTGATCCACGCCGTCGCGAATGGCGGCCTTGGTCTGTGTTTTGCGGTCTTCAGTCATGAAACCCTCCGTTGAGTTGCTTGACTGACAAACGCGCGGCGGGCTGTTTTGGTTCCGCAGGTGCGACGGATTACCTGATATTATTTTCAAAATTACGTCGCGGAAAAAGAAATAAAATGAATATGTTAAACCATTTCCACAGGTACACCGGGCAGCAATTGGCCAAACTTTACCGAGGCCTCGACGTCATGTGGAAGAACAAAGCCGCGCCGCTCTGCGGGATCGGTGTTGGCATTTGATTGCGCAAGGCTTCGCCACAGGCCGACGGTCTTGCGTCCCGGCTCTGTCATCCGGTCCGGTGCGTTGTCCGGCAGCCAGGTGCCCATGACCCGCTTGCGGACCATTTCCACCTGCTCGGGGTCGGTGACTTCGATGCCAAGCTCGGTGTCCCAGCGCATGCTGCGCCCGTTGTGATTGGCCGAAGTGATCATCGCAGACCGGTTGTCGAACACCGACACCTTGGAATGGATGAAGACCATGGGCGCACCACAAATTGCGGCGCGATCGTTGCTGGTCGAGGCGCGCTGCTGGCCCGGAGAGCCGATGAAAAGTCGTGTACCATAGGCGTCTTGCAGGCGCGTCAGCATTTGCGCCTGCATGTATTCGCCATACCGCATATCCAGCCCTTCGTCGTGATCAAAGGCCACTTCCAGCGGGGCCGCAGGCAGCATCACGACAATACCCAGATCCGGCGCGGTTTCAGCGCGCTCTACCAGCGCGTCGGTCAGCACCGGATCGCGCAGAAACTGGCTTTCAAGGTAGATGAACTGCTCGGCTTTCGAGATTTGATCAAGATGGGCGTCAAGGATCGACGTATCGCAGACGCGCGGTGACAGATGGGTATCTTGCGTTGTCCGGCGAACCGACAGGGTGCGCAGCAACCCGGCAGGCGGACGCACCGCGCATTTCCCCGCGCACTCACGCTGGAACCTGTCCAGATGGATACGGGCGGCGCGCGCGCGATCCGGATCGTGCAATATCGCCTGCACATCATGCCAAGTCTGTGCCGCCGCCGTTTTGTGTTCAGGCGTGTCCAGCCTGCGCCGGTCCAGATCCAGCCCGCCGATGTACAACCATCTGTCATCAATGACCGCGACCTTCTGATGGTGCGTCACCGGGATCATCGGTGGGATATTCGCCTGTACCGGGGCAAAGCTACCGTCGTCGTTTTCGCATACCATGCCCTGCAAACGTGGCATGGAGCGCAGGACATCCTTGCGTGCGCTCCGGTCAAGCTCGCCCAGCCAGCTGCAAGTCGCGCGCAGCTGATCCATGATCTTTGTCCATAGTACCAGCCGCGGCGCCCAGCCCACCCGCGCGGGATGATCATAGACGCGCGCCTGCATCAGGTTCGGGTTTTTCGACATCTCTGCAATTCCCTGCAGGACGCGCAGCGCCTTCCAGGTGCCGGCGTGCATCTCTGCCCGTACCACCGGATCGAAATCCGTCAGGCTGATCGAGATGCGGACGCCCTCGTCCAGCTTGGCTACAAGCAGGTCCACCCACGTGCCCCCGATCTCGCGGGCCCGCCGGCTCAGCAGCGCGGTACGCGGATCAAAGACACGAAACCCCATGTCGATACGGTCCTTGGCCCCGATGACCGCACGCTCAAGAGCAGGATAGGCCTCCTGCGCGGTAATCAGAACGTCGAAAGCTTTCAGTTTGGTCATGACGTTACCTGTGTCGAGGTCGATTGAATGAAAACCGGCTCAGGGGCTGCTTCGGCCCTGTCCGTGGCATGCACCGCCTTGTTGATCTGGCGCATCCATACAAGGATTGGAATGGCGATGATGCCACCAAGCGGCCCCCACATCCAAAGCCAGAAAACCAGTGACAGAAACACAAGCAGCGGGTTCACCTTCATGTTCCGGCCTACAAGGCTCGGCGTGACGAACTGGCCCTCGACCATGTTCATCGCGAGGAACAACAGCGGTGGCGCAAAACTCTTCGCGCCGTCAAATGTGACCAGCCCGGCAATCAGCAGCGCGCCAGCAAAGCTGATCGGCCCGAGATAAAGAATGAAATTGGCCAAAAACGCGCCGATACCCCAGTAGATAGCGTTTGGCATATCCAACAGCATCAGCATCAGCGTAACCAGCGCGCCGAAGACGCCGTTAATTGTCGTCACGGTCAGAAAATAGCGCGAAACTTCGGCCTCGGCACGGCACAACACGCGAAAATCCACCGTGTCGCTTTTGCGGTCGATGAACTCGTAGATATCGGTGCGGGTGAGCAAAAAGAAATACAGCAAGCCGACAAACACCATGATCTGCGCGGCAATTGAAGGCAGATAAGACAGGATGTTTGCCAGACCCGGTACCTCCACGCCTTTTTTCACAGTCTCCGCACCGGCATCGGAATTGATGGTCTCCGACACCTTGTCCTGAACGCTCTCAACGTTTTCCATCGTTTCCTTAAGTCCGCTGAACGAGGACTGCAGCTCGCTCCACAGATACGGGACGCGTGCGAAAAATGACGAAACGATCGGATAGAATACAACGATTGCCAGCACAACAGCGGCAAGGATCAGCAACAGGACCACCATGGCGCCCACAACCCGCGGCGCGCCGATCTTGTCGAGAAAATCAGCCAGCGGTGCAAATACCACGCCTGCCACCAGCGCGCATACCAGCGGCAGAAAGACGGGCGTTCCGGTTTCAAACAGCCACACCAGCGCTGCAAAACCGAGGCAGGTCAAAGCGATGCGAAGAAGATAATTGGTGTTCTTGTCGAGACTCATCACGGACCGCCTTAAAAAAGTGGAAAAGAATGTGCCGACCCCGCAAGAAGGTCGGCACCAAAGCTTTTGATCTTAAGCGGAAACTTGTGTGGAGCCTTTTGGCCCTGCAAAGAACCAGATGATAAAGCCGATGACCGGCAGCACGAGGATCAACAGCGTCCAAAGCAGTTTTGCACCCAGCGATACGCTGCTCGTCCATGTTTTGATCAGCGCGTAGATGTTAGCGATCAGGACGATCAAACCGATGATACCATATTCCATTGTCTTACTCCTTTTGATGACGTGTCGATTGGCTGGTCAACGCCCCTGCACAGACAATGGTTCCCCGGACTGCCGCAAAGAAATTTCGGAACATAATTTTGGGGGGCCGCGTTTTGTCGATGAAAGCAAAAGGAGTTGTAAAAATGAAAACTGGTACAATCATCGCAGCCATCGCCGCCGTTGCAGTCATCGCCTTCGGCATCTTCTTTATCGACATCGACCAGACCGAAGAAGCATCGCTTCCTGACGTGGATGTAAGTGTAGAAGGTGGCAACCTGCCTGAATTCGAAGCAGAAACCGGCGACATCGACGTTGGTACAACCGAAGTCGAAGTAACAGTCCCAACGGTCGACATTGAGGCACCTGAAGAAGACGATCGTGTCGCTGAAAGTCAATAACTGACACCATTTGTCCAAAAGCCGCGTTCCTTCGGAGCGCGGTTTTTTTTATCTAGAGAACCGACAAGGCCCCGACGCGTTGAGGCGCAGATGACCGGTTAATTTACCTCGTCCGGACCCATCGCTTTTCGCGGCAGAGCAGCCCCCTGCTCTGCCGCCAATCGTCTCCAGCGTATTGAAATTATTGCCGAAAAATATTTAGGAAAAACATCTCCTCTTCGGGAACTTTTGACCGGGCGGGGGGTTATCCTTGTGCTGGCACGGTTTTCTTCCCCCCCGACTGACCAGCAAGTTTGCTGAGGCCATCACTTCCCCAGTGCAACGTCTCAGTTCCGTATCGGCTGATCGCTGCCTAATTCAGCCGCCCTATTTGAAGTAACGAGTATTACCCCGCTGCCCCTCGCAGCGGGGTTTTTTGTGCGCCAACAGCGCGCCCTGGTTGCGTGGGAACAAACCGACCGCGCGGCACGTTCTGACTGCGCATAACATCAGGAGAGTGAGTACATGGGAACATATGCAAAAGGCGACAAGGTCGAATGGAACTGGGGCAACGGCACAGGTTCCGGCGAGGTCAAGGAAACCTTCACCAGCGACGTGACCCGCACCATAAAGGGAACCGACGTGTCGCGAAGCGCCACAGAAAACGATCCGGCCTACCTTGTTGAACAGGAAGATGGTGATGAGGTGTTGAAATCCGGATCAGAGCTTAGCAAGGCGCGCTGATCAGGCAACAGCAGGGGTGCGCGCTTCGGCACCCAAGGCGTCGCGCAGCAGCGCCATATTGCGCTTGTGCGACTTGAAAAACAGATCGAAGGCGTCGCCCAGAACCGGAACGCCTCCGATGACAATATCCAGCACTGAATTCAGCGCCATCTGCCCCAAAAGCCTGCGCCGCGCGCCAAGCCTGTAGGCCTCGTAAATCATATAGCCTGCTGGCACCGCAGTGATGAGATCACCCGCGCCGGGCACAAGACCCAGAATACTGTCCCAGCCAAAACGCAACCCGAGCCCGGGAATGCGAAATCGAGTGTCCATCACTGATGCAACACGGTCCAGTCGCGCCAAACGCCGCGCACGGTCGTCGCCATAAGACGACGCCTTTGCGCGGACGGCGGCGGTGCTATTTGTCTGTGACAGGGTCATATGGGACTCGATGCCGGGAAGGTGCGCGTGTTACTTGGACACGTCGCGCAGAGCGTCAGCCAACTGCGTATCAGCCTCTGACGACTTCACCGCCTTGGCGTTTTCCTTTGACAGTTCGCCGTCGGTTTCCGCGTGGTCCTTGTCACCCTTCTCGCCCGGCTGGTTCTTGAGGTCGTGATGTTGGTCGGACCCGCGCAGATCGGGGTAGCTTACAAGTTTGTCGTCTTTAGCCATGGCTTTCTCCTTTGCTCAAAAGCGCCGCATGTGGTGCGGCATTCACCTAGCCAACGTGCCGCTGCGCTGAAATGTTCCCGCAAGCCTGAGGAACCGCTTGTTGCATCAGCGCGTTGGGCTGCAGATAAAACTGAACGGAGCGCAAATGGACTGGGACAACATCGTACCGCTCGTCGAGGAAAAACTCGTGGGATATGCAGAGGCGCTTGTTGCCGCCACGCCGCGGATTGCGGCGGCTGTGCTTATCCTGATTTTGACCTTAGGTGCCGTAAAGCTTTGTCGTTTTGCCATCCGGCAGGTCGCCAAACGCACCCGAATGCGCAGCAACCTCACCGATGTCTTGCAGATGCTGGCCAGCACGGGCCTGTGGCTCATGGGCTCTCTGATTGCGCTGGCGGTGATTTTTCCGACCATCACACCGGCAAAAGCACTGACCACACTCGGCCTCGGGTCGGTCGCCATCGGCTTTGCCTTCAAGGACACATTTGAAAACTTCCTCGCGGGCATCCTTATTCTTTTGCGCGAGCCTTTCGCCATTCACGATTTTATCGAATGTGAAGCCGTCGAGGGCCAGATCGAGGAAATCACGATCCGCGACACGCACATCCGCCAGACGGATGGTCAGTTGGTCGTCATGCCCAACCACATGCTGTTCAAAAACCCCGTCACCGTGCGCACTGACCGCGACCTGCGCCGCATTACCGTCATTTGCGGCGTTGCCTATGGCGAAGACGTCGACGCATCGCGCGAGGTGATCTTCAATGCTGTGAAAAAAGTGGATACAGTGCGCGATGATGTGCGCGACGTGCAGGTATTCGCGCAGGAATTCGGAGACAGTTCGATCAATTTCGAGGTGACATGGTGGACCGGGTCGCGTCCCATCGACATCCGGCAATCACGCGATCAGGTGATTGCTGCCGTCAAACGCGCGCTGGATGAAGCCGGGATCGAAATTCCCTTCCCGTATCGTACGCTCACTTTCAACGAGCCTCTGCCCGTCCGGAATGAAACGCCGGACAGCAAGGGCGAGGCTGCCTAGATGAAGCTTCCAACGGCGCAGCTGCTCAAGATCGTTTCAGATTTACGCGCAAGTTACTGGTTCATCCCCGGCGCGCTTATGACGGTGGCTGTGCTTCTTGCGCTGGTGATGGCTTGGTTCGACAGCACACCCGAATGGCACCCTGACATTCTGCCGCAAGAAATGCGCGATGCCGAGGCTGCGGGCGCGCGATCGGTGCTCAGCGTTATTGCCACCTCCATCATCGGTGTCACCGGTGTCATGTTCTCCGTCACCATCGTTGCCGTGACATTTGCCTCCGGCAAATACGGGCCGCGGCTGATCGATAACTTCATGCGCGACCGCGGCAACCAGTGGAGCCTTGGCATCCTGATTGCCACCTTCACCTACGCGCTCATCGTCCTGCGCGAGGTGCAGGGCAGCGTCGGCACCGAAGATTATTTTGTGCCCCAGTACTCTTTGCTGACCGCGATCATCCTTGCCCTGCTGGCTGTTGCGACGATGATCTACTTCTTTCACCACATTCCCGAAGCGGTGAACGTCAGCATTATTTCCGCCGGTCTGGGTCAGCGGTTTTGCGCGGCGGTGCGCGCGCATGACCTGCCCCTGCCCGAAGCGGGCGACGACCTGCCCAAGCCCCCTGCCCGTACCGCACCACGCGTTGATCTGCTGGCCAACCAGACCGGCTACATCCAGACCGTTGATGTCGGCGGCATTGTCGAGGTGGCCGAACGCACCGGCGTACACGTGACCCTGACGCATGGACCCGGCGGGTTTGTCGCCCAAGGTGATCCGGTGTTCGAACTGCGCGGCCCGTCCATTGATCACGATGACCAGGACGCGCTGCGCACCGCCATTGCAATGGGCAACGGCCCAACCGAGGCGCAAAACAGCCGCTTTATCGCAGACAAGCTGGTGGAAATGGTTGCGCGCGCCCTGTCTCCCGGCGTCAACGACCCGTTCACCGCAATCAACTGCCTGAACTGGCTCTACGCGGGTCTGTCGAGCCGGTTAAGAGAACCTCCAGAGCAGCAGTCGCACCCGCTGGTCACCGTGCCTGAGACTGATTTTGCCGCGCTGCTGGCCGCCTCGTTCGGCGCCAGCGCCGATTATGTCACTACAGACAGTCTGGTACGGGATCACGCCCGCGACTTGCTGACCCGGTTGCACAGCCACGCCAGCGGCACCGATGCCGCCGCCATCACCAAACTGATCAAGACGTTCAAAGCAGAATACTGACCATGACATACATGACCCGTTGCGCGCTTGCGCTGATGATTGCCCTGCACGCTGTTGCGCCTTTGCCTGCTGCTGCGCAAAGCACACCGGAAACTGTGCAGACAGACCAAAGCATCGCAGTTGAGGACAACGCCGCCTCCGATGCGCAGATTCGCACCCGCATCCAGCAGCTATTGCGCCAGATCGACGGCTATGACGAGGTGACCATAACAGTGTCCGGTGGCGTTGTGACCCTGCGCGGCGAAGTGCTCGACACCACCCGCAGGGATGAGCTGGTCGCGATCGTCAACCGCGTCACCGGCGTCGTCACGATCAAGAACGAAACCGCCGTCAGCACCGACCTTGAAGAGCGTCTCGCCCCCGCGTTGGAGCGGATGACCGAACGCGGTCAAATCGTTCTGGCCAATGCGCCCATCTATCTTTTGGCCTTCACCGTATTTCTGCTGATCGCATGGGCTGGGTGGAAACTCACACCGCGGCTGCGCCTGTGGGACTGGATCGCGCCAAACAGGTTTATTGCCGATATCTACCGTGCGGTGGCGCGGATCGTGTTTGTCCTGCTGGGGGTGGTTGTGGCCCTCGATATTCTGAACCTGACCGCGTTGTTGGGCGCTGTGCTTGGGGCGGCCGGTGTTGTCGGGCTGGCGCTTGGCTTCGCGGTTCGCGATACGGTCGAAAATTTCATCGCCTCGATACTGCTCAGCCTGCGCCAGCCTTTCCGGCCCAATGATTTCGTCGACATCAGCGGCGACCTGGGCTCGGTCGCTCGGCTGACCTCGCGGGCGACCATCCTTATCTCGCCCGATGGCAACCTGATCCGCATCCCCAATGCCACCGTCTACAAGGGCCGCATCATCAACTACACGCGCGACCCCAACCGTCGCTTTACCTTTGATCTGGGTGTCGATGCAGATGCAGATCTGTCCGGCGCGCTGGCGACGGCGGCGGATGCCATCTCTTCCCTGCCCTTCGTACTGCGAGATCCACCCGTTTCCGCCTGGATCAGCGAAGTCGGCGACAGCAATGTGATACTGTCCTTTGCCGCATGGCTCGACCAGCGTAACGCCGATTTTCTCAAAGGACGGGGCGAGGCGATCCGCATCGCGAAAGAGGCGCTCGAAGCTGCCGGATACGGCCTGCCGGAACCGATTTACCGGCTGCGCGTCGATGGCTCAAAACAGGCCAGCGCTCTGGCCAATGCCGTTTTGTCGGAAACCGACGCAGCAGCCCCTCCTGAAAAGGCCCCCGCACCTGAACCGCAAAGTTCCGCACCAACAGAGGTGCATGAAGCCTCGGACCCGACCCGCAGTACGGACAGCGCCAAGGATGTGGTGAACCGCGAAAGGGCGACCGCAGCCGCAGCGGCGGGCGAAGACCTTCTCGACGACCGCAACCCGACCGAATAGGCCACCGCTCGGTGCTGCCAGACGAATTCGAACCAGTCTCAGTTGGCCGCCAAATGCCGGAACTTATCCGGAACATAGCTGACGCCACTCGGTAAGTGCGGCGTTGCGGTTCAGCTTGAAATCGTTTCGTGAGTAGTGGCTGTTTTCTTGATTAAAGTGATTATAGACCGAGGCGTGGACGGAGGCGAATTTCTGCAAACTTCGCATGCGCCGGAACCGAAGCATGGCTTGTTCTCGTCGTCGAAACGGCAGATGTGAATTCTCCGCTCCGTTGTTCAGCCAGCGGCCCGTTTCCTGCCTGTCTGCGGCGCCGATCTCTTTGAGCGCAGCACCATAAGAGCGCAGCAGGTCCGTGACGATCACCTCGGGCCGACCATGCTTACGCATTGCTTTCTTAAGGAATTTCAACGCGGCTTTCTGATAGAATGACTAAACTGCTTCAGGAGCATCAAAAATGCTACTACAGGTTAAAGCGGACATTTGCCCGCGTTGCAGTGATCGACTGCTTAGAGCCCGAAGCAGACAAATAATGTACTAATGCCTTCTCCAATTTTGCCAAAATCAGAGTTGTCGCTTTGCGGGCCTGTATTCTAGTGCCAAACTGAGGGCGTAATGATCGAGTCAACCGAACCAAGGAGACAGTAGGATGGTAATTTTTCAACATAGATTTTTTGGCACATTGCTTTTCGCAGGCGTTGCGGCGCTTTGGACGATTACATTGTCGGGGTCCGTCTTTGCGGCCGACAACGCGGAAGTAGATGCGCTCGCGACGGCGTCGCTTACAAAATTATACGACGAAAACAGCGCTGCCAGAGAGCTGTCGCAAAACGCTGTTGCCAAGCTCGTTTTCCCCAAAATCACAAAGGCTGGTTTGGGCGTTGGCGGAGAAGTAGGTAAAGGTGTTCTGCACGTGGGCGACAGCAAAGACGGTTATTACCGTACGTTGAGCGTTTCTGTTGGTGCGCAGGCAGGATTCCAAACGTACGGCTACGTCATTTTGTTCATGACACAGGAGGCTTTGGACAGCTTTAAATCCAAGAAAGGTTTTGAGCTAGGAGTAGATGGCTCCGTTGCCGTGATTGAAACCGGAGCGACGGTCGAAGTTGATACAACGAGCATAAAAGCGGATACCATTGCCTTCGTCTTCGATGAAACCGGATTGATGGCCAGCGCGACTATCGAAGGTTCCAAGATTACACGTCTCGACGACTAATTTGGTGCAAGCTCGCTTGTAATATCAAGTGCATGTGTTTCGATGCAGCCGCTTTAAAGTCCGACGCGCCACCATCGAGAACACATCATTCTCCCCAAGCAGTCATTCACTCGCCTCGCCGTGAATGACTGCATTGAGCCCATAGGAGACGCTCAATAAGACGTCTGCCCCCGCTTAAATGGTATTGAAAGTGCTCATGCGTGCGGTGCTGCGGCAAAGAATGGCTTCCTACCTGTTATTTTTGTGTCATACTTAACTCATGTCCCGTGTAGTTTCTTGCTTTTTGGCAATCGTCACTTGTGCAGCGCCCATGGCTACGCAGGCGCAATCCTCATTTGATTTCTACGGACAATTGAATTTCGGGCTGAACAGTACCGATGACGGCTTCCAGACTGAAACTTATCTCACAGACAACGACAACTCCAATTCCCGTATCGGCTTTAATTGGCTCTACGACTTCGGTGGAAATCGCTCGCTGCGGTTCAACTTCGAAACCGCACTGGGGCTGGATGGGTCTAGCAGTGTTACTATCGAAGACCAGGACCTTGCGTTCGACTATGACCGCCAAGAGTTGCGAAAGTTTGAGTTCATTTACACCACGCCCGATATCGGCAGCTTTAATCTTGGTCAGGGCAGCATGGCCACAGATGGTGTCGCGGAGGCGGATTTGTCCGGGACGGGTGTTATTGCCTACTCGGGCATCGCAGATCTCGCAGGCAGCTTTGAGTTTCGAGATGCTGCCGGGATGGGTTCTGGCATCGCCATCGCTGACGTATTCAAGTCTTTCGACGGTGCGCGACGGTTCCGGCTGCGCTACGACACGCCGTCGTGGAGCGGGCTCGTGTTTTCTATCACAGGCGGCGAGGAGGTGCTGAACGAGGACGACGACAACGAATACTATGATATAGCAACCAAATACGCCGCGAGTTTCGGCGATGTAAAGCTTGATGCGCGCCTTGGCTATTCATGGATCAGCGGTGGCGAAGAGTTGCTTTCCGGTTCGGCTGCCGTGTTTCACGTGCCTACGGGGCTCAACCTCGCGTTTGCGTCTGGCGCGCAACAGAAGGGCAACGACAGCTACGTTTATAGTAAGGTTGGTTGGGTACAGGACTGGTTTGCCATAGGGATCACGTCGCTATCGGTGGATTTCTTTGACGGCAACAATTACGTCGCGGATGGATCAGAGAGCAAGTCTGTCGGACTGGCCGTGGTTCAGGCAGTGAGCGATTACAATCTCGAGTTTTACGTTGCGTGGCGACGGCATGAATTCCGCGAGCCTGGATCGACCTACTCTGACATCGACGTAGTCGCGCTAGGGGCACGCTGGAAATTTTGAGCAGAAGTACGACAGTGAGACCTGCGGTGGATCAAAAAAGCGTCACTCCAGGCATTCAGCGCTCGAAGGTACATGAAATGTCTGGAATTCAAGAGGCTGCTTGGTCCGCAACTCAGCCATTACCTCAAACCCCACTGAATGGCCGCTAATGACATTCGGCCCGTGCCGAAATGCGCTTGGCTGATGAATATGACGCCGCGCAGGAGCGGGGCGAGGTGGCGCGCTACACTTTGATGCAGTAATGTCCGCTGAAGGTCTCCGCCCTAGGGTCCATAAACACGACATCGGCACAGCGTCACCCGTGGCAAAGCGGACCTTCGTAGAGCAGTGTTTCTACTTCCGCTCTGCGGGACCAAGCAGTCATTCAAAGCGCATGCAAAATGGCTTTGCCTTGGTTAAAACAAGCTTTTGTGCAACTGTGCCAGTGACGTTTTCAGGATCACGAGGCTCGATATGATTTATCACGCACAATGCTCCTGTGGGGCGGTGCAGCTAGAGGCAGACGGAGAACCACTTGTTCAGTGCTATTGTCACTGCAATTCATGTCGTAGTCGCACAGGAAGTCCGTTGAGCGCGCCAGTTCTCTGGCCGAGACCAAAAATTCGGTTTACCGCTGGGGAGGACAAACTTCGGCGCTATTCCAAAAACAATCAGCCCGAAGGTGGCGTCTTTACGTGCAGTGTTTGCAATGGGCTGGTCGGGGTATACTTGGCTGACGCAGACTTATTCGATGTTTTTGCTGGTCTCTTTTCTGATCTAAAATTCACTCCAACGGTTCATCTCAACTACGAAAATGCAGTGCTGCCGATCAAAGACGGTTTGCCAAAACTCAAGGACATGCCGGCCGATTGGGGTGGTAGCGGTGAATTCATCGCAGAATAGTCAAGATCTTTGCCTATAAATTTCCGGATAAAAGCGGTCATTTGGCAAACTCAGGTAGTCGACTGCTCAGCGGGACAAAACATCCATTCAAACCGCCTGGCACTCCCACCTCATTCCTCTAAGGAGGTTCTTGCGGAACCGGTAACTTTGTCAGCCTGCCGGTTGCAGTATAATCTGTAAGAGAACTGGCCTAGGGGATACAGTCTGGGAAGACTTAGGACAAAGCCTCCACGCAAAATTACGGAAGGGTTAGCCGAATATCGGTTATTCCTCTCTGATTGCCAGCGTACTTTCGATTTCATAAAGAACTGCAAGCATAGTGTCGGGTTTGGTTCTCATTGTGCCCTCAAGTGATCGATCCAGATCGAAAATTACGAGGATTACAACCGCGAGCAAAAAGGCTAACGCGAACGTCCGCCAAGTAAGTGATCTTCCGTGCAGCGCAGACCGGTTGCCAACAATCGCCAATGCTGCAAGGGCGGCGATTGAGATCATCATTTTTGCAGGTATTGGGATTTGCTGAGCAGCGGCAGCTATTCGAAGATTATGAGCGTCAAGCATATGCGTTAAACTCTGGACAACGGTCGCACGGATCGGATCAGAAACTGTGTTGGAAAGGGAATTTTCCACAGCTGGCCAGATCGCTGACTGCGCCTGTATCGTTCTTGATAGGAATGCGTTCCATGCCTCGACCGATGCTATGTCATCCGCTGTTGCGATGCGCGTTTTACCGTAGGCCAGTATCTTTTCTTGGAGAGTGGTTCGACTTGGCTCCGCAAGAAGGCTCGCCGTGAGGAATGCGGTGCTGATCGCATTGGCTTCATGCACCAGCCCAGCTTGCCTGTCTTCGCGCCAGTTAATCGCGGAGTTAAACGCGAAACCGAGAAGCAGCCCCAAAAGCGCAAGCATCGCTCCAAGAGATGTCGCACCGGGTAACTGGTCTGCAGGTAACTTTTCATATCCCAGTCGACGTCTTTCAAACGCCCCTATCCTGAACCCTACAAACACTGCGACCGGAAACGAAATCAAAATCACAACAACGAGATAGGGAAACGGCAACAGCGGCTTGGTGAAGCCGCTGTACAATTCAATGAGGTTAGTTTCCATGTACTTGGGGCCTCCAGATGTCGGTCCAGCGATCATCCGCATGAATTTCGGCTGCGACACACCTGCTGCAATTGTTGATGCTGATGGTAAGTTCCGTCAATACCTAGAAGCCGCTACCACGAATGATCTGGTTCATCCTTTGGTGGCCGACGCCTGCATTTCGGCGATCGGGCATGTGCCGTAACCACTCTAAAAGCTCTGGGTGTCATGCCTGTCTGTTTTCGGAAAGCCCGTTGGAAGCTTTTGGGTTCATCATAGCCCAGTGCGCGCGCAATGGTGGGGATGTCAAAATCAGTTTCAGAGAGAAGCACCCGGGCGCGGGACTCTATGAAACTTGTCTTAACATCCCGAAACGATGTGCCTTCAAGCTTCAGGGCCCGCTGGAGCGTTCTGGATCCCATATTCAACTTTTCTGCTACTTTCTCCTGAGCCATGTCATCCATCGCAAGCTGAACCGCCAGTGTGTGCCAGACAAGGTCACGGGTCGTTGTCGCGGGTTGAATTCCCATCATGGTCGGAAGCTGGGCAAGAGTGATCACTTCATTTGGAGTGGGTGGGTAAGGGTTTCTTGTGGACAGGTCGTTGAGATGTATGGCGACCCCCGGCATTCTCGCCCCAGTCCGCAAAGGCGCCCCCAACAAGTCTTGGAGGTAAGCCGCGCGTTGAATATCTTTACCCCCTACTTCCACCCATTCCGGCTGCCAGTCCGGGCCGAGGAAGTGCTGAAAGACTTTGGCTATGATTACGATGGCGCCATCATCAAGGTGGCGGTGCCCTACAACGCCATCAATTCCTGAAAGGCGTCCGACCACCATGATGTCCCCTCGAACATCGATGTGGAGTTCACTGCCTGGACTGATCAGCGGAAAAGCCTGACGGCCACGGGTTACTGCGGTCTTCAGATCCGGCGCGCTCAAGACGTAGCGCGCATAAGCGTCATAGGCCGTATAGTTGAATTGCTCACCCAGCTTTGCACCGAGCTGGCTGTCACCGGTCGCGCGGGCGACATATTCTATTACCTTGGCCTCCAGTCGGTACGGCAAATAACCGCGGGATTGCCTGACCGCCCTGCGACTGAGACCTGAAGCCCTGAGAGCCCGATCTACAAGCGTTGGGGAAGCTATTCGATCAAGTAAATCAATTACATGTGAAAATTCGATCGAGTTTATCACTTCGTAAGCCATACCGCATTTTGTCGCAAAATGATCCTATTGGCCATGCTAATCTTCGACCATGCAGGCGATGGCGAAACTATGAAAAAATACATTTTTCTATCGATGTTCGTGGCTGGTCTGAGCGCAAGCGGTCAAAGTCAGGCGCAAAGCCTTTCGGACTGGGATTTCGAGGTGACCCCTTACGCGTGGACGTCCGGCCTGAATGGGACGTTAGGTACATTCTCCGGCGCGCCGCCTGCTGATGTAGATATCTCTTTTTCTGATGTTCTGGACGACCTCGACTTTGGCGGCATGATCATGGCCAGTGCTCGAAACGGCCCATGGGTCGTCTACCTGGATGCGACGCTGGTCAAAGTATCAACCAGAGAAAGCCTCGGGGGAGTTGTCTTTGACGCGGCTGAAATCGAAAGTGATACAGCCACGTTTGCCTTGGCTGTCGGGCGCACAGTCTTTGAGACATCACAGGCGTCGGTCGACGTTTATGGCGGCGCGCGCGCGTGGTGGCTCGACAATTCCTTCACACTCAATGGAGTCGGTGGCGGATCTTCGAACGTGCGGGAAAAGGAGGATTGGATCAGTCCTTTGATCGGTACCGCAGGGTACTACACCCTATCCGAAAAATGGAGCCTGTTCGGGGCATTCGACATTGGAGGATTTGGCGTCGGTGCCCAAAGCGAATGGTCGCTTCTTGCTGGGGCCACATACCATATCAACGATCGTTTCACGGTCAGCCTGGGCTGGCGCCATCTGGATGTCGACTATGACAGCAACGGCATTCTCTACAACGTGGCGCAATCGGGCCCCGTCTTGGGCGGCACGTTTCGCTTTTGAATTATAACCACATCCCGTGAAAAGGGGGTCGCACAGGATGATTAAACGAACCAGCGCGTTTCAGATGTTCTCGTGATGACGCTTGTACACAAAGCAGTGCGAGAATTGGCAATGATGGAGACCATGTAATGACGACAAGACTAAAACTGTTCACAACTGCAATCACCCTAGCTCTGGCATTCGGGTTTGCGATCCCTGCCGATGCAAGCAATAGGCAATTCAAGAGAACCGTTAAGGGGGCCGCAATCGGTGCAGGCGTAGGCGCGCTGGTTGGTGGCAAAAGTGGCGCCAGTACTGGCTTGGTCGTTGGCGCTATCGCTGGCGCTGTGAAGAAATAATTCATCAAATCAGGGCTTCCGCTTTGGGAACAAGGGACAAAAAAATGCTCAAAAAAAATAGAATTATCACCTACGCCACGGCATCTGTTATCGCGTTCTCCGGAATTGCGCATGCCGAAGAGGTGGACATCGAAGAAGTCATCCAGTCCGCGATGCCTCACATGCACCACAGCTGCGCAAGCATCCTTGAGACCTACGCCGATGACGAAGAAGCAATCAATACGATTGTGCGGGAAATGGCTTTCGTCTCGCTTTACAACAGGGAAATCGACGTGCTTGCAGTTGCGCCGGAAGAAGCTGAAAGCGGTGCTTTACGTGACGAATTCGTAGAAGAACTGGAAGACGCTTGCGACGATGATCCCGGCATGTTGCTGGCCGGTGCTGTGGATATCGCGATCAAGGAAACGATGGAGCAATACGATTGAGATCAGAGAATTTCCGGCAGGGTATCCGATTTGGCCAGCATCGCCTTGATGAGTGAGACCAGTCTTTCTTTGTCCTCGGAGGTAAGAGCTTCTGTGAATTGGGTATTTACGGCGCGCGAATGGGCCTGCATTTCCAACGCCAAAGCTTTGCCTGCTGGTGTCACACGGATCAAGATCGACCGGCGATCTCCTTTATCTCGGTCGCGTGAGATAAGCTTTTGTGCTTCGAGTTTATCCAGCAAGCGCGTGACCGCAGCACGGTCAACACCAAGAAAGTCAGCGATGCCAGAAGGTGCTTTATGGCCGTCAAAAACCATCGCTCCAAGAACAGCATAGGACATGCGGGTTATACCATGCGGCGCAAGGCAACGGTTGAATTCGGCTTCCATGGAACGCGACAGAAGTCCCACCCAATACCCTACGCTTTGATGAATTGATACGTTGGTTTCGGTTTTAGCAGTCGATTTCATGCGTAACTCGTACCTTTAGTAATTGACATGATCAATCAAATTATAATTGATAGTATCAACTATAAAATACCTGTGGAACTTCAATCAGGAGGTGAAAGATGAAGACTTTGAGCAAGACTTTTCTGTGTGCGATTTGGCTGACGGCAACTGTCACCACGCAGGCGCCAGCGCAATTGGCCGACGACAACCTGACCGAACTGATTGACGCCCGCGAAATCCCGGTGACGATCGACAACTTTGCGCGAGCCGCGAGTGACATCGAGCTCGACAAATACGTGACGCTCGCTGGAGGAATAAACCGGTTCTACCACTTCCGCGAACCCACGCCGGTGGACAACCAGCCGACCATCCGGATGAACCGGGACACGCTCTACAGCACCGCGGTTGTCGACATATCCAAAGGCGCGACACTGACTTTGCCGGACGTGGGCGAGCGGTACATGTCAGCGATGATCGTCAACCAAGACCACTTCATCAACAAGGTGTTCCACGGCGGCGGCACCTACACGCTCGACATGGAAACATTCGATACGCCCTACGTCATCGTGTACATGCGCACGCTGGTGGACGCGGACGATCCAGAGGACGTCGCAGCAGTCAACGCGATTCAGGACCAGATAAAAATCGAAGCAGCTTCGGCGAATCCCTTCATCCTTCCGGACTACGACGAAGAGGCCTACGATGCGCTGATCGCACTGATCGGAGGGTTCCTGCCCTTTGTCGACGGCATCACGGGTACTTTTGGCGCGAAAGAAGATGTCCATCCGGTGCGCCACCTGCTTGGAACGGCCATCGGCTGGGGCGGCCTGCCCGAGACCGAGGCGATGTATCCCTCCAATGCGCCTAATCTGCCTGTGGGAGAGTACAGGATCGAGGTGCCCGCCGAGGTGCCCGTGGGCGCCTTCTGGTCTGTAAGCCTCTACAACGCAGACGGGTTCTTCGAGAAAAACGCCATCGATGGTTACGTTATCAACTCCGTGATGGGCGCGCGCAACGACGACGGCTCGATGACCGTCCACTTCGGAGGGTGTGACGATGGCCGCGTGAACTGCCTGCCGATCATGGAGGGCTGGAACTATGTTGTCCGCCTCTATCAGCCCGGAGAGGAAATTCTCGACGGCAGCTGGACATTTCCGGACGTCGAACCAGTCAACTGAAAAGGAAAGCTGACATGAGAATGCTACTTGCATTTGCGCTCTGCGCTCCGACGGTGGTCTTCGCCGAAGACATTACCCTTGAAAACCTGCTTCGGGCGGAAACCGACCACATGATCCGCCAGAATATCGAGGCCTTTGGGCTCGAGGTTGGGCAGATCGTCCACCAGCGCGAGACGGTGGATCTGGCCAATCAGCCTGTGATCCGGATGAACGTAGATACGATTTATTCCTCGCTTGTCCTCGATCTGACAGAACCGGTCGAGGTCACGCTGCCCGAAATCGACGGGCGCTATCAGTCGATGCACGTGGTCAATCAAGACCACCACATGTTCGTCGAAGCCGCACCCGGAACCTACGAACTCACCGAAGAAAACGTTGGAACACGGTTTGCGGCGGTGAGTTTCCGCACCTTTATCGAGCCGTCTGACCCCGAGGATGTGCAAGCGGCACATGCGGCACAGGACGGGATCATTGTCTCGGGCGGCGGGGACGGACCATTCGAGGCACCAGACTGGGACACCGAGAAACTAGAGGCAGTGCGCAAGGCGCTGAATGACCTCGCCGCCGAGGTGAGTTTCGATTCCGCGCTGGCCTTCGGCCGCAAAGACGATGTGGACCCTGTACACTACTTGGTCGGCGGGATCGCCGGGTGGGCCGGCCTGCCCCCGGAAGGCGCTATCTATCTCGTCGATTCCGTAGATGAAAACGACGGTGAAACACCCTACGCAGTAACAGCCAAGGACGTGCCGGTAGACGCCTTCTGGTCGATCACGGTCTACAACGCGGCTGGTTACATGGAACCCAACGACATGGGCCGCAACAACTACAACAATGTGACCGCCGAGCCGAACCAAGATGGCTCCATCACCATCCACATGGGCGGCTGCGACGACGGCCGCGTGAACTGTATCCCCATCACGCCAGAGTGGAGCTATGCCGTGCGCCTCTACCAGCCGCGCCAAGAGATCCTCGACGGAAGCTGGAATTTCCCAGCACTTGAGCCAACCGATTAAAGAGGAGAAAAGGAACATGAAACGCATACTTCCAATCACTGTCGCGGGTGCGGCATTCCTCTGGGCCACGACTGCCTTGGCGCAAGGCTACGTTGGCGACGTTGCCATCGATGAAGAGGATGTGGTGATCGGGCAAAAGAACTATTCGCCTTATCTCGACCAGTCCTACCCGAACCGGGTCTTCTTCGGCGACACGCACTTGCACACCTCTTATTCCACCGATGCGGGGATGATAGGCAATACGCTTGGACCGGACGAAGCCTTCCGCTTTGCGCGCGGCGAAAAGGTGCGCGCTTCGGCTGGCGAGTATGCCCAGTTGATCCGGCCGCTGGATTTTCTTGTGATCGCCGATCACGCCGAGAACCTTGGTTTGGCCCCGATGATTGCGGAATCAAACCCGGCGTTGCTGACGCTCACGTGGGGGCGCGAAGTGCATGATCTCGTCAAGGCAGGGCAACTCAACGAAGCCTATGTCATGTGGGGAACCGCGATGGCAGAGCTGTCGGATCCCATCAACGATGACGATCTGACACGCTCGATCTGGGACCGGATTGTCGAGAGCGCCGAGCGCTTCAACGAGCCCGGTGTCTTCACCTCTCTGCATGGGTTCGAATGGACATCAACGCCCGAAGGGAATAATCTGCACCGGGTGGTGATGTTCCGCGATGATGCCGACAAGGTTGGCACACGGATACCCTTTTCCAATTACGACAGCAGCGATCCCGAAGACCTGTGGAACTGGATGCAGGACTATGAGCAGGAAACGGGTGGCAAGGTCATGGCAATCCCGCATGGCGGCAACCTGTCGAACGGAATGATGTTCGATACAATCCGCCTGAACGGGGAACCCATCGACATAGACTATGCCGAACGCCGGGCGCGATGGGAGCCGGTATACGAGATGACGCAGATCAAAGGCGACGGCGAAACGCACCCGATGCTCAGCCCAAACGATGAGTTCGCCGACTACTACCGGTGGGATCGTGGCAATTTCGGCTTCGAGCTCAAATCGCCCGAGATGCTGCCGAAGGAATATGCGCGCGAGGCACTGGCGCGCGGCCTTGTGATAGAGAAGGAGATCGGCGCGAACCCCTTCAAGTTCGGCCAGATCGGCTCTACCGACAGCCACACCTCGCTCGCAACCACGCGGGAGGACAATTATTACGGCAAAGCGACCCCGGGTGAGCCTGGTACGGGCGCGGAACGCTACGAGGAGTTGATTGTCCAGGACGCTATCATCGGTGAAGAGGTTGCAATCCGTCACTACGAGACGCTCGCCGCTGGTCTTGCCGTTGCATGGGCGCGCGAAAACACCCGTGAAGAAATCTGGGACGCGTTTCAGCGCAAGGAAGTCTACGCTACCACCGGCTCTCGTATGGTCGTGCGCGTCTTTGCCGGCTGGGATTTCGAGGCCGATGAGGTGCACCGTGCGGATTTCGCGGCCGAGGGTTACGCGCGCGGCGTGCCGATGGGGGCTGACATGTTCGCCGGGCCGGAGGGTGCCGCACCCACCTTTATGATCCGCGCGCTGCGCGACCCCGACGGCGCCAACCTCGACCGCATCCAAATGGTCAAGGGCTGGGTCGGCGACGACGGTGAGCCGATGACCAAGGTCTTCGATGTGGCGTGGTCAGGCGAGCGTGAAATGGACGCAGATGGCAAGCTGCCGCCTATGGGCAGTACCGTCGAGGGAGCCGAGTTCTCCAACACCATTGGGGCGGCGGCGCTCGGCGGCTACTGGGTGGACCCCGAATTCGACCCGGCACAACGCGCATACTACTACGTCCGCATTCTCGAAATTCCGACGCCGTCTTGGCTGGCCTACGATCAGGCGTTTTACGGCACTATCGACCTGCCCGAGGACGCAGTGATGGTGCAGCAGGAACGCGCCTACACCTCCCCCATCTGGTATTCACCCAACAACTGAAAGAGGTCTCAAGAATGAAACACATCGTACTTTCTTTGGCGCTGGCCGCCGGCCTGTCGCTGCCCGGCGCCGTCTCTGCCCAGTCCGGCGAAACGGTGAACCTGACCGACGCCCAGATGGAGGATCTGGTCCGCCGCTCCTACCAGTATGTCGCCATGTTCAACGTGAACCAGAAAGGCGCGCTTGACCCCGACAACCCGCAGAACACGAGTGGCTACAATCGCGTCAAGCCGAACACAGAACTCGCCGATCACACGTTGCGTGCCATCGCGCGTCCAAACAACGATACACTCTACACGGTTGCGATGATCGATGTCACCGAAGAGCCCGTCGTGCTGGAGATTCCGGCTTTCGACTCAACCTATGTCTCGCTGATGGTCACAGGCTACGACCACTACGTGAACATCCCGATGTCGACCACCAAGGGCGACTTCGACGAACCGGCCAACATCCTGTTCTACAGCGCGCGGACGCCTGACTACGACGGCGCGCCGGTCGAGGGCGTGGACATGATCATGGAGACCACGGGCGATTTCGTCAGTGCCGTGTTCCGCATCATGCCCCACGCCGCTGAACCGGAACGGCTGGAGCGCAACCTTGACGCCATGCGCCGCGTCGATGTGGAGCCGCTGTCGGAGTTTCTCGGTCAAGGCGACGGTGAACCGCATGTCCGCTCTTGGGGTAGCCCGGGCATGGTGGGCCGCAACCTCGACCTCCGCGAGGACACGGCGCGGTTCCCGCCCTATGGCTCGGATTTCGATATTTTCGAGGACCGCTTCATCGAGGTCATGCAGTTCGTGGTGAACCACACGACCTTTGATCCGGATGACGAACTGGATGCAGGCCTTCTGGTCGCTCTGGAACCGCTCGGCATCGAACCGGGAAAGGATTACGATCCCGACACGGCCCCCGAAATCGACGGCGAAGCGCTGCGCAACGTTGCCCAGAAGGTTGCTGTGGTCGAACTGGCCAAGTTCGGCGATCAGGATTTTCTCGACGAGAACCTGACCGGCCTGTTCCAACCCAAGGGGCAGATCAACCTCGAGCGGCAAACCTTTCAGTCCGTCTCCGGCCCCATCGGCCAACCCGCCGACCAAGCGCTTTACCCGGCGATCCTTACCGAGGACGGCGCGCCCATGAACGCCATGTACGACTACGAGATCGTCATGACGGCCGAGGAACTACCGCCGGTCAATGCGTTCTGGTCGGCTACGCTCTACGAGAACGAAACCGGTTTCTTCATCCCCAACGACCGGTTCAAGTATTCCGTGGGTGAAAACGCAGGCTTCAAACTCGATGACGACGGCGGCATCCGCATCGTTATCGCCGCCGAACAGCCCGAAGGCGTAGCGGAGGAAAACTGGCTGCCCATCAACCGTGCAGACATGGACCTCGATATCATCATGCGGCTCTACGCGCCTGATCTCGAGCGTTACGAAAACTGGTCCGCGCCCATTGCGCGCAAGTTGAACTGAACCAAGCAGCGCAGGCGCTTCAGCCTGCGCGCCCCTGTCGCAAGACCAAAGCAAAGAATATGTTTCATAAGAGAAAAACGATGAGTACGAACCCGAACAGACGCGATATTCTCTTCTCTTCCGCAGCCCTCGCCGCCGTGCCCGCGACCGCCGGAAGCTTTCTTGCCAGTCCGGCCATCGCGCAGGCGGCGCGGACGCGGGACCTGTCCTCCTCAACTGCACAGATCGACGCCTATATGGGCGCGCCAGTCGAACGGGCTACTGCGAAAAACGGCGCCATCACCAACAAACGGCTGCTGGACGGCATAGACACGGTTGCGTGGCCCGAGCCGACCATCGAAGAACCCGCAGAAGGCGTCTGGGTCTTTGGTGGCTACGGGCTGGCCCCGATGGCCGTGATCGACACGCCCGAGGGGCTGATCGCCTTTGACACCGGCGACACCAAGCATGACGGTGAATTGATGTTCGAGGCGCTGCGCACGGTCAGCGACAAACCGGTCAAAGCGATCATCTACGGCCATTCGCACACTTGCCTCGGCGCTGGCGTGCTGACCGAAGGAAACGATGATATCCCGATTATCGGCCACCCCAACCTCAATGACGTGGTTGCACGCAACGCGGGCGGCGCACCGGCTTATTTCCCCGAGATCGGGCCCTACCTGACCGCGCGTTTGCTGATCCAGTTCAACACGTTCATGCCGAACGAGGGACCAGACGCCTGGGTGGTGCCGACCAATCTCGAAGTTGATGAGGGTGCTTTCATCCCAGTGAACACACCGGTTGAAGACGGGCAGGAAATGGAGGTTCTGGGCGTGAAGATGCAGTTCTTCACGCGTTACGGCTCGGATGACAAGGTTCGCTGCACTGTTTGGCTGCCGGAACGGGAAATCCTGCTTACCACCATGCTCTGGTCCAGCCCCCCGCAGCTCTATTCCGTCCGCGGAGACATCTTCCGTGACCCACGCGAGTGGATCGAGGGCCTCAAGCACAATCGCGACTTGCAACCCGAGGTTCTCATTTCCGCTGCCGCCCGTCCAATCGTGGGCAAAGATGTAATCCAGAAGACGTTGGAAGGCTATCTTGACGGTGCGAGCTTTGTTCTGGACCAAAGCTTGCGTGGTATTCTCGGCGGGAAAGGCCCAAATGAATTGCGGCACCTCGTTACTTTCCCAGAGTATCTGAACGAGACTCCAAACAACTTGCAAAACTACGGTGAAATCTCCAGCTATGCCCCCGCGATCCACTACCAATGCGTCGGGTGGTACGACAATGATGCCGCCAACCTGAAGCCGGTCGCCCCGTGGGACGAGGCGTCGCGCATCGTCCCGTTGATGGGCGGGCGAGAGGCGGTTCTTGCTGCCGCTGCTGAAGCGATGGAGAAAAAGGAATACGCTTGGGCTGCGCAACTGGTGAACTACCTTTACCGGCTTGATCCGGAAGATGGTGAAGTACGGCAGGCCAAGGCCGACGCGCTGCGTCAGATGGCTTATGTCTCGACCGGGGCGAACGACCGCGCGCACCTGATGACGCAAGCGCTCGCGCTGGAAGGCAAGGTCACAGTCCCGCGTGTGATCCCACCCGCCCCCGAGGTCATTGCGGCCTCTCCGACCACCTACCTCGATTACTTCCGTGTCCGTATAAACCCTGAACTGAGCGGCGACACGGACGCATACATGCGCTTCAACTTTGACGATGGCAGCAGCGCCGGTTTGCACATCCGCCGCGCCGTCGCCGAGTTCGTCGCAGAGCCGGATGAGCACTACCGCGACCCTGACATGGTTCTGGCCATGAGCGGGGAAACATGGGCGAAGATCTACGTAAGCACGGAAACCCCGGGCGATCTGGTCGCGAATGGTGAAATCGAAGTGACAGGTGATGCGACCGAAGCCGCAAGGCTGGTTGATCTTTTCGACCGTTACTCGCCGGAGCGCGCCGTTGTCGTACCACCGGCGGCCTTGTTTCATAATCACTAGACGACTGGCAATGTCTCCTGTGGGCTCGTTCCAGTCATTAGCTGCGCTTTGCCTGAACGTCCGGTTTTTGGTATTTCGCGGGATTATTGGCCCAGAGAGTAGTTAATTGGGCAGATTAAAGTGATCTTCGCCCGTCCTATCATCAATAAGGGCGGCAAGTTCGCGTTCTGTGCGCACCAGCTCATTGATCGCCTTGCGCATCTCGACATACTCGCGCGTGCGTACGCCGTGTTTATAAGCGGGGTTCGCTTTGCCAGCGCCTTGTCCGCCACCAGCGCCGTGCATCCGGCATACATTCCAGCCTTTGACAGCCGGAGCCCTGCATGGCTGGCCGTTGCGCTTCGAGGTTGCAGTGCATCGAGGGGCCGCGTGCGCCTTGTGCATGGGGTTGGCGTCACTTTTCATATGTGCCCCTCCCCCCGGTCTCAACATTGCCAACAATGGCCTGACCTCCGTCTTCTACATTGACATGCTGCACTGTGACGGTCTGCTTGCCGCCGTTTCTGTGCTTGCGCAAAGCCTCAACCTGGG